>NZ_JAMXLD010000001.1:2012951-2021281 GCF_024054295.1 Ciceribacter sp. RN22
GTACCGTCCGGACATCCGGAGCCGGCGCTTTCGACCTTCGGATTTGCCGCATGGCGCATGACTGCCGCCGATTCACGGATGGCCAACCTATCATCGGCGCCGCCAGCGCTTTGCTCGCGGCCAAACCTGTTTTGGCGATGTCCGCGCCGCATACCGATCTCCCCCCTTGAGGGGGAGATGGCCGGCAGGCCAGAGGGGGGTGACCCGGCGAAAACCATCATCATTTCTTCTGCATAGACCTCGGGCCGAGCGGATGGTCCGCATGCGGATACGGTGCGTGGTGGTGTCCGTGATCGTGATCATGGCCATGCCCGTGGCCATGATGGTGCGCATGGTCATGGTCGTGGTGGTGATCGCCGTGATCGTGGTGGTGATCGTGGTCGTGGCCATGGTGATGATGGCCATGATGATGTCCGCAGCCGCAGTTCGGGCCGTGCTCGTGGACATGCGCCTTGCCGCTCGACGGCGCGTTCATCACCGCGTCGAGTTCGGCATCAGGCGTTGCATTCAGGAGATGGCCGTACTTGCCGCCGAGCGTGGTCGACGCCGCGTAGTCGAAGGCCGGTTCGAGGTTGTTCGGCTCCGCGTGGGAATGAACGGGCGTCCAGGGCAGCCCATGCTCCCTGCAGAAGTCCGGATCGCGGCAGGAGGCGTCGCAGTCGCCCTTGCAGGGACAGTCTTCCAGCCCGCCGCCGATGCCTTCCACGTGGTGGTGGTGGCTTTCTTGGCGTTGGCCGAGATCGGCCTCGAAGCCGAGCACCTGCTCGCGATATTTGCACATCTGGCAGTTCATCACTGCCGCGCCGTTCAGCACTTCGCCGACGCGGTCCTGGAAGGCTTCGAGCACCAGCGGATGGTCATTCAGGTAGCTCGCCTTGACAAACTGTATTTCGGGATGACGGGCCGCCACCTCGTCGGTGTAGGAGTAGATCCGCTTCACCAGCACGCCGGTGAAAAGGAAATACGGAAACACGATGATGCGCTTGTAACCGAGCTTGGCGGCATGGGTGAGGCCCGGCTCGACGAGCGGGAAGGTCACGCCCGAATAACAGGTCTCGCCCCAGCCGAAACCCATGCCTTCCCAGAGCATGCGCATGACCTTGGCGGCGTTGGAATTGGCGTCCGGATCGGAGGAGCCGCGGCCGACGACCATCAGCAGCGTATCGTGCTTGTCGACGAAGCCCAGTTCGGCATTTGCCTTGTCGACCGCCTCCTGGGTGCGGTCGCCGGCGGCGCGGATCATCTTGAGATCGATGCCGAGTTCACGACCATATTCGATGACCATACCCGGATTCTGCGCCTGGTAGGTGTTGAGCACCGACGGGATGTCGTTCTTGGCGTGGCCCGCGGCAAAGAGCATGCCGGGGATCGCCAGCACCCGCGTGACGCCTTCCCCCCTCAGCTTGTCGAGGCCGGCCGAGATCACCGGATTGCAGAACTCCAGATAGCCGTATTCGACCGGCATGTCCGGGTTACGCGCTTTCAAGGCTTCGGCGATCACGGCGAATTCGCGCGCGGCGTTCTGGTTGCGGCTGCCGTGTCCGCAGACCATGATTCCGAATTTTTCCGTCATTCTTTCCGGCCTCCTGCTTCGTTGCTTTCCACATGTACGAAGCGCCAGAACCGTCAAGCGGTCCTGCGGCCATCGGGACAGCTCCGGAATTGGCCCCCGACTTGGGTCGGCCGCACCGGACTATTTCCAGCCTGTCAAACAGGCGCCGTCGCACATTAGCGAGTGGTTTACCGAAGCCCATGGCCGCGGTCAAACCGGATTGCGCCGGAAGCTGTGGAGTCTGCGCCACGGCCCCGAGCCGCGCGACGACATGCGGCAAGACGGTTGCCGCGCGCGGATCGCTGGTGCAAGAGTGCCGGCGTCCTCAACCTTCCCCCGAAAGAGTCGTTTCGTGGCCGATCTCGCCCTGCAAGTCTTCGTTCTCCTGTTCATCGCGGCCTTCGTCGCGGGCTTCGTCGATTCGATCGCCGGCGGCGGCGGGCTGATCACCATTCCGGCCATGCTGATCGCCGGCATCCCGCCGCTCGAAACGCTCGGCACCAACAAGCTGCAGTCGCAATTCGGCGCCCTGTCGGCCACACTTGCCTATGCACGCAAGGGCCATGTCGACCTGAAGGCGCAGCGCCCGATGGCGGCGATGGCGGTCCTCGGCGGCGCCGTCGGGGCAATGATCGCAACCATCGTCCCCGGCGAGGTACTGCGGGTGCTGATGCCCTTCCTGCTCGTCGCCATCGCCCTCTATTTCGCCTTCAAGCCGAACCTCAGCGACGAAGACCGGCACCGCCGCCTCTCAAACGTCCTCTTCGGCGGCACCATCGTGCCTGTAATCGGCCTCTACGACGGCGTCTTCGGCCCGGGCACCGGCTCCTTCTTCATGCTCGCCTTCGTCTCGCTCGCCGGCTTCGGCATGCTGAAGGCGACGGCCCACACCAAGCTCCTCAACCTCGGCTCCAACGTCGGCGCCTTCCTGGTCTTCCTGATGACCGGCGCCGTGCTCTGGAAGATCGGGCTGCTGATGGGGCTCGGCCAGTTTCTCGGTGCCCAGACCGGCTCGCGGCTTGCCATGCGCAACGGCGCGAAGATCATTCGCCCGCTCCTCGTCGTCACCTGCCTCGCCCTTGCCACGAAGCTGCTCGCCGATCCCGCCAATCCGGTCAGGATGTGGCTCGGGGTTTGACGACAGCCCATCCCGGCTCTGCGAACCTCACCCATTTCGGCACACACACGGCCTGAAAACGTCGAACACCCCTAGATCCTTGCGAATTGACGCAGGCACGGCGCCTGCACACGATGACGGCCGTCATTCATCAAGTCGCCTTTCAAGTATCGATTTTGGCTCAGGAAACAGGCCATGCGTGTCACCATCTTCACCATCGGCACGGAGGGGGACGTGCGGCCACTGGTCGCCCTGGGCGTTGGCCTGGCGCGCAAGGGCCACATCATCACCATCGCCACGGACAAAAGTTGTGCTGATCTCGTCACCGCCCATGGTCTCAACTATCGCCCGCTGTCGGGAGATTTCCGCAGCTGGATGCATGAGGACCCGGATCTGCACAAGCGGGGACTTTCGACACCCGATATGGCCCGCAAGTTTCGCGACCGCCTTAGGATGCTCGCGGAGGACTGGCCGAGACAAGGCATGGCGGCCGCGGCGGATGCGGATCTGCTGATCGGCAACGGCATGGTCTTCCTGCTGGCGGATTCGATCGCGGAACGGCTCGACCTTCCTGTGGTCGAGACGCAACTTGTCCCCACGCTGCCGTCCAGAAATCCGCCCCTCATGCCGCTGCCACGCTGGATGTATCGTCTGCCCGGCGCTGCCAACCGGCTTCTCGGTCGCCTGTCACGCCGTCTTGTCTGGAGCGTGATGACACCGGCATATCAAGAGGTTGTGCGTCCTGGGCTGGGACTCGATCCCTATACGGCACCCGGACCGCTCTCCGGTATCCAGTCACGCCATCTCAGGCTGTTCGGCTACAGCCCCACACTGGTACCGCCGGACCCCGAGTGGCCCGACACGGTCCAGGTGACGGGAGCTTGGGTCTTGCCGGCTTCGTCCGAGTATAAACCCTCGCCCGAACTGACAACATTCCTGCTTTCCGGACCGAGGCCGATCTATGCGGGCTTCGGAAGCATGACAAATATCGACGCCGATGCCTTGACCGGGACCATGGCCAGGGTCGCACGCGAGACCGGCCAACGCTTTGTTCTGGCGACGGGCTGGGGCGGACTGCAGAGCGGAGAAATTGCAGATTGCCCGCTCATCCACATCGTCCAACATGTGCCGCATGACTGGTTGCTGCCGCTAATGGCGGCCGCAATCCATCACGGAGGTGCGGGAACTTCGATCGCAGCCGCACGCGCCGGCATCCCCTCCATCGTTGTGCCTGTCTTCGGCGATCAGCCTTTCTGGGCATCCCGTCTCCAGCGGCACGGCGCGGCACCGCCTCCGATCCGGCGAAGCCAGATGACCGAAACACGCCTGCAAAAAGCCCTGCGTGCCGTCGAATATCCTGCCATGCAGCGCGCCGCCGCAGAGCTCGGCCAACGGCTCAGACGGGAAGACGGCGTCGATACCGCAATCGGCACCCTGGAGGCGTGGGGCCTGATTCGATCCAACCCAGCTTCGTTGGACCGTCAGACGACACCTGGAGCCGGCCCATCATCACATTGAGCGAGGTTGCCTTTCAGAATTCCACCCCGATCTGTGCCTTGATGCCGGAACGGAACGGATGCTTGACGAGCTCCATCTCGGTCACGAGGTCGGCGATCTCGATCAGCTCGTCCTTGGCGTTGCGGCCGGTCAGCACGACATGGGTCATCTCCGGCTTCTCGGTTTTCAGGAACTCCACCACCTCACCGATGTCGATGTAGTCGTAGCGGATGGCGATGTTGATCTCGTCGAGCAGCACCATGGAATTGGCGGGATCACGGATCAGCTCCTTGGCCTTTTCCCAGGCCGCCTTCGCCATCGCGACGTCGCGCGCCTTGTCCTGCGTCTCCCAGGTAAAGCCCTCGCCCATCGTGTGGAACTCGCAGATATCGGAGAAGTGTTTCAGGATCAGGTCGCGCTCGCCGGTCGACATGGCGCCCTTGATGAACTGCACGACCGCGCATTTCTTGCCGTGCGCGATGTGCCGAAAAATCATGCCGAAGGCGGCCGACGACTTGCCCTTGCCCTTGCCGGTGTGCACGATGATCAGGCCCTTCTCGTCGGTCTTGGTGGCCATGATCTTGTCGCGCGCGGCCTTCTTCTTGGCCATCTTCTCCGCGTGGCGGGCAAGATCCTCGGGCGCGGCGCCGGAAAGCTCGTCAGTCATGGTGTCATCCTCCAGATGTGATTTCAGTGCTTACCGCCGACAAGCCGTGTCAGGTCGAACATCGCTGAATTGCTCTTCGGCGTCCACAACCCGCGGTCGATCGCCTCGATCAGACGCGCCGACATTTCCTCTAGCGCTGCCGGGTTCTTTTCCGCCATGAAGTCGCGCACCCGCTCGTCGAGGATGAAGGCCCGGTAGACCGCCTCGAAATGATGGTCGCGCACCGCTCCGGTGGTCGCCGAAAAGGCGAACATGTAGTCGACCGTCGCGGCGATCTCGAAGGCGCCCTTGTAGCCGTGGCGCATGACGCCCTCGATCCATTTCGGGTTGACGACGCGCGCCCGCACGACGCGGCCGATCTCCTCCTCGAGCGAGCGCACGACCGGCCGTTCCGGGCGGGAGTGGTCGTTGTGATAGACGCTCGGCCGATGGCCGGACACATGCTCGACCGCCGCCGTCATCCCGCCCTCGAACTGATAGTAGTCATCGCTGTCGAGAAGGTCGTGCTCGCGATTGTCCTGGTTTTGCACAACCGCCTGCACCGACCTCAGCCGCTCCTCGAAGAGCCCGCGTTCGGCCTTGCCTTCTTCGCCGGCGCCGTAGGCATAGCCGCCCCAGACGAGATAGGCTTCGGCGAGATCGCCGCGGCGCTCCCAGCCCTTCTCGTCGATCAGCGCCTGCAGGCCCGCACCATAGGCGCCGGGCTTCGAGCCGAAGACGCGGTAGCCGGCGCGGCGGGCGGCCGAGGCCTCGTCCATGCCCGCTTCGCGTAGCCGCGCGACCTCCTCCCGCATGCGAGCGGCGATGGGGTTGTCCGCTGCATCTTCCTCCAGCGCACCGACGGCGCGGACTGCGCGGTCGAAAAGGGCGATCTGCTCGGGAAAGGCATCGCGGAAGAATCCGGAAATCCTGAGCGTCACATCGACGCGCGGCCGGCCGAGGACGGCCTGCGGAACGATCTCGAAGCCGGTGACGCGGCGGGACGCCATGTCCCAGAGCGGCTTGACGCCAAGAAGCGCGAGCGCCTGGGCGATGTCGTCGCCGCCCGTGCGCATGTTCGAGGTGCCCCAGGCGGTAAGGCCGAACGAGGTCGGCCACTCGCCGTGATCCTGCACGTAACGGGCGATCAGCAGTTCGGCGGACTTCTTGCCGAGCTCATAGGCCGCCGGCGTCGGCACCGCGCGGCTGTCGACCGAGTAGAAATTGCGGCCCGTCGGCAGCACGTCCGGCCGGCCGCGCGTCGGCGCACCGGAGGGGCCGGGCGGCACGAAGCGGCCGGCAAGGCCGGTGAGCAAGCCTTCGATTTCGGCCGGACCGCAGGCGACGACCGACGGCTTCAGCCGGTTCTCGATCTCGTCGAGCACCGCGCGGGTCCGCAGCCACGTTTCGGGGCACGTCTGCTCGCCCGCCACCAGCCTTGCGGCCAGCAGTTCGATGCGCTCGACCGTGTCGCCTTTGGTGCGCCACGGCTGGCCGTCAATGTCAGCAAGGATCGCCGGCCGCGGTCCGTTCCAGGGGTCGGACATCACGCAGTCGAGGGGATCGAAGGAACGGTCAGCGTCCAAAATCTCCCCCTCTGGCCTGCCGGCCAACTCCCCCACAAGGGGGGAGACAACGCGCGGCTCGCCTTGCTCCTCTGGGCGCGCGCCGGGCGCGAGTGGCAGCCCCTCCCCCTTGTGGGGAGGGGTTGGGGAGGGGTTTCCTCCGAAAGCATCCCCCGCAATCGCCCGCTGCAGGCTGGCGTCGCCACCTTCGCCCAGCCCCCGCGGCACACGGGCCAGAGCGACGGTCAGGTCGGTCAGCAGCCGGCCTTCGGGCGCAAGGCCGAAGATGTGCAGGCCGTCGCGGATCTGCATCTCCTTGAGGTCGCAGAGATAGGCGTCGAGCTTTTCGAGCGCGCTTTCCTCCGCCTCGCCCTTGGTGATCCCGGCATCCTCGTCAAGGCCGATGTCGGCGACGAGGTCGAGGATCTGCTTCTTCAGCAGCTTCAGGCGTCGGGGATCGCCGCCGGCTGCCTCGTAATACTCGTCGACCAGCGCTTCCAGGTCCTTCAGCGGACCGTAACTTTCGGCACGCGTCAGCGGCGGTGTCAGGTGGTCGATGATGACGGCCGAGGTCCGCCGCTTCGCCTGCGTACCCTCGCCCGGATCGTTGACGATGAAGGGATAGAGATGCGGCAAGGGGCCGAACACCGCCTCCGGATAGCAGGTCTCCGACAGCGCCAGCGCCTTGCCCGGCAGCCATTCGAGGTTGCCGTGCTTGCCCATGTGGATCACCGCGTGGGCGTCGAATTCCGTCCTCAGATGGGCATAGAAGGCGAGATAGCCGTGCGGCGGCACGAGGTCCGGCGAATGGTAGGTTTCCTTCGGATCGATGTTGTAGCCGCGGGCGGGCTGGATACCGACGAGCAGGTTGCCGAACCGCGACAGCGGCAGGGCGAACCGCCCGTCGACGAAGAAGGGATCGTTCTCCGGCACGCCCCAGCGAGCGGTGACCTCTCCCTGAAGCGCTTTCGGAAGCTTTTCGAAGAAGGCCTTGTACCGATTCAGGGAAATGGTTTCGCGGATTTCTCGTCCGTCATTCGCGGCATTCGTCGGCCCGGCCATCAGATGCGCCATCAGCGCGTCGCCGTCCTCCGGCACGTCGCCGACCGCATAGCCGCTTCTTTCCATGGCGCGCAGCACCTCGACCGTGCCGGCCGGGGTATCGAGGCCAACGCCGTTGCCGAGACGGCCGTCACGGTTCGGATAGTTCGCCATGATCAGCGCCACCCGCCGATCGGCGGCCGGTGTCTGCCTGAGACGCGCCCAGCGGGCGGCGAGCGCCGCGACGAAGGCCGTCCGTCCCGGCTCTGGCTCGTGGGTGACGATGTTCGCCTCGACGCGCTCGTCGAAGCGGGCCGCCGACTTGAACGAGACGGCGCGGGCGAGCACCCGGCCGTCGACCTCGGGCAGTGCCACGTTCATCGCGAGATCGCGTGCCGAAAGCCCCTGGCTCGATGCCTGCCATGCATCCTTCGCGGAAGCCGAGAAGATCGCCTGCAAAACGACGGCCCCGCCCTCGTCGAGCACGGTCGCCCGGCGCTCGGCACCCGGCGCGGAAACGGCAAAGCCCGTCGCATTGATCACCACGGCGGGCGGCGCCTCGGCAAAGATCGCGCGCAGCGTGTCGACCGAGACCGCATCCTTGAGGCTCGAGACGAAGACCGGCAATGCGGCAAGCCCTTCGGCCTTCAAGGCGTCGATAAGGGCCTCTACCGGCTTCGTCTCGCCGCTCTGGACGAGCGCGCGGTAGAAGCAGATGGCAACGACGGACGTCGACGCTTGTTTTCCCCCCTCTGCCCTGCCGGGCATCTCCCCCACAAGGGGGGAGAGCCGCTCGCGGCAAGCGCCAGCCTCAGGTGGCGCCGTGCCCTCAGAATCGCCTACCGCAAATTCCAGCCCCGGAGATGGTGCGGCGTGGCCGCCACCTCCGATCTCCCCCCCTGTGGGGGAGAT
>NZ_JAMXLD010000001.1:2021381-2049952 GCF_024054295.1 Ciceribacter sp. RN22
GGCAAACTGATTGCTCAGACTACATTACCATCAACTCGAAACGACACACCTTCTCCACCGTGAAGATGGGGCTCGAAGCCGAATACCCCATCTGATTCTGACAATACCACGACTTTGCCTTTCGTCACCCGCAGGAAGGTGCTGGCCGGGACCGCCATCGCGGTAGGAACATGGGGCTCCGGCGCCTTTGCCGGCGGTTCGATAGTGGAAGAAGAATCCGCCGACCCGGTGCTGACGCTATGGCACGAATGGCAGGATGCCCGCCGTCTCACCGAACGCCTTTGTCGTCAGCAGCAAGGCCTCGAACGGCAACTCGCGGAAACCATCGGCTTTCCTTTTGCCCTCATCCAACTGTCCGACGGCGAGCCTGTGGCGGTCTATTCCCGCGAGGCGATCGCCGATGTACTCCGTCTTGCGCCTGAAGAGGCGGCGGCTTGCGCGAAGGCCGAGGCCGAGTTTGCGTCTCGGGAGACGCAATGGGACGGAGCCGACTGGGAAATCGGCTACTCGGCCACCGTGCGGGCCGAGCGGGACGCTGCCGACCGGGCGTCGGACCTGCTCGACGCCATGGCCGCTACACCCGCAACATCGCTGGCCGGTATAGCGGCCAAGCTCGACGCCGTGCTGCGCGAAGGCAAAATATTGGATGATGGCTCCGAGTTTCCCTGGCCCCAGATCCGCTCGGCGCTTGGTGACCTCGCGCGCATAGGGCGGCGTGGAGCCAGTGGCGTTGCGCCATGAACAGCCCGATCGGGGGACCGGCGGTTTCGGCCATGAGGCCTCCACCTGAGAACGGGACGGCAAAACCCTCTGTCGCGCGCTCGCATCGGAGGCCGCCGTGGACGTGACCGTGCCTGAACGGCTCGGCCATCTCCCCGAGAACAAACGCCGCGAGCTGGAACGGGTCGCACGAATTCTCTTCGACGAATTCGAGGACGCGCAAAGGGGCAAGCTATCGGAGAAGAGGAAGGGTGGCCGTATCCTCAAGCTCATGCTCTTCGGCTCCCATGCACGCGGCGATCGGGGCGAGGACCGCAAGAGTGATGATCGTTCCGGTTTTGACCTGCTCGTCGTCGTCAGCACGAAGACCTTTGCCGATTCACGTTTCTGGAACCGGGCCACAGAGCGCATCCTGCGGGAACGGACGGTCACCGGGCATCTGGAAACGCCGGTCGAATCCATCGTCCATTCGATCATGGACCTCAACGACCAGCTCGCCCACGGCCGGCCGTTCTTCGTGGACATCGTCCGCGACGGCATACTGCTCTGCGAGGCGGCGGGCTTTCCGCTTGTCACGCCGAAGCCGCTGGACGCGGAAGCCGTCAAGGCCGAAGCGTGCCGGCAGTTCGGGTATTGGTTCCCGATTGCCACCCGCCGCTTCGAACTGGCGAAACAGGCCATGGAACGCGGTTACGACAGGGAGGCAGCCTTCGACCTGCATCAGACCGTCGAACGGTTCTATCATGGCGTCCTGCACGTCCTGACGTGCCACAGCCCGAAATCTCACCGGCTCGCCTGCCTGCGCACGCATGCGGAGCGGGCAGCACCCCTGCTGATCGCGGTCTGGCCAAGAGACAGCCGTTTTGCCCGGCAGTGCTTCGCCCGCCTCGACCGGGCCTATGTCGATGCCCGCTATTCGCACCGCTTCGACATCACCGACGAGGAACTGGCCTGGCTGGTCGAGCGTGTGACGGTGTTGCAAGAAACCGCCGCCGCAATCTGCGCTGCGCATCTCGATGGTCTCTACGGCTCGGGAACATGAGAACTGAACCGCGCGGTGACCATCAGGATGTCCGAGCGTCAGTCGCCGTCATGGATAAGAGGCGGAGCCTCCGGTCGCTTTGCGCCTTCATATCGGTCATTGAAGCTTCGCGATCCATCGCCCAAAAGTGGACATGCGCCCCCAGACCAGCGGCTTTGCAGCCGGACCGGCGATAGTTGAAAACTGGCGCCCCCCGTCCTGTGCATGACGGTATAGATCTAGTTGCACGGCGGGCGAAAATCCGCGCCAACGCTCGGATTTTTCCTAGCAGAAGTCAAAGTAGGCTGTGGATCGTCATAGCACCGCTTATATAGGGATGGCTGAATGCGCCGTGCTGCGGCGCTTTATGAAGTCGTCCGATAGCTGTCGCTCGGTCGGTCTGATCGACAATAACAGAAAGGGCGGCGATTGCCTCGTCCTGCGTCGCCAAGTGAAGACGTGCCATCGCCGAGGACACCGCGCCGGAGGGCGACTGACCGGCTCCAAGCCCCTCTCCCGCAAACCGTGAGAACAGATACTGCGCTGTGTCACTAGTCCGCCAGGCGCTGGCACAGGCGATTGCGTGGCCGTTGAGCAACGACCATGCCGGAAAGCTCACTGCGTCGGCTGTTCGGAACCGCTGTTGGAAATTCCGGGCCGATCCCGCACCGGAATAACAGGCGTTGAGCAACACGAGGCGCAGTTCGAGGCGATCGCCATGTGCCTGCAGCCGGCTGATCGAGACCGGATGAGATGCCTTGCCGCCAATTGAGGCGAAATACGGATCGGCGTAGCTGCTGACCGGCGTACCGTGGGTCGAGACCAACAGCACCTGTGCATCGCCGATTAGTTCAGGGAGTTCTCCCGTCGCGCCGGTATCGATGACAATTGGTGACGGGAGCTTCGCCGCCTCCGCGAATGCTACGACCTCGTGGCGGGGCAGCAACAGCTCGCCGTCACAATCGACGATCGCGGCGACGCCCCCGCTGATCTGCGGATGCTCGGACGACAGCACCAGTGCCGCCACGAGCCGGACCTCGAACAGGCCGTGCCGCATGCGTTCAAGGAGGCCTTGGTGCCGCATCGCGAGCGCGGTCACCGGCGGGGACGGACCGAAATCTTGCAGATAACGGATCGAGCGCACACCGCTTGCGGCAAGGTCGTCGAGGACTGGCCTGAGCAGCGGAAACACCGCGTCCAGCCACCCATCAAGCGCAGCGGCAAAGTCTTGTCGACCGATCTGGCCTTGCGAGAACCGCAGCACCGCCGCTTCCCAGTCGGACCGCGTGTACGCGGGCAGGGTGGTCCGCCGGTAACGGTCGCCATAGAACGACCACAGTAGCGGCTCGCCCGCATGGCTTATCGCCATGATGCAGTGTCCTTCGGCCAGCCGCCCTGTAACCGCTTCGATCATCGCATTTTGGCCAGCTTGCCTTAGGGCCGGACCCGAACGGCCATCAAGTGTCGCGATGATCCGGGAGAGCCTGTCCCAATGAAGGCCGACCGGATTTCGCGGTCCCCAGACATCGTCATATTTCTCGAGAATTCCGAACAGGTGCGGCACTCCCTCGCCACGCAGACCGTCGAGCGTCTGTTCGAGCGCGACTGCCTCGTCTGCCTGCACCAAGGGGATTGTCTTCCGGGTCCAGTCGAGCAGCGCCAGCCAGTCGCCGAGCGCATTGCCCCGGCAAGCAACAAGTGCCTCGATCACATCAGCGGCCGGTCCCTCTTCCGGCAAAGCGGCCATCAGATTGTCGAACCGTGGAAGGTAGCGCTCGCGCAGGCCACGCCGATGATGGAAGCGCAGGACATCACGCAACATTTCGTCAAATGCGCGCGCAGCGGCGGCGAGCGCGGTGGCAACCGCACCGGTGTCGCCGCATTCCGCGTAGATTTTTGCGGCAACAAGTTCCAACTCAAGCAGGGCCTCCGGGGAACATGTGGCGTCGTGCAATGCCCTTGCGTCGGCAATCATTGCCTGTGCATCGCCTGGTTTGCCGGCTTGGCGCAAGCACGCTGCAAGATTGACCATCAGGATTTGGCGGGTGTCACCATTGGCCGGCAGTGCGTCCAGTGCGCGCCGCAGATACACTTCCCCGTTCTCGGTATCCCCGGTCCGCATGAACGCTGTGCCGAGGTTGCCAAGCAGATCCGGCAGCGCTTCGGCGTTGAGTTCTGCAAGCATTGCAACCGCTTGTCTGCCCGCCCCGACCGCAAAATCTGCATCGCCTTCGTCACAGGATACGGCAACCACGGTCTGAAGCGCTCGCGCCAATAGGGGCAGCGCCCCCTTTTCACGAGCCAGGTTCTCGACGTCGTCAATAATGCGATACGCCACCTGCGACGCTCCATGCTGGGAGTAGAGCAGTGCGCTCCGCAGCTTTAGATCGCCGAGCTCTTCCCAGAGATCATAGAACTCCAGCAGCCTGGCTGCAGCGCGGAACACCACCGGACGGTGGTCTATGCTCGACGCGACTGAATCCGCATCCTCCACCGCGACCCGCACGATCTCGAGCACGGTCTCACGCGTATCATCGGTGTCGTCGACGCGGGCGAGCGTTTCAAGCGCCTCGAATGCCCCGCGGACATCCCCGGCCGTATACCCGGCACGGGCCGTCAGTTCAAGGAACAGCCGCCGCTCCCAATGTAGGTCGCGCTGCTGCATCAAGGAAGCGACTACCTTTGCCACCTCCGCTACATGCCGGGCATTGTGGTCACAGACCGCGATCAGTTCATTGTAGAGGTCAACGATGTCGTCGAACTCCCACGTCCCGTCCAGACGATGACGCAGCCGGGTCTCGAATGCTTCAGGCGAAAGGGTCAGCCAATCCTGCCATTTCAATTTTGGTTGCCCCCGTTAACATCTGCTCGCCTACAGCGGAAACCGACCTATCGGTAACTGTCGATTTCAATTGGACCCCCGAGAGCGGTCAAACGACGGTCATAGTTTCGAAATGATCGGCATTCCCAGCACCGTGTTGTCGCGATTCTGCGCAGAGCAGACGATCGGCTTTGATGGTCTCGTTTAAACCGAGGCGGATATGGTGCCAGGCTGGTTTCGCCCCCTGATAGATCCGAACTATAAGAGCGACGCGCTTCCTCTATGGCGATTTATCATCCAGTCCAGCCGAGTAGGCAAAAGATATTAGCCCAAAAACGTATGAGAGGCAGATGGTCTGCCACAGGTTGGCGACAGGTTCGGGAGAAGACAGCTATCGGCCGGTAGTCCCTTTTGTGGATTTAACTTTCGCGTTGGGGCTTGATTTCGCCGCCGGGATTTTCAGCTTCAGTGTCCTCGACGTCTTCTTTCCCGCTGCCTTGTCGCCCGCTTTCTTCCACGTCGTGCTATCGATCAAATAGGACCGTCGGACGTCGACATTCTTACATCCCGGCAGTTCTTTTAACGTTGCGATTAGGCTTTCGGCTTGCGACTTGGGTAGCCACGGGTTGAGGTAGATGCGGCGGATCCAGTTTGTTGGGCAGTCGATAAATACCGCTCCTTGGTCATCTTTGGTCGTTTCGATGACAATGCGGTACTCGTCTTCGTCGGTAAAACCCGCCCGCTTCAAAAAGGGGAGCCTATTCATATCGTGAGGACTTAGCTCTCGAACCTTGTCGAGCTCAAGGTACTCTACATCGCCGAAACGAATGTTTGTGACCTCAGGCATCTCCACAGCGTTCAAGTGGCGTTCCAGCTTCTGGCGCTTGAGAACTAAGCAGGCACCGCCAGTGCCTCCTCCGGTGAAGACCTTCCAGTGATGATAGGTCTCGCTGCAGTTGGCCGCGCACAGGCCATATAGTCCTCCGGCATTCTTGTGCTCTTTGTAGAGCTCCATAAAATGCCTGTCGTTCTTGTCGTCCCAATTCCTTGGATCGAGGATTGCAAGCTGTTTTCGCCGGAGTGTGTCAATGACGGCCGGAATCGAGGTGTACCGCCTAACTACCGCATTCGCATCCTCAGTGATCTTGTTAGGCACCGGTCCCCCTACACAATTTGCATCCTGGATAGTCGCAGCCTAGCGCAGTTTGGCACGTCAAGAAATCGTCGCGACAGTAGGTGATGGTAGAACCGTGGGCAACCAGACCGTCAGATCTTAAAGGCCCGCAACGTGGATGCACAGAAAACGCCGAACAGAATGTCAGCTTAGCTCATTTCGTTCCCAGAACCAGCCAGTCTGCTCGCGGCCCCATTCCGGCCATTCGATCAGTTCGCGTCGATTGACAGCTGATACACCCCCCTTGTTCCGATAGAAGTTCCGGCTGAGCGTCAATCGCCGTCATGGATCAAAGCCCGAGCCCGAGGCCTCTGCCGAGCCCGTGATACAAGGCGAGTTCCCGTCCGAAGCTACGACCTGCCCCGAAATCACCGCTGATACCGAGGTCCCGCTTGCGGTTGGCGAGGATGGATTCGAGCTGCGGGTCCCGTTGGAGGCTGTTCGCCATATCACCCATCGCGGAGCGGCTGGCCCTGTAACCGGACATGTCGCCTTCCCTGTACTGGCGATGGCTGGTCTGGTCGAGCTTCTGCCAGCGCTCCACGAAGCGGTCGGCCCGGCGCTCGGGACGATCACGGATTTCGGTTTCGAGCTGGAGTGCGCGAATGGCGCGGTTGACCTTGCCCGTCCCCGCTTCGTGGGCAAGGTCCGCGTCCTTGCGATAGGCGGCTTCGGCATCCTGCCAGCCGTGAGGCCGGACCGCATCGAAGGTCTTGCGGGCGTCCTGCAGTTCCCGCACCTGCTCCGGAGTCGCGGCTTCGCCCTGTCCCTGTGCGGTGAGGATCGCGTCCACCGCGCGGGCATGGCGAACAAGCGCCCGCGTGCGGGCTCGGCGCAAGGCGTCCTCCGCGTCTCCCCCGGCCGGCCTCTCTGACACTTCCCCGGCACTTCCTCTTTCCGGCTGCTTCACGACGCCTGCACCGGGCAGGGCGTCGCCGGGCGAGCGCAGACCGTCCAGCAGATTGTCGACGGCGTCCCGCAGCCGCTCCGGCACAAGCCTGTGGATGATCTCGGCGACGCGGGCGCGGAAGGTAATGCCGCGCCGCTCGGCGTAGTCCCGGGCCGGATCGATCTGCTCGTAATCGGACGCCATGTCCTTGGCGCGGTCGCGCGACAGGGTACGGACAAGCCGGTCCTGACTGGAGAAGTCATCGCGGCCGTAATGCAGGTCCATGCCGTCACGATGACGCGACAGTGCGACATAGCTGCCGTGGGCATCCATGCCCGGCGTCGCCAGCACATGGGTTCGGTCCACCGTCATCCCCTGCGCCTTGTGGATGGTTGCCGCATAGCCGTGGTCGATGCGGTCGTAATCCTTGAAGTCGAACGAGACATTGCGCCCGTCATCGGTGCGGACGCTCATGGATGTCTCGCTGACCTGTTCGATGCTGCCGAGCGTGCCGTTCTTCACGCCAAGCCCGCGTTCGTTCTGCAGGAACATGACACGATCCCCGGCGGCAAAGGAACGGTCGTTCCGCTGTCCGTCACCTCGCCCGACCGCAACGCGCGCGTCATCGCCGAGATCGCCAGCCTCCCGCATCCGCGCGCGGGCTGCCTCGTTGAGTTCCCGCACCTCCGCATTGGTATGGGTGAGGATGATGCGGCTCCTGTCCGGCTGTTCCTGCCGTTCGCGGTCCCACCGCTCGATCAGATTTTTCCGCGCGACGTCGCGCGTTTCGGCTGCGTGTACCATGCCGCGCCGTTCATAGGCGCGGATCGCGTCACCGGTCCTGGCCGTTGCCAGATCGCGGGTGGCGTCACGTTGCCAGTCCTCGCGCTGGCGGCGCACCTCGCCGATTTCCACGCCGCCATGGCGTTCGTGGATCGACCGGAAGGCGGCACCCGCCTCGATGGCCTGCAATTGCTGCGGATCGCCAACCAGCACCACCTTGGCGCCAACCTCCGCGGCATGGGAGAGCACGCGCTCCAACTGGCGCGTGCCGACCATGCCGGCCTCGTCGATGACCAGAATTTGCCGGGACGTGAGCAGGTCGCGGTCCTGGCCCCAGCCATGTTCAAGGCTGGCGATGGTGCGCGAGGAAATACCTGATCCGCTTTCGAGGTTCTCCGCCGCAATGCCGGACAGGGCAGCACCACGAACCTCGTAGCCCGCCGCCTCCCATGCCTCGCGGGCGACGCCGAGCATGGCGCTCTTTCCCGTCCCGGCATAGCCGACGACGACGGAGAGATCCCGTCCGTCCGCAACATGCACCAGCGCCTCGGCCTGCTCGCCGGACAGTTTTAGACCGTTCGCTTCAGCCCGCGCCAAAGCCATGTCACGGTCCCGATCTCTGACTGCATGGCGTTCCCGCTCCGCCATCATCTCCGCTGCGCGGTGCAGGCGCTGTTCTGTATCGATCATGTCGCGGGTGGTGAAGCGATCCTCGCCGCGAGAATCCTTGCCGAGTTCAACGAGATCGGGGGCGCCGCGCATGGCGCTCATGACCTCGTTGAACTGCTCGATCCCGTCGCTATGGCGGTGCGCGAACCTCGCCATGTCCCGATGCGTAAACGTCGATTGCTGGTGGGTGATCGCGTCCAGTGCAATGGAAGGATCGGCAATGATCCGGTCGCCGTTGTTGCGGGCGATTTCCCGGTGCAGTTCGGCCCGATCCGCAACGGTGTCGATGACAGTGTCGTTGACGCTGGCGGCGGCGTCTCTCCCCTCGCCCTCGATCCGCTGCGCAGGCGCTCCGATCTGGGTCTGCGGCTCCAGGTCGCTGCCCTGTGCCTCAAGGCTGCGATGGTCGATCCGGGCGTCGATGTCGAGTTCGGCAAGGCGTTCGTTGGCAAGGTCCGCCCAGCGTTCGCGCCAGCGCTCGACCATCTCCGTTCGGTTCCACTCGCGCACCTTTGGGCCGAAGCCGTTCTCATCGACTGACCGCATGGTGAGCATGACATGCGCATGGGGTTTGGGACTTCCATCCTCGGCGAAATCCCAATGCACGTTGAGGTCGGCGATCATGCCCTGATCGACGAATTCGGACTGAACGAAGTCGCGGGCAAGCTCGATGCCCTCTGCCCGTGTTAGTTCGCGCGGAAGGGCGAACTCGACCTCGCGGGCAAGCTGGGCATCCCTGCGCAGTTCGAAGGCTTCGACATCGTTCCACAGCCGCTCGCGGTCGCCCCAGTGTTCGGGCGCATTCTCCGGCAACAGCACTTCGGAATGGACAACGCCGCGCTTGCCGGAAAAGTCCTGCACGCGATCGATCCGCTCGTCGTGCAGCCGTAGCCCCGAGCGGTAGGCGGCGGACGCCACCGCACTTGAGCCCGCCTTACGGGAAATGACCTTGACGTGAAGATGATAGATCGCCATCGCGATCCGAACATCACCACGGAAAAGCGCACGTCGGAACGACGTATAAGCGCGCCCTCCCTCGAAAAAATCTCGGGATGGACCAAGCCGTGCCAGACCGTCCCGGCAACATGGAAGCCTTCCGCGAGGTGCTCAACTATCATCGTTCCATCGACAACAAACGAAGGTGATGGAGGCGATATTGCGCAAACCGAGAGACTTCGATGCGGAACTGAAGGCGCTGGAAGACAAGACCAGGGAACTGAAAGCACGCAAGGTGCAGCAACTCGGCGAACTGGTGATCGCCACGGGAGCCGATACCCTCAGCCCCGAGGAACTGGCGGGTGCTCTGGTCGCCATCGCCGAGACGAAGGATGCCGGAAAGAGGGAGGCATGGGCCAGGCGCGGCGCGGCGTGGTTTCGGAGCAAATCACGGCGACCTGCTCCGGCAACTGGTCGCGACAACAGCGGCACTCAAGCGCAACCGGGCGGCGTGCAACCGCCATCAGGCGGCACGGGCGCGGCATGACATGCGGACGTGGCAGGTCGAGCGCCGCAGGCGCACGCGGCACCTGATCGAACTCGGCGGCCTCGTGGTCAAGGCCGGTGTCGTGAACCTGATCGGCGATGAGCGCGCCACCATCTATGGCGCGCTCGTCTGGATGGCCGAAAAGCTCGAAAGCGATGAGGGCGAAAAGGCACGCACGCTATGGGCTGAAAAGGGAAAGCTGGCGTTCGCGGCGGAGTGTTACGGCGAGACGCCCACCGACCCAAGAAAGCGGTAGGGCCGGACATGAGCAGTCTCTGTGCTGCGGCGGCTTCCCGGTCCGATACGGAGGCGATGATCTACTTTCGCACATTCTTCTGTTCGTCGTGGGCTGGGCGGTTGGAAGGGAGGCATGCGTCGACGTCGTTGCCGTGAACCAGGACAGTCTTACCGGATTTGCTCTGTTCTCCATCGGTCACAACTGGATGCACCCAGGAGTGATGAAGTGCGTGTGTTGGATTTTCCAATTGACGCAAACCAAGGTGATTTGCAAATTGCATCACGTCAGCTTCACACCAGAAACGTGCGCCCTGGACGCAATGCGACGCTTGAGTGAGGCTGGCTTGACGCTCTGCGTGAAATGACCGGACCTGCTGCAGTCAGAAAGAAATAGCGTGAAAATCATAACGTACCTCTCGCTGGGCATCATTGCCGTCGTCGCCATCGTTCTTACCCTGTATGCAGTGGCAAGCAATGATAGCGCTCCGTCTCACCCCGCATTGCAGGCCGCTCATCTGCCGGATCTCATTCCGGTACGGGATTTCTATGCCGACACCGATGCGATTTGGGGGCACCTTCCCTCTTACGACGGGTCGCTCCTCGCCTGGTGGGGAGTGCGCTGGGGACGTGAAAGAGTGTTCATAGGACGCGCCGACCGGATCGGGAGCGGTGGACCCGAAGTGATAGCCATACTCGATAGTCCCGCCGACATGATCTTCTGGTCGGATTTCGAAAACAAGCTGCAAGTTGTCAGCGAAGACCGGTTGTGGTCTGTGGACCCAAGCGCTCCCGACCGTAGCCAGTGGATCGACGTTACGCCGCGCGGCTTCCGGAACTGGGACATTCTGAGGCAGGCTCGCACCGCGGATGATCTGAATGTCGTCGTGTCCAACGACCGTGACCCTGCTCTGGCCGATCTCTATACCGTGCGTCCGGACGGCGGCGGAAAAGAACTGCTCGTGCGCAACGAGGGCAAGACGCAAGCCTGGTACGTGGCCGCAGACGGAGTACCGCGTATCCGCGTCGACAAGTCCGAGAACGACGATCGTGTTTATCTTATTCGCAGAAACGGCGAGGCGCTGTGGCGGGAATTTGCGCGCACCAAACCAGGTGAAACGCTGATCGTCGCCGGCGTCCCAGCCGCGGACAAGCCAATAGAAGTCCTGGACAACCGCGGCAGGGACCTCATTTCGCTCGTTGACCTGGACGAGCGGTCGGGAACGGCAACGTCAAGGCTCTCGGATTCTCGCACAGACGTCGACCAATACGTCACCCTTGCCAAGGACGGAACTGAAGCCGACGTAGCGGTCATCCGCGATGGCTATCCTCGTTACGTCGGGCTGACCGGGAGAGGAGAAACGTTCCTGCGTCTGCTTGCGCCGGATCAGGAGCCGGTTGATTTCAACATCCTTGGTACAACGCCGGACGGTCACTTCGTTACGCTTTCGGTATCGAGGAACGAAGAACCATTCCGATATTTCCTCTTTGACCTGGAGGCTGGAATCGCAAGGCTCATCGCGGACTCAAGTTTTACCAAACATGGAGACGGCTTGGCCAAGACCAGACCGGTTTCGTTCGTCGCACGTGACGGTCGTCAGATCCCCGCGTTCCTGACCTTGCCGCGCGGTGTGGAACCCAGGGACCTGCCAACTGTCGTGCTCATTCATGGAGGTCCCGCCGAACGTGACATCTGGCAGTTTGATTACCAGAAGCAGTTCCTTGCCAACCGGGGATACGCGGTTCTCTCTGTGAACTTCAGAGGGTCAATCGGCTACGGGCGCTCGTTTCAGGAGGCGGGTTACGGTCAGTACGGCGAGTCCATGCAGGACGACATCATTGATGGCGCCAACTGGCTTGTCGAGCAAGGCATCGCCGACCGCAACGCGATGGCCCTCATGGGAGCAAGCTACGGCGGCTACGCGGCGGCATTGGCGATGACCCGCGATCCGGGCGTCTTCAAAGCCGCCGTGGTCGAATCTGCCGTGCTCGACGTGAAGTATCAGATGCAGAACAATCCCTTCGCATGGGGCCTGTTCCTTGACGAGATGAAGCGGTATTTCGGCGACCCCGACAAGGCGGAAGACCTTCAGAAGATGGTAGAGCGTTCACCGATTTCGCACGCGGATGGCGTGGACGGTGCAATCCTTCTTACCGCCGGCAAAGAAGATCGTGTCGTCGGCTTCGAGCAATCGGAGGAGTTCGAACGCGCACTCAAATCCGCCGGAAAAGACGTACAGTCTGTCTACTTCGAGAAAGAGGGTCATGGCTATCGACGTTGGCAAACCGACATAAAGCGCGCGCGGTTTCTGGAGGACTTCCTGGCGCGGACGATTGGTGGCCGCACAGGCAACTTTGATTTTGCGGAGATCGCCGCGGACTATCTCGATTGATCCGTTGCAACGGCAACGGACCACGCGAACCGATTTCCCGGGAGGCTCTGCCGTCGCGCTGAAGGTCGACGCGAAGAGCAAGGGGCGGCTTCTGCGATAAGACTTGCGTATGCCTGAAGCTCCAGCCGCTCCGGCGGTTCGCGCTCCTCGAACATCAGCAGCGTCTCCGGGCCTCGCGCAGCACCGCGGGCAAGACCTCGTCGCCGTCGAAGACCAGCAACGCCGTGGGCGGCCGGTCGGGGCGGGTAATCGCTACAGTCGTTGGCGGAGCGCACCCCTTGGCGCCCTCCCCGGGCGACACGGGGCCATCGCCGCATCGTCTACCGCCCGGATAGACGGACGTGCAGTGGCAGGCGAACATCGGGCAACGGGGCCATTTCCGGAAGTTCCGATCGAAAGGTTTTTTTGATATTCTGATAACAGTATATTAACTCTCGCTATAGGTGTGCAACTTCGAGTGATCCTCGGCAGGACCGCTTCGGACTGCCGCCAGGATCAGGGAGGGTGAGAGATTGTCTCAGCGTGTTGATTACTACGATATCGATCCCCGTTGGCTAGGTATCAACGACGACCACGACGGGCATCACGCGGCCCACTCTGCGCATGCTGCAGTTGTTTCCAGGTCGCAGGCAATCTTATTCGCCCAGAAGGTCCAGCGACGCGTAGCAGGAAAGCATCCGTATCGCGTCATGCGGGATCGTCGATTGCAACAGATTGCGGCCTGACCGCTTCGCCCCAACAGGGAGACCTTCTTGCAGGACATCGTCACAAGAATTGCCAGCATCCCGTTCATGGACATCGGGATCTATTATTTTGTCGCCGAGGCAGCCTGCATCGTCGCGTTCCTGTATCGCAGGAGGATCTTCTACGTCTATTGGTATTTCATTTTCGGCATCCTCCTGCCGCCAACTACTATCATCCTCTACGCCTATTTCTATCTCGGCTTCACGGCCTTCAACCACTCATGGTCTCATATCGCGCTGCTCCAGTTCCTGAGCACAGTTTCGACTGGCTGGATCGGGTGGACGCTGTTCCAGATGTACAGACCTGAGGGAACGGGTGAACCCGTTAAGGCTATACTCGCAGCACTTCTGATGATTTTTGGAGGAATTGCCTATGATTATTATACAAATATACCTTATCCGAATGAATGCGTTTCAATAAAATGCCGATCCTTAAGCTACATTTTCGGAGACGGTCGACATATCTCGGTCATTACATACATTTCTTTGGTGTGGACATCGTTCGGCCTCATGGCGATCGAAGCCATGATCTTCCGATCGCTCAACAAGCACTGATACAGCCCGAACACACAAGTCTTCGAAAGGAACTGACATGGATCGCCGCCTCCAGGATGCCATTAAGAGTCTCAATCGCGCGTTCAACGCTGCGCAGGTGCCTTATGCCGTGGCTGACGGTGCCGCCCGTCTCGCGCTCGGCGGCTACATTGCCTACGCCTATAATTTCGGACCGGCATCGCGGCTACCGAGCGTCCAGAAGAAGGCGTCGCAAGTCAGCAAGGCTCTGGGCGGTCTCGATTTCGAAGAGATCGCTGAAAGTGCCACCAAGGGCTCCAAGGTAGCGGCGGTGGCGCGCGCCGGTGCGGTGCTCGACAGGACGAATTTCGCGTTCACGCTCGGGGCGGAAGTGACCTATGCGGCGGCCCGGAGCACACAGTAACACAATTGATCAATAGTGCGGAACGAAGATGGCAAAAAGACCTCATATAAGTGAATTATGGTCGCGCCCGATGTTGATAAAGGCCTTGGTTGTTCCGATCTGTATCATTTTATTGATTCAAATTATACCCATACCAGAGCAAGCAGAAATTGTAGTTGGTGTTATTGTGCTGGCATATCTAGTTTATGTTGGCGGAATTATTTCTGATGTGATGGTCGGCAGCGACTACGGTCCGAAACCACCGGAAGAAGCCGAAGGCGAACCACAGCAAGATCAAGTCCACAACGGGGAGAGCCACGATGGCCGCAAGTGAACGTCGCGACATGAATGGAGAAGCCTCAGACGCTCTCTCAATGTTCGGATGGGGTTTTGAGAATGCGCGTCGCGCGATGCGTGACGATCCTCAAAACATCCCGGGTTTCGGCACTGCCGTTCGGAGATCGTTGGTCGTCGCTGGCGCGTATCTGGTTCGCCAGCGTATTGAAAACGTGAAATGCGCCGCCAGAAACATGCAGCAACACAGTTGACCAAAGTGGACAGAACGCAGATGGCAAAGAGGCCGCACATAAGCGAACTATTTACTACGAAAACCGTGTTGAAAATAGTTCTAATTCCAGCAATTATGGCGATTATATTTCTTACCATACCAATTCCGGACAATTTAGCAAGTATAATTGGTGTTGTTTTTGCGATGTATATGTACGGAGTAGTACGGGACAAAGTTGTTATCAGCGACTATGGCCCGAAACCACCGGACGAAGTCAAAGGCGAGCCGCTGCAAGATCAGGTGAATAACGGGGAGAGCCATGATGGCCGTAAGTGAACGTCGTGACATGAACGGAGAAGCCGCAAACGCTCTCTCGTTGTTCGGATAGGGTTTCGAAAATGCGCGTCACGCGATGCGTGACGATCCTCAGAGCATTAAAGGTTTCGGTACCGCCGTCAGCAGGTCGTTGTTCGCCGCCGGCTTCTATCTGGACTCCCAACAGTATCAAGCCGATGGCTACACTTCTTGGCAAAGCCTAACGATAACCTCCATTCAGTACGGGGTTAGCGCCGGAGTTGACTTTGGAATAGCGCTCGGAACAGCTGCCCTGACAGCCGTTTCCGGTCCCTTTGCTCCCGCCGTTCCGTATGGCGGTATCGCCGTGGGCGCGGCTGCAAACTACGGCATCGGCGCAGCCTTCCACAAGGTCTTCGACGGCAAGGTCAAGGATCTGCCCACTTATTCATGGCATGTGAATGCCTTCCCGCAGCGGTACGACCCCAATCCGTACACCAAACCTGATCCGGAAATCGGCGGGTACAGAACGAGCGGCTATACGGGTATCAACACCGGATTTGACAGCCCCTCCCAGCATATCTCACCGGCGCAGCGGTCGCAGGCTTACGGCGGGGCCTCGCGCAGTGCCGCGGTTTCCGGTGCATCACGCAGCACAGCGGGCAAGGTCTCACCGAGTTACACGGCAAACAATTCATGGGCCAAGGATTCTCCCTCCGGGCCTCGCGCAGCACGGCGGGCGAGACCTCGTCGCCGTCGAAGACCAGCAACGCCGTGGGCGGCCGGTCGGGGCGGGTAATCGCTACAGTCGTTGGCGAAGCGCACCCCTTGGCGCCCTCCCCGGGCGACACGGGGCCATCGCCGCATCGTCTACCGCCCGGATAGACGGACGTGCAGTGGCAGGCGAACATTGGGCAACGGGGCCATTTCCGGAAGTTCCGATCGAAAGGTCTTGTTGATATTCTGATAACAGTATATTAACTCTCGCTATAGGTGTGCAACTTCGAGTGATCCTCGGCAGGACCGCTTCGGACTGCCGCCAGGATCAGGGAGGGTGAGAGATTGTCTCAGCGTGTTGATTACTACGATATCGATCCCCGTTGGCTAGGTATCAACGACGACCACGACGGGCATCACGCGGCCCACTCTGCGCATGCTGCAGTTGTTTCCAGGTCGCAGGCAATCTTATTCGCCCAGAAGGTCCAGCGACGCGTAGCAGGAAAGCATCCGTATCGCGTCATGCGGGATCGTCGATTGCAACAGATTGCGGCCTGACCGCTTCGCCCCAACAGGGAGACCTTCTTGCAGGACATCGTCACAAGAATTGCCAGCATCCCGTTCATGGACATCGGGATCTATTATTTTGTCGCCGAGGCAGCCTGCATCGTCGCGTTCCTGTATCGCAGGAAGATCGCTTTCGAACTCTGGTACGTTGTTTTCGGCGGGTTCTTGGTCCCTACCACTATCATCCTTTACGCCTATTTCTACCTTGGCTTCACGCCGCTCAACCACTCATGGTCTCATATTGCCCTGCTCCAGTTCCTGACCATTGTCTCAAGCGGATCAATCTGTTGGGCATTGTTCCGAAGACGCGCACCCTATCGGAATGATAATTTAGAAAAGTCTATCTATGCTGCAGTCGTAGTAATTATAGTCGGAGTCTTATCTGACTATTATTTCAATATTGAACACTTCCGAGAGTGCTTATCACTAAAGTGTAAGCAACTAAGTTACATCTTCGGAAACAATCTTCACGTCTCCTTTTTTACCTATGGTTCTTTAATTTTTACATCTGGTGGCCTCATCCCATTCGAGGCCGCGATTTTCCGATTATTCCACAAGCGCTGACGACAACCTGAGCACATAAGCCTTCGAAAGGAACTGACATGGACCGCCGTCTCCAGAGTGCCATTGAGAGCCTCAATCGGGCGTTCAACGCTGCGCAGGTGCCTTATGCCGTAGCTGACGGTGCCGCCCGTCTCGCGCTCGGCGGCTACATTGCCTACGCCTATAATTTCGGACCGGCATCGCGGCTACCGAGCGTCCAGAAGAAGGCGCCGCAAGTCAGCAAGGCTCTGGGCGGTCTCGATTTCGAAGAGATCGCTGAAAGTGCCACCAAGGGCTCCAAGGTAGCGGCGGTGGCGCGAGCCGGTGCGGTGCTCGACAGGACGAATTTCGCGCTCACGCTCGGGGCGGAGGTAACCTATGCCGCGGCCCACGACTTCAAGGGAACTCACGTACGTGCGGCGGCAATCGACTTCGCTGCGGGGATGGCGGCGGTCTCGGCGGGTGCCAAGTTGGGAGCGGTGGTGGGCATGTCACTTGGGCCGCTGGGTGCCGCAGGGTGGAGCGCTGGTTTTGGTATTGCTGCTGGCATTGGCTACGCATTGGGTTTCTCGCCCGACTCCTATCTTCCAGACAATCGCCTGAGCCTCGAAGAGCGAGCGCTGAGGAGTGCTGCCCGCCCGGTAGATTATGCCAGCGTGCATGTAACCCCGCAGGAGATCAGGGAAGCGGGCTCGGTACTGGCGGCGAAGCAGGCTGCCGTGACCGGCGATGCGATCGCCCGGGGAATGTACCAGCGCCAGGTGAACGCGGCCGCGGCGGACAGGAAGTCTTCGCTGTCGCTAGAGGCGCGCGACGAGCGGGCGGCGGCCAGCTCCGGCAAGGGCAGCGTTTCCGGCGCATCGCGCAGCACCGCGAACAAGGCCGCATCGAGCTATTCGGCGAACAGTTCGTGGGGCAAGGATTCCCCCTCCGAGCATCGCACGACGGCTTCGGGCAAGAGCGGCTCGGGCAGCAGTGTTTCGGGGGCCTCGCGCAGCACGGCGGGCAAATCGAGCAGTTCCGGCAAGACGGGCGGTCTCTCGGGCGCCTCGCGCAGCACCAGCGGCAAGGCCAGTAGCTCAAGCAGTCCCGGCAGCTCGGGCGGTTCGCGCTCGTCGAAGAGCAGCGGCCTCTCCGGGGCGTCGCGCAGCACATCCGGCAAGACCAGCGGTTCCAGCAAGGGCAGCGTCTCCGGCGCCTCGCGCAGCACGGCGGGCAAGACCTCGTCGTCATCGAAGACCAGCAATGCGGTGGGCGGCCGGCTGGGGCGGGTTCCGATCCTCCTCGACCTCGACGGCGACGGGCTGAAGATCACCCGGCTCGACGACAGCCACCTGTTCTTCGACATCGGCGGCGACGGCTACAAGCACCGTGCGGCCTGGGCGGGCGCCGGTGACGGGGTGCTGGTCATCGATGCCGACGGCGACGGGAAGATTTCCGGGCGGCGCGAGGTGGTGCTGACCGACTGGGATCCTTCCGCCGGCACCGATATGGAAGCGCTGCGGCAGGTGTTCGACACCAATCATGACGGCGTTCTCGATGCCGGTGATGCGCAGTGGCAGCAGTTCAAGGTGGCGGTCACGCAAGGTGACGGCACGGTCGTCCTCAAATCGCTCGACGAACTCGGGATCCGCTCGTTGACGCTGACCGCCGACGAGACGCACCGGGAGTTCGAGGACGGCTCCTCGATCGACGGCGAGGCGATCTTTACCCGCACCGACGGATCGACGGGCAAGACCGCGACGGCGACGCTGGCGATCGACGCTCAGGGCTATGCTGTGACGGAGACGGTGACGACGGACGCCGCGGGCGTGACGACGGTCTCGGTGCGTGCGCTCGGAGGAGACGGCTCGCTCGCCTCCGAAACCGTCCGCACCACCAGCGCCGACGGCAGGACCGTCGTCACACGCTTCGACAATGACGGCGACGGCGTGGTCGACCGCATCCTGACGCAGGTGACCGAAACGCTTGCGGACGGGCGGCAGCGCCTCACCGAAACGGCGCGCAATGGCGCGGGCGTGCTCATCGGATCGACGGTCACGACGACCAGTGCCGACGGCCGGGTGATCGAGATCGACCGGGACCAGCTCGGCGGCGGGTTCGTCACCGAAACGGAGCGGCGCGAGACGCTCGCCGACAACAGCCTCGTCGTGACCATCGCGGAAAAATCGGCGGACGGCTCGGTGATCCGCTCCGAACGGACGGTCCTTTCGTCCGACCGGCAGGCGACGAGCACAGCAGCCGACGAGGACGGCGACGGCGTGTTCGAGCGGGTATCGGCGTCGGCGACGACCCGCCATGCCGACGGTACGCTGACCCTGCGGGACAATGTGACCGCCGCAAACGGAACACTCCTGTCGCGGACGGTCACGGAGGTTTCCGCGGACGGTCTCGGCCGGGCGGAAACGATCGACAGCGACGGCGACGGGCTGACCGACCGCAACACCGCCTCGACGACCTCGCGCGACACCACAACCGGTGTGACGAGGATCTCCGAAGCGGTGAAGGCGCGCGACGGTTCGCTGATCGGCACGACCACGACGACAGTGACGAGCGACGGCCTGTCGAAGGTGGTCGCAAGCGACGAGAACGGCGACGGGGTGACCGATACGACCACCGCCGAGGTGACAACGATTTCCGCCGACAAGACCCGGACCCAGACAATCACCCGGACAAGCGCCAACGGCACGCTGCTTTCACGCACGGTCACCGCGCGGACGTCCGACGGCCTGACGGGCAGCAAGACGGTGGATTCGGACGGCAACGGGGCCGCCGACCAGACAGTGACGGTCGTCAAGGATGCCGCCGGACAGACCGTCGAAACGACGAGAACGTTCAGCGCCGACCGTCGCCTGCTTTCTTCGACCGTCACGACCACGAGCAATGATGGCCTCAGCATCCGCGAGGAGAAGGACCGGTACGGCAGAGGGATCGTCGACGAGACCCTGCTGGACGTCACGGTTCGGCAGGCCGATGGTAGCGCGCAGCAGACGGTGGAGCAGCACAGTGCCGACGGCAGCCTGATCCGGAGAACGACGACCGTCACCAGCGCCGACGGGCTGAACGTCCGGGAAAGCGAGGACCTCGACGGGGACGGCGTCTTCGAGCGGGTCAGCGACGAGCGCACGACGGTGGCGACGGACGGCAGCCAGCAGACCGCCGTGGAAATACGCAGCGCTGACGGGACACTGCTGTCGCGCGAGACGACGTCGCTCAGCGCCGACCGGCGACGCACGGAGAAGGCTACGGACGAAGACGGCGACGGAAAGGTCGAGACCGTCAACGTGGTAACGATCGGCGCCGACGGCAGCCGCGCGGAGGAAACCACGACGACGACCGATCTCGGCGCGCTGACGTCGAGGACCCTTGCGACGACCAGTGCGAACGGTCTCGCCGTAGACGCTGCAAAGGACGTGGACGGCGACGGCGCGGTCGATACCCGCACGACGACGCGCACCGTGCTTTCCGACGATGGCGGCCGCATGACGACGCAGGAAGTGCGGGCGGGTAACGGGCATCTCATCCGGAGGGACGTGACGGAGCGGAGCGGCAACGCCATGCTCTCCGTAGAGAGCACGGATGAGAACGGCGACGGCATCATCGATGCCACAACGCGTGTCCGCACGACGTTGAATGCCGACGGCTCGACGACGGCCGAGACCACGCGGCTGGTGGGCTCCACACTTGTCTCGTCCTCCGTCACCACCACGAGCGCGAACGGTCGCTCGACCGTCAGGACGACCGACAGCGACGGTGACGGCGATATTGACCGCAAAGTGATTGAAACCACGGAGCTGCAGGCGAGCGGTGCTGTTGTTGCCACGACCTCGACGCGCAGTGGCAACGGCGCACTGCTGTCGACGCAGACAATTACGACATCGGCCAATGGACGCTCGGTGCGCACCGAGACCGACCGCAATGGTGATGGCCATATCGACCTGGTTGCGCTCCACACGGTCAACAGCGACGGCTCGGTGATCGACAAGACAATGGAACTGTCGGTCACCGGGGCAACGGCGAGCTCGACGGACAAGATGGTTTCGCGGGATGGCCTCGTCTCGACGACACGTTCCGATCGCGACGGAGACGGCACTCTCGACGCCCGAAAGGTGGCGACGACGTCGCTGAAGGTAGACGGTTCCATCGAGACGACGACTGCCGTGTACAGCGGCACGAACAACCTCCTGGAGACAGAGACACGGCGAACGAGTGCGAACGGGCTTCAGGAGACAACGATCTGGACTGATGTCTATGGCAGAACCACCCGTTCGGTTGAACGATCCACGGTCAAGGGTGTCGACGGCAGCTCGACGACGGAGGAAACCACTCGCAAAGCGAACGGCCTGCTGGAAAGCAGCAGGACCAGCTTCAAGTCCGGCGATGGCAACACGGAAAGCGTCGTCGAGGATCGCGACGGCGACGGGATTCTCGACGAACGCGTGTCGAGCACGATTGGCGACGACGGTGTCAGGACGGAGATTTTCCGCGAGCTGACCGCCGATGGCGTGACCGTTTCCGCCATGAAGACCGTGACCACTAGCGCGAACGGCGCTCTCGTTGTTACCGCCTACGATGCCGATGGTGACGGGATCGCCGAAACCCGCGAGGTCGAGACGGTAACGCATAATGCCGACGGCAGCAGCACGACGCGGCTGACACGGGAGGAATGGGTCGCGGGCGTCTGGCAGCAGCGGGAATGGGAAGAGGAGACGAACTCCGGAGACGGGCTGGCGACGTCCCGACGCTCCGGTGATGCCTCGTACACGAAGATCGCCAGTCTCCTCCCGGACGGCTCACAAAAGACCGTCGAGCGTTTCGGGACCAGTGGAGCGGGGGCCGTTTCCGAGAAGACCCGTTCGGCAAACGGGATGACTGTCGGCCGGACGCTGGATGTCGAGGGCGACGGCATCGTCGACCAGCGCATGAGCGAGGTGACGGTTGCCAACGACGATGGTAGCCGCACGGAGACGATCAGCAACGTTACGGCCGACGGAACCCTGCTTTCGAGTGCTGTCACCACCGTCAGCGCCGACGGCCATGTGACCACTGTGATCGAGACCTCGAATGTGGCCGGCTGGACGCCGCGAACCACGAAGAGCGAGACCCGTGATCTCGCCGATGGTGGTTCGATCGTCACCGTCACGGCGCGCGGCCCGGACGGAAAGCTGCTGAACACCGTGTCGACGACAGAGACCGCCGACGGACGATCCGTTACGATCGAACGGGATGCGGACGGCGACGGCGCTGTCGACCAGCGCGAGGTGCGCACGCAGTTCGGCGATGGCCGGCTGTCGGTGGTCACGACCAGGGTCTTGCCCAACGGATCGCTGCTCGGCAAGACGACGACGACCGTCTCTGCCGACGGTCGCAGCACTGAGATCGAAACCGACAAGAACGGCGACGGGATCATTGATCTTCGCAGGCTGACGGAACGCACCGAATTTGCCGATGGCGCGGTAGAGACCGTCACGAGCGTCCGTGACCGGTCGGCCAAACTCACGTCGAAGTCCACGGAGAGCTGGAGCGCGGACGCAAGCGTGCATCGCGAGTTCACCGATGTCGACGGGGACGGTGTCATCGACCACACGGTTGAAGAGCGCACGCTTCTTTCAGGAGCGACCACCGCGGTCGTGAAGAATAATGCCACGGCCCGCAAGGCGTCGGAGATCCGCAGCGGCGAGATCTACTGGGGTAACGCAATCGCGGCGGAAATCGTGACCTCCCGGAACGCCGACGGTCTCTCGTCGACAACCACGATGGACATGGATGGCGACGGTCGTTTCGACGTCACGATGAACACCGTGACACAGATCGACGGCAGCCTGGTAACCGCCATCTGGGAGACCAATGCCGATGGCTCCGTGAAGGCGTCCGGCTCGCTGCGTGAGAGCCACGACGGCCTCGTTACCGTGCTTCTTCGCGACGACGGCAATGACGGCTCGATCGATTACACGGAAACGGTTGTCGAACGCGTGGACGGGTCGGCGATGCGGACGGTCGTTGAGCGCGACGGCGCCGGCAACCTGCTGCGCACGATACACGAGGAGATCGGCGGCGGTGGTGAACTGCGCCTGCGCGAGGTTTCCGACGGCGCCGGACGCATCATCCTCAGGCGGCAGTTGAACGCAGACGGCACGACCATTGAAACGAACTACGACGCCGCAAGCGGCGGCACCCTGTCGGTGAGCCGGTTCAATGCCGATGGCGTCCTGACGAGTGCATCCCTGTTCGATCCGCTCGGCCGGCAAACCTGGAACCGGGTTGAACAGACCTATTCCAACAATATTCTTTGGACGGAAACTGTCTATCAGGACGACGGCTCGCAGAGCCAGACCACGTTCATAGTGACAACCGGCAAGCGGTCGGCGTACAGCGAGAAAGACGCTTCTGGTGCCACGCGCTATTATGCCGCTTATAACGGCGGGGATACGCCGGTCAGAGACACCTCATACGATACCACCAACCGTGAGTCCTGGAGCCAGATCGACCGAAGCTACAATGCTTCCGCCGTCCTGATCTCGCAGTCCGTCAAGAACGACGACGGATCGTTGCGATACACGTCCTGGGATTCCAACGGCAAGCTCAGCTACACTCGAGAGACCGACACGCTTGGCCAGACACTCTCTGTCGCCTCGTATACGAGCGGTGTTCTCTTGAGTACCACCGTTTTCGACAGGGCGGGAACGCAGGCCTGGACACAACTGGACAAGAGGTACAGCGCTTCGGGCACCGTCATCATCGAGACGGACTATTGGGACGACGGCACAAGAACCACCACATCTTGGGATTCCAACGGCAAGCTCAGCTACATTTTCGAATTCAACACCCTTGGCCGAACACTCGTCGCCACTTGGTATACGAGTGGTGCTCTGTCCAGCTCGATGGCTTATGATCCGGATGACGTCCAAGACTGGACGCAGCTATACAAAACCTATAATGCCACCGGTACCATTGCCAGCGAGACCACCTATTGGGACGATGGATCGAGGCGATACACGTCCTGGGATGCCAACGGCAAGCTGAGTTTCACAAACGAGACCGACACTCTTGGCCACACGGTGTTCAGCGCCAGCTATACGAGCGGAGTTCTTGCCCGCACCACGGTCTACGACACGGCTGGAACGCAGAGCTGGAGTCAGGTTGTCAAGACCTATGACGCTACGGGCGCCGTGACCAGCGAGATGGACTACTGGGACGACGGCATACGGACCATGACGTCCTGGGATCGTGCGAACAGTCAAACCTGGGCAATGACCGTCGATCGCTACAATCAAAGCGGTCAGCTGATGGATAACGCGATCACTTACGACGACGGAACCAGACAGCTGACCTCGCTGGACCCGGCCAATAGCCAGACATGGTCGAAGATCGTCGAACTGCGCAGTGCGTCAGACGCTCTGACCAGACAGACCATCACCTATGACAACGGGACCACCAGCGTTTGGGTTCCTCCGGTCGTGCTCGACCTTGATGGCAACGATCATATCGATCTTCGCCCCTTCGACATCTTTGCCGCGGACCAACCCGGCCCGGCGTTCGACTGGGATGATGACGGCATTCGCGACACGACTGCCTGGGTCGGTGCCTCGGATGGCTTCCTCGCCATCGATCTTGCCGCCGACGGAGGAGTCGGTTCCGACGGGGTCATCGATCAGGCACGGGAGCTCGCTTTCGCCAACTGGGTCGAAGACGACGGTATGGTTTCCGACATGGAGGGGCTGCGGCTGGCGTTCGACACCAATCACGACAACGTCCTCGACATGAGCGATCAACGCTGGAACGAGTTCCGCGTCTGGCAGGATCACAATCAGAACGGCGTTTCCGACATCGGCGAACTGATGACGATGTCCGACGCGGGCATCCGGCTCGTCAACCTGCTGCCGTCGACCGAGGGCGCACGGACTTTCGCCGACGGCTCGATGATCACCGGGACGAGTTCGATGACCATGACGGACGGCTCGACGAGGCTTGTCGCCGATACGACCCTGTCCTTCCGTCCCTCCGATCTGAACAGCCAGGCTGCCTGACAGATGCGATACCGCCTGCGGCGATCAGCGCCGCAGGCGGTGGCCCGCCCCGGCCGACCGCAGGTCTCCGGCAATCGGATTACCCCGGCTCTCCTCGCCTTCGGCATGACGCCGGAAGCCCGCAAAGTTCGAAATGCACAGCATAGAGAAACCCTCCCCTCCCGATAGTAACGGCCAGGGGCCGCAACAGCCGCTGCCGGACAGCGGCCTGTCGGCCCTTGCGGCCATTGCCGGCTATTATCGCCTGTCCGTCAATCCTGGCGCCGTCGCCCGGCAACTGGCGCTCGGTGGCATCGCCACCCAAAGGAACGATCTGCTTCGGGCTGCGCGCCTCGTCGGCCTCAAGGCGCGATCGATTGCAGCTGGGTCCGCACGCATGGCGACCATCCCCGTGCCGGCGATCGCCTGCCTGACGGACGGTTCGTTTGCCGTCTTCGGCGGCAAGTCCGGCGAAGGCACGTTTCGGCTTGTCGACCCTGTCGGGTTTGCAAGCCGCGAGGTCGATGCGAACGAGTTGCTGCGGCTTACCGAAGGACGCTTCATCCTTGTCCAGAGGCGCTTCGGTGGGCCGGGCGCCGATCCGGGTGGGTTTGGTTTCCGTTGGTTCCTGCCGTCGATCTGGCGTTATCGACGCGCCTTCGCACATGTGCTGGTGGCCTCGCTCTTCGTCCAGCTCTTCGCGCTGATCACGCCGCTGTTCTTTCAGGTGGTCGTCGACAAGGTGCTCGCCCATCGCAGCTACTCGACGCTCATCGTCCTCGTCGTCGGCCTCGCAGTCGTCGGCCTCTTCGACGTGGTCCTCCAGTACCTCAGGACCTATGCTCTGTCGCACACCACTAATCGCATTGACGTCGAACTCGGACGCCGCCTCTTCCGTCATCTTCTCAGTCTTCCACTCGATTATTTCGAGAGGCGGCCGACCGGACAAACGGTCGCGCGTATCCGCGAACTGGAGACGATCCGCGGCTTCCTGACCGGGCAAGGTCTATTCTCCGGTCTCGACTTCATCTTCACTTTCGTCTTCATCTTCGTGCTCTTCAGCTATTCGAGGACGCTTGCCTGGATCGTCGTCGCCTCGATCCCCTTCTATCTTGCCATCGGCTTTCTCGTTCGCCCCTTCCTGAAGGAACGTATCGACGAGAAATTCAATCGTGGCGCCTGGAGCCAGCAATTGCTTGTCGAGTCCGTCGTGGGCGTCCAGACGCTCAAGGCGGCGGCCGTCGAGCCCGTCGTCTCCGCCGACTGGGAGGAGCGCCTTGCGGCCTATGTCAAATCCTCCTTCCTGGCCACGATGCTGGCAGCCAAGGGACAGAACGCCATCCAGTACATCAGCAAGGTGGTGAGCGCGGCCCTCCTGCTCTTCGGCGCGCAGGCCGTCATCGACGGTCACCTGACCGTCGGGGCGCTCGTCGCCTTCAACATGATCGCGGGCCAGGTCTCGCAACCGATCCTCAGGCTGTCGCAGCTCTGGCAGGACTTCCAGCAGGTCCAGGTTTCGGTCGCGCGGCTTGCCGACATCCTCAACGCTCCGGCCGAACCGCGCCCGGCAGCCGCCGTCAGTCTTCCGCCGCCGCGCGGCAGCATCGCCTTCAAGGCCGTCAGCTTTCGCTACGCACATGACGCTCCCGATGTCCTCAAGAACGTGACACTCGCCGTCCGGCCCGGCGAGGTCATCGGTATCGTCGGCCCCTCCGGATCGGGCAAGTCGACGCTGACCAAGCTCGTCCAGCGCTTCTACATCCCAAACAGCGGGCAGGTCTTCATCGACGGGCTCGACATCGCCCAGATCGATCCCGCCTGGCTGCGGGCGAGCATCGGCGTCGTCCTGCAGGAGAATATGCTGTTCAACCGGTCGATCCACGACAATATCGCGCTCGCCAATCCCGCCATGTCGCGCGAGGCGGTGATGCGCGTCGCCCGGCTTTCCGGCGCCGACGAATTCATCGCCAGGCTGCCGCGCGGCTATGACACACCGATCGAGGAGCGCGGGGCCAATCTGTCGGGCGGACAGAGGCAACGGCTGGCGATCGCGCGGGCGATCGCGACCAACCCGCCGATCCTCATTCTCGACGAGGCGACGAGCGCGCTCGATTACGAGAGCGAACGCATCATCCTCGCCAATATGCGTGAGATCGTCAAAGGGCGCACCGTCATCATCATCGCGCATCGGCTTGCAACCGTGCGACACTGCGACCGCATCATCGGCATGAAGGAAGGCCGCATCATCGAAGAGGGATCGCACGAGCAACTGCTCGCCCGCCCGAACGGGCTATATGCGCATCTCTGGCAGCTCCAGACAGGGGCGGCTCAGACATGAGGCTCCGCGTCTGGAACCGGCTACGTGGCAAGGTAAGTCGCAGGAGGGAAGATGCGGAGTTCCTGCCCGCTGCTCTCGAAATTCTCGAAACGCCTCCTTCCCCGATCCGGACCTCGCTCATCTGGTTGCTCTGCAGTCTTGCCACGGGCGCGCTGATCTGGAGCTGGGTCGGAACCGTCGATATCGTTGCGACGTCGCAAGGCAAGATCCAGCCCATCGGCCGCGTCAAGGTCGTGCAGTCACTTGAAACGGGAAGGGTTCGCTCGATCCCCGTCAGCAATGGCCAGCAGGTGAAGGCTGGCGACCTTCTCGTCGACCTCGACAACACCGAACTGAAAGCCGAAGTCGATTTGATAGCGGTCGGCATTGCCGCGCTCAAGGCGGAGATTCTCCGGCGAGACAAGGCCTTGGCGCTGGCGTCGAAACTCGACGCCCTGGACGACGATGTGCCCGCGCTTGCCGCCGCAATTGCGTTCCCGGACGATATCTCCCCGACCATCCGCTCGCGGGAACAGGCCGTCCTCGACGCCGACCTCTCCGAACTCCTCGCCACGTTCGCCCGCATACGCGCGCAGATGGATCAGAAGCGCGCGGAAATGGCTCGTCTGGAGGCGACCGTCAAGGCCCAACGCGATCTGGTATCCACACTTCGCGAGCGCGTCGCAATGCACACATCGCTGTTCAAGGGACAATCGGCTTCGAAGTCCGACGTCATCAATTCCACCGAGGTCTCGCAGCGCGCAGATGCAGACCTTGCCGAGATGATTGGACAACTCGCTGAATCCGGCAAGGGAATGCAAGTGCTCGCGGCCGAGCATGCGAGTGCTGTTCGCACCTTCATCGCCGAAAACGCCCGACAGCGCGCCGATGCCGCGCGCCGTATCGACGAGCAGGAACAGCAGTTGAAGAAGACCGCGGCGCGTCTCGGTTCGTTGACGATCCGAAGTCCAGTCGATGGGACCGTCCAGGCGTCCGCCATCACGACGGTCGGTCAGGTTGTGGCCTCGGGGGCGGAGATCATGCGCGTCGTACCCAGCAGCGGTCCGGTCGAAATCGAGGCCTATCTCCCCAACCAGGACATCGGTTTTGTCCACGCCGGCATGCCGGCCGTGATCAAGGTGGAAGCGTTCCCGTTCACCCGCTATGGCGTGATCGAGGGCAAAGTTGTCAGTGTCGCCATGGACGCCATTCCGGAACCCGACGCTCAGCAGATCGAGGGCGCCGCCGCAAAGGAACTCGAAAGCCTGATCCCGGTCGGCAATGTCCAGCGCATGCAGAACCTGGTGTTCCCGCTGACGGTACGTCCTGACCGGACAACGATCACCATCGACGGGCGCGCAATACCGCTCAAGCCCGGCATGGCCGTCACCGTCGAGATCAAAACCGGCAAGCGCCGGATCCTGGAATACCTGTTCTCTCCAATCGCCGAAGTCACGTCGGAGGCGATGGGCGAGAGATGACGGGAGACAAGCCCTGGAAAAGAAACCGCCCATATATGAGCCGCGCGTCTGTTGATTTGCGACCATGCACAGTTATTTGAGGTCAGCTTTGCCGGTTCAAACGCAGGGCTGACAGCTCGTCGGATTAAGCGACAATTATAGGGCTACAGAGCAAACGTAGTGATCATCACTATCGGTCGCGGCCCGCCAGTCAGTCCTGTCCATACCGAAGACATAGGTAACATCGTGTACCTAAGACATGGGTGACAACCTCGTGCCGAACGGGTTGTCGATGGTTTGCAAAGTCCTCTGC
>NZ_JAMXLD010000001.1:2050142-2093672 GCF_024054295.1 Ciceribacter sp. RN22
ACGGGTGGCTTCCTTCTTGAGCGTCAGATGCATGCGTTCGTGCCTGCCGTTCTGTTGCGGATGGCCCGGTTTTATGCGCTCGATGGCGATGCCGAGCCTGAGCCACCAGACGGAAAGCTTCGACAGATTGTAGAGGCCGTTCGGGCTGGCGAAGGGGACGCCGTTGTCGCTGCGGATCGCGCCCGGCAGGCCACGCTCGGCAAACAGCCGGCGGAAAGCCTCGAAGACGGGAAGCTCCTTGTTCGACGAGAAGGCCTCGCAGGCCAGAAGATAGCGTGACGCCTGGTCGGTCACCGTCAACGGGTAACAGTATCGGCCATCCCCCAGTTTGAACTCGCCCTTGAAGTCGACGCACCACAGATCGTTGGGGACGAGCGCATGGGACAGGTCCGTGCCCTGGGCCTTGTTGCGATGGCGCTTGCGGGCATGGGCGACCAGCCCGTGGCGATCGAGAACCGCATGCACCGTGCTTGTCGAGGGGATGCGCACGTCGCCTGCAAGCTTGCGCACCAGGAGCTCCCTGATTTTACGCGCTCCCCAGTGCGGCTTGTCCTTCTTCGATGCGGTGATCATCGCCTCGATCTGATCAGGCAGTTGATTGGCATAGCGCACCGGACGGCGTGACCGGTCCGTCGGCGCCTCCAGGCCGTCCTGCCTGTAGCGATTGAAGATCTTGTAGCCGGTCTTGCGCGATATGCCGAAGTCCCGGCACACCTCGCTCATTCCTTCGCCCTCCAGAAGCCGGGCGACAAAACGAAGACGTTCCTCCATGACCGAAGTCTCTCTCCATGGCATCAACACCTCCCGCAAAAAGCGAAAAGTGTTACCCATGTCTCCGGTACAATTCGTCACCTATCTCTCAGCCCGGACATCCCTGAGCGGGCACTGCGTTTACGCCACCTCCCGATACCAGCGTCTGAAGCAGCCGGGACTTCGATCCCGTGATGCGGACCTCGCCTTCTGCGACCTCGACGCGCTGTGCCAGCGCGCGCAGGTGATCGCGGCGATAGCGCCGCAAGTTGTCGGCCTTTCGCGATTGAGGGGGCTAGAAGGTTCGGGATAACTACGGGAAAAGTACCGGCACAACCCTTGTCCACACCAACAATACCGGTTAGATACCCACCTATGGTCGATGCATTGCCGTTTTCGCCTTCAAGTCTCGATTGGAATTCGGACGAGTCAGCGCTGATTAAAGTGCTGGAAGGGTCTGATCGAAACGCCGCATGGCAGACAGCCGAGCGCCTCTGCGCTCAGAAATCAGACGGCACCAAGCCTCAGCTGTCGACTACAGTCGCGCGTGCCGTAGCCGGGTTATTTCTGGCCAAAGTAAGCTCCCTGTCCACCTCCAACCCGGCCGCCTGCGTCGCTGCTTTTGATGGGCCGGTGGGGCAATTTTTCCCGCCGGGCGACGGACTTAGCCGTCACCTTGTCCTTGCCCTTGTGAAACTTGGGGGTCTGGAGAACCTGCGTCGCGCGGAATCCGTTGTAGCCGGAACCATTCGCGGGCCGGACATGCGTACAACGCTTAATGCCGCGATCTGGAAAGGTTATTGGAACTCTGCTGGGCGGGAGGGCGCGGCATTTCTGGAGCGTGTGTCGGCTCATCCCAAGACCGATTGGGAACTCCAGTATCGCCGTATCCGCCAACTCACCCATGACAATGATCATGAGACGCTAGACTTGTACGTCGCGCAGCTCATCGACGAAGCCCGGACAGACTGGGTCAACCCACGGCCACTCACCGCTGCGGCACTTTACTTCGCCCGCGAAGGTCGGCGTGATCAGTTTGAGCGGTGTCTGGAAACGGCCTCGGCCCTGCTGGGTGCCTGCGACAGAACTCGCTGGTTGAGCCTGCCACGTAGCCAGCTTGTCGGCGTTGTCTCATCTGCTTTGAACCTCGGCGCATTTGCTTTAGTTGAAGAGATGCTAACGCGCTTCGAGGATGAGGGTTGGACGGTTCCCGCCGATGTCACTCACCTTCTTGATCTTCATCGCGGCCTATTCGAAGTGTTCGGTGACAAGCTTCGCGACATCGTTCCGCCGGGCGCGACTTTAGAGCAGATGCGAGATACCTGGATCGATGTCGCTGGGGCACCGCTTTCTATAGAGACCGATCGTGTCGTGGTCGCTGTTCCAGTGAACGCATTCAGGCCTGACGCCGACCCATTCGTTATGACCGTTGCAGAAGCACTTCGACAAGCCCCCGCTGGTGCTATTGAGCGGCGCTGGTGTTTCATCGGCGGGCCGCTGCTTGAGGATGTGCTGGCAACGGCTGGCCCTGTCATCAGCTATCACACGCGCGCCGACGAGAGGCCGGGGCGACCATGGCTGCATATCAAGAGCTCTGTGCTAGAACCCTACGGAATCCTCGACCGCGAGGGGTATTTCGGCTGGTCGAGCTACTCCGCGCCAAAACACCGGTACCCGATACCGCAAGTAGACTCGAACGCGATATTGTTCACGCACAACTGCGTACTCGCTACCTTTCGAGCGAACATGGACGCGGTCAGCCCGCCCTACGCGGTAGTTTGCCGGACGAACCCTACCTGTTCCTACCGCTGCAGTTCTACGGAGCCGAACAACTAATCGGCTCGGCATCGATCGATATGATCCGAGCGACCGAGATCGCCGTCGACTGGGCAGCCGGTACGAAACGTCCGATCGTCATTAAGCGTCATCCCCAATGCGATAGTTCCGCTGTCGCCGCGCTGATGCGCCGCCTTGAGCAAAGGCATGGCGTGACAGTATCGAATGCAAGAATGCCCGACCTACTTGCCGGAGCCTGGGCGGTCTTACCCGGCAACTCCGGTGTCGGCATGCAGGCCGCGATCCTGCTGAAAGGATCGATCGTTACCGGAACAGTTGATTATCTGCCTGTTTCGGTGCGGGTCCATGCCGAGGACGAACTGGCTAGCGTGTTAGCCTCCTACACCCCGCCATCGGCGGACACAATAAAGGCCTTTCTTGTCGACTATTTCGGCCGGTACTGCGTGGACTGGACGAGCCCAGTCACCCTCGGCAATACGGTTGCCCGTTTCCTTGCGGATTGCAGATTGCACGGTTCGAAAGACGTATTCAACTGAAGTCAGACGGGCGGGGCAAGGACAGGTGAGCCGGAATGATCCCGCCTTTCATGTGTCTGGGGCGCCTCGCTAATTTCGGTTGGAGTCCGCACGTTCTGACCTAGTTCGCGCATTCGCTTGGCTCGAAGATGTCGACGAGTTTGCCGATGAGGCTCCTGAGGCCGGGCACAGTACTCTAGCTGTGAAATCTCAGGAGGTTGTTCACCCGGAAGGGGTTTAGGCTGCAATCGCCAAACTCCAGCCGAGGACCCCGAAGGATGAACAACCCGCACCATGGGCCCCGTCTTACAGTTTACAGTCGAGAGCAGATCGTCAGGCGCATCGCATCGGGGCAGTCTGCGGCCGAGGTGGCCAAGGCCTTTGCCGTTTCGGTCCGCACGGTGCGCAAATGGCTCGCCCGGTTCAAAGCGGGCGGGAGCGCTGCGCTCTCAAACCACGCCAGTGCGCCCGCCCGCGTCAGCGCGCGCCTGCCTGAGCCGGTGGTGACGTTGATCCTGCACTTGCGCCGGTCCCTTCGGATGACCGGGGCGACGATTGCGCAAAAGCTCGGGCTGGCGCGGTCCACCGTGTCGCGATGGCTCAAGCGCGAGGGATTGGGACGGCTCTCGCGCCTCGATCCGCCCGAACCCGTGCGCCGCTGTCAACGCGAGCGACCGGGTGAGCTGATCCACCTGGACATCAAGAAACTGGGGCGGTTCGACCGTCCCGGGCACCGTATCACCGGAACACGGGCCGGATGCCGCAACAAGGGAGCCGGTTGGGACTTCGTGCATGTCGCGATCGATGATGCGACGCGGCTGGCCTATGTCGAGGTCCTGGGCGACGAACGCAAGGCGACCACGACCGGTTTCCTTCTGCGGGCGCTCCGCTGGTTCCGCAACCAAGGCATCCGGGTCGAACGGGTAATGACCGACAACGGATCGGCCTATCGCTCCCGCCGCTTCGCCAAAGCCCTGCGGCGTCTCGCCATCCGGCACATCTTCACCAGACCCTACACGCCGAAGACCAACGGAAAGGCCGAGAGGTTCATTCAAACCCTCCTGCGCGAATGGGCCTACGGCATGTCGCATCCATCTTCCCAAGCCCGAAACGCAGACCTGCCGAGATGGCTTGACTGGTTCAACCGATCAAGACCACACTCCGCACTCAACGGTCGAACACCCCTCGCCGAAGTGAACAACCTCCTGAGAACTCACATCTAGCGCTTGCTCCCTGCGGCGAGTTCGCGGGAGCCCAGGGCAGACGTCAGCGGCATGATCTGCCAGGCGGCGGACAGTCCCACCAGCACGTAGACGGTTCTGGCAAGCAGCGAGTCCGCGCCTGATGATCGCGGCGATCGTCCTTGTGGGTCTCGCCCGACGGACCGCAGCCGCCACCTGACGGCGCGCCGCCCGGCCGCCACCCTCACAACAGTGCCATGCGCCCCTTCAGCGTATAGGCGATGGCTTCGAGGATGACGCCGTTGGTGTTGACGTCGCTGTAGTTCGTCGTCTGCCGGCCGGTCGCGGCATAGATGCCGGAGGCAAATCCGAGTCCGGGGACGCGGCCCCTCTCGCGCACATGTTCGACGAGGCGGGTGGAATAGGCGTGCGGACGCACCGCATTCCAGAGATAGGCGCCCTTGCAGTTCACCACGTCGAGCGCCCGGCGCATCTCCGGCGTTCCGTAGCGCGCCCGGTCGACCATGGTCTCCAGCGCCCACGGGTCTTCTTCCGCGTCGACCTCGAGCCCCTGGTAGACGAACCAGGGCGCGCGGTCGATCGAGCTTTCCGAGACGCAGACGAACTGGCCCGTCCTGCGATATTCTTCGACCTGGGCGGCAAAGAGGACGTCGGAGATCACCTGCGCGGCCTCGGAGGCGCCGAACTCCATCGCCTCCAGCGTGTGCGGCTCTGTCCCGACCGCGCCGATGTCGGCGACCCTGCCGAGGATGCGCATGCGCCGGTCGGTCGCGACATCCTCCGGCTCCGGCGCGTAAGGTGTGTCGACCTCCATGCCCCAGAGCGCGAAGCCGCGGGCGGCGTAGTGGGCGTAATTGGAGCGGAAATAGGTCTTCCACCTGCCGTCGTCGATGTCGTGCATCCGGCGCTGCGAGATCGTGGCCGCAAGGTCCCAGCGCGCCAGCACGGCGGCGACGTCCTTGTCCAATCCGCGGCCTGCGAGCAGCTTCAGGGCCACCAGCAGCCGGCCGGTGTCGGAGGCGTTGTAGCTGTTCTCCACCGCGCCGCCACGCCTGGTCGACACGTTTGCCTGCGGCAGCCGGAGCTTGCCGATGCGCGTTGCCGGCAGGCTTTTCAGGATCTTTCCCGCCGCCTCGGCGAATTCATCGTCCGTCGCGAGCTCAAGCGCGTGGGCGGCGACCAGTCCGAATATCTGGCTGGCAATGTCCCACATGGTGACGAAGGGATAGGGAACGACGCTCGAGCCGGAGGCTTCGGCGCTCGCTGGCGCAAGGCCGGTCCACTTGTCCGAAAGGCGCGCGAAGTACCGCCACGCGAGTTCGGCATCCGCCTCGAGCCGCGCCTTCTCGGCAGCGTCGATCACCACCTCGCCGGCGTCGGTCTCGGCAAAGCGCATCTGCTGCGACTGCTGAAGCCGCCCGAAGATCGGGTCGCGGCCGGTCACCGCCGCACCAAAGGCCCCGAGCCCCGTCACGCGGTTACCCTTGCGGGCTGCAAGGCCGCCCAGGACGCCGGCGATCACCTCACCCGCCCCGCTCTCGGCGAGCGCCGCACCGCCGACCATCACCAGCGCATCGCGCTCGTGGCCGAGCCGGGTATTCAGCGTTTCCGCCAGTTCGCGGCCGTTACCGATCCGCAACCCACCGTCGATCCGGAAAGCGACCGGCACGTTGAGGAGCCCGTTCTCGTCCAGTCCTCCGCTCCCCTCTCCTCCGTCGAGCACGGCGGTCACCGTGATCCCGGCCGACGACAGCAGCGCCGCATCCGCCCCCCCCTTCGCCGTCACCGCACAGGTCGGAGGTGCGGCCTCGCTCTCCGAGCGGTCGAGGTCGAAGGCGGTGCCCGCCGCGGCTCGCACCACCTGCCAGTCCGGCGCCTGCGGGTCCGTGCCGAGCATCGGGCAACCCGCCCCGTCGGTCGCATCCGTTCCGCCCGAGCGGGTAAACGCGATCCCCGCCGCCGTCAGCGCCGTGACGAAGGCCGTCTCGGCATCCGCCGCGGCCATGCCGGAACCGAGGTCGAGGTGAACTGCAATCTCCCGCGAAAAGGCATCCGAGCGCAGATAGAATTCCGAGGGCAGGATCGTCGCGATCTTTCCCTCGTCCTCCGCCTCCGCGATGAAATCGGCGAGTGCGGCCGCCAGCGCGGCGAGGCGATCGTCGACGAATCGGGTGATGTCGGCCAGCGAGACGTAGAGCACGGCCGGTTCGTCACTTGCCATGCGCTGGGTGATCTTTCCCCGCCGCTCATCGAGTTCGGCGAGTGAGCCGAGGCGCAGGCCGCCGGCGACATGCATGATGCCGTTCTCAGTCTCGGAATAGCTGGTCGGTGCATCCTCCTTCGGCGTCACCAGAACGGTACGGAAACCGCCGGCCCTGACGCCGGAAAGCGTCGGCACCTCCGTCTCGCCCTGCCGGCAGAGCATTGTGACGCAGGCAGCATGCTGCACCGCGCCGTCCTCCGACCTTGTCGCGAGCGCCGCCAGCCGCGCCTGCGCGATGCCGGCGCGGCGCATCTGGAAGTAGACCCGCTCCGTCTCCATGCCGGGCAGGAAGACGACAGGCTCGAACATCCCCCCATAGGCCGCCCGTAGCGCGAGCGCCGCGCTGAACGCCTCGTCTCCGGCGTCCGCCGGCAGCGCAAGACCGAGCGGCACGTTGCGACGGATAATCGCCTCGGAAAGGAGGCGCATCTTGTCCGGCGCCGGCGCACCGTCAGTTCCGTCGAGGACCAGCATGAAAGGCGTATAGGCCTGCGCGCGGGCCATCCCGCCGGCAAGAAAAGGCGCCCCGACGACACCTATGCACAACGATTGCAGGACTTCACGGCGGGTCAGACGCATGGATTGCCTCTTTCGGGTTCACATTGGAGACGGCCGACATGGCCAGTTTTGGTCACAAATTACGGATGTCTTTGACGTAGATCAGTTTCACAACATTCGAATATCAGGTAAGAATAATGGAAAGGTTTACGGCAAGAACGGGTGCTGACCTTGTCATTGAAACCAAGCCCGCCAGAACCCGGCTCGAAGAACGGACGCCGGAAGAAGAAGCAAAGTCCGATATTTTACGATCCTACAGCCAGAAGGGGCATCGCCCTCGAGGTCGTCGGCTCTCTTTTGGTGCTCGGCGCCATCGCGTGGTTCGTCAGCTTCGGTCTCGGGATCTATCTGCTTGGTAAGCTGCCCGCGCCCGAAATCGCGGGCGGCGGGATGGCGTTTGCCGACCAGAGAACGCCGCCGGCTCCAAGATCCCGTCCCGCCGCCGTTGGCGTGCCGCAGCCCTCCCCGGACGCAGGCCCCGCTGCCCCGAGGAAGGCGCCCGTCCCGGAGGAGGTTTACGGCTATCTGCCCTACTGGTCGGAATGGGGCGACCAGGCTCTCGAAGAGCACCTCGCCACCCTCGATGGCCTGATGCCCGAATGGTATCAGATCGCCTTGCCTGCGGGTGAACTCATGCCGCTCGGGTTTTCCGCCACCCACCAGGTGCGTATTGCCGATGTCGTCGCACCCCGCCGCTGGGCACTCACCTTGCTGCCGGTCGTCGATCTTTTCGATCCCGCCGAAGTCGCGCGCGCGCTCGCCTCGCCGGAGAAGGTGGAGCAGATCCGCTCGGCGCTTGTACGCGAGGTCGCGGCGAGGGCCTATGACGGGATATGCCTCAACATCGCAAGCGTGCCCGATACCTCCTACGAGGATCTCGGACGGCTGCTCGCAGGGCTCCGGCAGTCCTTTGCCGCGATCGATCGCCAGACCTGCATCGTCGTTGCAAGCTATCAGACGCCATGGACGGACGCGACCATTGCAGCGTCTGTTGACCGCTACGTCGTGCTCGCCTTCGACGAGCCCGCCAACAGCGCCCGTCCGGTGCCGCTGGCGCCCCAGGCCTGGTTCACCGACCTGTTCGCCTCGGTCGCCGCGCAGGTTCCGCCGGAAAAGCTCGTCATCGCCCTCGGCAACCTGAGCTACGACTGGGTGAGCGGCGACAATGTTCCGCGAGAGATGAGCTTCCCCGAGGCTTCCCGGCTTGCCGGCCTTTACAGGAGCGGCATCCGGGTGGATCCGGTTTCGCTCAATTCCACGACCCGCTTCATCGACCGCGACGGCAACCGGCACCGCATCTGGCTGCTCGACGCCATCTCGTTCCACAACCAGTTGGTCGCACTCTCGGCCTCCGGGCAGATGCCCGCCGTCGCCATCTGGCCGTTGACCGATGCCGACCCGGGCGTCTGGCGCCTGCTCGACGGCCCGTCGGCTCGAAAGCCGGTTCAGTCGCTTCTGAAGAACGTGCCGCTCGCCGGCTATATCGGCTACGACGGCAAGGGCGCTTTCCACAAACTGGTCCGGGCGCCGGAAACCGGCCTCCGTGACGTTGTGCTCAATCCGGCCACAGGCCTCATCACCGAAGAGAACTACGAACGCGCGGCAGAACCCTTCAGCGTGCTGCGTTACGGCGCCGGCAAGCCGGGAATGGTGGCACTCACCTTCGACGACGGACCGGACTCGCGCTTTACCGATGCGATCCTGGACGAACTGGCCGCCCTCGATGCGCCGGGCGCATTCTTCGTCATCGGCCGGCAGGCGCTGGAAAACACGGGCATCGTCCGCCGGATCGTCGACGCGGGCCATGAGATCGGCGTCCACACCTACTCTCATCCGATGCTCGAGCAATCGTCCGAATGGCGCTCACGCTTCGAGCTCAACATCACCGAGCGGTTGATCGCGAGCCTCACCGGGCGCCAGACGCTGCTCTTCCGCTCGCCCTACGGCAGCAGCGAAGGCCCTCTGACGGGCGCCGAGGCGGAACCGATGCGTCTTCTCGACCAGCAGGGCTACATCGTCGCCGGTGCCGACATCGTGCCGCCCGACTGGCGGCGGATCTCCCCGGACGAGATCGTCGCTTCGGTTCTGCGGCAACTGAAGACCGGACGCGGCAACGTTATCGTCTTGCACGACGGCGGCGGCGACAGGGAAGCGACCGTAAAGGCGATCCCGATCCTTGTCAGCACACTCCGCCGCGCAGGTTACCGCTTCGTCTCGCTCGCCGACATGCTCGGCCTGCCCGAGGAGGTGATCATGCCGCAGGACCGACGTGCAGATGCCACGTTCGACGCAATCTCCTTCGACATCATCCGTTACCAGGCCAGAGCGTTCTATTGGCTCTTCTGGATATCCATCGTCGCCGGCATCACACGTGCGGTATTCGTCATCGTCGCCTCCCAGCTTCGCATCCCGCATCCGCTGCGCGTCGCGGACTACGCCCCGCCGGTCACCGTGCTCATACCCGCCTATTGCGAGGAGGAAACCGTCCTCGACACCATCGCCGCCGTTCTCGCATCGGACTATCCCGACCTGAAGGTCGTCGTCATCGACGACGGGTCGACCGATGACACCTGCGTCCGGCTTCTGGAAACCTACAGCCGCAATTCGCGCGTCCTGATCACGCGGCAAGCCAATCATGGCAAGTACGCCGCCCTCAACCATGCCTACACGCATGTCGACACCGATATCGTCGTGGCGATCGATGCCGACACCCAGATCGCGCCGGATGCGATACGCAAGATCGTCCGCCACTTCCGCGACCCCTCTATCGGGGCGGTGGCCGGTAACGTCAAGGTTCGCAACCGCGACCATTTGCTGACACGCATGCAGGCGCTCGAATACCTGACGAGCCAGAACGTCGACCGGCGAGCTTCCGAGGTCATCAACGGGATGCTGGTCGTTCCCGGCGCCCTCGGCGCCTGGCGTCGCAAGGCCGTAGAAGATGCCGGCTACTATTCCTCGGAAACCTTCGCAGAGGATGCCGATCTGACGGTTTCCGTCATCCGGGCCGGCTACAGGGTTGTCTACGAGGAGGACGCGATCGCCCGCACCGCGGCGCCGACCAGCCTCGACCGCTTCCTGCACCAGCGCCTGCGCTGGCTGTTCGGCATGATGCAGACCGGCTGGAAGCATCGTGGTGCCGTCTTCGAGATGAAGGGCATCGGGCTGATCTCGATTACCGATCTCCTGCTGTTCGGCGTGCTGACGACCACCATGGCACCGCTCATCGATGCCGGACTCGTCTGGGTCATCGCCGACCGCGTCGTGAGCCTCTATTTCGACCCTTCGGCACCCTGGTCGGAAACGTCTCTCTCCGTCATCGCGGCGTACACCATCTTCGCGATGTCCGACCTCATGGTCGGCCTCATGCCCTTTTACTACGAACCGAAGGAAGACAAGCGCCTCATCCTGCTGCTTCCCCTGCAGCGCGTGTTCTACCGGCAACTGCTCTATTTCTCGACATACCGGGCGATCGCGCTGGCGCTGACGGGCCGCCTCATGCGCTGGCGCAAGGCGACCGACACGGCCACCGCTGGCTCCGCGGCCAGGCGCAGACGCCTCGCGCCGGGCGTCGTCGCGGCCACGAAAGCCGGCGATCGACCGCCATCCGGCCGCCGCCGCACGCCGGACAATCGTGGTTGAAGGTCCGGCGCCGTCTGCCTGATCCGCGTGACGGCGCTCTCCACCCGCATGCCTGACGAGAAAGCCTTGTCACCTCCGCCGCCTCTTCGCCGGCGCCCCCCGGCGCGCGGGACGAGACGTTCGCCTCCCCTTCCATAGATACTAACCCATTGAGGTTATTTGCGATATCGCCCGTTTTTCACCCGAAAAGGCGAGGCGACGAAATGTACGGATGGGCGTAAGAAACTACAGAGGAAGACCGCGTCCACAGGGAGCGGCGGCGATAAATACCCTAAATTAGTCAGGAATAATGCACTCCTTTGACATTCGTCAACTTCACTATCTTCGCATATACACTAAATACCAGTAGATATTAATGGGTAATTGAGAGTACCTACCGTGCAGCCAGGATCCATGCTGCCGGCGGTCCGTCACGCGCGCGGACGCCGGGCCAGAAAAGATGCGCCCATTTTCTACGATCCCGGATCGAGACGCGGGACGATCGTCAAGATCGGTGCCGCAATTGTGCTTGTCTTCTTCGCCCTCTGGTTCGGAGCCTTCGGCGCCAGCCTCTATCTCCTCGGAAAACTGCCGTCACCCGGCATCGTCCACGATGGTGCCGGTGCACAACAGCCCATCGATGCTCCCTCTCCTCGCCCGCCCGCTCCGGACAAGGCCACAGACCCGGCCGCCCCGTCGCCGACGAGCTTTTCGATGCCGTCGCAGGTTTTCGGCTATCTCCCCTATTGGCCGGAATGGAGCGACCTTTCGCTGCAGAAGGACCTGCCGGCATTGGACGGCCTGATGCCGGAATGGTACCAGATCGCCCTGCCGGAGGGCGACCTCGTCTCCCTGGACTTCTCCGCCCCCCACCAGCAGCGCATCGCCGAGGTCATCGCACGCCGGCGCTCGGCGCTCACCCTGCTGCCGGTCGTGGACCTCTCCGCCGACAACGACCCCGCAAAAGCGGCTGCGGCCCTCGCCTCCCCTACGATCTCGACCCGGATCGCCGGGAGTCTGGCGCGGGAAGTTCAGGCAAAGGGCTATGACGGCATCTGCCTCGATGTCGCATCCGTGCCGGAAACGGCCTATCGCGACCTGGCGCGCCTGCTTGCGTCGCTGAAGCAATCCTTCGCCGCCGCCGGCAAGCAGACCTGCATCGTCAGCCCGATCACGGAGGCTCCCTGGAGCGAACCGACGGTTGCCGCCGTGGTCGACCGCTACGTCGTACTCGCCTTTCAGGATCCGGGCGAGAGCCCGCGGCCGACGCCGCTGGCGCCTCAGGACTGGCTGACGACCGCCCTGACCTCCGTCCTGGCCACGGTACCGGCCGACAAGCTGATCGTCGCGCTCGGCACCGGCGGCTACGATTGGGTCAGCAATGCCGGTGAGCCGCGGCCCATAGCCTTCCCGGAAGCCGCACGCCTTTCGGCGCTCCACGGTGGGAGTATCCGGCTTGACCCCGTATCGCTCAATCCGACGACACGGTTCGTCGACAGCGACGGCAACCGCCACCGCATCTGGATGCTCGATGCGGTCTCCTTCCACAACCAGCTGATCGCCCTCTCGCACAACGGAACGATGCCCGCCGTCGCAGTATGGCCGTCAACGGATGCCGACCCCGGCATCTGGCGCCTGCTCGACCGCAACGCGGCGCCCCGGTCCGTGCAGTCCCTGCTCGAGGAAGTCCCGATCGGCGATTACGTCGGCTACGACGGCAAGGGCGCCTTCCACAAGCTGGTCCGCGCACCGGAAACCGGCATCCGCAACGTCACCCTCGACCCCTCGTCCGGGCTCCTCATCGCCGAGGACTATGCGCGTCCGGCCGAACCGTTCACGGTGCTGCGTTATGGCGCCGGCGAGCCGGGAACGGTGGCGCTCACCTTCGACGACGGGCCGGACCGCGTCTACACCACCGCGATCCTGGACGAACTCGCCGCCCGCGGCGCGCCCGCAACCTTCTTCGTCATCGGCAAGGAGGCCCTCGATAATCCCGACATCATCCGCCGGATCGTCGACGATGGCCACGAGATCGGCGTCCACACCTTCACCCACCCGACGCTCGAAAATGCCTCAGGCTGGCGTGCGCGCATGGAGCTCAATACCACCGAGCGGCTGATCGGGAGCCTCACCGGCCGCCAGACCCTGCTGTTTCGCTCGCCCTACGGACGTAGCGAGGGTCCGTTGACCGGCGCAGAGGCCGGACCGATGGGTCTGCTCGACCAGCAGGGCTACATCGTCGCCGGTGCCGACATTGTGCCGCCGGACTGGCGGCGCATCTCCGCGGATGAAATCGTTGCTTCGGTCCTGCGCGACCTGAAGGCCGGCAGAGGCAACGTCATCGTGCTGCATGACGGCGGCGGCAATCGCGAGGCAACCGTCGAAGCGACGGCCCATCTCGTCGACACGCTGCGCACCGAGGGCTATCGCTTCGTGACGCTTGCCGACATGCTCGGCCTGCCCGCCGAAAAGGTCATGCCGCCGGCCGAAGGCCCCGGCACCACCTTCGATGCCGTTTCCTTCACCGCCCTGAGCCATTTTTCCGTGACGATCAACGCGCTCTTCTGGGTTTCGGTGGTCGCCGGCGTGGCCCGCGTGCTCTTCGTCACGGTCGTCTCCCATCTCCGTCGCCGCCATCCCCTGCGGGACCCGGACTATGCCCCGCCGGTCACCGTGCTCATCCCCGCCTATTGCGAGGAGGACACCATCGTCGGCACCGTCGCCTCCGTGCTGGTGTCGGACTATCACGATCTCAGGGTGATCGTCATGGACGACGGGTCGACCGACAAGACCTGCAGCCGGCTCGTGCGGGAATACGGCGACGATCCCCGCGTCCGGATCATCCGGCAGAGCAACCACGGCAAATATGCCGCCCTCAATCATGCCTACACGCATGTCGACACCGACATCGTCGTGGCGATCGACGCCGACACCACGATCGCGTCCGACGCGATCGGCAGGCTCGTCCGCCATTTCCGCGACCCGGCCGTCGGTGCGGTCGCCGGCAACGTCAAGGTCAGCAACCGCGACCGTCTGCTGACCCGCATGCAGGCGCTCGAATACATCACGGCGCAGAACATGGACCGGCGTGCCGCCGAGAGAATAAACGGCATGCTCGTGGTCCCCGGAGCCATCGGCGCCTGGCGCCGCAAGGCTGTCGAGGATGCCGGCTACTATTCCGGCCAGACCTTCGCCGAGGATGCCGATCTCACCGTCTCGGTGATCCGCGCCGGCTACAGGGTCGTTTACGAGGAAGATGCGATCGCATTGACCAAGGCGCCGGCGGGCCTCGACCGTTTCCTGCACCAGCGCCTGCGCTGGCTGTTCGGGATGATGCAGACTGGCTGGAAGCACCGCGGGGCCGTGACCGAGATGAAGGGCCTCGGCCTCGTCTCGATCATTGACCTCCTGCTCGTCGGCGTGGTGATGACGGCGCTGGCGCCCCTCGTCGACATCATCTTCCTCTGGACGCTCGTCGACCACGCCATCGCGCTCTATTTCGACCCCTCGACGCCCTGGTCGCAGAGTTCGCCCTATATCGCGGCTGCCTACGGTGCCTTCATCCTGTCGGACCTCGCCTTCGGGCTGATGGCGTTCCGTTTCGAGAAGGGAGAAGATAAGCGCCTGCTTCTCCTGCTGCCGCTGCAACGGCTCTTCTATCGCCAGTTGCTCTGCATCTCGACCTACCGCGCGATCGCGCTTGCGCTCACCGGCCAGCTCATGCGTTGGCGCAAGACAGGCCGGGCCGGGCTGTCGACGACCGGGGAAGCGGTCCGCGTCGAGACCCACATCCCCCGGTCGACGTCAGGCCCGGTCAGAAGACCCGGCAACCGCTTTCCGTCAACGCACCGGCGACCACCGGCAGGTCCTTCCTTGGATGGATGATGACGGTCTGCAGGGCCGTGATCCTGTTCGCGCATGACTGCGCCTTGCTCGCGGTGCTGCTGCCGCCGCCGACATAGATGTCGAACCACGGATGGCCGCGGTGGCCGGTGTGGCAGGGCCCGTTCTGCGGGCGTGGACCGTCGCCGCAGACGTCCTCGACAATCGCATACTTCTTCAGCCGCTTGAGGTAGATCCGTGTCCCGGCAGGGATGTCGAGCGTCTGGCGGCCGTTGGCGATCGAGTGGCCGACGGCCAGCGTGATCGGATCGCTGTAGCTGCCCTTGCCGCCGGCGAGGCGATGGACGACTGGACGGGCGATTTCCGCCGAGCCCGGAGGTGTGTTGTCCCAGTAGCTGTAGCCGGTGATGTAGGCTGTCAGCTGGACCGTTTTGCTTTGGGCTACGGACAGTTTGACATTTGTCAATTGCGCCGCCTCCTGAGCAAAGACCGGAGTTGCAGATATACTTGCGCCTCCAAGAAACGCCGCGAGAGCGATTCCTGAAAACAACTTAAACGAGAAAGAAGGAGATTTTTGCCGCATGTTAGTTCCACCGTGAGAATTAGCAGTAGACCTGCCGGGACAGGATGGATACTTCGGATTACGTCTTCATTGTGTTTGTAGATCAAATTTTAGGCATATAAAATTTTGGGTATTGCCGCAGCGTGCGAGCGTTCCTATCGGCGAGCATCCCGCTGGAATTGCAGGCGCATCAGGGTTCCGCAGCCGCCTTCTCGAACGCTCGATCCCCGTCCACACCTGGAATGAAGCGAGCGAATGCGGAAAGGGTCAGCGCGGCCCCCGGTAGAGACGGATGATTGCCATCGGTGAAAAGCGGAACGCCGCCCTGCATCACCAGGCACCGGACGGAATCGCAGAAGACCGGAGCCGGATCGACGAAATAGGCTCTGCCGGGAGCGCTCTCACCCGCACCGACCGCCTCGCGGAGCATGGAGCGCCCCTCCTCTGCTTGCTCCCCGAAGATGCCGACGGGATAGCCGACGTCTGCGGGCAGGTTCTCTCCCCGCCATGCGCGATCCGCGATGTAGAACGGGATGTCAATGTCGGGCCGCGGCAGAGATCCCACCACGACGACGGTCTTGCCGGCGGAGGTCAGGCTGCGGATCGCCTTCGCCAGCGCATCGACGATCGCCGCCTTCCGTTGCCGATCGCCTTGGGTGGGTTCGCCGTCCACCGGATAGGAATAGAATTCGTCCGGGGCGAGCCAGTCCAGCATGTTGCGGGTCGGTCTGCGCTGGAAGTAGTTGTCCCAGGTCGCAAACAGGACCACCGTCTCGATGCCCGGCTTCCCCGACAGATAGGCCAGGACCTTTTCGTTGAATTCCGGACAGCGGACCGCCTTTTGCTGTCCCCGATTGAGAAGACCGGGAATCGGCTGACAGCTGGAAAGCGTCAATTGTTTGAGGGCGAGCCCGGACTTGCCAAGCAAGACACCGAGCGGCTCGGCAATCCGCCCAGCATGGCTGTCACCCCATATCGCGACCGTCGGCTCCACCCTCGCGCCGTGTACACAGGCGCGCTCCAGATCGATACCCTCGACATCGTCACGGCCGTAGAGGCACTTGCGGAAGCTCTGGCTGTAGGAACCGGAATAGGCAAGGATGTCGAGCACCTCCGCCGGCATGCGGGAGGGATAGCCTTTGGTGAAGTGGCCTCCGATCGCCGTTGCGGCGATTACGGCTGTCGCGGCACCGAACGCACGCAACTGTAGCGGCATGGGCACAGCTCGGTTCCTGAACGGCAGTTCGACGTACTTCCAGGAGAGGTGCGAAACGGCGAAGACCAGGGCTGTCAGGGCAAGAGCAGCGGTCAGGCTCTGTGGCTGATGGTTCGTCATCTTGGCGAAGCTGAAGATCGGCTGATGCCACAGGTAGGCAGAATACGAAATCAATCCGAGCCAGGTGACTATCGGCAACGTCAGCACGCGCCGCGCAACCGAAGGCGCTTCACCGAACAGAAGCACCATTACGGTCCCGAGGACCGGCAGAAGCGTCCAGAAGCCCGGCCAGGCCGTGTAGCTCGGAGTCAGGGCGACGCCGGCCAGCAACAGCATCAGCCCGACATTGCCGATAAGAGCGCCGAAGGAATCCTTCCTTGCGACCCGGGCGTAGTAGAGAGCCGCCAAGACGCCGGCCAGAAGCTCCCATGCCCGCGTATGGATCAGGTAGAACGCCGCCATCGGGTGAGTTTCGTTGGTCGACACCGCTATGGCGAAACTGGTGATGGCGACAACGGCCAGTACGATGGTCAGCCGTCTCCGCCCGAGCGGCCACAGGAGCGAAAAGAGCAGCGGGACGAAGAGGTAGAATTGTTCCTCGACCGCAAGGCTCCACGTATGGACCAGCGGATCATGTGCGGCCTCCGGATTGAAATAGTCAATCCGCTTCCAGAACCACAGATTGGAGACGAAGAACACCGCGCTCACCGCGGCACCACCGAAGTAGCGCAGCGTGTGCGGCATCATCGTGAACCAGCCGACCACCAGCGAACAGAGAATGACGAAGAACAGCGCCGGCAGGATGCGACGCGCCCTTCGTTCATAGAAGTCCCGGTAGCTGAAGCTTCCCTCGGCCTTGGCGGATGCGATCTGGCCACCGATCAGGAAACCGGAGATGACGAAGAAGACGTCGACACCGGCATAGCCGCCGCTGATCTGCGTTATGCCTGCATGATACAGTATGACACTCGACACCGCGATGGCGCGAAGGCCGTCGATCTCTTCCCGGTAATTCATCTCTGTCCCGCCGCGCCCACACTCCCCCGCGCGGGCAACGCCAAAGTAACTATGGCAGCGACTGCGGCCTGTCAACGCGTGCTGCCGACAACGAGAGCAAACCGTATCCGGCAAGGAAGCGCCATCGCGGGGACTTCGCACCGCGCCCGTCGACGGACATGAAGTTGAACTGCTGTCCCCCGCGGCCACAAGAACTTGTCGGGGCGCTGGCCGCTCCTTATCCGAGCAGGCGGTCCAGCCAGTCCCGCGAAAGCACGCGCTCGAGCTCGGAGGCGACCTCATCGAGCGCCGTCTCGACGCCCGCCCGGTAGTTCTCGCCGCCGCCCTCGATCCCGAAGCTGGCGAGCAGCCGCTTGCGATAGGCGTCGCTGCCGAACAGCCCATGCAGGTAGGTGCCGATGACACGCCCGTCCGGCGAGCTTGCGCCGTCGGCGCGTCCGTCGATCGTGACCGGCGGGCGGGCGCAATCCGGCCCCTCGGTGCGGCCCATGTGAATTTCGTAGCCGGAGAGCGGGACGTCGTAGTCCACAGAACGCGCGGTGCTGTTGCGGACGGTCTTTTCCGGCGCCATCACCGTCTCGACGTCGAGAAGCCCGAGCCCGTCGATCCGCTCCTTTGCTCCCTCGATCCCCAGGGGATCGGCGACACTCGTCCCGAGCATCTGGTAGCCGCCGCAAATGCCGATCACGCGGCCGCCGCGGCGCACATGCGCGGCGATGTCGTCGTCCCAGCCCTGCCGCCGCAGGTCCTCGAGATCGCCGATCGTCGACTTCGATCCCGGCAGCACGACGAGACCGGCATCGGTGGGAATGCGTTCGCCGGGACGCACGAAGACCAGCTCCACTTGCGGCTCGGCGGCAAGCGGGTCGAGGTCGTCGAAATTGGCGATACGCGAGAGCATCGGCACCGCGACCTTGAGCGCCGCCCGGCCGCCGCCGGCAAGCCGCTCCAGAACGACCGAATCCTCGGCCGGCAACCGCGAGGCCGCCTTGAGGAAAGGCACGACGCCGAAGCAGGGCCAGCCGGTAAAGCCTGCGACGGCTGTGATCCCGTCGGCAAACAGCGAAACGTCGCCGCGGAACTTGTTGATGATGTAGCCGGTGATCATCGCCCGGTCCTCGGGCGGCAGGATGGTGTGGGTGCCGACCAGCGAGGCGATGACGCCGCCGCGGTCGATGTCGCCGACGAGCACGACCGGGACGTTGGCCCGGGTCGCAAAGCCCATGTTGGCGATATCTCCAGCGCGCAGGTTGATCTCCGCCGGCGAGCCCGCGCCCTCGACGATCACCAGGTCCGCACCGTCGCGCACCTTTTCATAGCTCTCGAGCACGGCCGAGAGCAGTTGCGGCTTCAGCCGCTGGTAGTCCCTGCCCTTCGCCTGCCCGAACACCCGCCCCTGCAGGATGATCTGGCTGCCGGTGTCGGATTGCGGCTTCAGCAGCACCGGGTTCATGTGCACCGAGGACGGCGTGCGGGCGGCAAGCGCCTGCAGCCATTGCGCCCGGCCGATCTCGCCGCCGTCGTCGGCGACCGCCGCATTGTTCGACATGTTCTGGGGCTTGAAGGGCCGCACCTTGAGGCCGCGATTGGCGGCAAGCCGGCAGAGCCCCGCGACCAGCACGGTCTTGCCGACGTCGGAGCCGGTTCCCTGCAACATCACCGCTTTCGCCATTGCCCGTTCTCCCGACTTCGCACCCGCGCTGCAGCCCGCGGGCCGATCGCCGCTTCTCTCCTGCCGAAATCTCGCCTGCGCCGCAAGGCCTCTCGACCCGGACGGACGTTCGTCTTCGCTTTCGTTCGAAAAGAAATGCCGCCCTGACGGCGGCGAGATTGGTGCATCCCGTCGGATCACCCGGAAGTCCGGCCATGGAGGCCGGGGCTTTCGGCGTCTCCGGTACGCAAAACACCTGAGCCGGAGACGCTGACGGCGAAAGACCGCGCCGACAGCCATAGCCGGACATTATTACCGGATGGTTTACCAGTATCGGCTTGTCCACCTTTTTCGCGCCGGTGGTCCCTGCGGCGTAAACGCGAATTAAAACATAGTAAAAAGCGTTTACTTTCAGTCGCGTGAAATCATCTGTTAACGCAACCTGAAAGTTCGAAGGTTGATTTCTCCAGTGGACAGGATACCTTTTTCATCGAGGCCTCGGAGGGATAGGTCCCGCATCTGTGCCGATGCCGGGCGTCTCCTCGCATCGCGCGTCCTGTCGTCGGGCGCGCCCTCACCATGGCGCGGCAAATCTGTCGTATGGGCGAACGCGACTGAACGCATTGCAGGCGGCGGAAGCCGTCGAAAGAAGAAGACAAGGGAACCATAAGACCAGGAGGTCCGAAGACATGATGAAATTTCTCGCTGCCGCGCTCCTTGCCGGCGGGCTTTTATCCGTCGCAGGGACCGCCGGCGCCGCCGAATGCGGCGATGTCTCGATTGCCGAAATGAATTGGGCCTCGGCCGGCGTCGCCGCTCATGTCGACGGGATCATCCTCGAGAAAGGCTACGGCTGCAACGTCACGCTCGTCACCGGCGACACCGTTCCGACCTTCGCCTCGATGAACGAAAAGGGCGAGCCGGACATGGCGCCGGAACTCTGGGTCAACTCCGTGCGCGCCGCGCTCGACACCGCCGTCAAGGAGGGCCGGCTGATTCAGGCCGCTCCGATCCTCAGCGACGGCGGCGTCGAAGGCTGGTGGATCCCGAAATTCCTCGCCGACGCCAATCCCGACATCAAGACAGTCGACCAGGCGCTGGCCCGTCCCGACCTCTTCCCCGCGCCGGAGGATCCGTCGAAGGGCGCGGTCTACAACTGCCCCTCGGGCTGGAGCTGCCAGATTTCCACCGCCAACCTCTTCAAGGCGGTCGGCGCCAAGGACAAGGGTTTCGAGCTCATCGACACCGGCTCGGCCGCTGGCCTCGACGGCTCAATCGCCAACGCCTTCGAGAAGAAGATAGGCTGGCTCGGCTACTACTGGGCGCCGACGGCGATCCTCGGCAAGTACGAGATGGTGAAGCTGAGCTTCGGCGTCGAACACGACAAGGCCGAGTGGGACCGCTGCACCGGCGTCGCCGACTGCCCGGACCCGAAGGTCAACTCCTATCCCGTCGCCGGCGTCTTCACGGTGGTCACCAAGGCCTTCGCCGAAAAGGCGGGTGTGGCCATGGACTACGTGAAGGCCCGCAAGTGGGACAACCAGACGGTCGGCGCCGTGCTCGCCTGGATGGACGAGAACCAGGCGGACAACGAAGAGGCGGCCGAGCACTTCCTCAAGGAATATCCCGACCTCTGGACCACCTGGGTTCCCGCCGACGTCGCGGCAAAGGTCGAGGAAGCGCTCTGAAGCCCCGCGGTTCCGCGCCCTTGAGGGGCGCGGCCGCCCTCTGCCGGCCTCCGTTCGTCTCCGGCGCAGAGCTTTCTCGCCGGCATCCAGAAGGAAACCCGACCCATGGCTTCCGGCATCTGCGCCTTCCTCCCCGAACTCGCCTGCCGTTTCCCCGCCCTCGACGAGGGCCTGTTGCGGGATGTCCGCAAGGCGGTCGACGCCGCCTTCAAGACCTTCGTGCGCACCTATGGCGACGCGATCGACCGGGCGACTGATCCCCTGCAATGGTTCCTGAACGGCCTGGAAAAGATCTTCGTCGACGCACCGTGGCCGCTCGTGCTCCTCCTCGTCGCGGCGGTCGTGCAGGCCGTCGGCCGGGATCTGCGGATCACCCTCGGCGCCCTTGCCGCGCTCATCGCGATCGGCCTCGTCGGGCTCTGGGAGGATACCATGGTGACGCTCGCCATGGTCACCGTCTGCACGGCCGTCTCGGTCGCCGTCGGCATTCCGCTCGGTATCGCGCTTTCCCGCTCCGACCGGCTGCAGGCGGCGGTAATCCCGCTCCTCGACGTCATGCAGACGCTGCCGAGCTTCGTCTATCTCATCCCCGTGGTGATGATCTTCGGCATCGGCAAGGTGCCGGGCCTGATCGCCGTCGTCGTCTACGCGGTGCCGCCGATGATCCGCCTCACCAATCTCGGCATCCGCCTCGTCGATCGCGAGGTCATCGAGGCGGCCGACGCCTTCGGCTCCTCCGCCCGCCACAAGCTCTTCGACGTCCAGCTGCCGCTTGCGCTCCCGACCATCATGGCGGGCATCAACCAGACGATCATGATGGCGCTCGCCATGGTCGTCGTCGCCTCGATGATCGGCGTCGGCGGGCTCGGTCGCAACGTGCTGCAGGCGATCACCAACCAGTTCTTCACCATCGGTTTCCTGAACGGCTTCGCGCTGGTGGCGATCGCCGTCGTTTTCGACCGGGCGAGCCAGTCCTACGGCAAGCGCCTGCAGCGGCATCTGGAGGTCGTCCATGGCTGAGGGGCGGATCGAGATCCGCGGCCTTTACAAGATCTTCGGTCCGCATGGCGAGCGCTATGTCGACGAGGTGAAGGCCGGCCTCTCCAAGGTCGGCCTCAACGCCCGCTACGGCCATGTCCTCGGCCTCAAGGATATCGACATGACGATTCCGGCCGGAAGGGTGACCGTCGTCATGGGCCTTTCCGGCTCGGGCAAGTCGACGCTGATCCGCCACATCAACCGGCTGATCGAACCGACCGCCGGCGAGGTTCTCTGCGACGGCGTCGACGTCTGCCGCATGAGCGCCGCCGAGCTTCGCCACTTCCGCCGCCACCGCACCGCGATGGTCTTCCAGAACTTTGCGCTGCTGCCCCACCGCACCGTCCTCGAAAACACGCTCTACGGCCTGAAGGTGCAGGGCGTGCCACGCCGCGAAGGCGAGCCGCGCGCCGCCCGCTGGATCGCCCGTGTCGGCCTTTCCGGATACGAGGACCACTACCCGAACCAGCTTTCCGGCGGCATGCAGCAGCGCGTCGGCATTGCCCGCGCGCTCGCCACCGACGCCGATATCCTGCTGATGGACGAGGCCTTCTCCGCCCTCGACCCGCTGATCCGCGTCGACATGCGCTCGATGCTCCTCGACCTGCAGGCAGAGCTGAAGAAGACCATCGTCTTCATCACCCACGACCTCGACGAGGCGCTGGCGCTCGGCGACCGGATCGTCATCCTCCGTGACGGCGAGATCGTGCAGCAGGGCAGCGGTCAGCAGATCGTGCTCGCCCCCGCGGACGACTATGTCGCGGCCTTCGTGCGGCAGGTGAACCGCGGACGGGTCATCGAACTCGGCGCGGTCATGCGGCCCGGGGACGGCACCGCACGGGATCTCGCCCTGCCCGCCTCGACCCGGCTCGAAGACGCCGCGCGTGCGATGACCGGCGCGGGACGATCCACGGCAGCAGTCGTCGATGCGGATGGCGCGATCGTCGGCTGCGTCGACATCGCAACGATCCTCGCCGCCATCGTGACGCCGGCCGCCGCACCGCCCGCCGCGGATTGAGCCGACGGAGACGCAGGCGGCAAATCCCGTTGCGGCGCAGGCCGGCATTCTCTATGGGTTGACCGACAGATTTCTTAGAGGGGACGACCCATGGCCACCGCTTCCGATCCGCTTTCCAGACTGCTTGCCGAAAAGGGCGTCCTGCTCGCCGACGGCGCGACCGGCACGAACCTGTTCGCCATGGGGCTCGAAGCCGGCGAGGCGCCCGAGCTCTGGAACGAGAGCCACCCGGAGCGGATCGTCAAGCTCCACCAGGACTTCGTCGATGCCGGCGCCGACATCATCCTCACCAATTCGTTCGGCGGCACCCGTCACCGGCTGAAGCTGCACAAGGCGGACGATCGCGTCTTCGACCTCAACCGGAAGGCCGCCGAAATCGCCCGCTCCGTCGCCGACAAGGCGCCGCGCAAGGTCATCGTCGCCGGTTCCGTCGGCCCGACGGGTGAACTCCTGCAGCCGCTCGGCGCGCTGACCTACGAGGATGCCGTCGCTGCCTTCGTCGAGCAGATGGAGGGCCTGAAGGCCGGCGGCGTCGACATCGCCTGGATCGAGACCATGTCCTCGCCCGAGGAAATCCGTGCCGCGGCCGAAGCCGCCGTCAAGGTCGGCCTGCCCTACACCTATACCGGCTCCTTCGATACCGCCGGCAAGACGATGATGGGGCTTGCGCCGAAGGACATCCACGGCGTTGCGAAAGACATCGGCGACGGCCCGGTCGCCGTCGGCGCCAATTGCGGCGTCGGCGCCTCGGACATCCTGGCGAGCCTCCTCGACATGACGTCGGCCGATCCCGCCGCCACCGTCATCGTCAAGGGCAATTGCGGCATTCCCGAATATCGCGGCGCCGAGATCCACTATTCCGGCACGCCGCCGCTGATGGCCGAATATGCCAAGCTCGCCCGCGACGCCGGTGCGAAGATCATCGGCGGATGCTGCGGCACCTCCTGCGGCCACCTCGCCGCCATGCGGCAGGCGCTCGACAATTATACGCCGGGCCCCCGCCCGACGATCGAGGCCATCGTCGAGCACATCGGCCCGCTGCGCAACAAGACCGCCGAGGAATCCTCGGGCGATGCCGGCCGCGAGCGTCGCGGTCGCCGCCGCGGCTGACCACATCGGCTGTCCGGTCATTCGCCGGGCAGCCGTCTCCCGCGCTTGCGTCACCGGCCCGGCTGTCCTATCCGGATGAAAAGACAGCCGAATCGAAAAGACGAGGGAACACGTCATGTCCGCGCAACCGCTCCCCTTTCCCGACCGCGAAACCGTCGCCGACAAGCTCGCGACGCTTGCCGATGCCGACCAGGCCTTCCTGACGCTCCTCTTCGAAAACCCCGCCCAGGACGAAAACCTGCTCGAAGGCCTGCATCTCTATATCGATCGCGCCGCGGCCGCGCCCTTCCTCAACTCGCTGAAACTCGAACGCTGCGGCGAATGGCTCGGCAACACCGCACCCGCCCGGCTGCAGATCCGGCTTTCGGAAGCCGCGAAATCCGGCCAGCATCCCGCCTACCGGGCCTTCCGCACCGGCCTCGATCGCTCCGGCGGCCTCGAGCGCGCCTATCCGAAGTCGTCTGTCTGAGGGGAACCGGCTCTCAGGGCGTCCGCCCGCTGCCGGAGCTCAACTGCGGCACTGTGCCGATCACCGCGATGATGGGGCCGAGCGGAAACAGCCGGTCGCGCCGCCCGCGTTCGGGGATATAGGCGCTGGAAATCGTCCCGTCGAGATAGAGCGCGTTCGGGCAGCCGAGCGTGTCGCGGAAGAGCCGCGCGAAATCGTAAAAGCGAACCGGCGTATTCGAGATGACGAAATGGACCTTGCCGTCCCTGTCGACACCGACGCCGTTGCGGATCTTGAAGCTGTCGCTGTCGGGCAGAAATCTCGGGTGCAGCGCGCCGTCGATCACCAGCATCGGCCCCGACTGGGTCGCATAGTCGGCGGCGACGTGGCGACGGGCATAGCGCCGGCTTTCAGTGATTGCCGCCTTACCGTCCTTCAGCGAAAACACCCCGTTCGGCAGCAGGTGGAAATTGCCCCATCCGGCCTTCGTGCTGATCGGCCGGCGCTCGATCCCGTATTCGACGAAGAGCCCGACCGGCGAGAGGTCGTCGTGATACATGCCGCCATTGGTCGCGAAAACGAGATAGTGCCGCTCCTCCCAGAGCTGACGCACCAGCGCATCGAAGCCGGAGAACGGCTTTCCTTCGGGATCGCTGTGATAGACGCGGATCTCTTCCGTCTTCGGATCGAAGCTGCACACCGTGTAGCCGGCACTCTGGACGACGAGGTCGCGGCAGGCGGCCGTGGCCGGGCCGGATAGGCACGCGGTCGCTGCCGCCAGCATGATTGCGGCGACGAGGCGCCTTGCGAAAACCCGCTGAATTCTCATCGATATCCTGTCTGCGCAAGCCGCCTGACGTGAACAGTCCGGTCTCGAGACTTATGCCGCAGTTGCCTCTGCCTTGAAAGTCGCTCAGCCAGAAGGAAGCGAAAGTGCCGCCATGTGGAAGCGGATCTCCGCCGCCGGATAGGTGTAGTCCCGCCCGACCGGGCAGGCCGCGCGGGCCCGGCACCCCTCGTCGAGACAGGTCCGCCCCTCCTCCGAGGCGAGATGGCGTCTGCAGGCGGCGACGTCGAAACGCGCCGCCGTCACAGCGTCCGCGGGACAGGCCGTCAGGCACGGCTTCTCGCGGCAGCTTTCACAGACCGGCGCCCGCGGCCCCTCCTCCGCGTCGGCCTCCGTGAAAGCCTCCGCGAACGCCAGCGCGGCGCGGTAGCCGTGCCAGAGCCCGTAGCGGGGATGGGTAAGGATGCCGAGCGGCGAGGCCGCAAGCCCTTCGGCGGCAGTCGCCCAGCGCTGGAACGGCTGGTAGGGCGGATCGGAGGGATAGTAGGGAAAGGCGCCGAAGGCCGCGGCGATCGGGTCGATCACCGCCTTCGACCAGGTGTCGAGCGGGTCGGCGAGGTCGGCGGGCATTGTCGCCCGCCAGCCGCAGAAGGCCTGCCACATGGCGCCGCCCGTATGGCCGACGAGCACGGTCGTGCGGGCCGTCTTGCCGCCCGGAAGGCGAGGTCCACCCTCCCCCTCCGGAAAATGCACGCTGCCGCGTAGCATGAGCCCGTGCGGCCGGAGCGCCGCGCGCAAACTCTTAGGGCCGCTCACCGCGGCCCCTCGAACTTGTAATGCGGACGCCAGACCTCCTCCTGGATCATGTCGGCCACCGCGATTGCCCCGCCTTGCTCCCTGGCTTCGGGATGCCTTCAAGAGAAGGCGTCGGGCATCTCGTCCTTGCGCTTGGCGATATAGGCCAAGAGCGCCTCGTCGATCGCCGGATCGAGCGCCGGCGCCTCGTAGGCGTCGAGCCACGAGCGGCAGAGCGCGTTGGCGCGGTCTTCGATCCGCTTCTTGCCCTCGATCTCCCACTGCTCGAACGAGTTGTTGTCGGCGAGTGCAGAGCGATAGAAAGCCGTCTGGAAGTTCGCCTGGGTGTGGGCGCAGCCGAGATAGTGCGCGCCGGGGCCGACTTCGCGGATCGCGTCCATCGCCTGGCCGCTTTCGGAAAGATCGACGCCGGCGGCCATCTTCTGCATCATGCCGAGCTGGTCCTGGTCGATCATGAACTTCTCGTAGCAGGCGGCAAGTCCGCCTTCGAGCCAGCCGGCGGCGTGCAGCACGAAGTTCGTGCCGGCGAGCAGCGTCATATTCAGCGTGTTGGCGCTTTCATGCGCGGCCTGGGCGTCCGGCACCTTGGAAGCGCAGAGCGAGCCGCCCGTCCGGAACGGCAGTCCGAGACGGCGGGCGAGCTGGGCCGCGCCATAGGAGACGAGCGCCGGTTCCGGCGTGCCGAAGGTGGGCGCGCCCGATTGCATCGAGATCGAGGCGGCGAAGGTGCCGAAGAGCACCGGCGCGCCGGGACGCACGAGCTGGGTGAAGGATGCGCCGGCGAGAACTTCCGCGAGGATCTGCGTCAGCGTGCCGGCGACCGTGACCGGGCTCATCGCGCCCGACAGGATGAAGGGCGACAAGACGCAGGCCTGGTTGTGGCGAGCATAGACCTTGGCGGCGCCGAGCATCGTCTCGTCGAAGACCATCGGCGAGTTGGCGTTGATGAGGTTCAGCATCACGCAGTTGTTCTCGACGAACTCGTCACCGAAGACCAGCTTCGCCATGGCGACCGAATCCTCGGCCCGTTCCGGCGCGGTCACCGAGCCCATGAACGGCTTGTCGGAATATTTGATGTGGCTGTAGACCATGTCCAGGTGACGCTTGTTCACCGGAATGTCGACCGGCTCGCAGACCGTGCCGCCGGACGAATGGATCGACGGCGCCATGTAGGCGAGCTTCACGAGATTGCGGAAGTCTTCGAGCGTCGCATAGCGGCGGTTGCCGTCGAGGTCGCGCACGAAGGGCGAGCCGTAGACGGGCGCGAAGACGGTCGCCTTGCCGCCGATCTGCACGCTGCGTTCCGGGTTGCGGGCATGCCAGGTGAATTCCGAGGGCGCGGTCTTCAGGAGTTCGCGGCAGAGCCCCTTCGGGAAATGCACGCGCTCGCCCTTCACGTCGGCGCCGGCCTGTCGCCACATGTCGAGCGCCTCGGCGTCGTCGCGGAACTCGATGCCGATTTCCTCGAGCACCGTGTCGGCATTGCGTTCGATGATCGAGAGACCTTCCTCGTCCAGCACCTCGTAGACCGCGATCTTGCGGGTGATGTAGGGCATCTGCGGGCCGGCGCCCGCTCCGCCGCGCGATGCCCGGCGTGCAGCCGCCCCGCGGCCCTCACCCCGAGAACGCCGTCCGGCTGCGGCGCCCGTCTGCTCTGTCGTCTCGTCCATGGTCTTTTCCTCACTCTCGCGCCCGAACGGCGCTCGTTATCGCGGCTATGCTATTCGTTTTGAGGCGTGAAACCTTTCTTAATGCGCCAACCACTTGCATGAGACAGACATCGGAGCACACGGGGCGGGCACCCGACCGGCGTCGACCTTGCCACCGCCGTCGCTTTTCGCGGCATGCGACGTCGCATTCGAAAGGGGGTTTCTGCTATATTGCGGTTTAACTGCATCACAGGCAGTCTCGAACTGCAATCGGAATCGCGTTTCAGGCAAGCGGGAACCAATACAATGTCAGATGACGAAATCATTCTTGAAGATCTGTCCGACGACGAGCTCGTGCAGCAGATGCACGACGACCTTTATGACGGCCTCAAGGAGGAAATCGAGGAAGCCACCCGCATCCTGCTCGATCGCGGCTGGGCTCCCTACGATGTCCTGACCAAGGCGCTGGTCGAAGGCATGCGCATCGTCGGCGTCGACTTCCGCGACGGCATCCTCTTCGTGCCGGAAGTGCTGCTCTCGGCGAATGCCATGAAGGCCGGCATGACCATTCTTCGCCCGCTGCTCGCCGCCACCGGCGCGCCGAAGCAGGGCAAGATGGTCATCGGCACGGTCAAGGGCGACATCCACGACATCGGCAAGAACCTCGTCGGCATGATGATGGAAGGTGCGGGCTTCGACGTCGTCGACCTCGGCATCAACAACCCGGTCGAGAACTATCTCGAAGCGCTGGAACGCGAAAAGCCCGACATCCTCGGCATGTCGGCGCTTCTGACCACCACCATGCCCTACATGAAGGTCGTCATCGACACGATGAAGGAAAAGGGCATCCGCGACGATTACGTCGTGCTGGTCGGTGGTGCGCCGCTCAACGAGGAATTCGGCAAGGCAGTCGGTGCGGACGCCTATTGCCGCGACGCGGCAGTGGCGGTCGAAACCGCCAAGGAATACGTCGCTCGCCGTCACAACAGCTTCGGCGCCCGCGCCTGATCGCGAAGACGGTCCGCGGACAGGCTCGAAAACCCGTGCGCCGGCCGTCTCAGCGGCCGGCGTCCATTTCTCCGGCGACGACCGTCCCGGCTGCTGGCCGAGGTGCGGCCAGACGGACGACAGGCTTGCCGCCACGACAGCGGCAGCCATATGGTAGTGTTGAGCCTCGCGAACGTCTCGCATGCGACTGCGCGGCGACCCGGATTGCGTAGACGGCATTGGCCGTATCCTCGCCCATGCCCGTCTTGTGTTGCCGCAGCCGACGGGAGTGATGCCCGATGCGAGAAGAACCTTGGCGATTGCGAGTTCCCCGAAGATCATGACCGCAAACTCCGTAAACGACGGCGATCAAGTGTTCGGCTCTGCCTCCCTCCGACACGGGGCGGCCGGAAAAGTTCATGTCATCGCCTGCGGCGCGATCGCGCGGGAGATTCTGGCGGTGAAGGCCCTGAACGGGCTCGATCATCTGACGCTCGAATGTCTGCCTGCGATCTGGCATGTCTGGCCGGACAGGATCGCGCCGGCCCTGCGCCAAAAGATTGCCGAGGCGCGCGCCGAAGGACATGAGAAAATTTTCATCGGCTACGCCGAATGCGGCACGCAAGGCGAGATCGACCGGATCTGTCGCGAGGAAGGTATAGAGCGGCTCTCCGGCCCGCATTGCTACGCCTTCTTCACCGGCACGGAAAAGTTCCTCGCCGAATGCGAGAGCGAATTCACCGCATTCTACCTGACGGACCTGATCACCCGCCAGTTCGAGGCCTTCGTCATCGAACCCCTGAAGCTCGACCGCCATCCCGAAATCCGCGACATGGTCTTCGGCAACTACACGAAGATCGTCTACCTCGCCCAGACGGAAGACGCGGAGCTGCAGGCCAAGGCAAAGTGGGCGGCCGACTACCTGAAGCTCGCCTACGAATACCGCTTCACCGGCTACGGCGACCTGGAGCACGAGCTGAAGGCAGTCGCCGCCCCTAGGAACGGCGGCTGACGACCGTTCTCCGGCGCGATCTCGAAGGCGGATCAGTTGACCGAGTGGGCGACGCTACGGCCGGCGTCCTGGGTCGCATCGACGGCATTGCCGACGTCGCGGCCGATGCCGCGGATGGTGTTGCCGCAGCCGGCAAGCGAAAGAAGTGCGAGGCCGATGAGGGCGGCGGCGGAAATGCGGGTGAAGGACACGGGGTTAACCTCTCCTCTTGTTCCAAAGGGAATCTGCGAAAGCGTCCATGGCACCGGCTTTGGGTAAAAACAAGGCGGAGCGCCTCCTGAAAATCACGGGCCTCCATGCCGTCCGGGGGCGGGTTTCCCCGCCCCCGGAGGCTGATGATACGGGTATCTCGGTCTCAATAGCCGCGATTGTTCCCGACATAGACATTGCCGAGCTGGCTGTCGGCGGTGTTGGCGACATCCGTCGACCCGACACGGTAGAAGTTCGCGCCGTTGAACGCCACCGGCACGATGGAACCGTCCGTCGCGCCGCTCACCACGTTGCCGACGACCGAGATCCGGCCAGCCGAAGCGTTGTTCGAACAGCCGATGCCGGTCACCGACGCATGGACGAGATTGCCGGTCGCCAGCAGGTCGTAGGTCGCCTCGTTGGTGCCGAGCACGATCCCGAATCCGGCCGCATCCTCGATCATGTTGCCGGTCAGCACACACAGCCCCTCGACCTGGATGCCGCAGGCGTTGGAGACGGTCGGCGAGTAGCCCGGATCGTTGATCGTGTTCTTGGTGATGCCGCGGATGTGGTTCGACGAGATCGCAATCCGCCGGGCGATGCCGTCACTGTAGAGCCCGAGGTTGACGACCTTGATACCGTCACCCGCCTGCTCGATGATGTTGTCGGAAACCACCGCACCGTCGAGGTTCAGGCCCGGAGCGGTCGCCTCGACGAACACCGAGCATTCGCGTGCCGAGATGCAGTGATTGCCGGTGATCTGCGCGGCGCCGGACGCATTGAAGCGGATGCACGAATACTGCACGTTCGAGATCGTATTGCCCGCAGCTTTCACGCCCACCGCCCGGTAGACGACGATGCCGTTGCCGTTCTGGCCGGTGCCCCCGCCTGCCGTGTCGATGTCGTCGATGCGGTTGTCGATGATCGTCGAGCCATCATACTCGACCCCGCCGCCGGCCGGCTCACGCCAGACATAGACGCCGTTGTTCGAGCAGGTGGTGATGCGGTTGCGCACCACGTCGACGCGGCTGTTGTAGACGAGCACGCCGACCGAACAGGTGTCGATCGCGCAGTCGGCGATCATGCCTTGCGCACCGGTGAGCGCCACCACGCCGGTCTTGGTGCTGGCGGTCACCCTGCAGCCGGCAAGCTGGAAGCCCGTACAGTTCTGGAAGCGCACCAGGCCTGCCTGGTTCGAGCCGTCGCTGATGGCGGCATTCTGGCCGTCGAACACCACGCCCGACACCGAGACATCATTGATCCCGTTGACCTGAAAGAGATAGCTGCCGCCGGTGAAGCGCAGCGTCGCCGCGCCGGCGACTGCCGCCCGCATGGTGAACTTCTGCCCGCCGCCCGTCGCCGTGTCGACGGTGAGCGCACCGGTCGAGAAGATGCCGCTCAAAAGCACCAGGGTCAGTCCGTTCGTGCGGGCATAGTTCATCGCATTCTGCACGGTCGTCGACACCCAGCCGGTCCCCGGGGAGCTTGTTGCCGCACTGAGAACCAGGACTTCGCTTTCACGCTTGTAATAGGGCATGTGACGTCTCCTTGTGTTCGCCCGGCCATTCTCGCCGGAGCCGTTTTCTCGCCTTCGGAGTGCTTCTCAGTACCGAAGGAATATAATCCTATTCGTGATTCTGGTTGTTTCTATGACCGCAATGGCAGCCGCAAGGTTGCAGGAAAGCCCGCAAATGCGGCCTTGTCCGCACCGCGCTGCCCGGTTCGCCTTAATGTCGCCGCAACATTTTCCGTGCACGATGGTCTTCATGGAGAATGAAACGGAGCGGATGACGGACGGAGTGGAACCGGTGGCGGCAGCGTTCGACCAGAACGGAGAAGGCCGGCCGGGTGAACATCTCTCGCGGCTGCTGGAGCGTCTGGCGCGGACGCCCCACGAGCGCACCACCGTCCGCGACATCGCCATTGCGCTGCAGGACCGCTCCTTCGGCGCCTTTCTCCTGATCTTCGCCCTTCCCAATCTCGTGCCGGCGCCACCTGGCGCCACACTCGTCCTCGGCCTGCCGCTCGCGATCGTCGCCTGGCAGATGATTGCCTCGCCCCAGGGCCGCGTGGTTCTCCCACACTGGCTCGGCGACTACGGTTTCAGCCGCTCCACCTTCGAAAAAATCGTCGATAAGCTGGTGCCTTCGCTCCGCGTCGCCGAACAGCTGTTCAGACCGCGACGCTGGTTTCTCGGCAGCCGCTTCTCCGAACGCATCCTGGGACTCTACGTCCTTCTTCTTTCCGTGGTGGTGATCCTGCCGATCCCGCTCGGCAACTGGCCGCCCGCCTTTGCGCTGGCGATCATCGGTTTCGCCCATTCCGAACGCGACGGCCTCGGCGTGATGATCGGCTGCCTGGTCGGCGTCGTCGCCCTGCTGCTCGCCGGCTTTGTCGTCCTCACGGCGGGTGCTATACTCGCTCTCGTCTTCTGAGCCAGCCCGTGCGGCCCCGTCCTGCGAGTCCCGAATGACGCCAAATCCGCCGGAGAGAACCGAAGACGCCCGCGTGGTGGTGATGACCGCCGGCGGACCCAATCCCGCCGTCGTCATCAATGCGCTTGCCGCGCTCTGGCGAAATCTCCACGTCATCCTCGAAGAGCCGGAATCGAAATTCGGGATTACCCGACGCCGCGCCCGCCGCTTCGGCTGGCCGAATGCGCTCGGCCAGCTTGCGACCATGATGGCCGGCCGTCTTCTCCGTCCGCTCGCAGCCCGCCGCACCGCCGAGATCTGCCGCAGCCGCAATGCCGATCCCGTCATGCCGCAACACGTCCCGGTCAGTCGGGTCGCCTCGATCAACGACGCGCAATGCACCGACCTCGTCCGGGAGCTTCGGCCCGCCGTGATCCTGCTTGTCAGCACCCGGTTGATGACGCGTCCGACGCTGGAAAAGCTGCCCTGCCCGGTCCTCAACCTCCACGCCGGCATAAACCCCGCCTATCGTGGTCAGATGGGCGGCTACTGGTCTCTGGCGCTCGGAGACGCCGGCAATTTCGGTGCCACCGTGCACCTGGTCGACGCCGGCACCGACACCGGCGGCACGCTCTATGAGGTCCGCACCCGTCCGTTACCCGGCGATTTCATCGCCACCTATCCGCTGACGCTCACCATCGCCTCGCTGGAGATCGTAGAGCAGGCGGTCGAGGATGCCGTGCACGGCCGCCTGCGGCCGAAGCCCGCCGAAGGGCCGTCGCATTTGCGTTTTCCGCCACCGCTCTGGACCTGGTTGCGTTACGGCCTCACCCGCGGCATCTGGTAGGTTCCCGGTCGGCCGGGAGCACAAATGCAGGAATTCTCTGCGACGTCGCTTTTTGCTCTGTGCGACGTCGTCGCAAGCGCAGTCCGCCGCACGGGGCCCGTGCAATGTGGCGGCAAAGGAGACCGAAAAGGCATGGCAGACTGCATCATCGTCTATTGGCGCGACATCCCCGCCCAGGTGATCGTCAAGCAGGGCAGGAAGACGGCAAAACGTGAGCTGTCGCTGCGCTTCACCGAGGCGATCGACATGTGCGCGATGCGCACCGGCGCCGCCGAAACCGACGATTATCTCGCCGAGTGGCGCAAGGGCGATCCCGTGCCGGTCTCCGACGATCTCGAAGCCGAGGCCGACAAGGCTGCGGCCGCGATCGAACAAGCATATGACAACGCGCGGCTTGCCGCGCTCGTCCAGAAGGGAGGACGCGAGAATGGTTGACGGCAAACCCGGCCCCGGCAATGCGGCGCCGGCCAAGAAGGCGGCGACGGGAGCCTATACGCCCGCGGCGGTGTCGCCAAACCGCCGCGCCCGCCGTTCCTACACCATCCGTCTGTGGTCGGTGCGCCACTCGCGCTTCCTCGAATGGTTCTACGCCCGCTTCGCCAACGCCTTCCTGTGGCTGCATCCGGTCTGGAACCGCCTCGGCTACGGCCGCGTCGAGCGTCCGGTGACGTTCGTCGAGCGCAACGTCAAGGGTCTTCTCTTCGACTGTCGCATGTGCGGCCAGTGCGTGCTTTCGTCGACCGGCATGTCCTGCCCGATGAACTGCCCGAAGCAGCTCCGGAACGGCCCCTGCGGTGGTGTTCGCGCCAACGGCCATTGCGAGGTCGAGCCCGACATGCCCTGTGTCTGGGTGCAGGCCTGGGCCGGCTCCCGCAACATGGTCAACGGCGATGCGATCCTCAAGGTCCAGAAGCCGGTGAACCAGTCGCTGCGCGAAACCTCGTCCTGGCTGCGCGTGACCGCCGAAGCCGCTGCCGCCCGCGAAAACACCAAGAAGGGGGAAGACGCATGAGCCCCGACATCAATCCCATCGATCCCGGCCTGCCGCTCGATCCGCTGCCCGGCCATTCCTCCCGCGGCCGGCTGGAGCGCGTCCTGCGGCGCGGCGAATTCGCCGTCACCGCCGAACTGAACCCGCCCGACAGCGCCAATCCGCACGACGTCTACGAGCGCGCGGCGATCTTCGACGGCTGGGTCGACGGCATCAACGCCGTCGATGCGTCGGGCGCCAACTGCCACATGTCGTCCGTCGGCATCTGCGCACTGCTGACGCGCATGGGCTATGCACCGATCATGCAGATCGCCTGCCGCGACAAGAACCGCATCGCCATCCAGGGCGACGTTCTCGGTGCCTCCGCCATGGGCGTGCAGAACATCATGTGTCTCACCGGCGACGGCGTGCAGGCCGGCGACCAGCCGGGCGCCAAGCCCGTCTTCGATCTCGACTCGATGTCGCTCCTGGAAACCGTGCGCACCATGCGTGACGAGGCGAAGTTCCTCTCCGGCCGCAAGCTGACGACGCCGCCGCAGGTCTTCCTCGGCGCCGCGATCAATCCGTTCGCGCCGCCTTACGACTTCCGCCCGCACCGGCTGGCGAAGAAGATCGCCGCCGGCGCCCAGTTCGTGCAGAGCCAGTACTGCTACGACGTGCCGATGCTGAAGACCTACATGCAGAAGGTCCGCGATCTCGGCCTCGATGAAAAATGCTTCATCCTCGTCGGCGTCGGCCCGCTGGCATCGGCCAGGACCGCCAAGTGGATCCGCTCCAACGTGCCGGGCGTCCACATCCCGGATCACGTCATCGCCCGTCTCGAAGGGGCCCAGGACCAGAAGAAGGAAGGCAAGCAGCTCTGCATCGACATCATCAACGAGGTGAAGGAGGTCGCAGGCGTCTCCGGCATCCACGTGATGGCCTATCGCCAGGAGGAGTATGTCGCCGAGATCGTCCACGAATCGGGTGTCCTCAAAGGCCGCAGGCCGTGGAAGCGCGAGCCGAACCCGGTCGACGCGCTCGTGGCCGAACGGCTGGAGGCGATCCGCGAGGAAAAGGTCGAGGACCAGCAGCAGCTCGCCGGGATCGCCGCCCAGCATCCCCATTGACCAGATCGAACGCCGGCGCGCCGTTCGCGCCGGCAAATGTCTTTTGAACCCATTGCCCGCGCGCTAGACTGCTCTCCCGCGCATCCGACCGGAGGAATGAAATGACCCGCACCATCGTCGCGTCCGCCACCCGCGAAATCATCATCGGCTTCGACCAGCCGTTCTGCGTCATCGGCGAACGCATCAACCCCACCGGCCGCAAGAAGCTCGCCGCCGAGATGATGGAAGGCAACTTCGACACCGTCATCAAGGACGCGCTGGAACAGGTCGCCGCCGGCGCCACCATGCTCGACGTCAATGCCGGCGTCACCTCGGTCAACCCGAACGAGACGGAGCCGGGCCTCCTCGTCAAGACCATGGAAATCGTCCAGGGCCTCGTCGACGTGCCGCTCTCGATCGACAGCTCCGTGACTGCCGCCATCGAGGCCGCCCTCAAGGTCGCCAAGGGCCGGCCGCTCATCAATTCCGTCACCGGCGAGGAAGAGAAGCTCGAAGCCATCTTGCCGCTCTGCGCCAAGTACAACGTGCCGGTCGTCGCGATCTCCAACGACGAGACCGGCATTTCCCAGGACCCCGACGTCCGCTTCGCCGTCGCCAAGAAGATCGTCGAGCGCGCCGCCGACTACGGCATCAAGCCCTGCGACATCGTCGTCGATCCGCTCGTCATGCCGATCGGCGCCGTCGGCTCGGCCGGCCTCCAGGTCTTCGCCCTCGTCCGGCGTCTCCGCGAAGAGCTGAAGGTCAACACCACCTGCGGCCTCTCCAACATTTCCTTCGGCCTGCCGCACCGCCACGGCATCAATGCCGGCTTCATCCCGATGGTCATCGGCGCCGGCATGACGTCGGCGATCATGAACCCCTGCCGCCCGCAGGAAATGGAGGCCGTACGCGCCGCCAACGTGCTGAACGGCACGGACGAGAACTGCTACAACTGGATCAAGACCTACCGCGACTACAAGCCGGCCGAAGGCGGCGCAGCCGCCGCCCCGGCTCCGGCTGCGGCCTCTGCCGGCGGCGGACGCCGCGGCGGCCGTGCCGCCCGCGTCGGCGCAGGTGCCGCGACGGAGTGATCCGGCACGACTGACGGCCTCTTCTCCGCGGCAGGAGGGAGAACTCGTCCTGACGGACAGGAGACAAAGCGGCGTCCCCTCGCCCCGCGTGCGGGGAGAGGGCTAGGGTGAGGGGCAATATTGTGCCTCGACACACGCCCCCTTGACGGAACGGTTCGCCGCAGCAACATGCGGCGAACCGTTTTCTCATCAGGCCTTTTCATGCTCGACACCATCGCCCGCTTCTCGCGCAAATCCCGCGTCCTCGCCCACGGCGACTACCAGGACGCCAAGCATCTCGCCGACTATGTGGCGCTGATCTCGCGGGTGATCTTCATCTCCGCGCTTTCGGCGATCATCCTCCGCCACGCCAGCGGCGCGACCGCCCGCGCCTTCCTCTACTATCCGCTCGCCCTCGGAATGGCGGTCCTCGTGCTGCACCTGATGAAGCACATCTACTGGATGACCTACGACTATGTAAGCTCGTGGTTCGGCTCGCCGGAGAGCGATCTGCGCGAGGTGCTCGTCTTCCTCGTCTCGGTCATCGCGACCATGGTGGTCATCCTCGGCATCACCGGCCTCTACATCGACATCCTGACGAGCACGATCAATATCGGTGCCTGGATCACCACCACCGACCAGCCCTGACATTTCGGCCCCGGCACGCCTTCGGCGCTTGCGTCCCGGCGCTTGCGCGGGCAAAAGTCCGGCGGACGCATCTCCATGTCGGAAATTGACGCACGTCAGCCGCCGGACCCGTGCAGTCTATCGAGAATGGCCGGCCCGCGCCGGCAATGACGTTCGCACAGGAAAGACGAGTTCGACATGAGCGAAGGCCAGTCCAGGGATCCCCTCATCCTCTTCATGCCGTCCGGCAAGCGCGGCCGCTTCCCCGTCGGTACGCCGGTGCTGGAGGCCGCCCGCTCCCTCGGCGTCTACGTCGAGAGCGTCTGCGGCGGGCGCGCCACCTGCGGCCGCTGCCAGGTCGAGGTGCAAGAGGGCAGTTTCGCCAAGCACGGCATCGTCTCGTCGAACGATCATATCTCGCCCGTCGGCCCGAAGGAAAAGCGCTACGCCGAAGTGCGGACGCTCCCCGAAGGCCGCCGCCTCTCCTGCTCCGCGACGATCGAGGGCGACCTCGTCATCGACGTGCCGCAGGATACCGTCGTCAATGCGCAGGTGGTGCGCAAGGCGGCGAGCGACCGCGTCATCGAGCGCAATCCCGCCGTCCATCTCTGCTATGTCGAGGTCGACGAACCCGACATGCACAAACCGCTCGGCGATCTCGACCGCATGAAGGTCATGCTTGAGAAAGACTGGGGCTATAAAGACTTGCAGGTCGAACCTCATCTTCTTCCAGAAGTCCAGAAGATCCTCCGCAAGGGCAACTGGTCCGTCACCGCGGCGATCCACCGCGACAGCCCGACCTCGCGCCCGACCATCATCGCCCTCTGGCCCGGCCTGCACAACGAGGCCTACGGTCTCGCCTGCGACATCGGCTCCACCACCATTGCCATGCACCTCGTCTCGCTGCTGTCGGGCCGCGTCGTCGCCTCCTCCGGCGCCTCCAACCCGCAGATCCGCTTCGGCGAGGATCTGATGAGCCGCGTCTCCTACGTGATGATGAACCCGGACGGGCGCGAGGCGATGACGAAAGCCGTCCGCCAGGCGGTGTCCGAACTCGTCGACAAGGTCTGCGCCGAAGGTGGCGTCTCGCGCTCCGACATTCTGGACAGCGTCTTCGTCGCCAATCCGATCATGCACCACCTCTTCCTCGGCATCGACCCGACCGAACTCGGCCAGGCGCCGTTCGCGCTCGCCGTCTCCGGCGCCGTCGCCTGCGAGGCGAAGGACATCGAGCTTGCGCTGAACCCCGGCGCACGCACCTATCTGCTCCCCTGCATCGCCGGCCATGTCGGGGCGGACGCCGCCGGCGCCACGCTCTCGGAAGGCCCGCATCGCCAGGACCGCATGATGCTGCTCGTCGATGTCGGCACCAATGCCGAGATCGTGCTCGGTAACCGAGAGCGAACGGTCGCCGCCTCCTCGCCGACCGGCCCGGCGTTCGAAGGCGCGGAAATCTCCTGCGGCCAGCGCGCCGCCCCCGGCGCGATCGAGCGCGTGCGCATCGACGCGCAGACGCTCGAACCCCGCTTCAAGGTGATCGGCGTGGAGCAGTGGTCGGACGAGGAAGGCTTTGCCGAAGCCGCGGAAAAGACCGGCATCACCGGCATCTGCGGCTCGGCGATCATCGAGGTCGTCGCCGAAATGTATCTCTCCGGCGTCATCTCTGCCGACGGTGTGGTCGACGGGTCGCTCGCCGCGAAGAGCCCGCGCATCCTCGAAAACGGCCGCACCTTCTCCTACCTGCTGCACGACGGTGCGCAGAAGATCACCGTCACCCAGAACGATGTCCGCGCCATCCAGCTTGCCAAGGCGGCACTCTACGCCGGCATCAAGCTGCTCATGGAAAAGCAGGGCGTCGAAACCGTCGACACCATCCGCTTTGCCGGCGCCTTCGGCTCCTTCATCGATCCGAAATACGCCATGGTGCTTGGCCTCATCCCCGACTGCGACCTGTCCGAGGTCAAGGCGGTCGGCAATGCCGCCGGCACCGGCGCGCTGATGGCGCTCCTCAACCGCGACCACCGCCGCGAGATCGAGGAGACGGTCCGGCGCATCGAGAAGATCGAGACGGCGCTGGAGCCCCACTTCCAGCAGCTCTTCATCGACGCCATGGCGCTGCCGAACAAGGTCGATCCCTTCCCGAAACTCGCCGCCGCCGTCACGCTCCCCGAACGCAAGCTACTCGCAGACGGCGATGCCGAAGGCGGCGGACGCAGGAGACGTCGCAGCCGGGAGTGACGGTCGCGGCCGTAGATTGCCCGCAGAAGCAGGCAGTCGCCGGACGATGCCATCCGGCGACGTTCGGTCAGAAGGCTGCCTTGAGGCCGAGACGGCCGGCATAGGCCACGGATTCGTCGGTATAGACCGTGCCCTCGATGCCCCCATACACGCTCATAGCGTCCTTAATCTGGACATCGAACGAAGCGCCGAGGCGCAAGCCCGCGACATTGCGGGCGGTGGTGTCGGTAAGTGTGAATTCCGTCCCGTCGAGGCTCGCCGCGTAGCCGTTGTCTCCGAGGTGTTGCGTGTCGACGACGGCCCCCGTCAGCGTGAACGCGGCTGCCCGACCGGATTCCAGTACGGCCCTGCGGGTCAGATCCATCTGCAGACGACCTTCGAGTGCGTGGGTGTCGCGGGCATCGTAGCTGATGTTCTGTGAGGAGCCGCTTTCCGTGTAGCCCTCATAGAGCGCGCCGACATAGCGCAGCTGCGCGCTTGGCGTGAGTGACCATCCGGAGGCCACATCATAGGTCTTGGAGACAGAGACTTCCGGCGAGACGTACCAGCCCCAGAAATTGCCTTCAGCCCATTCGCCACCGTTGACCGCGCGGCGCGCGTCACTGTCGATCGCGCCGACGGTCAACGACGTATTGACGACGAAACCGTTGACCGGAACAGCGCCATAGAGACCGGCGAATCCGGTCTGTCCATCGATCGAGTTGCTGGCGTTGCTGAGGTCAGCGTTGACGGCGCCGCCGCCGGCGAAAGCGCCGACGCGCACCTCACCCGACTGGCGGTCCACGCCTGCCATCAGGCCGTAGTGATAGATGGCACTCTCGAAGCTGTCGGACGTGCCCGGTTGATGCCGGACACCGCCGAAGGCGCGGGTCCAGAACATGTTGCCGGATCGGTCGAGGGCTACACCCTCGCTGATACGGGCGATGGCCCGCTGTGCAGGGGACGCCTGCTTCACCTCGCCATAGGCAAGCGGTTCCAAGCCAGGGACACTGCCGCCGATTTCATCCGGCCGCTGCATGTCGAGCGAGAGAATGCTCCCGATCACGTCGGAAACGGAATTGGTATATTGGCTGGCGATGTTGGCGACCGGCGTGGAGGACACGACATTGATGGTCCCGGTCGTGTCCGCGTTGCTCAACACCACGACCTGCGACGGGTTGTCGAGAATGATGCTGTTCTCCGCGGCGAGGTAATCAGCGACGGGGATCCGGTAGCTGCCGGCGCCGAAGGTGGTCGTGTTGCCTGTACTGTCGTTGTAGTCCACCACCCCCTCGAACACTGCGTTCGGCAGGATATTGAGCGTATTTCCGCCGCCATCGTAGACGAAGAGAATGGAGGCTTCGCCACCGCTGATCGTCCCCGATGTGGTGATGGTGTTGCCGGAACCCGCGAGAAAAACGCCGGCCAAAGCCCCGGAAATCGTTCCGCTGTTGGTCAGCCGTCCGCTGGACCACAAGTCGACCCCCACGTCTTCGACGGCTTCAATGGTGCCGCTGTTTTCGACGTCGATCCGCCCGCCGGCGGTCGTGGCTTCGATGCCGCCCCAGCCCGTGATATTGCCGCTGTTGACAATCGAGATGTCCCCGAGGTCGCTCACGGCTGAAATAGCGACCTCCCAAGGGGCTAAGAGCGTGCCGGTATTCGTGATCGATATGTCGCCGGAGGCTCCTGCTCTTGCCGCAATGGCGGGCGATCCGTCATCGTTGCCTGCCCAGCCGTTGTTGATGATCGTGATATTGCCAGCTGCGCTGTAGGCCACTATTGCAGTGTTGTAACCGGTTTTTACCGTTCCGGAGTTGTAGATCGATACGTCTCCCCACTCAGAGTCGGCCAAAAGCCCCACCCCGTCGGAGCTTGCGATGGTCCCGGTATTCGTTATGGTTACGACGCCTTCATAGGTCTTGGCGTCGATGCCCGTCGAAAGGGCGTCGATCACGCCATTGTTGACGATCGACGTCGCTGCGCCAGGCCTGCCGAAATCGTCGCCAAAGGCTTTGATCCCGCTGCCCGTCGCCGAAGTCACGTAACCATTGTTGACGACCGACGTTTCGCCGCCGTACGTCTTAACGAGGATGCCCGGACCGTCCGGCGCCGCCGTAACTGCCCCGTCGTTTACGACCGAAATATCGCCGCTATCATCTTGGACCAGCGAAATCGTACCGTATCCGCCGGATGACGTAATGGAGACGTCCTCTCCGATGTAGACGTCAAGTGTGTGATTAGGAGCGAACGTGTCGAAGTACACCGCGCTGTCGTCGGGATTATAGATCGTGGTGTTGCCGGTGATCGTCAGCGTCTGCGTCGCCGGCGTTTCCGATGACGTGACCACTCCCAGCTCGACGCGGACCGTGCTTTCATCCGTGATCGTCAGTGAAGATGTGCCGGCATACGCACGTCCGCCGATGAGGTCGGCGTCGCAACGGGTACTGGCAAAGGGTCCGGAAAAGCTGCAGCTCGCCAGCGCTTGCCCCTGCCCGACCGGCACCAAGGCCGTGGTTGTCGAAAGGGAAAGGAGGAAGCCGGATCTTTTGAAGAGGGTGCGAACCATCGGGTAAAAGGCGAAAAACATCTTCTTGAGTCTCGAAATGACAACAGTTTCTCAACGCCTTAGCTGCCCGCATCGCGGCACGCAACGACATCACCGCAACAATCAACAGTTGCGTCATTTTTGCATCAGATATGATGACACTGATTTGAACCAGCACCGGAACGAGGCAGTCCGAGCTATCCCTCACGCAGCACCCCAACCCACCGCGCGGCCGCGGCGGCGAGCACCTCTGCGGGAAAGCCGGAGAAGCCTATGACGAGCCCCTGCCGGCCCGCACCGCCCTGATACAGCGGCGAGAGTGCGCGCAGCCCGAAGCCGTGCGCGGTGGCGAGGAGCACATGTTCGGCATCGCTGCGGCCGGGCGGCGCCTCCACCACCATGTGCAGGCCCTGTTCCGGCGTGGGCGACGACGAGGCGGATTACGGCCTTCCCGCCTGGGCCGGCGTCATCCCGGTGACGACCGTCATCGGCGCGCCGGAAATCTCGCCCGACGTTCCGCCGGGCGTCGCCTTTCCCGCCCATCTCGCGCATTTCCGCGAGGGCCGCAGGCTGGATGACGTTCTTACCGAAAGCCAGTCGCTCTACGAGCACATGGCCGGTACCGATTGAGATGTCAGGCCGCCATCCCGATCATCTCGGAATAGGCGTAGCGGATGCTGTCGGCCACCGCGTCGATCGTCTCGGAGCTTTCGGGGCCCTTGAGCAGGCGCACCTCGAAGCTGCCGAGATCGGGAAGCCCGTGCTTGGAGCCGAGCGCCACCATGTCGGCGGTCAGGTAGCTGCGCGGCAGCGGCGCGACGGCGAGGTCGGCGATCACGGCCGCGCGTTGCGCCATGCTGTGGGCGGAGAGATAGGCGATCCGGTAGGAGCGCTTGTCGCGGTCGAGCCGCGAGAGCGCGTCCGCCCGCCAGCAGCAGCCGTCCTCCCAGATCGACACCGGCAGCGGATCGCGCAGATGCGCCGTGCCGCATTTGGCCGCGGCCCAGACCAGCTGTTCCTTGTGCACCACCTCGCCCTCGATCGAGGTCGTGCCGGGCGCGGTGTTGATGAGCGTCAGGTCGAGGCGCTGTTCGGCGAGCCGCCGGCGCAGCGCCCCGCTGCTGTCGACGGTGAGATCGACCATGATCAGCGGATAGACCTCGGCGAAACGCTTGAGGATCGTCGGCATGAACCGTTCGCCGATGTCGTCCGGCGCGCCGAGGCGCACCACGCCCTTCATTTCCGGCATGCGGAAGCGGCCAACCGCCTCGTTGGAGAGCGTCAGCATCCGCCGGGCATAGGGCAGCAGCGTCTCGCCGCTCTCCGTCAGCGTCACCGAACGGGCGTCGCGCAGGAAGAGCGTTGCGTTCAGCTGCTCCTCGAGCTTCTTGATCTGCATGGAAACCGCAGACGGCGTCCGGAAGACGGCATCCGCCGCGGTGGTGAAGCTGCCGGTCTCGGCGATCGCGACAAACGTTCTCAGCACGTCGTTGTCGAGCAGCGGCAGGGGCTGGCGCATTGTCAGAGTCATCTTCGGCTCCGTCGGCTAGTTCAATCAAATAATTTGAATGTAATAGACATATCATTTCGTTTGATTGAATGTCAATCGCGGTTCATCCTCTCCTCATACAGTCAACGCTGAAGGAGGAAACCATGCGGTTCACATCGCTCTCGCAGAAAATCCCGGATCTCGGCGTCACCCGCGCGCTGAGGAAGATCGCCGCCCGCAACGCGCGCCGGCGCAGCATCCGGCAGATGGAATCCCTGCCACGCTCCCTGCAAAGGGATGTCGGATGGCCCGAGATCGCCCGTCGGGCGGAGGTCGACGATCGGGAAATGCATCACTGGATGTGATTTCTGACATCAGAAACATTCGTTTGATTGATGAATAGACAGGGCGCATACCGGTAACGTCCGCAGCGCAGGCGTTGCGGAAACAAGGAGATCACCATGAGACTGGCAAGCTTCGGTACCACCATCACCGGCAGCCG
>NZ_JAMXLD010000001.1:2093811-2177086 GCF_024054295.1 Ciceribacter sp. RN22
CAGTCCCGGTTTGCCGCCGCAACGGGACGCAGGACGGCCGTCATACATCAGGAAATGTCGCTATTTCGCACCTCGCGGAGTGCGGATGTCGCTTTTATTTCCACTTGCGTCGCTTTAAGGATATCGAGGTGACCATTTCCCAGCGAGGAATATGGTATCGCCGCCTGATCCGGATTGCCGCCATGAGCAAAAACCCACTCAAGAAACGTTCCCTGGTCTTCTTCCTCGTGCCGCAGTTCACGCTGCTGCCGTTCGCCGGCGCCGTCGAGACGCTGCGCATCGCCAACCGCATGCTGGGCTACGACGCCTACGAGTGGCGCATCGCCTCCGCCGACGGCCAGCGGGTGCTCTCCTCGAGCGGCATCGGCATAGAGGTCAACACCTCGCTTGCCGACGAGCGCCGCTTCCTCTCCGGCGAGAACCGGCCGAGCATGGTGCTCGTCTGTTCCGGCATCGACGTCGAGACCTTCGCCAACAAGTCGGTCAACGCCTGGCTGCGCGAAGCCTACAACCGCGGCGCCGCCGTCGGCAGCCTCTGTACCGGCGCCCATGTGCTGGCCCAGGCCGGCCTCCTCAACGGCAAGCGCTGCGCCATCCACTGGGAGAACCTGCCCGGTTTCTCCGAAAGCTTCCCGCAGGCGGAGGTCTATGCCGATCTCTACGAGGTCGACGGCAATCTCTACACCTGCGCCGGCGGCACCGCCTCGCTCGACATGATGCTGAACCTCATCGGCCAGGATTTCGGCGAGGGCCTCGTCAACCGGGTCTGCGAGCAGCACCTCACCGACCGCGTGCGCAGCCCCAACGACCGCCAGCGCCTGCCGCTCAGAGCCCGCCTCGGCGTGCAGAACGGCAAGGTGCTGTCGATCATCGAACTCATGGAAAGCAATCTCTCCGAGCCGCTCTCGCTGCTCGATATCGCCGACCATGCAGGCCTGTCCCGCCGCCAGATCGAGCGCCTGTTCCGCCAGGAGATGGGCCGCTCGCCCGCCCGCTACTATCTCGAGATCCGCCTCGACCGCGCCCGCCACCTCCTGGTGCAGTCGTCGATGCCGGTGGTCGAAGTGGCAGTCGCCTGCGGCTTCGTCTCCGCCTCGCATTTCTCCAAGTGCTACCGCGAGGTCTACAACCGCTCGCCGCAGCAGGAGCGGGCCGAGCGCAAGCTGATGTCGGCGCGTGCCGCGGCAGCGACGACGGCGACGGCGGTGGCGGCGTAAGCCGCCGCCTTCAGCCGTAGAGGCTCCAGAAGAAGCGCAGCGAAACCACGACCAGGAAGGCGGCGAAGCCGAATTCCAACTGACGCTTGCTCATCGCATGCGCCAGTCGCGCGCCCATCGGTGCCACCACCATCGCCACCGGAATGATCAGCGCAAACGCGATCCAGTTGACGAAACCTGTGGAGAGCACCGGCAGCCCCGTCTCGCCCCAGCCGGCCACGATGTAGCCGATCAGCGCCGGGGCCGAGATCAGCACGCCGACGCCGGAAGATGTCGCCACCGCCTGGTGGATCGGCCGCCGGTAGAGCGTCATGAAGGTGTTGTTGAGCACACCGCCGCCGATCCCCATCAGCCCGGAGATCACACCGAAGACCGTGCCGACGGCGAAGCGTGCCGGCTCGCCCGGCAGGTCGTCGCCGAGATGCAGGCGATTGCTGAGGAAGATCATGCGGCCGGCGAGCATGAGGGCGATCACCGCGAAGATCAGCCGCAGCATTTCGCTGGAGGCATGCGAGGCGACGACCGTCGCCAGCACCGCGCCCAGCGGCACCGCGACGATCCAGCCCTTCAGCAGTTCCGTGTCGACCACGCCGCGCTTGCGGTGCGCCGTAAAGGAGCGGATAGAGGTCGGCACGATGATCGCCGTCGACGTCCCGACCGCCAGATGCATGGTCACCGCCGGATCGATGCCCACATAGCCGAAAACCTGGTAGAAGACCGGCACCAGAACGGCGCCGCCGCCGATGCCGAGCAGTCCTGCCAGAAGGCCGGCCAGCGCCCCGGCGAAGACCAGCAGCACGGCGAAGAAGACGAGATCGGGCACGGTGGACATGGGCATTCCTTCGGCGCCCGGCACGGTCGGTCGAAAGATGGAGGCAGCGCCGGCATTGATCGCGCAACCTCTCCGGCCGTGACGGGTCAGGTATCGGTTTTCGGCCGCGGGCGGAATCGGACCCGATCCGCCGAACGCATGGCCTCTCTTGTTCGCGGGTTTAGTCTATCGCGCCGCCGGTGCAAGGTCGCCTCGGGCGCTTGCAGTACGCCCGTCGCACCACGACGGCTAAAGGTCGCCGTCCGTCGTCTGCGGCGCTCCCGGCTGCAGCAGAACCGGGTTGTCGGTGCCGATGCCGTCGATCACCGGCTGGTCGGTATTGCCCTCGGCGATCGTCATCGGCCCGGTCGGCACAGGTTCGGCCGTCTCTTCCGCCGCGACTTCTCCGCCCGCCACGCCGAGCCCGGCATCGATATTGATCCCTTCTTCGGGAATGGCGTAGGCACCGGCGGAGGCCTGTTCGGGGGCGGCAAGCCCGTCCCTACCCGCGGCGTCCGTCACTCCGTCGCCGGCATCGTCGAGCGGTGCACTCGCGACCGGCACGGCCGCCGCCTGCCCGCTGTTTGTCCCTGCGAGGTTGGGTGTGTCGAGATAGTCGATCGCCTGCGCACCGCCGTTGCGGGCCGGTGCTGCGGAATAGGCGCTCTCGGCGACGTCCTCGCGGTCGACACGGCCGACCCGCCCGATCAGCCGGCGGCCGGAAGTCTCCGCCCCGACCGCGCCTTCGAGCATGACCGAGTCGGAAGTGTCGCCGATCTCGGCCGGCGGGATCAGTTCGTCCGACATGCAACCGGCCAGCGCCGTTCCGGACGCCAATACCAGCATCGAACGCTGCAGAAAGGAAACGAACGCCATACCAGCACCACTCTGCCGCCGCCGGTCATCCGGCCCATCGCCGGAGAGCTTACGGCCAAGCCGTAAACGTTTCGTTGTCCCCGCTGCGCCGGCCGCAACCGTCGCAGACTTGCGCCGGGGACAGGCCTCCCCTTCGAGCGTCGCAATTGCGGAGACCGGCGATTTTGCCTAATCAGGTCGGGCGGCAGGGCCCCGCGCCTTAACGGCGCAACCTGTGGCAGACGACGGATGAAAGCGAAGGAGCAGACGTCATGACCGATACCGCCAGACCCTGTGGCGAACTCACCCTGCGGACGCTTGCGATGCCGGGCGACGCCAACGCCGCCGGCGACATCTTCGGCGGCTGGGTCATGGCGCAGATGGACCTCGCCTCCGGCATCCGCGCCGCCGAGCGCGCCCGCGGCCGCGTCGTCACCGCCGCGGTGAAGGAAATGGCATTCGACATGCCAGTGAAGATCGGCGACACGCTCTGCGTCTATACCGACATTGCCAGGGTCGGCCGCACCTCGATCACGCTCTCCGTCGAGGTCTGGGCGCAGCGCTATCTCACCCACACGATGGAAAAGGTCACCGCCGCCACCTTCGTCATGGTGGCCCTCGACGCCGCCGGCAAGCCGACCCCGGTTCCGGCAGCCTGATCGGCTACCGCTCTCCCTCGAAGGGCGCGCCGACGCGCCTCTCCCTCTGTGGGAGAGGTTACAAAATCACGGTCTTGGCGAAGCCAAGTCGTCGATTTTGCTGGTGAAGGAGTCGGTATCGAGCCGTCCAACTCTCCCGCCGTCACTCCGGCCCTGAGCCGGAGTCCAGCCGGCGAGCGTCCGCGAGCCGAAAGGGCTCTCTTCGCCACCGACGACGCCCTCCCGCGACCGGCAACGCGGCGTGATTCCTCGGGGTCAAGCCCGAGGATGACGACCTTTCCTGTGTCGCAAGGGGGTGCCTTACCGTGAGGTCTGCGCAAGCCCCGGCATCGGACTTGAGCGCTGCATCAGCCTCCCCGATCGCGTCACGGTGCTACAAGGCTTCTTTGGGCACCACGGTCACCCCACACTCCCGTCATCCTCGGGCTTGACCCGAGCATCCACGGGCGCGCGCCGTATCCCTCACCTACGCCCGGAAGATCAGCGAGGCGCCGAGCGCGATCAGCGCGAAGCCGGCGGCGTGCCCCCAGGTCAGCGATTCCTTCAGCCAGAAGACCGAGAAGCCGGAGAAGACCAGCAGCGTGATTACCTCCTGGATGGTCTTGAGCTGGGCTGCGGAATAGACCTGCGCGCCGATGCGGTTCGCCGGCACCGCCAGGCAGTATTCGAAGAAGGCGATCCCCCAGCTGACGAGGATCGCGGCGAAGATCGCGCTGTGGCGGAATTTCAGGTGCCCGTACCAGGCGAACGTCATGAACACGTTGGAAAGGGACAACAGCACGATCGGCCAGATCGCCGCCGGATTGAGAAGAGTGGGCATGAAACACCGGAATGACTGAGTGGGAGCAAGACCGGTCGATCGCTGCCGCGAATCGCCGGAACGTCGATCAAACTGGCCGAACGGCGGCGAAATACCAAGTCCTTTCCGGTGCGGTGCAGCAAACGCATCCGATCGATCTCCCCCCTCGAGGGGGAGATGTCGCGAAGCGACAGAGGGGGGTGCGCGACGGAAACCGTACCGCCTGCCTCCTGCAGCTCAATGTCGCACCCTGCGTCAATCCGTCACCGCCGTTAAGCGAATTTTATTACACGCACCCCATGCTGGCGGAGAAAAGATTGTCCCGGACAAGACACGAAAAACGGACGGGCGGGGGGAAGAGTGGATACGCATAACGGTTCCCGTAAGGAACAGCATCAGGCCGAACTGGTCCGCTTCCAGGCAGACCTGATCATGTCCAGCCACACCTCGACGCTGCTCTTCAACGGCTTCATCACCCTTTCCACGGCGGGCATTACGGTCCTCAACCATGGTACCTCGCTCGGCGTGATCATATGGGCCGCGATCGTGCTGCTGACGCTCGCCTTCCGCTATGCCTCAGCCGCCGGATGCATACGCAGCGGCATGATCGAACGCCGGCCCGGCGACGTCCTGACCCTGCTCTCCTTCGGCGCCTTCGTCTCCGGCCTCGCCTGGGCCGCTCTGCCGTTCTCGGTCGAAGGCTTCGACGGTTCCGGTCGCGACGCCGCCCTCTTCCTCATCATGGTCGGTACGGCCTCCGGCGCGATCATCAAGGGTCTCGGCTATAGCCAGCTGGCCATGGCCTTCGCGACGCCGCTGCTGCTCTCGATGCTGGTCTCGCTGGTGCTCTCCGGCAACTCCGCCTCGCTGGTGCTTGCAGCGAACGCCGCCGCCCTGACGACAGTCCTCTACCGTCATAGCCTTTCGGCCGAGCAGGTGTTCTCGAGCAACGAGCTCGCCAAGCTCCAGGCGACCGATCTCGCCCTCTCGCTTTCCGAAGCCCATGGCGACATCCTGCGCAAGAACGGCCGCCTCGAGGTCCTCGCCAATTGCGATCCCGTCACCGGCCTTGCGAACCGGACGCACTTCAACGGCCGCCTCGGTGGGGATGTCGCCCGCGCTGTCGCCGTCGACGAGCCGGTCGCCCTGTTGCTCCTCGATCTCGACCGCTTCAAGTCGATCAATGATTCCTTCGGCCACAGCGCCGGCGACGCCGTGCTGCTGGAAGTCGGCAAGCGTCTGCGGCGGGTGGTCGGCGACGATGGCCTCGTCGCCCGGCTCGGCGGCGATGAATTCGGCATCATCCTCACCGGCAGCAATGCGCGCCGGCGCGCGCTTTCCTATGCCCAGCAATTGCAGGATGCCAGCCAGGAGCCGGTGCCGGTCGGCGGCACCAGCTCGGTGATCGGCCTCAGCATCGGCCTCGCCTGCTTCCCGGCCCAGGCGTCGAGCGCGGAGGAACTCATGGCCTTCGCCGACATGGCGCTCTACGAGGCCAAGGACCACGGCCGCCGCCGCATCCGCGAATTCGACCCGGCGCTGAAGGCGCGCATCGAGCGCCAGCACGCGGTCGAACAGGACCTTGCCGACGCGATCCGCAACGGTGCCGTCGAGGCCTGGTTTCAGCCACAGGTCCGGCTCGACAACGGCGCCGTCACCGGCTTCGAGGCGCTGCTGCGCTGGACCCATCCGCGCCTCGGCCCGATCTCGCCGCCCGAGGTCGTCCAGGCCGCCCATTCGCAGCACCTTGCCGAAGCGCTGAGCGAACATGTCGCGACCGCGGCCTGCGACCTGCTCACCCGCCTGCCGGCGCTCGGCCTGCCGGAGGCGACCGTCGCCCTCAACATCTCGCCGCGGGAGTTCTCGCTCTACTGCATCGCCGACATGCTCGGCCGGGTCGCCGGACCGCGCGGTATCAATCCCGCCCTGCTCGAGATCGAGATCACCGAGGAGGCGACGCTCGACACCGAAGGCGCCGGCGAGCAGCTCAAGCGGCTGGAGAATGCCGGCTACAAGCTCGCCGTCGACGATTTCGGCATGGGCCATTCCTCCCTCGCCTACCTGATCGACCTCAAGGTCGACCGGTTGAAGATCGACCGCAGCTTCGTCAAGGGCGTCGCCGGGTCGCGCACCAACCAGAGCCTCATCGCCGCCCTCGTCGGCCTCGGCCACGCGCTGGCGCTCGACATCGTCGTCGAGGGCGTCGAGACGGCCGAGGATGCCGAGGTGCTGGCGCTGCTCGGCTGTCGCGTCGCCCAGGGCTACCATTTCGCCCGGCCGATGCCGCTCGCCGCCCTCTTCGGCTGGCTCGGCGCGGATCGTCCCGCCGCGCTGGAGGACGGCCGCGCGGTCGCCTGACCGAAGGAAGCGGCGCTGCCTGCGGATGGCGGGCCGCGTCCTGACAGTTCCTGTCAGCAGGCTGCGTTATGTTTCCTTTTTGTACTCGTTTTTTCGTCGCCGCCCCTTTCCATCCGCCGGCCATTTCTCCATATTCGGCGCATGGCCAAGACACCGAAAGATTCCGCCGCCCGCCCGGGCGAAGCCCGGCAAGGGCAAGTGCCCGTCGCGGACAATTCCGCGCCCCGCAGGTCGGCCAGCCCGCAGGGCGATGCGGCCGTGAATGCAGGGAATGGATTTGAAGAGGCGCCGCAGGCTGCGTTCGAGGGCGCGCCGCTCGCCGGTTCCGTCGCCGACTGGGTGAAGCAGCTCGAGGCGGAGGCGGAAGCCTCCACCGTCGAGAGCCAGCGCGACATCGCCTCGAAGGCCGGCAAGCACCGCAAGAAGGTCGAGAACGAGGCGCGCAAGCACGCCGAGGCCGTGGAGGTGGCTGCCAGAGCGAAGCGCAGCGGCCAAGCGGCCGCCGCCTCTCGTCCGGCGCCATCCCGCGACGCCGAAGGCGCGCAAAAGAAAACAGGTGCGGAGGCCAGCCCGAAGGGCGGTGCGGCCGTGAGCACGAAAGCGACCTCCTCCAAAACCTCCCGCGGCGTCTCCATCGGCGGCTCCTCCGACCCGAAGACCCGTGCCGCCGCCGGCCTCAACCCGGTCGCCGGCCTCGACGTGTCGCTGGAGGAGGCGGGCGCGCTCGCCAAGGGCGGCGTCACCGCCACCGTCGACGCCCTGTCGAAGCTGATCGAGAGCGGCAACCCGCTGTTCAAGAACGGCGAGATCTGGGTGCCGCACCGCCCCGCCCGGCCGGAAAAATCCGAAGGCGGCATCGCCATCCGCATGCAGTCCGACTACCAGCCCGCCGGCGACCAGCCGACCGCCATCAAGGACCTCGTCGAGGGCCTGAATTCCGGCGACCGCACCCAGGTGCTGCTCGGCGTCACCGGCTCGGGCAAGACGTTTACCATGGCCAAGGTGATCGAGGCGACCCAGCGCCCTGCCGTCATCCTCGCCCCCAACAAGACGCTCGCCGCGCAGCTCTATTCGGAATTCAAGAACTTCTTCCCCGACAACGCGGTCGAATACTTCGTCTCCTATTACGACTACTACCAGCCGGAGGCCTACGTCCCGCGCTCAGACACCTATATCGAGAAGGAATCCTCGATCAACGAGCAGATCGACCGGATGCGCCACGCCGCCACCCGCGCCATCCTCGAGCGCGACGACTGCATCATCGTCGCCTCGGTCTCCTGCATCTACGGTATCGGCTCGGTCGAGACCTATACGGCGATGACCTTCCAGATGTCGGTCGGCGACCGCCTCGACCAGCGCCAGCTCTTGGCCGACCTCGTCGCCCAGCAGTACAAGCGTCAGGACATCAACTTCACCCGCGGCTCTTTTCGCGTCCGCGGTGATACCATCGAGATCTTCCCCGCCCACCTGGAGGATGCCGCCTGGCGCATCAGCATGTGGGGCGACGAGATCGAGGCGATCACCGAGTTCGACCCGCTGACCGGCCAGAAGACCGGCGACATGCAGACGGTGAAGATCTACGCCAACTCCCACTACGTGACGCCGCGGCCGACGCTGAACGCCGCCATCAAGGCGATCAAGGACGAGCTGAAGCACCGCCTCGGCGAGCTCGAGGCCGCCGGTCGCCTGCTGGAGGCCCAGCGGCTGGAACAGCGCACCCGCTACGACGTCGAGATGCTGGAGGCCACCGGCTCCTGCGCCGGCATCGAGAACTATTCGCGCTACTTGACCGGCCGCAAGCCCGGCGAGCCGCCGCCGACCCTCTTCGAATACATCCCCGACGACGCGCTGATCTTCATCGACGAGTCCCACGTCACCATCCCGCAGATCGGCGGCATGTATCGCGGCGACTTCCGCCGCAAGGCGACGCTCGCCGAATACGGTTTCCGCCTGCCGTCCTGCATGGACAACCGTCCCTTGCGCTTCGAGGAATGGGACGCCATGCGCCCGCAGACGGTCGCCGTCTCCGCCACCCCCGGCGGCTGGGAGATGGATCAGGCGGGCGGCGTCTTCGCCGAACAGGTGATCCGTCCGACCGGCCTCATCGACCCGCCGGTCGAGGTCCGCGCGGCCAAGACCCAGGTCGACGACGTGCTCGGCGAAATCCGCGACACGGCGCTCAAGGGTTACCGCACGCTGGTCACCGTGCTCACCAAGCGCATGGCGGAAGACCTCACCGAATACCTGCACGAGCAGGGCGTGCGCGTCCGCTACATGCATTCCGACATCGACACGCTGGAGCGCATCGAGATCATCCGCGATCTTCGCCTCGGCGCCTTCGACGTGCTGGTGGGCATCAACCTTTTGCGCGAGGGCCTCGACATCCCCGAATGCGGCTTCGTCGCCATCCTCGACGCCGACAAGGAAGGCTTCCTGCGCTCGGAAACCTCGCTCATCCAGACCATCGGCCGCGCCGCCCGCAATGTCGACGGCAAGGTCATCCTCTATGCCGACAACATCACCGGCTCGATGCAGCGGGCGATGGACGAGACGGCGCGCCGCCGCGAGAAGCAGATGGCCTACAACATCGAGCACGGCATCACGCCGGAATCGGTCAAGGCCCGCATCTCCGACATCCTCGATTCCGTCTACGAGCGCGACCATGTCCGCGCCGACATTTCCGGCGTCGCCGGCAAGGGCTTTGCGGCAGGCGGCAATCTCGTCGGCGCCAACCTCCAGGCCCACCTCAACGCGCTCGAAAAGCAGATGCGCGACGCCGCCGCCGACCTCGATTTCGAAACCGCCGCGCGGCTCCGCGACGAGATCAAGCGCCTCAAGGCCGTCGAACTCGCCGCCATGGACGACCCGATGGCCCGGCAGGAGGCGGCGAGTGCCGAAGGCGCGAGAGGGAAGCAGTCAAGTCCGGCGGCGAGTGCGGAACAGACCCCCTCTGGCCCTTCGGGCCATCTCCCCCACAAGGGGGGAGACCGGGAGGCCGCCGCAAGCGCGGCGAACTCCCTCCCCCCTGTGGGGAGGGTTGGGGAGGGGTCTTCCGGTGAACCCCGCATCTCCCTCTCCTCGCGCTCGAAGACCGGCCGTGCCCGCAGCGCCGGCCGCGAGTCGATCTCCCCCCCTGAGGGGGAGATGTCCCGGCAGGGACAGAGGGGGGTATCCCCCAATGAAGCGTCCGCCGATCACCCCCCTCTGTCGGCTACGCCGACATCTCCCCCTCAAGGGGGGAGATCGGCGGAGCAAGCGTCCTACTTCGCCAAGCCGTCGCTCGACGACATGGGCCCCGGCACCGACCTGCCGACACCGGCCGGACGCTCGCTCTTCCGCAAGAACACCCTCGACGAAATGACCGTCGGCCGCACCGAAAAACCGGTGACCGGCAAGGTGCCCGAGAAGCCGGGGGCCGAACCGGGCCGCAGCCCGATCTCCCCCCTTGTGGGGGGTGAGGAGCGGTCGGCGAAGCCGAGCAATCGATCCAGCGAATCGATTGCAGCAACGAACGCCGGCAGGACAGAGGGGGGTGCCCCACGCTCAGGGCCGGACGACCCCCGCCCCATCATCCGCGCCCGCCCCGGTGCCGGCTCCTACGAGGACCCGGCGGACCAGAAAAAGAAGGGCCGCACCAAGGGCAAGACGGGACGACCGGGACGGTGACCACGAGTCCCTTCTCCCCATCCCGATGGGGAGAAGGTGCCGGCAGGCGGATGAGGGGCAGCCCGTACGCCTACGGGGTCGCTCCGCGCGGCGGCGCCATCGATCCGGTGGATCGATTTGAGCGAACGAAGGCCTGAGCGCGACGCCGCGCGAAGACTGTGCAAGGCCCTACTTCAGCTAAGTGTTAGAAATTCCAAGTGAGGGGGTCGGTTTCGCCTGCTTGACGTCCCCCTCACCTGCGATTTCTGGCACTTACGCCTTCGGCCTAAGCTGCCGAAATCGCTTCCTCTCCCTCAAGGAGAGAGGAACGGCTGGCCTGCTGCCGGTTTTTCGGACACCGAGTTAAGCTAATCCGACCTTGTTTTCAAATTCCATCGGGCTGAGATAGCCCAGTGTCGAATGCCGACGCGGGGGAGATCGGAAGGCGACAAATCGCGCTTCCCACCAAATCCTTCTGACCCGTGCTCCGAACAACCGCCCCCCTTCAGCGCTGACGGAACGACCGAGCGTCGCCGCATGGTGATCTCCCCCCTTGTGGGGGAGATGGCCGGCGGGCCAGAAGGGGGTAACTGATGCGTCCATCGCTCTCAATCGGTCCTCAGGCCGCCTTCTCGACCGCCTCAACCACCGCCGCGAAATCCCATTCGTGCAGGCCGATGACGACGAGGCGGGTCTCGCGCTTCTCGCCGGCCGCCCAGGGGCGATCGAAATAGGTGTCGATGCGCGAACCGACCGCCTGGACGACGAGCCGCATCGGCTTGCCGGGCACGTCGACGAAGCCCTTGAGGCGCAGGATGTCGTGGGCCTCGATGACGGCTCTCAGCCGCTCGACGAAGGCCGCCGGATCGGCGATCGCCGGAAGCCGCAGCGCAAAACTCTCGAACTCGTCGTGGTCGTGGTGGTGCAGGTGGTCGTGACCCTCGCCGGAGGCATGGGCAGCCTCATGCTCCAGTTCGTGGTGCGACTTGCGGTTTCCGATATCGGCCTCCGAACCGGCGCCGAGGCCGAGGAGCACGATCGCCGGAACCTCGCCGTTCCTCGCCTCAACCAGCGTCGGCTTGCGGTTGATGCGTCCAGCAACCTCGGAGCGGACCGCGGCGATCCCCTCGCCGTCCAGCAGATCGGTCTTGTTGAGAACGATGAGATCGGCGCAGGTGAGCTGGTCCTCGAAGAGCTCCTCGAGCGGGCTGTCATGGTCGAGCGAGGCATCCTGCTCGCGCATTGCGTCGACCCTGTCGTGGTCGTCGGCGAAACGCCCGGCCGCCACCGCGGCACTGTCGACCACGGTCACCACGCCGTCGACCGTCACGCGGGTGCGGATGTCCGGCCAGTTGAAGGCGGCGACCAGCGGCTGCGGCAGGGCGAGACCGGAGGTCTCGATGACGATGTGATCCGGCCGCTCGTCGCGTTCCAGCAGGCGCTGCATGGTCGGCACGAAATCATCGGCCACCGTGCAGCAGATGCAGCCATTGGTGAGCTCGATGATGTCGTCCTCGGTGCAGTTGTCGGCGCCGCAGCCCTTCAGCACCTCGCCGTCGACGCCGAGGTCGCCGAATTCGTTGATGATGAGCGCGATCTTCTTGCCGCCGGCGTTCATCAGCATGTTGCGGATGATCGTCGTCTTTCCGGCGCCGAGAAAGCCGGTGATGACGGTTGCCGGGATCTTCTGCTGCAGCATGGTTCAACCCTTCATTTTCAGCGGCAGTCCCGCCGCGACGAAATAGACTTCGGTCGCGACCGCCGCGACCATCTGGTGGAGCCGTCCGGCATGGTCGCGGAATTCGCGCGCCATGCGGTTTTCCGGCACGATGCCGAGCCCGACCTCGTTCGAGACGAGGATCAGCCGCGCCCGAAGCATTGGCAGGACCGAGACGAGGCGCGCGCTTTCGGCGGCGACATCGCGTTCGTCCAGCATCAGGTTCGTGACCCAGAGCGTCAGACAGTCGACGAGCACGACACGGTCCGATGCATCGATGCGTCGGAGAACGCCGGCAAGGTCCACCGGCTCCTCATGGGTCGTCCAGAGCCCGCCGCGGCTCTCACGATGCAGGGCAATGCGTTCGCGCATTTCATCGTCGAAGGCGCGTCCCGTTGCGACATAGTGGCGTTCGAGCCCGCTTGCCTCGGCAAGCGATTCCGCATGCCGCGACTTGCCCGAACGGGCACCGCCGAGCACGAACACGCTATGGCCGGCGGCCGCGCTCAAGGACGGACCTCCGCGCCAGAGCGCCGGAAAGGTGGACATGAGAAGAGGCCGGGCGCGCAGCCCGGCAGAAAGGATGTGGAAATGCGGGATCGCACAATCCCGCCGTCACAAGATGTCGCCACGACAACCTCCGTGCTGGCAACGGGGATTTTTCCCCAGGATGGGCTTTCAAAGCCCGGCACGGGTGGCAGGTCTCCTGGCTCGCGGTTGAGGCGCCAAGCGCCAGCGGGGCAACCTCGCCTTCCCGGAGCTTCGAAGCGGCACGAAGAGGCGGACGATTCGTAGAAATAGAGGCGTCCCGGCCCCGGCTGATCGTGTCGCCACTCCAGTGGCTTTTCCAGCTTCGCCGAAGAACCCGCCGTCCGCGCCTTGCGGACCCGTCGCGGGCATTCCGGCTCACCGGATGATTGACCCTCACCGCTCTACAGTCGCGGGGTCGGCTGCGATTGGCAGGCCCGGCTTGGGTCCCCACCGTCGCATTCCCTTTTGCGTTCCGCCCCGTATCGACGGCGCGGAAACCATCCGAATGAGAAAACGCTTAGGCGCAAGCGGCGGTGAAGTCAATTCGAACAGAACGCCTGCAAACCGCCCCAAAGCCAGTCACTGACGCGCAGAAGGCATGCTCAAGGCGAAGAGCAAGCGGATGCGCGCGGCGACCGCCTCGGCGAGCGCCTCCGCCTCGAAATCGGGGGTTTCCGTTTCGCTCGTCACCGGGAACGTCGCGGTGGCGACCGGAGAACCGTCGATGACCGAGATCGCGGTCACCGTGACGGTTGCCTCGCTGCGGTGGTTGAGCGGCGAAATGTCGGGTCGATAGGAGCCGATCCGCACCGAGAGCACCACCGGTGGCGCCTCCGGCCGCGGCGCGGTCGCAGCGATCGCCGCGGCGATCCGGCTGTCGGTGCCGACGACCACGGTCTGCGGCACGCGGACATCGGCAAGCACCGTCAGGTCGCGAACGTCATAGACCTTGCGCGGCGTCAAGAGCTCGACGCCCGCGACGCTGCACGAGGACAGCAGAGCGCAAAGAAGAAGGGCGATGACGGCGTGGCAGAACCGCAGACACATGGCAGGCTGATCCGATCCCGATTCGGTCGGAAGAGACTGTCACCGGTATGGTTAGCGCGGCGTTAAGCGGCAGCCCGCACGGCCCGGAACAGGCGCGCCGCGGCATCCATCTCCTCGAAGCGCTTGGCCCTGCGGGCCTGCGCTTCCTCGTCGACGCCCCAGTGCTCTTCGGTCCAGTCCTCATCGAGATGGGCGAGCGCCCATACCTCCGGAGTGGAAAGGAAGCCCTCGGCGAAGGCGAGCGCCAGGATCGCCGAGCCGGTCAGCGTCGTCACCACGTGCAGTGCAGCGAGTTCGAACGGGGTCCGGTAGGCGTCGAGTGCCTTGGCGAAGGCCTCGATTGCCGCCTGTGGCTGTGCCTGGTGGACGATGCCGGCCGCAAGAATGAACCGCGCGCCATGGGAGGAAGCCACCCAGTCGATCACCGGTCCCCACTGCCGCGCCTGTCGTTCGACGAGTTCCTGAGGCGATTCCGCGTGGTAGCAGAGCAGGTCGTTGCCGGCGTAGCGCACGATATCCTCGAACACGGCGTCGATCTGTTCGGCGACGGCATCGATCGCGGTATTGGCAAGCCGGGTCATCGGCATCGTCGCCGGGTCGATCGTTTCGCCCTGGGCGCGCCACTCCGAAGCGACGAGCTCGGCGGCATCGGCCGTCGGCAGGCGCAGCGGATGTTTCGCCGGCGTCTTCACGCCGCGACCGTCGAGCAGGATGGCAACGGCCTCATCCTCGTTCCGCGTGCCGACTTCGGTGTAGAAGCGCTTCGCCTGCGGCCGCTGCATCTGGATCTGCGCGCGGCGTACCGGGTCCGGATCGCTCGGCTCGGGGCCGAAATCGCTGAGAAGGTCACGCATCGACGGCTCCTTTCATGACATGGGCCAAAAGGTCGGCCGGGTGGTCAACGACGGCGTCCGCGCCTGCAAGCAGCAGCGCAGCAGTCGTCGAATAGCCCCAGGAGACGCCGATCGCCCGGGCGCCGGCGGCCTTGCCCATCTGCATGTCGTAGATCGCGTCACCGATGACGACCGCATCCCGCGCATCCATGCCGGTTTCGCGGCAGCACTCCAGAACCATGGCCGGATTGGGTTTCGACGGACATTCGTCCGCCGTCCGTGAAACGACGAAATGGGGCTTCAACCCGTGGGTTTCAAGCACGCCGTCGAGGCCACGGCGGGACTTGCCGGTCACCGCCCCGATCAGCAGGTCGTCACGGCGAACCATCGCCGCGATCACCTCGGCGATCCCGTCGTAAAGCGGCTCCTCGAAGCCCTGCTCGGCGCGCACCTCAGTGAACACCGCCTTGTAGTAGAGCGCCATCGCCCCCGCCTCGTGATCGACGTCCGGCTTGCCCTGCATGGTGGCGATCGCGAGATCGAGGCTCAGGCCGATGATCGCCTTGGTGTGTTCGACATCCGGCGCGGCATGGCCGAAATGAAGGAAGGTGCGCGTCATCACCGCATGGATGAGGCAGACGCTGTCGACGAGCGTGCCGTCGCAATCGAAGAGAACGAGCTTCATTCCTCGTCCCTCGCCCCGTCGGCTTCATCGAAGCCGAGCAGGTTCCAGCTCTGCACCATGTGCGGCGGCAGCGGCGCCGTGACCTTGAGCCGCCCGCCGGAGGGATGCGGAATATCGATGTAGCGGGCATGGAGATGCAACCGCTTCTGGATGCCGCCCGGGAAATCCCAGTTCGGATCGTCGATGAAATATTTCGGATCGCCGATGATCGGATGCCCCATGTAGAGGGCATGGACGCGAAGCTGATGGGTGCGCCCGGTATAGGGCTCCATCTCCAGCCAGGCGAGGTTTTGCGCTGCCGTGTCGATCACCCGGTAGTAGGAGACGGCGTGGTCTGCCCCCTCCTCGCCGTGCTTGGCGACCCGCATGCGGTCGCCGTCCGGGGTCTGCTCCTTGACGAGCCAGGTCGAGATCTTGTCCTCGTGCTTGCGCGGCACACCCTTCACCAGCGACCAATAGATCTTGTGGGTGTCGCGTTCGCGGAAAGCGGCCGTCAGCTTTTGTGCCGCGCCGCGCGAGCGGGCGACGACGAGAACGCCGGAGGTGTCACGGTCGATACGATGGACGAGACGCGGCTTCTCGCCCTTCTTGTTCGTCCAGGCCTCGAGCATCTTGTCGATGTGGCGGGTAACACCCGAGCCACCCTGAACGGCAAGGCCAGCCGGCTTGTTGAGTACGAAGACCTTGTCGTCCTCGTAAAGCAGCATCCGCGAGAGGAGTTCGCCGTCACCGGAATGCTTCAGGTCCTTGCCGGCGATCGGCCCCGTCTTGGCCTTGGCGTCGACGTCGAGCGGCGGCACGCGGATCATCTGATCCGGCTGGACGCGCGTATCGCTCTTCGCCCTGCCACCGTCGACGCGCACCTGGCCGGAGCGCAGAAGCTTCTGCAACGCTCCGAAGCCGAGGCCCGGAAAGTGCACCTTGAACCAACGGTCAAGCCGCATTCCGGCCTCGTCCGCATCCACCCTGATATGCTCGACGCCCGCCATTTCTGCTCTTTCGACAAATTTCCGCGCGGCCCGAACGCCGCACATCAGGGCCTTTAGAGCATTTCGCCCGCCGAAGGGAAGTGTAAAAGCTCTCTCAGAGCAGCGAACGCATGAGGCCAATGCCCGCAACGGTCGCAACGAGCGAGAGGCCGACGCTCGCGCCGACATAGACGAGGCTCGAAAGCGCTTCGCCACGCTCGAAGAGCGAGACGGCGTCGAGCGCAAAGGCGGAGAAGGTCGTGAACCCACCGAGGAAGCCGGTGATCAGCAGAAGTCGCATCTCCGGCGAGGCGCCGAAACGGGCGACAATCAGCTCCGCCAGGATCCCGATGCCGAACGAGCCAACGAGATTGACCGAGAGCGTACCCCAGGGAAAGGCCGGGCCGGCCAGCCGAAGCAGACCGGCGCCGACGAGGTAGCGGCAGACCGAGCCGACCGCGCCGCCGGCGGCTACGAGGAGGATCTGGTTCACCTCTGGTCCTCTTCTTCTTGTTCAGGTGTTCCGAAAGGCCCGGCGGGCAGGTCGCATCACCGGCAGCATCAGGCTTTCGCGCCGGCGAGGAAGTCGGAAACGAAGCGCTCGAGCTCGGCCCAGTCCGTGAATTCGAAGTTCTGGCTGGCGTCGGTCGGGGCGCCTTCGCGCGCAGCAAGGCGCTTCGCCATCCAGCGCTTGAAGAAGTCGTATTCGGTGTAGCGCAGCGCACCTGCGGCATTGAGTACCCGGCCGGGCGTCCAGCCGGTCTCGGCCATCAGCGTGTCGGGGAAATGGCGCGCTTCCTCGCGCTCTTCCTCGAACTCGCTGCGGATGAACAGCGACACCGACACGAATGCGCTCGGCACCGATTTCAGAAAGTCCCTCTCGCGGCGGACGAAATCCACGAAGGGTGCGGGATAGCGCCCGGCGTGGATCGGCGCGCAGAGGATCACCGCCTCCGGTCGCTCCAGCGCATATTCGGCCATGGAGGTGACGTTGAAGAAAACGGCGCGATGACCCGCCTTCTCGACGTGCTCGGCGATCTTCTCGGCAATCTTGCGCGTCTGCCCTTCGATGCTGACAAAGCCAATGAGAATGTTCATTTTCCCCTCCATCCCTTTGTCGGCAACTGCCCGAGTCACCGCGTCCCTACCGATCGTCGATCGACGGCGCGGCCATTCGAACGACTGAATTTGCAAGCAAAATGACAGATCGGCGAGCGATTGCAAGCCTGCCCCGCTGCCATTTCGGGTGGTTCCGTCGGCGCCTTTCGACGCAGCCTCCGAGTACCGTCCTGCAGTCCATCGAATTTGACTAAAATGCCTCGACCAAACTTAGCGCTACGTAGAGAGGCATGCCGTATCCTGCAGGGATAGAGATACCGGTGATAGCCATGCCCCAGGTAGTTACAGTTTCGGCCACCACGGCCGCCTATGCAATGGAAGCAACCAAACCGCCCCAGCGTGTTCCTCGCGGCACGCTGGTCGAAGAGCAGTTGCAGGTTTTTGCGGAACGCGCCGCCAAGGGCGACGACTTCAGACTGCGCGCGATCCTTACCGTCGTGCAGCCGCCGGCGCTGTCGCTCCATTTCCTGACGGCCGGACAGACGAGGCATGAGCAGGCCACGCTCAGGGAAGCGATCGACGCCTATCTCAGCTCGACGACCTGAGGGCACCTTCAGCACCGACTTGAAATGCGCCGCGGACACGTCGTCCGCGGCGCTCCTTTATGGTTGAGCTCCGGCGCCTGCTTACATCTTCATCGGCGCGGCCGGGCCGACGGGCAGGACGAGATCGACCGAACCGGCATTCTTGAAGGTCAGCTTCACCTTGACGGTACCGCCTTCGACGAAGGGTTCCTTGACGCCCATGAACATCAGGTGCAGGCCACCCGGCTTCAGTTCGACCGTCTCGCCGGCCGGAACCGGAATGCCGTCCTTGAGAGGCCGCATCTTCATGACGTCGTTCTCCATGACCATCTCGTGAAGCTCGACGTGATCGGCCACGGCCGATTCGGCGGCGACCAGCACGTCGTCGGCAGAACCGCTGTTCTTGATGACGACGAAACCGCCGCCGACCGGCTGGCCGGGAAGCATGGCCTTGGTGAAGCCGCCGGTCAGTTCGAGGTCGCCGAGCTTGACGGATTCCATTCCGCCCGGATCGACGACGCCCATGCCGGACCCGGCCATCGCGGCATGCATCTGGTGACCGCCGGTATCGGCGACCTTGACCACCGGAGCGCTCATATTGTGACCGGCATGCATGTCGGCCGGCGTCGCCGCCGCGGCACCGTCATGCATGCTGCAGGCAAGGCTCGGATGGGCGAAGACGGCACCGGCTGCGACGCTGACGACAGCAAGGGTGAGGCGGGAAATGGTGACTTTCATTATTGTTCTCCTGACCGGTCCTCTGAAACAGAATGGGAGGCGACCGGAACACGCCGCGTGGCGGCTTTGTTTCTGACGAAAATTCTCGAAAGATCAGGCGAAGGCCGGCGGTGCGCGAGAGCGCGGGCGCTCGACCGATTCGGGTTCAGGACCGGCGTCGGCGACGACCGGTTCGTTGTCGAGGCTCGCGAAGGTGGAGAGCAGCCATCCCTCGTCCGGCGGCGCCGGCAGGAGGCTCGCCGCAGCAAGGATGCAGGCTTCGCAGAAGCCGCTCGCTGCCGGGTGCTTGACCGCAACGTCGCCGATGCAGAGGTCGGCGTAGCTGCCGTCGGGAAGGACGTAGGAAGCGGTTTCGAGCACCGCCGCCATGACCTGCGGCGGCTTGTGCGCGAAGGCGAGCGACAGCACGGCGAGCGCGCACAGCATGCGCACGAAACCGCCACCGATCCACTTCACCTTCGTCATTCCATAACCTCCGGGCAGCTTCATCCTTAGCGTCTTTCGCGCCGGAATCAACGACCCTCTGCAGCCGTCGCCACATTCGGGCGTCACGTCGCAGCTGTCTTTGATCAAGAACAAATCGCCGCGGACAACTCGACTGTTGACGGCGGACGAAAACGACAGCGACAATTATTTGCTTCACAACGACGCAAGCCTCTTGCCAACCGCCCGCCTTGCCAGATAATGCCAAGCCATCTTGTTGGGAGAAGCCGGTTCGATCCGGTGCCGAAGGAGCAACCGCCCCGGAAACTCTCAGGCGAAAGGACCACAAGGTGCCATTGGACTCTGGAGAGAAGCGTTCCGTCTGACGGGACGCGCGCCGAAGGGATAACAATCTCAGGCAAACGGACAGAGGGGGCTCACGTAACCGGCGGGCATTTGCGCGCCATGACCTGAGCCAGCGCATCGAGCGCGAAAACCGGAGGCGCCCTTTGGATACCGCCGAACTGAAACGCACCCCTCTTTATGACCTTCACCTGTCGCTCGGCGCCAAGATGGTACCGTTCGCCGGCTACGACATGCCGGTGCAGTATCCGGCCGGCGTGCTCAAGGAGCACCTCCACACGCGCGAAAAGGCCGGCCTCTTCGACGTCTCGCACATGGGTCAGGTGATCCTGCGTGCAAAGAGCGGCAGCGTCGAGGACGCAGCCCTCGCCCTCGAAAAGCTCGTCCCGGTCGACATTCTCGGTCTGAAGGCAGGTCGCCAGCGCTACGGCTTCTTCACCGATACCAACGGCGGCATTCTCGACGACCTGATGATCACCAATCGCGGTGATCACCTGCTGGTGGTCGTCAACGCGGCCTGCAAGGATGCCGATGTTGCGCACATGAAGGCAAACCTCGGCGACACCTGCAAGGTCGAGCTCCTCGATCGCGCCCTGCTGGCCCTTCAGGGACCGAAGGCCGAGGCCGTGCTCGCCTCGCTCTCTCCCGACATCGCTTCGATGAAATTCATGGACGTCCGTGACGCGACGATCGCCGGGATTGCCTGCATCGTCTCCCGCTCCGGCTATTCCGGCGAGGACGGCTTCGAGATCTCGGTGCCAGCCGACAGGGCGACGAACCTCGCCAATGCGCTGCTCGCGCATCCCGACTGCGAGCCGATCGGCCTCGGCGCCCGCGATTCGCTGCGCCTCGAAGCCGGGCTCTGCCTCTACGGCAACGACATCGACACCACGACCTCACCGGTCGAGGGCGCAATCGAGTGGGCGATCCAGAAGGCTCGCCGCAAGGGCGGCGCCCGCGAAGGCGGCTTTCCCGGTGCAGACCGTATCCTTTCCGAACTCGAGAACGGCCCCGCCCGTCGCCGCGTCGGCCTGAAGCCCGACGGCAAGGCGCCGGTCCGCTCGCATGCGAAGATCTACAGCGACGAGAACGGCACGACCGAGATCGGCGAAGTCACCTCCGGCACCTTCGGCCCTTCGGCCGGCGGTCCGGTCGCCATGGGCTACCTGCCCTCCTCCCATGCGGCGGTCGGCACGACCGTCTATGCGGAGGTCCGCGGCAAGTACCTGCCGATGACCGTCGCCGCGCTCCCCTTCGTCGCGCAGACCTACAAGCGCTGAACCCATGACCACGACCGCCCCTCATACGGCTGCTGCCGGCGTGAGGACGGGTCGCTCCCAACACATCAAGAGAGGAACATCACATGCTGAAATTCACCGAAGAACATGAGTGGCTGAAGATCGAGGGCGACGTCGCGATCGTCGGCATCACCACCCACGCCGCCGAACAGCTCGGCGATCTGGTCTTCGTCGAACTTCCGGACGTCGGCGCAAGCTTCAAGAAGGGCGGCGACGCCGCGACCGTGGAATCGGTCAAGGCCGCCTCGGAGGTCTACTGCCCGCTCGACGGCGAGGTGACCGAGGTCAACCAGGCGATCGTCGACGATCCTTCGCTCGTCAATTCCGATCCGCAGGGTGCCGGCTGGTTCTTCAAGCTGAAGCTCGCCAATCCCGCCGATGTCGAGAAGCTGCTCGATGAAGCGGCCTACAAAGAGCTGATCGCATGACCACGCCGACCGAATTCCAGTTCACCGATTACCAGCCCTACGACTTCGCCAATCGCCGCCATATCGGCCCTTCGCCGGCGGAGATGGAGGAGATGCTGGCGCTGATCGGTTATCCGAGCCTCGACGCGCTGATCGACGACACCGTGCCGGGCTCCATCCGCCAGCAGGTGCCCCTCACATGGGGGGCGCCGATGACCGAGCGCGAAGCACTCGACAAGCTGCGCGATACGGCCAACAAGAACGAGGTTCTCGTCTCGCTGATCGGCCAGGGCTACTACGGAACGATCACCCCGCCGGTCATCCAGCGCAACATCCTGGAAAACCCGGCCTGGTACACCGCCTACACGCCCTACCAGCCGGAAATCTCGCAAGGCCGCCTGGAAGCGCTCCTCAACTACCAGACGATGATCTGCGACCTGACCGGTCTCGACGTCGCAAACGCCTCGCTGCTCGACGAGGCGACCGCGGGCGCCGAGGCCATGGCCATGGCCGAACGCGTCGCCAAGTCGAAGGCGAAGGCCTTCTTCGTCGACGAGAACTGCCACCCGCAGACCATCGCGGTGATCGAGACCCGCGCAGCCCCCCTCGGCTGGGAGGTCGTGGTCGGCAATCCGTTCACCGATCTCGATCCGGCGAAGGTCTTCGGGGCACTCTTCCAGTATCCCGGCACCTACGGCCATGTGCATGACTTCACCGGCCTGATTACGAAGCTCCATGATGCCGGCGCGATCGCCGCCGTCGCCGCCGATCCGCTGGCGCTGGCGCTCCTGAAGGCCCCGGGCGAAATGGGTGCCGACATCGCCATCGGCTCCACCCAGCGCTTCGGCGTTCCGGTCGGCTATGGCGGCCCGCACGCGGCCTACATGGCGGTGAAGGATGCCTACAAGCGCTCGATGCCCGGCCGCTTGGTCGGCGTCTCGGTCGATGCCCGCGGCAACCGCGCCTACCGCCTGTCGCTGCAGACCCGCGAACAGCATATCCGCCGCGAGAAGGCGACGTCGAACATCTGCACCGCCCAGGTGCTGCTTGCCGTCATGGCCTCGATGTACGGCGTCTTCCACGGTCCGAAGGGCATCAAGGCGATCGCGCAGGCCGTCCATCAGAAGGCGGTCCTGATGGCGAAGGGGCTGGAAAAGCTCGGCTACAAGGTCGAGCCGGAGACCTTCTTCGACACGATCACCGTCGATGTCGGCCACATGCAGGGGCTCGTGCTGCGCGCCGCCCGCGCGGAGGGCGTCAACCTGCGCAAGGTCGGTGAGACGAAGATCGGGATCAGCCTCGACGAGCGCACGCGCCCGGCGACGCTGGAAGCGGTCTGGCGCGCCTTCGGCGGCAATTTCATGCTCGCCGATTTCGAGCCCGGCTACCGGCTGCCGAATGACCTGCTCCGCAAGAGCGAGTACATGACGCATCCGATCTTCCACATGAACCGCGCGGAAAGCGAGATGACCCGCTACATCCGCCGGCTCTCCGACCGCGACCTCGCGCTCGACCGGGCAATGATTCCGCTCGGCTCCTGCACGATGAAGCTGAACGCCACGGCGGAAATGCTGCCGATCACCTGGCCGGAATTTTCCGACATCCATCCCTTCGTGCCGGCCGACCAGGCCCTCGGCTACAAGGAGATGATCGACGATCTTTCCGAAAAGCTCTGCGCCGTCACCGGCTACGACGCCTTCTCCATGCAGCCGAACTCCGGCGCGCAGGGCGAATATGCCGGTCTTCTGACGATCCGCAACTATCACCTAGCCCGCGGTGACGCCCACCGTACCGTCTGCCTCATCCCGACCTCTGCGCACGGCACCAATCCCGCCTCCGCGCACATGGCCGGCATGGAGGTAGTGCCGGTGAAGGCGAAGGAGAACGGCGACGTCGATCTCGACGACTTCCGCGCCAAGGCCGAGCAGTATGCCGACACGCTGTCGTGCTGCATGGTCACCTACCCCTCGACCCACGGCGTGTTCGAGGAGACGGTGCGGGAAATCTGCCGGATCACCCACGAGCACGGCGGTCAGGTCTATCTCGACGGCGCCAACATGAACGCCATGGTCGGCCTTGCCCGCCCCGGCGACATCGGCTCCGACGTCAGCCACCTGAACCTGCACAAGACCTTCTGCATTCCGCATGGCGGCGGCGGCCCGGGCATGGGACCGATCGGCGTCAAGGCGCATCTGGCTCCCTACCTGCCCGGCCATGTGGCAACCGACGGCCGGTCGGGTGCGGTTTCGGCGGCGCCCTACGGTTCGCCCTCGATCCTGCCGATCTCCTGGAGCTACTGCCTGATGATGGGCGGCGAAGGGCTGACGCAGGCGACCAAGGTCGCGATCCTCAACGCCAACTACATCGCCGCACGGCTGAAGGGCGCCTATGAGGTGCTCTACAAGTCCGAGCGCGGCCGTGTTGCGCACGAGTGCATCATCGACACGCGCTCGCTCGCAGACACCTCCGGCACCACTGTCGACGACATCGCCAAGCGTCTGATCGACTGCGGCTTCCACGCCCCGACCATGAGCTGGCCGGTCGCCGGTACGCTGATGATCGAGCCGACCGAAAGCGAGACGAAGGCGGAAATCGACCGCTTCTGCGACGCGATGCTGGCAATCCGCGAGGAAGCCCGTGCCGTCGAGGAAGGCCGCATGGACCGCAACGACAACCCGCTGAAGAACGCCCCCCACACCGTGGAGGACCTCGTCGGCGAGTGGAATCGGCCCTACAGCCGCGAACAGGCCTGCTTCCCGCCCGGCGCCTTCCGGGTCGACAAGTACTGGTCGCCGGTCAACCGCGTCGACAACGTCTACGGCGACCGCAACCTCGTCTGCACCTGCCCGCCGATGAGCGAATACGCGGAAGCTGCCGAGTAACCGGCTTATTTCAGCCGAAATGCGAAAGCCCGCCCCACCCGGCGGGCTTTCTGCATTCGGGCTAGGGTCGCAAAGTGACCATCGATGCCGTGCATGCTTGTCATACAATTAGTTACAAAGCTAAATAATTAGATTTGTAATTACATATTTTCAACAAGGCGCCGCGAACATGCCAATGTGCCGTTCTGGTACAAACTCGGCGCGCCCGGTCGAAAGCCTAAAGGCTGCTCGTTCACGCTTTGCAAAGCCAGGTGCATTAGGGTGACGCCACTCGCATCAGACCTCGGGGCAGGACTATGGGCATTTCCGCGATCTTGAATATCGCCGTTTCGGGCATGCAGGCGAACACGCGCAGCCTCACCACCTCGGCGCAGAACGTCGCCAATGCCATGACGCCCGGATACCGGCGTCAGGTCACTTCCTTCGCCGCCGATGCCTCCGGCGGCGTCACGACCACCGTCCACACGTCCGGCGCCACGCATCTCCCCGACACCTCGGATGTTGACCTCGGGCAGGAGATGCTCGACGCCATCCAGGCCGAAATCGGCTTCAAGGCCAACGCCGCCGTCTGGGAAACCGGCGCCGACATGTGGGACGTGCTCGCTTCGATAAAGCGGGACTGAGGGCAAGCGCCGGAGCCAATGGGCTTAGTCAACATACCTCTTCGCGGTAGCGCGGAGCCGCTCCGCATGATCGTAGATCTGATCCAGCGTATTAATAATGACACGTTCTTCGTTTTCCCCGTCGAACAGGCCGATGTACTTGACTGAACGGTTAAACCAGAGCCGCGCAAGTGGCTTGCGATTATTGTTATCGATGAGAATTCCGCAGTACGTCTTTTGATCGCGCATTACGACACGGGTTGCACTTATCGTGTCACGGACGATCGCCCGTACAATCATGAAACCTTCACGTTCTTCATCGGTGGTGACGATCTCCGGCTCATCCTGCGAAGGAGCGTCGATCTTCTCAATAACCTCCTCGGTGTCAGCCAATGCGCTCGACAGACGACTTTTGACGTTGTCCATGAGAACTTCCCGAAACGCCGTTCTGACAACGCCTGTCAACATCTCTCGGGCCTGCGCTGTCAGACGCCCCTCGTAGAGCCCTGTACAAACCATCCTCACGAATTCTTCGGTCGGCTCTTCGATCAATTTGGAAATGACTTGTTTCGCGCCGGACGTGTATTTCAGTCGCTCGGCGGTCGCCAGTATCGCGGAAACGTCGAAGGCAGCCTTCTCGAATTTGCGAAGCTCCGAAATGGTGCCGGTATTGAAATCCGTCACATCGAAGACAAGAAAGGGTCTGGTGTCCAGCTTGTTCGGCGCCTCTAAGTCCGTGTAGAAATTGAATGTCCGGCCATTGGTAAGGATTGCGAATTTGGCGTTCGTAACGCTGAAATATCTGTATAGTTGATCAAGGTGCTTGCTCTCCAAAGAAATGGAAATCGGCTTGCACTCGATCAGTATGCGAATTTCTCCGTCGATCTTAATTGCATAATCGACCTTTTCTCCTTTCTTTCCCACGACGTCGGCAGTGAACTCGGGGACAACTTCCGTTGGATCGAAGATGTCATAGCCGAGGGCTCGAAGGAATGGCAAGACGATCGCCGTCTTTACCGCCTCTTCTGTCGCCATTGTACTTGAGTGTGATTTTACGCGCTCCGCTATAAAGCGGAGATTTTCGTCGATTGTGTTCATAAAATCCCCCTACTCGCTGTTCGAGTAGGTTGAAGCAACAACAATCAGACGTCAAGATGACGCCCGAATTGGCCAAAGTGCAGTGTCCCAAACAAGAACGGGGAAGGACTTCTCCCTCCCCGCAGCCGTTCAGCCTTCATCGCCGCCGTCTTCGATGACTTCGCTACCACCATCGTCGGCGCCGGCACCATCCATTCCATCGTCACCGGCGTCATCCATTCCGGCATCGCCGGCGTCGTCCGTGCCGTCGTCGACGGCCTCGTCCGCGACATCGCCACCATCATCGATAACCTCGTCGGCGCCGTCGTCCGAGACATCGTCATAGGCCGCCGCGTCGACTTCGTCATTGTTGCCGTCGGCCAGTTCGTCGCCGGCCGCGTCCTCGGCGGTGCCGCTGTCGAGGTCGGCTTCGACCGTCTCCTCGACCTCCTCGTAGGTCACTTCCTCGCTCTCCTCGTAGGTGACCTCGGTGTATTCCTCGGTGATCGATATCTCTTCCGTCGTGACAACGGTATAGCTCTCGTAGACGCTGTATTCGACCTCGTAGCCGAAGCTGTAGCTGAGATCGACGAAGTGATTGCCCCTGGAGCCGACCGAGGTAGCGACCACACCCGGCCCGAGCGCCAGAACCATCAGGCCTATGATCTCGGCGCTGTAGCCGTCGATGGCGACGATCGCCTCGGTACCGGCGTTGTCGGAGACGTGGAGGAAGTAGACCTGCGCCCTGCGCCGAAGGTCGATGACCTTGATCCCCTTCTTTTCGAGCGCGGTCACGATGAAATGGGCCGAGCGCAGCTTGTGGACATGGGCGGTCGCAGCGAGCGTCTGATGGGGGGCGACGGAGGTGAATGCCATGGTGAGTTGCGCAGCGATGGCTGCGGAGCAGAAAATCTTTCGCATGGAAATAACGGATCCCGGGGGAAATGACGATCCTGCAGGCACCCCCTTTTCTGCCCACCGGTCAGCAATGACACGGGGGCGGCAAGGCTGTCATCGTCGAATAGGCGATTTCGGGCGAATTTGCCCAAAAATGGGCGTCAGCCGATCAACCCCATCACGCCCATGCCGATCGCAATCGCGCCGAAGCCGAGCAGGACGACGCCGGAGATGCGCGAGACCCAGACGGAGAAGGACGGCGGCAGGCGATGGTGCAGCATCGCGACGAGGCCGGAGAGAAAGAACCACCAGAGCATCGAGCCGGCGAACACTCCGAGAACCAGCAGCGCCGCGCTCCAGCGATCGCCTGCGCCAGCGAGCCCGAGCCCTGCGAAAATGGCCGCGAAGGAGAGGATGGTCGCCGGGTTCGTGATGGTGAGGAAGAAGGTCGATACGGTGGTCGCAAGCAAGTCCCGCGCGCCGACCGTTGCGGCGGTGACCGGCGGACGTGGCCGAAAGCTCGTCCAGCCGAGCCACAACATGAACGCCCCGCCGACGAGTTGGAGCGGCAACGAGACGGCATCGAGGATGAAGGCAAAGGCGGCGAAACCCGCTGCCGCCATCAGCGCGTAAGTCCCGTCGGCCAGCGCCGTTCCCAGTCCGCCGGCGACACCGGCCCAGAAGCCCCGCTCGAGTGTCCGGTTGATACAGAGCGCGCCGATCGGGCCAAGGGGGGCCGCAATCGCCAGACCGAGGACGATGCCCTTAGCGACGAGCGCGACTGCCATCTCAGATCTCCGGAGGCGTGAACGGGGTTTCGGTTATGGTGGAGAGTGCAATCACGGTCTCGCTGCGGGCGAGAAAACCGCGCGCCTTGAGATCGGCGAGAAAGTCCTCGATGTCTGTCAACGCACCGACCCTGATCTTGATGAGATAGGACCAGGCGCCGGTGATGTGGTGACACTCCGCGATCGACCTGTGATCGGTCATATAGGCACGGAACGCCTCCTCGTTCGCCCGCGCATCCAGTGACACGAAGACGAAGGCGAGAATGTCCATCCCCAACGCGGCGTGGTCGGCATCCACCGTGAAGCGCTTGATGGCTCCCGACGCCAGAAGCCGCCGCATGCGCTCGTTGACAGCTGAGGGAGAGAGGCTTACATGCTCACCGATATCGCTGAGCGAGCGCCGTGAATCCTCGGCGAGAAGGCTGATGATTTTGTGGTCTATTGTATCCATGGCCGCAAACTATACAAATTGCGGAACGTAGAGCAATAGTTTTTGCAGAAAATTCACACGGAAGCGCAGAGCCTCCGGGCGCTACGCCTGCGAATTCGAAAGCCGCGCGCCCTTCGGGCGGCCGCTGACGGCTGAAGAAACAGCTATCGGAAACAGAGTGGAAGAGCAGGTGACTGCTCAGCCGGCGGTCACTGCTGCGTCCTTCTGGCGTGCGAGCTCGGCGAGGTCCGCCGCCTTCAGTTCGACCGACTCGCCGCAGCCGCAGGCCGAGGTCTGGTTGGGATTGCTGAAGGTGAAGCCGGAGCGCAGCTTCGTCGTCTCGAAATCCATCTCGGTGCCGAGCAGATAGAGGACTGCCGCCGGATCGACCCAGACCTTCGCACCGTCGCGCTCGATGAGATCGTCCCTGGCGCTCGGCGCCGTCACGAGCTCGATCGTGTATTCCATGCCGGCGCAACCGCCCTTCTTGATCCCGACGCGAACGCCCTGTGCATCCGGTCCGGAACTGTCGACGATCGCACGGACACGCTGAGCCGCAGCGTCCGTCATGGTCATGACTTGAAAGCCCATTTCCTGTCTCCTGCCGCAGCCGGGTTCAAGGTCCGGCGCTTCGGTCATACAAATGTAGTTCTGGTCTTGACGACGATCAATACCAACCGACCGCCACCTGGGCCTCTTCCGACATCCGGTCGGGCGTCCATGGCGGATCGAAGGTCATCTCGACCTCGACGCCGGAGACGCCCTCGACGGCACTGACGGCGTTCTGCACCCAGCTCGGCATCTCGCCGGCGACGGGGCAGCCAGGCGCCGTCAGCGTCATGACGATCTTGACCATGCGGTCGTCGTCGATGTCGATCTTGTAGATCAGCCCGAGCTCGAAGATGTCGGCCGGGATTTCCGGATCGTAGACGGTCTTGAGCGCCGCGACGATGTCGTCCGAAAGACGCGCGAGCTCCTCCTGCGGGATGTTCGACTGCACGATATCCTCGCGGAAGTCCGGCTTCTGTTCGCTCTCGTTCACACTCATGAGCGGCTCCTCAGGCAAAAAATGTACGCGCGTAATCGAGCGCATCGGCCAGCGCATCGACTTCGGCGCGGGTATTGTAGAGGCCGAACGACGCCCGGCAGGTCGATGTCACGCCGAAGCGCGCAAGCAATGGCTGCGCGCAATGCGTGCCCGCCCGGACCGCGACCCCGCGGCGATCGATCAGCATCGAGACGTCGTGGGCATGGATACCCGCAAGCTCGAACGAGAAGATCGCGCCCTTGCCCGGCGCGTTGCCGATGATGCGAAGCGAATTGATCGCCCGCAGCCGTTCCTCGGCATAGGCGGCAAGTTCCGCCTCGTGGGCGGCGATCGCCTCGCGGCCGAGGCTGTCGATGTAATCGAGGGCATGGCCGAGGCCGATCGCCTGGACGATCGGTGGCGTGCCCGCCTCGAAGCGATGCGGCGGGTCGTTGTAGGTCACACGGTCTTCGGTCACCTCGACGATCATCTCGCCGCCGCCCATGAAGGGCTGCATTTCCTTGAGCCGCTCCGTCTTGCCGTAAAGTGCGCCGATCCCGGATGGGCCATAGAGCTTGTGGCCGGTGACGGCGTACCAGTCGCAGTCGATGTCGCGGACATCGACCGGCATGTGGACGGCGCCCTGACTGCCGTCGACCAGCACCGGAATGCCGCGCTCATGGGCGATGCGGCAGACCTCCTTGACCGGCACGACGGTGCCGGTCGCATTCGACATATGGGTGATCGCGACGAGCTTGGTCCGCTCGGTCAGGCACTTCTCAAAGTCCTCGATGTGGAAGGCACCGTCATCGTCGACCGGCACCCAAACGAGTTTGGCGCCTTTGCGCTCACGCAGGAAATGCCAGGGCACGATATTCGAATGGTGTTCGAGGATCGACAGCACGATCTCGTCGCCCTCGCCGATATGCGTCATGCCGTAGCCGTAGGCGACGGTGTTGATCGCCTCGGTCGAGGACTTGGTGAAGACAATCTCGTCAACCGAGCCGGCATTCAGAAACCGGCGCACCTTCTCGCGCGCGCCCTCATAGGCCTCGGTCGCGGCATTCGAGAGGAAATGCAGGCCGCGATGCACGTTCGCGTATTCGTGCGCATAGGTGTGCGAGATTGCGTCGATCACCTGCCTCGGCTTCTGGGCCGAGGCGGCGTTGTCGAGATAGACGAGCGGCTTGCCGTAGACCTCGCGCGAGAGGATCGGGAAATCCTGCCGGACGCGCTCGACGTCATAGCCCGCGATTGTCGAGGAGAGATCAGCCATGGTGTTCCAGCCAGTCCGAGATCACCCCTTCCAGGGCATCAACCAGCGCCTCGCTTTCCAGTTCCTCGACGATCTCGGCGACGAAAGCCCGCACGAGCAGGGCCCGCGCCTGCTTCTCCGGAATGCCACGCGACATCAGGTAGTAGAGATGGTTGTGGTCGATGTCGGCGACCGTCGCGCCATGGGCGCACTGCACGTCGTCGGCAAAGATCTCCAGCTCGGGCTTGACCGAGAACTCGCCATCGTCCGAGAGCAGCAGCGTGTTGCAGGCCATGCGGGCGTCGGTCTTCTGGGCATCCGGGGCCACCTTGATCATCCCCTGGAAGACACCGCGACCGCGATCGAAAACGACGTTGCGCACGACTTCGGTCGAGGTGGTGTTCGCGACGTCGTGGCCGAGCGTCATCGTGACGTCGACATGGCTCTCGCCGCCGATCAGGTTGATGCCACGCAGGGTGAAGTCGGAGCCCTCGCCGGCGGTGCGGACATGGACTTCCTGCCGCACCAGCTTGCCGCCGACATTGATGACGAAGAGGCGGAACTTCGCGTCTTCCCCGAGTTCGGCCTTGATCTGGCCGAGATGGGTGTCGTCCTTGCCTTGCGCCTGCAGGATGATCCAGGTCACCTCGGCGCCCTCGCCGAGAACGAGATCGCTGACGGCAGAGACGAGCGCCGGTCCCGTGCCGGAGCCGATGTGCCGCTCGATCACCGTCACCCGGCTCTTCGCGCCGAAGGTGACGGGATAGCGGACATGGAGCTGACCGGCGCCGTGGACGGACTGCAGTTCGATCGGCGCCTCGACGACCGTGTCGGCATCGACCGAGACGGCAAAGCCGTCGCGCACGAAACTGCTGTTGATGCGTCCGATGGTGTCGTCGCGATCATAGGCGACGAGCCGCGCGGCGGCGGAGCCGTCGGCCAGCGTGCTGCGGAAGGTCTGGACGCCGACACCGTCCGGCGCGCGGACCTCCCGGGCCACCCCCTGCAGGACGGCAAACAGGCTCGATCCAGCCACGACGCGCGAAGCCGTGGTGGCATCCGTCGCCGGCACGAACTCCGGAACGACACGCAGGAGGTTCCTCAGGTCCGTATAGTGCCAGGCCTCGACCCGGCGGGTCGGCAGGCCGCCGCGCTTCAGTTCATCGAAAAGCCGGTCGCGGGCCGCGAGAACACCGCCGTCGCCCGGCAACTCGCCGATCTGGTCCGAATAGCTTTCAATCAGCTGCGTTTCTGCCGCCGTCAGTCGGTTGGCTGCTTGCAGGGTCATCGTCAGGACTCCTTCCCGGCCGGTCAGGCCGCTTGCCCGATGATGTCGGCATAGCCGCCGGCTTCGAGCTCTAGCGCCAGGTTCTTGTCGCCGGTCTTGACGATCTGCCCTTTGTAGAGGACGTGGACGGTGTCCGGCACGATGTAGTCGAGGAGCCGCTGGTAGTGGGTGATGACGATGGTCGCACGGTCCGGCGACTTCAGCGCGTTCACGCCGTCGGCGACGATCTTCAGCGCGTCGATGTCGAGGCCGCTGTCCGTCTCGTCGAGGATGCAAAGCTTCGGCTCCAGGAGCGCCATCTGCAGGATCTCGGCGCGCTTCTTCTCGCCCCCGGAAAAGCCGACATTGAGCGGCCGCTTCAGCATGTCGGGAGAGATCTTTAGCTCGGCGGAGGCTTCCTTGACGCGACGCATGAATTCCGGCGTCGTCAGTTCCGGCTCGCCGCGCGCCTTGCGCTGCTCGTTCATCGCCACCTTGAGGAACTGCATGGTGGCGACGCCCGGAATTTCGACCGGATACTGGAACGCGAGGAAGATGCCCTTCGCCGCACGCTCGGCCGGGTCGAGTTCCAGGATGCTCTCGCCATTGTAGAGAATGTCGCCCTCGGTGACCTCGTAGTCCTCGCGCCCCGACAGAATGTAGGAGAGCGTCGACTTGCCGGAGCCGTTCGGCCCCATGATCGCCGCGACCTCGCCGGCCTTGACGGTGAGGTTCAGGCCACGGATGATTTCGGTGCCGTCTTCGGCGATCCGGGCGTGCAGGTTTCTGATTTCAAGCATGTCTGTGTTCCTGTTCTTAGGGCGGTTCAAGAGCCGCCTGTCGATCATCGGTACGCCGTCCGGCGTCTTGCAATTCCCTCATCCTCGGGCTTGTCCCGAGGACCTACTGGTCAATCAATTACGCGCATCGCGTTCAGCTTCGCCGGTAGCAGGTCCTCGGGACAAGCCCGAGGATGACGACAGCCTTTGGCCGTGCGTGTGCTCCCGCCGCCATCATCACCCCACGCTTCCCTCGAGCGAGATGTTGATCAACTTCTGGGCTTCGACGGCGAATTCCATCGGCAACTGCTGGATGACGTCGCGGACGAAGCCGTTGACGATCAGGGCGATCGCCTCTTCTTCGGGAATGCCGCGCTGCATGGCGTAGAACTTCTGGTCCTCGGAGATCTTCGAGGTGGTCGCCTCGTGCTCGACCTTCGCCGTCGTGTTCTTGGCCTCGATATACGGTACTGTATGCGCGCCGCACTTGTCGCCGATCAGGAGCGAATCGCAGTTGGTGAAGTTGCGGGCGTTCTCGGCCTTGCGGTGGATCGACACCTGGCCGCGATACGTATTGTTCGAGCGGCCGGCGGAGATACCCTTCGAGATGATGCGGCTCGACGTGTTCTTGCCGAGGTGCAGCATCTTGGTGCCGCTGTCGACCTGCTGGTAGCCGTTCGAAACCGCGATCGAGTAGAACTCGCCGCGCGAACCGTCGCCACGCAGGATGCAGGACGGATATTTCCAGGTGATCGCCGAGCCGGTTTCGACCTGCGTCCAGGAGATCTTGGAATTCTTGCCGCGGCAATCGCCCCGCTTGGTGACGAAGTTGTAGATACCGCCCTTGCCGTCCTTGTCGCCCGGATACCAGTTCTGAACCGTCGAGTACTTGATTTCGGCATCATCGAGGGCGACGAGTTCGACGACCGCCGCATGCAGCTGGTTCTCGTCGCGCTGGGGTGCGGTGCAGCCTTCGAGATAGGAGACGTAGGCTCCCTCCTCGGCGATGATCAGCGTGCGCTCGAACTGGCCGGTGTTCTTCTCGTTGATGCGGAAATAGGTCGAAAGCTCCATCGGGCAGCGAACGCCCTTCGGCACGAAGACGAATGATCCGTCGGTAAACACGGCGGTATTGAGCGTCGCATAATAGTTGTCGCTGACCGGAACCACCGAGCCCAGGTATTTCTGTACCAGTTCGGGATATTCGCGGATCGCTTCCGAGATCGACATGAAGATCACGCCGGCCTTCTTCAGCTCGTCCTTGAAGGTGGTGACGACGGAGACGCTGTCGAACACGGCGTCGACGGCGATCTTCGACGTTTCCACGCCCGCCAGGATTTCCTGCTCCTTCAGCGGAATGCCGAGCTTCTCATAGACCTTCAGCAGCTCCGGATCGACCTCGTCGAGGGATTTCGGGCCTTCCGCGGTCTTCGGAGCGGCATAGTAATAGATGTCGTTGAAGTCGATCTTCGGATAGTGGACGCGCGCCCAGGTCGGCTCCTCCATGGTGAGCCAGCGGCGGTAGGCGTCGAGACGCCATTCCAGCATCCATTCCGGTTCGTTCTTCTTTGCGGAAATGAAACGGATGATGTCCTCCGACAGGCCTTTCGGAGCCTTGTCGACTTCGATCATCGTCTCAAAACCGTACTTGTACTGATCCACATCGATCTGGCGAACCTGATCGATCGTTTCCTGTACGGCAGCCATGCTCGTTCTCCAATCTTGCCGGGTCCAAGGTCCGACAGCTTGATGACGCAGAAGCGGAAACCGCCCCTTATGTAATTGCCAGAGGCGTGTATTTCACCCCTCGTCGCAAGCGGAAAATTGACTTTCCGCAAGTTTATCCCGTTTCAGGCCGCCTCGCCGGCCATCTTGCGCCGCGATGCGACCCGCGAAAAGATCTCGATCGCCCGCTCGACCTCGTCCGCCGTCGTGGAGGGACCCAGCGAGATGCGCAGCCCACCGGTCTTGGCATCATGTCCCATCGCCGTCAGCACGTGGCTCTGCCCGACCTTGCCCGACGAGCAGGCCGCGCCCGCAGACAAAGCGAGACCTTCGAGGTCGAAGGCGATCTGCCCCGTCTCCGCCTTCATCCCCGGCAGCGTGAAGAAGCAGGTATTGGCGACCCGCACCTCGTCCGCGCCATGGATGATGACATCGGAGGCCGCCGCACGCATGCCGCCTTCGAGGCGGCTCCGCAAGGCGCCGATTGCCGCATTCCGTTCGGCAAGGCCCTCAGACATCCATTGCGCAGCAGCGCCGAAACCGACGATCGCCGCGACATTCTCCGTTCCGGCGCGATGCCCCTTCTCCTGCCCGCCGCCCTTCAGGAGCGGCACCGGCATCAGCGTCTCGCCGCGCGAAACGAGTGCGCCGGCACCCTTGGGGCCACCGATCTTGTGGGACGACAGGATGAGGAAATCGGCGCCGAGCATGCCCATGTCGATCGCGATGCGGCCGGCAGCCTGTACCGCGTCGACCACGAGCAACCCACCGTGGCCATGCACGACACGAGCGACATCGGCGACCGGCTCGATGACGCCCGTCTCGTTGTTGACGAGCATGACGGCGACCAGTGGCAAGCCCTCTTCCTTCGGATGAGCCTCCAGAAGACGTTCGAGAGCGCCGACATCGACGACGCCGGAAGCAGTCACCGGAATCTCGCGGACACGATCGGTGGCGAAACGTCCACCCTCGCGCAGCGCCGGATGCTCGATCGCCGAGACGTAGAGCATGGACGCGTGGAGCGGCGCCCGTCCCATGCGGAATTCGGGCGTCAGTACATGGTTCGCAGCTTCGGTCGCACAACTGGTGAAGGTCACGTGCGAGGGCTCCGCGCCCACAAGTGCGGCGACCTGCCGGCGAGCCTTCTCCACCATGGCACGGGCCGTGCGCCCCTCGGCATGCACCGATGACGGGTTGCCCGGTTCGGCCAATGCATCGAGCATGGCCGCACGCGCGTCGCCGAGCAAAGGCGCCGTCGCGTTCCAGTCCATGTAGATGCGTTGTTTCGCCATGACTATTTTCGCTTTTGACCCATTCCAGTCCGCTCGGCGCATTTTTCTTGAAATTTCCGCCGCGCTTGCCTTATGACACGTCCAACAATGGGTGACCCATCATCCAGTTTCGAACGGTTCTAAACTTTGTTCTAGAAAAGCTGACTGCATTCGTCAAGTCATCGCGCTGCCCTGTGGACAGTCTGGAACCGAAAAAACACGAACGACCGGAGTATCCATGCCCGAAGTGATTTTCAACGGCCCTGCCGGCCGCCTCGAAGGCCGCTACCAGCCGTCCAAAGAGAAGAGTGCGCCGATCGCGATCATCCTGCATCCGCATCCGCAGTTCGGCGGCACGATGAACAACCAGATCGTCTACCAGCTCTTCTACATGTTCCAGAAGCGCGGCTTCACGACGCTGCGCTTCAACTTCCGCGGCATCGGCCGCAGCCAGGGCGAATTCGACCACGGCGCGGGCGAGCTTTCCGACGCCGCCTCCGCTCTCGACTGGGTGCAGAGCCTGCACCCAGATTCCAAGAGCTGCTGGGTCGCCGGCTACAATTTCGGTGCCTGGATCGGCATGCAGCTACTGATGCGCCGTCCGGAGATCGAAGGCTTCCTCTCGATCGCGCCGCAGCCGAACACCTACGACTTCTCCTTCCTCGCGCCCTGCCCGTCCTCCGGCCTCATCATCCATGGCGATGCCGACAAGGTGGCTCCGGAAAAGGACGTCCAGGGTCTGGTCGACAAGCTCAAGACGCAGAAGGGCATCCTGATCACCCACAAGACCATTCCGGGCGCCAACCATTTCTTCTCCGGCCAGGTGGAAACATTGCTGGCCGAATGCGAAGACTACCTCGATCGCCGCCTCGAGGGCGAACTGGTGCCGGAGCCGGCTGCCAAGCGCATCCGCTGACGAGGTACGGGCCCGTCCGGGGCCGACCTGTTCCATTCCCCGGGAATCACAATCAAGGCGCGGCTCCTGCGGACCGCGCCTTTCTTCATGCGGCGTCAGGAGGCGAGCGCCTGCGGACCGCCGGCCAGTTGCACCTGGTCGCGGCCGGCCGCCTTGGCGGCATAAAGGGCGGTGTCCGCCCGCTGCATCGCCCGCTCCAGCGTGTCACCGCCGAAAATCGAGGCGACGCCGAAGCTCGCCGTGATCGTCTCGTTCTCGCAGAACTGCCCGAGGCCGACCGACGACATGGCGCCACGGATGTTGTGGGCGCATTCACGCGCAAGCTCGCTGTCGACCGCCGGAATGTAGATCGCGAATTCCTCGCCGCCGATGCGCGCCACCTCGGCATCGCTCGGCGCAGCCTCGCGCAGCACGCGGGCGAAGGTCTGGATGACGATGTCTCCGACGTGATGGCCAAAGTTGTCGTTGATCCGCTTGAAGTGATCGATGTCCGCAAGGATCAGTGCGCCCGCCGCCATCTCGTTCTCCCGCTCCAGCCGCGGCGCCACGCGCCTTGCGAAGCCGCGCCGGTTGAAGATGCCGGAAAGCGGATCGATGTCGGCCTTCGCTACCGCGTCCTCGATCGCCTCCTTGACGAAAACGCCCACCATTGCGAGCCCCGCGGCAACGATCAGCACGGCGCCGAACCCCTGCGACACCAGCGCGAACTTGCTGAGCAGATAGTCGTCTGCGGTCTCGCCCGCACCGACCTTGACCGCAACATATGCCTTGAACGGAAAGAAGGCGGCACTCAGCGCCAGCATGGAGAATAGCGTCAGATCTGCAGCCGATCGGCGCCCGGAACCGTAGACAGCGAAGGCCGAAAGCGCCATGGCCAGGAAGAACGGCGTCTGGTAGGCGACCGAATGCACGACCGATCCGCGCGGCAGGTCGTAGATCAGGAAATCGGTAAAAACACCCGATACGAAGAGCAACCAGAAGACACTGCTGGGAACGCGAAGCCCGTAGTGCCGGGCGATGCTCCGGGCGAGCAGGCAAAAGCCCCCGAACATCGACACGAAGGCGCCGATCGCGAAGAAGCGGACATGACCGGTCAGGGGGATCAGGGCCTCGCAGACGGCCGACAGCGAAGCGATGGCAAAGGCAGCGGCAAAGCCGAGGCCGGAACGACGCGACGGCCCCTTCAACGCGACGACACCAAACACGAGCACGAAAATCTGGGCGATCACGAAGTTCACGGCCAGAAGCGAAAATGCCGCGTCCATTCTGCTAACAACCACTCCCCCGGGCCATTCACGGCAACTACACGCATAACAAGAATGCGCTACTGTGCGCAATCTAAGATACTATATGCGTAAGCCATAAAACAAAGGATTAATGTTGAGAGCAAGGCCCGATCGCGTCGAAGACTGCAACAATACCGCCCGTGACCGGCTTTTCCACACCAGTTGTCCCCGGAAAGGTCAAAGGCAAGCCCTTCAAGGAACGAACAGCCAGATAGGCCCAGGCCTCCGCCTCCATGGCGTCACCGTCGAAACCCGCCTGCTCGGCCGTCAGCAAGACCGCGCCGATCCGTTCTGCTTCGTTCCTGAGATCGCCCATGATGGTGTCGTTGTGGCGACCACCACCGCAGATCACGAACGTCTTCGGCATCTCCCCGAGATGACCGGCCGACCGAAAAATCGCCGCCGCGGTGACGTAGGCGAGCGTGCGCGCGCCATCGGAAAGCTCGGCATCGCCGCCCTCCGGCGGCAGGAAGTCGTTTCGGTCGAGCGACCGGCGTTTCTCGTCCGTAAAGAACGGACTGGCGAGATAGCGGTCTGCAAGCGCAGGCAGCACCCGGCCTTCGCTCGCGATCCGCCCGCCTTGGTCGAAGGGAATGCCGGCATGGGCCTGCACCCACTGATCGATCAGCGTATTGCCGGGTCCGCTGTCGAAGGCGACGATCGCACCGTCCGCGCCGACACAGGTGAGATTGGAGATACCGCCGATATTGACGAAACAGACCGGCCAGCGCGGATTGTCGAGATTGCGGGCGAGTGCCGCGTGATAGACGGGAACGAGCGGCGCGCCCTGCCCGCCATGCGCCATGTCGTTCGCCCGCATGTCGTAGACGACAGGAATGCCGATCTCCCGCGACAGCAGCGCACCATCGCCGATCTGTACCGTCAGCGCCTCGTCGGGGCGATGCAGGACCGTCTGTCCGTGGAAGCCGACGACATCAATACCATCAGGCAAAATATTGTTTTCACTCAGGAAGGATCGGACGGCATCGGCATGCCGTAACGTCAGGTCACGCTCGAGACCGGCAAGGCTTCCCGGCCGTTCGTCGCGTTTCATGATTGCCTTGGCGTCCTCGAGACCGTGCTTCAGACGATCTCGAAAGGCTGGGTCGTAGGGGACGGAAAGGTTCTGCCGTCGTACGACCACGCCCTCGCCGTCGGTTTCCAGCATCGCGACATCGATCCCGTCTATCGACGTGCCGCTCATCAGTCCGATTGCGGTGAAGATTTCTGCCATGGCCTGCCCTGCCGACTCGCGTGGTCACACCCCAACATTCATGACCGAAACAGGTGCACATTTCAAAAAACAATGCTAAAGCGCCGCCACTCCCGCATTCCGTTTTCCAGAAAGCCCAGTCGTCATGAAGAAGTTCAAGTCCGATTTCCTCCACACGATGCAAGAGCGCGGCTTCATTCATCAGATTTCCGATGAATCCGGCCTCGACGATCTGCTGACGAAGGAAACCGTGACCGCCTATATCGGCTTCGACCCGACGGCGCCCTCGCTGCATGCCGGCTCGCTGATCCAGATCATGATGCTGCACTGGTTCCAGGCGACCGGCCACCGTGCGATCTCGCTGATGGGCGGCGGCACCGGCATGGTCGGCGACCCCTCGTTCAAGGACGAGGCGCGGCAGCTCATGACCATCGAAACGATCGAGAGCAACATCGCCTCGATCAAGAAGGTCTTCTCGAATTACCTGAACTACGGCGACGGCCCGAAGGACGCGCTGATGATCAACAACGCCGACTGGCTGCGTTCGATCAACTATCTCGAGTTCCTCCGCGACGTCGGACGCTACTTCTCGGTCAACCGCATGCTGTCCTTCGACAGCGTCAAGACGCGGCTCGAGCGCGAACACTCGCTCTCCTTCCTCGAATTCAATTACATGATCCTGCAGGCCTACGACTTCGTCGAACTTGCCAAGCGCTACGGCTGCCGGCTGCAGATGGGCGGCTCCGACCAGTGGGGCAACATCATCAACGGCATCGATCTCGGCCACCGCATGGGCACGCCGCAGCTCTATGCATTGACCTCGCCGCTACTCACCACCTCTTCCGGTGCGAAGATGGGCAAGTCGGCGACGGGCGCCGTCTGGCTCAACGCGGACATGCTGTCGGCCTATGATTTCTGGCAGTACTGGCGCAACACCGAGGATGCGGACGTGCCGCGCTTCCTGAAGCTCTACACCACCTTGCCGATGAGCGAGGTCGGGCGCCTGTCGACCCTTGCCGGCTCGGAAATCAACGAGGTGAAGAAGATCCTCGCGACCGAGATCACCGCGATCCTGCACGGCCGCGCCGCAGCCGAAGAGGCCGCCGAGACCGCCCGCAAGACCTTCGAGGAAGGCGCGATCGCCGACAACCTGCCGTCGATCGAAGTGCCGACCGGCGAACTCGAGGCCGGCGTCGGCCTGCTCAACCTGATGGTCCGGGCGGGTCTTGCCGCCTCCAACGGCGAAGCGCGCCGCCACGTCCAGGGCGGCGCAGTCCGCATCAACGACAAGGCGGTCGCCGACGAACGCATGGCCGTCGGCACCGGCGAGGTCACGACGGACGGCGTGATCAAGCTCTCGCTCGGCAAGAAGAAGCATATCCTGGTGCGCCCGGCCTGATCCGGCATCATTCCGATCGAACACGCAAGCCGGCGCCTGACGCGCCGGCTTTCTCTTTTACCGGAATTCGAAGATCTGCCGGAAGACGCCGGGCGCGATGATCGACAGCGGATTGACGACCAGCTTCGGCTGCTCTGTGGCGCCCGTGAGCTTGAAGGTGATGCCGAGAAGGCCGCGGTCGCGGCCGTTGCCGAGCAGGATCCCGATCACCGGCAACTCCGCGAAGAGGCGGTTCAGCCCGTAGGCCGGCATGAAGGTGCCGGTAAGGTCGATCCGCCCCTGGCTGTCGCGCACGAGCCCCTGGAAGGTCGCGCCGACCTGCTCACCGCGCACGACGCCGTTTTCGATCCGCAGTGTCTCGTTGCTGTAGATCAACCGGGCGAAGCCACGCTGGAAGCGTGCGGAACTGACGTCGATATCCCGCTTGACGGCCTTGTTGAGGCTTCGCCCGTCGGCGCCCGCAGGCGTCGAGACAATCGACTGCAGGCGCTGTTCGTTGTCGAGGCTGAAATTGCGAAGATCGACGGAACCGTTCCAGATGCCGTTCTCATTCTCCTTCATCTTCAGGTTCAGCAGTCCGCCGTTCATGCGGCTGTAGAGATTGGCGAAGCGGGCGACGGCGCCGGCGTCTCCGCTCGTCACCGACACCTCGCCGAGTCCGGATGGCCTGCGCATCTGCCCGACGATGGCCTGGCCGTTTGCCGTCACGGCCGAAAAGTCGAGCCCGGAGAGCTTGCCGCTACGCGAGGCGTAGTCGAGCGTCACATTCGACAGGGCCTCGTCGCCAAAGCCGACCATGCGGTCGAGTCGGGCGTCGACACTGACGTTCGGGTCCGAACCGGCATCGCCGTCTTCATCTTTCCCCGGCGATTTCATCCGGTCGAGCAGCGAGCGGACATCCGCCGACTTACCGTTGACCGCAACCTGGAAGCCACCCTTGGCCTGGCGGATCACGACCGAGTAATCGTCGCTCGGCGACAGCCTGACGCGCGCAAGATCGGCGGAAACGAGCCCGTTCTTGTCGACGACCATCGAACCGCGGAGCCCAAACCCGTCGCCGTCGAGGACGAACTTGTCGATTGCAGACTGCTTTTCGCCCTCCGTCACCTCCAGCTTCGCCTTGGCGGCAATTCCCGCGCCCTTGGTCCAGCCGAGCCACGGAACGGTCAGTACTGCGCGCGTAAGGTCTGCGGTCACCGCCTGCCGCTTTTCGTCGAGGCGGTCCAATTGCACGGTCACCGATCCGCCGATGATCCGCTCGAGGCCCGGAGCGAAACGGCCGATATCGCCACCATCGAGCACCACCTTGACCTGGCGCTCACGATGGAACTGCGGGTCCTCCCCGACCGGCTCGGAAACGGCGAGTTCCATCGAAATGCCATCAATGTCGGCCTTGCCCTTCAGCCGCGCCGCCTTCGGATCGACGTCGAGAGCCGCGTTCAGATTGTCGATCTTCCGCCCGGAAAAAGGCTTCGCGAGATTGACGTCGGCAAGATCGAGATGCGCCTTCCACACCGGTTCAGGCGGGTTCTGCTCGGATATCAGGCCGAGGCGCACCTCGGCCGTTCCCTTGACCGTCCCCTTGAAATCGGCGGCCTCAAAACCGACGCGCTTCAGGGCGTTGATCGGCCGGAACGAGACCAGTTCGGCAACGGAGTCCGCGCTGCCGGCGACGGCGATCTTGAGGTCCGCCATCAGCGGCTTGGTGTAGATCTCGCCGAGAACCAGTTCGCCGCTCTCGACCTTCACGCTGCGGCCTGAGGGGAAGTACGAGGTCGCCGTCTTGATGGTCGTCGTCACCTTCGGCCCGGCGAGCTCGAAATGGGCGTCAGTGTCGCGCAGCGGCGGAATATCCCCGGTGACGTTCATCCGAGCGTTGACGACGTCGAAACTGATCCTGAGCTCGTTCTCGTCGAGGTGGAGCGGCCGCGGTTCCACCGACATGCGGCCCCTCGGAATGAACACCTGCACCGACCCTTCGGTCACCGTTCCGCCGAAGATGTTGGCAAGCACCCATCGACGCGGCTTGTCGGCAATCCAGTACGGCCAGAGCTGCTTGACGACGGTCGTCTGCATGTTCGCAAACCGTGCGCCGAAGCTGACTTCCGGCCCCTCGCCCTCGAAGAAGCGCACCCTCATCGACCCGGTCATCTGCCCCATCGGGGTCGAGACGCTCAAAGTGTCGAGTTGCAGTTCAGCGCTGTCGTAGAGGAAGCGTCCGAAGATCTTGAACGAGAAGGGAAAAGGCTGCTCCCCGGCGGCCGGCACGCTGGCGAGGCCCTGGTCGACGAGCAGGTCGATACCGATGCCCGGACCGGCCGCTTCGTTTCCGGGCAGGCGGTCGAGGTCGATCAATCCGCCGGAGATCGGCATGATCATAGGCCCGAAATCGACCCTTGAGGAGGCGACTTCGATCGTGTCCTTCGAAAAATCATAGGCGAAATTGAGCGTGCCGCGCGTCACTTCCTGCGGGTTGCCGTCCTGGTAGAGCGTGCCGCCACGGGTCTGCGCGATCATCGAAACGGCCGGCTTCTCCGTCGCGCTTCCACGCCGGGCGGAGATGGTCACCTCCGCGAAGCCGTCATATCCCTGACGAGGATCGCCGCGCGAATCACGCCGGAGCAGGAACGGCGTGAGGCGCACGTCGCCGATCCACGCGCTGAACGAGCGCGTGAGCCCGTCGGCGTTCGTCGCCTTTGCCGAGATCGGGCTGTCGTAGCCGTTGATCGCCAGCGTTCCGGCAATCGTCAGCGAAGCGTCAACGCCGCGCTCCATTACAAGGTTGCGGACCGAAAGCAGGACGGGCCGCGTGCGCGCCTTGCCCATCGCAATCTCGAGGCCGTCGAGGCGCATGCGATCGAGGCCGCCCTTCGAAATGAATCCCTGCATCAGGTCGAGCTGCGTGAACGCCGCCTCGAGCAGCGTCGGGACGGCATCGATCCTGACCTTGGTAAAGTCGAGCGGCGGCCCCGACGAAAAGAGCGATTCGTCGACCGACACGCCGTCCGCCTCGATCTCGCTCACGGAGAAGCGGCCGGAAAGCAGTGCGATCGGATCGACCACGAGGCGGACCGCCTCCGTCTCCGCCGCAACGAGCCCGTCGCTCTCGCGGTGTACGAAGACGTCCCGCGCCTCGACGGCAAGCTTCCACTCCCTGGAGAAGCGCACCGCCGTGCCCGAAATCTCCGCACGATATTGCGGAGCGAGCGCATTGTTCAGAACTCTCTGTGCACCGTTCGCGAAGGTAGCGTCGAGCGCCCCGCTTTCGATCACGACGAAAAACCCGCCGCACAGGACGGCGGAGAGCAGGAACAGACCGAATGTGAAGCGCGCGACGCGGCCCAGCCATGTGGATCGTGGCGGACAATGCACGATCAGCGGATCCTCGGCGCGCGCAGACGGCAGGTCGTGCAAGGGAACGATGTCTTTCTTGCTGAACCTTACCTTTTCGCCGCGGATTTCTCCCATGTGCTGGCGATTGTCTCCGTTTGCCCGCTCCCGACGCAATCCGATGTTGGACTGCCGCCATGCGGACTATATATCGATGGTCGCGTATTTCATCCACAAAACGGGCAAAAGAAAGGTTATCCCATGGCAGAATTGGCACCCGGAGACTTGGCGCCCGATTTCGAGCTTCCCCGTGACGGCGGAGGGACCGTGTCACTGAAGGAATTCGCCGGGCGCCCGGTGGTTCTCTACTTCTACCCGAAGGACAACACGACCGGCTGCACCGCCGAGGCGATCGATTTCACCGCGCTCGCTCCCGAGTTCGAGAAGAAGGGCGCCGTCGTGATCGGCATGTCCGCCGACCCGGTGAAGAGCCACGACAAGTTCATCGCCAAGCACGGGCTGACAGTCATTCTCGGCTCCGACGAAGACGCGAAAGTGATGACGGATTACGGCGTCTGGCGGGAAAAGAGCATGTATGGCCGCACCTACCTGGGCGTCGTCCGCACGACGTTCCTGATCGGCCCCGACGGCCATATCGTCAATATCTGGGACAAGGTGAAGGTCAAAGGCCACGCCCAAGAGGTGCTCGACGCCGTCGCCGCGCTCGGGGACATCTGAGATGGACGAATACGACGAGATCCGGTCGCTGCGCGCCGGGGCGACGCTGGCGATCAGCGCGAGCGATCTCGACCGCAAGACGGCGCTCGCACAGGCGACCGCCCGCCGCTGGCATGCCCGCAGGCTCTCGTTGCGCTCGCCGCTCGATCCGGAAGTTCCCGAGCGCCCCGGCCGTCCCTCACGGCCGGAGCTCGTGCCGCCCAAGGCGGTCGAGAAGCGCTCGCTGCACACACTCCCCGGCCGCATAGCCCTCCTGCACGCCCTCGCCCATATCGAGCTCAACGCTGTCGATCTCGCCCTCGACATCGTCGCGCGATTCGCCACCGAGCCGGTCCCGCATTCCTTCTTCGACGGCTGGATGCAGGTCGCCTTCGAGGAGGCCAAGCATTTCGGCATGGTGCGCGAGCGTCTGCGCGCGCTCGGTGCCGACTACGGCGACATGCCGGCCCATGACGGCCTCTGGCAGGCGGCGCATTCAACCCGCAACGACCTGACGGCGAGGCTCGCCGTAGTTCCGCTCATCCTCGAGGCCCGCGGGCTGGACGTCACCCCCTCGCTCCAGGAAAAGATGCGCGAAACCGGTGACTTCGAGAGCGCCGAAGTGCTGAAGGTCATCTACGAGGACGAGAAGGGTCATGTGGCGATCGGCGCCAAATGGTTCCGTTTCCTCTGCGCACGGGAACGGAAAGACCCCGCACGGACCTTCCAGGACCTGGTGCGCGTGAACTTCCGCGGTGCGCTCAAGGCGCCCTTCAACGATCTCGCCCGCGCCGAAGCCGGGCTGACGCCTTCCTTCTATCGCTCGCTCACCTCGACAAGCAGCGGTTGACGCCCGTCGGTCACCTCCCGCGATCACCGAACTCAAACCTTTGTTAACCTTAACAATGTCTAATTGCGACGAGCCAGCGGGAGCCGAAAAAGCTCCAGCTCTCCCGTCGCGAGAAGGAATGGCTCGCGCGGAGTTCGCCCGGCCAAGTTGAGGAAAGCCCGTGACCGCAAGAGCAGGCCATCACGTCTTCGGAAAGCGCCGGACCCAGCACGTCATCATTCTCGCAAGCGGCGACAAGATCCGCCACATGACGGTTCGTCCGTGGATGGCGGCACTCGCCTTCTGCTTCTGCGGCGTCATGGCGATCGGCTATCTCGGCGCCACCACCTATCTCGTCATGCGCGACAATCTGATCGGCGCCTCCATGGCGCGGCAGGCGCGCATGCAGCATGTCTACGAAGACCGCATCGCCGCGCTGCGCGCGCAGGTCGACCGCGTGACGTCGCGGCAGCTCCTCGACCAGCAGGTGGTCGAAGAAAAGGTCGAAAAGCTGCTCGAACAGCAGATGGCGCTTTCTTCCCGCCACGGACGGCTTGGTGCCCTGCTTGACCGGGCGGAACAATCCGGCCTCGACACGGGGGCGCCCGTGCCAGCGGTACGGCCGGCGGACGGCGCAAAGCAGGCCAGCCTCACCGGCGGGATCAAGGCAATCGAGAGCCTGCTCGGCAAACCTGCCGCGGAACCGCAGGGAACGGAGGTCGCAGCGCTCGGCTACGCCCCGGCCGGCGAATCGGTCGCCGACCGCACCGACCGCATCTTTTCGAGGGTGACGATCTCGCTGAAGGATATCGAACAGGAACAGTTCGACCGCATTCGCGACCTCACCGACGGCGCCGTCGAAACCGCCGACAAGATCGAGACCATCCTCGCGCGTAACGGTGTGGCGGTGCAAACCGAAACGCCCGCTGCAGCAGCCGATGCGATCGGCGGCCCCTATCTTGCGCCCCAGCCCGCCACGTCTTTCGAAGCCTCGCTGAACAGCCTCGACACTGCGCTCGCCCGCCTCGAGACCGCCCGGGAGACCGCGACCGACCTTCCCTTCGGCAATCCGGCGCCCGGCCGCGACATCACGAGCGGGTTCGGCAATCGCCGCGATCCCTTCCTCGGCCGGCTGGCACTCCATGCGGGGATCGACTTCCGCTCCCCTGTGGGGGGTGAAATCCGCGCCTCCGGCCGCGGCAAGGTGATCACCGCCGGCCCCGTCGGCGGTTACGGCAACATGGTCGAGATCGACCACGGCATGGGCTTCACCACCCGGTACGGACACATGTCGCGCATTCTCGTCAAGGTCGGCGACGAGATCGCGCCCGGAGAGGTCATCGGACAATCGGGAAGCACCGGCCGCTCCACCGGCCCCCACCTCCACTACGAGGTCCGCCGCAACGGCGCGCCGATCGATCCGATGCACTTCGTCAACGCCGGGCTGAAGCTTTCCACGCTGATCGATTGACGCGAAACCTTCACACGCTAAAGTATAGCCCGAACAACAAGACGAGAGGGATATGCGCGTGGAGACGACCACCCTTCTGGCTTTTGCCGCCGCTTTCTTCGTCTTTGCCGCAAGCCCCGGCCCCGATAACATGACAATCATGGCGCGAACGGTCTCCGCCGGCCCCGCCTCGGGCATCGCCTACGGGATCGGCACCTTGATCGGCATCCTGATCTATCTTGCGCTCGCGGCCTTCGGCCTTTCGATGATCGCGGGCGAGATGGGGCTCTTGATGACGGCCGTGCGCTACGTCGGGGCGGCCTATCTCGTCTACATGGGCATCCGCTTGTGGACCAGCGAGCCTGTTCTGCCGCAGGCGCGGCCGCTCGAACACCGACGCGACCTCGTGGCCGTCTGCCTGACGGCCGTCGCGCTCAATCTCGGCAATCCGAAAATGCCGCTCTTCTATCTCGCCCTGCTGCCGAATTTCGTCGACGCGGACTTCCGCCCGGCAGACTATCTTTCACTCGCCGCAGCAATCGTCGCCGTCGAGGTCGTGGTGGTCGGCGGGCATGTCTGGCTTGCACACCGGGCGCGTCGGCTGTTGACGACGCCGCGCATAGTAAAGGCGGTCAATCGTGCGGCCGGAAGCGTGCTTGCCACGGCCGGTGCGGCAGTAATGGTGTCGCATCGCGGCAGTTGAACGATTACATTCACCCTTTGTTACGACAGATCGTCCAGTTTTCTTGACTTTCGGGGATTTTGGCACTATCCCGCGCTTACGTTGACGCCGGCGCTTCGCAGGCGTTCGAATTGTGTTCGCAAGAACCGGAACAGAAACAGATCCCCCATTGACCACGTTTTCTGACCTTGGCCTGAGCCAAAAAGTACTTTCAGCCGTCACCGATGCCGGCTACACGACCCCGACCCCGATCCAGGCCGGTGCCATTCCCTTCGCGCTGCAGCGCCGCGACATCTGCGGAATTGCGCAGACGGGAACGGGCAAGACCGCCTCCTTCGTATTGCCGATGCTGACGCTGCTCGAAAAGGGCCGCGCGCGCGCCCGCATGCCGCGCACACTGATCCTCGAACCGACGCGCGAACTCGCCGCGCAGGTCGCCGAGAACTTCGAGAAGTACGGCAAGAATCACAAGCTCAACGTCGCACTGCTGATCGGCGGCGTTTCCTTCGACGAACAGGACCGCAAGCTGGAACGCGGCGCCGACGTGCTGATCTGCACGCCCGGCCGCCTTCTCGACCATTGCGAGCGCGGCAAGCTCCTGATGACCGGCGTCGAGATCCTCGTCATCGACGAGGCCGACCGCATGCTCGACATGGGCTTCATCCCCGACATCGAGCGCATCGCCAAGATGATTCCCTTCACCCGCCAGACGCTGTTCTTCTCGGCGACCATGCCGCCGGAAATCCAGAAGCTGGCCGACCGCTTCCTGCAGAATCCGGAGCGGATCGAGGTCGCCCCGCCGTCGTCGACGGCGAAGACGGTCACCCAGCGGCTCGTCGCCTCCAACAACAAGGACTACGAGAAGCGGGAGGTGCTGCGCAACCTCATCCGCGAGCAGGACGACCTCAAGAACGCGATCATCTTCTGCAACCGCAAGAAGGATGTCGCCGACCTGTTCCGTTCGCTGGAACGCCACGGCTTCTCCGTCGGAGCCCTGCACGGCGACATGGACCAGCGTTCGCGCACCAACATGCTCGCAGGCTTCAAGGACAACCAGATCACCCTGCTCGTCGCCTCGGACGTCGCCGCCCGCGGTCTCGACATCCCGGATGTGAGCCACGTCTTCAACTTCGACGTTCCGATCCACGCCGAGGACTATGTCCACCGCATCGGCCGTACCGGCCGCGCCGGACGCTCCGGCAAGGCGTTCACGATCGTCACCAAGTCCGACACCAAGCACCTGGACGCCATCGAAAAGCTGATCGGCACCAAGATCGAATGGCAGAACGGCGACCTCACCGCCCTGCCGCCGCCCGCGGAGCACGACGAATCGCGCGTTCGCCGCGGCGCGAAGGACAAGGGTCGCGGACGCCGCGACACCGCAGGTCACAAATCTGAAAAGAAGATCGAGCAGACTGTGGCCGTCGAGATCGAAGAGACGCCAGCAAGGACGGAAAGCGTGAAGGCAGAGCGGAAGAAGGATCAACGGCCGAGCCACGCAGAGCGTCCGGCCCGCGGCGGCAGAACGCCGAACCCGGCGAACGACGATCGCCGCGAACGCCGCAGCCATTACCGCGATCGCGACGACGGCCCGACCCCGGTCGGCTTCGGCGACGACATCCCGGCCTTCATGCTGATCCAGGCCAAGGCCTGATGGGTCTTCCCGGCGTCAATTTCCCGGGCGTCGGCGTCGGGCTCGCAATCCTGCGCGACGGCAAACTCCTGCTCGCCCGCCGTCTGAAGGCGCCGGAAGCCGGTTTCTGGAACATCGTCGGCGGCAAGGTCGACCACCTCGAGCCCGCCGAACAGGCAGCAAAGCGCGAGGCCGAAGAGGAAACCGGCCTCTCGGTCGGCGCAATCGAATTCGTCTGTGCGACGGAGCAGATTATCGACGCCGACCGCCAGCACTGGATTTCCCTGCTCTACCGGACGAGTGATGTGCAGGGAGAGGCGCAACTGACCGAGCCGGACAAGATCGCCGAAATCGGCTGGTTCTCCCTCGACGACCTGCCGCAACCGCTTTCGGCGTTCACGGCAGCCCTTCTTCCCTACTTGCGCTGACCACGCGCCGGCGGTGCCCTGAGCGCCGCCTTATAGGCAAGCCGCACCCATTTCGCCATTTCTTCCGGATCGTCGTAGGCCGCGTCCGGCACCGACCAGTAGGGCATACGGACGGGCGATTTCCTCGCCTTGCCACTGTAGACCCAGCGCCGCGCACCCGCCTCCTCGAAGAGTGAAGCGCTCACCTCGTCGGCTTTCAGGAGAAGCTCCCCGTCGACGACGAGCGCCAGGATCAGTCCGTCGTGATAGATACCCTTGCCGCTGAACATCCGCCGGATCGTCACGCGACCGAGCGACTGGAAGACCTCTTCGAGCGCGTCGTTGTCCATGCTCTCACCCTTTCAGCAGCCCGCCGGCGGACAGCACCGCCTCGGGCGTATCGACGTCGAGATAGGCCACCTCGCCGAGCTCGACGTCGATGACGGCAACCCCCGAACCTTCGACGATCGAGCGAGCGCCGACATCGCCTTCGAGCGCCTGGACCGCCTCGAAAGTGGAGCGTGGCAGGATCACCGGATTGCCGCGCTTGCCGCCTGCAACCGCCCGCACGATCGCGCGTCCGCCGGCCTCGCGGAAGGCGGCGATCAGGCGCCGCAAATCCTGCGTGTCGAGGCCAGGCATGTCGGCGAGCATCACCAGCACACCGTCGGCACGCCGCGCTGCTGCGCTCGAAAAGCCGATCTTCAGCGAACTCGCCATGCCGCTCGCATGATCGGGATTGTCGACGATGTCGACGGCGAGCCCTTGGAGGGCGCCGCCGATCTCGGCCGCCCGATAGCCGGTCACGACCACGACGCCGTCGGCGCCGCTCTCGAGCGATATGCGCGCCGAGCGCCGCACGAGCGGTTCTCCGGAAAACTCCGCGAGCAGCTTATGGCGCCCACCCTCGCCCATCCGGCTCGCGCTGCCCGCGGCAAGTACGACGGCCGCGACGCGCGGCCGCGTCGGTTCCTCGGCGATCTCGCGTGGCATCGGCCGGCTCGGGATTTCCATCAGGAGGCCTCCCACTCCCATGCCCGTGAGGTCGCGCACCGTCGGTTTCTCACCGGCGAGAAGCCGGTTCAAGACCCAATCGAAACCATTCTCCTTCGGCGAGCGCGCGCAGCCCGGCGCTCCGATCACAGGCACCTCTCCGATGTGGCCGAGCACCAGCAGATTGCCGGGATCGACGGGCAGACCCACCTGCTCGACGGTTCCGCCCGCCATCCGGATCGCTTCCGGCAGCACGTCGGCGGGATCGGCGACGGCGGAAGCACCGAACAGCACCACCATCTGCGGCGCGTTCTGCGGCTCCGCCAGCGCCTGTTCGATCGCGGCGGCCACAGCCACCGCCCGATGTGCCACGCGCCGCTCGCCGACGAGCCGGCTGCCGGACGCGGCGAGGCGCAGCTCCAGAACGCGGGCGGTCTTGTCCATCACCGACGGCTTCAACGACGGAAGCTCGGTCGCGACGAGCGAGACGGCATGCGGCCGGTAATGCTTGAGACGAATTGGCGGTGCGCCGCGGAAGACGGCCGCCGCGGCCTCGACGCTCGCACGCGGCGCGGCGAGCGGGATGATCTTGACGGTCGCAAGCAAGTCGCCGTCGCGGACGTCGCTGTGATCGGCAAGGCAGGCGAAGGTGATCGCCGGATCGATGCGGTTGAAGCGGTCCACGGTGTCGCGGTCGGCGGTGAAGAGGCCGTTGCAGGTCGCATAGACGTTCACCCTGCCGGTGGCGGCCGGCGAGAAGCGCAGATGGTCGGGGTCGATCGCCTCCGCCAGTATCGCCGCCGCGGTGTCCTCATCGAGGTCATCCGCTTCGATGCGGCAGGCGATGACGGACGCGATTCCGCCCGCCCTAAGCCGCGCCACATCCGCATCGGTGATCCTGTGCCCCTTGCCGAGCCGCTCATCCGGCAGCCGGACCGAATGGGCGAGGATCAGCCCTTCGGCGCCATCGACCGGAAATTCGCCGAAGATCATCCGCGGGCCTCTTCCTTTGCGAGTTCACGCCGGCGGAACGCCTGGATGATATCGGCGAGGATGGAGACCGCGATCTCTCCGGGGGTCACCGCCCCGATGTCGAGGCCGATCGGCGCTGAGATGCGGGCGATCTCGCCGTCGCCGAAACCTTCGGCCTTCAACCGTTCCAGGCGCTTGCCGTGGGTCTTCCGGCTGCCGAGCGCGCCCACGTAGAAGCATCCGGATTTCAATGCCATCGCAATTGGATAGTCGTCGATCTTCGGATCGTGGGTGAGCGCCGCCAGTGCGGTATAGCCGTCGAGCGGGCGGGCCTTCAGCGCGTCCTCCGGCCAGTCCGCGACGAGGTTGGCACCGGCGAACCGCTCGGCGGTGGCAAAGGCCGTCCGCGGGTCGATGATCGTCAGGTCGAAGCCTGCGATACGCGCCATCGGATAGAGCGCCTGGCTGATGTGGACGGCGCCGATCACCACGATACGCGGCGGCGGCAGGTAAACATTGAGGAAGTGCGGACGTCCATCGATCTCGACTGAGCCGGACTTGCCGGAGCGCAGGCGCCCGGCGACTTCCACGCCGAGATCGCCCCCGATCGCCTCCCCCTCGACAACCAGACGGCTGCGGCCATCCTCGAGGCTGGTCACCAGGACGGCGGCCTTGCGCGCCTGCCGCGCCGCATTGAGCTCTTTCAGAAGCCGGGGATCCATCAGCCGAGCCTTTCGACATAGACACGGATACGGCCGCCGCATGAAAGCCCGACCCGCCAGGCCGTCTCGTCGGCGACGCCGAATTCGAGCATTCTCGGTTCGCCCTTTTCAAGCACGTCGAGCGCCTCGGTGATCACCGCCCCTTCCACGCAGCCGCCGGAGACGGAACCGTGGAAATTACCCTCGCCGTCGATCACCAGATGGCTGCCGACGGGTCGCGGCGCCGATCCCCAGGTCTCCACGACGGTCGCAACCGCGACCTTGCGGCCCTCGTCGAGCCATGTCTCGGCGATCGTCAGCGGATCGATCTCGTCAATGTCGTGTGCCATGATGCCCCTCCGGCAGAAAACGCCGCGGATCGCCGCCGCCGCTGCGGCCGTCGCCGAGCGCGGCGACGAGGTCGCCGAGCGCATTGAGATTGTGCACCGGCCGCAGCTCGTCGACATGCGGCAGCATCGCCCTGACGCCTCGGGCACGCGCCTCGAAGCCCTCGAAACGCAGGAGCGGGTTGAGCCAGATCAGACGACGGCAGGAGCGGTGCAGCCGGTCGATCTCGTGGACGAGGAGGTCGACATCCTCCCGCTCGAGCCCATCGGTGATCAGAAGCACCACCGCTCCCTGGCCGAGCACGCGGCGCGACCATTTGCGATTGAATTCCCGGAGCGTCTCGCCGATGCGCGTGCCGCCCGACCAGTCCCTGACCGCGCCGGCGCACTGTTCCAGAGCCTCGTCCGGATCGCGATTGCGCATCTGCCGCGTCACGTTGGTGAGCCGGGTACCGAAGAGAAAGGTGTGCACGCGCCGGCGCCGCTCCGTCATCGCGTGCAGGAAATGCAGGAAGACGCGGGTGTACTGGCTCATCGAGCCGGAAATATCGGCGAGGATCACCAGCGGCGGGTGCATCGTGCGGCGCTCGCGAAAGCGCGGAAGAATGAGCGCGCCGCCGGTGCGCATCGACGCCCGCATCGTCGCCCGCGGATCGACCGACTGCGGCCGGTGCGACGCGCGATAACGGCGCACCGGCACCTCGTCGAAGGGCAGCACGAGCCTGCCGATCTCCTTGCGCGCGAGCGCCAGTTCCGCAGCCGACATCTGCGCGAAATCCATGCCGCGCAACACTTCGCTTCCGGAGACGGTGAAGCGCGCATCGATTTCGAGTTCCGGTTCCTCTTCTTCGCGGCCTTCGCGCTGCCGTTCGGCGAAGAGCGCGTCGCTCACCCGCGCCGCCCCGGCCTTGGCCTTGTCTTTTTCACTGCGGTCGGGCGCTACCGGCGACATCATGGCGATCATCTTGCCGACGAGGTCGCGCGAGCGCCAGAAGAGACGGAAGGCCTCATCGAACACTGTCTGGTCCTCATGACGCTTGACGAAGACGGCCGAAAGCGCGGCGTGGAATTCCTCCCGCGAACCAATCCCGATCGCATCGATCGCGGCAATCGCATCGGCGACCGAGCCGGGACCGGGTTTCAGGCCGGCCTTGCGCAGCACCCGCGCAAAAAAGGCGATGTTGTCGGCAAGCCGTCCGTCGCCGACCGGAACCGGCGGAACGACGAGCCCATCCTTCCTGCCGACCTCCCTCTCCATCTCAGCCCACCGCCCTGAGTTCGGCCTCGATCTCAGAGAGGATCTTCCGTCCTTCCCCACTCTGGATGCGGGCGATGTCGTCCTGGTATTTCAAGAGCGTGCCCAGCGTGTCGGAAATGGTCTCCGGGTCCAGCGCCACGCGGTCGAGTTCGGTCAGCGCCGTCGCCCAGTCGATCGTCTCGGCGACACCCGGATTCTTGAAGAGATCGATGGTTCGGAGCTTCTGCACATAGGCGACGACCTGCCGCGACAGGGCCTCGTTGCAGCCCGGGACCTTGCGGCGGATGATCTCCAGCTCCTGCCGCGCGTCGGGATAGTCGACCCAGTGATAGAGGCAACGGCGCTTCAGCGCATCGTGCACCTCGCGCGTGCGGTTGCTGGTGACGATGACGATCGGCGGATGCGCTGCCCTGACCGTGCCGAATTCCGGGATCGTCACCTGGAAGTCGGAAAGCACCTCTAGCAGGAAGGCTTCGAATGCCTCGTCGGTGCGGTCGAGCTCATCGATCAGGAACACGGGCGCGCGGCCACCTTCACTGGTCAGCGCCTGCAGCACCGGCCGGCGGATCAGGTAGCGTTCGGAAAAGATGTCGTGCTCCAGCCGGTCGCGATCGGAGATCCCCGCCGCCTCGGAGAGCCGGATTTCCAGCATCTGGGCCGGATAGTTCCATTCGTAAACGGCCGAAGCGACGTCCAGTCCCTCGTAGCACTGGAGGCGGATCAGCGGCCGGTCAAGCGCCGCCGAAAGAACCTTGGCGATCTCGGTCTTGCCGATGCCCGCCTCCCCTTCGAGAAAGAGCGGACGCTCCATCCTCAGCGCGAGGAAGAGAACGGTGGCCAAGGATCGGCTTGCGAGATAGTCATGCGACGAGAGAAGGGCAAGCATCTCGTCGATCGTCGTCGGGATGCCCTCTACCGGTAAATTGGCCATTGTTCCTCCCTTTCGGGAGGAGATTACAAGCTGCGGTAGCCGCGGTCCAGATAGATGAGCGCCGGTTCGCGTGGCCCGAAATGAACCGCCGCGACCTCGCCGAAGAGCACGGTGTGGGTCGCCGTCACCTTGCGGTCGGTCACCCGGCAGTCGAAGGCCGCCACGGCATCGGTCAGCACCGGCGCACCCGTCGAAAGCACCTGCCACTCCGCGAGCGCGAAGCGGGCGTCGGCCTCCTTCACGCCGAAGCCGGCGAAGGCGTTGGCGAGCGCCTCATGCTGGGCGCCGAGCGTGTTGAGGGCAAAATAGCCGGCCTCGAAGAACACCGCATTGTTCGGATTGTTGTTGTTGAGACAGACGAGCAGCATCGGCGGACGATCCGATACCGAACAGGCGGCCGTGATCGTGACGCCGCGGCGCACGCCCTCATATTCCGTCGTGACGATCTGGACGTGGCCCGCGTACCGGCTCATCGCCTCCCGATAAAGGACGGGATCCATTTGCTGCGTGTTCAACAATCGCGTGTCTCCGGGGCGAAGGTTTCGCCGCACATTGGTTTGCCCACAATATGGCTTGCAAGGTTTACATTTTCCACAACGGCGACGATTTTTCGAAAACCGCCGTCGGCCGGCCAATTTGCGGTTTGTGCGGCCCCGCGTCTCGGATAAGCTGCCGCCGTTTCGTGAAGGAGAACAAGAATTTGAAGCCCGCCCTGCGCCTGCTGCCGGTCCTGCTTGCCGCGACGGTTCTGTCGGCGACGGCCGCAGCAGCGGCAAGCATCGGCGTGGTCGCCCCGCAGTCGGGACCCTTCGCACTTCTCGGAAAACAGATGCAGGACGGCGCCGAAGCGGCGGCGGAGAGGCTCGGAATAGAGATTCACCCCGTCGCCGAAACCTGCCAGCCCGGCAGCGGCGAAGCGATCGGCCGTCAGCTCAGGGACGCGAAGGTCACGGCAGCGATCGGTTTTCTCTGCAGTGAGTCGCTCGACGGGGCACTGCCGCTCCTCAAGGAGGCCGGCATTCCCACAATTACCCTTTCGGTCCGCTGGAAGGTGCTGATGGAGGATGCCCTGAAGAACGAATGGCCGTTCTTCAGGATGGCACCGACAGCCGACGACGAGGCGGAAAAGGTGATCGAGATCATCCTGCGGGAATGGTCCGGAGATGCCGTTGCGCTGATCGAGGACGGCACGATCCACGGCCGGGAGCTCGTGGAGGCGGTCCGAGCGGGGATGGAGGAGCGCGGCATGAAGCCGGTCTTCACCGATACCTACCGCCCCGGGCAGGAACAGCAGGTGGCGCTGGTACGACGGCTGAAGAAGGCGGGAGCGACCCGCGTCTTCGTCGGCGGTGACCGCAACGACGTGGCGATCATTGCCCGCGATGCGGCGACAGAAAAGGCGACGCTGACCCTGATGGGCGGCGATGCCATGCGGGCGGCAGACCAGCCGGTCGCGCTCGCCGCGGGAACACTGGCCGTCGCTCTGCCGGAATACGACGCCTTCCCTTCGGCACAGGAGGCCGTCGCCATCCTGCGCGGCAAGGGCATCGTCCCGGAGGGCTACGTGCTGCCGGCCTTTGCGGGCGTCGAGCTGGCAGCCGATGCCGCAGGCCTCTCCTCGGCGATGGGCATGCCCGTCGCCGAAGCGCTGGTCGGAACCGGTTTCGAGACCGCAATCGGCAATGTCACCTTCGATTCCGGCCACGAACTGGCCGACAATCCCTACGTGCTGATGGAGTGGCGGGCCGGACGCTTCGTACCCGTCGGCGCCGTCGGACAGTAGCGCCGCCACCTACTCCTCAATACGGCCATTGCGGCTGCGAAAACACGCCGCCGTCGACCCATATCGTCTGGCCGGTCACGAAGCCGGCTGCCTCGCTTGCAAGAAACAGGACCGGTCCGGCGACATCCTGAGGCGTGCCGACGCGGCGCAGCGGCGTCACCGCGCCCCATGTCGCGGCGTAGTCCGGCGCCTCCGCCTTGGTCCGCTCGGTCTCGATAGCGCCCGGCGCGACGCAGTTGACCCGGATACCGCTCGGCCCGAGTTCGACCGCCGCGACCTTGGTGAACTGTTCGACCCCGCCCTTCGAAGCCGTGTAGTCGACAAGCCGTGGGAAGGCGTGTTTGTTGCAGCCGGAGCCGATGTTGACGATCGAGCCGCCCTTGCCGGCGCTGACCATGTGCCGGGCGACGATCTGCGTGTTCAGGAATGTGCCCTTGAGATTGGTGCGGATAACGGCGTCCCACCGCTCCTCGGACAATTCGAGCAGCGGCGACCAGGTCTGGATGCCGGCATTGTTGACCAGCACGTCAGGTGCCTGCCCCGCCCATTTCTCGGCTTCGGCAACGAAACGTTCCACAGCCACGGCATCGCCGACGTCGCAGGCCGCGGCCATGACCCGCCCGCAGCCGGAGGCGGCGGCAACCGTCGCCTCGGCGTCCTCGACGGCCCCGAGATGGCTGAAGGCGACGTCATAGCCCTCCGCGACAAAGGCCGACACCAGGTGCCGGCCGATACCTGAACTACCACCGGTGATGATCGCAAACCGCTTCATGCTCTCCTCCGTCAACCATCGCAGGGATGGCCCGGCGAGCGGGCAACGTCAAGTGGCTCGCCATCCTCGCCCTTGGTACGGTTGCCGCGCCCGGCCCGCAATGTTAAGGCCACGCCAAAGTCACCGCCGACAAGGAAAGAGCCCATGACCCGCCCGCTGCTGATCGCCCCTTCGATCCTCGCCTCCAATTTCGCGAAGCTCGGCCAGGAAGTCGCCGACGTCGTGGAAGCGGGCGCAGACTGGATCCACCTCGACGTGATGGATGGCCACTTCGTGCCGAACATCACCTTCGGCCCGGCGGTGGTCAAGGCGCTCCGTCCCTACACGAAGGCCGTCTTCGACTGCCACCTGATGATCGCGCCCGCCGACCCCTATCTTGAGGCCTTCGCGGACGCCGGCTGCGACTACATCACCGTTCATGCCGAGGCCGGCCCGCACCTGCACCGCTCGCTGCAGACCATCCGGGCGCTCGGCAAGAAGGCCGGCGTATCGCTCAACCCGGCGACCCCGGTCTCGGTTCTCGAACACGTCCTCGACGACATCGACCTGCTCCTGATCATGAGCGTCAATCCCGGCTTCGGCGGGCAGAAGTTCATCCCTGCCATGGTCGAGAAGATTGCCCAGGCGAACCGGATGATCGGCGATCGCCCGATCATGCTCCAGGTGGACGGCGGGATTACCGCGACCACCGCCCCGCTCGTCACCTCTGCCGGCGCCAACGTGCTGGTCGCGGGCTCGGCAATCTACAAGGGCGAAGGCGTTGACGACTACCGCAAAACCGTCGACAGTCTGAAGAAGGCTGCCGAAGAGGGACGTCGTTGAAGGGATTGTGGGGATCGCTTGCAGGACTGACGGCCGGTTTCGCGCTCGCCGCGACATCTGCCGCGGCCGGCGACATCGCCGGCTTCCGGTCGATCGGCTTTTCCGGCGATGGCAAAATCTACGCCTTCGAGGAATACGGCATCCAGGACGGCTCGGGCTTTCCCTATTCGAACATCTACTTTCTCGACACGGTAAAGGACGCCTATCTCCCCGGAACGCCGATCCGCGTGCGGATCGACGACGAGCAGGCTGGCCTCGGGGTCGCCCGTGCCGAAGCGGCGAAGAAGGCGTCCCCACTCATCGAAAGCAATGGTCTTGCCGATGAACCCGGGCAGGTCGTCACCTTCAACCCGATGACGGAAGTCGACTCCGACCCGCATCGGCTTCGGTATCTGCCCTTCCCCAGTGACCCACCCTTCGGCAAAGCCTATGCCCTGATGCTGGAAGAATACGCGCTTCCCTCGCCGCCGGCCTGCAAGGACATCGTCGAGGGGGTCAGGGGCTTCCGGCTGCGACTGACCGAGCGCGACGGCGCTGCCGCAGACGACCTGGTCCATGAAGACGACCACCTGCCCGCGAGCCGCAATTGCGCGACCGGTTATCGCCTCGCCGGTGTGGTGACCCATACGCCGCCGGGTGCACCTCCCGTCCACATGGCGCTGGTTCTTGTGCTGAGCTTCGGCTTCGAAGGCCGCGACGGACGCTGGATTGCCGTGCCGGTGCATCCCTGACATGCTCCAGGCCTCCCGCCCCTCGCCGCTCAACCTGCGCACCCGCCTCGCCGCCAGCATTCCGTCTGTCGGCCTTTGGCTTCTCGGCGCGCTGGTCTGGGGCGCGGTCATGGCGCTTTCCTGCCTGCTCGCGATGTGGATACTGCACTGGACACCCTACGCACACCGCGACCAGTTGCTCCTGCTCTTTTTGGGCGGCGGCATGCTCGGATGGCTGACCGCCGTGCCCGTCACCCGCTTCTTCAGCCTCGACCGCCCGGTGGAGACGCGCTTTGCCGCCGGATTCCTGTTTCTATCCGTCGGTACGGTCGCGTTTACGGCCTTTCTCTTCGCCATGCAGTACCGCAGCTTCTACGCACAGTGGCATGCGCCGTTCGGCACGCGGATCTGGGCGTTTCAGTTCGTGTTCACCTCCGCCTCGGCCGTTTTCCAGTTCTGCGTCCTGGGCTTGCGCCTCTTCCTGCCGTTCGGACTCCTGTTCCTCGTCGCGGCAAGCCTCCTGCTGGCACGCCACAACCGTTGAGATTGCCGGCAGTCTTTGCTAAAGCGACGCCATCCCGCAGCTTTCCAGGAAAGATAGGCCTATGATCCCCCGCTACTCCCGGCCCGAAATGGTCGCCGTCTGGTCGCCCGAAACCAAGTTCCGCATCTGGTTCGAGATCGAGGCCCACGCTTGCGACGCGCTCGCCGAGATCGGCGTGATCCCGAAGGAAGCGGCGAAGACCATCTGGGGGAAGGGTGGCACGGCAGAGTTCGACGTCGCCCGTATCGATGAGATCGAGGCCGTCACCAAGCATGACGTCATCGCTTTCCTCACCCATCTTGCCGAATTCGTCGGCCCGGACAGCCGCTTCGTCCACCAGGGCATGACCTCGTCGGACGTGCTCGACACGACCTTCAACATCCAGCTCGTGCGCGCCGCCGACATCCTGCTGGCTGACATGGACCGCGTTCTCGCCGCGCTGAAGACGCGCGCTTTCGAGCATAAGGATACGATCCGCATCGGCCGCAGCCACGGCATCCATGCCGAACCGACGACGATGGGGCTGACCTTTGCGCGTTTCTATGCCGAGATGAGCCGCAACCGCGCGCGCCTCGAGGCGGCACGCGCCGAAGTCGCGACCGGTGCCATCTCCGGCGCCGTCGGCACCTTTGCCAACATCGATCCGCGCGTCGAGGAACATGTCTGCGAAAAACTCGGCCTGAAGCCGGAGCCGATTTCGACCCAGGTCATCCCGCGCGACCGCCATGCGATGTTCTTTGCCACCCTCGGCGTCATCGCCTCCTCGATCGAAAACGTGGCGATCGAGATCCGCCACATGCAGCGCACGGAAGTGCTCGAAGCGGAAGAGTTCTTCTCACCGGGCCAGAAGGGCTCGTCGGCCATGCCGCACAAGCGCAACCCGGTGCTGACGGAAAACCTGACCGGTCTCGCCCGTCTCGTGCGCATGTCGGTGACGCCGGCGCTGGAAAACGTGGCGCTCTGGCACGAGCGTGACATCAGCCATTCGAGCGTCGAGCGCGCCATCGGCCCGGATACGACGATCACCCTCGATTTCGCCCTCAACCGCCTCGCCGGCGTCATCGAGAAGCTCGTGATCTATCCCGAGAACATGTTGAAGAACATGAACAAGTTCAAGGGCCTTGTGATGAGCCAGCGCGTGCTCCTGGCGCTCACCCAGGCCGGCGTGTCGCGCGAGGACAGCTACCGGCTCGTCCAGCGCAATGCCATGAAAGTCTGGGAAAAGGGCGCGGACTTCCTCGAAGAACTGCTCGCCGACGCCGATGTCCGGAAGGCGCTTTCCGAAGAGGACATCCGCGAAAAGTTCGACCTCGGCTATCACACCAAGAACGTCGACACGATCTTCAAGCGCGTCTTCGGCTGAGCCGCTATCCCGTCAGCGAGGTGCCGCCGGTTCGAGCGGCGGCGCCTCTTCCGTCCCGTCTCGCCCTGCCTCCGAACCATCGCGATGGGCAGAAAGGGCCGCCTCCCGCGCGTGTCGATCGCGCTTGGCCGCGTCGCCGAGAAGCGCATTGAGACGCTTCAACTCCTCCTCGTCGAGATTCTCGATACCTATGAAGCGGTTCTCCGCCCGTCTGGTCAGTATGATTTCGTCTCGCCTGGTCCGGATTGCACGCGTGCCGCGCGAAGATACTGATTTCATTTCCCATTTTCGCTCTTCCCGAGAAAGTTGCAGGTAAACGCGCGAAGTGCCTCAACGTTCCGGCGGATCCGAACGCGCTCGCACATTGACTTGTGTCACGACCGACCGCAGAACATTCGTGTATACGGAAATGGCAATGCATCCGCGGCCGGATGGCGTCCGCCCCAGGGAGAACGATCGAATGCCGCAGCCCAGATCAGCCGGAGATCGATTCATCGGTTTGCCCGCGCCGGTGCTTGCCGTCATCTATGTCGTCCTGACAGCCGGCCCCGTCCTGCTCGCGTCCGTCACCGGGGGGCCGCGCGGATCGACCGTGTTTTCGCTTCTTGCGCGCGCGGGCGGCGTGGCGGCACTTTCCATGTTCCTGATGCAGTTCGTGACCTCGGGCCGCTTCGAAACCATCTCCGGGCGGATCGGCCTCGACCGCACCATGGGCTTTCACAGGCTTGCGGCCGTCGGCACTCTCGGCATGGTCGGCCTCCACGTCATCCTCTTCCTCTTTCGGGCCGGCGAAAGCGGTGTCACTGCTATGGCGGACCGGCTGCTCGCCTATTTCCTGAGGCCAGACCTGCTCACAGGCGTCATCGCGACACTGCTTGCGGTCATCCTCATTGTGACCGGCAAATATATGCGCGGAAGAGTCTTGCCATACCAGGGCTGGCGCGTCGGGCACGGCGCGATGGCGGTGGCACTGGTGCTGCTCGGCCTTCACCACGCATTCACGAACGCACGCTTCATGGCCGATCCCCTGGGCGCAGCCGCATTGCTCTTCATCGCGCTCGTCGCCCTGGCGTCGCTCTTCGTCGTCTACGTCTTGAGGCCCGTCCACGCCTTCAGCAGCGGTTTCACGGTTACCTCGGCGCGCTCGCTCAGTCCTTCGATCGCCGAACTCGTGCTGACGACGGATGCCCCCGAACGGTTTTCCTTCGCCGCCGGCCAGTTCGTCTGGCTGACGATCGGCCGCCGCCACACGGTCACCGATAATCCCTTCTCGATCGCCTCGGCCCCGTCCGACTTGCCGCAGTTGCGATTCCTGATCCGCGACGCCGGCGACATGAGCGGCAGCGTCAGCAGCATCGCGCCCGGCACGCGGGTAGGCGTCGACGGACCACATGGCAGCTTCACGTTGCGGGAGGCCGGCAATGGCCCGATCGTTCTCCTTGCCGGGGGCATCGGCATCGCGCCGGTGCTCAGCCTTGTTCGTGCACTCGCCGCAACGGACGATCGGCGGCCCGTGCGGCTGATCGCTGGCGCCCGGTCGGCCGCCGACCACGTCGCTCGCAAGGAAATCGAGGACGCGATGGCGGGGCACGATTTCCGGGCGATCTTCCTCGCGGACATGGACGATGACTCCGGCTGCGAAAAAGGAACCTGCGACGCCGGTCACCTCAACCGCATCCTGGAAGACCTCGACCGAAGGGCGATAACCGCCTTCGTCTGCGGTCCGCGCGCCATGATGGAAAGCGCCATCGGGCTGCTCGTGCAGGCCGGCGTGCCGGCCGCGCACATCGTCATGGAACGCTTCGATTTCGACGGCGGCGACGATGTCGTGTGCCGGATCGTGAGGCGCCGCTTCATCTCGGTGATCGCACTCGTCTACGGGGCGACATTGGCTGTGGCCCTGGTTGCCGCCCTCATCCGGTGAGGCCGCAGAGCATGCAATTTCTGCGTTCGGCAGCCGCCTTCGTCTTGACGTGGAGGCTATGCGAACGCAGATAAGCGGCATGAAAGCATCCGACGCCGATATCCTCATCATTCCCGGCTATACCAACTCCGGACCCGACCACTGGCAGAGCCGCTGGCAGGCGAAGCTCTCGACTGCCCGCCGCGTCGAACAGGCAGAATGGTCGAAGCCCGTCAGGGAGGATTGGGTCGACCGGGTTGTCGAGGAGGTCAACGCCGCGACACGCCCCGTTGTACTCGTCGCGCATTCGCTGGGTGTGGCGACCGCGATCCACGCGGTGCCCCGCTTCAAGAGCCCGATAGCCGGTGCCTTCTTCGTCGCGCCGCCAGACGTCGCCAATCCGGCGATCAGGCCGAAACACCTCATGACCTTCGGCCCTTACCCACGCGATCCCCTGCCGTTCCCCTCGATAACGGTGGCGAGCCGGAACGACCCCTTCGGTGCGTTCGAACAGGCCGAGGATATTGCGAACGCCTGGGGCTCGCTGCTTCTCGATGCCGGAGAATGCGGCCACATCAACGCCGAGTCCGGCCACGGCCCATGGCCGGAAGGGACTATGGTCTTCGCCCAGTTTCTGGCGCGCCTTTGACGAAAGGCGGCGTCCTGATTCGGAACAGGACAACACGTATCGACTTAATTCGATATTAATCCGACAGCACTAGCGTCTCGTCCGAAATGTCCATGTAAACGCGAGCACTGGATTTGCCAAAGGCCGAAGGTAGCTGCCGAAAGAAAGACGAGTGGCGCCTGGCAAAGAGCGCTGACCTGCTTGGCGTCATCCCGTCGCCGGCACTCGTCATCGACACCCGAACCTCCGTAAAGGCGGCGAACGCGGCTGCATTTGCGCTGCTGAAGGGCTGCGAACGCCTCTCTGACCTTTTCACTCCTCCTTGCGCGGCCCAGCTGGCGGCCGCTCTTCTTGCGACGTCTGCGACCGGCGTGGCGCAGCACGGCCTCGAACTCGCGATCGCCTCGGGTAGCGGCGATATCTGGCTGATGGCGGCACTCGCGCCGTATCCGCAGAACGGCGACCTCTTTCTGATCACCCTCACGGATGTAAGCGCCTTGAAGAACCGGCTGGCGGTGAGCGAGGCCGCGGAAAGGCGCTGGCACAGCGCCTTGGTTGGATCATTCTCCGGCGTATGGGAATACCGCGCCGATCTCGACCAATGGTACTGCTCGGACATCTGGCGGCAAATGCGCGGGATCGGCCCCGACGAACCCATCCAGACCGAGACGGACGCCTGGCTCGAGCGCATCCATCCGGAAGACCGTGAACGCGTCGCCCATTATGTCGAACGCCAGACCGCCGGCGACCCCGACTATATGATCTTCGACTACCGGGAACGACACAGGGACGGCCATTATCTATGGATCGAATGCCGCGGCTCATGCGTCGAGCGCTATCCCGACGGACGACCGCTGCGGATCATCGGAACCGATATCGACATAACGGCACGCAAACAGACCGAGGAGAGACTCACCCACCTCTCGCGGCGGCTCAAGGTCGCCCTCGAGGTTTCCCGCGTCGGCGTGTTCGAGGCCGATTTCGATCTCGGAACGTCTGACTGGGACGATGGGATGTTCGCCCTCTACGGCGTCGACAGGAACGAGGAGGTCAAGATCGGCGGACTCTGGGAGAGCATGCTGCATCCGGACGATCGTGGCCGTGTGTTCGACGAGGTCGAGCGCCATGTTGCCAACCTGCTGCCGTTCTCGGATGAATACCGTGTGATCCTCAGGGACGGTTCGACGCACTATATCCGTTCACGCACCCTGCCCTTCATCGATTCAGATGGCCACCGCAAGATGATCGGCGCCAACTGGGACGTCACCGGCGATGTCGTCCTGCATCGGGAGCTCGAACGGGCGAAAACGCTTGCCGAAGCACGCAACGCGGAGCTCGAAGCCGCCAAGGCGCGCATCGAGCATATAGCCCTGCACGACTACCTGACCGACCTCCCGAACCGCCGCTATCTCGACCAGATGCTCGATCGCCTCGCCGCCGACTGCGACGAGCGCGGCCAGGGGCTCGCGGCCCTGCACATAGACCTGGACCGGTTCAAGCAGGTGAACGATACGCTCGGCCACAATGCCGGCGACCAGATGCTTCGTCACGCGGCGCGCGTGTTGCGCGACGCCGTGCGCCACGATGGCGACTTCGTCGCCCGGATCGGTGGCGACGAGTTCGTCTTCCTCGCCCCATGCGACGGGAACGAGGACGAGCTTGCCGCCATGGCGGAGCGGCTCATCGCCGAACTGCGGCGCCCGGTCATCTTCGAGGGACACGAATGCCGCGCCGGCGCGAGCATCGGCATCGCCATCGAGCGCAGCGGCAGGATCGATGCTCGGCAATTGCTTCTCAATGCCGACATCGCTCTCTACCACGCCAAGAATGCCGGACGAAACCGCTACGAATTCTTCTGTCGCGACCGCCGCCATCAGATGGTGACTGCGCATCGCCTTGCCGACGATCTGATGCGCGCACTGGAGAACGATGAGTTCGTGCCGCACTACCAGTTTCAGTTCTGCGCCCGCAGCCTCGACGTGGTCGGCGCCGAGGCCCTCGTTCGCTGGCAACACCCCGGGCGCGGCCTTCTGGCGCCCGCCGAGTTCCTCGCGGTCGCCGAGGAGATCGGTATCGTCGCGCAGATCGACGGTTTGCTGCTGGAGAAGGCTGTCGCGGATGCCGCCCGCTGGCGAGCCGAGGGGTTGCACGTTCCGAAGGTATCCGTCAACGTATCGACCCGCCGCCTCCACGATCCGCACCTCACCCAGAAGCTCGCCGCCCTCGCCTTCGAGCCCGGATCCGTCTCGTTCGAACTCCTGGAGTCGATCTTCCTCGACGAATCCGACGAACAGGCCCGCGCCAACCTCGCCCACATCCGCAAGCTTGGGATCGGCATCGAGATCGATGATTTCGGCACCGGTCATGCATCGATCGTGAGCCTTCTGCGGATCGGTCCGGATTCGCTGAAAATCGATCGCGAACTCGTGCGCGACGTGACACGTTCGCCCGAACAGCGCCGGCTGGTCGGCTCGATCATCGATATAGGACGGTCGCTGAACGTGAAAATCATCGCAGAAGGCGTGGAAACGCGAGACCACGTGCGCGTGCTCGCGAAACTCGGTTGCGATGTGCTGCAGGGTTACGGCCTGGCAAAGCCGATGGGCATGGAAGACACGTTCGCCTTCCTGCGCGCGCAAAGCTGGCGCGCAACGTGACCGGCGCGGTCGCGAGGACCGCGCCCGCGCATGACTGTATTATTCGCTCTGTATCTGATCGACGGCCTGGGCGAGGAAATCGCTCATCCTCGTGCGCAGTTCCTGCTCGTCGACGGAAACGCCGGCTGCGGCGAGATCGTCGCGGACCTTGCGGAAAACGTCCTCATGGCCCGCTTCCTCGAAGTCCGAGGCAATCACTTCCTTGGCGTAGGCCTCCGGATCCTTGCCCATCAGCGCAGCCGCCCAGACACCGAGCAGCTTGTTGCGCCGTGCTTCAGCCCGGAACTTCAGTTCCTGATCGTGCGCGAACTTGTTTTCAAATGCCTTTTCGCGATCGCTCATGCCGCTCATCTGTGTCTCCCAAAAACTAGCGCCATCCAAGGGTTTCTGCCCCCATTAATCAAAAGCCCCGCCAAAGTCCAATGCGAAGTTAGGCGCATCCGGGGCGCCGGGTGCGATTTGAGGATTCGATCGAAACGAACAATACCCGCATTGTGAAAACCGTTGTTTTCCGCTATGGGACCGCAACATATCGATCCACGCGTCCTCGATGTGACGCCAACAGCAGAGACAACCAGCCATGAACCGTCGCCGCCGTGTTTACGAGGGCAAGGCCAAGATCCTATATGAAGGACCGGAGCCGGGCACGCTGATTCAACACTTCAAGGACGACGCCACCGCCTTCAACAAGAAGAAGCACGCCGTCATCGACGGCAAGGGGGTGCTCAACAACCGCATCTCCGAATACGTCTTTACGCATCTCAACAAGATCGGCATTCCGACGCATTTCATCCGCCGGATCAACATGCGCGAGCAGCTGATCAAGGAAGTGGAGATGATTCCGCTCCAGATCGTCGTGCGCAACGTCGCCGCCGGCTCGCTCGCCCGCCGCCTTGGCATCGAGGAAGGCGTGGTCCTGCCGCGCTCGATCATCGAATTCTACTATAAGTCCGATGCGCTCGACGACCCCATGGTCTCGGAGGAGCACATCACGGCCTTCGGCTGGGCCAACCCCGCCGAACTCGACGACATCATGGCGCTCGCCATCCGCGTCAACGACTTCCTGAGCGGCCTCTTCCTCGGCGTCGGGATCCAGCTGATCGACTTCAAGATCGAATGCGGCCGCCTCTACGAGGGCGACATGATGCGCATCATTCTGGCCGACGAGATCTCCCCCGATTCGTGCCGCCTTTGGGACATCGAAACCAAGGAAAAGATGGACAAGGACCGGTTCCGTCAGGATCTCGGCGGGTTGCTCGAAGCCTATCAGGAAGTCGCCCGCCGCCTCGGCATCATCAATTTGAATGAACCGCTGCGCGGCACCGGGCCGGTTCTGGTCAAGTAAGGACAGGAGAAGCCTCAAGTGATCAAAGCACGCGTGACCGTAACTCTGAAGAACGGCGTTCTGGACCCGCAGGGAAAGGCAATCGAGGGCGCCCTGTCCGCGCTCGGTTTCGAAGGCGTCGACCATGTCCGCCAGGGCAAGGTCTTCGACCTCGAGCTCGAAGGTACCGACAAGACGAAGGCGGAAGCCGACCTCAAGGCCATGTGCGAGAAACTCCTCGCAAACACGGTCATCGAGAACTATACTATCTCCATCGCCTGACGGTTGAAGGAACCGGCCGTGGCCGAGGTGACCAGCGAACTGATGTACGAGCTACTCAAAAAGCTAAGTCAGCGATTTGACAAGGTTGATATCGCCATCAGCGAGCTGCGCGCAGACAATCAGACATTGAGATCCCAGCTGCACGTACTGCAGGGTGATGTCAATAATCTGCGGGTCACAATCGGCCACGTCGAGAACCACCTCGACCGCATCGAAAACCGTCTGGAGCTGCGTGAGCTTCAGGAAGCCCAAGCAAGGTTTGAGCCCCAGCCATGAAATCAGCCGTCCTCCAACTCCCCGGCCTCAATCGCGACCGCGACATGATTGCCGCGCTCACCAAGATTTCCGGCAAGGCCCCGCTCACCATCTGGCAGACCGAGACGGAAATTCCCGAAAGCGTCGACCTGATCGTCGTTCCCGGCGGCTTCTCCTACGGCGACTATCTGCGCTGCGGCGCGATTGCCGCGCGGATGCCGGTGATGCAGGCGGTCAAGGCGGCGGCGGAGCGCGGGACCAAGGTGCTCGGCGTCTGCAACGGCTTCCAGATTCTCGTCGAGGCGGGCATGCTGCCGGGTGCGCTGATGCGCAACGCATCGCTGAAGTTCGTCTGCAAAGAGATCAAGCTAGAGGTCGTCAACGCCGAGACGGATTTCACCCGCGCCTACTCGAAGGGTCAGATCCTGCGTTGCCCCGTCGCCCATCATGACGGCAACTATTTCGCGGACGACGAAACGCTGAAGCGCATCGAAGACAACGGTCAGGTGGTCTTCCGTTACGCCGAGGGTACCAATCCGAACGGTTCGATCCACGACATCGCGGGCGTGATCAATGCCCGGGGCAACGTGCTCGGCATGATGCCGCATCCGGAAAACCTGATCGAGGCGGCCCACGGCGGCAGCGACGGTCGCGGCCTCTTCGCCTCGGCTCTCGACGTCATCGCAGCCTGACGCCGTCCTGCCGAAAGTCACCCGCGCCCAAAATCTGGACCCCGCCCATGCGCCCTGCCCTCGTCGTGCTCAGCCTTTCCGGCGCGCTCGCACTGACCGCCTGCCAGTCCGACAAGCCGAAGCCGAGCCGCGGCCATTCCGCGCTTGACGTCATGGAACGGGTCGCGGTCGGCGCCAACACCTGCTGGATCAAATCGGGTGACGGAGACTTCAAAGGTTACGCCATGGCGCCGGAACTCGATTCCTATTCCGGCCGTCCGCGCATCCTGCTCGTCCGCAAGAACAGCAGCGACATCCGCCCGCACCTCGTCGTGCAGGCGGAAGGCACCCCGGCACGCCTCGATGCCTTCGGACCGATGATGGACCAACCGGTCCACGCCCGCATCGTCCGCGACGTGAACCGTTGGTCCAAGGGCGACAAGGGCTGCTGATCGCCGGTCGATCGCGCCGCATCCGTGGCGTTTGCCCTGTGGAAAAGTGCCCTTCGGTCTGCGATTGAAACGCCGGGCCACAAACCTGCGTTTTTCCTATTGCACTAATAAACCTCGTCGGCCTATCCTCCGCGCAACCTTCGAGAGCTGCTTGCCTCCTAGGTGAGTTGTGGGAGGAGCCTTGCGCATGAGTACTGCCACTACTGCGACGCTTCTGCGCCTCGGAATGGCGGTGGCGGTGCTTTCAACCGCCGGGGTGGAGCCGGCGGCTGCGCAGGATCATCTGTTCGATGAAGTGCGCCTCGGCGGGCTGATGGCCGCCGACAAGACCGACACCAACGACGAGAAGGGCGGTTTCGTCGAGGCGATGGCCTTGTTCGATCCTTGGGGCCGCAACGAAGCCGACGGCCTGCAAAAGCTTATCCGCCCCCGTATCCATGTCGGCGCAACCATGAGCACCGCCGGAGAAGCGAGCCAGATCTTCGGCGGCTTCAGTTGGACCGTCGACCTCGGCGACGGTTTCTTCGTTGAAGGTGGCGTCGGCGGAACCCTTCACAACGGTAGACTGAGAGTGGATGGAACGGACGGACCGAAACTCGGCTGCGCGCTGTTGTTTCACGAATACGCCGCCGCCGGCATCAACCTCGACGCTCACTGGCGGGTCATCGCCCAGATCGAGCATTCTTCCCACGCCAACCTGTGCGGTGACACGAACAACGGCCTCACCCGCGGCGGCGTCCTGATCGGCTACAAGTTCTAGGGCCACCTGTCCGCCATACTGGCACAGCCCCGAACAAGGGCCGCGAGAAAAGGACGGGAAACCGGGTACCGGTACTAGCCCGCGTCTCACTTCGGAAGCACTGTCCTGTCGGTCACCAGAAACAGAGAACGGCGGACTTCGGCGTCCGCCTCGCGCTGCGTCAACCCGATATCGCGCAACTGGTCCGCGGTCAGCCCGGCAAGATCGATCCGGGTCCTGCGGACACGCCTGCGACGGGCCATCTCCCTGAAGAGGGTCACCAATGCGCCCCTTACGCGACGCCGCCAAGGCGCCGAGCTTCCGGCCTGCCCCTGCATATGGCACATTGTATCGATTGTCATCACATTCTCCGGGTATCGATGTCGAAAGACAGATACAATCGCTATGAATTGACAAATTCACGATGACAATATACAGAAATGTCACCATGACAAATTGGCTTCCAGATCTTGCCTCGACCGAGGGGCCCCTCTATGTTCGCATCGCCGACGCGACTGAGCGCGACATCAAGGTTGGTCGCCTCACCGACGGCGCCAAGCTGCCGCCCCAGCGCGATATTGCCTACGACATGGGCGTCACGATCGGCACGATTTCCAGAGCCTACAACCTGCTTCGCGAACGCGGTCTGGTCTCGGGCGAAGTCGGCCGCGGCACCTACGTGCTCGCCGGCCATCGGGAAGCCCCCGCGCCCGCCGGGGATCCCGTCGTCGCGCGCTACGGCGGCACGCGGCCGCTGACGGCGCCCGCCGGCAAGATGCGATTCGACACCACCGCCGCAGTCGACGTCGGACAGGCCGCCCTGATCGGCCAGCTGATGCAGGATATCGCCCGCGACTATCCCGGCGAACTTGCAAGCTATACGCGTGCGCTCGCACCGCACTGGCTGGAGGCGGGCCAGCGGTGGCTGACGAACGGAGAATGGACGCCGCGGCGGGAAGCCATCACACCGCATCTCGGCGTCCACGCCGCCGTCGTCGCCATCATCGCCGCGGTGACCAGCCCCGGCGACCGGTTGCTCTGCGAGCATCTGACCTATTCGCAAGTCGCACGCAGTGCGACGCTGATCGGACGTCAGGTCTGCCTCGTCGATTCCGATCGGGACGGCATTCTGCCCGAGGACTTCGAGAGGGTCTGCGCGCGCGAGCACCCGAAGCTCGCCTTCATCATCAGTTCGGGACAGAATCCGACTCTCAGCTCTCTGCCCGAGGACCGCAGACGGCAGATCGCCGACATAGCCCGAAGGTACAATGTCTTCCTGATCGAGGACTATATCTACGGCGCCCTGATTCAGGATCGCATTCCGCTGCTCGCCGAGATCGCGCCCGATCGTACCTTCCTCGTCAGTGGCCTGTCGAAGGCCGTCGCCGCCGGCGTCCGCGGCGCCTGGGTCGCGGCACCCGACCATTTCTCGCAGCGCCTGCGGGTCACCCAGAAGATGACCTCGGGCGGACTGCCCTTCGTGCTCGCGGAACTCAGCGCACAGCTCGTACTCTCGGGGGCGGCCGATGACATCCGTCTCCGCGTGGTGGAGGAGATCGGCATTCGTGAGCGGCATGTGCGCGATATCTTTTCCGGTCACGTCTTCCGTTCCCATCCGCGCATTCCGTTCTTCTGGCTGCAACTGCCGGAGCCCTGGCTTTCGGGAACCTTCAAGCAGGCGGCCCTCAACGAGGGTGTGCTGATCGACGACGAGGACGAGTTCAAGGCCGGTCGTTCCTCGCGCGTTTACCATCACGTGCGCGTAGGGTTCAGCGAAGGGCGCGAGCGGGACCCCGTGATCGCCGGTCTCCATACCCTGCGGCGGTTGCTGGACGGAGGCCCGGCCGCGTACGAAACCGATTCCTGAATCTCCTCCGGATCACGTCGAAAACGGGCAATTTCCCTATCGCGGTTTGGGCGCGCATGGGCTATAGGCAGTCCGAAGCCGTCGTCCCAACGATCCAGAGAAGATCATGACCATTCCGAACGCCATTCCGATCACGCCCGAACTCGTCGCCGCCCACGGTCTCAAGCCCGAGGAATACGACCGGATTCTGGAGCTGATCGGACGCGAGCCGACATTCACCGAGCTCGGCATCTTCTCCGCAATGTGGAACGAGCACTGTTCGTACAAGTCCTCGAAGAAGTGGCTGAAGACCTTGCCGACCAAGGGACCCCGCGTGTTGCAGGGCCCCGGTGAGAACGCCGGCGTCGTCGATATCGATGACGGCGATTGCGTCGTCTTCAAGATGGAAAGCCACAACCACCCCTCCTTCATCGAACCCTACCAGGGCGCAGCGACAGGCGTCGGCGGCATCCTGCGTGACGTCTTCACCATGGGTGCCCGCCCGGTCGCGGCGATGAACGCGCTCCGCTTCGGCGCGCCGGATCATCCGAAGACCCGCCACCTCGTGGCCGGCGTCGTTGCCGGGGTCGGCGGCTACGGCAATTCCTTCGGCGTGCCGACAGTGGGCGGCGAAGTCGAATTCGACGCGCGCTACAATGGCAACATCCTCGTCAATGCCTTCGCCGCAGGACTGGCCAAGTCGAACGCCATCTTCCTCTCACAGGCCAAGGGCGTCGGCCTGCCGGTCGTCTACCTCGGCGCCAAGACCGGTCGCGACGGCGTCGGCGGCGCGACGATGGCCTCGGCGGAATTCGATGAATCGATCGAGGAGAAGCGCCCGACCGTCCAGGTCGGCGACCCCTTCACCGAGAAGTGCCTGCTTGAGGCCTGCCTCGAGCTCATGCAGACCGGTGCGGTCATCGCCATCCAGGACATGGGCGCCGCCGGCCTCACCTGCTCCGCCGTCGAGATGGGCGCCAAGGGCGACCTCGGCATCGAGCTCGACCTCGACAAGGTGCCGGTCCGCGAAGAGCGCATGACGGCCTACGAGATGATGCTCTCGGAAAGCCAGGAGCGCATGCTCATGGTCCTCAGCCCGGAAAAGGAGCAGGAAGCCGAGGCGATCTTCCACAAGTGGGGTCTCGACTTCGCAATCGTCGGCAAGACCACCGACGACCTGCGCTTCCGCGTCCTGCACGAGGGCGAGGAAGTGGCGAACCTGCCGATCAAGGAGCTCGGCGACGAGGCTCCGGAATACGACCGCCCGTGGATCGAGCCCAACAAGCCGGCTCCGCTCGCCGAAAACGACATTCCGCAGGCGGACATCGCAGACGCCCTTCTGAAGCTCGTCGGCTCGCCCAACAACTGCTCGCGCCGCTGGGTTTACGAGCAGTATGATACGCTGATCCAGGGCAACTCGCTGCAGCTTCCGGGCGGCGACGCCGGCGTCGTCCGCGTCGACACCCATCCGACCAAGGCGCTCGCCTTCTCCTCCGACGTGACGCCGCGGTATGTCGAGGCCGATCCGTTCGAGGGCGGCAAGCAGGCGGTGGCCGAGTGCTGGCGCAACATCACCGCGACCGGCGCCCTGCCGCTCGCTGCAACCGACAACCTGAATTTCGGCAATCCCGAGCGCCCGGAGACCATGGGCCAGTTCGTCTTCGCGATCAAAGGCATCGGCGAAGCCTGCAAGGCCCTCGACTTCCCGATCGTCTCCGGCAACGTCTCGCTCTACAACGAGACCAACGGCCAGGCGATCCTGCCGACCCCCACGATCGGCGGCGTCGGCCTGCTCAAGGACTGGTCGAAGATGGCCCGCATCCGCTTTGCCGCCCAGGGCGAGGCGATCCTGCTCGCCGGCGCACCTTCGAGCTGGGGAACGCATCTTGGCCAGTCGGTCTACCTGCGTGACATCCACGGCCGTACCGACGGCCCTGCCCCGCATGTCGACCTCGCCGAGGAGAAGAAAACGGGCGACTTCGTTCGTGGCCTGATCGAAGACGGACTGGCAACAGCCGTCCACGACTGCTCGTCGGGCGGGCTTGCTCTCGCGGTCGCCGAAATGGCGATGGCATCGGGAATCGGCGCCAGCATCAATGCCCTCAACGACGCCGATCCGATCCCGGTCTTCTTCGGCGAAGACCAGGGCCGCTATGTCTTGACGGTCAAGGAAGAGAATGTCGACACCGTGCTCGTTCGCGCCGAAGCGGCCGGCGTTTTCTGCCCCTGGATCGGCAGGACCGGTGGCTCGACGGTCAAGCTCGGAGAGGCCCGTCCGGTCGCAATTGACCAATTGCGTTCGGCCCATGAATCGTGGTTCCCTGACTTCATGAGCGGAGAACTGGCCTGAGGCCGCCCGCAAGCAAGGAGTACCGATCATGGCCATGAAACCCGGCGACATCGAAGATCTCATCAAGGCTGGCATCCCCGGGGCCCGCGTCGTGATCCGTGACCTGGCCGGAGACGGCGATCACTATGCCGCAGAGGTTGTCGCGGAGGCGTTCCGCGGCAAGACGCGTGTGCAGCAGCACCAGATGGTCTATGACGCGCTGAAGGGCAACATGGGCGGCGTGCTTCACGCGCTCGCGCTGCAGACTTCGGTTCCCGAATAGGTCGACGGAAAGTCACGATCGTGAAGGGCGTCCTCGGCGAATTCATCGCGGCACTCGTCAGAAGCATCATATCGGGGCTCACGCGGCCGCGGCGGCGGCGCTCGTACACGGGAGGCCGCAACACGTCGAAACCGCGACAGAAGCGCACCACACGCGAAGCGGGCAAGACGGCGCGCGCGGCGCGCCGGATCAACCGCCGCAGCCGATAGGACACACCTCTCATCCCGTTTCTGGCTTTTTTCAAATGGCGGCTGGAAATCTCGGCTCGCCATGTTATCTAAGCGAAAGACGAAGCAGCGGCACTTGAACCGCATGTGAGAGGATATTGCCATGAGCGGCATCAACGAATTCATCGACAACGAAGTGAAGAGCAACGACGTGGTTCTCTTCATGAAGGGCACCCCGCAGTTTCCGCAGTGCGGCTTCTCCGGTCAGGTGGTGCAGATCCTCGATTACGTCGGGGTCGACTACAAGGGCATCAACGTGCTCGCCGATGACGAGATCCGCCAGGGCATCAAGGACTACTCGAACTGGCCGACGATTCCCCAGCTCTACATCAAGGGCGAGTTCGTCGGTGGCTGCGACATCGTCCGCGAAATGTTCCAGTCGGGCGAACTGCAGAAGCATCTCGCCGACCAGGGCATCAGCGCCCGCGGCGCCGCCTGATTTTCCCACCCGCGGCCTTCGCCGCGGATGTCCATGACCTTCAACTTGCCAAGGCGCCGCCTCCCACGGCGCCTTCTCGCTGTTTTTCAGGAATGGATTCGATGAACAAACCATTGGAATCGCGCCCCTCGCTGCTCAAGGGCATGGGGCGGCCGGAATTCATCGCGCTGATGGCGTTCCTGATGGCGCTGAATGCACTGGCGATCGACATCATGCTGCCGGGGCTGCAACAGATCGGCAGCGCCCTCGACGTCACCAACGAGAACCACCGCCAGTATGTGGTCTCGGCCTACCTGATCGGCTTCGGCATCGCGCAGCTCTTCTACGGCCCGGTCGCCGACCGCTTCGGCCGCCGCAAGCCGATTCTGTTCGGCCTCGGCATCTATGTCCTCTCCTCGCTGGCCGTCACCCTGGTGCCGAGCTTCGGGGTCCTGCTTGCCCTCCGCTTCATCCAGGGGATCGGATCAGCGGCGATGCGCGTTGTCACCATCTCGGTCGTGCGCGACGTCTATGGTGGTCGCCAGATGGCCGAGGTCATGTCGCTGATCATGATGGTCTTCATGGTGATCCCGGTCGTCGCCCCCGGCACCGGGCAGGTCATCATGCTGCTCGGCCCCTGGCAGTTGATCTTCGTCTTCATGGCGGTGGCGGCGGCGCTCGTCGGCTCTTGGATGTACATCCGCCTGCCGGAGACGCTTTCGCCGGCGGACGTTCGGCCGTTCACTGTCCGGTCGATCCTCGAAGGTTTCCGCATCGTGCTCACCGATCGCGTGGCGCTCTGCTATACGCTGGCGAGCACCTTCATCTTCGGCGCCCTCTTCGGCTTCATCAACTCGGCCCAGCAGATCTATGTCGGCATCTATCATCTCGGCACATGGTTCCCGGTCGCCTTCGCCGGCGTCGCGACCTTCATGGCACTGTCGTCCTTCGTGAATTCACGCCTCGTCGGACGCTTCGGCATGCGGCGGCTCTCGCACGCCTCGCTGGTCGGCTTCATCTCCATCACGTTCGTATGGCTGCTGGTGCAGGTCTTCGGGCCGCAGCCGATGCCCTTCCCGCTGTTCTTCGTGCTCTTCGCGCTGGCGATGTTCCAGTTCGGGTGGATCGGCTCGAACTTCAACTCGCTCGCCATGGAACCGCTCGGCCATGTCGCCGGCACGGCGTCCTCGGTGCTCGGCTTCATGGGAACGGTCGGCGGCTCTCTGATCGGCGCCGCGATCGGCCAGGCCTATGACGGAACGGCGCTGCCGATGGTGGCCGGCTACTTCACCGTCTCGCTGATCGGCCTCGTCTTCGTGCTGATCGCCGAGAAGGGGCAGTTGTTCCGACCTCAGAACGCCCCGCGCTGACAGGAAAAAGCCCGGCTCAGCCGGGCTTTTTCGTCTCAGACGGTGAAGACCTTTTCCATGAGCTCCCGCCAGCTCTCCTCGTCGTTGGCGATCAGCAGGCCGCCGGTCGTGTGATGCGGAAGGTACGGCGAGCCGTCGAAGCGCGCCGCATAGCCCCCCGCTTCCTGTGCAATCAGCGTGCCGGCCAGATGGTCCCAGGGCATCAGCTTGTTGTACATGGCGAAATCCATGTGGCCCTGGGCGAGCAGGCGATATTCGTGGGCCGCGCAGCGATAGCTGGTGAAGAGACGCACGTCGGCGAGATTGACGAGCAGCTTGCGGCGGGTCTCGATATCGAAGAAGCCGGTGTTGGCGATCCCGATCATCTGCGAAAGCGGTTGCGAGGGCCGCACGACCATCCGCTCCTGCGTGCCGTCGGTGCGGCAGAGCCACGCGCCCGATCCCTTCTCCGCGATCGCCCAGTCGTTGCCGATCGGGTCGTAGATGATGCCGGCGACGGTTTCGCCTTCGGAGACGACGCTCAGCATCACGCCGAACAGCGGCAGGCCGGCGGCAAAGTTGAAGGTGCCGTCGATGGGATCGACGACGACGGCGAGATCGGCATCTCCGATCTTCCCGAGAAGGGCCGGATCGGCGGCGACAGACTCCTCACCGACGAAGAAAGCCTCCGGCAGCAGTTCCGCCACGCGATCGCGGATCAGCCGCTCGGCCGCCTCGTCGGCCTCGGTGACGAGATCGATCGCCTCGGTCTTCATCCGAATGTCGCCGTCGCCGAGATTGCGGAAACGGGGCAGGACCTCGGCAAATGCCGCCTCCTGAAGCACGTTGGCGAGCGCAGCGATGTCGAGATCGGCCATGGTCATTCGTCCTTTGTCGGCGAGAGGGAGGAGAAGTCGAAGAGCTTCGGATCGAGCAGATGCGACGGGTCGACATGGGCGAGCGCCCGCAACATGGCGTCCTTGCGCCCCGGCATCTTCGCTTCGATACCGGCGAGCATTTCCTTCATCGCATTGCGCTGCAACCCGTCCTGGGAGCCGCAGAGATCGCAGGGGATGATCGGAAACTGCATGGCGGCGGCGAACCGCGCGAGATCTTCCTCCGCGGCATAGGCGAGCGGCCTGAGCACCATCAGGTCACCATCGTCGTTCAGGAGCTTCGCCGGCATGGCCGACAACCGGCCGCCGTGGAAGAAGTTCATGAAGAAGGTCTCGAGGATATCTTCGCGGTGGTGGCCGAGCACCAGCGCCTCGCAGCCCTCCTCGCGGGCGATACGGTAGAGATTGCCGCGCCTGAGCCTTGAGCACAGCGAGCAATAGGTGGCGCCTTGCGGCACCTTCTCCGTCACCACCGAATAGGTGTCGCGGTATTCGATCCGGTGCGGAACGCCGATCGACGACAGATAGTCCGGCAGCACGTGCTTGGGAAAATTCGGCTGCCCCTGATCGAGATTGCAGGCGACGAGATCGACCGGCAGCAGGCCCCGCCATTTGAGGTCGAGAAGCAGCGCGAGCAGCCCGTAGCTGTCCTTGCCGCCGGAAAGCCCGACCAGCCAGCGCTTCTGCCCCTTCAGCATGTCGAAATCGGCAATCGCCTGCCGGACCTGGCGGATCAGCCGCTTGCGCAGCTTGTTGAAGCCGACCGAGCGCGGGGCGTTGGCAAAGACCGGATGGGCGGAAACCGCGTCCGCAATTTCGGGATCATCGCCGGCATCGGTGTCGAATTGCTCGGCGGACGTCGAAAATGTCATCGTCTGACTCCGGGACGACCTGGATGGCTCGCACTGGCAATGCCCGCTTGGGAAGCGAAGATCAAGCCCCGAATACCGACCAGCCGGTGCGCGAGGCGAGCATTTCGAGCGCGACGGTGCCGAGTGCGGAGTTTCCGACCTTGTTCAGCCCCGGCGACCAGACGGCGATCGAAGCCTTGCCCGGCGCGATCGCCATGATGCCGCCGCCCACACCGCTCTTGCCCGGCAGGCCGACATGGAAGGCGAAATCGCCCGAGCCGTCGTAGTGGCCGCAGGTGAGCATCAGCGCGTTGATACGCCGCGCCCGCTTTTCCGTCACCACCGAATAGCCGCCGATCGGGTCAGCACCGCGCGCCGCCAGAAAGAGCCCGGCCCGCGACAATTGCCGGCAGGTCATCGCAAGCGCGCATTGGTGAAAGTAAACTCCGAGAACATGATCAACATCATGCTGGAGATTATTGAACGAGCGCATGAAGTTGGCGAGGGCGTAGTTGCGGTAACCCGTCGCCGTTTCGGACTGCGCCACCGCCTTGTCGATGGTGATCGTGTCGTCGTCGGCGAGCGAACGCACGAAACGCAGGAATTCACCGATCGCCTCTTTCGGCTTGTAGCCGGCGAGAACGAGGTCGCATACGACAATAGCGCCGGCGTTGATAAAGGGGTTGCGCGGAATGCCGTGCTCATGCTCGAGCTGGACGATGGAGTTGAACGCCGTGCCCGACGGCTCTCGCCCGACCCGGCGCCAGATCGCTTCGCCGACCTTGCCGAGCGCAAGCGTCAGCATGAAGACCTTGGAAATGCTCTGGATGGAGAAGGGCACCGCGGCATCGCCGGCGGCGTAGACCTTGCCGTCGACGGTGGTCACCGCAATTCCGAACTGGTTCGGGTCCACCTTGGCAAGCTGCGGAATATAGTCCGCCACCTTGCCCTCGCCCCGCCGTTCCGCGAGTTCTGCAACAATGTCGTCGAGAAGCGTCTGAAGATCCATGAGACAGTCCCTCTAACAAAAAAGCCGCCCCGAGGGACGGCTTTCCTGAATTCCAGATAGCACGCAATTAGCGCGAATAGAATTCGACGACCAGCTGCGGTTCCATGACGACCGGGTACGGAACGTCGGACAGCGTCGGAACGCGGGCGAACGTCGCAACCATCTTGTTGTGGTCGACTTCGATGTAGTCCGGAACGTCACGCTCGGCGAGCTGGACCGATTCCAGAACCGTAACCAGCTGCTTGGACTTCTGGCGAACTTCGATGACATCGCCGGCCTTGCAACGGTAGGAACCGATGTTGACGCGAACGCCGTTGACGGTGACGTGGCCGTGGTTGACGAACTGGCGGGCAGCCCAGACGGTCGGCACGAACTTGGCGCGATAGACGATGGCGTCGAGGCGCGATTCGAGCAGGCCGATCAGGTTTTCACCGGTGTCACCCTTGCGACGGTTGGCTTCTTCGTAGATCGCGCGGAACTGCTTCTCGCGGATGTCGCCGTAGTAGCCCTTCAGCTTCTGCTTGGCGCGCAGCTGCACGCCGAAGTCGGAGAGCTTGCCCTTGCGGCGCTGGCCGTGCTGGCCCGGGCCGTATTCGCGGCGGTTGACCGGGGACTTCGGACGACCCCAGATGTTCTCGCCCATACGGCGGTCAATTTTGTACTTGGATGATGCGCGCTTGCTCATCGTATTTCCTTTCAACGTCTTCTTATGCGGCGCCTTCCGGCCCCGCTCTGTTAGGAAACACGCCCTCCTCTGGATTGCCTTTCGGCTTCTCCTGACAGGCGGCTCACGTCAGCAACGGAGCAACCACGGGACATGTCAAATGAAACACCGGGCGTCGCCACCCGGTGCTGGCGCTGTCTTTAGGGGGAAGTCGCGGAATTGTCAACAAGCACCCTGCAAACGCGGCCGAGTTGGCGCGGCTCGACCTTTCCAGGACCATAGGGCGCCATTCGAAAGCCGCGTTCGTTTTCTGCCGCCGACCTCTTGAACGGCACCAGTCGGCTTCCCACTTCCATCCTCGGCACCGGGCCCCTCTGACGTGTATCGCCGGATCGACCGTGATGTCGGTGCTCTTTTCAATCAACCTGATCCGGCATGGATTAAGTCATGGATTTCCTATGGGTTGATTTCCAGGGCGCCGCCGTCTGGATGTGGCTTGCCTTCATTTCCGCCGTAATCGCTCTGCTCGCCCTCGACCTCGGCGTTCTTCACAGGAAGAGCCACGAAATCGGCATCAGGGAGAGCCTCCTGATGACCGGCTTCTACATGACGCTCGGCATTCTCTTTGCCGGTTTCGTTTGGAGCCAGTTCGGCCAGCAGGCAAGCGTCGAATACCTGACCGGCTTCGTGATCGAAAAGAGCCTGGCGATGGACAACATCTTCGTCATCGCCATGATCTTCGGCTATTTCTCCATTCCGCGCGAATACCAGCACCGCGTCTTGCTTTACGGCATTCTGGGCGTGATCGTGCTGCGCGGCATCATGATCGGCGCCGGTGCTGCCGTCGTCGAAAACTATGGCTGGGTTCTCTACCTCTTCGCCGCCTTCCTGATCATCACGGGCGTCAAGATGATGTTTTCAAGCAGCGAGCCCTATGACGTAGAGAACAACCCGGTTCTGAAGATACTGCGTAAGCACCTGCCGATCACCGACCGGCTGCATGGCGAGAAATTCTTCGCCCGCGAAAATGACCCGAAGACGGGCAGGCTGAAGACCTATCTGACGCCGCTGATGCTGGCGCTGATCCTGATCGAGTTCGCCGACCTCGTCTTCGCCGTCGATTCGATCCCGGCGATCTTCGCGATCACCACCGATCCGTTCATCGTCTACACGTCGAACATCTTCGCGATCCTCGGCCTGCGGGCGCTCTACTTTGCGCTTGCCGCCCTCATCCACCGCTTCGCCTATCTCAAGTATGCGCTCTCGGTGGTGCTCATCTTCATCGGCTCGAAGATCTTCGTCGCCGACATGCTGGGCCTTGCCAAAATCCCGCCGCTGGTTTCGCTGGGCGTCACCGTCGCGATCCTCGCTGCCGGCATTCTCGGCTCCCTGTGGGCAACCCGCGACAGGCCGGCAGCAACCAAGCTCGCCGAATAAGCGGCCCCTCTCGACCAACCGCCGCGCCGGAGCCTCCGGCGCGGTCTTCTTTTCCGGGTACCGGCATTCCCGCGGCATGAATGGCACGCTAAGTTCGCCCTCACGTCCCAGCCAGAATCAATCGGATATCCGCCATGTCCCTTCCCCATGACTCCGTCCTTGACCGCTTTCTCCGTTATGTCGTGATCGACACGCAATCGGACCCGACCTCGCACACGCAACCTTCGACGGAAAAGCAGAAGAATCTCGGCCGCCTCCTCGAGCGGGAGCTGAAAGCGCTCGGCCTCGAAGACGCTCATCTCGACGAGCACGGCAATGTCTATGCGACGATCCCGGCCAATACGGACAAGGATGTGCCGGCGATCTGCTTCTGCTCACATATGGATACGGCCCCCGATTTTTCCGGCACCGGCGTCAAACCGCAGATCGTGAAGAACTACCAGGGCGGCGACATCCGTCTCGTCGGCGACACGAACCAGATCATCCGCGTTGCGGAGCATCCGGACCTGAAGGACCAGATCGGCCACGACATCGTCACCACCGACGGCACGACGCTGCTCGGCGCCGACGACAAGGCGGGCGTCGCCGAAATCATGTCGGCTGCACAGTTCCTCCTCCGAAATCCGGAGATACCGCACGGGCCGGTCAAGATCCTCTTCACCACCGACGAGGAGATCGGCCGCGGCGCCGACAAGGTGGACCTGGAAAAGCTCGGCGCAAAGTTCGGCTACACGATGGACGGCTCGACCGTCGGTGAGATCGAGAACGAGACCTTCTCGGCCGACGGCGTGACCATCACGGTCAAGGGCGTCGCGATCCATCCCGGCACCGCCAAGGGCAAGATGGAGAACGCCATCAAGATCGCCGCCGACATCATCGCCCGCCTGCCGAAAGACCAGGCACCGGAGACGACCGAAGACCGGCAGGGCTTCATCCATCCGGTCGGAGTCAACGCCTCGATGGAGGGCGCAGAACTGGGTTTCATCATCCGCGATTTCGAGGAAAAGGGCCTCGCCGAAAAGGAGACGCTTCTGAAGGCGATCACCGAGGAGGTCATGGCAAGCTATCCGGGCTCCACCTTCACCTTCACGGTCAAGGAACAGTACCGCAACATGAAGATCGTCCTCGACCGCCATCCGGAGGTGATGGAAAACCTGCTGGAAGCGACCCGCCGCGTCGGGCTCGAGCCGAAGGTCACCAGCATCCGCGGCGGCACCGACGGTTCACGCCTTTCCTTCATGGGCCTGCCCTGCCCCAACATCTACACCGGCGGCCATGCCTATCATTCGCCGCTCGAATGGGTGAGCGTGCAGGATATGGAAACAGCGGTGAAGACGATCGTGGAACTGGTGAAGGTCTGGGAGGAACGGGCCTGAGGGCCCGGAAGCTCTCGAGCCAGACGACGACGCGGACCTACTCCGCCGCGAAATGATCCGTCGGCGCCGGCTGCTCGTCCGCCGCGTCGGCGCTTCCGGGCGCCGTTTCCGCCTCGAGGTCCGGGAAGGCGACGATGCGCTTGCCGGAAAAATCGGTGTGGACGACAACGAGCCCCTGCTCCTCGAAATAGCCGAGGAGCCTGCGGGCACGCCGCGCCGAATGGGTGCCGTAGGCCCGCGCGATCCTCAGGTCCGACGGACAGGCTTCCTTCCGGATCGCCGCCTTCGCCATCATCAGGAAGACGCCCTGCAGATCGTCTGAAACACCTTCCGCCAGCGAAAGCGCCGTCTTCCAGGCGTCGGAGGACGCCGTTTCCGCGTCAACGCCCGAGCGCACGACGGCGACCCGGCGGCGGAATTCGCCCATCGCCATCGGCGGACCACCGATCCGGCGCATGCGGGCGCGGACCAGGAACTCCTGATAGAGGACGGAATCGGTTCGGTAGGCGGCCTGCGGATCGTCGAGGATTTCGGCGAGTACAGCAGAGAGGCGCTCCTCCCGCTCCTCGGGCGACATTTCCAGGGTGCCGGGACGGGTTTCGGTCGCGACCGGGGTGGAGGCTGCAGGCGCCGCACGCGACAGCTCGGCCAGAATATCCGTCGTCGGACGTGGCTGCGGCGGCGCACGGCGGACGATCGGGCGGGCGAGCTCCTCCGGATCCGGTGTGAAGATCAGGTCTTCGACGTCCTGCGGCGCCTCCGGCAGCGGCATCAGCTTGGGGCTGGAGGAACGCGCCGAAGTCTCGACCGATCCGATGACGATCGGCAGCGGCCGGCGCGACATCGCCGGGCCGAGGGCGACGAAATTGCCGCGCTTCAGGTCACGGAACATCTCCGCCTGCCGGCGGTCCATGCCGAGCAGGTCGGCCGCACGCGCCATGTCGATGTCGAGGAAGGTGCGCCCCATCAGGAAGTTTGAGGCTTCGGCCGCGACGTTCTTCGCAAGCTTCGCGAGGCGCTGCGTGGCGATCACCCCGGCGAGGCCGCGCTTGCGCCCGCGGCACATCAGGTTGGTCATGGCGCCGAGAGACATGCGCCGCGCATCCTCCGAGACGTCGCCACCCATGGAGGGCGCAAACATCTGCGCTTCGTCGACGACGACGAGCACCGGATACCAGAACTCGCGGTCGGCATCGAACATGCCGTTGAGGAAGGCGGCAGCCGCGCGCATCTGCTGCTCGATCTCCAGCCCCTCCAGCGTCAGCACGCAGGAAACGCGATGGCGGCGGATACGGTCGGCAATCCCGGCAAGTTCGGCTTCGGTGCGCTCCCCGTCGACGACGAGATGACCGTACTTGTCCGACAGCGTGACGAAATCGCCTTCCGGATCGATGACGACCTGCTGCACCCACTGCGCCGACTGTTCCAGCAGGCGCCGCAAGAGATGCGACTTGCCGGAACCGGAATTGCCCTGCACCAAGAGACGGGTGGCGAGCAGCTCCTCGATATCGAGCTTGGCCGGCTGGCCGCCAGCCAACGTCCCCATGTCGATTCCGACCTGCAAGTGCCCTACCTCTCGTTTCGAATCACAAACCCGACCTTTCCGGCCCGGCACGCGTCCCGC
>NZ_JAMXLD010000001.1:2177117-2346372 GCF_024054295.1 Ciceribacter sp. RN22
TGGAGGGCCGGCCCTACCAGGGCGAAGGCGCTCTTCGCCCTGACCGCGCGCGGGTGATCAGATCTCGCCCTGGTCCGCCGGCGAGACCAGCAGCTTGTCGATGCGCCGGCCGTCGAGGTCGATCACCTCGAAGCGCCAGCCGTCGGCGATGAAGCTCTCGCCGAGCTCGGGGATATGCTTCAGCACGTCGATGACGAACCCGGCAACCGTCGTATAGTCCGGGTCTTCCTCCACGCGGACGCGCACATGATCGACGAATTCGTCGATCGGCATCCAGCCGGAAACGAGGAAGGAACCGTCGTCGCGCTTGACGATCGCGCGTTCCTCGGTTTCGTCCTCCAGGAAAGCGCCCATGATCGCCTCCAGGATGTCGCCCGAGGTGATGATGCCTTCGAAATGGCCGTTCTCGTCGTAGACCAGAACCATGTGAGGCGCCGCCTTGCGCATCGCCGCGATGATGTCGATTGCGCTCGAGAAATCGGAGACGATCGGCACTTGAGTGATGATCGACCGCAGGTCGAAATCCTCGCCTTCGGCGATCACGGCGTTGTAGAAATCCTTGACGAAGAGAACGCCGATGATCTCGTCCGACGTGCCGTCGCGCACCGGCAGGCGCGAATGCTGGGTGTGACGAAGATGTTCGCGGATTTCCTCGATGCTGTCTTCGAGGTCGAGAACCTCGACGTCGCGGCGTGGCGTCATCAGCCCGCGGGCGGTCCGGTCGGCGAGGCGCATGACACCGGAGATCATCGCTGATTCCTCGGTTTCGATGACACCGGCGCTCTGGGCCTCGGCGAGAACCGACTTGATCTCCTCGTCCGTCACAGTGCCGGCGGCCATTTCCTTCTGGCCGAGCAGGCTCAGAACCAGCCGGCCGGAATTGTCGAGCAGCCAGACGAGCGGCGCCGAAACCTTGGAAAGCACCAGCATCGGGCGGGCGATCCGCGCGGCCATCATTTCGGGATTGTGAAGGGCGATCTGCTTCGGCACGAGTTCGCCGACGATCAGCGACAGGTAGGTGATGAGGACGACGACCGAACCGACGCCGATGGCGTCGGAAAAGGCCGGCGACACACCCTGCGACAAGAGCCAGCCCGCGAGCCGGTTGCCGAGCGTCGCGCCCGAAAAGGCACCGGACAGCACCCCGACCAGCGTGATTCCGATCTGCACCGTCGACAGGAAGCGACCCGGTTCCTCGGCCAGCCGTATGGCGACGGTCGCGCCGTGATTGCCTTGTTCGGAGAGCACCTTGAGCCGCGCGGGGCGGGAGGAAACGACCGCCATTTCCGACATTGCGAGGACGCCGTTCAGGACGGTGAGCAAAATCACGATGATGATTTCTATGGCCAAGGCAGTTCGAGAGCTCCGTTGATCGACGCACCGCGAGGGCGCATCAGCGAACCACTAGCATACATTGAAGACGCTTTTCAAAATACCGTAGGAAAATTGAGCGTTTCCGAAGAAGGGCAAATGCGGTGAAGGGGAAAAAATTCCCTCAGCAGGTCCTGAGACCGAAACCCTGCATGAGCCGCCGGGTGGAAAAATCGGGATTGCCGGAGGTGAATACGGCAAAATCATACTGTTCCGGGTGTTCCGCATCGAGCGCCGGCGGCACCAGACGCCGCGCCTGCCGCGCGATCGCTTCCGCCGGATCCAGCCAGTCGACGGGCCAGGGCGCGAGGCGGCGGAAGATGTTTGCAAGGAACGGATAGTGCGTGCAGGCGAGCACGACGATGTCGGTGCGCCGACCGTCCATCTCGACGAAACACGGCATGATCTCCGAGAGCACGAGCTCGTCGGAGATCGATTCGCCACGAATATAGGCTTCCGCCATGCCGGCAAGGTTCTGCGAGCCGACGAGCCGGACGTGGCACTGGCCGGCGAAGGACTGGATCAGGTCACGGGTATAGGCGCGCTTGACGGTTCCCGGCGTCGCGAGCACCGAAACGAGGCCGGAGCGGGTGCGCTCCGCCGCCGGCTTGATCGCCGGCACCGTGCCGACGAAACGCATGTCGGGAAAGCGGGCGCGAAGATCGGCGCCGGCGAGCGTGAAGGCGGTATTGCAGGCGACGATCACCGCCTCCGGCTCATAGGTTTCGATGAGTTCGGCCATCAGGTCGAGGATGCGCGACTTCAGCGGCCCTTCCTCCCATGCGCCATAGGGAAAGCCGGCATCGTCGGCGACATAGACGAAGCCCCTTTCGGGCATCAGCACGCGCGCCTCGCGCAGCACGGTTAGCCCGCCAATACCGGAATCGAAGACCAGTACGGGTTTCAGATCAGTCCGTGTCGCCGCCATCGTCGCTTGTGTCCCCAGCCGTTTCCCGCCATCCGCCGCGCGGGTTCTGGCGGCTGTAACGGTCGAATGTGGCGAAAACCCCGCGCAGCACGCTGATTTCCGGCTCCGTGAAGGCGCGCCGCGACAGCACGGCCCGCAGGTTCTCCACCATGCGCGGCTTTTTGCCTGCCGGGCGGAAATAGCCCCGCGCGTCCAGCGCCTCCTCGACCTGATCGAACAGGCCGAAAAGCTGCTCCTTGGTCGCGGGCCGTTGTTCGACCGCCTGGAAGCGCGTCTCCGACACATCCTCCATGCCGGACTTCATCCACTCGTAGGACATCAGCAATACGGCCTGGGCGATGTTCAGAGAGGCGAAGGCTGGATTGACCGGGAAGGTCACCACTTCGTCAGCCAGCGCCACTTCTTCGTTGGTAAGGCCCCAGCGCTCGCGGCCAAACAGGATGCCGGTCTTCTCGCCCGCCCCGAATTTCGTCCTGAGCGTTGCGGCAGCATCCATGGGCGCACGCACCGGCTTGAAGCCGTCGCGCTCGCGTGCCGTGGTCGCATAGAGGAAATTGAGGTCGGCGACGGCCTCCTCCAGCGTATCGAACACGCACGTCGCATCGATCACGTGGTCGGCCTTCGATGCCGCCGAACGCGCCTTCTCGCTCGGCCAGCCGTCACGCGGCTTGACGAGGCGCAGTTCGGAGAGGCCGAAGTTCGCCATCGCGCGCGCCACCATGCCGATGTTCTCGCCGAGTTGCGGCTCGACCAGAACGATCGCCGGCCCCTCCGCCAAAAGTTCGCGCTCGCTGTTGGTGCCTGCCATCTCGTACCCTTCCAAGGAATTCGGCGTTTCCTTGGCACAAAATCGGGCGGAGGCAAAGACCGTGGCTATTCGGGAGGGAACCGGCTCGTCAGCATGTCGTCGACATACCGCTTGGCAAGCGCTGCGAACTTCGCCTTGACCGAGGTCTCGAGCCGGCCGCCGTCATAGTCGCTGTTCCAGAAGTTGTCGATGACGTAGCGGCCGTTCTCCGAGACGACGTGGACGGTCAGGGACGGCTGATCGAGGTGCGGATCGTTCCCCCAGCAGGACGAGACGTCGAAATAGACGTCGACCGGCGTCACCTTGTCCTTCGCCGGTCGGGGAACGATCTTGAGTTCCTTCATCTCGCAAGGGTCCTGGCTGACGACGACTTCGTCCTGGCCGGTCATCTCCCCTTGCAGATCGAGCAACTGGTCGCCGAGCACTGCCATCCGATAGACCTGGGCGAAGCTCGCGCTGTAGATGGACGTCAGGAGAACCTCGCCGAAATAGTCACTCGCCTCGCTGTTGCCTTCGATGCCGTCGGCGACAGCCATCAGGGCGACGACCGGATCCTGCGGTTCGTTTGCGAAGGTGGAGCCGGCGCTCGCGACAAGGAGCGCCATGGAAAGAACAGCGGCCCTCCTCACTTCGCCAGCTCCTGGAGCTCGACGCGCAGCGGCACGTCGTTCGCGAAATGGATGTCGTCGATCACGAAGCGCTTTTCACCCGTTTCGTCGCCCTCCTCGACGAGGCGATAGGTCACCTGGGTGACCTCTTCCTTGGTCTCGGCGTCACCCTCGTAGCACCAGCTGCGCTTGAAGCCGACAAGCACCTCGGTGACGGCGCCCTTCGTCTCCGGCTTGCCGTAGGTGACGTCCTTGGGCGCGCAACCGTCCTGACCGCCGATCACCGGATCCCAGTCGATCAGGACCTGGCTGCCTCCTTCCTTCTGCTTGAGAAGGGCAGTGGTGAAGTCGCGAACGAAGCCGTCGCTGAAATACATGAGCAGCATGCCCGGCGCGAAATAGTCGGCATAGACTGCGTTCGGGCCGGGCTCGACGGCGGCGTTGCTGGCAGCCATATCCATCAGCGCCTTCACCGGCTCGTCGGCGTCGGCGGCGAAGGCCCCGCCGGCGAGCAGCGACATATATGTGGCAACAACAATTCTCTTCATTTCGATGTCTCCCTTCCGGCGTTACTGCGCGGCAATTTCCTTGAGCTCGTCCTTCAGGGACTTGCCCGACTGCCCGTCCTCGACGCGGTACATGTCGTCGATCACCGCGCGCCCCTGCTCCTCGACCACATGGAAGATCAGGACCGTGTCCTCCTTGTAGGCTGGATCGTCCCCGAGGCACTTGCGGTTGTTGAAAAGCGCCGTCACCTGGCCTTCGCCATCGTCCTCGACGCGGATGTTCTCGAAGGCGCAGCCCTCCTGGCCCCCGGCGATCGGATCGTAATCGAACGGGCTCCCGGTCGTTTCGCCTTCCGGTGGATCGTAGGCAGGGTGCTTCGACGCCTCGCGATAGGTTTTCGCGAAGTCGGCGCTGAAAAACTGTCCGAGACGCTCCTTGTCGAAGACATCGTTTGCAGTCGGACTGGTCTCCGACCAGTTGCCGGCGGCAACCTCGATGATGGTCTTGACCGGGACGGTCGGGTCGGCGGCGAACGCAACGACAGGCGCACCAGCCAGCAGGGCCAGCAGCAAGAGGGATTTGGGTGTCTTCATTGAACATGTTCCAAGGGAAGGAAAAGCCCCGCCACTCTATCTCGCAGATGACGGACGGCAATCGGCGAACCCTCGGGAATCGTGGGATATGTGCGTCCAACTTTGGTGATAAAAGCCCCGATATTCTTAGGCCCGCGCCTTTGCCTGACGAGCGCACAATGCTATAGCGCTCCGGATTTTCGCTTTAACCACCCTCAGGATTTCGATCCGCAGCGCTCAAGAGGCATTCATGAAGAAGATCAAGGTTGCAAACCCGGTCGTCGATCTCGACGGCGACGAGATGACCCGCATCATCTGGCAGTTCATCAAGGAAAAGCTGATCCTGCCCTACCTCGATCTTCCGATCGAATACTACGACCTCTCCGTCGAAAACCGCGATGCGACCAACGACCAGGTGACCATCGACGCCGCCAACGCCATCAAGAAGCATGGCGTCGGCATCAAGTGCGCCACGATCACCCCGGACGAAGCCCGCGTGAAGGAATTCGGCCTCAAGGAAATGTGGAAGAGCCCGAACGGCACCATCCGCAACATCCTCGGCGGCGTGATCTTCCGCGAGCCGATCATCTGCAAGAACGTGCCGCGTCTCGTTCCGGGCTGGACCAAGCCGATCGTCGTCGGCCGTCACGCCTTCGGCGACCAGTACAAGGCGACCGACTTCAAGTTCCCGGGCAAGGGCACGCTGACCATCAAGTTCGTCGGCGAAGACGGCCAGGTCATCGAGAAGGAAGTCTACCAGGCTCCCGGCGCCGGCGTCGCCATGGCGATGTACAACCTCGACGAGTCGATCCGCGAGTTCGCCCGCGCCTCGATGATGTACGGCCTGATGCGCAAATGGCCGGTCTATCTCTCGACCAAGAACACCATCCTCAAGGCCTATGACGGCCGCTTCAAGGACATCTTCCAGGAAGTCTACGAGGCCGAGTTCAAGGCGCAGTTCGACGAAGCCGGAATCACCTACGAGCACCGCCTGATCGACGACATGGTCGCCTCGGCACTGAAGTGGTCCGGCGGCTATGTCTGGGCCTGCAAGAACTACGACGGCGACGTGCAGTCCGACACCGTCGCGCAGGGCTTCGGCTCGCTGGGCCTGATGACCTCGGTGCTGCTCACCCCCGACGGCAAGACGGTGGAAGCCGAAGCCGCCCACGGCACGGTCACCCGTCACTACCGCCAGCACCAGAAGGGCCAGGAAACCTCGACGAACTCGATCGCCTCGATCTTCGCCTGGACCCGCGGCCTCGCACATCGCGCCAAGCTCGACGACAATGCCGAACTGGCCAAGTTCGCGACGACGCTCGAAAAGGTCTGCGTCGACACCGTCGAAAGCGGCTTCATGACCAAGGACCTGGCGCTGCTCATCGGTCCCGACCAGCCGTGGCTCTCCACAACGGCCTTCCTCGACAAGGTCGACGAGAACCTCAAGAAGGCCATGGCCGCCTGAGCCATCGGCACCGGAAAATGACGAAAACCCGGCCTCGTGCCGGGTTTTTTGTTGCGTGTGCTCGCGTTGAGCGCTCAACTTCCGTCCACGCGAAACCGCGATATCAGCACAGAGGAGGATTGCGCATGACGGAACTGACCTTCTACACCAATCCGATGTCGCGCGGACGCATCGTCCGCTGGATGCTGGAGGAGACCGGGCAACCGTACCGGACCGAGATCGTGCCCTTCGGCGCACCGATGAAGTCGCCCGAATATCGCGCCGTCAACCCGATGGGCAAGGTGCCTTCGATCCGCCACGGCGAGACGGTGGTCACCGAATGCGCGGCCATCTGCGTCTATCTCGCCGACGCCTTCCCGGACGCGGGTCTCGCGCCGCCGGCGAACAAGCGCGGCAGCTACTATCGCTGGCTCTTCTTCGCGGCAGGTCCGCTGGAGGCTGCAACGTCCAACCGCGCCCTCGGCTTCGAGGTTCCCGCTGACAGGCGGGGCATGATCGGTTACGGCTCCTTCGAGGACGTGATGGACACGCTCGAATATGCCGTTTCTCGAACGCCCTTCGTCGCCGGCGACCGCTTTACCGCCGCCGATGTCTATGTCGGATCTCAAATCGGCTGGGGTCTGCATATGGGGTCGATCGAACGGCGTCCCGCCTTCGCGGCCTACCTTGCACACGTGACCGATCGGCCGGCCGCCGCCCGCGCCGCGGCGCTCGACGAGGCTGCCATGCAGGCCATGCAGAAGGCCTGATCCGCAACGGATATCGAGTCGCCGTCGATCAGGAAGACGCCTGATGCTCCGCAGACGATGTGCTGGTCTGGCAGGCCGCCTCCGCTGGCCCGACGCGCGGGAGAAGCTCACCCTGTCCTTCCGAACCATCGGCAAATGCGATCCGGTTGCGGCCGTTTCGCTTTGCTGCGTAGAGCGCGCGGTCGGCCAGGCCGAGCACGACGCCGAGATCGACGCCGGCGGGAACATCCCCACAAAGGCCGATACTGACGGTCAACGTGAGCCGGTTCCCCTTCCAGTCGACGGGAAGGGCCTCCGCCGCCCGCCGAAGCCGCTCGCAGACGGCATGGGCCTCGCCCCGATTGCGCGCCGGCAGGTAGACCGCGAACTCCTCGCCACCCAGCCTCCCGAAGACCGCATCCTGCGGCAGGATGTCCTGAACCATCGCGACGAAGGCGCAGAGCACCTTGTCGCCCGCACCATGGCCGTAGGTGTCGTTGACGCGCTTGAAGTGGTCGAGATCGAGAAGTGCGATCGCGCCTCCCACGCCGCGACGGCGGCAACCATCGACGTGGTCGCTGAAGGCACGGCGATTGAAGACTCCCGTCAGCGCGTCGATCTGGGATGCCCGCTTGTATTCCGCCGTCACCCGCTCGCGGCCGAGCGAAAAGAGCGCCATTCCGCAGAAGAGTGTGTTGACGACGATCTCAAAGGTGAAGACGCCGTGCCAGGCGGAAAGGGCAATGCCTCCCTGTTCCATGACCGGGGCGACCACCACCAGCGGCAATCGGACGGCGTTGATCACGCCGTGCACGGCCATTGTGCCCATCACCAGTTTGCGGGAGGGCAGCGGCTCGATCGCCTCACCCTGCCACATGCTGCGGATGAACATCACGCTGAAAACAATGATGATGACCGAAACGAGCGCTATTCGGGCGTTCACATCCTCACGGAAACCCGGCCAGAACAGGAACGCGCCGAACCAGATGACAGTCGGAACGACCGGTACCCAGAACTTGAGCGAGAGGCCGTCGAACGCCCGAATCCCGAGCCACGCAAGCCCTGTCGCCAGGATGAGCAGGCCGTTTCCGAGCCCGATCGTGAACCCCTCCGGCAAGATCGTCCGCAGCGACAAGAACAGGGCGCCGAGGGCGCCGAGCCAGAAGCCGACACTCCAGATCGCCAGTTCCGGACGCTGCCGTTCCAGAGACCAGGCCATCGTCAGCAATACGGCGAAGACCACCCAGATCGCCAGCAGGCAGGCCATCAATGTCGGCACGTGAAAGAGAGTGGCCACGGCATCCCCAATTCGTCTCGACCGCCTTATACGGCAAGCATGAAGATTTCGAAAATGCCGAGCCGATTTGCGCCCGTGACGCCGCCGCCTTACGCGGCGAGGGCCTTTTCGACGGCGGCGATCGCAGCATCCGCTTTTTCGCCATCCGGGCCGCCGGCCTGGGCCATGTCGGCGCGGCCGCCACCGCCCTTGCCGCCGACGGCAGCAGAGGCGAGGCGCACGAGTTCGACTGCGCTGTAGCGGCCGGTGAGATCATCGGTAACACCGACGACGACGCTCGCCTTGCCATCCTCGGAGACGGCAATCAGCGTCACGACACCGGAACCGAGACCTGCCTTGCTCTCGTCGACGAGCCCCTTCAGGTCCTTGGCTTCGACGCCCTTGAGCACGCGACCGAGGAACTTCACACCGCCGATCTCGCGGGCTCCCTCATCGGCGGCAGCCTGACCACCGCCGCCCATGGCGAGCTTGCGCTTGGCATCGGCAAGCTCGCGTTCCAGCTTGCGGCGCTCCTCGACAAGCTGCTCGACGCGCGTGACCACGTCCGCTGGCTGTACCTTCAGCGCCGTCGCGACCTGCTTCACGCGCTCGTCCTGCTCGGAGAGATAGGCACGCGCCGCCTCGCCGGTCACCGCCTCGATGCGGCGAACGCCTGCACCGACCGCGCTTTCCGAAAGGATGCGCACGAGGCCGATGTCGCCGGTGGCGGAGACATGCGTGCCGCCGCAGAGCTCGACCGAATAGGGCTTTCCGGCCTTCGGGCCGTGGATCGCAGTCCCCATCGACACGACGCGGACCTCGTCGCCGTACTTTTCACCGAACAGCGCCATCGCACCCTCGGCGATCGCATCGTCGACGCTCATCAGGCGGGTGGTCACCGGCGTGTTCTGGGTGACGATCTCGTTCGCCATCGCCTCGACGACCTTCAACTCCTCGGCCGACATCGGCTTTGGATGCGACACGTCGAAACGCAGGCGCTCCGGCGCGACCAGCGAGCCCTTCTGCGCGACATGGGTGCCGAGTACCTCGCGCAGCGCCTCATGGATGAGGTGCGTCGCCGAGTGGTTTGCGCGCAGCCGCGAGCGGCGGGCATGGTCGACGGTCATCACCACGGCATCGCCCGCGCGCAGCGTGCCTTCGGTCACCGTCGCGGTATGGACGAAGAGACCTTCGCCCTTCTTCTGCGTCTCGGAAACTTCGAGCTTCGCGTTGTCGCCGGCAATCACACCGGTGTCGCCGACCTGACCACCCGATTCACCGTAGAACGGCGTCTGGTTGACGACCACCTGCACGGTTTCGCCCTTGGAGGCACTATCGACGACCGCGCCATCCTTGACGATGGCCTGTACCTCGGCCTCCGCACTTTCGGAGGAATAGCCGAGGAATTCGGTCGCGCCGAACTTCTCCTTGAGCTCGAACCAGACGGCCTCGGTCGCCTTGTCGCCGGAACCCGCCCAGTGGGCGCGGGCTTCCGCCTTCTGGCGCTGCATCGCGTCGTTGAAGCCGGTGAGATCGACGCCGATGCCGCGGTTGCGCAGCGCGTCCTGCGTGAGATCGAGCGGGAAGCCGTAGGTATCATAGAGCTTGAAGGCGGTTTCGCCGTCGAGACTGTCGCCCTTCGAAAGATCGGCCGTGGCCTCCGACAGCAGGCTGAGGCCGCGCTCCAGCGTCTTGCGGAAGCGGGTTTCCTCGAGCTTCAGCGTCTCGGAAATGAGCGCCTCGGCGCGTGCGAGTTCGGGATAGGCCCGGCCCATCTGCTGCACGAGCACGGGTAGGAGCTTGTAGATGACCGGTTCGCGGGCACCGAGAAGCTCCGCGTGGCGCATGGCGCGGCGCATGATGCGACGAAGCACGTAGCCACGGCCCTCGTTGGACGGCAGGACGCCGTCGGCGATCAGGAAGGCGGACGAACGGAGGTGGTCGGCGATGACGCGGTGGCTGGCACGACGCTCGCCCTCGGCCTTGACCCCGGTGAGTTCGACGGAAGCCTCGATCAGCGCGCGGAAGAGGTCGATGTCGTAGTTGTCGTGCTGGCCCTGCAGGACGGCTGCGATGCGCTCGAGGCCCATGCCTGTGTCGATCGACGGCCGCGGCAGGTCGACGCGCTCCTCCTTGGTGATCTGCTCGTACTGCATGAAGACGAGGTTCCAGATCTCGATGAAGCGGTCGCCGTCTTCCTCCGGCGACCCGGGAGGGCCGCCCCAGATGTGGTCGCCGTGGTCGTAGAAGATCTCTGAGCACGGGCCGCAGGGGCCGGTATCGCCCATCGCCCAGAAATTGTCGCTAGTCGGGATGCGGATGATCTTCTCGTCGGCAAGGCCGGCAATCTTCTTCCACAGGCCGAACGCCTCGTCATCGGTATGGTAGACGGTGACGCAGAGCCGGTCCTTGGCAAGCCCGAATTCCTTGGTGATCAGGTTCCAGGCAAGCTCGATCGCCCGCTCCTTGAAGTAGTCACCGAAAGAAAAGTTGCCAAGCATCTCGAAGAAGGTGTGGTGACGCGCGGTATAGCCGACATTGTCGAGGTCGTTATGCTTGCCGCCGGCGCGCACGCACTTCTGCGCGGTTGCTGCCGTCTTGTAGGGACGCTGCTCGAGGCCGGTGAAGACGTTCTTGAACTGCACCATGCCGGCATTTGTGAACATCAGCGTCGGGTCGTTTTGCGGCACGAGCGGGCTCGACGACACGACTTCATGGCCATTTGCCTTGAAGTAATCGAGAAAAGTCGACCGGATGTCATTTACGCCGCTCATGTCACGCCCTTCATTGCTGCCGGATGCCGGCCAAAGCCTAAAAACCAAAGGCTTTTATCGTCCGTGACCGGCACTGTCCAGCCGCACGGAAAAAAACCGGCCCGACATCTTCCGATATCGGACCGGCGCTCTGTCGGTCGTTGAAATGATTGCGGATCACATGTCCGCGGAACCATCACCGTCGCCGGCGTCCGGACCACCATTCTGCAGGAAACGATCGGCGATCAGCCCGGCATTCTGGCGCAGCGCCATCTCGATCTCCTGGGCAAGCTCCGGATTGTCCCGCAGGAAAGTCTTGGCGTTCTCGCGTCCCTGACCGAGCCGCTGGCTGTTGTAGGAGAACCAGGCGCCGGACTTTTCGACGATCCCGGCCTTGACGCCGAGATCGACGAGTTCGCCGGTCTTGGAGACGCCCTCGCCGTACATGATGTCGAACTCGACCTGCTTGAAGGGCGGCGCCATCTTGTTCTTGACGACCTTCACGCGCGTCTGGTTGCCGACGACCTCCTCGCGCTCCTTGACGGCGCCGATGCGGCGGATGTCGAGGCGAACGGAGGCGTAGAACTTGAGCGCATTACCACCGGTCGTCGTTTCCGGCGAACCGAACATCACGCCGATCTTCATGCGGATCTGGTTGATGAAGATGACCATGCAGTTCGAGCGGGAGATCGAGGCGGTGAGCTTGCGCAACGCCTGGCTCATCAGGCGGGCCTGCATGCCCGGCAGGTTGTCGCCCATCTCGCCCTCGATTTCGGCGCGCGGCGTGAGTGCGGCGACCGAGTCGACGACGAGCACGTCGATCGCGCCCGAGCGCACCAGCGTGTCGGTGATTTCGAGCGCCTGTTCGCCGGTGTCAGGCTGTGAAATGAGGAGGTTCTGCAGGTCGACCCCGAGCTTACGGGCATAGACCGGATCGAGCGCGTGCTCGGCGTCGACGAAGGCGCAGATACCGCCCTTCTTCTGCGATTCGGCGATCGTCTGCAGTGCGAGCGTCGTCTTGCCCGAGCTTTCGGGACCGTAAATCTCGACGATGCGCCCCTTCGGCAGGCCACCGATGCCGAGCGCGATGTCGAGGCTCAGCGACCCGGTGGAAACCGTCTCGATCTCGACCACGCTCTCGTTCGCGCCGAGCTTCATGATCGAGCCCTTGCCGAAATTTCGCTCGATCTGCGAAAGTGCCGCTTCAAGTGCCTTGCTTTTGTCCACCGATTTGTCCTCTACGAGCCGCAAAGAATTTTGTGCCATTCGATCCACCTTTAGGTTATTGAAGCCGCATAGGCAATGAAGCAGCCGACGGACCATGCGTACACGTTTTGTTCTCATCTGGCAATCCCTGTTCAACCTGCTGAATAGACTTGCGACTTCGCAGGATGTTCACTTTATGTTTCAGGCGACGTACCGTGTACCGTCGCTCATGCCCCGCCGTGCTTTCGCCGCACCTGCGGCCGCTTGCGATTCGTCGCGCCCGCAATGCTCCGGGAAGCGCGCATGAGTGGTTCCCTTCTCGTCGTCGGCGGCGCCCACATCGACCGCCGCGGACGGATCGCCGGCACGACTGTCATGGGGGCGAGCAATCCCGGTCGCTGGTTTGAAGAACCGGGCGGCGGCGGCTTCAACGCTGCCCGCAATCTCGCCCGGCTCGGCCACGAGGTCAGGCTGATCGCGCCGCGCGGCGGTGACGCGGCAGGAATCGCCGTCTCGGCCGAAGCCCTCCGCGTCGGCATCGACGATTGTCCGGTCGTCTTTCTCGATCGCGCCACGCCGAGCTACACGGCGATCCTCGAGGCGGACGGTAATCTCGTCATCGCGCTTGCCGATATGGAGCTCTACGACCTCTTCGGGCCACGCCGTACCCGCACCCTCTCCTTCCGCGCCGCGCTCGGCGAAGCACGCCACGTGCTCTGCGACGCCAATCTGCCGGCGGAGACGCTCACAGCGCTTGCCGATGCCGCCGCCGCGCGTGGCCTGCCGGTCTTCGCGATCGCGATTTCGCCGGCGAAGGTCGTGCGTCTGCTGCCCTGCTTCACCGACCTCACCATGCTGTTCATGAACGCGGCGGAGGCCGAGGCCCTCACCGGCGCCCGCCCCGATGATCCCGCCGGCTGGCCCGCGCTTCTGCGGGAAAAGGGTCTCAAGGGCGGCGTCGTCACCTGCGGCGCCGAAGCCGTCGTCGCGTTCGACGAGACAGAAACAGCGATCCTTTCGCCGCCGCGGCTCGACAGCGTGGTCGACGTCACCGGCGCCGGCGACGCCTTTGCGTCCGGCGTCATCTCGGCCTGCATCGGAGGCTGCAGCCTCGGCGAGGCACTGCGTCACGGAGCCGCGCTTGCGGCCATTACCCTTCGCTCGCCGCACGCAACCGCGGAAAACCTCTCCCGCGATCTCGCCAATTCGTATATGCCCCTTGTGCCGGACGCGAAAATCCTGTCATGACCTGCAGTCTCGAAACCCGGAACCTCCCATGACCAAAGCCATTTCGCCCCTGCTGCCGATCGTCTATTCGAAGGAAGTCGCCGCCGCCAAGGTCCGCGGCGCGCCGATCGTGGCGCTGGAATCGACGATCATCACCCATGGCATGCCCTTCCCCGGCAATCTGGAGATGGCGCGCAGCGTCGAAGCGATCATTCGCGAGAAGGGCGCCGTGCCGGCGACCATCGCAGTCATCGACGGCATCCTGCACATCGGCCTCGAGGACGCACAGATCGCGGCGCTTGCGCAGATGACCGGCGTCATGAAGCTCTCGCGCGCCGACATCGCCTTCGCGCTCGCCGAACGCCGCAGCGGCGCAACGACGGTGGCCGCGACCATGATCGCTGCAAGCCGTGCCGGCATCTCGGTCTTCGCCACTGGCGGCATCGGCGGCGTCCATCGCGGCGCCGAGGAAAGCCTCGACATCTCGGCCGACCTCGAAGAGCTCGCCCGCACGCCGGTCATCGTCGTTTCCGCGGGTCCGAAGGCGATCCTCGACATTCCGAAAACGCTCGAATTCCTGGAAACGCGTGGCGTTCCGGTCGTCACCTACGACAGCGAGGAGTTTCCCGCCTTCTGGTCGCGCGATTCCGGCCTGCGTAGCCCGCTCTCGCTCTCCAGCCCCGCGGCCATCGCCAATTTCCAGCGGATGCGCGAGCAACTCGGCATCGAGGGCGGCATGCTGATCGCCAATCCGGTGCCGGAGGAACACGAAATCCCCCGCGAGGAGATGGAGATCTATATCGGTCGCGCGCTCGCCAGTGCCGAGCGCGAAGAGGTGACGGGCAAGGATGTGACGCCGTTCCTGCTCGACAACATCTTCCATCTGACCGCCGGCCGCAGCCTCAAGACCAATATCGCGCTGGTCGAGAACAATGCCCGCCTCGCTGCGGAAATCGCCGTCGCGATGAACGACTGAGCACCCTCGCGATCATAGCTAACGTAGCGGGAGATACATTCCGCTACGTCAGTCTTTCGCCGGCCTGATCCTCTTCTTCCCTTGTCATCTCGCACGACCTGCCGATGCGTGCGCGACACCGAAACGTCGCCGTTCAGTCGTCCCCGTCCAGCATTTCACGAACCGCAACGGCGAGCTGCTTCAGCGAGAACGGCTTCGGCAGAAAGCCGAACTTCGCGTCGGCCGGCAGGTTGCGGGCGAACGCGTCCTCGGCATAGCCCGAGACGAAGATGAATTTCAGGTCCGGATATTTCTTGCGTAGTTCCCGCAGCAGCGTCGGTCCGTCCATTTCCGGCATGACGACGTCGGAGACGACGATGTCCACGGCGCCGTCGAGCTCGTCCATGATGTCGAGCGCCTCGACGCCCGAGCCGGCCTCGTGCACCGTGTATCCGCGGGTCTCCAGCATGCGCTTGCCGCCGCGTCGCACCGCCTCCTCGTCCTCGACGAGGAGAACGACCGCCGACTTGCCTGTGAGGTCGGCGGGCTCCGAAACCGCCGCCGGACGAGCTTCGGTATCCGCGGCTCCGGCCTCGCCGCCGGCGGGAACAGGCGCGATCTCGGCCACGTGCCGGGGCAGGAAGATACGGAAGGCGGTTCCCTTGCCGACCTCGGATTCGGGATAGATGTAGCCGCCGGACTGCTTGACGATCCCGTAGACCATCGCAAGACCGAGCCCCGTCCCCTTGCCCACTTCCTTGGTGGTGAAGAAGGGCTCGAAGATCTTCTCCATGATCTCCGGCGCGATCCCGGTTCCGGTGTCGGCCACCTCGACCAGCACGAACTCTTCGGCAGGCAGTTCACGGTAGTGGTAGGCAGCGGCCTGCTCCGCCGTGATGTTGCGGGTGGAAATGGTGATCGTGCCGCCCTGTGGCATGGCATCGCGCGCGTTCACGCAGAGATTGATCAGCACCTGCTCGAACTGCGAAAGGTCCGTCTTCACCGGCCATAGGTCGCGGCCGTAGTCGACCTGGAGCTTCACCGCCGTACCCGAGATCAGGCGGTCGACCAGCATGCGCAGGTCGCCGATGACATCGGTGAGGTTCAGCACCGACGGGCGCATCGTCTGCTTGCGCGAGAAGGCGAGCAATTGCCGCACCAGCACGGCAGCCCGGTTGGCGTTGCGCTTGATCTCCATCAGGTCTGCGAAGCTCGCGTCCGACGGCCGGGCCTGCAGCAGGAGATGGTCGGAGGAAAGCAAGATCGCCGTCAGCACGTTGTTGAAGTCGTGGGCGATACCGCCGGCGAGCGTTCCGACCGCATTCATCTTCTGGGTCTGCGCCATCTGGGTTTCGAGCGCCTTCTGGTCGGTCACGTCGACCGCATAGACGATCGCCGCCTCTTCCGGCGCCTCGTCGCTCTGGTCGATGACCGCGTTGACGTAGAAACGGAAATGCCGCGTCTCGTTGTTCGGATGCCGGCTGTCGATCGGCGCGATATCCACCTGACGGTTCTTCGCGGCGGCAAGCGCTTGGCTGAAACGTTCGCGTTCGCTCTCGTGGAAAACCACGTCGAGGCTCGCACCGCGATCGACGTCGTCGCGACCGACGAGGTCCGAGAAGAGCTTGAGGAAGGGCGCGTTGGTCCGGAGAATTCGGCCCTCGCCGTCGACGGAGGCGATCGCCATCGGCGTGTTGTTGAAGAAGCGCGTGAACCGCATCGAGGCGATCGATGCCGACTGGTCGCCGCTGTGGTCGTCCCGCCGCGCCAGCACGATCGAGCGGCTTTCGCCCGGCGCACCGTCGCGGGCGGCACGGACGCGATGGATGAGCCGCACCGGCAGGCTTTGGCCGTTGGCGCAGCGCAGGTCGAGATCGAAGGTCTCCGTCTTGGTCGAGCCGGGCGCCGCCTGTACCGATTCGATGAGCGCCATTCCCTCGCCCGCGACCAGTTCGGCGACGGTGAGCGAACCCGGCGAGAACTGCGTGAGATCGATGCCGAGCCATTCGGCGAGCGTCGCATTGAGATAGTAGATCTCGCCCTTTCGCCCGGCCGAGAAGAAGCCCGCCGGCGCGTGATCGAGGTAGTCGATCGCGTGCTGCAGTTCCTTGAAGAAGCGCTCCTGGTCCTCGCGCTCCGACGTGATGTCGGTGATCTGCCAGATCTGCAGCACCTTGGCGCTGCCTTCGAGCGGCAGCAGCCGCGCCTTCAGCCGATACCAGTGGGCGCCGGAGCCGTTGCCGGTCACCGGACCGAGCGGCTTCAGGAGCCGAAACTCCTCATAGCCCTCGCGGCCCGTGCGCAAACCGTTGGCGAGCCGATAGAGTGCCTCGCTCGATTCGCGATGGCGCGAGAGCAGAGCCTCCAGCGTCTGTACTTCGGTCGACTTCCTGGCGCCGGTGATCCGCCCGTAGGCCGCGTTTGCGAAAACGATGCGGCCGTTGTCGTCGGTGATCAGCGTACCTTCTGGCTGGCTCGCGAGAAAGCTGCGGGCCAGCGTGTCGGACTGCGACTGCGGCATCACGGCGACGAAGCCGATCATCGCCGAGACGAGGAAGAATATTCCCATCATCGCCAGCACGCCGAGGATACCGAGGACGAATTCGTTCTCGAGCTGATCCTTGAAGAGGACGAAGGCGACCGCGGCGGCGAGCAGCACGACCGCCAACACGATGATGCGTATGGCCGCACCGGACCGGTTACCCCGGTCGACCAAGGGCGCATCGCTTTCGCCGGCCTGTTGCAATCTCGTCATGAACGCCTCGTCGTTACCGCCCGACAATCCGCCTACTCGTGAAGATCGGCAGAATCGGACCTTTCTGCCATGTTTAGCAAGTTGCAGGTACGGCAAAAAGCTCCGCCCCCACAGTTTGAGGTCTGCCATACACAGGCAATCCCACAGGAAAGCCGCATTTGACGCAGAACATCCGGGCAACCGGATTGTTCGCGAGCGCCTGCGGGAGGACGCTGCCCGGTGATCGCATTGCGCTGCCGGCGGTCTTCTGCCACAAAGCGGGAAAAAGGAGGGCCGACATGATCGAAGAACTCGTCGCCGCTTACGGCAATCGTTTCCTGGTCGCGGCACTGGGTGTCAGCCTGGCGCTCCTGTGCCTGTTCATCGTGCTCTGGCTGCTGCGCAAGCGGGCGCCCTCGCCCTTCGTGCGCGGCGGGCGCAACAGGCAGCCGCGCCTGCAGGTCCTCGATGCCGCCGCGGTCGACGCGCGCCGCCGCCTCGTGCTCGTGCGCCGCGACAATGTCGAACATCTCGTCATGATCGGCGGGCCGACCGACATCGTCATCGAAAGCGGGATCGGCGACGAACGCGCCTACCTGTCGGCCACGCCCGTGTCGCCGTCGCAGGCCGTCCCGCTCGCACACGAAGACCGGCCGGGTGATCGCGAGCCTGTGGCGATTCCCAAACCGGCGGCAGCAATCGCCGCCATCCGTCCCGAGCCCGAGCTCCCGGCAAACAGGCCGGAGCCGGTCGCAGCACCCATTCGTCGCGAACCGCCGCGACAGCCGCCGGCACCGGTCAAACCGGCCGCGGAGCCCATGCGTACCGTCACCGCGGCCGCGGCAATCGAGCCGGCGCTGAGAAAGCAGCCGGCGCCACAGCCGGTTCCGGCCGCAGACATAGCCGCGTCCGCACCGCCGCCGAGCCCGGCGCCCATCCAGCCTGTAGCCGCCCCTGCAGTCGTCAGGGATGACGCCCCGGTTACGATCGTACCGGTCGTCGCAGCAACGGAACCACCAAAGTCCGAAATAGCGACCGCATCACCGGTCGAACCTCCGCTGGTTCTGCCTCCGAGCCGCCCGTCGATGACCGCGGCGACACCTGCCGCGGTTGCGGCCCCCACCCAGCCTGTGGAAGCCGCCGCGCCGGCCGCCCCGACGCAAGACAGTGATGTTTCGCTCGCTTCCGCCCAGGCTGAGGATATCCTCGAAGCGGCTCGTGGCCGCGTCATGCCGGAATTGACGGAGACAACCGCGGCGGAGCCGGAACTCGCCCCCGAGCCGCAGCCGTCCCTGGAAGAACCAAAGGTGGACGAGGCACCGAAACAGCGAATCCCGAGCGATTTCGAACGGGTTCTGGAAGAAGAGATGGAACGCCACCTCGCGGCAACTGCGTCGGCGGCGCCTGTCCCTGCGACCGACACCGCCGCCGCACCCGCGATCAGGCCCGAACGCCCCGTCGGCATTCCGCCGGTCGTCGGCGCACCGAAGGTGGACATCGCCGGCAACCGCCCTTCCGATGCCGCTGAAGAGCCGAGCCTGCAGAAGGAAATCGCCCGCATATTCGGAGAGATGTCGGCGAGCCGCGACGGGTGACCTTCACGATTGGCGTCGCAGTCCTGCCCGCGCCGAACGGAGAAACGGCAGCGTGACAAAAAAGCCCGCTCCGAGGAGCGGGCTTCGAAATCCGGTCACTCGTCCCGGTAAACCTTTTCGCGTCGCTCGTGGCGCTCCTGCGCCTCGATCGACAACGTGGCGATCGGGCGGGCGTCCAGACGCTTCAGTCCGATCGGCTCACCGGTCTCCTCGCAATACCCGTAGGTGCCGTCCTCGATACGCTGCAGCGCCGCGTCGATCTTGGAGATCAGCTTGCGCTGCCGGTCACGGGCCCGAAGCTCGATGGCACGGTCCGTCTCCGACGATGCGCGATCGGCGAGATCGGGGTGGTTGGCACTTTCCTCGGCAAGATGGTCAAGCGTTTCGCGGGCCTCGCGAAGAATGTCGTTTTTCCAGGCTATAAGCTTTGCGCGGAAGTAGGCCCGTTGGTTCGCGTTCATGAACTCATCGTCTTCCGAGAGCACATAATTGCTAAGATCGATCTTCTCACTCAACGCGATTCTCCTGAAGAACATCTCAATGGGCGGCTGTATATCCTTTCGCTAAAGCGCATTCAAGCCTTACAACCGGCTTTAAACCATTTTTAATTCTGTCATATAATTAATCTAAATGTCTATTTCTTAAGCATTATTTCCAAATTCGAGACGCTTGCTGCCGGTCGCCCCCGCACTTCCCCTTGCGTAAGGGAGCACTACGGAAGCCCAGTTGACGGCCATCCCCCAGTGAAGCTAGTCAGAGGGCACGCGCAGTCGCAGAAAGCTGAACGGATGACCTCGGTGACGCCACCCCAAAATCGTATCTACCTGCTGCGGCATGCGAAATCCGGTTGGGCGCAACCGGGGGAACGCGACTTCGACCGGGCGCTGAACGACGCCGGTCGCCAGGAGGCTGCAAGCGTCGCCGAACAGGCAATCGAGCGCGGCTACCGCCCCGACCTGATCGTCAGTTCGACTGCCCGGCGGTGCCGCGAAACCGCCGATGCCTTCCGGGGCGCATACGCGACGCGGACCGAGTTTCGCTATCTCGACGAGCTCTACAACTGCCCCGCCGACAGCTATTTCGACATACTCGGCGCGCTGAAGGATTACGGCTCGGTGATGCTTGTCGGGCACAACCCTTCGATCGAGGAGGCGCTGTTCCTGCTCGCCGGCAGCGAGGCGGCGCAGGCGGCGGTACCCGAAGGCTTCCCGACGGCCGGCCTTGCCGTCCTCGATCGTGCGGCAGGGGTAACACCGGACAACAGCGCCTGGATGCTCGCGGATTTCCTGGCCGGATGAACGGCCTGAGGCGGCGAAAGGCCGCGGATATGCTGCGCTGCCCTTTCGCCTCGCCCCTCCGCTGCCTATATTTGCGCTCGGCCCGTCCTTCGGACGCTCAGCCGAAACCGTGACGCTGCCGCAGGGATACCCGACTTGCCGCCATCCATGACATCCTTCGCCGACGAGGCCGCGATCGCCTTCGACAATCTGGCAGACCGGGCGGCAAACCTCGTCAACCCGTCGATCCGTCTCGGCGTGACCGGCCTTGCCCGCGCCGGCAAGACGGTGTTCATCTCCTCGCTCATCCACAATCTCCTGCATGGTGGTCGTCTGCCGCTCTTCGAACCTCTGCAGGCGGGACGCATCTCCGCGACGAGGCTCGAGCCGCAACCGGACGACGCGGTGCCGCGCTTCCAGTACGAGGATCACATCCGCGCGCTCGTGAAGGACCGCATCTGGCCGGATTCCACCCGCGCAATCTCCGAACTGCGCCTGACGATCGCCTATGAGAGCGCCAGCGGCTGGAATCGCCTCTTCTCGCCGGGCCGGCTTTCCGTCGACATCGTCGACTACCCCGGCGAGTGGCTTCTCGACCTGCCGCTGCTTAGCCAGGACTATCGCGACTTCAGCGCCGCCACGGTGGGGCTTGCGCGGACCGGCATCCGGGCGGAACTTTCGCGCGAATGGCTGGAACGAACGGCGACGGTCGACGGCGACGCACCGGCCGACGAGACGCTCGCCCGGGAACTCGCCGAACGGTTCACCGCCTATCTCAGGGCCTGCAGGGCGGACGAGCGCTCGCTCTCGACACTGCCGCCCGGACGTTTTCTGATGCCGGGCGACCTCGACGGCTCGCCTGCCCTCACCTTCGCCCCCCTGCCGGACCTGCCGGACACCAGGGCGCCGAAAGGCTCGCTCCGGGCGATGATGGAGCGCCGCTACGAGGCCTACAAATCGGTCGTGGTCAAACCCTTCTTCCGCGAACATTTCGCGCGGCTCGACCGGCAGATCGTGCTGGTCGACGCCCTGCAGGCGATCAATCGCGGGCCGGAAGCCGTGCAGGACCTCGAACGCGCCCTCACCGACGTGCTCGCCTGTTTCCGTGCGGGTTCGAACTCCTTCCTCACGGCACTCGTTCGCCGGCGCATCGACCGGGTGCTTGTCGCCGCGACCAAGGCCGACCACCTGCATCACGAGAGCCACGACCGGCTCGAGGCGATCACCCGCCGTCTCGTCGACCGGGCGACGACCCGCATCGGCATGACCGGCGCGGGTATCGAGGTGATGGCGATCGCCTCCGTGCGTGCGACCCGGGAAGCGACCGTGAAGCAGAACGGCGACGAACTGCCTGTGGTGGTCGGCACGCCGATGGCGGGCGAGACCGTCGGCAAGGAACGCTTCGACGGCAACCGCAAGACCGCCATTTTCCCGGGCGACCTGCCGGCCGACCCCGAACGGTTCTTCCGCAGCGTGGACGATGCCAGCCACGGCGCCTACCTGCCGGAACTCAACATCGTGCGCTTCCGTCCGCCACAGATCGAGGAGACCGGAGGCGGAATTACCCTTTCCGTCCCGCACATCCGGCTCGACAGGGCCATGCAGTTCCTGCTCGGGGATAAACTGGCATGACGAAGAAATCACCGTCCCATCCGCCGGAAAACGGGCGTCGGCCGGCAGCCTTCACGGTCGAGCCACAGGAGCACGCGGCACCGGCGCAGCCGCAGGCCCGTGCGCCGCGCAGCTTCGATCACGAGGTTGCGGTGGTCGCCGAGGCGGACGATCCGTTTCTCTCGACGAACGACCTGTCGGAGATCGCGGACGCTCCGGTCGCGACACCTCGGCCCCGGCGCTTCTCCTTCGCAAAGCTGGCGCTCGGCGCTTTCTCGATCCTGCTGTCGCTGGCGCTCGGCCTTTGGGTCGACAGTCTCCTGCGCGATCTCTTCACCCGTTCCGACTGGCTCGGCTACGCCGCCCTTGCCGTGCTCGCCGTCGGCTTGGCTGCACTTGCCGTCGCCGTCGGGCGTGAAATACTCGGCGTGTGGCGGCTCGATGCCGTCCAGTCGCTGAAGACCGAGGCGGAGACGGCCGCTGCCGGCACCCGCCCGCGCGCCGCGCGCACCATCGTCGACCGTCTCGTCAAACTGGTCGCCGGACGCCCGGAGACCGCACGCGGACGTGCGACGCTGGAAGCGGCTCGCGACGACGTCATCGACGCGCCGCATCTCATCGCCCTTGCCGAACGCGAGCTGCTCGCCCCGCTCGACCTCAAGGCGCGCGCGCTGATCCTCGGAAGCGCCAAGCGCGTCTCGGTCGTCACCGCGGTCAGCCCGCGGGCAGTCGTCGACCTCGCCTATGTGCTGTTCGAGGTCGTCCGGCTGATCCGGGCGATGGCCGAACTCTACGGCGGTCGACCCGGCGCCTTCGGCATGATGCGACTCTTCAGGGAAGTCCTCGCCCATCTCGCCGTCACCGGCTCGATCGCCGTCGGTGACGGGCTCGCGCAGCAGATTCTCGGTCACGGCCTCGCCTCGCGGCTCTCCGCACGGCTCGGTGAAGGCGTAATCAACGGCCTGATGACCGCACGCATCGGCATCGCCGCCATGGATCTTTGCCGGCCCCTGCCGTTCAAAGCGTTGAAACGCCCAGGGATCAGCGATTTCGTCGCCGACCTCGCGCCCCGCTTGACTTCGGCTCCCGGTGCCCGCAAGGAATAACCGGATGGTTTCCGACTCGCTTTTCGTACAACAGGGTAAACGGCCCGCGGCCGAGGAAACCAAGCATTAACCAATTTCGCGTTAGATGCCAGACGGGTCTTTTTGTTGCTCGTGCCAGGGTGAACCGATGTCGTTTCGTTCCTTGTCCTTTATCGGCTCTCTCGCCGCTCTCACCGTTGCCGCCGCGGTTCTGTCCGCGCCGTCCGCCGAAGCGGCATCCCGCGACAAGCGTTTCTTCGATTCCGTGTCGGGTATCTGGAAAGGGCCGGGCGAGATCGTCGCCGGCAAGTACAAGGGCACCAAGTTCACCTGCAACCTGACCGGCATCTCGTCGAGCGGCGAGACCGGCCTGAAGCTCGACGGTACCTGCCGCGTCGGTGTCTTCTCGCAGCCGATGAACGCAGTCATCACCCAGGTCGGCAACACCTATCAGGGCAAGTTCCTCGATGGTGCAGGGGGCAAGGGTCTCGACATCGTGTCCGGCACGGTCAGCGGCGACAAGGTCGTCATGGGCATCAACCGCGCCAAGCTGAACGGCGCGATGGTCGCTCGCGTCCAGAACGAGACGGCGATGAACATCACCATCTCGGTCAAGGTCGAGGACCGTATGATCCCGGTCATCGGCCTGTCGCTCAACCGCGAGATGGACGCGGACGCCTCCGCCTCGCTCAAGAAGTAACTACCGCCGCCACCACTCGCCATTCTCGCTGGCAACCGTGATCCCGGTCTTGTCGCTCTCCTCGAGCCATGCGGCGACGGAACGTCCGTGGATGCGCATCGACGCGGCGATGTCGGCGAGCGGCATCAGCACAAAGGCTCGCTCGCTCATCCGCGGATGCGGGATTTCGAGCCGGTCGGTCCGGGATTCGACCCCGTCGTAAGTCAGCACGTCCATGTCGATCGTCCGCGGTCCCCAGCGCTCGAGCCTCACCCGCTTCATCTCCCGCTCGATCTCGAGGCAGGCGTCGAGCAACGCCTCGGGGGAAAGCCGCGTCTCGACCACCGCGCAGGCATTGTAGAAATCCGCCTGGTCGGTCTTGCCCCAGGGCGGCGTGCGATAGAGACGGGAGACCGCGACCACGCGGCAGTCGTCGCGCGCATCGAGCCGTTGCAGCGCAGCCGCCATCGCAGCGACAGGATCGCCGATATTGCCGCCGAGGCCGAGCGTCGCCCGGTGCCATTCCTGCGCAGCGTCCATATTCACCGTTTACCCGCCTTTGCCCGCCGTTCGGCCTCCAGAATGGCATCAGTAACCGCAAGCATGTCCCTGTTGATCGCGACATTATGGACCCGGAAAACGGCCGCCCCCTTCATGCGGAGCAGTACCGTCGTCGCCGCAGTCGCCGCATCACGCTCCGGTGTGCTGCGGCCGGTGATCGTCCCGAGGAAGCGCTTGCGAGAGGTCCCGACGAGAAGCGGCAAGCCAAAAGCCTTCAGTTCATCGAGGCGGGCCATGAGCTCGACATTCTCCGCTTCGGTTTCCTTGGCGAAGCCGAAGCCCGGGTCGAGAACGATCGCGCCGCGCGCAATGCCGGCCGCCTCCGCAATATCCAGCGAACGCGTCAGGAAGAGGAACTGATCCTCGATCATGTCTGGGAGCTTCTCGCGACCACGGCCCGTGTGCATGATGCAGAGCCCTGCCCCCGTCTCGGCAGCGACCTTTGCGATGTCGGGCTCACGCTGCAGCCCGTGCACATCATTGACGATGTGGGCGCCGGCGGCAATCGCGAGCCGCGCCGTTTCCGCACGGTAGGTATCGACCGAAATCAGCGCATCGCGCTCGCGTACCAGCCGTTCGATCACCGGCAGGATGCGATCCTGCTCTTCGGCGGGAGAGACTTCGACCGCGCCCGGCCGAGTGGATTCGCCGCCGATGTCGAGAATGTCCGCCCCTTCCTCAAGGCACCGTAGACCATGAGCGACGGCACTTTCGACGCCGAAATGCTGCCCGCCGTCGGAAAACGAATCCGGCGTGACGTTGACGATCGCCATCAGCCGCCCGCGCGAGAGATCGAGACGACGCCCGTGGGCGAGAAGCCAGTCCGTTCTGCCTGCCTGCATCGTCACGGCGAATCCTCCCGAAGCGAAAAAAGATACATGTTCGATATTGCACTTGCCGGGCCTATGCCCCAAGGTCCTATCGAATACAACATAGCGGATATCCAGCATGAAGATTGCGCGCCGCCCCCGGTATCTCGTTTCCGTCGCGTCAATCCTCGCTCTCCTGAGCAGCCAGGCGACCGCCGAGACGATCGTCCACAAGACGGTCAGCTATTTCCAGATCGGCGGCACGACCGCCCAGGATCTCGACCGCGAACTGGAGCGGCGGGGTCCCTATACGATGTCGACGGGCGCCCGCCATCCCGGCGCCACGCGCATCCGTTTCGGCGGAGACGTGACCTATGTCGAATCCGGCGGCCGTTGCCGCGTCGGCTCCGCCAAGGTGACGCTGAAGACCCAGCTCGTCCTGCCGAAGTGGAAAAACCGCAAGCGCGCCGGGAAGGACCTCGCGCTGATCTGGGATGCGCTTTCCAGTGATATCCGCCGACATGAGGAGCGGCACGCGGAAATCGCCCGTCAATACGCACGCAAGCTGGAAACGAGCCTGAAGGGCCTGCGCCCGCAGGGCAATTGCCTGGCCATGGAGATCAAGGTCGCCGAAACCACCGACCGGATCATCAACGCCCATGACAAGGACCAGTTGCGGTTCGACCGCGTCGAGGCAGCGAATTTCGAGAAGCGGATGATTCGCATCCTCAACTATCGATCGAAGCGGTAACCCCGACGCTTTCGGCCGTCCGCGCGCCCTTCACCGTCCAGAAAAGCCTGCTTTTCCCCGTCAAACTTGAGTGGAACTTGCGTTTCACCCTGTGAATAACCTGCTATTTCTAACAGTAGAACTTGCTAAAGAACAGAATTATACGTGTGATCAAAGAGAGTTTATCCGGCCAGATTCGGGTCTGTCAGGTTCTCCCCGGCGCATCTTCGGGTAGCAGGTGTCTCCTCCCTCGCCTGTTGGCGGTGCGCCCCCCTTGCCTCGCTCCTCGACGCACGACGAGCGAGGCTTTTTTTGTCTGCTTCTCAGCCCTGACGCTCGGGAACCTTCACGACGAGACCATCGAGCGCCGGCGTCACCTTGATCTGACAGGAGAGGCGCGAGTTCGGCTGAACGTCGACGGCGAAGTCGAGCATATCCTCTTCCATGGCCGAAGGTGCCCCGACCGCCTCGGTCCAAGCCTCGTCGACATAGACGTGACAGGTCGCGCAGGCGCAGGCGCCGCCGCACTCTGCCTCGATGCCGGGGACGGAATTGCGCACCGCATTCTCCATCACGGTGGAGCCGTCGGCGGCATCGATCTCGAAACGCGTGCCGTCGAACGCGATGATGTTCAGCTTGGTCATGGGGGCATCCAGATAGGCTATTGAAAGACGGCCGAAGTCATTCACGAAAATCCCGAACCAGTCAACATTTCCGGGCCGCTGGAATGGGTTCCTTCACGAGACTGTGTGTCGCACCGCCGAAATGCCGCGACGTGTGCGGCCGACTTTACGATACTCGCTTGCGCAATGCCCCTCAGCGACAAAGGCCCGAGACGAAGTTTTCCGCTTCGATGACGCGCGAGTAGACGGATTCGATCGCATCGGTGTCCGCACCGTCTCTCTCGACCGCTTCCGCCGTCGCCGACAGCGCGAAGGCGCCGACGGCAAGGGCCGCAGCCCTCAGTCGCGCCGCCGCCGTCCTGTTGGCGGCCGCGTCACCGCCCGGCACCAGTGATCGCAGGCATTGCCGGACCTGGCTTGCGAACGCCTGCAGGACTTCGGCTTCGGTCGCGCGGTCGGCGCGCGTCTTCGCGGCCAGATAGACGAGGTCGACCGGCCTCGCCCGCGACGGGCAGCGCCCGCCGCCCTGTCCTTCCTCCGAAGGAAGTTCCGATATCTCCGCATTTGCACTTGCCATGACGGCCACCTCCCATGCTTACACCCGGCGACGATCCTCGGTTGAAATACGGCGCCACCTGCTTAAGACGTCGCTCGTTTGGCGGGAAAACCTGTCGCTATGGTTAACATCTCCTAAATGCCCGGCATTGCAGGCTTTTCGCACGTGCTATCTGTAAAATAACTGTTAACAACAACGAGCTGTCCTGGGGATGCCGGGAGCGCTTAATTGTAACGCATACCCGAATGTGTCACTACGATACGGATATGAGGGGCATAGGCTGCAAAGCTTTGCCCGAAGGTCGGATGATGATAAGGAAGCTTTTCATCGACGCTTGAAGAAGCGGGCATTCCGGCCTTGTCTGCAAGGGGATTTCCCGTGGCGTGGCGGCAGCGGGAAGGTCCCGAGTTCGGCCGATCGGTGGCCCCTGGCGAAGTTGCGAGGGCAAGGCGACCGGATCGGCCTTGTATGCGTAGCGAGGCGTAACCCTATGGCGAACAAGAAGACCAACGAGTCGATTGACGAAAGCGCCTTCCAGGCTCTCGAAGCGGCATTGCGGATCGATTTCGACGAGGAAGAAACCTCGGCGCCGCAGCTTGCAAAGAAGCCTGACGCTCGGGAGAGCAAAGTGTCCGGCAAGACCCAGCAACGCCCCGCCCCCGCCAGGAAGGCGACCCGCTCCGCGGAATTCGGTTCAGAAACCGCGCCGAAGTCGCCGGCGTTCGAACCGGCCAACGACGCTTCACGCCGCAGCCCGGCCATGATCATGAAGTCGCTCGAAGGCGCTTCGATGCGCTCGGCGCTGCGCAATGCCGCGATCGTCTCGATCCTCTGGGTCGTCTGTGCGCTCGGGCTGGCACAACTTCTCTATGGCGACCAGCTCTGGGATACATCCGGCGCCCCCGGCACGACGGCGGTTCCCGGTCTCGTCGCCATTTTCCTCGGCACGGTCATCCCCGTCCTGCTGATCTTCGCCTTCTCGATCATGATGGCGCGCGCCCGTGACCTGCGCAACGCCGCCCGGTCGATGGCCGAAGTCGCCCTTCGTCTTTCCGAGCCGGAGACGATCGCCTCCGAGCGCATCATGACGGTCGGCCAGGCTGTTCGCCGGGAAGTCTCGGCGATGAACGAGGGCATCGAACGCACGATCGCACGGGCGACCGAACTCGAAACCCTCGTCCACTCCGAAGTGACGGCACTCGAGCGCAGCTATACCGACAACGAATTGCGGGTACGCGGCCTCGTCCAGGAACTGAGCGCCGAGCGCGATGCGATCGTCAACCACGCCGAGCGCATCCGCAGCTCGATCGTCGGCGCTCACGAACAGCTGAAGGAAGAGCTTTCGCTGGCGACCGAGGAGATCTCCGTCCGTCTTGCGACCTCCGGCGAGGCCTTCGCCTCCCTGATCGACACCCGCGCGGCAGCGCTGATGGAGAAGTCCGACGCGGCGGCGACATCGCTGGGAACACTCCTTTCGAACAAGACCGAAAACCTCGTGCAGACGCTGTCGGCCTCCGGCATTTCGCTCGCCAGCGAATTCGACACGCGCCTGCAGCAATTGACCAGCACGCTCGCGCAGCGCGGCCAGGACCTGCTCGGCGAATTCGAGACTCGTGCCTCGTCGCTCGACACCAACACCGAGAAGCTGAACGCCGCCCTCAATGAACGAGCCCGCCAGCTCAACGAAACGCTCGTCGAGCGCACCCGCGAGATCGCCGAGAGCCTGACGAGCGGCGAGCGCGGCATCACCAGCTCGCTCGACGAAGTTCTCGGCAAGCTCAACACGACCCTCGACGAGAAGGGCGCGAACTTCCGCCGGAGCCTGCAGTCCAGCGCTGACGACGCGATCGTCGACCTCGACCTGCGTTCGGGCCTGTTCGAGGACCGCCTCCAGGCGACCGTCGGCCAGATCAACGCGGCCTTCGACGAGCGCGTCGCGGAGTTTGCAAGCGCCTTCGACCAGCGCGCCGGCAGCCTCGACAGCAAGCTCATGGAGAGCCTCGCGCGGATCAACGAGACCGTCAGCGGCGGCACCGACGCGATCGACGGTATTCTCAACTCCAGCATCGAGCGCCTCGGCTCCACCCTGACGGATCAGTCCTTCGCGCTCGCGACCGCAATCGGCACTGGCCAGGAACTGATGGACGACGCCCTCGCCGGTCGCGCCAAGGAAATCGCCGATGCGCTGGCCAGCAAGGCCCAGGCGCTCGACGAGACGCTGAAGGCCGCGCAGAGCCGGATCGACGCGATCATGGAGGAGCGCAGCGGCGCACTTTACAATGCCCTTGCCTCCAACCAGACTCGTTTCGAGGACACGCTTTCGAGCCGCGCCGAATCCGTCATCAACGCACTCGCCGGCAACCAGGATCGCTTCGCCGAAACGCTGGAAAACCGTGGCCGCGAGATCGCCGAGGTCCTTTCGGAAGGTCAGCAGCGCCTCGATCAGGTTCTCGACGGTCGCGCCGAAGCATTGATGAGTGCGATTTCCGGCACCGAGAACCGCCTCGCTTCGACGCTCGAGGACAAGACCCATCAGATCGCCGCCGCTCTTTCAGAAGGCCAGCAGCGCCTGGATCAGACACTCGACGGACGCGCCGAAGCCCTCGTCGATGCGATCTCCGGCACCGAAAGCCGCCTCGCCTCCACGATCGAAGACAAGACGCACCAGATCGCAGCCGCCCTTTCGGAAGGTCATCTGCGGCTCGACCAGACCCTCTCCGGTCGCGCGGATGCCATCGTCGACGCCATCTCGGGCACGGAAGACCGCCTGTCGAGCGTTCTCGACCGCAGGGCGGCCGCGATCACCGAAGCGGTGGCCGATGCCGACCGGCAGATCGAGGCGACCTTCGCCGACAAGGCAGAGGCGATCCGCAGCGCCTATGCGGACAACCAGCAGCGGCTCGACGAATCCCTCGTCCGCCATGCCGAGCACCTCGCCTCCACCCTCGGCGGCGGCAGCAGCCGTGTTGAACGCGCGATCGAAGATGGCGCCACCCGTATTTCCGACAGTGTTGCCACTGGTGTGGCACGCCTCGACAACGCGCTCGGCGAGAACCACGATCGCATTCGCGCGACCCTCGAGGATCGTACCAATTCGATCAGCCTCACCCTGCGGGAAGCCCGCGAGCAGATCGAGAACACGCTCGTCGAACAGGGCACGTCCTTCGGCGCATCCATCGCGGCGAGCACCGGCATGCTCGAAATGTCGCTGGAGGAGCAGGAGGCATCCCTGCGCCGCACCATCGACGAAAGCGGCAAGGCTCTCGAAGAGCGGCTCCGCGGGACAGCGGGGTCGATCGCGGGCCAGTTCAGCGAAGCCGCCGGCGAGATCACCAGGACGGCTGCCGACTTCTCCGATCGCGTCGAACGCTCGGTCGGTGGCATGACCGCCCGCCTGGACGAAACCAGCAGCAAGATCGAGACCAGCCTCGGCACGCTGGAGGATCGCATCCGCGACGGCCTCGACGGCGTCGACAGCCGCGTGGGCGATGCCGGCGAGAAATTCGCTGCACAGCTCTCGGAAAAGATCGAGGACATGGAGCGGGTCGGTTCGCAGGCCGCCGAGCGTGTATCGCGCGTGCTGGAGGAAGGCACGAACCGCGTCGCGGAATCCTTCGACAGCCGTACCGCGGTCATCGACGACCGCCTGTCGACCATGGACCGTGCCTTGAACATCGGTCTCGATGCTGTCAACCGGACGATCGAAGGCAAGGCGGCCGGCCTTGCCGCCGCCCTGCGCAGCGCCGTCGGGGAGGCCGCACAGGCCCTCGACACCGAAGCCATGCGCTCCGTCGAGCTCCTCAACCGCTCCGGCGCCGACTTCGCCGACACGATCGGCGCCCGCAGCGCCGAGTTCAGCCGTGCGGTAGAAGAACGCTCGGAAGACCTTGCCAACCGCATTACCGAAACCCAGAGCCGCCTCGCCGGACAGGCAGCGTCGGTCGCCCGCACCTTCTCGGAAGCCGGCGATGCGATCGCCGGCAAGATCGCGGAAGCCGAAGCGATTGTCGACACGCGGATCGCCTCGCTCGCCGATACGCTCGCCGATGCGGGCAGCACGCTCGAAGCGCGCGCCGCCGCCATCCGCGAAGCCCTCGCCGGCAACACCGAAGAACTCGCGACCACGATGAACTCGGTCGAGAAGGCGCTGGAAGCACGCGGCAACGCGATCCGCACCGTCCTCGACGAACGCACCCGCGAGCTGAACTCCATGCTCGCCGGCCGCTCTGCAGAGCTGTCTCGCATCATCGACGAGAAGGCCCTGCCCGTCATCGCCGACTATGCCGAGACCGGACGCGCCGCCGCCGAGCGGATCACCGAGGCCGCCCGCGAAAGCGCCGAGCGGCTGCGCGCGGAGAATGGTGCAGTCCTCGACGCCCTGACCGAGCGTGCGGAACATGCCGCCCAGGCGCTCGGCGCCGTCGAGGCAAGCCTTGCCGAAAAGGCCGGCACGCTCATCGACCGGCTTGCCGAGAGCAACTCCGGGCTCACCGAAATGGTCGAACAGGCAGCGTCGAACATCGCCGCCGCCGACGAGCGCTTCGGCCAGACAACCGCGCGCTTCATCGACACGACCGCGCAAGCCGCCGACCTCCTGCAGACTTCGGGCCGGCTGCTCGAAGGCAAGCTCGAAAAGCTCGCCTCCGTCTCCGACCAGACGCTCTCTCAGGTTTCTTCGATCGTCGGCCGCTTCGGCGAACACTCGAGGGTGCTGAGCCAGGCCTCCGAGCTTCTCGGTGCTGCGCAGTCGAACCTCGTCGGTACGCTGGAGGAACGCCAGCAGGCGCTGCGCGACCTCGCGGTCGGTCTCGTCAAGCGTTCGGAAGAGATCGAGACGACGATGCACGGTCTCGGCTCCATGGTCGAATCCGCCTTCGAACGCGCCGAACAGCGTTCCGGCCAGGTTGCAGGCAACCTGCGCCAGAGCATCCAGTCCTCCTTCGCCGATATCGGCAAGATCCTGTCCGACACCGAAAAGCAGGCCCAGTCGACAGCTACCAACATGCGCGACGCATTGCTCTCGGCCGGCGAGGAAGCCAACAAGTCGATCGAGAAGACGCTCTCGGAAGCCGAACAGCGCTCCGGCGAACTTGCCGACCGCCTGCGTGGCGGGCTCTCCGCCTCGCTCGGAGACGTCGAACGGCTGCTCGGCGAAGCCGGCCGCAAGTCGGATGGTGCCGCGAACCACCTGCGGGAGGTCATGCGCCAGGCCGTCGAGGAGGCGGTTACCCGCTTCTCCGGCGCCACCGACGAGATCCGCCGATCGGCCCAGGACATCCGCAAGGAACTCGATGCGACCCGCGGCGAACTGAAGCGTGGCGCCTTCGATCTTCCGGAAGAAGCCAAGGAGAGCGCGGCTGCGATGCGCCGGGCGGTGGCCGAACAGATCAAGGCGCTGCAGGACATTTCGCAGCTCGTCGGCCGGTCCACCCAGCAGCTCGAGATCGCCGAGCCCGTCGCGCGCAAGGCCGTGGAGACGCGTCCGGCCGAGCCGCCGCGGAAGGCCGCCGCCCCCGCAGCGACGCCTGCCGTCATTCCCGGGCCTCAGCCGGTGCCGCCGCGCCCGGTCGAAGCCCCTGCCCTTCGCGGCAGCTTCGGGCTGGAGCAGAAGCCCGTCGCCTCGACGACGCCGGCGAGGCAGGAGACCGGAGGCTGGATCAGCGACCTGCTGCGCGGCGCTTCCCGTGAGGAGCAGGAGCCGAGCGGATTGCAGGGTCGTGGCGTCCCGCCGAAGGCCTCCGAGCCGGCGGCGGCACCGCGCGCGACAGACGGTCGCAACCCGCGCCACATGGTGGAATCGCTGAACTCGCTTTCGGTCGATATCGCCCGCGCCATCGACCACGACGCCTCGGTCGAGCTGTGGCGGCGCTACCAGCGCGGCGAGCGCGACGTCTTCACCCGTCGGCTCTACACGCTGAAGGGCCAGCAGACCTTCGACGAGATCAAGCGCAAGTACGACCGCGAGCCGGAATTCCGCGTCGCCGTCGACCGCTACATCGCCGACTTCGAGAAGCTGCTCGCAGACGTCGCCCGCACCGACCGGGACAAGACGGTCACCCAGTCCTACCTGACCTCGGACACGGGCAAGGTCTACACGATGCTCGCCCACGCCGCCGGTCGCTTTGGCTGAGCGGCACGAGAACACGACAAATGAAAGCCCCGGAATGGTGAACGCCATTCCGGGGCTTTTTCATTTCCGACGAGCGGAAGAATGTCAGAGCTGTGCCAGCGTCCAGGCGACCATCTCGCCCGTGACCTGCGCAAAGGCACGGTCGAGCGCACGGACATAGGATGGGCTCGACATGCCTGCGGCGGGCACGCTTGCCGAGAAGACCTTCTGGGCCTTGACGGTGCCGTTGCGGTCGTTAAGCAGCTTCAGGGATATCTCGACGACGGCGCGGTCGCTGCCCGTGGTGTCGATCTCGAAGGCGCGGATGTCCGTGACGAGCTGATAGTCGATCGCCAGCCCCTGCCCCGGTTTGCCGACGCCGCCGATCCGGCCGGTATTTTCGAACGCCTCGACGAGCTTCGACTGCACCATGCGCGGAAGGCGGTCGCTCCACTGCGATTTCGCCAGATACTGGATCTCGGAAGCCGAGACGCGAACCATGATCTGATCGCTGTCCAGCGCCTTCAGCGCGGAGGGATCGGCAATCAGAATCTGTCGCTTCTTCGCCTGAGCCTTGGTCTCGACGGTCGCCGCCACCGACAGGTCGAATGTGTCGTTCTTCGCCGGCGCGGTTCCGCAGCCGGCAAGCCCCGCAGCCACCAGAGGCAGAACCACCGCGCCCCATAGAAGGCGCCGCCTGCGCAAATCGAATTCCGATTCTCCCATGCCCACCTTGTCCCTTCCGGCCTTCGAACCGTCAGCGCCGAGTCCGTCCGTCGTATTGCTTGACCGTTTCCCCGCCGAAAAGCAACCTCTGCGGGTTCTTGTCGAAATTGCTGATTGCGTCGTCGAGCCCGCGGACCGTCTGGCGCGTATCGTCGACGAGCGCCTGGATGTCGCGAAGTCCGGTGTTCGAGAAGCGCGCGAAATTGTCGGCGATCGGCCCGATCCGGGCGTTCAGATTGTCCGCGGCGTTGCGGATGGAGACCAGCGTCTTGCGCGCCTCGACGCTCAACGAGTCGGCTTCGCCCGAGCCGAGGAAGGCATCGACCTTCTTGAGGATTCCGTCGAGCTGGTCGGAGGCGTTGTTGAGCTTGTTTCCAAGCTGCGTGAAATCGGTGATCGCCTGGTCGATATCCTCCTGGCGCGCGGTGATCTTCTCGCTGAACTGCTGGAAGTTGGCAATGGCCGCACGGGCGTCCGCGGAGGCGACCGATACGTCGTCGACCACCTTCGAAACCTTTTGCCGGTCGACCGCGGCAACGAGTTCGCGCACCTGGGCGAGCGTCTCCCCGGCGGACACCCCGAACTTCTGGAAGGTATCGGCAGTCTCCTTGAAGCTGTCGATCGCGGGACCGATCTTGTCGGATGTCTCGGCGAGGCTGCCGGTGAACTTTTCGGTATTGGCAAGAATCGTGTCGATCTTCTCCGAGTTCAGTGCCCGGAAGAGGTCTTCCGCAGCCGACAGAGTCGAATCAAGCCGGCCGGAGAGGCTGGATACCGAGTCGGAGAGATCACCGACGCTCTTCAGGAACTTGTCGATGCCGTCGGCATTGTCGGCGAGCGACTTCGAAAAGATCTCGGCATTCTTGATCGTGTTGGTGAGCGGCCCGCGTGCATCGTTGACGAAACCCTGGAACTGACCGATCGCGTCGTCCGCGCGCTGCAGAATCTTGTCAGCGGTCGAAAGCAGGTTGGTCACGCTTGACTGCTCGGCGACCAGCACCGCCGGCTCGCCGGTCGCAAGCGCGCGCTGCAGAATGTTCTCGCCGCCTGCTGCAGTCCCGGAAAGTTCGATATAGGCAGCCCCGGTCAGGCCCTGGATCTCGAGAACGGCCTTGGTCGACTGGGTGACCGGCGCGTCCGCCTGGACCTCGGTGTTGGCGATCGAGAACGTCGGGTCGTCCTTGTCGATGAAGAGGCTGCGAACCGTACCGACGGCAATGCCGTTGAAGCGCACCGGCGAGCCGATGCTCAGGCCGTTGGCGGAGCCCGGTATCTTGATGGTCAGCGCGGCCACGGGGCCGCCCCTGCCGTACTCGGCCATCCAGTAGACGAATCCGAATGCGGCAGCGATGACGAAAACCGTGAAAAAACCGACGATTGCGTAATTGGCTCTGGTTTCCATGGAGACCTGTCACTTCACCGGATTGTCGCCGGAATGTCCCGGCCGTGGTATGGATCGAGCCCGCTTGCCCCTGAAATAGGTCTTCACCCATTCGTCGTCGCAGGCGAGCATATCGTCTAACGTTCCTTCGACCAAGACCCGCTTCTGCCCGAGTACCGCGATACGGTCACAGACGGAAAACAGGCTGTCGAGATCGTGCGTCACCATGTAGACGGTAAGCCCCAGCGTATCGCGAAGCCGGGCGATCAACTCGTCGAATTCGGCCGCACCGATGGGATCAAGGCCCGACGTCGGCTCGTCGAGGAAGACGAGGTCCGGATCGAGCGCAAGCGCACGTGCGAGTGCCGCGCGCTTGGTCATCCCGCCGGAAAGCTCGGAAGGATATTTGTCGGCGGCATCCCGATCGAGGCCGACCAGATTGATCTTCAGATAGGCAAGCTCATCCATCAGCCACTGCGGCAGGTCGAGATACTCCCGCATCGGAAGCTGGATGTTCTCCTTGACGGTGAGCGCCGAAAACAGCGCCCCATGCTGGAACAGCACGCCAAGACGGGTGTCGAGGTTCATCCGCTCCGCCTCGCTCACCTTGTCGTAGTCAGCGCCAAGAATGCGGATCGTGCCGGCGCGCCGCGGCAGGAGACGCAGGACGGTGCGCATCAGCACCGACTTGCCTGCGCCGGAGGCCCCGACGAAGCCGAGGATTTCGCCGCGGTAAACGTCGAGGTCCAGGTTGTCGAGAACGACCTTGTCGCCGAAGGCGACGGTGAGGCCACGAACAGACAGGACCGTCTCCCTCTCCTGTGTCACCGGTGCTGCGGAGGCTTCGTTCATCGTGCCCTCCGTCAGAAATCGATCGCGGCGTAGAACATGGCGAACAGCCCGTCCACAAGGATGACGACGAAGATCGACTTCACCACTGAGGTCGTCACGTGGCGACCGAGCGACTCGGCGCTTCCACCGACCTTCATGCCTTCGACAGCCGAAACAATTCCGATGATCAGCGCCATGAAGGGTGCCTTGATCATGCCGGAGGCGACGGTCGAATAGTCGATCGCCTGGTTGAGGCGCGTCGTGAACACGTCGAAGGTAATCCCGGAATAGCCCCATGCCACCAACGCCGCCCCGTAAAGGGCCGCGAAATTGGCGACGACCGTGAGCAGCGGCAGCGCCACGACCAGCGCGACCAGCCGCGGAAAGACGAGGACGCCCACGGGATTGAGGCCGATGACCTTCAGCGCGTCGATCTCCTCGCGCATCTTCATCGAGCCGATCTCGGCGGTGATCGCGCTTCCCGAGCGACCGGCGATCATGATCGCCGTCAGCAGCACACCGATCTCGCGCAGCTGCAGGATGCCGACGAGGTCGACCACGAAGATTTCTGCCCCGAAGTAGCGCAACTGGAAGGCCCCCTGCTGGGCGATGATCGCGCCGATCAGGAAGGACATCAGCACGATGATCGGAACGGCGCGAACTCCCATATGGTCGAGCTGGTTGACCACGGAAGCCGGCGACACGCCCGACCCGCGGCCGAGCTTCATCTGCGCACCCCGAACGGCCGAGCCGAGCACGTACATCATCGCGACGGTGTCCTGCCAGAGGTGCGCCATCATGACGCCGACTGGCCCGAAAGCGCGGATGAAGAGCGGCTCCTTTTCCTCGGCGTGATGGGGCGCCTCCACCGTCTCGGGCAAAGCCCGGATGAGTTCCTGCATGGCCGCGGTGCCACCCGTGAGACTGACCGTGCTTCCCCCTGCCTCGCGGCCGGTGACGATGCGTCGCACGAGCCAAGCCCCCGCCGTGTCCATCCCGTCGATGCCCGAGAGGTCGAGTTCGACCGGGGCACCTCCGTCGGAGCCCAGGCGCTCGATGCTCGGCAATACGCCGGCGAGCGTGTTGTTGCGCCAGGTCCCGGACAGGATCAGCCGCCGCCCGCCGCCCGGCAGGCCGCCTTCCTCGATGGCAGCGGTTCCTGGATGATCATTCAAGGTCAGACGTCTCTCACAGGCTGACGGTTCTCGTGCGAAGATTCGCGACTGCAACGGGCTTACACCAGATGAGGCGGCAGTATAACCTGAGGTGCCCTCATTGGAATCCGTATCGCGGAGTTTGACGGCCTGCGTAGCCGCGAAACCACATCTTTCTCAGAGAACCCGGCCTGTCAGTGTCCGACGGAAGGCACCAGAGCGGCTTCCGCGTCTGCTTCGGCCGGGTTTGCGACACGGAGCGGGATCGCAAGCGTGTTCGCGGCACGGGTGATTCCCTTGGCCGTCGGGGTCTGGATCAGATGATCCCAGGAGATGAGTTCGAAACGGCCGTCGTGATGCTCGGCGATCGCCGTGCAACTTTCCACCCAGTCTCCGGTGTTGATGTAGCGAATGCCATCGATCTCTTCCATCACCGCATGATGGATATGCCCGCAGATCACGCCGTCGACGCCGTTGCGGCGCGCCTCCTCGACAACCACCTTCTGGAACTCGCCGATGAAGTTCACCGCCTGCTTCACCTGCAATTTCGCCCAGGCGGAGAATGACCAGTAGGGCATTCCGAGACGGCGCCGGACGGCCGCCAGGAGAATGTTGATGGCGATCGCCGTATCATAGGCCCAGTCGCCGAGATAGGCGAGAAGTCGTGCGTTGCGAACCACCACGTCAAATTCGTCACCATGGAGCACCAGGTATTTCTTGCCGTCCGCCGCCTCGTGGACGATGCGCTCCGCCACCTCGATGCCGCCGAAATGGCTGCCGGGGAAACCCCGCAGGAATTCGTCGTGATTGCCGGGGATGTAGATGATCCGCGTCCCCTTGCGTGCCTTGCGCAACAGCTTCTGCACCACGTCATTGCAGTCCTGCGGCCAGTACCAGCTGCGCTTCAGCCGCCATCCGTCCACGATGTCGCCGACCAGTACGATCGTCTCGGCCTCGTGGTACCGGAGGAAATCGATCAGGAAATCGGCCTTCGCGGCCTTCGAGCCGAGATGCACGTCCGAAATGAAGAGCGTCCGGAATTGGCGGGTATCCGCGTGTGTACTCACGAGGGTCATCCTCTGGGTATTGGCGTTATCAGCCTCTAAAACCAGAGTCTTGTTTCAGCTTGATGACATGCGTGGGGGATTGAACTCCCGCAAATGCCGTCGTTCCGGCATGGCGCATTCAGTCGGAAAGCGGCGGTAGCTTCCGGGTCGCGATCGCTCTCGCTTCCTCCCGATCCACCCCGAGCGCCGCCAACAGCAGTTCGGCCGCCTCACTGCCGGCCTCCCGCCAGGTCTTGTGCCCCTCCTGGACGAGAAGCATGGCGGCAAGCGTCGTTCCGCCGATCATCGCCACCACCGAAGTGAAGTGCTCCTGCGGCACGACGTAGCGCCCCTGTTCGATCCCCTTCAGGATGTCCGCCGTCGAGGAGCCGGTCAGCAATCCGTGCAGCGCGCGGTTGGTGAAACTGAAGCGGACGAGGAAACGTCCCCAATGCGGCTCTTCATGGGCTCGCCGAATGAACAGGCGGACCCCACAGGCCAGCCGCAAAGCAGGGTCGGTGAGGTCGGCCATGCTCGCCACCACCCGGTCCTGCATCTCTCGCGCGAGGTCACCGGCGATGTCCTCGAAGAGCGCACCTGGATCGGGAATGGTGTTGTAGACGGTGCCACGCGCGACACCGGCCTCGTCCGCCAGCTCGCTGACGGTGACCCGATCACCGCCCTTCCTGGCAAAGAGGCAGATCGCCGCATCACGGATCCGGGTTTTGATACTCAAGACGTCCTTCCTTTCGACGCTCCCCTGCTCCCGTAAAATTGCAGGAATTCCGGCTGCGTCAATTCATCTCGTTCTTTCTATCGCATTGCCGTTGAAATTTGAACATTGATGTTCAATATAAGACTTGCAAGTTCACTCAACGGCGCGCGGATCCTCCGCGGCGGCCGACACCAGGAGCCAAGAAAATGAAAAAGATCGTCCTCGCCACGTTCGTCGCCGCAGTCCTCGCCGGATGCTCGCAGACCACCGGCTCGATCGAGAAGACAGAAGCCTGCCAGCAGACGGCGGACGGCAAGTGCACCACCTCCAAATACGGCGTGCACGCCACCTCGCTTCCGCCGCTCTTCACGCCGGGTGTCTAAGAAGCGACAGGGAGGCGCCGGAGAGCGTCCGAAGACACTTCCCCCCGAGGACTTTTCGTGTATTCAGGAGTCTCGACTTTAGAGACATATGTTAGTGGGCACGATGAATTCTCAGGACAAGACGAAGCCGCAACCGGCCTCCGGCGATCTCGACGAGCAGGCGCTCTTCTACCATCGCTATCCGCGACCGGGGAAACTCGAAATCCAGGCGACCAAGCCGCTCGGCAACCAGCGCGACCTGGCACTCGCCTATTCCCCGGGCGTTGCGGCGCCGTGCCTCGCCATCCGTGACGAGCCGGATACAGCCTTCGACTACACCGCGCGCGGCAATCTCGTCGCCGTGGTTTCGAATGGCACCGCGGTGCTCGGGCTCGGCAATATCGGTCCGCTCGCCTCGAAGCCGGTGATGGAAGGCAAGGCCGTCCTGTTCAAGAAGTTCGCCGGCATCGACGTCTTCGACATCGAGATCAGCGCCCCGGCGGTCGACGAAATGATCTCGACCATCTCCGCGCTTGAGCCAACCTTCGGCGGCATCAATCTCGAAGACATCAAGGCGCCGGAATGCTTCGAGGTGGAGCAGCAGCTCCGCGAGAAGATGAACATTCCCGTCTTCCACGACGACCAGCACGGCACCGCGATCATCGTCGCCGCGGCAATCCTCAACGGGCTCGATCTCGCCGGCAAGAAGATCGAGGACGTCAAGATCGTTGCCTCGGGCGCCGGTGCGGCCGCACTCGCCTGTCTCAATCTTCTCGTCACGCTCGGCGCCCGCCGCGAAAACATCTGGGTCCACGACATCGAAGGTCTGGTCTATGTCGGCCGCGAAGCCCTGATGGACCGCTGGAAGTCCGTCTACGCCCAGCCCTCAGACAAGCGCACGCTGTCGGAATCGATCGAAGGCGCGGATGTCTTCCTCGGCCTGTCGGCCGCCGGCGTCCTGAAGCCGGAGCTCCTCGCCCGCATGGCGGAGAAGCCGCTGATCATGGCGCTTGCCAACCCGACGCCGGAAATCATGCCGGATCTCGCACGTGCGGCGCGCCCGGACGCCATGATCTGCACCGGCCGTTCGGACTTCGCGAACCAGGTGAACAACGTTCTCTGCTTCCCCTACATCTTCCGCGGCGCGCTCGATTGCGGCGCCACGACCATCAACGAAGAGATGAAGATGGCGGCGGTTCGGGCAATCGCAGCACTCGCCCGGGAAGAAGTGTCGGAAGTGGCGGCGAAGGCCTATTCCGGTGAATCGCCGACCTTCGGCCCGAACTACCTCATCCCCTCGCCCTTCGATCCCCGCCTGATCCTGCGCATCGCTCCGGCAGTTGCGAGGGCAGCGGCCGAAAGCGGTGTCGCCCGCCGCCCTATCGCCGATTTCGACACCTATCTCGACCAGCTCAATCGCTTCGTCTTCCGCTCCGGCTTCGTCATGAAGCCGATCTTCACGGCGGCCAAGAAGGCGCCGGCCAAGCGCGTCATATTCGCCGAAGGCGAGGACGAGCGTGTGCTGCGGGCCGCGCAGGTGCTGCTCGAGGAAGGGATCGGCCAGCCGATCCTGATCGGCCGCCCGCCGATCATCGAGAACCGCCTCCAGCGCTTCGGGCTGCGCATTCGCCCCGGCACCGACTTCGAGGTGGTCAATCCGGAAGACGATCCGCGCTACCGCGACTATGTCGAGGAATATTTCGGGCTCGTCGGACGTGCCGGCATCAACCCGGAAGCCGCCCGCACGATCGTGCGCACCAACAACACGGTCATCGGCGCACTCGCGGTTCGCCGCGGTGATGCCGATGCGCTGATCTGCGGGGTCGAGGGCCGTTTCGACCGGCATCTGCGCGACGTCGGCCAGATCATCGGCAAGAAGCCCGGCGTCTGCGCCTTCTCGGGCCTCAGCCTGCTGATTTCCCAGCGCGGCGCGATCTTCTTCACCGACACCTTCGTGACCTACAACCCGACGGCCGCGGAAATCGCCGAAACGACGGTGCTTGCCGCAAACGAGATCCGGCGCTTCGGGATCACCCCGAAAGCGGCCCTTCTCACCCACTCGAACTTCGGCTCGCGCGATTCCGAAAGTGCCCGCAAGATGCGGGAGGCCCTGCGCCTGATCCGCGAGCGGGCTCCCGACCTCGAGGTCGACGGCGAGATGCAGGGCGGTTCGGCGCTCTCGGAAGCATTGCGCAAGCGCGCCATGCCCGACAGCACGCTCACCGGCGAAGCCAATCTCCTGGTCTTCCCGAATCTCGATGCCGCCAACATCTCGCTCGGCCTCGTGCGCACCATGATGGACGCGCTTCACGTCGGCCCGATCCTGCTGGGTGCCGCCCTTCCTGCCCACGTGCTCTCGACGTCGGTCACCTCGCGCGGCGTCGTCAACATGGCCGCGCTCGCCGTCGTGGAAGCCACCCAGCCCGCGTGACGATAACGCCCGTCGCGTCGGCACTGCCCTCGCGACGGATGCTCCCTGCATCAACGAACGGGCACGATCAGACCTCCTCCCGCGCATGAAAAATGCGCTGGACAAGCCATTTGCGCTGGACGATCCTATCCCATAGATTTGTCAGGGTCAGATAATGATTAACCAGAAGGGTTATTTTGACCTGCTGGACTGGCTGGAAAGCGAAGAGGTCGTTCGACCGCAGCCGTTTTTCAAAAGGATGCAGGCTGAGTTCGGTATCTCGAACATCCTCTACATCGATGCCATCCCTGCTGCGACCGGTGTAAGGTTGCATCGTATTCACCACACCTATGCACCGCATGTGGTCCGGGCCGTCACCGCGCTCGGTCCGCACGTCCTGACCCCGCTGCTCAAGCACGCACTCACCTCGGTGCGACCGCTCGACTGGTCCATGCTGCCGGAAACGATTCCGAGCGCACAACTCCTGTTGTCCGTCGCGCGCGAACTTTCTCTCTCCACCACCGGCGTCTGCTATCCGCTCGCCTCCCGCGAGGGCCACGCGGCCCTTTTCGCGATCAACGTCGCGGACGCACGTGACTGGCGTCAGTTTCGTCGCCACTGCGACCGCGACGTTCACGCTCTCGCGGCGAAGTTCCACGCAGCGGTGCTGGAGACGGCCGACGAAGGCCGGCATCGCGAGAGCATGCGCTCCATTCTGACCGGCAGGGAAAAGGAAGCGCTGACCTGGGCAGCCGCCGGGAAGAGCTACTGGGAGATCGCCGTCATCCTCGGCATCTCGGAGCGCACCGTCCGCTATTTCATGTCGAACGCCCGACGAAAACTGAACGTCGTGAGCAATACACAGGCCGTCGCCGAGGCGGTCTGGCAGGGCCTTATCTCCGGGCCCGACAACCGTTCTGAATAGAGTTCGCGCCCACCGCACGTTCTACATGCGGTCCCGACACTGCAGGATGGGCAAGCGAGAATAATCGCAAATTGCAATGACTTAAACTGTCCCTACCGCCAGTTTCAATTTCTAGATGAAAAAGCGAACGTTTCTCCCTGACCTTAGAAGGGAGACCGGCATGATCAGGATTATCAACGGAGCCAATCGCGACCGCTACTCGAAAGAAATGGCGGACGTATTCAGCCTGCGCAAGCGGGTCTTTCACGACCTCCTGAAATGGGATGTCAAGGTGGAGGGAGACTGGGAGATCGATCACTACGACGATGCCAACCCGATCTACGTTCTCTCCTATTCACCCGAGACGGGGCGCCTGCGCGGTGCGCTACGGCTGCTTCCCACCCTCGGTCCGAACATGCTCGACGACACGTTCCCCGTCCTGCTCGGTGACAATCCGCCGATCCGCAGTGCCGAGATATGGGAATCGAGCCGTTTCTGCATCGACCCGGAAATCTCGCAGGACCGCGCGTCGAACCAGGTAACGATCGCCGCTGCCGAACTGATGTGCGGCGTCGGCGAACTCGGGATCGCTTCCGGGCTCACGCACATCGTGACGGTGACCGACGTATTCCTCGAGCGCATGTTCCGCCGCATGGGTTGCCCCGGTGAGAGGATCGCCGACCCCCAGAAGATCGGCTCGGTCTACGCCGTCGCGATCGCCTGGGAGGTCAGCGACGACCTGCTCGAGCGGATGAAGGAAGTCGCCGGCATCGACCACCGCGTACTGGCGGAGCCGATGACGCTCGAACAGGCGCGGGCCGCCTGACGACGACTAGGCTCACTGGTCTGGCACCGGCCGGAGGCAAACCTTCGGCCGGGGCGCCGTCTGTTAAGCCAAAAACGAGCTTCCGGTTGGCGGAATGACGCTCGCCATCTATGATGATTGGGCCTATAGGCAAGTCGATCCGAGCAACGCCTGTCATTCGCCGATCGGGAACGCCAATTGCCGTACCGCCGTAGCCTCGTCCTGCTGTCCGCGATGGTCCTTGCGACCCTTCTTGTTCCCGCTGTCTCCCATGCGTCGATGATCTGCGACAGGTTGCGGGCGAGCCTCGTCAGCGAACCGGAAGTGGTCGGAGACACCGCCGCGATGCGGCGCTTCTCGAGCGCCATCGCCAGGCAGAACTTCGAGATCCGCAAGGCTCGGCAGCGCTTCTTCGACCTGCGTTGCGGCTCGCCGAGCGTCACCGATTACGCAGCGATGAACCGTCCCGAATGCGCCGCGCTTTCCGCCGACATCAAGCGGCTGGAGGCCGAGAAGCAGCAGCTTGCCGAGAGGCGCGATGCCGCGCGAACCGGCGGCACGCAGCGCAACGAGGTCCGCGGGAAGATCCTCGCCATGATGGAAGCCAACCGCTGCGACGAAGAACCGATGGAGGCGGACGTCACGCCCGCCGAGCCTCCGCGCACCCCCTATCTCGACATGGTGGCGCCGCGCCTCGGCCCGGATGGTTTCCCGGCAGGCGGCTGGCAGAACGGCGCCGGCGACCTGCAGACGCTTTGCGTGCGCAGCTGTGACGGCGCCTTCTTCCCGATCTCGTCGAATACCACGCCGCTTACCTTCCGGCGCGATGCCGAGCTATGCCGGCAGATGTGCCCCGGCATCGAGACCGAACTCTATTTCCGATCGGTCACCGAGCCCGAAAGCGGCGAGATGATCTCGACCGTGACTGGCAGGCCGTACCGGCAATCGCCGACTGCCTTTTCCTACCAGAGCCGGCGCAAGGGCGACCAGCCCTCCTGCACCTGCAATCTCACGGAGTTCTATCGCAAAATGAAGGCGCAGGCCGCGAGCGCGAACGTTCCCGACTACGGCTCTTCCGTCATCGATCTGAAGACCGCCGGCAAGCCGGCTCCCGAAGACGTCCGGCCATCCGCGCCCGTCGAGAGGCCCTACGACCCCACGGAGAAGAAAGTGCGTCAAGTCGGCCCCGTCTTCCTCCCCAGCGAAACGAGCGGAATCGACCTCAGGCATCCTGCGCTCTCCGGTCCGCAGCCGGTCCAGAAGTAGACCGCGTATGCGGTCCGTCTGATCCGGCGGGCTTCAGTCGCCCGGACCCTCCTGCCAGGTTTCGGAGAAGACCAGCTCCTCGAGCGGCAGCCGCTGCCGCCAGCCCTTTACCGCCAGTTCGGGCTCTCCGTAGAGCGTATCGACATAGCCGAGACAGAGCCAGCCGATCACCTCGACATGCTCCGGGATCCCGAGAATCCGCTTGAGGTCGGTCTCGTGGAAGATGCTGACCCAGCCGACGCCGACGCCCTCGGCCCGTGCCGCCAGCCAGAGGTTCTGGATCGCGCAGACGGTCGAGTAACGGTCCATGCTGAAATTGTGCGTGCGGCCGAGCACGACCGGGCCGCCGCGCGTCGGATCGCAGGTTACGCAGATGCCGAGGGGTGCTTTGCGGATGCCTTCGAGCTTCAGCGCGCGATAGTCGTCACGCGTCTTGCCCGAGAACATCTCGGCCGCTTCGTCGTTGGCGCGGCTGAAGGCCCGCCAGACCGCCTCCCTTCGCTCGGCGTCGCGCACGAGAATGAAATTCCACGGCTGCATGAAGCCGACCGACGGCGCGTGGTGGGCAGCGGAAAGCAGCCGCCAGACGAGATCGTCCGGCAGCGGGTTCGGCAGGAACTGGTCGCGCACGTCGCGGCGGGTTTCTATGGCTCTGTAGATGGCGGCGCGTTCCTCAGCAGAAAACGCACCCGCCCGGACCATGTGGTCCATCGGTTCGTCCGGCATCGTCAAATCCCCAACAATGCAAAGGACCGCCCGCCGTCCGCGCGGGCCAGGTCTATCTTGCCAGGCCGGTCTTCTGACTCGGCTTCCGCTGCCTGTCGCCGCCTTCCCGGCCGAAAGGCCAGTGACGCGAACCGAGAGACCGGTTCCTTGCGACAGGCATCCGCCACACAGCGTTGGGCACGTTCCGGATTGTCACCGGATTCCCGATTCTCCCACCTTGCCGGCGGGCACCTGACGCGTCCGATTGTTCACAGTTCGCCGCCCGTGGCAAGACCAACGGCGTGCAATCCGGTTCTACTCGACGGGGAAATAGCGGACATAGGCGAAAGCATCGCCATCGGGAGACCAGCTCGGCACGTTCAGCGAGCCCTGCCCGCCAAAGAGGTCCAGGAGCGTCTCGACCGTGCCTGTCGCGACGTCCATCCGCCGGATCGAAACTTGCTTGTCGCGCGGATGGCCTTCGACATCCCCTGCGTAGGAGAGGAAGACAAGCACGTCACCCCTCGGCCCGGGATGCGGAAACCAGTTGGAAAAACCGTCGTCGGTCACCTGCGCGAGCTCGCTACCGTCCGGGTGGATCTTCCAGATCTGCATCAACCCGCTGCGGTCGGAGTTGAAGTAGATCCACTGCCCATCCGGCGAATAGTCGGGGCCGTCGTTGTGCCCGCCGCCGCGGATCAGCTCCCGCTCCTCTCCGCCCTCGACGGCGATCGTGTAGATGCCGAATTCATCGTCGCGGATTCCGCAATAGGCGAGTTGCCGCCCGTCGGGCGACCAGCCGTGCCAGTAGGACGGCAGCCTTGCGGTCACCTGTCGCGGCACGCCGCCCGCCGCCGGCAGGACATAGATGCAGGATTTTCCGTGCTCGGTCTTGTCGGAGATCGCAAGCATCGTGCCGTCGGGGGAAAGCCCGTGGTCGTTGTTGCAGGCGCCGGCAAACCCTGTTTCGATCCGTTCAGGAACCGCGCTCCCGTCGATCGGCACACGGTAGATGAGGCCGTCGCCATTGATCACAAGATGTCCGCCGTCCGGCGTCCAGTTGGGGGCCTCGACCAGTGCCTCCGTCTGCCAGACGACGCGAGAGGTGCGGGCCTCGCAGTCGAAGATCTCTACGGAACTGCGCATGCTCGCCTCCTTGCAGGGATTGGCGGGATCAGCGGTCCCGGAACCGGTTGGTGATCGGGTAGCGCCGGTCGCGACCGAAGTTCTTGCGGGTGATCTTCACGCCGGGCGCCGACTGTCGGCGCTTGTATTCGGCAAGATAAAGCAGATGTTCGATCCGGTGCACGGTCGCCACATCATGGCCGCGCGCGACGATCTCTTCCACCGACATCTCCTGCTCCACCAGGCATTCGAGGATATCGTCCAGCACCGGATAGGGCGGAAGAGAATCCTGGTCGGTCTGGTTCGGCCGCAACTCCGCAGACGGCGCCTTGGAGATGATGTTGGCCGGAATGACCTCACCCGATGGCCCGAGCGCGCCTTGCGGCACGTTCTTGTTGCGCCAGCCCGAAAGCGCGTAGACCTGCATCTTGTAGAGGTCCTTGACCGGATTGAAGCCGCCGTTCATGTCGCCGTAGAGCGTCGCGTAGCCGACCGACATTTCCGACTTGTTGCCGGTAGTCACGACCATGGCGCCGAACTTGTTCGAGATCGCCATCAGGATCGTGCCGCGCGTGCGCGCCTGCAGGTTCTCCTCCGTGACGCCCGGTTCGGTTCCCTCGAAGAGTTCCGAAAGCGCGGAGATGAAGGCGTCGACCGGCTCGCCGATCGGCACGATATCATAGTGGCAGCCGAGCGCCTTGGCGCAGGCTGCGGCATCCGAGAACGAGCTTTCCGAGGTGTAGCGGTAGGGCAACATGACGGTCCGCACCCGCTCGGGGCCGAGCGCGTCCACGGCAATCGCCGCGCAGAGCGCGGAATCGATGCCGCCCGAAAGGCCGATCACCACGCTCTTGAAACCGTTCTTGTTGACGTAGTCGCGCAGGCCGAGCATGCAGGCACGATAATCCGCGTCCTCCTTCTCCGGCACATGGGCGATCCGCCGCTCGTCGCAACGCCAGCCGTCGGCGCCGCGCTTCCATGTGGTGACCAGGAGTTCCGCGTCGAACTGGCTCATCTGGAAGGCGAGCGACTTGTCGCTGTTGAAGGCGAAGCTCGCACCGTCGAACACCAGTTCGTCCTGACCTCCCACCTGGTTGGCATAGACAAGCGGCAGCCCGCACTCGATCACCTGCTTCAGGGCGATCTGGTAGCGCACGTCGATCTTCGCCCGGAAATAGGGCGAGCCGTTCGGCACGAGGAGAATTTCCGCCCCTGCTTCGGCGAGCGTCTCGCAGACGCCGAGATCACCCCAGATATCCTCGCAAACCGGGACACCGATGCGAATGCCCCGAAAATTCACCGGACCCGGCATCTCGCCGGGAACGAAGACACGCTTCTCGTCGAATTCGCCGTAGTTCGGCAGGTCGATCTTGTCGCGGGTCGCAATGATCTCGCCGCGATCGAGGATCGCCACCGAATTGTGCCGGCCTTTCTCGCCCTGCCGCGGGAAACCGATGACAACGCCGGGCCCGCCGTCGGCAGTATCCGCCGCCAGTTGCTCCACAGCCGCAAGGCAGTTCCTGAGGAAAGCGCGCTTCAGCACCAGATCCTCCGGCGGATAGCCCGAGAGGAAAAGCTCGGTGAAGAGCACGAGTTCGGCACCGGCAGCCGCAGCCTGACTGCGCACCTCGCGTGCCTTGGCGAGATTGCCGGCGACGTCGCCGACAGTCGGATTGAACTGCGCGATTGCGATACGGAGGGTGTCGGGACGGGTCATGGTGTCGCTCATATCTCTCGTTTAGCGCGAGCCGGACCCAGCCGCAACGCCGCAAGGCCCGATCGAGCACGGAAAACAGCGTGGAACCTTCCGATGAACGGCCGGTTCATCTGGTGTTCATGACAGTTATGTGACAGAGAAACGACAGTTTTCCGACATACCTTTCAAAATCCGGAGAGTGCCTTGGTTGAGATCGCTTCCGATCCGGCTAGTTCCATCACGCCCCGCGCCACCGTCACGTCCGCCGCTGCGGCAAATCGACGGGACGGCTATGCCTGGGCCACGGTTCGCCTCGGCAACCTGCTGATCCTTGCGATCCTCACGGTTCTCGCGACGGAATGGATCGCCCGCGGCAATCTCCACGAAGCCTTGCGCTTTCTGATCGCTTCGGATCGTCCGGGCCTGGCAGCCGTCGGCATCCTCTTCCTGCTTTTTACGGCAACCGATGCGCTCCTCGGCCGGGCCTACCAGTCCGCACTGATCCTGGTGCCGCTCGCCGTCATTCCCGCGTTCATATCGGCGCAGAAGCAGCTCTTCCTGTCGGACCCGCTCTATCCGAGCGACATGCTGTTCGGCCGCCAGATCCTGCAATTGCTGCCGGTCATGGTGGCAGCACGGCCCTACCTTGCGGTGGCAATCGGCTGCTGCCTGGTCGCCGCGCTGGTCGCCCTGGTCTATCTGTGGTTTTTCGCCTGGCGCCGGTTCCCGTCGCTCTCCCGTCCGGCGAAACTGTTCCGGCTGCTGGTCGGCCTGCCGCTCATCGGCGGCTTCCTCTCGCTGATGGACTACGCCGAATATTCGCCGCTGCGCGACCGCCTCAACATCATCCCGATGATGTGGGACCAGCGGGAGAACTACCTGCACAACGGCTTCCTGCTGGCCTTTGCCTTCAACCTGCCGATGGCGAACGTTACCGCACCGGAAGGCTACGGTGCGGAGGCGATCGACAGCATTCCCGCCGGCAATACGTCTGTCGCCGGCTCCGGCACGACCAGTCATCCCGACGTGATCATGCTGATGAGCGAGTCTCTCTGGGACCCGACGCGGCTCAGCAATGTCCGGCTCTCGCCCGATCCGATGCCGACGATCCGAAAGAATGCGTCCGGCAACGTCTTCTCGCCCGAGTTCGGCGGCATGACGGCCAATGTCGAATTCGAGGCGCTGACGGGCTTCTCGAACGCCTTCCTGCCCTATGGCAGCATCCCCTATCAGCAGTATGTCCGCAGGCCGCTGCCGTCGCTCGCCACCTTCTTCCGCTCGAAGGGCTATGTCGCCAAGTCGTTCCACCCCTTCCAGAGCTGGTTCTGGAACCGCGCCAACGTCTACGAGGCCTTCGGCTTCGAGAGCTTCCTCTCGGAAGAGAACATGCCGGTGATGGACAAGCGCGGCATCTTCGCCTCCGACCAGGCCCTGACGAAGGAGATCATGCGCGCGGCGGACAACACCCGCGAGCCGTTCTTCTTCTTCGGCGTGACGCTGCAGGGTCATGGACCCTACGAGCCGCACCGGTACGGCAAGAACACCATCGCGATCGACGGACCCACGCTTTCGGCCTCCAGCACGCAATCGCTGGCGACCTACGCCCAGGGTGTCCGCGAGGCCGACCAGAGCCTCAAGATGCTGATGGACTGGGCGAAGAAGCGCCGCCGCGAGACGATCGTCGTCATCTTCGGCGACCACTTGCCGCCGCTCGGAAGCGTCTATCCGGAGAGCGGCTACATGCCCGACCAGGTCGCGACCCGCTCGGCTCCGGTCGACATCATGAAGCGCGAACACGAGACCCCGCTGGTCGTGTGGTCTTCGAAGCGCGGGGTACAGAAGGACCTCGGCTCCATCAGCCCCGCCTTCCTGCCCTATCACGTGGTGAAGCTCGCCGGCTACGAACATCCCTTCTATACCGGTGTGCTCGGCGCCGTGCACGACCGCTACGACGCAATCGACCGCTATCAGCTCGTCGACGGCTCCGGCGGAGCCACGCCCGACTGGTCGAAGACCGGCAAGACGGTAGATCCACTCGTCCGCGACTACCGCTACCTGCAACACGACGCGATCTTCGGCGACGGGTTCGGCACTGAACGCTTCTTCCCCGAACAGGTCGAACGCCTCACCGCACCGGCCTCCTGACGGGACGCCTGCGGAGCGGCGTTTTTCCCAAACCAGAAAAACGTTGACACACAAAGGATCTATAAATCTCTTAGGAGGTGAAGATGACCTTCTTCGGGCCTTACGGCGCGTCCCCAACGCAAGGTACGGCCCACGTTTTCTGATGACGCGCTGATTTTGTTTTTGAGCATCCCATGCGAGCCCTTACCCGTGCCGAAATCGTTGGCCACCCGCTGTTCCCTGCTATCGAAAAGCAGATCGCAGACCATTTGATCGGCATTCACCTGCGTACGCCGCGGCTCTCGCGGCTGAAGGCGTCCCATCGAAAGTGGCTGATGACGCAGTCCCTCTACGCGCTCAACCTGCAGCGCACCGATGATGATCCGCTCTCGGGCCTCACCGCGACGCGCTTCGTGGAGGTCGTGATGAAAGTCGGGGCGGCGAGCCGCAACACCGCAACCGCCTACCTGGCGGAACTCGTCGCCTACAAGTTCCTGCGCGACGTGCCCGGCGTGCCGGACCGCCGTGTGCGGGTTCTCGAAGCGACCGAGCCCAGCAATGCGGGCATGATCAGCTGGTTCACGGCGCATATGGCCTGCCTCGACCGGCTGGACGGTGGCGACCGCGAGGCAACCAGCATCGCCGACCCGCGCATCTTCCGCATTGCCCAACCGTACGCGGCTGCCAAGCTCGTCGAACACCCGGACTGGCGCGACCCGCCGGAGACGATCGGACACTTCTTGTGGTCCGATCTCGGCGGCATTGTCCTGCACGACCTGATCTCGCGTATCGGTGAATACGATCCGGCGGCCGAGAGAACCTTCGTCGGACCGACGACGCTGGCGGAGCTCGGAGAAAGCTACACCGTCTCGTCGACGAACCTGAAGCGCATGTTCAAGAAGGCCGAAACGGACGGTCTGCTCGGCTGGGAACTGCCGCGCCGCCGCGGCAGCCTCTGGCTTTCCCGTCGCTTCACCGGCGACTATTTCCACTGGCAATCGACCAAGTTTGCGGCACTGGAGGAGGCTTTCCACTACGCCGTGGAAAAGCTCCGGCGAGAGGACGAAAGCCTCGCCGGAGGCGGTCAGCCTCCGATCGGTTGCGACGTCGAGCCGACGGAGAATTTCGGCGCGGCGTCCGCCACGTCGTAGTAGTCGCCCTTGTCGGCACAATAGATGTGGTAGCCGAAACGGAGCCCCGTCGGCTGATCGAAAGCACCCGCCATCACCGACACGTAGTCAGCGCCATCCGCTTCCCAGAAGAGAGCCGAGCCGCAGGTGCGGCAGAAGCCCCTGCGCGCCTTGTCGCTGGAACGGTACCACGTGACGTTGTCCGCGCCTTCGATCTCCAGCCGATCCTTGTCCACATTCGTCGCTGCATAATAGAGGCCGGTCTGTCGGCGGCATTGCGAGCAATGGCAGCCGATGAGATCCTCCAGCTCACCCTTTGCGCGGAAACGGACAGCGCCGCAATTGCAGCGCCCGGCGTGGACTTCAACCATGAAAACCTCCAGAAACAAAGACCGGGCCAGCTTCGCCAAGCCGGCCCGGTCCGTCAACTTCAGTCTTCTTCACCTAGCGATCAGCCGAATTCATCGACCTCACGCCGCAGCGGTCAGGCATTCGCAGCCATCATCCGCTTCTCGTCACGTCCGCCCTTCATCCGCTCGGCGAGCAGGAAGGCGAGTTCCAGCGCCTGGTCGGCGTTGAGCCGCGGGTCGCAGTGGGTGTGGTAGCGGTCCTGCAGATCGTCGGCCGTGACCGCACGGGCGCCGCCGGTGCACTCGGTCACATCCTTGCCGGTCATCTCGATATGGATGCCGCCCGGATGCGAGCCTTCGGCGCGATGGATCTGGAAGAAGCTCTCGACTTCCGACAGGACGCGCTCGAACGGACGGGTCTTGTAGTTGTTGAGCGTGATCGTGTTGCCGTGCATCGGGTCGCACGACCAGACGACCTTGCGGCCTTCCCGCTCGACGGCACGAATGAGGCGCGGCAGGTGTTCCGCAACCTTGTCGTGGCCGAAACGGCAGATCAGCGTCAGACGGCCGGCTTCGTTCTGCGGGTTCAGGATGTCGATGAGGTTCAGCAGATCGTCGGCCTGCAGCGACGGACCGCACTTGAGCCCGATCGGATTCTTGATGCCGCGGCAGTATTCCACATGCGCGTGGTCCGCCTGGCGGGTGCGGTCGCCGATCCAGATCATGTGTCCGGAGGTTGCGTACCAGTCGCCCGACGTGGAATCGACGCGGGTCAGCGCCTCCTCGTAGCCGAGAAGCAGCGCTTCGTGGCTGGTGAAGAAGTCGGTCTCGCGCAGGCTTGGATTGTTCTCCGACGAGATGCCGACCGCCTTCATGAAATCCATGGTTTCGGAAATGCGGTCGGCGAGCTTGCGATAGCGCTCCGCCTGCGGGCTGTCCTTGACGAAGCCGAGCATCCACTGATGCACGTTCTCGAGGTTGGCATAGCCACCCATCGCGAAGGCTCGCAGCAGATTGAGCGTCGCAGCCGACTGCCGGTACGCCATGATCTGGCGCTCCGGATTGGGAATGCGGGCCTCGCTGGTGAACTCGATGCCGTTGATGATGTCGCCGCGGTAGCTCGGCAGTTCGATCCCGTCCTGCTTCTCGAAATCGGAAGAGCGCGGCTTGGCGAACTGGCCGGCAATGCGGCCGACCTTGACCACGGGCAGCTGGGCGCCGAAGGTCAGGACGACGGCCATCTGCAGGAAGGCACGGAAGAAGTCGCGGATCGTGTCGGCACCGTGCTCGGCGAAGCTCTCGGCGCAGTCACCGCCCTGCAGCAGGAAGCCGTTGCCTTCGGCAACGTTGGCGAGCGCCTTCTTCAGGCGACGGGCTTCACCGGCAAAGACGAGCGGCGGATACTTGGCAAGACGAGCTTCCGCATCGGCAAGTGCTGCCGCATCCGGATAGGCCGGAACCTGCTTGATCGGCTTCTGCCTCCAGCTGTTCGGGGTCCAATTCTGTGCCATGATCGTAACCTAACCTGTTCACGCAGTGCGACGGCCTCCTGCCGTCGAATGGGCGGCTTATAGACTCTTATCATCGACTTGCAAAGCCGAACTTCGGGCGCGACCCGGACCTTCCGCGCTGCCCGTTGCGCCGGTTCAAACTCCTCCACGTGATCGCGGCATTGCCGGCCGCCGCAGGTCGGCGCACTGCAGACAGACGCGCCTCGCAAAAAACTTACATTGACGTAAACGTTAGTATCGGTGCATATCGATGGCCGCGTAGCGCCGAACGGGAGGAGCCAATGTCGAGCGATGCCGCAGTGATCGGGAAGGACATCACATTCGAGGCCGCTGACGGCTTTCCGCTCAAGGGAACTCTCTTCGCCGGCACCGGCGAAGGCCCCCTCGCCCTCATCTCGTCGGCCGCAGCCGTCCCGCGCGGCTTCTACAATCGCTTTGCCACCTATCTCGTTCAGGACCGCGGCTTCCGCGCCGTTCTCACCTACGACTATCGCGGCGTCGCGGCATCGAAGGCGCCCTCGGGCTGGAAACGCGAGCCGCTGATGGCGGACTGGGCGGAACGGGACATGCCGGCAGCCGTCGACGTCCTCGACGCGGTCGCGCCCGGTCATCCGATGGTCGGCGTCGGCCAGTCCTTCGGCGGGCAGGCACTCGGCCTCTGCGGTCGGCACCGGCGCTTCCTGCGCTACCTGATGGTGGCGGTGATGTCGGGTCACTGGCGCTACACCAACGTTCCCCTGAAGGTCTTCACGGCGATGAACCTCATCGGCGTTCCCCTTGCCACGGTGACCGGCCGGGTACCTGGCTGGATCGGCCTCGGAGAGACCCTTCCCGGGAGCGTTTTCCGTCAATGGGCGCGCTGGGGCCGCAATCCCGAGTATTTCTTCGCCGACCCGTCCATGGATGCGGCCCGCCGCTATGGCGAGGTCGAAACGCCGATCCTTGCCATCGGGCTCACCGACGATCCCTGGGGAACGCCACGGGCCCAGCAGGCGATCCTGAAACACTATGTTCGCGCACCGCTGCAGACCGCGTGGATATCGCCGGAGCCTTCGCAGGCGCCGATCGGTCACCTCGGCTTCTTCCGCTCCGCCCATCGCGAACGACTGTGGACGCCTGCGGCGGACTGGCTGGAGGTCGGTGCTGACGGCGTACCCTCCGTCGGAGGCTGATGCCCCTGCATCGACATATCGTCATTAATCGATTTTTAGGTATACCTTTCGAAGGCGACACACTGCCAAGGCACAATTAACCCCAAGATAATCAGGGAGGCGCAAGAAGGGTTATGCCCGAAATGTTGCTCGGGCGGATTGCAACGCCATGAAGGCGTGCAGATCCGAAAGATCAGGTAGACTGAAATGTATGTTTCACTTGCGCAGTACTTCAGGGATCGTTCCGGAAATTTCGCGACAACGACAGCCCTTCTTGCCCTCCCACTCCTCGGTACGATCGGCATGGCCGTCGACGTCGGCTATGCGATAGAACAGCGGGCGGCCCTGCTTGCCGCCGCCGATGCCGCGGCGATCGGCGCGCTCTCGACCCAGTCCGTCGGCGTGCTGGCAGCGATCAACTCCTCCGCGAACGGCACGATCGTCGTCGCAGAGAAGGACGCACGCAAGCTCTTCGAGGGACAGTTGCCCGAGGGCATGGTCACGAAAGTGACCGATCTCGCCATCGACATCACAAAGAAGGACGACACGATGAACTCGGTCGTCACGTTCAAGGCGCAGGTGCCGACGAGCTTCCTGAGGCTTCTCAGCCACGACACCATCGAAGTGACCGGAACGGCGACGGCGACCTACAATACCGGCACCTTCATGGACTTCTACATGCTGCTCGACAATACCCCGTCGATGGGTGTCGGCGCGACGATGGCGGACATCGACAAGATGGAGCGCAACACCACGGACAAATGTGCCTTCGCCTGCCATGAAGAGATAAAGGGCTACGACTATTACGACCTCGCCAAGGATCTCGGCGTCGCCATGCGGATCGACGTGGTTCGCGAAGCCGTCCAGCAGCTCACCTACAGCGCTGCAGAAGCGGCACGCTATCCGGGCCAGTACCGGATGGGCATCTATACCTTCGGCGAGACCATGCGGGATATGAAGCTCGACGAAATCTCGACGCTCTCGTCGGACATGAAGGCTGTACGCGCGGCGGCCGATGCGATCGATCTTATGACGACGCCCAAGCACCACTACAAGAACGACCAGGGAACAGATCTCGATAACGCCTTCAAAAACCTTGAGAAGATCATCAAGAAGGGCGGCAGTGGCAAGAACAAGACCGACCCAGAAAAGGTGATCTTCTTCGTTTCGGACGGGCTGACGGACACCCCCAAGGGGTCGTCCTGCACCAAGAAGACGTCTGGCGAGCGCTGTCAGGAGCCGATCGACTATTCCGTCTGCGAGCCGCTGAAGAAGAAGGGCATCAAGATCGCGGCCCTCTACACCACCTACCTGCCCCTGCCGCAGGATTGGTGGTATAATAATTGGATTAAGCCATTCCAGAGCGAGATTGCCGACCGGATGCGCTCCTGCGCCTCACCAGGCCTCTATTTCGAGGTCAGCCCGACCGAAGGGATCGCCGAGGCGATGGAAGCCCTCTTCCAGAAGGTCATCGGCACGCCGCGGCTCGCCAGTTGACCAGAGGAGCGGCTTGACCAACGGGAACGCGTCGTCAGACGCGCTCGCCGTTCCGGACACGGTAGCTCGGCGTGTACATGGTCACGAACTCTTCTGCCGCGGTCGGATGTACCGCCATCGTCCGGTCGAAATCGTCCTTGGTGCAGCCCGCCTTGAGCGTGATGCCGAGAAGCTGCGCCATCTCGCCGGCATCGTGGCCAAGCACGTGCGCCCCGATAACCTTGCGGTCGGCGGCGTTGACGATCAGCTTCATGATCATCTTCTCGTTCCGACCCGAAAGCGTTGCTTTCATCGGCCGGAACTGCGCGCGGTAGACCTCGATCTCCGGATAGCGCCTGGCGGCCTCCTCTTCGGAGAGACCGACCGTGCCGATCTCCGGCTGCGAGAATACCGCCGTGGCGATGAGGTCGTGGTCCGGGCGGGTCGGATTGTTCTTGTATTCGGTCTCGATGAAGCACATCGCCTCGTGGATCGCGACCGGGGTGAGTTGTACCCGATCGGTGACATCCCCGAAGGCGAAGATGCCCGGCACGTTGGTCCGCGAATACGCGTCGACGACGATCGCACCGCGCTCGTTGGTGACGACACCGGCCGCCTCGAGGCCGAGCCCGCTGGTGTTCGGATCGCGGCCAAGCGCCAACATCACCTGATCGGCGGACAACGTGCCGTTGTTCTTCGTCGTCACCCTGAGCCCGTCAGCCGGAGTCTTTTCCACCTTCTCGATGACGTCGTGGCAGAGGATTCGAATGCCCTTGGCCTCCATCGCCTCGTGCAGGCCGCGCCGCATGTCCTGATCGAAGCGCGAAAGGATCTCCTTGCCGCGATAGATGAGTGTCGTGTCGACACCGAGGCCGTGGAAGATGTTGGCGAACTCCACCGCGATGTAGCCGCCGCCGGCAATCACGATCGAGCGCGGCAGTTCCTCGAGATGGAAGGCCTCGTTGGACGAGATGCAAAGCTCGTGCCCCGGCAAAGAGGCGTGCGGATTGGGTGCGCCGCCGACGGCGATGACGATTCGCTCGGCAGTGACGACCCGGCCGTTCTTCACCAGTCGCACACTGTTCGGTCCGGCAAGTTCGGCCCGCGTCTCGAGGATTTCCGCCCCTGCGCTCTCCAGCCCCTTGCGATAGAGGCCTTCGAGCCGGGCGATTTCCCTGTCCTTCGCGGCGATCAGCTTCTTCCAGTCGAAGCTGGTTTCACCGACGGACCAGCCGTAGCCCACGGCATCCTCGAAGTGCTCGTGATACTGCGAAGCGTAGACGAACAGCTTCTTCGGCACGCAGCCGCGGATGACGCAGGTGCCGCCGAAACGGTATTCCTCCGCGATCGCCACGCGCTTGCCGAGCGAGGCCGCGAGCCGTGCGCTGCGCACGCCGCCGGAACCGCCGCCGATCACGAACAGGTCATAATCGAAATCCGCCATCAGAAACTCCTGGAGAACAACAAAAGGCCGGTGAAACCGCCCCCGATATAGGGCGGGTACCGGCCAAAAGAAAAGCCCGGAAGAGCTTCCGGGCTTTGCGAAAACGAATTCGTGATCGCCTTACGGCTTCGGTGCAGCGGCGGGAGCCTGCTCACCGACGACGCTCAGAAGGGCATCGTTGGTCTGCTTTTCGAGGTCACGCGCAACGCCGGCGGTCCAGATGTCGGCGGCCTTCATCAGTTCGCGGGTGGCAATCGGTCCGTCCTTCAGGAGCTTCTTGCCCGCATCGCTGCTGTAGAAGTCGGAAATCACCTTCAGCTCTTCGGCCGTGAAGGCCTTGGCATAAACCATCGCCGCCTCCTTCTCCAGGTCACCGCGGCGGGCGGCCAGCGAAAGCGCCTGCTTGTCGACCTCACCGTAAATCTGGTCCTGCAGGTTCGGATAGGCCTGGATCAGCTGCGTCTTGAGGCGATCAGCGACAGCCGGAAGGATGCTGTCGAAGCGATCGGTCACACCGAGAACGGTGATCGCGGTCCGCGCGGCCTGCAGATGCTCAGGAGAAATGTCCTGCGCACTGGCGGAGGCGCCGAGCATGAGCCCTCCGAGAACGACGGCGGCAGATGCAAGACGGCCGAAACCGGAATACTTGATCATGAAATTCAATGCTCCTGTCTAGTATTATGCCTCAAGCACACGCGCGCCGGCCGGACCAGCGATGATGGCGAGCGTTGCCAGATTGATGAACAACCCGTGTTCCACGACGCCGGGGATGGAATTCAATTCTCTCGCCAAGGCCTCTGCATCAGGAATGCGGCCAAAAGATGCGTCGACGATGAAGTGTCCGCCGTCCGTCTTGAAAAGTCCGTCGCCGGAAGCGCGCATCTTGAGTTCGCCGGAAAGACCGAGTCTGGACGCGGTCTTTTCGATGGCGATGAGGGTAGCGGCCTGGCCGAAAGGATTGATCTCGATCGGCAGCGGGAAGCGGCCGAGCGTGTCGACGACCTTGCTCTCGTCAGCGATCACGATCATGCGCTGCGAGGCCGCGGCGACGATCTTTTCGCGCAGAAGCGCGCCGCCGCCGCCCTTGATGAGGCGCAGCCGGCCGTCCACTTCGTCCGCGCCGTCGATGGTGAGGTCGAGTTCCGGAAGTTCGTCCAGCGACTTCAGCGGCACCCCGAGCTCAAGGCAGAGCCGTGCCGTCCGCTCGGATGTCGGAACCCCTTCGACCCGAAGGCCCGCGGAGACCTTTTCCGCAAGAAGCCGGACGAACTCTTCCGCGGTGGAACCGGTTCCGATGCCGAGACGCATCCCGTCGCGCACATGCTCCAGTGCCGCCGCCGCGGCTTTGATCTTCATTTCGCGGGCGTCCATACGCCGTCAGCTCCAGTCTGTTTCGTCGTGAAGCTGTTTACACGGCTCATGGAACAAACGAAAGCCCCCAGCATGCGGCATCGTGGTTGCAATTCGCCTGTCCATGCCATAACCGGCTCTGTGGAACACCCTCGTACCAGCGGAGACCCGGATTGACCGCCCCCATCATCGTCTTCGATCTCGACGGCACCCTGATCGACACTGCACCGGACCTGATCAGCAGCCTCAACCACACCATCGCCGCCGCCGGGCTCGCCCCCGTCGGCTATGAGGACGTCACGCACCTCGTCGGGTATGGCGCGCGCGTGATGATCGAGCGTGCCTTCCGGCTTCGCGACGTGCCGGTGACGCAGGAGGATTTGGGGCCTCTGCTGGACCGCTTCATCGCCCATTACAAATCGGAAATTCCCGGCGAGAGCCGACCTTTTCCCGGACTTGCCGAGGCTCTCGCCAGACTTGCCGAAGCGGGCTACGGGCTCGCGGTCTGCACCAACAAGATCGAGGAACTGGCGATCCCGCTGATCGAGAAGCTCGGCCTTTCCGGACATTTTTCGGTGATCGCCGGCGGCGATACCTTCGCGGTCCGCAAGCCGGACGCGGGCCACCTGACCGGCACGATCGAGAAGGCGGGCGGCGATCCACGGCGCGCCATCATGGTCGGCGACAGCATCAACGACGTGCTCGCCGCGAAAAACGCCGGCGTCCCGTCGATTGTCGTGCCCTTCGGCTATTCGGACAAGCCGGTCGAGGAGCTGGGCGCGGACCGTCTCATCAACCATTTCGACGAGCTGACGCCCGCCCTGATCGAGGACATGCTCGCGGGGAGATGACCTCCCCGCGGCGCCCGCTCAGCTGCGCGCCGAACGAGCCTCGCTCGTCACCGCAAAGGCCTTGCGGGTGTACTCGTCGCGGCCGTAGACGTCGTCGAAATATTCCACCACGCCGTCCTTGTTCGGCCATGCCGTGAAATACGAGACATAAACCGGGATCTTCTGCGGCACCTGGACCGCACGGTTCTGGCCGGCCGCGATCTGCGCGCCGATGTCCTCGACGGTCGTCCCCATCACCGCGGCAGCCATCCGGCGCGGCTCGGAGAGACGCACGCAGCCATGGCTCAGCGCCCGCATGTCACGCTTGAAGAAGCTCTTCGACGGCGTGTCGTGCATGTAGATCGAATGCGCGTTCGGGAAGAGGATCTTCAGCTCGCCGAGCGCATTGTCGCTTCCCGGCGGCTGGCGAACGTCGACATTGTGCGTGGAATTCCAGTCGACGGCGCTCGAGGAAACCTTGCGACCACCATAGCTCACCTCGTAGCCCAGACGATCGAGATAGCTCGGATCCCGGCGGAGCTTCGGCAGCATCTCGTTGATGATGATCGACTTCGGCACGCCCCAGTAGGGGTTGAACTCGACGGTCTCGATCTGGTCGTTGAAGAAGTAGGTCTGGTTCGCCTTGGAGCCGACCACGACCCGCATCGACAGTTCCGGCCGCCCCTCGTTCACGTAGTAGGCCATGAAGGCCGGCTGGTTGATGAAGACGTAGCGGGAGCCGAGATCGGCGGGCAGCCAGCGCAGCTCCTCCATCGCCACCACGAGCTTCTCGATCTTGGCGGCATTGCTGTCACCCATCAGCGTCCGGATGGTCGCCTTGCCGACGACGCCGTCGGGATGCAGGCCACTTTCCTTCTGGAAGCCTTCGACGAGCGCCACGAGTTCCGGCGTGTATTCCGGCGTCCCCGTATAGGCGGCAAGCGTCGCGGCATGCTCCGTCTTCAGTGTCTCGGAGGCCCGCAGCCTGATGGCGGCGACGACGTTCGCGAGCTCGGGATTGCTGACGCCGGGCTTCAGGAGCGTGCCCGGGGCGATCGAGATCGTCTGCGCCGGATCGTTCTGCGCGGCCTTGAGGCGGGCGAGCTCCGCCTGCAACGCCTGGAACTGCGGGTTCGCCGGCATGCGGCTCTTGAGGTAGGCGCCAACATCGGGGCTGAGCCGCATCATGTTGAGGAGCGGCTTGAAGTTGGCCGTCTTGCGCTTGATGTCGTGGTAGCCGGAGAGCTTGTTCGGATCGATGCGGCCGCGCACCGTGTCGCCGACATAGGTCAGCGCCTTGATCGACATCGAAAGCTCGAAGGCCGCGAGTTCGCGCTGGCGGGCCAGCGGGTCCGTATCCGCAGTCGCTTCGGCCGGCTCGGCGACGAGGTAGTCCTCGGGGACCAGCCCGACGAGATCCGCCTCGGCGAAGGCGGCGAGCGCCGAACGGGCACGTTCCGATATGCCGTTTTCGGTCACCCAGATCATCGGGCGGCCGGCATTGTAATAAGCCTCGGCGGCAGCGGCGATATCGTCAGGCGCACGCAACTTCGTTTCGGAGAGCAGCCGGCGCTGCTCCGACTGCGGATCGACCGGCGCGATGCTCGCGGTCGTCGAAGCCTCGGAACCGGTGACTGCAGGCTGAGCGGCGACTGTGGCTGGCGCGGCGATCGTCACAAGGCGCGTCGCTTCCGGCTTGTAGGTGTAGTAGCGCGGTCCGCTGACCTTCGGCAGCGGTTCGGGATCGGCCGTCGGATCGGAGACACCGGGAATACGCCGGCCGAAGAAGGTATCGTTGCTCCGCTGGCGATTGTCGGCGCCCGGACCACCGCGCAGCATGTCGAGCAGGGTGACTGCGGACGCGGGGCGCGGCGCGGCACTCATGGCCGTGAACGCAGCAAATGCCGCCGTCAGCGCGATGATCTTGTATCGGGTCATTCGTTCTCTCAATTTCCAGTCAGGTGCTGCGGCAAGCCGGATTCGCCCATGATCGACGTTTCGCGGACGACTAGCCCAACGGCTCTCCAATGAAAAGGTCGCGCGGGCTGGTCAGGGCCGTCGGCCCCGTAAGAATTATGTGACTGCCCGCGCGGCGTTCAGGGGAAACAGCGCGTATTCTAGTCGAATATATCGTTAATTTTTCCCAAACAACCGACCGGACCGGGTCGTCGCCGCAGGATGACGGCAACCCTGGATGGAAATTGAGAACGACCGCGGCCATGGTCACTCCTCAAATTCACGTCAGGCGATTGCGCCCGCGCGACGCCGGACTAGATTAACAACTGAAGGACGCGACAATCTCGGGCGAGAAGGTGCAGTCATGACGAAAACACGCACGGAAACCGACACTTTCGGCCCCGTCGAGGTGGCGGATGATCGTTATTGGGGCGCTCAGGCTGAGCGTTCGCGCGGCAACTTCAGGATCGGCTGGGAGAAGCAGCCAAAGTCGATCGTGCGGGCGCTCGGCATCGTCAAGCAGGCGGCGGCGCGCGCCAACATGGCCCTCGGCATCCTCGATCCGGTCCTCGGCAACGCGATCGTCGATGCGGCCCAGGAGGTGATCGAAGGAAAGCTCGACGACCATTTTCCGCTCGTCGTCTGGCAGACAGGGTCCGGCACGCAGTCCAACATGAACGCCAACGAGGTGATCTCCAACCGGGCGATCGAGATGCTCAGCGGCACGAAGGGCTCGAAGAAGCCGGTGCATCCGAACGACCACGTCAACATGAGCCAGTCGTCGAACGACACCTATCCGACAGCGATGCACATCGCCTGTGCGGAGCAGATCGTTCGCCACCTGATTCCAAATCTCAAACATCTGCACCAGGCCCTTGATGCCAAGGCGAAATCCTTCTCGCACATCATCAAGATCGGCCGCACGCACACGCAGGATGCCACCCCGCTCACCCTCGGCCAGGAATTCTCCGGCTATGCCGCACAGGTCGCCTCGGCGATCGGGCGGATCGAGCTCACGCTTCCGGGTCTCTACGAACTCGCCCAGGGCGGCACCGCCGTCGGAACCGGCCTCAACGCGCCGAAAGGCTTCGCCGAGAAGGTTGCGGAGGAGATCGCCACGATCACCGCCCTGCCCTTCGTCACGGCGCCGAACAAGTTCGAGGCGCTCGCCGCCCACGACGCCATGGTCTTCGCCCACGGCGCGATCAACGCCGCTGCCGCCGCCTGCTTCAAGATCGCCAACGACATCCGCTTCCTCGGCTCCGGCCCGCGCGCCGGTCTCGGCGAACTCGCCCTGCCGGAAAACGAGCCGGGCTCGTCGATCATGCCGGGCAAGGTGAACCCCACCCAGTCGGAAGCGATGACCCAGGTCTGCGCCCACATCTTCGGCAATCACGCGGCGATCACCTTCGCCGGCAGCCAGGGCCATTTCGAACTCAACGTCTACAATCCGATGATGGCCTACAACTTCCTGCAGTCGGTGCAGCTTCTCGGCGATGCCGCCCTTTCGTTCACCGACAACTGCGTCACCGGCATCGAGGCCCGCGAGGATAACATCCGCGCCGGGGTCGAGCGTTCGCTGATGCTGGTGACCGCGCTTGCCCCGGTGATCGGCTACGACAATGCCGCCAAGATCGCCAAGACCGCTCACCGGAACGGAACGACACTGAAGGAGGAAGCGCTCGCGAGCGGGCTGGTCAGCGAAGAGCAGTATGATGCGATCGTGCGCCCGGAGAAGATGATCGGCCCCTCCTGACCGGCCACCTTGCCGCGATCCGGCAAGACAACCGCGACAGGCGTCCCCGCGGCGTCGCAAGGCGTGGGCGGCACCGCAACCTTAGAATCATTGATCTTTGCGGTGCGTGCCCTTAAACCACCGCCATCGCATCCCATCCCTTCCAAGGTTTTCCGAAAATGGCTGACGATCTTTTCCCGCTTGGCGAAGACAAGACCCCCTATCGCAAGATTTCCTCGGACTACGTGTCCACGGCCACCTTCAACGGTCAGGAAATCCTCACCGTCGATCCCGAGGGCCTGCGCCTGCTCGCCGAGACGGCCTTCGCCGATATCAACCACCTGCTGCGCCCGGGACACCTGAAGCAGCTCGCTTCGATCCTCTCGGACCCGGAAGCGACCGACAACGACCGTTTCGTTGCCTATGACCTTCTAAAGAACGCCAATATCGCCGCCGGCGGCGTGCTGCCGATGTGCCAGGATACCGGCACCGCGATCATCATGGCCAAGAAGGGTCGCAAGGTCTGGACCGAAGGCGGCGACTACGAGGCGCTGGCGCATGGCGTGCGCGATGCCTACGAGAAGAAGAACCTGCGCTATTCGCAGCTCGCGCCCTTGAAGATGTTCGAGGAGAAGAATACCCGCACCAACCTTCCCGCGCAGATCGATATCTACGAGGAAGGCGAAGACGCCTACAAGTTCCTGTTCATGGCCAAGGGCGGCGGTTCGGCCAACAAGACCTACCTCTATCAGGGCACGCCGTCGCTCCTGACCCACGACCGCCTGATCGACTTCCTCAAGGAGAAGATCCTGACGCTCGGCACGGCCGCCTGTCCGCCCTATCATCTGGCGATCGTCGTCGGCGGCCTCTCAGCCGAGATGAACCTGAAGACGGTCAAGCTCGCCTCCGCCCGCTATCTCGACGACCTGCCGACTGAGGGGTCCGAATCCGGTCACGCCTTCCGCGACCTCGAGATGGAAAAGGAAATCCACAAGCTCACCCAGCAGATGGGTGTCGGCGCGCAGTTCGGAGGCAAGTATTTCTGCCACGACGTCCGCGTGATCCGCCTGCCGCGCCACGGCGCCTCGCTGCCGATCGGCCTCGGTGTATCCTGTTCCGCCGACCGCCAGGCCGTCGGCAAGATCACCAAGGACGGCATCTTCATCGAGCAGCTCGAAACCGATCCCTCGAAATACATGCCGGAGATCGACGAGAAGGCTCTTTCGTCGAATGTCGTGAAGGTCGATCTCAACCAGCCGATGAGCGCCATCCTCGGTGAGCTCACGAAACACCCGATCAAGACCCGCCTTTCGCTCACCGGCACCATCATCGTCGCCCGCGACCTCGCCCACGCCAAGATCCGCGAACGGCTGGAAAAGGGCGAAGGCATGCCGGACTACATGAAGAACCACCCGGTCTATTACGCCGGTCCGGCAAAGACCCCGGCCGGCTACGCCTCCGGCTCCTTCGGCCCGACGACGGCCGGCCGCATGGACAGCTATGTCGACCAGTTCCAGTCTTTCGGCGGTTCGATGGTGATGCTCGCCAAGGGCAACCGCTCGCGCGCAGTGCGTGAGGCCTGCAACAAGCATGGCGGCTTCTACCTCGGCTCGATCGGCGGCCCGGCCGCCCGTCTGGCCAAGGACTGCATCAAGAAGGTGGAGGTCCTCGAGTATCCGGAGCTCGGCATGGAAGCCGTCTGGAAGATCGAAGTCGAGGACTTCCCGGCCTTCATCGTCACCGACGACAAGGGCAACGATTTCTTCCAGGAGTTCAAGCTCGACTGAAAATACAACTCGGAAGAGATTAACAGCGGAGTGCCAGACGGCGCTCCGCTGTTTTCTAACTGAAGACGCGATGCCAACATTATCAGCAGCTTAAAGAATTTCCATAGATACTTATAAGCATGAAACCCGACTATAATTGGGGCTTGCGAAATTAAGCATTTCCAAAGAGTTGAAGTTTATCTTAACAAGACGAATCAAGGGACTCGGAAAGGGGGGATTTCGCGATGAACACGGGCGTGACGCCGAAGGCGCCGGTTCCGGACATCGCCGCACAGATTACCTACGCCATGCGCACCATGGGCGTGGCTCCGATCCCGCGCAACTACGAGCTGTTCTATGAAGCCTATATCGGCTCCAATCCAGCGCTGACGCGCGACCTCTCGGCACTCGGCAGCAAGGCGACGCAGGAAGAACTCGACACACTCGGTGAACAGTATTTCGGCCGCCACCACCAGTCCCGCCTGATCGAGAACGTTCACAGCCGGATCGTAACCGAGCTCGACGGACTGATGGGGCTCCTGAAGCAGGAGCAGAGTTCGCTCGAAAGCTACAACAAGCTTCTCGGCGAAACCTGCAATCGCATCGATGCCAAGAACAAGAACAGCGCCGAACTTCTGCGCAGCGCGATCGCGCTCCTGCAGGAGGCGACCGGCGACACGATGGCGCACGGCGAGAAGACCGTCGAGAGTGTCGAGCAGAAGTCCCAGGAGATGGCCGAGGTCCGCAAGGAGCTCGACGAGTACAAGCGCATCGCCAACACCGACTCCCTGACGCGGATCGCGAACCGACGCGCCTTCGACGAGAAGCTCGCGGCAATCTATGACGGAAGCTTCAATCTGCCGCTGACCGGCCTCGTGCTCGCCGACATCGACCATTTCAAGAAGATCAACGATGGCTACGGCCATCCCGTCGGCGACAAGATCCTCGCCTCCGTCGCCACCGTCATCCGCACGAATGTCCGCAAGGATGTCTTCGTGTCCCGTACCGGCGGCGAGGAATTCGCCATCATCGTCGACGGAAATACGCCGGACGAGATCATACAGATGTGCGAGCGCGTGCGCCTGGCGCTGGAGACGACCCCGTTCAAGAACTCCAGGACCGGCGTCAATTACGGTCCGATCACGATCTCCCTCGGCCTATGCATGGCGAACGCCGCCGAGGACCCGGGCGAGCTTTACGCCAAGGCGGACGTCGCCCTTTATTGCGCCAAGAATGCCGGCCGCAACTGCACCCGGCAGTTCGAGGACGGCATGAAGAAGGACTTCACCAAGAGCTGGCTCATCTACCGTCGCTGACGGAGGCCAACTACCACATCGTCCTGGCGGCGCGTGCCGGCCATTCCCTGTCATAGGCATCCTTGTCGAAATCGGCCTTCGCCGCCTGCAGCATCTCACCCGGCGTCGGCAGGCTCTTTGGATCGACGAAGCGGTCGACATTCCACAGGTCCGCGCGCATGACTGCCCGGGCACACTGGAAATAGACCTCTCCGATGGTGACGACCACGACGCTGCGCGGATGCTTGCCCTCCATCTCGAAACTGTCGATCAGTGCCTCGTCGACCGAAACCACTGCCGTGCCGTTGACCCGCACCACGCTGTTCGAGCCCGGTATCAGGAACATCAGCGCGACGCGCGGGTCCCGCACGATGTTCCTGAGAGAATCGATACGGTTGTTGCCGCGCCAGTCCGGCAGGGCGAGATGGCGTTCGTCCTCGATGCGGACGGCACCGCCGAGGTCCCCGCGCGGCGAGCAGTCGAGCCCTTCCGGCCCGACAGTCGCAAGGGCGACGAAGGGCGCGGCTTCGATCATCCGCCGATAGGCCGGCGTGAGGAACGATGTCACCTTCACCAGAGAGGCCTCGCCCGGCTCGCCGTAGCGAGCCACGAGTTCTTCGACGGTGCGGATCGTCTTCATCGGAACCTCCCGGAGATACAAGCGTCCCGATCTATAGCCGATTCCCTAACGGGACGACGACAGTCGCCACTCCGGTTCGTCAGCGATCCCTTCGTTGTCATCGAAGACGAAGGACGCGACCTCGGCGATGATTTCCGGAGCCGCCACGATCCTTCGGTGACCAAGGCCGTTCGCCCACCGCACAGTCACATGATTACCGGCCCCTTCCAAGCGGCGGGCATGCTCGGCACGCACCTCCTTGTCCTCTTCGGCATGCAGGACAAGGATGTCGCGCCCGATCCGCGCTGCAATCGGGACGGTGTCGAGTGCATCGACCGGGCAGCCCGCAACCGCTTCGGCGCGCTTCACCATGGCCTGCCGCACGGCGGGGCGAAGCTTCAGCATCCCGCAGAAGCCGTCGATCACCCAGTGTATGTTGCTCGGCGCAGCAAGGAGCACCACCCTGCCCGGCTCGAAGCGACAGGCACCGGGAAAGACGCCGCCGATCGCGGTCATCACCGCGGCCCCGCCGAAGGAATGGCCGATGGCGACGTCGAAGAAGCCGAGCCGTTCCTGGACAGCGCAGATCGCCTCCGCAGCGAGACGCAGGTTCAGCAGCCGACCCGAGGAATGCCCGTGCCCCGGCAGATCGAGCAGCACGACCTCTGCCCCGCCCCGGTGGAGACCGGTCGCGAGCGTCGCGAGATATTCGGCGCGCGAGCCCCAGCCGTGTACGATAAGCACCCGCGGCGCGTCGGCATTCTCTGCACCCAGACGGCGGGCGGCGATGTTACCCGAGGAGACCGGCAGCATGATCCGCTCGGCTCCCGTCAGTTGCTCGGCGCCACTGGCAAGCGCGGACACGGCCTTGCCGTCTTTCGGCCGGCGGGGCGGCGTGCGGCAGAAGAGCGAGAACGCCAGTCTCCCGGCGAGATCGGGAGACACGAAACCGGCGAACGAAAAGCCGAAGCGGGTGACCTCTAGCGCGAAGGATGCCATAGTGGGATTCCCCTGAAATGTTCAATGCTGAACGATAAAAGTACAACGATGAACAAAAATCAATCCCTCCCCTGGGACCATCCGCGTTTTCGAAGCTGGATCGCCGTCGGCCGTGCCTGCCAGATGATGCAGACGGCGCTCGGCCGTGCGCTGGCGCCGCTCGACATCAAAACGCCGCATCTCGATATCCTGATCAATCTCTATCGGCACGAAGGCATTTCGCAGCAGGAGTTGGCGCACAAACTGCTGGTCGGCCGCTCGAACATGAGCATGCTGCTGCCGCAGATGGAAAAGCGCGGGCTGATCTCCCGGCGCGACGATCCGAAGGACAAGCGCGTATTGCGCCTGTTCCTGACCGAGAAGGGTCGTGACGTCACCGAACGGGCCATGACGATCCAGACCGACCTGATTGAAAGGACGCTTTCGGTGACGCCGATCGACGAATGCCTGCGGCTTGCAACTCACATGGAAGCGCTGATCGCGAGACTTCACGCGGACAGTATTGAGGAAGACTAGGGCATTTCCGCCAATTCGGGCCGGACAGGTCGCCGAAAGGTCACCGCCCGTCCCGGCTCAGCCCCTTCTCGGAAAGCTTGCGTTCGTATTCGGCGAAGAGCTCGGCGCCCTTCTCCCCGAGTTCCCGGAGATACGACCAGGTGAAGATGCCGCTGTCATGGCCGTCGTCGAAAGCGATGCGCACGGCGTAATTGCCGGTCGGATGCACCGCGGTGATCGCAACATTGCGCTTTCCGGGCACCGTTACCTCCTGCCCCGGTCCGTGCCCCTTGACTTCGGCGGATGGCGACAGAACCCGCAGCATCTCCGCCGGCAGCGAGTACGCCGCACCGTCGTCGAATGCGACCGACAACTGCCGGCGATCCTTCGAAACCTTCAGTTCGGTCGGCCAGAATTCACTCATGATCGGTTCTCTCGCATGGCAGGGGGACCAGAACTAAGCGGCACTCCTTGCCCATGCAAGCCATTTTGCCGTCGTCCTGCCCGACCTGGTTGCTTGACGAGCGGAGAGGATGCCACCAAATTACCCTCAATATGGAGGAGACACATTGAACTACAGCCCAGGTTCGTTCGGAAAGGCCGCAGGCCCGGCGCCTACAAACGCGCCCATAGTCGACCCGTTCGGCCGCTCGATCTCCTATCTGCGTGTCTCGGTCACCGACCGGTGCGATTTCCGCTGTACCTACTGCATGGCGGAAAACATGAATTTCCTGCCGAAGAAAGATCTCCTCACGCTGGAGGAGCTCGACAGGCTGTGCTCGGCCTTCATTGCCAAGGGCGTGCGCAAGCTGAGGCTCACCGGCGGAGAGCCGCTGGTGCGCAAGAACATCATGTTCCTCGTGCGCAACCTTGCGCGGCACCTGGACGGCGGCGGCCTCGACGAACTGACGCTGACGACCAACGGTTCGCAACTCGCCCGTTTCGCCGGCGAGCTTGCCGACTGCGGCGTGCGGCGCATCAACGTCTCGCTCGATACGCTCGATCCGCGGAAATTCGCCGAGATCACCCGCTGGGGCGATTTTGCCAAGGTGATGGAGGGCATAGACGCCGCACGCAGAGCGGGCATTCGCGTCAAGATCAACGCCGTTGCGCTGAAGGATTTCAACGAGGACGAGATTGCCGACCTGCTGCGCTATGCCCACGGCAACGGCATGGACCTGACGCTCATTGAAACCATGCCGATGGGCGAAACCGGCGAGGACCGCACGGACCGCTACCTGCCGCTCTCGACCGTTCGGCAACGGCTGGAGACCCAGTTCACGCTCTCCGACATCCCCTATCGCACCGGCGGCCCTGCCCGCTATGTCGAGGTGAAGGAGACCGGCGGGCGCCTCGGCTTCATCACGCCGCTCACCCACAATTTCTGCGAGAGCTGCAACCGGGTGCGCCTCACCTGCACCGGCACGCTCTACATGTGCCTCGGCCAGGAGGATGCCGCCGACCTCAGGGCGGCGCTGAGGGCCTCCGACGACAATACCCTGCTCGCTGCGGCGATTGACGAGGCCATTTCCCGCAAGCCGAAGGGCCATGACTTCGTCATCGACCGCGATCACCGCCGCCCTGCCGTCGCCCGCCACATGAGCGTGACCGGCGGTTGACCCTGCCCGTTCCGCCTGCCATTCCTTCTCCGCCGCGATGCTCGCGATCGCGGCCTGCAAGCAAATTCGAAATTGGTGTTGCACGACGCGGCATTGCCGTGTCCTCTCCACGGCGTGACGATTTCGGAGATTCGCCGGTGGGCGGTCTGCGCTCTTCGTTGCCGAAGAACACATCCAGATCCCGGAAGCGGGGTCCTCCCCCGGAAAGACGACGCATGGCACTGTCCAGCAATACCAAGGGCGCCATCCTGATGATGCTGTCGATGGCGGGCTTCACCTGCAACGATGCCGTGATCAAGGCCGTGACCCCTTACATGAATGTCGGCCAGATCATGCTGATCCGCGGGGTGATGACGAGCCTGCTCGTCTACATGATCGCCCGGCGCATGAATGCGCTCGATCACATCCGAACGCTCTTCCAGCCGATGGTTGCGCTGCGCGTTCTCTTCGAGGTGACCGCGGCGATTGCCTATCTCTCGGCACTGGGGCAGATCCCGCTCGGCAACGCCGCGTCCATCCTGCAGTCCCTGCCGCTTGCCGTCACGCTCGGGGCCGCCCTTTTCCTCGGCGAGCCGGTCGGCTGGCGGCGCTGGACGGCGATCATCGTCGGCTTCATCGGCGTCATGATCATCATCCGCCCCGGACCTGAAGGCTTCACGCTTGCCTCCCTCTACGTCGTCAGCAGCGTCTTTTCCGCCGCTGCCCGCGATCTTGTGACGAAGCGCATCCATGCGGGTGTGTCCTCGCTCAGCGTCACACTCTTCTCGGCGGCGGGAAACGCCGTGGCGGGCGCCCTGCTCGTCCAGCCCTTCGGTGGATGGCAGCCGATGTCCGGCGAGTTGTTCGGGCTTCTCGCACTCGCCTCGGTGCTCGTCTTGATCGGCTACCAGGCGATCATCATGGCGATGCGCACCGGCGAGATCTCCTTTATCGCGCCATTCCGCTACACCAGTCTCCTCTGGGCGGTCGGCCTCGGAATTCTCGTCTTCGGCGAAGTACCCGACGTCTGGATGATGACCGGAACAACGATCGTCATCGCTTCGGGGCTCTATGCCTTCTATCGTGAAAACAAGCGAAGGATGGGCGGATGACCAGGCCGCCGGGCATCATTCTCGCAGGCGGTCTCTCCCGTCGCATGGGTGAGAACAAGGCGGCCGTGCGGCTCGGGGGCAAGGCGATGATCCGGCATGTCGCCGAGAGGCTCGCTCCGCAGGTTTCGTCGCTCGCCGTCAATGCGCCCGAAGGGGCCGATGCCGGCCTCGGCCTGCCGCTCGTACCGGATACCATCGCCGGCCATCCGGGACCGCTCGCGGGCGTGCTCGCCGGTCTGCGTCATGCCCAAAAGCTGGCGCGACCGCCCCGACACATCGTGACGGCGCCCGCGGATACGCCCTTCCTGCCGCGTGATCTTGTGGAACGACTGGAAGCCGCCCTGCCCACCGCGGATGCGATTGTCGTCGCCTCGTCTGCGGGACGAGGACATCCGGTCGTTGCGCTCTGGCCGCTTGCGCTCGCCGACGATCTCGAAAACTGGCTCGCCAATCCCGAGAACCGCCGGCTCCAGGCCTTCATCGCGCGCCATCCCTCAGCCTCCGTCGATTTTGCGCCGATCGAAACACGACAGGGACCGCTCGATCCGTTCTTCAACGTCAACACGCCGGACGATCTCGCCCTCGCGAAAGCCCTTCTGGAGGAGGAAGACGGATGACCGCAACGCCAAGGATCTTCGGCATTTCCGGCTGGAAGAACTCCGGCAAGACCGGACTCGCCGTCCGCCTGGTCGCAGAATTCACCCGCCGCGGCTACCGGATCTCGACGATCAAGCACGCCCACCACGACTTCGACATCGACAAGGTCGGCGCCGACAGCTACCGCCATCGCGAGGCGGGCGCCCACGAGGTGACGATCGTCTCGGGAACGCGCTACGCCATCATGCACGAGTTGCGCGGGGCACCGGAACCGAGCTTTGCGGAAATCCTCGCGCGGATCGCACCCTGCGATCTCGTCCTGATCGAGGGATACAAACGCGAGCCTGTCCCCAAGATCGAGGCACGGAGGATGGAGGCCAAGAGCCGCGAGCCGCTGGCGCCCACCGATCCGCATATCGTCGCAATTGCGGCGGACCATCCGGTCACCGATACCGAGCTGCCGGTGTTCGACCTCGACGACACGGTGGCGATCGCGGATTTCGTCGCCCGCGTCACCGGGCTGCCGCCGCTCCCCTCCGCCGCCGCCTGAACAGACGAAAGGGCCGCCGGCGGATGCCGACGGCCCTTTTCTTTTGCCTGGCCGGTGTGTGCTTACCGGTTCGCCGCGACCGGCCGGACCAGCGGCGTCACACGACGGATCGTCACGCGCCGGTTCTGCTGTTCGGCAGCCTGCGTGCGGATCTTGAGGTATCGCTCGCCATAGCCCTGGACCGACATGTTCTCCGGAGGAATGCCGTAGACTTCGGTGAGCAGGTTGGCGACCGTCTCGGCACGACGGTCCGAAAGCACGAGGTTCGAGCGGTCGGAACCGACGGCGTCGGTATGGCCTTCGATGAGGAACACCTCGCCGGGGTCCTTCGCCAGCACCTTCTCCATCGCATCGGCGACCTTGCGGAGCGTCTTGGCCTGAGAAAGCGGCACTTCGGCCGACCCCGAGGCAAACGTGACGGTATCCAGATCGATGCGGCGGACCTTGTCGCGCAGGCGGGCCGACGACTTCACTTCCTCGATCGAATAGACGCGCTCCACCCGCTCGACCGGCGGCTGGGCGAGGAAGTCGTAGTAGTCGCGGTCCGGAGCGTCCGACATCGTGACGATATAGTCGTCGAGCGGGACGGTGAGACGCATCGGCGGCAGGCTGTAGCCGACATCGACATAGACGCGCGGGCGATCCGTATCCGCCTCCGGAGCGTAGAACAGGACGTATTCGTCGCCATCCTCGGTGATCCGCGAGCGCTGGATGATGTCGCCGTAACGGCTATAGACGGTCACGATGCGAGAGCCGTTCGGCCGGACGATGGTTTCGCGAACCCGGCCGCGCGGCAGTTCCTCATAGTAGCTCTCCTCAGCATCGTAGCGAATACGCTGACGCTCATCGCCGCGAACGACCACCTGGTTGCCGACGTTGATGATCGTGCGGTCGTCGACCTGATCGATAACCTTTACCTCGGTGACCTGGTTGGACACGTTGTTCTGGATCACCGTGTTGTTGGTCACATTGGTGACGTTGGTCACGTTGTTGATGACCGTCGGCGGAACCTGGAAGGTGGGGGCGGCCTTGAGCCTCGTTCCCTCTTCCTTGATCGCCGCATCGAGGGTCTGTTGCTCGACCTGAATCGCTTCGGCCTGAGCCGCGGCGTCGCTTTCCGGCGGCGGCGCAACCGGCTCCGCCGACCTCAACTGCATACGCTGCTGGCGTACGCCCTCGCCTCCGGTGTTGTCGGCATCCTTGTCGCTGTCGAGAACGGCGGCACCATTGTCGACCGGCAGGACAACCGTCTCGGCCGTTTTTGACGGGTCCTCGGCGATCTGCTGCTTCTCTTCTTCGCTCCGGGTGTCGACGATTTCCGGAACAGGAGCCTCTTCCGGGGGCTCGACGGCCGGGATCACGGCCTGCTCGCCCTGCTGCTCCGGAACCTGGTCGGCGGTCGACTGCTCGGGAGCGGCCGGAGCCTCGCCCTGCGTCGCGTCCGGCGCAGGTGCCGGCTGCTCCTCTACCGGGGCCTGTTCCTCGGCCGGAGTTTGCTGCTCTTCGGCAGGAGCCTGCTGTTCCTCAGCCGGGGCCTGCTCCTCGGTTGGAGCCTGTTCCTCTACGGGCGGCGGCTCCTCGACTGGCGCCTGTTCTTCAGCGGGGGCCGGCTCTTCGACCGGGGCCTGCGGCTCCTCGGCCGGCGCCTGCTCTTCTACGGGCGCCTGCTCTTCTGCCGGAGCCTGCGGCTCCTCCGCAGGTGCCTGTTGTTCCTCAACCGGGGCCTGTTCTTCCGCAGGTGCCTGCTCCTCGGCAGGCGTTTGCTCTTCGATTGGAGCCTGCTCCTCTACGGGCGGCGGCTCCTCGACCGGAGCCAGCTCTTCAGCGGGCGCTTGCTCTTCGGCGGGCGCCTGCGGGCAGGCGTCAGCAGACTCGGCCTCGCTACCGTCGCCGCAGGTTACCTGCGCGACCAGTATGCCCTGCTCCTCGGCGCGGGAGGGGGTGCTAGCCTCATGGGTCTGCGACACGGCCCGCGCCGCGACCGGCTCCACGATGACGGCCGCCGAGAGAACCGGCAGGGCGACCGTGGCAAACAATTTGGATCTCAAAGTCATTTTGTCTTCCTTGTGACGCGTGTCTCCACGCACGTCCGAGGAGCGAACAAGAAAGGACGGCATTGTTGTGTCCGCCCCACTAGTCCTCCCGCTCCTGATCAACGGACCCTAGTTCGCGGCAAATTAACCGTAGCTGAACGGAAAACGTTTCATGCTCCGCCGGAATTGGGCGCCAGAAGCAATACTGTTGCTCGACATGCCGCGAACTCGACAGTCTCATGCGTTTTTTGGATAACCGCGTCTTTGCTGTTGATTTTCCGTAAAAAAGAGTAGGAATATCCTCGCAGGCCGGGCACGCTCGGTGCCGCCTTCCCAGTTAGCGCGGGAATGACAACCGCGCGGATGACCAACAGAGAGGATCACTATGCGTATCTCCACCCGTTTCTTTGCAGCGGTGTCCATTGCCGCGTTGTCGCTTTTCGCGGGCAGCGCCATGGCCGAAGGCGAAAAGCTGATCATCGGCACTGAAGGTGCCTACCCGCCCTTCAACAACCTGGAATCTGACGGTACCCTGGTCGGCTTCGACATCGATATTGCCAAGGCTCTCTGCGAAGAAATGAAGGTCGAATGCGAGTTCGTCACCCAGGACTGGGACGGCATCATCCCCGCCCTGCAGGCGAAGAAGTTCGATGCCATCATCGCCTCAATGTCGATCACGCCGGAACGGCTTGAAAAGGTCGACTTCTCGAAGAAATATTACAACACCCCTCCGGCGATCGCTGTTGCGAAGGACTCGCCGATCAAGACGGTCGAGGACCTGAAGGGCAAGGTTCTCGGTGCACAGTCCTCGACGACTCACTCCAACTATGCCGAAAAGCACCTCGCCGATTCGGAACTGAAGCTCTACCCGACCGCAGACGAATACAAGCTCGACCTCGAAGGCGGTCGCGCCGATGCCGTCATCGACGACATCGTCGTCCTGTCGGAATGGGTCAAGAGCGACGCCGGTTCCTGCTGCAAGATCCTCCAGCCGATGCCGGTCGACATTGAAATCAACGGCGAAGGCGCCGGCATCGCCGTCCGCAAGGGCGAAACCGAACTTGCCGACAAGTTCACGGCAGCGATCGCCGCGATCCGCGCCAACGGCAAGTACAAGGAAATCAACGACAAGTACTTCGACTTCGACGTCTACGGCGAATAATCGCCGGACTCGGAAATTGCACAGGAGTGGCGGAAGGCAGGTTCTTCCGCCACTTATGTTACGTTAAGCAGACAAAAAGACAAAGCGGCGCAGACCGCAACAGGGGACAGGCATGAGCGGATTGCTCTCCGCCATCGGCGCACTCTGGGCCTGGGTGCAGTATACGTTTGATCCGCTTTGCGGACCGGCAGGCCTCTTCACGCTCTTCGGATCTTCACTGGTGTCCTGCGGCCCCGAGGGCTGGGGAGACGAGATCGCCTTCGGCGTCAAGGTGACGGTGACGCTGTCGCTGGCGACGTTGCCCGTCGGGCTTCTGACGGGTTTCCTGATCGCGCTCTCCATGCAATCGCAGGACAAGGTCCTGAGACTGGCCGGCGGCATCTACACGACGATCTTCCGCGGCCTTCCGGAACTTCTGACGCTCTTCATCGTCTATTACGGCCTGCAAATGGCGATCCAGGCTTTTCTCAACGCCTTCGGCTATGACGGGCGCGTCGAGATCAACGCCTTCGTCTCCGGCATGATCGCATTGTCGGTCGTGTTTTCCTCCTACTGTTCGGAAGTCCTGCTTTCGGCTTTCCGCGCCATTCCGCAGGGACAGTACGAGGCCGGCGACGCGCTTGGCCTGCGTCGGGGGCGCACGATGCGGCTCGTCATCCTGCCGCAACTGATCCGGATCGCCCTTCCCGGCCTCGGAAACCTCTGGATGAACCTTCTGAAGGACACCGCTCTCGTCTCGGTGATCGGCCTCACCGACATCCTGCGCCAGACGGGCGTCGCGGCAAAGGTCAGCAAGGAAGCCTTCTTCTTCTATGTGCTCGCCTGCGGCCTCTATCTCGGGCTCGCCGTTCTTTCGTCGGGTGGCCTCAGTCTGATCGACCGCTGGAGCCACCGTGCGGAGGCCCGCCGATGAGCTACGCGACCGAACTCATCGCTCCCCGCCCAGCCCCCGTCGTGCCGCCCAAGCCGCCGACTGCGGGTCGCATGATCGGCTATGCGGGGCTTGCCCTCTGGGCCCTCCTGGCGCTCTCGCTGATCTACATGATGGTCAGCAACTGGGACACCGACAAATTCGTCAAGTACGGGCCACGCTACCTTTCCGGCCTCTGGGTGACGGCAACCCTCGTCTTCGCCTCCATCCTCTTCGGCGCCCTCCTTTCGATGCCGATCGCCTTTGCCAGGATGTCGAAGAACCAGGTGCTGAACGCGATTTCCTACGCCTACGTCTACGTGTTCCGCGGGACGCCGCTGCTTGCCCAGATCTACCTCATCTACTACGGGTTCGGCAGTTTCCGTCCGCAGATCGAGGCAGTCGGGCTCTGGTGGTTCTTCCGCGAGGCCTGGTATTGCGCCCTCCTCTCGATGACCATGAACACCGCCGCCTACCAGGCCGAGATCCTGCGCGGCGCCATCCAGAGCGTTCCGAACGGCCAGATCGAGGGGGCCAAATCGCTCGGCCTTTCGCCGTTCGTCACCTTCTGGAAGGTCATCCTGCCGCAGGCCCTCATCGTGGCGCTTCGCCCTTACGGCAACGAGATCGTGCTGATGATCAAGGGCTCGGCGGTCGTCGCGGTCGTTACCGTGCTCGATCTCATGGGCCAGACCCGCTACACCTTCTCGCGCACCTTCGACTATCAGGCCTATCTCTGGGCCGCGGTCTTCTATCTCTCGATCGTCGAAACGATGCGGCACGTCTGGGCCGCCCTCGAAGCCCGCCTGACCCGCCACCTGAAGCGCTGACGCCCCCCACATCCGCCCTGCACGAAACAGCGGGGCGGGTGTGGCAGCACTCGCGTCGCACTGCTGCTATCCAGCTGAGTGAAAACGGTATTTTTCGTCACCCCTCCGGACATTAAGCGTCGATTAAGCAAGCCGGTGCTTCCATGATCATGTCTGGGAAAGACCCCGTCGGGGTGCGACAGAAGCGGCAAACGCCATTCGTTCCGGCGGGAAAGCAATGGGAACAGCGTTGCGAGGCTGCGATGAACCACGACATGGAAATGATGCTGAAAGGCTACGGCCTGACGACCGCACAAATCCTCTACCGGATGCCCGATCACCCCGCCGTACTGCAAACCTATGTCTGGCAGCACTATGATCTCGCGCCGGAATTTCCGGAGATGAAGAGCTTCCTGAAATTCTGGCAGGAGAAGCTCGACGGCCCGCTTCATTCGGTCTGCTACGTCCACCGCCGGCTGATCGGCGCCAACGAATGGCGCGCACTGAAGGGCGAATTCATCCTCCACTGAGAGAATGTCACACATGAACCTCGCCGTGGGCGAAGTCGCCCTCGTCGGGTTCCCTGAGGAGGGAGGCGTAGAAGATTCCGGCGCCAGGGGCCGACGATCGCCGGCACGACCCGGACGGGCACGGCTCCGAGCGCCGTCATCCCGATGATGCTTCGTCCGCCAAAGCGCCTCCAATCGGAGGCGTTCTCTGGCCACCATCCGCCCGACGGATGGGCCGCCCCTGTGGTTCCATGCGCCCGCATTGCCAAATGCGCCCGGAGTCTGTAGACCCGGGCCACGCGGCGCCAGGCGCCGGAGAACGAACGCCTTTCGAGGAGCTCCCCCATGGCAAAGATCGACGAAGAAGCACTGGCGGAGGCCTACAACCGCGCACTGGCGCTCGAAAAGGCCGGCGATATCGACGCCGCCGTCGAGGCCTACCGGCGCGTTCTCGAACTCGATCCCGAAGACCATGGCGGAGCAGCCGTCCGCATCGCCGCCCTCGGCCGTGGTGAGACTCCGCCGAAGGCCCCGGACGCCTATGTCGAGACGCTTTTCGACCAGCATGCCGAGGCCTTCGAGGACATCCTCGTCGAACAGCTCGGCTATGCCGTGCCGATGATGGTGCGCCAGCGCCTGCAGGCGCTCGGACTCGGTCCGTTCCGGCGCATGCTCGATCTCGGCTGCGGCACTGGGCTTACCGGCGGCGCGCTGCGCGACATGGTCGGCGACATCACCGGCATCGACATCTCGGAGAACATGGTCGAGCTCGCCCACGAGAAGGACCTCTACGAAACCCTCTACGTCGCCGAAGTGGAGGATTTTCTCGAAGACAACGACGAAGAAGCCTTCGACCTCATCACCGCGACGGATGTGCTGCCCTATCTCGGCGCACTCGAGCCGCTCTTCTTCGGCGCCGCCGAAAACATGGTGCCGGGCGGCATCTTCGTCTTTTCCTCCGAGACGCTCTCCGCCGAAGACGGCCGAGCCTACATCGTCGGCCCGCACCAGCGGTTCCTGCACACCGAGGCCTACATCCGCGAACGCCTGGAACAGACCGGCTTCGAGATCGTCGAGATCGGTGAGATCAACGTGCGCATGCAGGACGGCGAGCCGAGCCCCGGCCATCTGGTCATCGCGCGCCTGAAGGGCTGAACGGTCGCCAACCGTCGGTCCGTCTCTGCCGGAGATCGCGATTGAGGAGCCGACGTCTTTCCTCTAAAGCTTTCGCTGCAAACGAACTTTCGGGAGAGACGGCATGGCCAAGATTGCATTCATCGGACTGGGCGTCATGGGGTATCCCATGGCCGGACACCTGAAGGCGAAGGGGGGCCATGACGTCACCGTCTACAACCGGACAGCCACCAAGGCCGAGAGCTGGGTGAAGCAGCACGGCGGCCGGTCGGCGGCCACGCCGGCGGACGCAGCGCGCGATGCCGATTTCGTCTTCACCTGCGTCGGCAACGACGACGACCTCCGTTCCGTGACTATCGGGCCGGACGGCGTTCTTGCCGGCATGAAGGCCGGCGCCGTGCTGATCGACAACACCACCGCCTCTGCCGAGGTCGCCCGCGAGCTCTACGAGGCTGCGAAGGCCAGAGGCTGCGACTTCATCGACGCCCCTGTCTCCGGCGGTCAGGCGGGTGCCGAGAACGGCGTGCTGACCGTGATGTGCGGCGGTGATGAAGCGGTCTTCGAGCGCGCCCGGCCGGTCATCGACGCCTACGCGCGGATGGTCGGGCTCATGGGCCCTGCCGGTGCGGGCCAGCTCACCAAGATGGTCAACCAGATCTGCATCGCCGGTCTCGTCCAGGGCCTCGCCGAAGGGATTCACTTTGGCAAGAAAGCCGGCTTGGACATTGAAAAGGTTATCGAAGTCATCTCCAAGGGCGCGGCCGGCTCGTGGCAGATGGAAAACCGCTACAAGACCATGAACCAGGGCAAGTACGATTTCGGCTTCGCCGTCGACTGGATGCGCAAGGACCTCGACATCGTGCTCTCCGAAGCCCGCCGCAACGGCGCCGCCCTGCCCGTCACCGCGCTCGTCGACCAGTTCTACGGCGAGGTGCAGAAGCTCGGCGGCAAGCGCTGGGATACCTCCTCTCTTCTCGCGCGGCTGGAAAAATGACCCTCGGGCCGGCGTCCTCCGTCGATGAAATCGTCACGTTCCTGAGGACGCTCAGAAACGACGAGAACATTGCCGGCATGGGCAGGTTCGGTATCGCGACCGACAATGCGCTCGGCATCTCCAATCCGGTGATGCAGAAGATCGCCCGGCAGGTGAAGAAGAACCCTGCCCGTGCGCTCGAACTCTGGGAGACCGGCATCCGTGAAGCACGGATGCTGGCACTCTATACGCTGGACCCGAAGACGCTGGAGGCCGCAACGGCGCGCCGTCTCGCCGGCGATTTCGTATCCTGGGAGATCGTCGACGCTGCCGCCGACCTCTTCGTAACCGCCCGACTCGAAGACCTCATTCCCGAATTCGCCGCGGACGCGCGCGAGTTCGTGCGCCGCACCGCCTTTTCGATGATCGCCTCGGCGGCGGTCCATCTGAAACGGGAGCCCGACGGCTTGATCCTCGGCTATCTGGCACTGGTCGAAGCGCATGCTACGGACGAGCGCAACTTCGTCCGCAAGGCGGTGAACTGGGCACTCCGCAACATCGGCAAGCGCAACCGGGCCTGCCACGGGCCGGCGCTGGCACTCGCGGAAAAGCTCGCCGCCAGCGAAGACAGGACCGCCCGCTGGATCGGCAAGGATGCCGTGCGCGAGCTTACGAGCGAAAAGGTGCTGGAACGCCTGAAGGACTGAGCCTCGAACGAGATCAGTCCTCCTGGGACTTCTGATTGTCGAGGATCATGTAGTCGAGCGGCAGCTCGGTCGTGTACTTGATCTGCTCCATGGCGAAGGCCGAGGAGACGTCGCGGATCTCGATGCGGGCGATCAGGCGCTTGTAGAAAGCGTCGTAGGCGGCGATGTCCGGAACGACGACACGCAGGAGATAGTCGACGTCGCCGCTCATGCGGTAGAATTCGACGACTTCCGGAAAATCCACCACCACTTCGGAGAAGCGCTTCAGCCATTCGATCGAATGGGTGTTGGTGCGGATCGACACGAAGACGGTGACCTTGGTGTTGACCTTGCCGGGATCGAGCAACGCTACCCGACGGCGAATGACGCCGTCCTCCTCCATCTTCTGGATACGGCGCCAGCAGGGGGTCGTGGAAAGCCCGACCTTCTTGGCGAGATCGGCCACGGCGAGCGTGGAGTCTTCCTGGAGTATGCGCAAAATCTTTCGGTCGAGACGGTCCATGCCCTGATCCTTCGGAAAATTATTTCCGGTATAGCGGAGATTTTCCGTTTTGAAAGCTCACAAAGGCGAAGAACACAAACGATCCACTTCCTCGCGCAGGACCGAAAGCAACTCCTGCTCGAACCACGGATTTTTCTTCAGCCAACCCGTGTTTCGCCAGCTCGGATGCGGCAGCGGCAATACGGGCAGCGCCGGCGATTCGACGTCGTTGCAGTACTCTCGCCAATGTCGCACCGTCTCGTCGAGCGTTCGCTTGCGCCGGCTACCGAGATGCCACGCCTGCGCATACTGTCCGACAGCGAGGACGAGCTCGATCTGCGGCATCGCGGCGATCACGCGGTCGCGCCAGGCAGGTGCGCATTCACGCCGCGGCGGCAGGTCGTGACCCTGACTGTTGTAGCCGGGAAAGCAGAAACCCATCGGAACGATGGCGAAACGATCGGGGTCGTAGAAGGCCTCGCGATCCACCCCCATCCATTGCCGCAAGCGATCGCCGGAGGCGTCGTTGAAGGGCAACCCCGTTTCGTGGACCCGAAGACCGGGTGCCTGACCGGCAATCAGGATGCGCGCCGTCCCGGAAAGGACGGCGACCGGGCGCGGCTCGTGCGGCAGGCGGTGCGCCATGCCGCCTCGCGGCCGGTCACGGCAGATACGGCAAAGCGCGATCTCCCTGCGCAACGTCTCCAACCCGTCGTCCGCCATCGGCAGGCCGTCAGAGCGCCGCACTCGGACGAGAGGCGACCTCGCGGTACCAGCGCCACACATGGGTGAACTCGTCCGGACAGGTGATGCGCGCCGGCTTCATGAAGTCGAATGCGATCATCGTCGTGATGTCGGCGATGGTATAGCGCTCGCCGGCGACATAGGGCCGGCCGGCAAGCTCGTCGTTCAGGAACCGCAGGAACTCGACCGCCTTCGGCTTGTTGACCTGGCCCCATTCCGGCACCTGCGGCACTTCCCACGACACCATCGCCGGATGGATGTGCCGGAAGGCCGCGGCGACGGCCGTCAAGTAGATGAGTTCGGCGCGGCGGTTCCACATCTCGACGATCGCCCGGTCCTTGGCATCGATCCCGAAGAGCGGCGGATCGGGTTGAAGCTCCTCGAAATAGCGGCAGATCGCGACGGATTCGCAAAGGACCGTACCGTCGTCGAGTTCGAGGATCGGAAGGCGCTGCAGAGGGTTCTTGGCGGTGAGTTCCGGCGCCCTGTGACCGAGGGCATTCATGTCCACCGGTACGGTCTCGACCTCGATGCCCTTTTCTTTCAAAAACACCGTCACCCGGCGCGGATTGGGCGCCCGTCCGCCGTCGTAAAGCTTCATCGGTTTCCTCCGTGGTCGGTCAATTGATACCAAAGAGCCGCCGGAGAAAAGCAAGAAGAAGGTCACCCGCATCGGCGGCCGCCATCTCGCCGGCATCCAGGCTGTTCGCCCGTCGCCACACCTCCGGCCGGTTGAAGGAGCCGTTCCAGATGCCGACACCCGCTCGGCGGGCCACGGCTTCCTCCGCCGAATAGTCGCCGTAGGAAACGGCAAACCCCTCCCTGACCATGAGCGCGTTGACATCGGTCTCACCTGACCGGCAGCGCACCAGCCGCCGTCCGTAGCGGTCGTCGGCCCTCCCCGTGCAGACGAAACCGGGGCTCGCCAGAAACGTGGCAAGGCGGCGCTTCGCCTCGACACCGCAGGGCCAGGTCCGGCGGTCGGGTCGCCGGCATTTCTGCGAGAGCTCGGGCGCATCGATGCCTTCGAGCCTCGCCCGGCCCTTGCCATTGGCGAGCGTATCCCCGTCGATGGCGACGAGGTCGCCGGAGAAGTCCCGTTCCCAGTCCCGATCGAGTTTGGCGATGATCAGCAGCGCGAGCAGCAACATGGCGACGCCGACCACGCCGTCGCGAAAGACGCGCCGAAACCCGGTCACAATCCCGCCTTCTTCACAAACGAAGGCTTTTCGAGCATGGCAAACAAATCCTTTTCGAGAGCATCTTCTTAATCTTTTGCCTCTAGTCTCGCATGATCGCGCGACAGATGACATTTTGAAGCATGAGTAAAGGCGTCCCGACCACGGCCGACAAGAACATCGTCGACCTTTCCCGCAGCCACCGAAACAAGGCTGTGTCGAAAGCGGTTCGCACGATGCGCGAACGGCTACAATCGAGCCATTCCGGCTCCCCGGCCTTTGATCGCGAATTGCTCGGAATGCACGTCGACTCGGCCCTGCAGGGAGCGGCGGTCGTGCCGTTCATGGTCCTGCTCGCCGGCGGCCTCGGGGCCTATGTCAGCCTTGCGCCCTGGATCTATTCCTGGGCACTGCTGACCCTCACGGTCCACTCGCTCAACATCCTGCTCGCCCGTCACATCTCAAAACGCGATCGGGCGACGCTTGCGATCAAGAAATGGCGTCGCCTTCTGCTCCTCGGCCAGGCCGGCATGGGAATGTGCTGGGCGATCTTTGCCCTGCAGGGCTGCGACAGTTGTACGGGCGACACCTTCGTCCTTTTCAAGGGCGCGGTGCTGCTCATCGTCCTGTCCGTTACGGCGATGGCCAACATACTCCTGCGTGGCGCTGTTGTGTTCGGGTTCCTGCCGACGGTGGCAGCCCTCATCTACACCACCTCTGCGACGCGCGCGCCGCTCGAGGCGGGCCTCCTCGGCATGTTCACGATCGCGCTGGTGTTCTTCTTCTTCATCACGCTCCGCCTCTACCAGAACAACCTGAAGCTCCTCTCCTTCCAGAGCGAGAAGGACGATCTCATCGCGGAACTCGAAGTCGCGAAATCCCTTTCCGACGAGGCGCGCCGGCGGGCGGAAGAGGCGAACCTCGCAAAATCGCGCTTCCTCGCCTCGATGTCGCACGAGCTGCGCACGCCGCTCAACGCCATTCTCGGCTTTTCCGAGGTCATGGCCACCGAAGTGCTCGGACCGCTCAACAACCCGCTCTACAAGGAATATTCCGACGATATCCACCGCTCGGGCCAGCATCTCCTCAACCTGATCAACGAGATTCTCGACCTGTCGCGCATCGAGGCCGGCAAGTTCGAACTGAACGAAGAGGCGGTGTCGCTGCTCGATCTCGCGGAAGACTGCATCGGCATGGTGCAGCTGCGCGCCAAGGGCAAGAGCATCACCATCGAAGAGCAGTTCGAGCAGGCCCTGCCCGACGTCTGGGCCGACGAGAAGGCGATCCGTCAAGTCATCCTGAACCTGCTGTCGAACGCGGTGAAGTTCACGCCGCAGGGCGGTGAAGTTCTGGTGAAGGCCGGCTGGACAGCGGGCGGCGGCCAGTACGTGTCGATCCGTGACAACGGCCCCGGCATTCCCGAAAACGAAATCCCGATCGTGCTTTCGGCCTTCGGACAGGGCTCGGTTGCGATCAAGAGCGCAGAACAGGGTACCGGTCTCGGCCTGCCGATCGTGCAGGCGATCCTTGCCAAGCACGGTGGCGAGTTCAAGCTGAAGTCGAAGCTGCGGGAAGGCACCGAGGTGATCGCCATCCTGCCGGCACGCCGCGTGCTGCAGAGCATCCCCGCCTTCTCCGAAACGCAGGCCGTCCAGCCGCGCAGGCGCCAGTTCGCCTGAACATGAGGGCCTGACAGCGATCGCGCAGTATCCCCGGAAGGCTTCGCGCATCTGTCATCGAAACGCGGTAGCGTCACGCTGTCTCGTTCATCACCCTTCCCGGAGCTACCATGAATACCTACCTGAGCGCGGTCGCGCTGAGCGCCACTCTCCTCGCATCCACCGTGTCCCCGTGCCACGCCCAGGGTGCCGTCACGGAACTGACCGTAATGAGTTTCAACATCTGGGGCGGTGGCGCCAACGAGGGAAAGGACGTCGCGGAAACGGCGGCGGTCATTCGCGCCGCCGGCGCCGATATCATCGGCATTCAGGAAACCAAGCCCGAGCCGGAGGTTTGTGAAGCGGATGACTGCAAGCCGGTCGGCGAGAGCGTCGCGGCAAAGCTCGCTGAAGCGCTCGGCTTCCACTACTACGACCAGGCGCAGGACAATCCGGCACTCTGGGCAAACGCCATCCTGAGCCGCTACCCGATCGGCAAGGCGACCGCCCACGACACCGGCGCGGCAATCAACGTCAACGGCCGCAAGGTCTATGTGTTCAACATCCACCCGACCGACTACCCCTACCAGCCCTACCAGCTTCTCAACATCGAGTATGGTCCGGCGCCGTTCCTGAAGACGGCTGAGGAAGCGGTCGCAGCCGCCCGAGCCGCCCGCGGCCCGGCGATCGACCTCCTGATGAGCGATCTCAAGGAGGCCGACGACGCGGACGCCGTATTCCTGTTCGGTGATTTCAACGAGCCGTCCTTCCGCGACTGGACCGACGCCTCCGTAAAGGCCGGCCACCAGCCGATGGCCGTGCGATACCCGACCACGTTGCGCGTCGAGGAAGAAGGCGGCTTTACCGACCTCTACCGCGCAGCCTTCCCCGAGGAAGTCGCCAAGCCCGCCTATACATGGACCCCGACGAGTGAAACGACGGATCCGGAGGACCATCACGACCGGATCGACTTCACCTTCGGCAAGGCGAAAAACCTGACGGTGGTAAAGGCCGGCATCGTCGGCGAGAAGGCGCCCGAAGCGGACATCGTCGTCACGCCCTGGCCTTCGGATCACCGCGCCTCCGTCGCCACGGTCCGCTTCTGAGGAGCGACGACGCGCGAAGGCTCGCGGCGGGCAGTCAAAAGAAGATCACGGCCGCCGCGAAGATGCTGTTTACGAGGATCAGGCAGAAGACTGCGAAGGAGCCCAAGTCCTTGGCGTTGCGTCCGACGGTCGAAATCTCCGGGGATACCCGGTCGACAAGTTCCTCGATCGCCGTGTTGAGGGCCTCGACGGCAAAGAGCAGCAGCATCAGGACCGCATAGGTCACGATCTCGCTGAAGCTCGCACCGACCAGCCAGAACAGGACGAACCCGGCGGCGAACGCCAGGAGTTCATGGCGGAAGGCCGATTCCTCGTAGAGTCTCAGAAAGCCCTGCAGCGAATAGCGTGCGGCCGCAAAGAAATGCGCGACGCCCGTTTCCTTGCGGACAGAACTGGAGCGGTCCTCTGCCGAGGCGGCGCTTCGGTGCTCTTCCTCAGCCATCGGTCTGATTGCTCACGCCCGCGCTCTCGAATGTCGCCATGCCGGAGTGGCAGGCGGCAGCAGCCTTGACGATCCCGGCGGCGAGAGCAGCACCCGAGCCTTCGCCGAGGCGCATGCCGAGCGCCAGAAGCGGCGTCTTGCCGAGCTTCTCGATGGCCTTCAGGTGGCCCGGCTCCCCGGAAACGTGGCCGATCAGGCAGTGGTCGAGCGCCGAAGGGTTGGCGGCCTTGAGGATCGCTGCGGCCGAGGTCGCGACGTAGCCGTCGATCAGGACCGGAATGCGCTGCACGCGGGCAGCCAGGATGGCGCCGGCCATGGCGGCGATCTCGCGTCCCCCGAGTCGCCTCAGAACCTCGAGCGGGTCGTCGAGATGGGCGCGATGGAACTCGACGGCCGTCTTCACGGCGTTGATCTTGCGCTCCAGCAGCTCGCCGTGCGAGCCGGTGCCGGGACCGACCCATTCCTCGGCCGTGCCGCCGTAGAGCGCGAGGTTGATCGCCGCGGCGATCGTCGTGTTGCCTATCCCCATCTCACCGATGCAGAGAAGATCGGTGCCGCCGGCGATCGCTTCCATGCCGAAAGCCATGGTCGCGGCGCAGTCGCGTTCCGAGAGTGCGGCCTCGCAGGTGATGTCCCCGGTCGGGTATTCAAGCGCAAGGTCGAAGATCTTGAGGCCAAGGTCGTAGGTCGCGCAGATCTGGTTGATCGCAGCACCGCCGGCAGCGAAGTTCTCGACCATCTGCTGGGTGACGGACGGCGGGAACGGCGTGATGCCATGCTTGGTGACGCCGTGATTGCCGGCGAAGATCGCCACCAGCGGACGATTGACCGCCGGCGGCCGACCGGTCCAGGCGGCAAGCCACATGGCGATTTCCTCGAGCCGGCCGAGCGCGCCCGGCGGCTTGGTCAACTGCTTGTCCCGATCACGCGCCGCAACGAGGGCGGTCGTCTCCGGCCCCGGGAGATCGCGCAGCAGCGCACGGAAATCGTCGAACGGCAGGCCGGTCACAGTCATGAAGGAGGCTTCCTTGTCTTTTTCCGCCAAATCGGCTTTGTGGGTTCCTCTAATACTGAGCGCCGGCCACCGCAACACCCGAAATTGCGGCCAATGCTGTCGCGAACAAAACGGAGCACGGACCGGCGATGGCTTTGCGCGCATTCCTGAACGACACGGCAAGGGCAGTCGGCTTCCTGAGCCGTATTCCCGTTCCGGCTTATGTCTTCGAGGGAGACGACGGCAGGCTCTCTCGAACGGTGCGCGCCTTTGCCGCTGCCGGGGTTGTGATCGCGCTGCCCGGAGCGGCGGTGCTCGCCGTCATGCTTGCGGCAGGCGCCGGCCCGCTGCTCGCAGCGGTCTGCGCCGTCACGGCGCAGGTGCTGACGATCGGCGCCCTCCACGAAGATGCCCTCGGCGACGCAGCCGACGGTTTCGGTGGCGGTCGCGACCGCGAACACGCCCTTCAGATCATGAAGGACAGCCGCGTCGGCTCCTATGGCGCGGTCGCCCTCGTCCTCATTCTCGGCCTCAGGATCACCGCGCTTTCCGAGCTCGTGACGGCAACCTCGCCGCTCGCCGCAGCGGCTTGCGTGATCGGCGTTGCCGCGCTCAGCCGGACGCTGATGGTCTGGCATTGGTCCGCGCTGCCCTCGGCCCGCACGCAAGGGGTGGCCGCCGGTGCGGGCACGCCGGAGAAGCCCGCCCTGCAGACGGCGCTCGTGAGCGGCGCGATCCTCGCCATCCTCTTCGTTCTGCCCGCCACGTCGCTGTTCACGACGATCGTCACCCTGGCGACAGCGGCCTTCGCCGCCGCCGTCTTCACCTCCCTGACCAGGAAGAAGCTCCAGGGCCATACCGGCGATACGATCGGCGCGACGCAGCAGGTCTGCGAGGCCGCAGCGCTCATCGCCCTTGCAGTGAGTTCCTGACCGGACGATATAGAGGACGCACCACAAGGAACGCCGATGGAATCGCCCTGCATCCTCGTCTGCTCGATCGACATGAAGACCGGCTTCTGCTTCGGCTGCGGCCGGACCAGGGACGAGATTGCACTCTGGACCTCCTATACGGATACCGAGCGCCGGGAGATCATGGCCACTTTGCCCGCGAGGCTCGAGACCGTCGAGCGCAAGCCGCGCCGAGAAACCCGCCGCAGCCGCATGGCGCGGGAGCGCGAGAACGGCTGATGCGGCTTCTCGTCGTCTTTCTCATTCTCGGCTTCGGCCTCGTCGTCCTCCTGTTTACCAACGGCGGCGCCCGCAACTTCGGCATGGACGATGACAGCTTCGGCGAGATGATCCGGCTGCTGCCGTTCGCCCTGCTGCTCTCGGCCGGCATACTCGCAAGCCGGCGAAGCCTCGGCGAAACGGTGCGCCAGATGGCGCTCTGGCTGTTGATCATCCTCGCACTGGTCACGGGCTATCTCTATCGCGGCGAGCTCCGCTCGGTCGGCGAACGGCTGCTTGCCGGGCTCGTCCCCGGCCGGGCGGTCGTCGTGACCGCGAGCGACGGCGGCAATGAAGTCGTGCTGCATAAATCGCTTGGCGGCCATTTCGTGACGCGCGTCGATGTCGACGGCGTATCCGTGCCGATGGTCGTCGACACGGGCGCGAGCTCGGTCGCCCTGAGTTACGAGGATGCCTTGCGGATCGGCATCGATCCGGCGAGCCTCAGCTTCACCCGGACGATCCTGACGGCCAACGGCCGCGCCATGGCCGCCCCGGCGCGGCTCCGGCAGGTGGCGATCGGTCCGATTCTTCGCACAGATGTCGAAGGACTGGTGGTCGAGGAAGGCAAGCTCGACCAGAGCCTGCTCGGCATGAGCTTCTTGTCCACCCTGCACTCGTTGCAGATGCAGTCGGACGAGCTGCGTCTCAGAGACTGAGGAAATCACTCCCCCGTCAGTTGCGAAGCTTGTAGCCCGTCCTGAAAACCCACGAGAGAAAGCCGAGGCAGAGCGAGAGGAAGACGCCGATCATCAGGACGCTGATCAGCGGGTCGACGTCCGATACCTCGAAGAAGCTCCAGCGGAAGCCGCTCACCAGGTAGAGAACCGGGTTGAAATGGCTGACGCTCTGCCAGAACGGCGGCAGGACATCGACTGAATAGAAGGTGCCGCCGAGAAAGGTGAGCGGCGGAACGACCAGCATCGGAACGAGGCTCAGCTGCTCGAAATTCTTGGCCCAGATGCCGATGATGAAGCCGGCGAGACTGAAGGTGACGGCGGTCATCAGCATGAAGAACAGCATGAGGAACGGATGTGCGATCGACAGGTCGACGAAGAAGGCGGCCGTCGCCAGGATGATGAGCCCGATGATCATGCCCTTGGTGGTCGCCGCCCCGACATAGCCGATCAGGACTTCCGTCATCGCGACCGGGGACGAGAGAACCTCGTAGATCGTGCCGGTGAACTTCGGGAAATAGATGCCGCTCGATCCGTTCGCCACGCATTGCGAGATCAGCGTCAGCATGATGAGACCGGGCGTGATGAAACCGCCGTATGCGACGCCGCCGATCTCCTGCATGCGTGAGCCGACGGCCGCACCGAAGACGATGAAGTAGAGCGCCGTGGAGACCACCGGCGACACCACGCTCTGAAGCAGAGTCCGGCGGGTACGTGCCATCTCGTAGAAATAGATCGCCTTGATCGCCTCGACGTTCATGCCTTTTCTCCGATGAGCGAAACGAAGATGTCCTCGAGCGACGACTGCCGCGTCGAAAGGTCGGCAAACCGCACCCCTGCCGCCTCGATGGCGGAGAGGAGGCCGGTGATGCCCCCGTGATTGGTCTGCCGGTCGTAATCGTAGATGAGTTGCGTGCCGCCGGGGGAAAGCTCAAGCTGCCAGGCGGCGAGATGCGGCGGCACGGCATCGAGCGGCTCGACGAGATCAATGGCGAGCTGTTTGCGCCCGAGCTTGCGCATCAGCGTGTCCTTGTCCTCGACCAGGAGCAACTCGCCGTGGTTGATGATGCCGATCCGGTCGGCGATCTCCTCAGCCTCCTCGATATAGTGCGTCGTCAGGATCACCGTCACGCCACCCTCGCGCAGCCGCGCGACGAGCTGCCACATGTCCTTGCGCAGGTTGACGTCGACGCCGGCCGTCGGCTCGTCGAGGAAGAGAAGGCGCGGCTGGTGCGCCAGTGCCTTTGCGATCAGCACGCGCCGCTTCATGCCGCCGGAAAGTTCACGCAGCGCGTTGTTGCGCTTGTCCCAGAGCGACAGCTCGCGGAGGATGCTCTCGATATAGGCGGGATCCGGCTTCTTGCCATGGAGCCCCCGCGAGAAGCTCACGGTGTTGAACACGGTCTCGAAAAGATCGGTCGTCAGTTCCTGCGGAACGAGGCCGATGATCGACCGCGTCTTCCGGAACTCGCTGACGACATCATGGCCGGCCACCAGCACCTGACCGCCGCTCGGATTGGCAATGCCGCAGGCGATCGAGATCAGCGTGGTCTTGCCGGCGCCATTCGGGCCGAGAAGTGCGATGATCTCCCCTTCCGCGATGTCGAGGGAGACGCCCTTGAGGGCTTCGAAACCGTTGGCATAGGTCTTCTTGAGATCACGAATGGATAGGATCGGAGACATGGGGGAAGAAGCTCCTGGAGGGTCGTGAACCCTCTATATAGAGACCTCGATGCCGGATGCCAGCCCCACCCCTCCGGTCGCTTCGCTCCGTTTCGCGGTCGCCGGCTTCAGGTCCCGACGGGCTTCAGCGTCAGTTCCTGCAGGATCGCGAGCTCGGAATAGACACGATTTCGGCCGTAGCGCTTGGCGAGATAGAGGAATTGATCCGCGGCGTTGAGGTAGTTGCTGAAGTTCTCGTGCCCCTCGACCTGCGCCACGCCGATCGACGCGGTCACGCCGAGGTCGGCGTCGTCGAGGGCGACCCTCACCTCCGCGATCTGGTGGCGCAGCATCTCGCAGAAATCGCTCGCCTGCTGGATGTCCTTGCCCGTCAGCAGGATGCCGAACTCCTCGCCGCCGAGCCGGGCGAGCATGTGATCCGTATCGTCGAGCGTCTCCCGCAGCCGGGTCGCCACCGCCTTCAGCACCCGGTCGCCGATCTCGTGGCCGTAGGTATCGTTCAGCCGCTTGAAATGGTCGATATCGAGCATCGCCATACTGCAGGCCTCGCCGCGATCAAGGCAGGAGGCGACGATCGCAGGTCCCTCGTCGAAGAAATGGCGACGGTTGCGCAGGCCCGTGAGGTAGTCACTGAAGGCTGCCAGCCGCAATTGCCGGATCTGCGACAGCGTCTCGACATTGTGCCCGATCCTGCACTGCAACTCCTCGACGACGAAAGGCCGGTAGACGAAATCGTTGGCGCCGGCCTTCAGGAAGCTTGCCGAGAGCAGGCGGTCGGACGAAGAGGAAATGCCGATGATCCGCACCCGGTCGGAGGTATGCACACGCCGGATGCGGCGCGTCAGTTCGTAACCGTCCATATCGGGCATGTTGTAGTCGGTAACGACGAGTTCGATGCCGGGATGCTGCTCGAGCATCGTCATCGCCTCCGTTCCCGTCGAGGCCTCAAAAACCTGGAACTGCTGCAGCCTGAGGAGATCGGCGAGCATCTTGCGGGCGGACGGAACGTCGTCGACGACGAGAACGCGCACGCTGCGGTTGGCGAGAATGCGGTCGACAGCGGCGATCACCATGTCGATCGCCCGTTCGTTGTTCTTGATGACGTAATCGGCGACGCCGCGCGCAACCACCCGCTCGCGCATGTGGCGATTGAAGTCGGCCGTGAAGACGACGGCCGGGATATCGTGTTGAACCACCTGATCGAGGATCTGGCCGTCGGGCGAGTCGGGCAGGTTCAGATCCACCACCGCGACGTCGTATTGCCGGGCCCTCCCGGCGACGGCGTGCCGGAAGTCCTCGGTCGTCGCGCAGTGGGTGACCCTGAGGCCATGTTCCTTTTCGAACCGGTGCGACAGGATCGAGGAGAGCGTTCGCGAGTCCTCTATGACCAGAACATGCCCCTTCTTTCGCGAGGGAGGTCTGGTATCCGCAGTCATTTCGGTTGGCAAAGACATTGCTCTTACTTCCATAAGCCGAATGAGTGGCACTACGTCGATAGATGCAGGTATCGGTCGGGCGCTCGCGCACCCGACCCCATTCTCGTCATTTGCGTGCGGCCAGCGCTCAGGGGAGTCTTTGCTGTGCCGCCTTTATCTGGGTCAGAGTGTCGAGATTCTGGTTCACCCGGCAGTAGAACTCCTCGTCGATGAACGGCCGCAACATGAAGTCGTTGCCGCCCACCTTGAGGAAACGTGCCGACAGCAGGCGATCATTCGAGGAGGACACCCCGATGATCCGCAGTTCGTGAGACCCCCTCGCCCCCCTTATACGTCTCGTCAGTTCGAAGCCGTCTACATCCGGCATGTTGTAATCAGTGATGACCAGCCCGATATCCTGATTTGCCTTAAGTATTTCCAGCGCCTTCGCCCCGCTTTCCGCCAGACTGACGCGAAAGTTGTAGCGTTTCAACCGGCTAGACAACAAAGCCCGCGCTGTCGGACTGTCATCCACAACAAGAACGTGGTGACGATGATTCGTGAGGAAGCGACAGACCGATTCCGCGAGCATTTCGACCGCGAAAATATTGTCCTTCAAAATATAGTCGACGATGTCCTTGGCGAGCAATTTTTCCCGCAACTGCTCCTGGAAGGTGCCGGTGAAGATGATCGTCGGAATGTTGAGATCGATCAGGTATTCCAGCGCCTCACCCTTCTCGGCCCCAGGCAGATTGATGTTGGAAATCGCCAGGGTCACCGGCTCATCCGAAAGCTCGTTCGCGGCCTGCAAGTCCTCGAAAGAGCGACAGATTTCCACATCGATGTTGAAGAGCTCCTTGAGCCTGGTGCGGATCATCGAGGTGAAAACGTTCGAATCTTCCGCGACGATGATACGCGCATCCGGAAAGGATTCTCCGGTATACTGCATGCCCGAAATACCAAGGAAAGTCATGGAGCGCCTTTGCTGCTTTTTATCGACGCCGGACGTTAGACCGAATGGTTTGCGGAACTATTAATCGGAGATCATTCAGACAACACTTGCCGACAAGCCGAGGAGCGGCATTTGGCCGCTCCTCGTTTGCTCCCGTCGGAAAATGCTGTCTCGGATTCGTTCGGCGCAGCAGCGCGCCCTTCTCACTTGACGGTGGCTGCGCCGTCCTTGATCTCGATGGTCTCCCCACCCTCGAGACCGACGCGATCACCGCTCGGCAGCGTCACGAAACAGCCGGAAGGGCAGAAACTCTCGGTCTCGCCGGCGTCGACGGCAAGCTCGACGCGCGAACCATCCTCCACGACCTGCAGAACCACGGTCGACGATCCGCTGTTGGTTACCGTTGCCGCCAGGGCAGCGGAGGCCATGCACGTCGAAAGGAGAACACTCAGTACCAGTTTCGTCATCTTTTCGCGGCGTCTCGCGGACGCCTCCCCCTGCTCGTCGTCGGAGTCCGGTCATCCCTTCATCCGACACTCCTCTTTTATCGCGGCCAGCCTGAACGCCGCCTGAACACCCTTACCGTGGCAAACTGCCACTCGCCTCGTCGGCCGGCAACCCGTCGCCCGCCATCCGCGGTAATACGTCGACCGCAGCAAGCATCGGGCCGCCGCTCCCCGGCGTCTCGCCCGGACGTCTTGCGTCGCCGGCGGAGCGCACGTGCAGGTGAACATCCTGCTGCGGGAACGGTATTTCCACCCCTTCGGCCCGGAACCGCTCCAGGATCATGACATGGATGTCGTTCTTGACGCCGCGGGCATTCAGCACATCGCCGATGAAGAAGCAGAGGCGGAAATCGAGCGAGGACGCGCCGAAGCCGTCGAAAATGACGAAGGGCTCGGGGTTGCGCAGGACACCCTCGTGCGTCCGGGCGATTTCCTCGAGGATCGCCATCACCTTTCGGGGATCGCTGTCGTAGCCGACACCGACCGGGATATCCACGCGGCCGAGACTGTTGCGATGCGTCCAGTTGCCGACCGAAGCATTGATGAGTTCGGAGTTCGGCACGATGATCGACTGGCGCTGGAAGGTCTCGATTTCGGTCGCACGCACGGAAATACGCCGAACGAATCCTTCCGTCGTGCCGGTGGCGACCCAGTCACCGACCTTGAACGGCCGTTCCGCCAGGAGGATGAGCCCGGAGACGAAATTCGACACGATGTTCTGGAGACCAAAGCCGATGCCGAGAGAGAGCGCACCGGCAACAAGCGCCAGACTCGACAGATCGATGCCGGCGGCCGAGACACCGATGAGCCCGGCCAGCGCCGTACCCAGGTAGCCGATCGCGGTGCGGACCGAATTGCGCACACCGGGATCGACCTGCGAACGCGCCATGATGCTGCCGTCCAGCCACTTCTGGAACCACCGGGTGCCCACGAGGCCGAGGACGAAGAGCAGGATACCGCCGAGGATACCGAACACCGAAAAGCGGATGCTGCCGACATTGACCTCGGTGAACATGGTGAAGAGCCATGCCTCGATGTCGCGCGGCTGAAAGCCCCAGGAGATCAGGATCAGCGGAATGCCGATCGAGAGGGCAAAGAGGTAGATCAGCAGACCAGCCGCCATGCCGGTCTGGTCGAGAGCCACGGGATGCAGCAGAAAACGCCGCTCGAGATAGCGGCCGACCCGCGTGTCGCCGAAGCGATCGGGCTCGGAGATCGCCTTTCCCGACAGGATGCCGATATACATCGTGACGACCACCGCGCCGTTGACGATGATCTGCGTCGCGAGGAAGCGCGCGAGGCCGACATAGCCGACGGCGCTCAGGAAGATCAGCCCGAGACCGACGAGCCGCAGCAATATCGCCACCCATCGCGGCCACGGCCGGCCCGGCGCGCGAGGATCGCCTGTCTCCGCGACAATCGGCGTCATGAAGGAGACGGCGAAGATGATGAGACCGACCAGCGTCGACGACAGAAAGCTCTTGAACACCGTCAGAACGATCGGCGATCCAAGTGCCTCGCTGACGGTTCCGAAGACATAGTCGAGGCCGTTGATAACCGCCATCAGGAGGACGGCCGTCACCAGGTGTCGCGCGCCGCGGTCGGAGACCCGGATCAGCCTCCAGCTCGGCGCTTTCGGCGCCAGCACCGCTTGCGTCAGCAGGCCGACGAATACGACGAGCCCCACGAAGGCGAGCGTGACCGCCATCATCGGCGCGATGTCCTGCCGGAGCACCTTGAACGTATCGAGAAAGAAGTAGGTCGCCGCCAGGAAGACGCAAAGCGCCAGCGTCGGCAGGATGGTCGACCAGAATGCGACCGACAGGCGGCTCATGTAGCTCGGCGCCTCGTTCGCCGGATCGCGCTTTATCAGCCGCCCGAACAGCCGATACTCGACGAACATCAAAACGAGAGCGAGCGACAGCGACAGCATCACGGCGATACCGAGCGGCGCGCGCTTGAACTTCAGGATGAAGGTCACCCAGCTGCTGAGCGTGCGCTGGAAGTCCAAGGCTTCCTGAGAGAACGAACTCGCCGCCTCCGAGAACACGTCCATCGATATCTCTGTATGGGCGAACAACTGCTCGGCAAACAGATCACGGCGCATCTTCGTGATTCTGTTCGACAACTCAGAGGCCTTGATCGAGATATCCTCGGCCTGTCCCGTCAGCGTGTTGATCTCCAGCCGTCCGGCCGTCAGCCTGTGCCGCTCCTGGGTAACTGCCGCTGCCTCCGGCGGCTGCCCGTCCTTCGGCGGTTCGCCGAGCTGGTCGAGCCGCGACTTGATCTCGTTCAGGCGCGGCCGCAGATCGACGGACACCTTCAGGACGTCGCGGATCAGCGAATCGACGCGCGCCTTGATATCGGTCAGTGCGGCATCGTCGCTCGCCCGGCGCTCGACGTCCGCGGCGAGCGCGTCCAGCCGCTTCCTTACGTCCGCGATGTGATCGGCCGCCTCCTGCTCCGGGGTTGCGTCCGGTGCAACAACCGCCTCCTGCGCCTGTGCGAGGCGTGTCCCGACGGGTGACAGGAGAAAAGCCCCCGCCCCCGCCGTCAGCAGGAGGAGGAAGAGAATGCGGAGAAACGACAAGGCTGATCCTTCATTCGCTGGTGGCGGAACGAGGCGGACAATAGTACCGGACGCCGCGAAAGAAAAGAAACGGCTCCACGATCCCGGCAGCATCATGGCGCAAACGACGCGCCATCGGAGAATCGGCATGGAGAGCGCCGGCAACGGCGGACACGAAGTTATCCACAGTTATCCACAGGCAAAAATCATGAATTCGGGGAGAATGGCGAGAACGCAGCATGAACATCAAGAAGGCAATGAGAACATAAGGCGACCATCCGCCAGCGACCGGCTTCCTCCCCGACAGCACTACCCGGACGCAAAAAAGGGGTGGCTGATTGCCACCCCTCGAATTCCATCTCCGCACCAGTGTCGGAAATCTTGTCCTGCCCGACCTGCTGTCGATCAGTCGTCGTCGCCACCATCGTGGTCGCCACCGTCATGATCGCCGCCACCGTGGTCGCCGCCATCATGGCTGCCGCTGTCGTGACTGTCGCTGTCGTGGCTGCCGCTGTCGTGGTCGTCACCGCTATCGTCGGAACCGTTGTCGTCGGAACCATTATCGTCGTCCGAACCGTTGTGGTCGTCGTCGGAGCCGTTCACATCGTCGTCGGTACCGTTGTCGTCGTTGCTTGCGGTAACCCGATCACCACCGCCGGAACCGTCCGTGCTGGACGAAGACGACAGACCGAGACATGCAGCAACCGTCGAACAGCTGCCGGCATGGGCCGGGCCGGAGACGAGAGCGGAAGCCATCAGGGTGAGCATTGCAGTGGTTGCCAGAAACTTGTTCATTTTGTGTACTCCTCGTTGAACACGGGAGCCGTTATAAGGAACAGAAGCTGACAGATAGCTGACCGAAAAACATAGAATTTTTCATAACCGTCGATTTTCTTCACTCGACGGTCCTCAGCGGAAATGATGAAATTTCAATGATTAAGAGAAAACTGGTGGGTGATGTAGGGCTCGAACCTACGACCCGCTGATTAAGAGTCAGCTGCTCTACCAACTGAGCTAATCACCCGACCGTTGCGCCGTCTGGCGGCGTGAGGGGGCGTATAAACAGGATCGGAGAACTTGTCCAGCGCCGAAGCGAAAAAACTTTCGCCACGGCGGGAAAAAATTCACACCATCAACGTAACCATTTGTTTTTACAGATCTAAAAACCCGGACGCCACGCGCACGGCCTGACCGCCGATACGCGCCCGCGCAATTTCGCCGTCCGCGACGTCAATATGGAGATGGATGTAGGAAGGCCGGCCCATTTCTACGCCTTGCTCCACCAGCAGCGGGTGGTGACCGTCGGGAAGCGCATCGAAATGGTGGATGGCGCCGGAGAGCGCCGCGACCGCCGAACCCGTCGCCGGATCCTCGCCGATGCCCATGTCGGCACTGAACATGCGTGCGTGAAACTTTGCTCCGTGATGAATGCCGCCGCGGCAATAGACATAGGCCGAAGCGAGGCCTCCCTCCGCAAACGGCGCGATCCTCTCCCAGAACTGCGGATCGAAATCGACCCTCTCGACCGCGCCAATGTTCTGGACGGGAATCATGATGAAGGGAACGCCGGCGCTCCAGAGCGAGGGTACGTGGTTCTCGAACCCGATCTGCTGCGGCTTGAGCGAGAGTGCTTCGGCGAGGGCCTGCCGGTCGAAGGCGAGATCGATCCGGCTCGAATTGCGCGGCAGGTCGAATTCGGCAAAGCTCGCCTCGCCTTCCCGCAGCCTGATGGCGCAGCGCACCGGCCCGACATTTTCCTCCAGCACCGAGACGAGTTCGGTGGCACCGTTCTTCGCCCCTTCCCTTTCGGCGAGCGCGATCGCCGTTCCCACCGTCGGATGTCCTGCGAAGGGCAGCTCCCGCGCCGGCGTGAAGATGCGGATGCGCGCGGTATGCGTCGCATTTGCCGCCGGCATCACGAAAACCGTTTCGGAGAGGTTCGTCTCGCGGGCGATCGCCTGCATTTCCGGATCGGACAACCCCTCGCCGTCGAAGACGACACAAAGCGGATTGCCCGCAAGTCTGCTGTCGGTGAAAACGTCATAGATGCAGTATTGCCGCACCAATCTCTCTCCTCGCCGCATTTCGTCGCCTGCACACTGCCCCAGCCGCAGCGGCGGTGCAAGCGAGGGCGTCAGCGGTCCCCGGAGAAGAACCAGTGGATGAGCGGCAGCATGGCGGCGGCGTAACGATGGGCGGACGGATCGGCCGAACGGATCGCGATGGCACCGGCAATCTCCGCCCGTTCTTCGCCGCGCATGTGCTCCTCGATTCGCTCGACCAGCTCGCGGGCGTTCTCGCGCCGCCGGAAGAACTGATAGATCGTCACCCGCCGCCGCTGATGGCTGGCGAACAGCCGGTCGTCGGTCTCGTCAGCCGCAAGCTCGAGACCGGTCTCTTCCCTGACTTCGCGCAGCATGTTGCCGAGGAGGTCGCAGTGTCCATCGACGACATCACCGTCGTCGAGCGAGCCTGCAGCGCAGTAGACCTGTCCGGGATTGGCCGTGTGTTCAGACATCCTGACGGCGATGATCGCCCCGTCCGAGGAAACGATCACCGGGAAGGCGAAGAGATGAAAACCGCTCGTCGGGGCGGGCTGGCTGCGCCACCAGAGAAAGGTCGAATAGGGAATGATGTGTCCTGTCCCGCAGATCGTTCCCTCCTGAAGATCCAGGCGCCGCTGGAACACGATCTTCCCGTCGAACAGGGCCGGATTGCGCGAAACCTCCTCGCGCCAGTTGCGCGCCGCCGCCTCTCGCTCCGCCAGATGAAAGGGATGATCCCCCGGCTCCACCGCCAGCGTGACCTGCCGCACCGGAAAGAGCGTCTTCTCCGGCGGCCACAGGACTTCGGCATGATCCGGCGCAAGGTTCATAGGACAAGTCCCGATGTAAAGAAGTGAGCTGGCGAAGGCACCGCCGGAAGCGGAGCCCGAACGGTCCGGGGTGGAACACGCGAACGAAAGGTGATGAGGCCGGGAGCAAATGTCAAATCATGCGTCGCCGCACCTCGGATCGCCACCTTTTCATCCGGCCCCGCAGGGCGCCCGGATGAGGGATTGCGACACGGTCGCCCGACAGGTCTCCGCCGGTCCCGGACTTTTATTGGGCCGATATCGCCCCGGAGCGGCTATCCTGTTGATGTGGGGAGAAAATTCCTGCGATCACCTTCTCTATCCGAAAAATGGACGAAGGCACGAGCATGGGGACGAACACCAACTGGCGGGCGCGGTTGCGCTACGAATTCGACAAGAGCATGGCGGCAGGAACCGTCGCGCTGATCGGCTGGCTGGCGCTCGTCTCGCTTGTCGTCATCATCATCGCGGCAGCGTTCCTCTCATTGAGCGAAATTGGCCCCGACGACGGCTCGCCCGTCACCTTCATCGAGGCGGCGTGGGAATCGCTGATGCGTACCATGGACGCCGGCACGATGGGCGGCGACCAGGGCTGGAGCTTCCGCGGGGTGTCGCTCGCCGTGACGTTCGCCGGCATCTTCGTCTTCTCCGCCCTCATCAGCGTGATCAGCTCCGGCCTCGAGGGCAAGCTCGACGAGCTGCGCAAGGGCCGCTCCCACGTGATCGAGAACGACCACACGATCATTCTCAACTGGTCGGCCTCGATCTTCGACATCATTTCGGAACTGGTGATCGCCAACCAGAGCCGCAAACGCCCCCGCATCGTCGTCATGGCAGGAAAGGACAAGGTGGAGATGGAGGAGGAGATCGCCGCCAAGGTCGGCGACCTCAAGAACACCAGGATCATCTGCCGCAGCGGCGATCCGACCGACCTCTACGACCTTGCCATCCTGAGCCCGCAAACCTCGCGATCGGTGATCGTCCTCTCGCCGGAAACCGCCGATCCGGACTCGCAGGTCATCAAGACCGTACTCGCCCTCGTCAACGATCCGAACCGCCGTGCGGCACCCTACAAGATAGCCGCCGAAATCCGTGACGCGGCGAATGCCGAAGTCGCGACGATCGTCGGTGGACGCGAAATGCAGCTCGTGCTCGCCGACGACCTGATCTCGCGGATCGTCGTCCATTCCAGCCGCCAGTCCGGCCTGAGCGCCGTCTATTCGGAACTCCTCGACTTCGACGGATGCGAGATCTACACGCTCGACCAGCCGGACCTCGTGGGCAAGCCGTTCGGCGCCGCCGCGATGGCGTATGACAGCTCGACGCTGATCGGCATCTGCGACACGGAAGGCAAGGTGCATCTCAATCCGTCGCCGAACCGCGTCTTCGGGGTCGGAGAGAAGGCGATCGTCATTGCCGAAGACGACGCCTCGATCAGAATATCGGCCGCACCGGCCGTCTGTGCCAAGGATGCGATCCTGCCCGTCGTCGTACGCGAGCGCCGCCCCGAGCGGACGCTCATTCTCGGCTGGAACCGGCGCGGCCCGCTGATCGCCACGGAGCTGGCGCGCTACGTTGCTCCCGGCTCGCTACTGACGATCGCCGCCGACACACCGCAGTTCGAACTGGAGGCGTCTTCACTCGTCGCCGCCGGCTCGAGTTTCTCGGTCGAATACCGGGTGATCGACACCAGCAGCCGCGCCGCCCTCGATGCTCTCGACGTACCCTCCTACGACCACGTCCTCGTGCTCGGCTATAGCGATCACATGAGCGCCCAGTCGGCTGACACCCGGACGCTCGTCACCCTCCTGCAGCTTCGCAAGATCGCCGAACGGGCCGGCAGGCACGTCAGCGTCGTCAGCGAGATGATCGACGTGCGCAACCGCGAGCTCGCGGAAGTGACGCGCGCGGACGATTTCGTCGTCAGCAACAAGCTGGTCAGCCTGATGCTCGCGCAGGCCTCGGAGAACGAGTACATGGCGGCGATCTTCGGTGAACTGCTCGACGAGGAAGGATCGGAAATCTACCTCCGTCCGCTGTCGGACTATGTCGCGATCGACAGGCCGGTGAACTTCCACACGATCGCGCTCTCGGCGCTGCGCCGCGGCGAAATCGCGATCGGTTATCGTCGTCAGCGCGAGAACGATCCCGACGAGCGTAATCTCGGCGGCGTTACAGTCAATCCGAACCGCAGTGACATGATCTCTTTCGACAAGAACGACATGGTGATCGTCCTCGCCCGCGACTGACCGACGCCATCGTCACGGCGGTTCTCCGCAACGTCCCGCATGACAAGGGCCCGTCGTCTCCGGCGGGCCTTTGTCGCATCTGCTTGCCTGCAATGAACTCAGGCGGCGGCGGCGATCGCTCCGCCGATCAGCCGCCCGAGCCGCCTGATGCCTTCGTCGATCATCGCCTCGTCGGCGCAGGAGAAGGAGAGCCGGATCGTGTTGGTACCCGAACGATCGGCAAAGAACGCCTGACCCGGCACGAAGGCCACCTTTTCCGTCTCGACGGAGCGGGCGAGAAGCGCGGCCCCGTCCATGCCTTCCGGCAGCGTGACCCAGATGAACATGCCGCCCTCCGGCCTGGTCCAGACCGTGCCGGCGGGCATGTAGCGGTCGAGCGCGGCGAGCATGGCGTTGCGACGGGCGCTGTAGGCGGCCCTGATCTTGGCGACCTGCTCATGGAAATAGCGCTCGGCGACGTGCGCGATGGCGATCTGGTTGATGGTCGAGGAATGCAGGTCGGCTGCCTGCTTGATCAGGACCAGCTTGCGAATGACCGGCGTGGCGGCGACGACATAGCCGACCCGCAGGCCCGGCGCGAGCGTCTTGGAAAAACTGCCGCAATAGATCGTGCGCGTATTCTCGATCGAGCCCTTCCGCGCGATCTCGAGCGAAAGGATGGGCGGGATCGCCTCGCCCTCGTAGCGCAGGTGCTGGTAGGCGGCGTCCTCGATGACCGCGACGTTGAGTTCCTCGGCCATGTCGAGAAGACGCTCGCGTCCCGCACGATCGACCGTCTCCCCGGTCGGATTGGCGAAGTCGGACGAGAGATAGGTGAACTTGACCTCGCCGCCCGCCTTCTGCGCCGCCGTCCGGTAGCTCTCCGGTGTCCGGTTGCCGGAAAGGGTCAGCTGATCGAAGGTCGGCTCGTAGGCATTGAAGGCCTGCAGGGCGCCGAGATAGGTCGGCCAGGTGACGAGCGCCGTGTCCTTCGGCGACAGGAAGAGCTTGCCGATGTAATCGAGCGCCTGCTGCGAACCTGAGGTGATGAAGATGTTGTCGGCCGTGCAGTCGATGCCGATCCGGCCCATCTCGCGCTGCAGCCATTCGCGCAACGGCTTGTAGCCTTCGCTCACCGAATATTGCAGTGCCGCGCCGACACCCTCGCCCGAAAAAATGTCGGCATAGGCCGCCCTGAACTGCTCGTCCGGAAAGAGCTTCGGATCTGGAATCCCGCCGGCGAACGAAATGATGTCCGGCTTGTCGAGCAGTTTCAGGAGTTCTCGGATTTCTGATGCGCGCATACGCGTCGAACGCGTCGCGAAGATCGCTTCCCAGTTCAGCATGGGTGTTTCCTCGGTATGTTCTGGAAGCTCAACAAGACCATGGATGCTTCATTAAGTCAACAATACTGACCTATATTGCAGCACAACCAAAACGATGTGACTCGTGGTCTGGAGCGGCTCCTGACGCGACGCGGTGGCAGCGGCAACACTCCGGAGAACGCGGCGCCCGGATCCGCCGGTCGGGCCTACCGCGGGCCATGCGACGCCCCCTCTCCCGCTGTTTCGACGGCCCCACCCAACGCACCCGCGAGCAAAGCCTTTGCCGCCCAGAGGACGACCTCCTGCGCCTCGCCGGATTTCAGGTCGCAGACATCCTTCAGAACCACGAGCGTTTCAATCCCGGTCATCAGGGCCAGGCCGTGAACCAGCCGCCGAAGTTCGTCAGGCGGAAGCGTCTGTCGTAGAGGTTCGAGTGCCGCGGTGAGCCATGCAATGCGACGTGCACCTCTCTTGGCCTCGCCCTTGCCGCTGACGCTGCTTGCCAGCAGCGCCCTGAACATCGCTTCGTTCGTTTCCACCATGTCGTAGACTTGCCGGACGACGCTCTCCACCCGGAGGGGCACCGAAGCAACCCCGTCGCCCTCCTTCGGAAGTTCGATGCTGATACCGCTTGCCACCGCGTCGAGCGCCGCCTCCCGGATCATATCTTCCGGGGTCGAGAAATAGCGGTAGGCAGTCGCCCGGGAGATGCCGGCATGATCGGCCACGTCGGCGACCGACGGCTGCTGGCCCTTCGCAGTCAGGTCCTGCGCAGCGCGCAGCAACTCGGCGCGGGTCCGACGCTTCTGGTTTACACGTTCGAAACTTTTCTCTTGACCGGTCATTTCCACCTCTTTATGAGACACAAATCTCATTACGATGCAAATGTAGCATAAAGCCAGGAGGACGCAACCATGGATGCCACAGTTGAAAATCCGGACGGCATGACCGTTCCGTCGAAGACACTTCACTTTCTCGGCAATCTTCTCACCTTCCGTGCGCGGTCGGCCCAGACCGGCGGCAGTTTCTCTCTCACGGAATGCCTGACGGCGCCCGGCGCCGGTTCACCACCCCACACGCAGAAGGACGAGGAGGCCTTTCTGGTCATCGAGGGGCAGTTCGAGTTCATGCTCGATGGAAAGACGCGCCTCTGCGGCCCGGGCGATTTCGTCCATGTTGCGCCGAACACGCCACACGCCTTCCGCAACCCCGGCGACAGGCCGGCAAGAATGCTGATCATCAACCTTCCGGGCGGTTTCCACGAAGGCTTCTTCGACGCAGTCGGCGACGTCGTTGACGCGGCGACGACGAGCTTTCCGCCGATGTCGCCCCCCGACATCGCCATGATCGCAGCCGCAGCTTCACGCTACGGGATCGAGCTTCTGCCGCCGTCAGCGTGACCGGCAACGGCAGTCGGGCCGAAACGCTTAGGGAAGTTTTAGGAAGCGTCCGAAGCCGCCAGCGGCTAAGAGCCCTTCGCCCGGCGGCGCGTCCGTCCTTTGGAAGTCCTCGGGCCGAGAAAATGGGACGAAGACGCCGCGAAAACCTTGTTGTACAGTAAAAATCCGGGGGTCGATAAGCAGAGGGGATCCTCCGGCGCCTCCGCAAAAAGGAGAGGAGAAATCACAATGCGTGGACTACCGTTCTTCTGTCTGGCAAGCGCCAGCCTTTACGCTCTCGTGGCGATGTCGCTCGGCATCTACATGGGGGCCAGCCATGACCATGCGCTCGCCCCCGCCCACGCCCACCTGAACCTCGTGGGCTGGGTTTCGGTGGCGCTTTACGGCCTCTATTACCACGCCGTCCCGACGGCAGCGGAAAGAAGACTGGCGAAGATTCATGTCGCCGTCGCCTCACTCGGCGTCGTGCTGCTGGCGCCCGGAATTGCGCTGGCGGTTCTCGGCATCACGGAAGGCCTGGCCTCGATCGGCTCGCTGGTCACCATCCTGTCGATGCTGCTGTTTACGACCGTGATCTTCACCGGTCGCAAGACCGCCTGAGACGAGCAGCCCCGGCGAGACGCCACCCCCGATTTACGAGAAAGGCCGGAGAAGTCACCCTCTCCGGCCTTTTGTCTGTCGTCTCGCTGTCGGCAAGAACCGCTTAGTTCTTCGACTTGTCGACGAGCTTGTTCTTGCCGATCCACGGCATCATGCCGCGCAGCTTTTCGCCAACTTCCTCGATCTGATGCTTGTCGTTCATGCGGCGGATACCCTTGAAGCGGGCAGCACCCGAGTGCCATTCCTGCATCCACTCGGAGGTGAACTTGCCGGTCTGGATGTCGTGCAGGACGCGCTTCATTTCGGCCTTGGTTTCAGCCGTGATGATGCGCGGGCCGGTGACGTATTCGCCCCACTCGGCGGTGTTGGAGATCGAGTAGTTCATGTTGGCGATGCCGCCTTCGTAGATCAGGTCGACGATCAGCTTCACTTCGTGCAGGCACTCGAAATAGGCCATTTCCGGTGCGTAACCGCCTTCGACCAGCGTTTCGAAGCCGGCGCGGATGAGTTCGACCAGACCGCCGCAGAGAACGACCTGTTCGCCGAAGAGGTCGGTTTCGCACTCCTCCTGGAAAGTGGTTTCGATGATGCCCGAACGGCCGCCGCCGACGCCGCAGGCGTAGGAGAGAGCGAGTTCAAGGGCATTGCCTGAGGCGTTCTGGTGAACGGCGACGAGGCACGGCACGCCGCCGCCCTTCTGGTATTCGCCGCGAACGGTGTGGCCCGGGCCCTTCGGCGCGATCATCACGACATCGATGGAGGCCTTCGGCTCGATCAGGCCGAAGTGGACGTTGAGGCCGTGGGCGAAGGCGATTGCCGCGCCGTCACGGATGTTCGGGGCGATTTCCGACTTGTAGATGCCGGCCTGGAGTTCGTCCGGGGTCGCCATCATCATCAGGTCGGCCCAGCCGGCCGCTTCGGCGACCGTCATGACCTTGAAGCCGTCGGCTTCGGCCTTCTTGGCGGTCGCAGAGCCCGCCTTGAGGGCGATGGCGACGTTCTGCGCACCGGAATCCTTGAGGTTCAGCGCATGCGCACGGCCCTGCGAGCCGTAGCCGATGATGGCAACCTTCTTCGACTTGATGAGGTTCAAGTCGGCATCACGATCGTAATAGACGCGCATTGTCTTTTCCTTCCCTATGCTTTGTCCGTTTATACCTGTTTGTGTCCGGCGACCTTCGGGAAAACCTCAGTCCGCCAGCATCTTCTCCGTGCCGTAGAGCGTCAGGAAGGACGAAACCGCCCTCGCCGCCCGGGCTCCGAAACTTTCGACATCCGGCTTCTCGCCGAGCAGCATGCGCACATGCATGTCCGAGACGATCAGGCCGTAGAGGGTTCGATAGGCTTCCTCGCCGTCGGAAAAGCGCAGCAAGCCGTCACGCTGCCCGCTCTCCAGAAGCGCGCGCGCGCGCCGGTCGATCTGGCGCCGGCCGCGCTCGAGCAGCATCCGGCCGAGCTTCGATCCATCCCGGCTCGTCTGGCCGATCGCCAGCCGGTTGAGCGCGAGCGAAACGTCGCCGGCGAGCACGCCGAGGAGATCCCGGGCGAAGAGCTCGAGATGCTGCGTCAGGCTTTCGCCCGTCAGTCGCTCGCCGGAACGCTCGAAGGTTCGCACCTTGCTCGCCTGATAAGAGATCATCGCCGAAAGCAGGCCGTCGCGATCGCCGAACCACTTGTAGAGGCTCTCCTTCGAGCAGTTGGCCGCCCGCGCCAGTCCCGCCGTCGTCAGGGCCTTGTCGCCGCCCTCGACCAGAAGACGCAACGCCTCCGCCAGCACGGCGCTCTGGCGCGGCGTGAACTCGGTGGACGTGGAGTCGTCGGTCTGCAAGGCTACCCCCTCAAGTACCGTACTGTACTGTACGGTACTGTCTATTTACCGCCTCACCTCCATCCCGTCAAGGGGCATGGCGAAGAGGCGGCCGCCGACGGAAAAACCATCAATGAGAACGGGCGTCGCAGTCACATTAAGTTGAAATCGATTTGTGAAAAATCAGTCATATTCAATAACAAAATGCATGCATCGCAACTTTACACCATTGTTTTTGTTTCATTTTCTTTTCAAGAGGAAACGAATGAAACAAGTTACGGGATCGAACCAGGCGGTTCTATGGCGCGCAATTCGATCTTGTAAATGCAGAAGAACGGAGCCAGATATCTCTCATCGAACCGACGAGTTCGATAAGACGACGAAAGGAATTGGCCATGAAGACTCTCGCAACGGCAACCGCACTGGTCGCCTTCCTCGCAGGTGCCTCCATGGCCTTCGCCATCGAACCGATCCCCGGAAGCCTCACCTATAGCGGTCACGTATCCGTCCTTGAAGAGGCCCCGGCCGGCTCGAACTTCCAGCACACCTTCTTCGCCGCGAACGGCGACAGGGTACAGGAAGTCTACCGCGTGAATGTCGACCACACGGTCGAACTGGTCGCCCGCACTTACGTCGACAGGTGACCCCGATCAGAGCGTACGGACGATCTTCGCCCGTCACCACAACGCTAGATTTTATTCATGCGGAAGAATTACCCGCATGACGAAAAAACGAAAAGGAATGACATCATGAAGACCATCATCGCAGCAGCAACCGTCCTTGCTACTCTCGCCACCTCCGCCTTCGCGCTCGAGCCGACCAAGGGCCGCACCGTCTCCGGCGAACCCCAGGCGAGCTACGAAAAGGCACCGGCCGGCACCAGCCTCTTCCGCACCGGCTCCATCACCAACCAGGGCCGCAACGACTACCAGACCACGGACGACCAGGGCGCCTTGTCGCTGGAACCCAGCCACGGCCACAACTGACTTGTTTCATGCGGGAGAACTGCCCGCATGACGAAAAACACCGAAAAGGAATGACATCATGAAGACCATCATCGCAGCAGCAACCGTCCTTGCTACTCTCGCCACCTCCGCCTTCGCGCTCGAGCCGACCAACGGCCGCACCGTCTCCGGCGAACCCCAGGCGAGCTCTGAGCAGGCACCGGCCGGCACCAGCCTCTTCCACACCGGCTCCATCAGCAACCAGAACCGTGACGACTACCGTTACACGAACGACCGCAGCGCCACATCGCTGGAACCCAGCCACGGCCACGAAGGCTGATCCTCCCCGGTCTGAATCGGCCCACGGCCCCGGAGCGCAAGCCCCGGGGCCCAAAGATGTCCGCTGAGCTTCGCCCCAGTTTTGGCATTTGGCGAGGCACCGGTTCCGCGCTATGGCTTCTCCCCGACGTCAATCCTCCACGGAGCACATCGATGCGGACCCAAATCTCTTCATTGTTGATCGCCGCCGCCCTCGCCGCACTGCCGACCTCGGTCTTCGCGGCCGAAAACCGTTGCGGCTGGGTCCAGAACCCCACCCCCGGCAACTACTGGCTCGACGACCGCGACGGCACCTGGATCATAGCGACCCAGGGCTCGGAGAACGAAGCGCTCGGCATGGAGAACATGGGCGATCTCTCCGCCGGCGATTTCGTCAAGACCAACGGCTATTACGGTTATGCCTGCGGCTGCATGAAGGTCGAGACGGAGCGCAACACCGATCCGCAGGACTCCTCGGCCGGCCGGATCACCGCGATCTATTCGTTCAAGCAGCTCAAGATCGCCAAGTGCCAGGCTGACAAGAGCCTGCCCAAGCCGGAATAGGGCCGATCGGCCCTACTCCTCATTCCGCATAGTTGACCGGGACCGCCTCGCCGGCCTTCAGGGTCTCCATCGAGATGAAAGCCGAGACGTCGAAGAGTTCGATACGGCGCACCAGTCGCCGGTAGACGACATCATACTGCTCGACCCGAGGAACGGCGATCTTCAGCAGGTAGTCATAGCTGCCTGTCAGCCGATGCGCCTCCACGACCTCCGGAATGTCGCTGATTGCCCGACGGAAGGCTTCCGTCCAGTCTTCCGAATGGTGCGAGGTCTTGACGAGCGCGAAGACGGTGGTCGGCACGCCGACCCTGTCACGATCGAGGATCGCGACCCGCCGCGCGATATACCCGGCCTCCTCCAGCCGCTGGATGCGGCGCGAGCAGGCCGAAGGTGACAGCGAAACCAGATCGGCAAGCTCGGAAACCTGTATTGCCGCATCATGCTGCAGCGCATCCAGAATCTTTCGATCACGTTCGTCCAGCATCTCCCACCTCGATTCGAGACAGTTCACGCACACCGCGCGCGCGTTCAATGTTTCTTGCGCAATCCTGATGCATACATTAGCAGCCCACATCCGAAGTTTGCAATCCGGTTGCTCGGAATCGGCCGGATAATTCCGGCGAAGTCCAGCAAGGGAACGCAACCATGAAGACAATCGGCCTCATCGGCGGCATGAGCTTCGAAAGCTCGGCAGTCTACTATCGTCACATCAACGAGATGGTTCGCAACCGTCTGGGCGGCATCGCCTCGGCCGAAGTCCTGATGCACTCGGTCAACTTCGCCGAAATCGTCGGCTACCAGAAGGCCGGGCGCTGGGATCTCGCCGAAAACCGCCTGGCCGAATGCGCCCGCGGCCTCGAAAGGGCAGGCGCCGATTGCGTTCTGATCTGCACCAACACCATGCATCTCGTCGCGGATGCGGTGGCCGCGCGCGTCGATATTCCCCTCATCAACATCATCGACGAGACGGCGGCGGCGATCCGCGCCGCGGGCTTCAAGCGCCCGCTCCTCCTTGCCACCCGCTACACGATGGAGCACGGCTTCTACACCGAGCGCATGCGCAAGCAGGGCCTCGACCCAATGGTGCCCGGCGAGGCGGACCGGCAGACCGTGCACGACGTCATCTTCGACGAACTCTGTGCCGGCAAGGTCAACGATGCCTCCCGCGAGGCCTATCTCGCGATCATCGACAAGGCGAAGGCGTCAGGCGCCGATTGCGTCATTCTCGGCTGCACCGAGATCTGCCTGCTGATTGACCCGGACCAGCTCTCGCTGCCCGGCTTTGATTCCACGCGGATTCATGCCGCCGCCGCCGTCGAATTCGCCATGTCCGAGGTCGAACCCGGCAAACAGTTGGTTGCCTAAGTCAACTAATTAGTTGCCAACGTCTCATTTCTGTTTTATCCGGCATTCGAGGGAGAAAATGATGCCGGACAGACGAGACCTGACGACCATAGATGCCGTACGTGCCTTCAACCGGTTCTACACCGACCGCATCGGCATTCTCGACCGCGCCTATCTCAAGGCGAACTGCACGCTGGCGGAAGCGCGCGTGATCTACGAACTCGGCGCCCGCGGGCGAGCCTCGGCCGCCGAGCTCGTCCGCGACCTGCACTTCGATCCCGCCTATCTCAGCCGCATCCTCAAGGCCTTCCGGACGAGAAGGCTGGTCGAGCAGACCCGCGACCCCGCCGACGGTCGCAGCCAAGTCATCACGCTGACGCCGGACGGCATGGCCGAATTCGAGGCTCTCGCAAATCTGTCCAGAGAACAGCTCGCAACCATGCTGGAGGAGCTCGGCCCCGCCGAGCGAGGAACGCTTGTCGAGGCGATGGCGACCATCTCCCGTCTGCTCGACGGCGACAGGCGCAACGCCGCCCCGCCCGTGGTGCGGCCGCACCGGCCCGGCGATCTCGGCTGGATCGTGCAGTCGCAGGCGGAGTTCTACACCCGCGAATTCGGCTGGAACGACCAGTTCGAGGCGCTCGTCAGCGATGTCGCCTCGAAGTTCCTGGCGAATTTCGATGCCGCGAAGGAGCGTTGCTGGATCGCCGAGCGGAGCGGCGTCCGGATCGGCTCAGTGCTGGTGATGAACGGCGGCGACGGCGTCGCCAAGCTGCGACTGCTCTACATCGACGAAGCCGCCCGCGGGCTCGGACTCGGGCGCCTGCTGGTCGACCAGTGCATCGAATTCGCGCGCCGCAGCGGCTATCGGCGCATGACGCTTTGGACCAACGACATTCTGCACGCGGCGAGGCACATCTACGTCAAGGCCGGGTTCACGCTCGAATCGGAGCAACGTCACACACTGTTCGGCCCGGAGCTGAACGGCCAGACCTGGACACTCGATCTCTAGCGCCGCCGGACTTCAGGCACCCTCGACGTCGAACCGCTGCCTTGCCTCACGCACGGTGAGGTAATTGTCCTCCGCCCATTGCAGCAGGCCCGTCAGCGCGCCGTAGAGCGAGCGCCCGAGGTCGGTCAGGCGATACTCGACGCTCGGCGGCTTCGTCGGAAACACGGTCCGGTGAACATAGCCGTCGCGCTGCAGGTCGCGTAGCGTCTGGGTGAGCATGCGCTGCGAGATATCTGGAACGAGCCGCCGCAACTCACCGAAACGATAGGGTTTTTCGGACAGCGCCAACAGGATGAGCGTCGACCATTTGCCGCCGATATGGTCGATGACCGTCCGCACCGGGCAGTTTTCCAAGGGAGAGTCTTCGCCGCCGAAACCGGACATCTTGGTTTTGAAATCGAAGCTCGCGACGGTCATGGTGGTTCCCTTTCGGTAACGTGGTCACGAAAAACTGCCTTCTTTACAAGCGCACGTCAATTCCCAAATTAGCGCTACTCTCTTTTTGAGAGCACCAAATCGCGGACGGCGTCGCCGTCCAAGCATCAAGGGAAGTTACCATGAGCAAGATCCTCGTCAGCGGCGCCTCCGGTCATCTCGGCCGCCTCGTCATCCAGAACCTTCTCGAGTCCGGCAAGGTCGCCCCGACCGACATCGTCGCCGGCAGCCGCGATACGACGAAGCTCGCCGACCTTGCCGCGAAGGGCGTCGAAACCCGCCGCGTCGACTTCGACGACGCAAACCTCGCCGCCGCCTTTTCCGGCATCGACCGGCTGCTGGTCATCTCGACAGACGTGCTCGACCGCCCCGGTCACCGCATCGGCCAGCACCGCGCGGCCGTCGCCGCCGCCAAGGCCGCCGGCGTCGGGCGGATCTATTACACGTCGATGATCAACCCCGAGACCAGCCTCGTCAGCTTCGCGCCGGACCATGCCGGGACGGAACAGGCGATCCGCGAAAGCGGCCTCGCCTACACCATCTTCCGCAACGCCTGGTACATGGAAAACCTCTTCATGAGCCTGCCGCATGCGCTGGCGTCCGGTAGCTGGTACACCTCGGCCGGCAAGGGTCGCAACGCGCATGCAGCCCGCGCCGACATCGCCGGCGCCATCGCCGGCGCGCTCGTGTCGGAGGCATCCGCGAACGCCGTCTACAATCTCACCGGTCCGGCCGCACTCACCACCGACGAGATCGCCGCCCTCGTGCGCGAGGTCACCGGCAAGTCGCTCGCCGTCGTCCACCTGACCGACGAACAGCTTGCGGGCGGAATGAAGGCAGCCGGCGTGCCCGAACCCTTCGTTCCGGTTCTCGTCTCGTTCGATGCGAACGCCCGCGAAGGCGGCTTTGATGTCGCCACGAAGGATATCGAGACGCTTTCGGGCAAGGCGTCGCAGGACCTGAAAAGCTTCCTCGTGACCAACAAGACAGCACTTATCGGCTGATCTTCGACCTTGCGACGGAGGGCCCGGGACGATCAAGCCGCCGTCTCAGACCTTCTGACCGCAGGCATGGCGGAAACGGCGTACCGTTTCCGCCATGCCGTATTCCAGCGCATCGGCCGTCAGCCCGTGGCCGATCGAGACCTCGGCGAGCTGCGGGATGCGACGGGCGAGCGGCGGCAGGTTCGCGACCGTCAGGTCATGCCCCGCGTTGACGGCAAGGCCGTGGGCGATCGCCGCATCTGCGGTCCGCCCGAGAAGATCGATCTCGTTGGCCGCACGCTCCGGATCGTCGTAGCAGCCACCGTAGGGGCCGGTATAGAGTTCCACCCGGTCTGCACCGGTCTGCGCGGCGAGCGCCATGGCTTCTGCATTGCCGTCGCCGTCGGCGAAGAGCGAAACGCGCATGCCCTTCCCTTTGAGGCGACCGACGACATTCTTCAGAAAATCCTGCTGCCCGGCGAAATCCCAGCCATGGTCCGACGTCGCCTGGCTCGGATCGTCCGGCACCAGCGTCACCTGTTCCGGCTCGGTCGCCTCGCAGAGCGCCAGGAATTCCTCCGTCGGATAACCTTCGATGTTGAATTCGGCCTCGGGGAACTCGTCGTCGATCAGCGCCCGCAGGACCGGCAGATCGCTGAAGCGGATGTGACGCTGATCCGGACGCGGATGAACCGTGAGCCCGCTTGCGCCGGCCGCAAGCGCAATGCGCCCGAAACGGGCGAGATCCGGCCAAGGCAGATCCCGGCGGTTTCGCAGCATCGCGATGGCGTTAAGGTTGACGGAAAGCTTGGCGGGCATCGGCGCGGTTCCATGAGGGCGTGGGTCTTGCAGATCGTCATTTACGGCATCGCTCGAAAGAACGCCAACGACAAAAACACATGGCTTCATGTGAAGTCTTGATGGAAACCGCCCATGGTTGGTTGCAGCCAGTACAGCCAATTGCAATCGGCGATAGGGACGAGCCGTCGGAAAACGACCCATTCCGACCGGCCCGGTTGCAATTACCAAAGTTGGGCACCTGCAGAGGTTTACAACCTTCGCAGGAGGTCGTTAATCTGCACGTTTATTCAGGAAGCTCCATGTCCAAAAGCCTTGCGCCGCCGCGCCCGAAAGGCTTGATACGGATCATCGAGGGTCAAGCAGGAAAGACGTAGACGAGACGATGTAGACGCGAGAAAGCAAGGGGGACATCATGGCGGAACGGTTGCAGGAGGGCCCGCGACAGGGCAATCGATCACTGTCCTCTGGCGGCGGCGTTCCCGGCTACCTGCCGCAGATACCGCTTCCCGGCAACGTGCCGGCGGAGCCGGTCGCCATAGCCGACATGGCGAACATGTTCCGCATCACCCATCGCACGCTGCACTTCTATGAGGAGAAGGGTCTCATCAAGGCGGGGCGCATCGGCCTCATGCGTGTCTATACCCACGCCGACATCGCACGCATGGCGCTTATCAATGCGTGCCGGGAAATCGGCATGCCGGTCGCCGTCATCCAGGAGCTGATGGTCGAACTCGCGACCGCCGCCTCGGAGGAGGACGCGAGCGCAATCTTTCAGCAGGCGCTCGTCGCCCGCAAGCGCGAACTCATCGCCGCGCTCTCGACCATTCGCCGCCAGATGCAGCAGATCATCGCCCTTCTCTCTCCCGATGGCGCAGCCGACCAAGCCTCCGTTGCCGACCTGGGCGACGGTGTCGAGCTTTCCGATCTGGAACGGCGTTGCCTGGAGCTGATAGCCGAGGGCTACACGCCAACGCGGATCGCCCGCACCCTCGACATGGCAGGCGAAGAGATCACGGCCATAGAGGCCACCATCATCCGCAAGTTCGACGCCAGCAATCGCTTCCAGGCCGTCGCCAAGGCGGTCCTGTCCGGAGTGATCGCCTCGTAATTCCCGCTGAGAGCCGTGCGGACAGGTTGTCGCATCGTTGACGATTGTCGTACCTGACAACTTTGTAACACGACGACAGGGTCGACTCCGCCTATCACAGGTCCGTCGCCAACAACGATGGACAACGAAAATGCCCGCGCTTCTTTCCCGCTACGCCACGCCATTCACCACCGGTCTATTTCTCATATCGCTCGTCTCCGGTGTTGCCCTCTTCTTTCACTTCGGCACGAGCGCGTTCCGGGAGATGCACGAACTGCTGAGCATGGTGCTGATAGCACCCTTCCTGCTGCACGTCTGGCGAAACTGGCGCCCCTTCGTGAGCTACTTCAAGCGCCCGCCGATGGCGATTGCGCTCGGCCTCTCGCTCGCCGCCGGGATCGCCTTTGCCTGGCCGGCGATGACCGGAGAGACGAGCGTCAGCCCGCAGGTGGCAATGATCGAGCTGGTGGTCGGCGGCACGCCGGCGCAGATCGCGACGCTCTACGGCCAGACGGAGGAGGCCTTCGTCGCAACGCTCAAGGAAAAGGGTTTTGCCGCCGCGGAGGCCGGCAAGCCGTTGACCGAGATCGCCACCGCCTCCGGCAAGACGGAGCGTGATGTCGTGATGACGCTGACGACGCTAAAGCCGTAAAGCGCCTGAAACGCTCACCGCACGATGGTGAGCGTTTCCGCCGCGCGGGTGACCGCCGTATAGAGCCAGCGCTCGCGCGTATCGCGGAAGGCGAAACTCTCGTCGAAGAGAACGACATTGTTCCACTGCGAGCCCTGCGCCTTGTGCACCGTCAGCGCATAGCCGTAATCGAACTCGTCGTAACGCTTGCGGGTCGTCCAGGGAATTTCCGTCTCGATGTCCTCGAAGGCTGCCTTCAGGAGCTTGATCTTGGCCGCGCCCCGGTCCATGTCGTCGTCTTCGGGCTTGATCAGCAGGTTGATGCCGGGCTTTACGGTCTCGCGCGACGACGTCATGACCTGCCAGAGAGAACCGTTGAGCAGCCCCTTCACCTGGTCGTTGCGCAGGCAGACCAGCTTGTCGCCCGCCTGCGGGTACTCGGCGGTGAAGCCCTTCAGTTCCCTAAGCCGCTTGTTGTAGCGCCGCCGCGTACGGTTGGTGCCGACCAGCACCTGATCGGCTTCGAGGACGAGATCCTGCGAGACCTCGTTCTTGGAAATCACCTTCGCCGTCCCGTAGTCCCCGTGCATGATCTCCTTGCCCTCGCGGATGTGCATGGCAAGCTCGATGATCGGATTGTCGCGGGCCTGGCGGTGGATGTCCGTCAGCAGGAAATCCGGCTCGTGATCGGTGAAGAAGCCCCCGCCCGAGACAGGCGGCAGCTGGCCGGGGTCGCCGAGCACCAGGATCGGCGTTCCGAAACTCATCAGGTCTCGGCCGAGCTGCTCGTCGACCATCGAGCACTCGTCGATGACGATCATCGCAGCCTTCGCCACCGGGCTCTGGCGATTGATCGCGAACATCGGCGAGATCGAGGTCTTGCCGGTCTCCTCGTCCTCGACCGCCTCCTCGCCGCGCGGCCGATAGATCAGCGAATGGATGGTCTTGGCGTTCGACGCACCACGCGAGCGCAGCACCTGCGCCGCCTTGCCGGTAAAGGCTGCAAACAGCACGTCGCCGTCGACATGCTCGGCAAAGTGTTTCGCAAGCGTCGTCTTGCCGGTGCCGGCATAACCGAACAGGCGAAAAACCGGCTGCCTGCCCTCCTTCAGCCATTTCGAAACGGCCTTCAAGGCGTCGTCCTGCTGGGGTGCGAACTGCATGCGCCGTGCTTGGCAGGATTCGTACTGCCAATGCAAGCAAATTGCTCCCGCACTCAACTGTCCGGGGGCCGATTCGGCAGCGCGGGAAGCCCGTAGTAGCGGCTGAGACCGACCCAGATCGCAGAAACCACCAGGAAAGACACTACTCCGTCGAGCAGGTAGTGCCAGCCCGTGTAGACGGAGCTTACGCCGATGACGGTCGCGTACACCCAGCCGATGACGGCCAGCCATCGATGATGACTCGTCAGGAACCATGCCGTCAGCACCGCCACCGCCACGTGCAGGCTGGGCATTGCCGATATACCGGAACCGAGTTGCGGCTGGTTCTCCCGGTAGCTCCACAGGAGAAAGTCCGCATATTGGCTGATGTAAACGATGCCCGGATTTGCCTGCAAGGCGTCGGTGAGCTCGGCAAAGCGATTGCCCGCATAGAAGTCGTCATAGAAAATCGGACCGACGCACGAAAAGACCAACGCGAGGATCGAACCGAGACCCGCGTAAATCGCCAGTGCAGTCCACATAAAGCGCTTGAAACGTGCTCCCTCCTCGATGACCGCCGCAAAGGCATAACAGCAGATCAGCCCGACGAACCAGAATTTCGAATAGATGAAATCGACCACGCCCGCGACACGATCCGGAACTATCGCGTGGGCAAGCCTCCATGCGTCGACACCGAGAATTGTTCGCTCGAGGCCCGCTATGTATCCGTCTGCATAAAACGGAACCACGTTGGGGATATTCACCTTTATGGTGGAGAATGCCGACAGTCCGAAGACGAGCGCACCGAAGGCGGCAAAGACGACCAGGCCGCGTCTCCTTACATACGCGCGAAAGGACGACCAAGGCGATGCAGGCGTCCGTATGACGGAGACGAAGACCACAACCAGAATGGCGAACGAGAACGCCGTCGCGAGATGATGAACCTTGGCCGTCCAGAAATGTGCGTAGGTCTCCGGAAAGAAGACGATTGCGCATGCAACATAACCGGAGAACGCCACAAGAAGGCGTTGGGAACGGGCAGGTTTCAGCCATGCAACAAACGCTGCACTCACCCCTTCATTCGTCCGAACCGTCGTATCTGCCGACTGTTCAAGGCTCATAGAATACCCCCTCAAAAGATGAACTTGCACAACGTTTGCAATCATAAGTGATATGGAAAATCTTAAAGGGAACTAAACCTGAGGTGGCAAAATTCACTAATGAACGCCCGCGTGCATAGGGGGAGCCGGCGAGCGAGAACCTGCCCCTTGCATCGGTCCCTCTCTTTTTTCGTCAAGCCGGGAATAAAACGCGCCGCTCCGGTGTCTTAGACATCAGGCACGGCCGATCCGGACGTGCCCGACAACCGCAGACTCGGAGGATCCCGCCATGAAATCCCGTCTCCTTCTTTCTCTCGCCATCGCAGCGCTCGCCAGTCCGGCCCTTGCGCAGGCGCCGGTCAAGACCGTCAAGACCGACAAGGGCGAGGTCGTCGCCGGCGACAACGGCATGACGCTCTACACCTTCCAGAACGACCAGAAGGGCGTCTCGAACTGCTATGACGACTGCGCCAAGAACTGGCCTCCGTTCCTCGCCGCTTCCGGTGCCAAGGCGGACGGTGCATACTCGCTGGTGGACCGCAAGGATGGCTCCAAACAATGGGCCAAGGACGGCATGCCGCTCTACTTCTGGGTCAAGGACATGAAGGAAGGCGATGCCACCGGCGACGGCGTGAAAGGCGTATGGGATGCCGCAAGGCCCTGACAGGGAGAATGCGACGCCGGGGAGCCCAGCCCCCGGCACCAGCCCTTTCGAAGAGGGCATGCTGGCGCTGCTGCCCGGCCTGCGGCGCTATTCGCGCAGCCTCACGCGCTCGGATCCCGACGGCGAGGATCTGTTGCAGGACTGCGTGGAAACGGCGCTCGCCAAACGCGGGACGTGGCGCGGCGGCAGCCTGAAGGCCTGGGTCTACACGATCATGACCAATCTGCACCACAATCGCGGCCGCAATGCCCGCCGGTTTCCCGCCGTCGACATCGGCGAGGCAGACCACCTCGAAGCGCCGACGGCCGCGGCCGATCCGCTCGAACGGGATCGCCTGCACGCCGCCCTCGACGGGCTTGCCCCGGAATATCGCGCCGTCCTGATGCTCGTCGTCGTCGAAGGCTATGCCTATCAGGAGGTCGCCGATATGCTCGGCGTTCCGATCGGAACGGTCATGTCGCGCCTCTCCCGCGCCCGTGAGCGGCTGCGGCTCGTGCTGGCCGAACAGAACATCGTTACTCTCCGGAGACCAAAGTAATGCCCGATCCCGGCTCCATCGACGAAAAAGACCTGCACGCCTATGTCGACGGACAGCTCGACGCCGCGCGCAACCGTGAGGTCGAAGCCTGGCTCGCGGCGCACCCGGACGACGCCGCCATGGTCGCCGACTGGCGGGCGCAGAACGACGGCATCCGTGCGCTCTTCTCCAATTACGCCCGTAGCGAGCCGGGCGATCCGGAACTCCTGCGGAAGCCGGAGGCGAAGGCAGTGCGACGGCCACGCCCTTTCCCCGTCCCGCAGATGGCCGCGTCGCTGGTCCTTCTCGGCGCCGGCATCGCGATCGGACAGGCGATGCCCTCTCTCCTGGGAAGAGCGCCCCTTTCGGTGCAGCAGACGGCTGCCGCCTTGCCGCAAGAGGCCCGCTCCGCCTTCCTGATCTATGCGAGCGATGTCCGCCATCCGGTGGAGGTCGGCGCCGACGAGCAGGAGCATCTTGCCGCCTGGCTCGGCAAGCGGCTCGATCATCCGCTCCGCATCCCCGATCTCTCCCGCTTCGGATATCGCCTGGTCGGCGGCCGGCTGGTGCCTGTCGGCGGAAAGGCCGGCGCCATGCTGATGTACGAGGATGCCGGCGGCGAGCGGGTTACCGTGCTCGCAGGGCGCAACGACGCCAACCGCACGACGAGCTTCCGTTACGCGACCGAAGGCACCATCGAGACCTTCTACTGGATAGACGGACCGGTCGGCTATGCACTGAGCGGCGAGATCTCGCGCGAACGGCTCCGCAAGATTGCCGAGGAATGCTACCGGCAGTTCGAAGGGTAATCGGCCCAGCCCTGGTCTGACGACACGCGTCTGACCTGCTAGTCTCGGCCATGCACATTCTGATTCTCGGCGGTACAGGTTTCATCGGTTCGGCGGTCATGCGACGGCTGGCCAGCGACGGACATGCGGTCACCGGGCTCGCCCGCACCGTCGCGCAAGCACGCGCCCGCTGGCCGCAGGCACAATGGATTGCCGCCGACCTGGCCGAGCTCCAGACCGCGGAATCCTGGCGGCTGCACCTCGACGGTTTCGAGATCGTCGTCAATTGCGCCGGCGCCCTTCAGGACGGCCTTGTGGACGATCTCGCCGCCTCCCAGCAGAATGCCATGCTCGCGCTCTACGAAACCGTGAAGACGAGCGGCATCCGCCGCATCGTGCAGATCTCCGCCCGGGTCGACGGCGGCGGCGCCGACCTGCCGTTTCTGGCGACCAAGCGCCGGGCCGATACGGCGCTCGCGGAAAGCGGCCTGCCGTTCGTCATCCTGCGGCCGGCGCTCGTCGTCGGGCGCAATGCCTTTGGCGGAACCGCCCTGCTGCGGGCGCTCGCCGCCTTCCCCTTCGTCCAGCCGCTCATCCATGCCGAAAGTCCGGTCGAAACGGTGGATGTCGAGGATGTGGCAAGCGCCGTCGCGCTCGCCGTCGAAGGCGCGATCCCGTCAGGCAGCGACCTCGAGCTCGCGGCAGCGGAGCGCCTGACGCTTGCAGCGACACTCGCGCTGCATCGCCGCTGGCTCGGTCTCGCCCCCGCCCCGACGGTCGTCGTGCCGGCGATCCTCGGGCGAGCGGTTACGGCACTGGCCGACCTCGCCGGCCGGTTCGGCTGGCAGTCGCCGCTGCGGTCGACCGCCATGACCGTGATGGAAGGCGGCGTCACCCGCCGCAATGACGGGGAACCGGCACCGTTCGCCTTGCGGACGTTGGCCGAAACGCTTGCCGCCCACCCGGCCGGCGTGCAGGACCTCTGGTTTGCGCGCCTCTATCTCATGAAGGCGCCGGTGATCGTCACCCTGTCGCTCTTCTGGCTGCTCTCCGGCCTCGTGCCGCTTGCCGATGTCGAGCGCGCCGCAAGCCACCTCCTGCCGCTGTTGCCGCCGGCGGCCGCGACGGCTGCGACGCTGCTTTCCTGCCTTCTCGACGTCACGCTCGGGATCTGCGTCCTCCTGCGTCCGCTCGCCCGCCGCGCCCTCCTCGGCATGCTCGCCGTCACCGCGCTCTACCTCGCCGCCGCATCGGTCGTGGAGCCGGCCCTCTGGCTCGATCCGCTCGGCCCGCTGGTCAAGGTCTTGCCGTCGGCGCTGCTCACCCTCACAGGCCTTGCGATTCTGGACAACCGCTGATGCCAATCGATATTCTCCTCCGCTTCTTCCATGTCATCGGCGCGACGGTGCTGCTCGGGACGGGCGCGGGCATCGCCTTCTTCATGGTGGCTGCGCGGCGTACACGCGATCCGGCGGTCGTCGCCCACGTCGCCGGCACCGTCGTGCTTGCGGATGCGGTCTTCACGGCAACCGCCGTGGTCGTGCAGCCGATCACCGGATATCTGCTCGCCAAAACCATAGGCTGGCCGCTCACCGAGGGCTGGATCGTGCTGGCGCTGGTACTCTATGTCGTCACCGGTCTTTTCTGGCTGCCGGTCGTCTGGATTCAGCTGAAGCTGCGCGATATTGCGCGTGCGGCCGCCTTGGCCGGCACGGCTCTGCCGCCGGCCTTCACATCGCTCTACAGGATCTGGTTCGCCTGCGGCTTCCCGGCCTTCTTCTCCGTGCTCGCGATCATCTGGCTGATGCTCGCGAGACCGTCGATCGCGTTATTTTAGCATCGGCCACAAACTCGCGACCAGCAGCACCGCCATGGTGATGTTGAACCACTTGAGCCTGACGGGATCGGACAACCAGCCCTTGAGCGCCGAGCCGAAGCCCACCCAAGCGGCCGTGCAGAAGATGCCGACCGACATGAAGGCGAGAAAGATCAGCGTGGAGTCGCGGATGTAGGAATTGGGGCTCTGATAGGCGGCGACCGCGCCGGCCGCCATGACCCAGGCCTTCGGGTTGACGAACTGGAAGAGAGCCGCCTGAACGAAACTGAACGGGCGCGCCTCACTGGCCGCCTCCCCCATCTGCCGCGTCATGGCGATGTGCCAGGCCATCCAGAGAAGATAACCGCCGCCCAGCACCTTGAGGCCGAGATAGAGCCGGGGTTCGGTCGACAGGATCGTCCCGACGCCGAGGCCGACGGCGAGGATCAGCGCTCCGAAGCCGAGCTCGATCCCGAGAATATGGGGAACCGTACGCCGGAAACCGAAGTTCACGCCCGAGGCAAGCAGCATCATGTTGTTCGGCCCCGGCGTGATCGAGGTCGAGAAGGCAAACAGCATCAGCGCGATCAGCATTTCCGAGGTCATGACCATCCCCTTCGGAGACTTGTTTTTCGTCAGGTCAACATAGCTGACCCAATTTGTCGGTCCAGCGCGGAATTGTTGCAGTGACACACGAGCCCGACCCGATCCGGCAATGCCGGCTGCTTGCCGGTCCGACACCGCCTGCTATGCTCGACTGACAGATGCCAGAAGGAAGAAGCGATGCACGACCCCATCCCGACCGTCACCCTGCCCGGCGGCGTCTCCGTTCCCGCGCTGGGGCTCGGCACCTGGCAGATGGGCGAGATGAAGGCCCGCGCCAACGAAGAGATCGACAGCATGCGGCTCGGTCTCGACCTCGGCATGACGCTGATCGATACGGCCGAGATGTATGGCGAGGGCGGCGCCGAGCGCGTGGTCGGGATTGCCCTCGAAGACCGGCGCGACGATGTATTTCTGGTCAGCAAGGTCTATCCGTGGAATGCCAGCCGGTCCGGCACGATCGCCGCCTGCGAGAACAGCCTCAAGCGCCTGAAGACCGATCATCTCGACCTCTATCTCCTGCACTGGCGCGGCGAACATCCGCTCGCCGATACCGTCGCCGCCTTCGAAGAACTGAAGGCTGCCGGCAAGATCGGCGCCTGGGGCGTGTCGAATTTCGACGTTGCCGACATGGAGGAGCTTTTCGCCCTGCCCGACGGCGCCAATTGTGCGGCCAACCAGGTGCTCTACAATCTCGGCCAACGGGGCATCGAATACGACCTGTTGCCCTGGTGCCGGGCTCATGATGTGGCGGTCATGGCCTACTCGCCGATCGAGCAGGGCCGACTGGCCCACCATCCGGAGCTGATCCATATTGCCAAGGCCTACCAGGCGACGCCCGCGCAGGTCGCCCTTGCCTTTCTTCTGAGGCGCGAAGGCGTGATCGCCATCCCGAAATCAGCGAACCTCCGCCGTGTGCGCGAAAACCGCGACGCCGTCGATCTCCACGTGACCGAAGAAGACTGGGCGGCCCTCGACGCGGTCTTCCCGCGGCCTGAGCACAAGATGCCGCTGGCGATGATCTGAGCGGAGCCCGAAAGCACGACGCTCTGCCGTGACGCTGTCGAGGAACCCATTCAACACGAATTACCGAATTAGCTTGTTAACTAACCGTCACCCACCCATCTGGAGGTGCTGGAGGGGATTGCCTGACGCCGCGATTCCGGAAATATCTGCGTCGATGCAAACGAGGCGACGGGACATGCAGAAGCGCGGCAAGAAGACGGCAACAGCCGGTAGGGACGAAAAGCGGGAGCAGAAGATCTTTCAGGCGCTGGCGGCAGCACCGCGCCGGGCGATCCTGAGGCATCTCGCCGCCTCCAGCCTGACTGCCGGCGAGATCGCCTCGCACTTCACCATGGCGAAGCCGTCGATATCGCAGCACCTCGCGATCCTCGAAGGCGCCGGTCTCGTCTCTCGGGAAAAGCGCGGCCAGTTCGTCCACTACGCACTGGCGCACAAGGTGCTGGAACCATGCCTTGCGGGATTTCTGCAGGACGTCGGCATGACCCGGCACGCGACCCCGGCGCCGCCCGAGGACGAGAAGCCGGCAGGAACCCGCGCAAGAGGCGCCGCAAGATCCGCTTCGACGGAGAAGGCCACGCCGGCGGAACCCGAGGCGGACGCAGGACCTGCAGAGAAGCCGGCTCCGGCCCAGATGTCGATGTTCTAAAGCATGATAACGAAAAGTTGCGACCAGAGACATGGCGCAAGCGAAGCGCTCACGCACGTCCATAAAGCATGATCATTACAATACCGATGAATTTCTAATTTATAACCGTTTAAATAAAGTACATTTCCATATTCTCACGGACAAATGTCGGGAAGTTACTGGTATTGGCGTCACACTTTAAGTTTGATTAAGGATAAAATTCTAAAGTCGTGCTTACCGCGGCAGATACCTTGAGCCGCGCCATGATCTTTGGAAAGCCGAAATGGGACTGCCGCTACTTCAAGAGACTCCTTCCTCCGAAGCACATCAGGTGGACATGCTCACAGCCCTGCGAAGGGCAGCCGCCGGAGACTACAATTCCGTCGTGGAGGGTAGCGACGACGTCGCGGCCGCCCTCAACGGACTTCTCTCCAGGCTTGGAAGTCAGGCCGCCACCGTCCTTACGAGCGTCGTAGACACGTCCGTCGCCGTAAACGAGACCGTCGTCCAGGGGGCGAACCTGCTCTACGGCCTTCGCCGGGTAGACGACTACTCCCAGTCGATTGCCACTGCCGCGGAACAGATGGCCGCAACCGTTGCCGAAATCGGCCGCAGCGGCGAGGAGATCTCGGCAAGCGCGCTCCAGGCGAACGAAAGCGTCGCGAAGGGCGCGACGGCACTCTCGACGGTCGAACGGGAGATCGGCAAGATCTCGGCGTCGGTCTCGGAGACCGGGGAGCGCCTCAGTGCCGTCCACGCCCTGACCGGCAATATCGCCACCATTGCCGACACCATCAAGAAGATCGCCGCACAGACCAACCTGCTCGCCATCAATGCCGCGGTGGAGGCCGCCCGCGCCGGCGATGCCGGCAAAGGATTTGCCGTCGTCGCAAGCGAGGTGAAATCACTCTCGGACCGAACATCCGCGGCGACGCGGGAGATCGGCGAAATCGTCTCCCTTCTGACCGACGGCATGCAGAGTATGATGCAGGCGATGCAGGCAAACACCGCCTCCGTCGGAGCGGGCGCCACGGCTGTCGGGCAGCTTGGAACTGCGATGGGCGCAATCGACGGCAATATTTCCGCAGTGGTCCGAAACAGCCAGGACATCGCCATTGCGCTCGAACAGCAGAAGGAAGCCGCCGAGAGCGTTGCCGGCGGGGTCGCACGCATTGCGAGTCATGCCGGCAAGTCGAGCACTGCGCTGGAGACCGTCCTTGCCACCATGGACAAGGGTCAGGGTGCGGTGAACGTGCTCCTCGGCGTCGTTGCCGAGACGCAAGTGCCGAACAGGCTGGTGAAGCTTGCACAATCCGACCACGTCATCTGGAAGCGGCGGCTCGCCAACATGATCATCGGGCGCGAAGGCTTGCGGGCGAACGAACTCGCCGACCATCACCATTGCCGGCTGGGCAAATGGTACGACCAGGTAGAGGACGTCCGGTTCAGGCGACATCCGGCCTTCGCCGCACTCGAGGCGCCGCACTGCAGGGTGCACCAGCAGGGAATCCAGGCAGTCGAATGCTTCAACAACGGCGACATCAGAGGGGCACTCGAACGGATATCGGCGGTCGAGACAGCCTCGCACGAGGTGCTCGATCTCCTCGGCAAACTGGAAATCGAATAACACCGGATCGCGGCACGCGAACGTCGCGCATACGGCAGGCCCCAGAAAGAAAACGGGCGGCACAAGGGCCGCCCGTCCAGTCCATCGGCAGAGATTGCCTCACATTCCCTGCGAGCCACGGTTCATCGCGGCAATCCCGGTGCGGCAGATCTCGTTCAGGCCGAGCGGCTTCATGATCGCCACGAACTGGTCGATCTTCGAGGATTTCCCGGTGATTTCGAAGATGAAGTGATCGACGGTCGCGTCCACCACCTTCGCCTGGAAGGCGTCGGCAAGACGCAGGGTCTCGGCGCGCATCTCGCCGGAACCGGTGACCTTCACCAGCGCCACCTCGCGTTCGATCGGCCGCTCCTGACCGAGCTCGCGCGCACGCACCGTCAGGTCCACGACACGGTGGACCGGAACAATGCGCTCGAGCTGCGTCTTGATCTGCTCGAGCACGCTCGGCGTCCCGCGCGTGACGATGGTGATCCGCGAGAGGTGCGCCTCGTGCTCGGTTTCCGAGACGGTGAGACTTTCGATGTTGTAGCCGCGGCCGGAAAAGAGGCCGATGACGCGGGCAAGGACGCCCGGCTCGTTGTCGACGAGGACCGAAAGCGTATGGCTTTCGACACTCGCCGTTTCCGGGGCGATGAAGTAGGCGGAGCCCGTGGGCTGAAGGTGTGCGTTCATTGTAAACCCCTTGAAATCAAACGAGCTGGCGGCCCTTGGCGTCGATGGCGTTGGCGACCGCCTCATCGGTGGCCTCGTCGGGCAGCAGCATTTCGTTGTGTGCCTTGCCGGACGGGATCATCGGGAAGCAGTTGGCGAGATTGGCGACGCGGCAGTCGAAGATCACCGGCTTCTTGACGTTGATCATCCCCAGGATGGCGGCGTCCAGGTCACCCGGTTTTTCGCAACGCAGGCCGACGGCGCCGTAGGCCTCGGCGAGCTTCACGAAGTCCGGCATCGCCTCGGTATAGGAGTGCGACAGGCGGTTGCCGTGCAGGAGCTGCTGCCACTGGCGGACCATGCCCATGTACTGGTTGTTGAGGATGAAGATCTTGACCGGCGCCTCGTACTGAACGGCGCACGACATTTCCTGGATGCACATCTGGATCGAGGCGTCGCCGGCGATGTCGATGACGAGGCTTTCAGGATGGGCGATCTGCACGCCGATTGCCGCCGGGAAGCCGTAACCCATGGTGCCGAGGCCGCCCGAGGTCATCCAGCGGTTCGGCTCCTCGAAGCCGAAGAACTGGGCCGCCCACATCTGGTGCTGGCCGACTTCGGTGGTGATGTAGGTGTCGCGGTCCTTGGTGAGCGCCGCAAGCCGCTCGATCGCGTATTGCGGCATGATGACGTCGCTCGACGGCGTGTAGGCGAAGCTGTTGCGCGCCCGCCAGCGGGCGATGCTGTCGCGCCATTCCGCCGTCTGACCGGCATCCGGTTTCTTCGGAAGCGCCCGCCAGAGGCGGACCATGTCTTCCAGCACATGCCCGACATCGCCGGCGATCGGAACGTCGACCCGGACGTTCTTGTTGATGTTGGACGGATCGATGTCGATGTGGATCTTCTTCGAATTCGGCGAGAAGGCGTTGAGGCGGCCGGTGATGCGGTCGTCGAAACGGGCGCCGATGCAGACCATGACGTCACAGTCGTGCATGGCCATGTTGGCCTCGTAGGAGCCGTGCATGCCGAGCATGCCGAGCCAGTTCTTGCCCGAGGCCGGATAGGCGCCAAGCCCCATCAACGTGGAGGTGATCGGAAAATCGGTGAGCGAGACCAGTTCGCGCAGCAGCTTGGAGGCTTCCGGACCGGAATTGATGACGCCGCCGCCGCTGTAGATGATCGGGCGACGGGCGTTCGCCATCAGTTCGACGGCAGCCTGGACCGCACGGGCATCGCCCTGGACCTTCGGCTGGTAGCTCTTCTGGATCCGGTGGGCCTCCGGCGGCGTGTAGGTGCCGGTCGCGAACTGGACATCCTTCGGAATATCGACGACGACCGGACCCGGACGACCGGTTCTCGCGATGCGGAAGGCCTCATGGATGATGCGGGCGAGATCGTTGACGTCCTTGACCAGCCAGTTGTGCTTGGTGCACGGCCGGGTGATCCCGACGGTGTCGCATTCCTGGAAGGCGTCGGAGCCGATGAGCGGCGTCGGAACCTGTCCCGAAATGCAGACGATCGGGATCGAATCCATCAGCGCGTCCTGCAGCGGCGTAACCGCGTTGGTCGCGCCGGGGCCGGACGTCACGAGCATGACGCCGACCTTGCCCGTCGAGCGGGCATAGCCTTCGGCCGCGTGGCCGGCTCCCTGCTCGTGGCGCACGAGGATGTGCTGGATATCGTCCTGCTGGAAGATCTCGTCGTAGATCGGAAGCACGGCGCCGCCCGGATAGCCGAAGATGTGCTCAACTCCGTTGTCCTTCAGCGCCCTGATGACGATCTCCGCGCCGGTCATCTGATTGTCTGTACCCGTCATGCCTGTTTCCGTTTGCCTTCTGGATTTCTTGTCAGGGCTTTCACCCGGTTCTGGCCATAAAAAAAGGCCCCTTGAGGAGCCTGTCATCTAGCGCATGGGTGGCTATCGCCGGATGGTTACACCATCCTGCCCATGCGCTTTCCCACCACGATAAGAACTGCCGAAATAGTCATGGTCGAGAGTGATAGACAGAAATTCAGACCCCGTCAACGCGCATTCGCCGCAAGAAGCGCCGTTGTGCTCGAAAGGACGACACGCCTTGCGACCGTCAAGCCCTTACACGGCTTATTAAACCTCTCTTGCTACAAGTTGCCGTAGCAGGAGTTTATTATTGCGTAACAACGACCTCCATACGTCGGGCACGGCCGGCGAACAGGATCGCCGCGACCAGCAGCGGCCCGGCAACCGCATGCTGGGGCGCGTCGTCGCATGCAACGGATCGCGCGCGACCATCGCCGCCGTCGCCGAAGCGGGCGGCACCGAGCTCAGCGAACTCTGGTCGGTCGGCCGCCTGATCTCCATTTCCGTCGGCAGCAATCGCGTCGTCGCGCTCGTCTACTCCATGCAGACGGACACCAAGGCCTGGGGCGAGAACCTCGACAACACCTTCCTGATCGAGGTCGAGCTTCTCGGCGAGGTGCATGTCGGCATGAATGGCCGCGAGGAGTTCTCGACCGGCATCTCGCGCTATCCCTATCTCGGGGCGATCGCCCACCGCATCCGCACCGCCGATCTCTCGCGCATCTACGACACCGGCAAGAACGATGTCTGCGTGATCGGCAAGCTCACCCAGGACGAGAGCATCGATGCGACGATCCATGTCCCCTCGATGCTGTCGAAGCACTTCGCGGTGGTCGGCTCCACCGGCGTCGGCAAGTCGACCGCCGTGTCGCTGCTTCTGCGCCAGGCAATCAAGGCGGACCCGAAGCTGCGCGTGCTGATCCTCGATCCGCACAACGAATTCGCCGCCGCATTTCCCGAGCACGCCGTCGTCATCGACACGGAGACACTCGATCTTCCCTTCTGGCTGATGAAGCTCGAGGAGTTTGCCGAGGTCATCTTCCGCGGGCGCCCGCCGGTGCCCGACGAACTCGACATTCTCCGCGACCTGATGCCCGAGGCAAAGCGTGCCTTCCGCGGCAGCGACACCGGGCTGATGCGCCGCGCAAACGAGAAGAGCTCGGTCACCGCCGACACGCCCGTGCCCTATCGCATCGCCGACCTTCTGGCCCTGATCGACGAACGCATCGGACGGCTCGAAGGCCGGGGCGAGAAGCCCTTCCTGCGGTCGCTGAAGATGCGGATCATGTCGGCGATCAACGATCCCCGCTACCACTTCATGTTCTCCAACAACACGATCAACGACACGATCCTGGAGACCATCGGACACATCTTCCGCATCCCCGGCGACGACCGCCCGATCTCGACCTTCCAGCTCGCCGGCATTCCGTCCGAGGTGGTGAACTCGGTCGCCTCGGTGCTCTGCCGCATGGCCTTCGAACTGGCGCTCTGGTCGAACGGCGCCGTTCACATGCTCGTCGTCTGCGAGGAAGCGCACCGCTACGTGCCGTCCGATCCCAATCTCGGCTTCTTCCCGACGCGCCAGGCGATCGCCCGTATCGCCAAGGAAGGCCGCAAATACGGCTGCTCGCTCGGCATCATCACGCAGCGACCCGGCGAACTCGACCAGACCATTCTTTCACAGTGCTCGACGCTGTTTGCGATGCGGCTTTCCAACGACCGCGACCAGGAGATCATCCGTTCGGCCATTCCGGACTCGTCGATCTCCACCACCAGCTTCATCTCCTCGATCGGCAACGGCGAAGCGATCGCCTTCGGCGAGGCGATCTCGGTGCCCATGCGCATGCGCTTCACCCGCGTCGAGCAGAACCATTTGCCGAAGGCGAACGGGGTCACCGTCAAGGGCTCCGACGAAACCCCGGACACGGTCGACCTGCGCAATGTCGTCAGCCGTATGCGCGCCGTATCCGGACCGGACATCTCCGCCTTCCAGCGCAGCTACGAGGCGGCCGAACAGCCAGCGTCGTTCGTGGACGACCTGCCGATGCCCGCAGACGTGCACCGTAGCGATCCCTTCCCTGCCACCACTCCCTCCATGCTGCAGGACACGCCCTCCATCGAGCCCTACCGTCCGGACATGCTGCCCATGGGGAACGGCGCGGGGGACGAATTGCAGCCGCTGCGGCGCCGAACCGACTTGTACGAGCCAGCGCCCCGCCACGAGTACGAATCTCGCCTTCAGCCCTCCGACAGGACGATCGAACCGCCGCAACCGGCTTCGAGCTTGCGCCGGGAGCCCGGCCTGTCGCTTCGCGAAAGCATCCTGAAGAAGCCTCTCTCCAGCCTCTACCGGAAGGACTGAGGCGGCCGAAGACAAAGACAGCATCTCAGCGCGTCCTTTCCCAGCTCTCGTCCATCTGGTTGCGGGACCAGGTCATCTGACGCTTCGCATACTGGCGAGTGGCGGCAGAAGCCTTTTCGATGACGTCCTCGTGGCTCATCTCATCCTTGAGCATCGCGGCGATCTGCGAAACGCCGATCGCCTTCATCACCGGCATCTCCGGCGGCAGGTCGAGTGCCAGCAGCGCCTTCACCTCTTCCACCGCGCCGCTCTCGAGCATCGTCGAAAAGCGCCGGTCGATGCGAGCATAGAGAATATCCCGCTCCGGCAGCACGACGAACTTTTGCGCCCGCCCGGGGTCGACGATCATCGGTCCGGCCTTGCCCTGGAACTCGGAGATCGACCGGCCGGTCACCGTGACCACCTCGAGCGCCCGGAGAATCCTCTGCCCGTCCTGCGGATTGAGCTTCGCCGCCATTCCCGGATCGGCATGTTCGAGCAGCGTATAGAGGGCAGCAGTCCCCTCCTCGGCGAGACGTCGCCGCAGATTCTCCCGGATATCGGCCGGAATAGGCGGCATGTCGGAAAGCCCGCCGGTCAGCGCCTTGAAGTAGAGGCCGGTGCCGCCGACGATCACCGGAAGCGTCCCCTCGGCCTTGAGACGCGCGAGAAGCTCGCCCACCTCCCTCAGCCAGTCGCCGGTCGAATAGGCTGCGCCTGCCGGCACGTGGCCGTAGAGATGATGGGGGATGCCCTCCATCTCCTCCTCGGATGGTCGTGCCGTCAAGAGCCGCAGCGTATCGTAGACCTGCATGCTGTCGGCATTGACGACCACGCCACCGTGGCGTTTCGCCAGCTCAAGCGCCAGCGCGGACTTGCCGCTGGCGGTCGGCCCGGTTATCAGGATCGCGTCGATATCGTCCACAGGGTTCCTCATCATGGCCTTCGTTGCCACGCTTCTTGCCAATCCGTCAAATCCCGCCGTCACCCCGGCACTCGCCGAAAAGGCTGCGGAAGCGGTCGGCGCCTCCGGCCTCTACTGGCTCGCCGACGGCATCGCCTGCGACATCGTGCTGAAAGACGGCAGCGATCCGGTCGAAGCGAACGTCGACATCCGGGCAATCCTCGACACGACCCCGGTCGATCTCGCGATCCAGGATGCCGATCACCGCCGCAAGAAGTTCCTGATCGCCGACATGGATTCGACGATGATCGGTCAGGAATGCATCGACGAGCTCGCCGCCGAAGTGGGATTGAAGGACAAGGTCGCGCAGATCACCGCCCGCGCCATGAACGGCGAGATCGCCTTCGAGCCCGCGCTGCGCGAACGCGTGGCGCTCCTGAAGGGCCTGCCGATTTCCGTTGTCGACGAGGTGATCGAGAAGCGCATCACGCTCACGGCCGGCGGACCGGAACTGATCGCCACCATGAAGGCGCGCGGCTTTCACACGGCGCTCGTCTCCGGCGGCTTCACGGTCTTCACCAACCCCATCGCCGACCGCCTCGGCTTTCACGAGAACCGCGCCAACATCCTGCTCGAGAAAGACGGCTACCTGACCGGGGAAGTGGCCGAGCCCATCCTCGGCAAGCAGGCCAAGGTCGATGCCCTCGTCGAGATCAGCGAGCGTCTCGGGATCACCCCGCACGACGTGATTGCCGTTGGCGACGGCGCCAACGACCTCGCCATGCTCGGTCTTGCCGGCAGCGGCGTCGCCCTGCACGCGAAGCCCGCGGTGGCGGCCCAGGCGAAGATCCGCCTCGATCACTGCGATCTCACCGCCCTTCTCTACCTGCAGGGCTATCGCAAGACCGACTTCATACTCCCCTGACAGGCGGGGGCACCATGATCATCACCGAAACGCCGCGGCTCATCATCCGCAACTGGACGGACACCGACCGCGACCTCTTTCGCGAGATCAACGCCGACCCGAAGGTGATGGAGTTCTTTCCGATGCGTCGCACCCATGCGGAGGCCGATGCGATGATGGACCTCCTGCGGCAAATGATCGAGGAGACCGGCTACGGCTTCTATGCGCTGGAGCTGAAGGAAAGCGCCGAGCCGATCGGCTTCTGCGGCCTTGCTGAGGCGAAGATCGCCCCTGTCCTCCCCGAAGGCACGGTCGAGATCGGCTGGCGGCTTGCCACACGCTTCTGGGGCAACGGCTACGTGACGGAAGCGGCCCGTGCGCTGCTGCGGTTCGCCTTCGAGGAAAAGACGCTCGACGAAGTCGTCTCCTTCGCCGTCGCGGCCAACATCCGCTCGCAGGCGGTCATGCAGCGGATCGGCATGAGGCGCGATGCAGACGGCGATTTCGACCATCCGCGTGTACCCGACACCCATCCGTACCTGAAGCGCCACGTGCTCTACCGGATCGGCAGAGGCGACCTCTGATCGTCCCGCAGGCGGGCCACTGCGCCGGCTCCAATTTCAGAAAACGGATTCCCCGCCAAAGGCTTGATGCCCAAAGCGCGATCACAGGATCAGGCAAGCGGGCTGGAACCCGCTCGCTCTGATACCTGGCTCTATTCGAGCGGGATTGCCACGAAGCGCAGGTCGCCGGCGGGATTTGCGATCATCATGTGGGCGCTGCGGCGTCCCTCGCCCTTCAGGCGCTGCAGCACCTCGGCGACGCGGTCCGGCGTTTCCATGAATTCCTGGGCCACCTCAACGATCACCTCGCCGGCGACAAGCCCCTTTTCAGCGGCCGCCGAACCGGCCTCGACGGCGGTGATCACCACGCCTTCGACGCTCTCGGCGATCGAGAACTTCTGGCGTGCCGCGTCGTCGAGCGCAGCAAGCGACAGCCCGAGCCTTTCCACGCTCGCCGGCGCATCGGGTGTTGCCTCGTCGGACGGCTGGTCGCCCGGCTGCTGCTCGCCGGTCTCCGGCGACGGCGTCCCCTCACCCTGCGGGGCCTCCGTCACGTCGCTCTGCGAATCGGCCGGCTCGTCTTCGAGACGGCCGAGCTTCACCTTGACCGTCTGTTCCTTTCCGTCGCGAACGAGCACGACCTCGACCTCGGCGCCGACCGTGCTTTCGGCCACGCTCCGCATGAGATCGCGGCTCTCGCTGATGTCCTTGCCGTCGAAGCGAAGGATCACGTCGCCGGTCCGGATCGGGCCGTTTTCGACCGGACCGCCCTTGATGACACCGCTGACGAGCGCGCCCCTGCTGCTCTTCAGCCCGAGGCTCGCCGCGACCGCGTCTGTTACAGGCTGGATGCGCACGCCGAGCCAGCCGCGCCGCGTCTCGCCGAATTCCTTCAGCTGGCGGATGACATTTTCGGCAAGCTCCGTCGGTACGGCGAAACCGATGCCGATCGAGCCGCCGCTCGGCGAGATGATCGCCGTATTGATGCCGATGACTTCGCCGTCCATGTTGAACAGCGGGCCGCCGGAATTGCCCTTGTTGATCGCCGCATCCGTCTGGATGAAGTTGTCGTAGGGGCCGGCATTGATGTTGCGGCCACGCGCCGAGACGATGCCCATCGACACCGATCCGCCGAGCCCGAACGGGTTGCCGATGGCCATCACCCAGTCGCCGATGCGCATCTTGCGCGAATCACCGAACTTCACCGCCGTCAGCGGCTTCGGCGGCTCCACCTTGAGCACCGAAAGATCAGTCTTTGTGTCCGTGCCGACCAGCTTGGCCTTGAGCTTGGAGCCGTCCGAGAAGATTGCCTCGATGTCGTCGGCGTTTTCGATCACGTGGTTGTTGGTGACGATGAAGCCGCTCGGATCGATGACGAAACCGGAACCCAGCGAATTGACCTTCTGATTACCGCCGCCCTCGCGGTTCTTGTAGAAATCGTCGAAGAACTCCTGGAAAGGCGAGCCCTCGGGCACCTGCGGCATCGGCCCGCGCTCCTCCTCCTTGACGTTCTGCGAGGTTGCGATGTTCACGACCGCACCGATCAGGCCCTCTGCGAGATTGGCCACCGACTCCGGACCGGTCGGCTGAGCCTCGGCCACCGCGACAGGCCCCATCGTCGCGCCGAACGCGAAGGCCGCCCCGACAAGGCCGGTGATGAGGCGCGTCGATCTCGTGGAGGCGTTCGCAGTCATGAGGTTTCCCCGTTTGTCATCGTTGGTTCAGGGCCCGAACTGATTTGGCCCAGTGCCCGAACCATAAGGCGGATTGATGACCGGCGAAACGGCTTTTACCCGCGCACCAGCCAGACGATCACGACCCCGAGCGCCACCGCGGCAAGACCCGAAAACCTCAGGTGTTGCTCGGGTATCTCCGGCAGGAGTTTCGCCATCGCCACCAGAAAGTGAGGGGCCAGTGCGTACACCAGCCCCTCGATGATCAGGAAGAATGCAAATCCGGTGACCAGATCCGACATCGCCAGACCCGGTCAGTTGCCGGTCTGCGGTTCAGGCTGCGCCGGTGGGGCGGACGGCTTGCCGTCCGAACCGTTGAAGAAGCGGAAGAACTCCGACTTCGGCGACAGCACCATGCTGCTTCCCTCCGGCGTGTCGAAGGCGCCGGTGTAGGCCTGCATCGAGCGATAGAACTCGAAGAAGGACGGATCGCGGGTGAATGCCTCGCCGAAGATACGGTTGCGTTCGGCATCGCCCTGACCGCGCAGGATTTCCGAATCCCGCTGGGCCTCGGCCTGAAGCTCGACGACCTGGCGGTCGGCGATCGCGCGGCGGCGCTGGCCTTCTTCGTTACCGCGGGCGCGGATCAGTTCGGCTTCGGCCAGACGCTCCGCCTTCATGCGCTCGAACGTCTGCTGGGAGACTTCCTGCGTCAGGTCGGTGCGGCGGATGCGCACATCCTCGATGGTGAGGCCGAGCGACTCGGCGTCGGTCTTGAGGTCCGCTGCGACCTCCTGCATCATCGACGAACGCTCGTCCGACAGTGCGGCTTCGAAGCCGCGCAAGCCGTAGACGCGACGCAGCGATGCGTCGAGGCGGGTACGCAGACGTGCCTCGGCGGACTCACGGTCACCGGAGACCGTCTCGCGGAAGCGGCGGGCGTCGGTGATCTTGTAGACGACGAAAGCATCGACCTCGTAGAACTTGCCGCCGGAAACCTGCACGCGGATGTTGTCGAGGTCAAGGCGCAGGGCGAGGTCCTCGACATACTGAACCCGGTCGGCATCCATGAAGGCGAACGGCAGTTTGAAATAGAGGCCCGGCTCCTTGTGTACGGCCTGGATCTGGCCGAAGCGCACGACGATCGCCTGCTGGCGCTCGTTGACGACGAAGACCGACGAATAGACCAGAAGCAGCAGGGCTGCGAAAGCGATCAGGAAATAGGGCAGACGATTGGACATGATCAGTTGCCCCCCTGCGACTTGCGGCCAAGTTCGTTGAGCGGCAGGTAGGGAACGACCCCCTCCTGCTCATCGATGATCACCTTCTGCGAATTCTTCAGAACCTGCTCCATGGTTTCGAGATAGAGACGCTTGCGGGTGACGTCCGGCGCCTTCGTGTACTGCTCGTAGACCGAAAGGAAGCGCTGGGCTTCACCTTCGGCCTCCTTGACGACGCGGTCCTTGTAAGCGGCAGCCTCTTCACGGATCTGCGCCGCCTGGCCTCGCGCCTGGCCGAGCTTCTGATTGGCGTACTTGTTCGCTTCCTCGACGAAGCGGTCTTCGTCCTGTTCGGCCCGCTGCACCTCGTCGAAGGCGTCAGCGACTTCGCGCGGCGGTGCCGCATCCTCGATCGCAACCGCGTTGATCGCGATGCCGGCGCCGTAATGGTCCATCGTGCCCTGGATGATGCCCTTCACGTCGGCGGCGATCTGCTGACGCGCGTCACGGAAAATGTCCTGCGCCGGGCGACGGCCTACCACTTCGCGCATCGCGCTCTCGGCGACCTGCTGCAGCGTTTCCGGCGGGCTTTCAAGGTTGAACAGGTACGCCTTCGGGTCGGTCACGGTGAACAGCACCGAGAACTGCACGTTGACGATGTTCTGGTCCCCGGAGAGCATCAGGCCGGCCGTCGATGTCGAAGACGCCTTGGCGCCGATGTTCTGCTGCTGCTCGGTCACCTTTACGATTTCGACGGTTTCGAGCGGCCAGAAATGGAAATGCAGGCCCGGCATCGAGACCTCGTCCTTCGGCTTGCCGAAGCGCAGCTCGACACCGCGCTCATCCGGCTGCACCGTATAGATGGACTGGATCAGCCAGAAAGCGGCGAGCACGACGACCAGAGCGAAGATGACGCCACCGTTGAATCCGCCCGGAATGATGCTCTTCAAGCGGTCCTGGCCCCGGCGAATGAGCTCCTCGAGATCCGGTGGGGTATTGCCGCCGCCGCGTGGACGGTTCGGCCCCTGCCCCCAGGGACCCTGATTATTGCCGCCGCCGCCCCAAGGGCCGCCGCCGTTCTGATTGCTCCAGGGCATCAAGACCTCTTCTGTTGAAAATGCTCCCAGCCTCGCCCGCATCACGGGGATGCGCCGATCCTCGGACCGTTATAAGTATCGCGTGAGCCGCTTTCAACGGAACGGCGCGAACTTCTTCGGAAGAACGGCAAAATAGTCGACTATGCCGCAGCCCGCCGGTGATAGATGGCGTAACGTGTTGGGTACGTATCCTTTTCGCCCGCAGGCACGGAGGTCTCCGTCACCCTTTCGAAAAGCGCGGGATCGATCGGCGGAAAGGTCGTGTCGCCCTCAACCTCCGCCTCGACATGGGTCACGTGCAACTCGTCGGCGAAGGAAAGCGCCTGCCGGTAGATTTCGCCGCCGCCGACGATGCAGATTTCGCCGGCACCGGTCTCGGTCGCGATGACCCTGGCACGCGTGATGGCGGCATCGACGGTCTCGAAGACTTCGACGCCCTCGGGACGGAAATCGGCACTGCGGCTGACGATCAGGTGCGGACGACCCGGCAACGGCCGCCCGATCGATTCAAACGTCTTGCGCCCCATCACGAGGGGCTTGCCGAGCGTCAGGGCCTTGAACCGCCTGAGATCGGTGGAGAGCCTCCACGGCATGTCGCCCTCGCGGCCGATGACGCCGTTCTCGGCGACGGCAACGACGATCGTGGTCTTGATGGGGCTCACGCCATTCTCCCGCATGTTGTTCGCACGGCAAACGTCAGACCGCGATCGGTGCCTTGATGGTTGAATCGGCTTCGTAGCCTTCGAGCGTAAAGTCCTCAAACTTGAAGGAGAAAATGTCCTTCACCTGCGGATCGATCCGCATCAGCGGCAGGGCTTTCGGCGTGCGCGTCAGCTGCAGCTTCGCCTGTTCGAAATGGTTGGAATAAAGATGGGCGTCGCCGAACGTGTGGACGAAATCGCCGGGCTCGAGACCGGTCACCTGCGCGACCATCATCGTCAGGAGCGCGTAGGAGGCAATGTTGAACGGCACGCCGAGGAAGATGTCGGCCGAGCGCTGGTAGAGCTGGCAGGAGAGCCGCCCGTCAGCGACGTAGAACTGGAACAGGCAGTGGCAGGGCGGCAGCGCCATGTCGTCCACTTCCGCCGGGTTCCAGGCGCTGACGATGTGACGGCGCGAATAGGGATTCTTGCGGATGCCCTCGACCAGATTGACGATCTGGTCGATACGGCGACCGTCCGGCGCCGGCCAGGAGCGCCACTGCGCGCCGTAGACAGGGCCTAGATTGCCGTTCTCGTCGGCCCATTCATCCCAGATCGTCACGCCATGCTCATGCAGGTAGGCGATGTTGGTATCGCCCTTGAGGAACCAGAGAAGCTCGTGGATGATCGAGCGCAGATGCAGCTTCTTGGTCGTCAGGACCGGAAAGCCCTCCTGAAGATCGAAGCGCATCTGGTATCCGAAGACGGAACGCGTGCCCGTGCCCGTACGGTCGCCCCGGTCGCTGCCGTGTTCCAAGACGTGGCTCAGAAGGTCGAGATATTGCTTCATGGTTCCGCCGCTGATTCATCCAAGGCCCCATACTAGAGGCCGTTCACGGCAGAACCAAGCTTCTCGCGCTCTTTTCCCCGGGAACTCGATGCCTCAGACGGCGTCGAGCTTCCCGAGTTGCTTGGCGACCAGGTAGTAGAAGGTCACGCGCGACTTCGAGCGGTCGTCGGCCATGGCGAGGCAGGTACTTTTGATCGCCGCGTCGGCCGCATCGCCGTCGACGCCTAGCTTCTTGCCGCACCAGCTTTCCTTCACGCGGGCAAGCTCCGATTCGGACGAGCAGGAAACCAGAGCGGAATCCCTGTCGCGCAACGCAATCCCGAGATGACGGACGATCCGACCGACCGTCCCTTCATCTGCAGCACTGTCGTACTTATGAACATCTGCAAGATAGTCCTTCATGTCACTGTCTCCGCCGATACTCGATGCCGCGTTCTTTGCATTCATTGCAGGTGAAGGATGCTCCCGGCAGAGAAAACCGTCAACAAGTTCGGTTGACGCACCCGGACGGAGGCTTCCTTGCCTGCAGAAACACCGGTTACATCATCCGCGTCACGGGCGGACACCAATGTCCTTTTTCGGGCCTTTCTTGAAAACGCGGCAAAAAGGCTGGCGAATACTTGGCGAATTCGGCAGAAGATCCGAACCGAAGAGAAGGACGAGAGACTGATGACTGGTAGCGTATTGATGTCTGCGTTCGCGTCCCGCACCGCCACGAGCCTTTTGGTCATCATTGCCATGCTGTTTGCTGCACCCGGCGCCGACGCCGGCCCCGCCCCCGGACAGTTCGCCGGCCGATGGGTCATTCAGTCCGGTGGCACGGATGGATGCACCCTCGAGCTGCAAAGCGAGCGGAGCGGCGGTCGCCTCGTCGCCCGCAGCAAAGGCTGCAAAGGAACACTTGCCTCGGTTCGTGCGTGGAAGCCGGTCCCCCGCGGCCTGTCATTGCTCGACAAGGACGGAATCACGATCGTCACCTTCGAACCGGTCCGCGGCATCCTCTTCGGCCGGCTCGTCGACGGCACACTGGTCGCGATGCGGCGCATGCACGACTGAGCCGTTCAATTGAACCTTTAGATGCACTTCATATTGACACAACCATAGATGTAAATCATCCTCCCTCTCAGCCTCGGCGTGGGCTTTGAAGCAAGCGAAACGAGAGGTGTTGAGATGAGAGTGGAATACGAACTATCCGGCCTGAGCGCCGTTCAGACCCTTGGCCTCGATCCGATAGCCTTTGCCGGCGCCGTGCAGGTATGGGTCAACAACAACAAGGAAAACATCGATCCGAAAGGCGGCAATGCCAGGATCGCCTTTCAGAACCACACCTACACGGTGACCTACACCGTCAACGGCGACATGACGGTGTTCTTCATCGTCAACGTACAGCCCTGAGGAGTACGGCGCCACGCGGCTCTCCGCAGTGCAGGCAGCGGCGGGGGCGGCAAAGGTCGCCCCTGCATCCGCAGGACAACGCCCGCGGAGGCGCCACCCCTCGCCCTCCGCGGGCGTACCCTGTCCGGCCGCCCTTTCCCCCTCCGCACGCCGGGACTGAAAAAACGGCAGTGTCCCACCCTTTTCATCCGCCCCGGAACGACCTATATGGGGAGTGCCGGCTCTCGGGCCGGCTATGGCAATAAACGGTCGGTGTAATAAACCTATTGGACCCGGGGGCGGTACCCGGCGCCTCCACCAAAAACCGGTCGGTGACGGAGTTCTTTCCGGACCGGCTTTTGATGGGGGCGAAATAGGATCGACAAGGGCGTAAAGATCGAACTTTTGCTCGGCATGATACCGCCGTTATCGGGTCACAAGAGTAGTTGCAAACGACAACAACGCTCAGGGTTATGCTCTCGCTGCCTAATGGCGGTGCGGGAAACCCACACTAAAGCCCTTCTGGTTAGCACCTGAAGGCGGGGTTCGAAGGCACCTGGCAACAGAAGCCTTCACCTACTCCCCTGATAACAATTCATGTATTATGCTTCCGTAAGACTCGCCAACCGGGGCTTTCCCCGCATCCGGTGCCATGGCATATAGCCTTGGAAAAGACGTCACAGAAGAAAGACAGGATCACATGGGGCAGGACCATATTCGCTACGACATTCTGGCTCAGGACGCGCTGCGCGGTGTCATTCGAAAGGTTTTGACGGAAGTGGCGGCGACAGGCCGCCTGCCGGGTGATCATCACTTCTTCATCACCTTCCTGACCGGTGCGCCGGGTGTCAGGATTTCCCAGCACCTGAAGGCGAAGTATGCCGAACAGATGACCATCGTCATCCAGCACCAGTTCTGGGACCTGAAGGTCACCGAGACCCAGTTCGAGATCGGCCTTTCCTTCTCCGACACACCGGAAAAGCTGGTCATCCCGTTCAACGCGATCCGCGGCTTCTACGATCCCTCCGTCAACTTCGAGTTGGAATTCGACGTTCCGCTGGCCGACGAGGACGAGGAGAGCGCCGAAATCACCGCCTACCCGCTGGCCGCCGCCGAGGAACCGCAGGAGCCGGTCGCCACCAAGGACGGCGAGGAAGACAAGAAGCCGGCTTCGGTCGTTTCCCTCGACGCCTTCCGCAAGAAGCATTAGCAGGCCTGCGCGGGCGGGAACGTCCCGCCTGCAAGCCTTGCCCGGAGCCGAGTCATGGCTGCAGACGTCGTCAACCTTCGCCAGTACAAGAAGACGAAAGCCCGCGCCGAAAAGGACAGGACCGCGGAGCAGAACCGTATCCTCTTCGGACGCACAAAGGCGGAAAAGGAACTGACACGGGCGGAGCGGGAAAAGGCCGAAAAGACGCTCGACCAGGGCAAGCTCGAACGCCCGAAACCGGACGACAGCAAATCCTGATAGAGATTCAGCCTCAACATCTTACGGGCAGTTCGGGACTCATTTTCTCAGGGACTTGAATCAGTTTGGCAACGGCGACGATTCGCAAACGCTCGGCGACCCTTCACGGCCACCGCACGAGCTTTTCCCTCGAGGATGCATTCTGGGACGAGCTGAAGATCATCGCGGCAGAGCGCGCCCTGCCGCTTGCCGCCCTCGTCGCCGAGATCGACGACAAACGTCCGCCGGGCAGCAACCTCTCCTCCGCCCTCAGGCTCCACGTGCTCGACTGGCTGAAGAGCGGCCGGCATTTCCAGGAAGAATAGGAAAGGCAGGCCGCCCGGCCGCTTACGGCTTTGCCGGACAGGGCGCGGCCTTGACCGGGGTCAGCCCCGCCTCCATGCGGCTCACCGAATGCTGCCAGATGTCGGCGCCGTCCCTCTCGAAGATCTGGCGGTCGAGCCAGTATTCCCCCTCGCCCGTACAGAGCGCCCCGGTGACGACGCTGTCGTGCAGCACGTCGGCCCGCCCGATATGGCAGATGTACTCATAGCCGCTGACGGCGACGATACCCTTCGCCCGCGCCTCTTCGAAACGGGTCGGCCCCATCGCGCAGCCGCCCTCCGTCGTGTCGCCCGGCGCGCTGTAACCCGTCTTCGTCTTGGCGAGCTCGCCGAAGAACGCCGCCGCCGGTTCGCTGATCGCCGGCTCGATGTCGTAGCCCCAGTCCTTGAGCCGGAAGGCGACCGCCTCCTGGAAATCCTTGAAATCCCCCCGTCCTCGGCAGGCCGCGGAATCGGAGCACTTGAGATAGCTGCCCTCGAGCTTCGGGTTGATCTCGTCGAAGACCATGAACTCGAAGGCGCTGCTGTAGAGGCCGAGAAGAGCGGCGTTGGCGAGCGCCCCCGCACATGCGCCGGGATACTGCTCCTCTCCGCACAACTTCATCGTTCGCAGCAGCGCCTGCTTGACGACCGGCCGGTATGCCGCCTCCTTGGTCACGTCGACGAACTTGCCGTCGCGTAGCGCCTGGATCTGAACGGGAGGCACCGATCCCGCATAGGGCGCGAAGGCATAGAGGAAACGCTGGTCGGCAAGCTCGAACTCGTAGATGCCGTCGCCATCGAGGTCGGCCGGGTGAACCACGTCGCCGTCGAACTGGCCGAGGTCAATGATATTGATACCGTCATCCGTCGAGAGCGCCACCCGCGCCTCGATGCAGCAATGGGCACCGCCCGTATAGGAGGTGAAGAGGACCGCCGGATCGGACCAGTCGAACTTGTAGATGCCGAGCGTGCCGAAGCCACGCCCCTCGGGGACGCTCTCGGCCTTGATCGTCGCAGACCCCTTCCCCTCGCGGGAAACTTCGAGGTAGGCGGTCGCCGTACCGTCGACATTGTCCTGGCCCTTGAGCGTCAGCGTCCATCCTTCGGACGTGTAGCTCTTTCCGAAATCCTCCGACTTCCACGACACGAGATCGTTCATGCCGATGTAATCGGGTTCGGCCGGCTTGAACTCACCACGCTCCACCGCCTGTGCGCAGCCGAGGATCTGCTTCAGCGTATCGCTCGATCCGCCGAGCGAATAGGGTCCATAGTTGACGTTCTCCACCCGCAGGCTAAGCCGCGACGCGCCCCTCAAGGCGGACATGAAGCTTTCGCTCGGATCAGAGACATAGAGGCCGCCAAAACCCTCGTCGGTATCGGCCCGCATCGTTCCGTCCCAGCGCTGCCGGTCAGTGCGGATCTCGACCTTGTAGTCCTTCTCGTCGGTCACCCAGGCGAATTTCGGCCCGGCGATCATGACGACGATCTCGCGGCTCGACGGACGGATGAAATAGAGCCCGTCCGAGGCCTTCGGAACGGCGATACAGTTGTTCTGCTGCCGGTCGTAGCTCACCGTCCAGCCGCGGTTCTCGGCGAAGGTGACATAGCGTTCCTCCGCCCGAACCTCCGCGGCGAAGAGGAACGGCATAACCAGGATCGCCTGAACGAGATATAGAAGTATGCGCATGTCATGTCCCCCTGTCCTCAACGCGCCGGAACGCCATCGCCCGGCGCCCTGACCACCCCTCTGCCGTACCCCCTCGCACGGTCGAGATCATTGATACCGGTCAGTTCACGCCCGGCAGATCCTCGAACCGTAATTTCGGCGGGGTCCCTCCGGTCGTCGGGCCGGACGGCGGTGGTTTCTCTGCCGGCGGCGTTGCTGCGCCCGCAGGCGGTTGCGCCGTTCCGGCACCCTCTTCGATCGCCCGCTGCCGCGCCGCCTCTTCCTCCGCAGCCCGGCGCGCAGCTTCCTCCTCCGCCGCCTTGCGGGCCAGAGCATCAGCCTCCGCCTGCCTGCGGACCTCTTCCTCCAGCCGGGCCCGTTCGGCCGCCTCGGCCTTCTCGCGTTCCGCCGCCCGGAACTTGTAGAGCGCCGCCTCGCGTCTCAACCGCTGTTTTTCGAGCACGTTGGACTGCAACGTCTCTACCCGACGGCGCTCCCGCTCGAAGGCCCGCAGCGAAAGGTAATTGGTGACGTCCGTGACGTCGAGCGTGCGTTCCGGCGCTGGCAGGCGGCCGGAAAACCTGACGCGAATATCGGGATCGGCGCCGGCGAGATCGTCCGTTCCCACCTCGGGTGAAACGGTAACGACGGCCTCCGTCTCGCCGCTGCGCAGGTCGATCCTCGCATCGCCGCCGAGTTTGGCGAGCGCATTGCCGGCGACGAGGTTCTGCGCCCGCACGACGCCGTCACCGATGTTGAAGGGAATGGTCAGCGCCCCGAGGGAGGCACTCCTTTCAGACACCAGATTCTCCACGAGCGGCCGCACCTTGCTTTCGTCTGGCTCGCCCTCGATGAGGTCGGCGGCGGCGAGCAGCGGCGGCAGATAGCCGAGGTCGAAGTGCGGCATGACGACGTCCGAAAGCCGCATCTCGCCCGAGCCGTTGATCGACGAGACGAGGCCCGCGACGGTCCCGCCGGTCGCCTCGGCGACCGCAGTGAGATCGAAACGCCCGGTGATCTGCGGCGGCGTCACGCCCTCGCCGGCGCCGGCGAAAACGGTTGCGAGATCGCCGTGCTCCAGCGTCAGGCGGCTCTGCAGGAAAGCCGTCTTCTCGGCATTGGAAAGACTGATCCGCCCCTTGAGATCGCCGCCCAGCCACTTGCCTGCCGCATCCTCCAGCACCAGTTCGCCGGTGCGGCCGGTCAGATGGCCGGAGAAATCCTCCACCTTTCCGAGAACGCCCGGCCAGAACGTTGACGAACGGAGCGAGAGATCGAGGTCGGGGACCCCGATCGGCGCGGCGATGGCGCCGGTCGAGAGGCCTCCGGTCGCAGGATCGGTAACAGGCCCTGCCACCGCCTCCGCAAGCCAGGCGAGGTCGATTGTATCGACGTCAAGCGTCCCACCCGCGCGTAGTCTAGGCTCCGTCCAGTCGAGCGAGAGACTGCCATGGACGGCATTGCCGGCAAGGGCTCCGTCGATCGCGTCGATCTTTGTCGTACCGTCGCCGATCTCCGCCGCGGCCGCGAGCGCCACCGGCAGGCCGGCGCCGGATTGCGGAAGCCCGATGCCTGCGATCATCAGATATGGTTCGAGATCGGAGCTGCGCAGCGATGTCTGCAGGCTCCCTTGCAGGAACCGCCCTGCCCGGAGATCGAGCCGACCTTTTGCCGTCAGCAAGGTCTCGGTCCCGGAGAATGTCACCACAGTGTCGGCCGGGGCATCCGCTTGCGCCCTGAGCGAGACCGAGAGACGGCCGGGCTCGGAAGACGGGATCGGCAACGGGTCCAGTCCGGCCTGTCCGAAAAGGATTTGCGCGTCCGGGTTTTCGAGACTCGCCTCGAGTGTCATGGCGCCCGGCAGCGGTGGAATGGTCTCCCGGCCGTAGTCGAGCGCGACACGGCTGCCGTTCGCCACGCCGTCCAGCTTGACCGACATGGCGGCATCCGCCCCCGAAAGGACAATATGCGCCTTGAGGTCCGCCCCGGCGTACCAGCGGGCGTTGCGAACGAGCGCATCGAGCGCCGGGTGAGCCGGAACACGCGCCTTCAGTATGGTGAGAAACGGGCCGGGGTCTGCCGCCGCAAATGCGAGGTCGGCCTCGCCTGTCGGATCCGAAAACCCGCCCTCGATCGTCCCGGTCGCGGAGATCTTCGCGCCCGAAAGGTCGCCGATGTTGAGACGCTCGACCGCCATCCTCTCGCCGTCGGCCGTAAAGACCGCGTCGACATTCTTCGCGACGATGTCGGAGGCGGCCAGCCTCTCGACCTTGAGGCGGCCCGCAATCCGCTGCGCGAATAGATTTGCTCCGGCCTCGTCGCCGGCGACGAGAGTTGCAAGCGCACGGACCGCGTTCAGGTCGATCTCGTTCCCGGTGAGGTCGACCGACAGGTTTGGCGCCGTACCGTCGCGCGACTCGCGTTCGACACGGCCGTTGAGAATACCCGCTCCCATCGCAAGCTCCAGCCGCTCGAAGCGCTGGAGCTCGGGCGTCAGGTCCACTTTCGCCGAGAAACCGGCGGTCTTCATCTCGCGGATCGCCGGATCGACATCGCCGGTAATCCATGCGGCGAGCCCTGAAGGTTGCGTCGAGGCAACCAGCAGGTCGCCACGGAAAGACGGCTCGCCCTTGAGGTCCAGCGTTCCGCTCGCCTCCACCTGCGTGCGGCCGGGAAGCGTCGCAAGCGCGCGCTCGACCGTCCAGCCGGTGCCGGCGGGTCGCACGTCGAGCCGGATGTCGCGCAACACCGTGTCGCCGGCGACGATCGCCGGCAGTGCGAGGCTCGCCTTGCCCGGGACCGATGGGATCGGGATACGGGCGGCAATGGCGACCAGCCGGTCAAGACGCTCGCGGACCGAGACCACGACGTGCCGACTCGTCTTTCCCTTCTGAGCCCCCTCGCCGATGCGGTTGACGTCGATCTGCTGGCCGTCGGCCGTCAGCAGAAATTCCGGGTGCGCGCCGGTATCCAGCGTCGCCTCGCCGGTGACGGCGTAGGGGTTTTCGGTATCGCCGAGCTCGAGGCGGTAGGAAGGAACGCGGACGCGCTCGTTCGTCAGCTCGAATTCACCCTTGACCTTCGGTGAGACCGGATTGGCGCCGCCCACCTGAGGCTCGGCAGCGGCAGCATCACCCTCGGCCATGAGCCAGCTCGCCTGGAAACTGCCCTTGTAGAGAGGTTTGCCGTCGCTGAGCGTCAGACCACCGGAAAGATCGATCTCGAACGGGCGTGTGTCCGGCAGAAGACGGACGTTCAGCGGCACGGCGCCGGTCTTCGTATCCGGCTGCAGGCTCGAAAGGTGGAAGCGGCCGGCCTCGCCGTCGACGGAGGCGTGCCCGTCCACGGTCCAGGGGCCTGCAAGCGAGCGAGCGGACATGTCAGCGTCGAAGCCGGAAACGATGCGGGTGCGGCCCGACTGCTCGTCGATGAATTCGACCACGCCGCCGCTCACATGCACGCGCTCCAGCACGACGGTCCGCGCCGGGATCTCGGCCGCGCTGCCGCGCGCCCAGTCGAGCGTCCCGTCGGGAAGCAGGCGGATGCGGGCCTTCGGCTCCTCGATGCGCATGTCGAAGATGCGCGCCTCGCCGGAGAGGAACGGCGCCAGTTCCGCATCCATCGAAAAGCGCGCGACACTGACGAGCGGCGAGCCGTCGCGGTCCGATCCGACGGTGACGTCATGCAGCGTGACGGAGGGGAACGGCAGGATGCGGGCCTCGACCGCCCCGTGGACGGTGACCTTCTTGCCGAGGATACGGCTCGCCTGATCCTCGAAGTCGGATCGGAAATTCGTCCAGTCGACAAAGAACGGCGCCAGCAGCGCCGCGAAGAGCGCCGCCACCAAGAGACCACCGAGTGCCACCAATATGCGTCCGAGCACGACCCGTCGACTCCCGTTGCTCCCTACCCAAGATACCAGTGGTCCAGGGCGAATATTTGCATTCCGCTATGGCAATCGCCAGCCCAAATGTCGGATTCGGCACTCCTTTCCGTCACAGGCGGAAGATCTTGCCCGGGTTGAAGATGTTGTCCGGATCGAGGCTCTTCTTGATCGCCCGCATGACAGGCAGCGCCGAGCCGAGCTCCTGTTCGAGGTAGGACATCTTGCCCTGTCCGACGCCGTGCTCGCCGGTGCAGGTGCCGCCCATCGCGAGCGCCCGGCCGTTCAGGCGGGCCATGAACGCCTCGGCGCGGGCGAGATCCGCCGGCTTCTTGTCGTCGAAGAGCATCAGCACATGGAAATTGCCGTCGCCGGCATGACCGACGATCGGCGCCAGAAGCCCCGTCTCGCTGATATCCGCCTGGGTCTCGGCCACGCAGTCGGCGAGCCGCGAGATCGGCACGCAGACATCCGTCGAAAGGCCGTTCAGCTCCGGCGCCAGCGCGCGCCCTGCCCAGTAGGCGTTGTGCCGCGCCCTCCAGAGCTGCGCACGCTCCTCGGCATTGGCGGTGTAGCGATATTCGTCGGCGCCACATTCCGCGGCGATTTCGGAAAACTGCTCCGATTGCAGCGCCACGGTCTCCTCGGTGCCGTGGAATTCGAGAAAGAGCGTCGGCTTCTCCGCATAGGAGAGCTTCGAATAGGCGTTGCAGGCCTTGATCTGCATCTCGTCGAGAAGTTCGATGCGGGCAACAGGAATACCCATCTGGATCGTCATGATGACGGCGTCGCAGGCGGCTTTCAGGCTCGGGAAGGCGCAAACGCCGCCGCCGATCTTCGCCGGTATGCCCTGCAGCTTCAGCGTCACCGAGGTGATGATGCCGAGCGTTCCCTCCGACCCGACATAGAGCCTTGTGAGGTCGTATCCGGCCGACGACTTCTTCGCCCGCTGAGCGGTGCGGATTTCCTCGCCGTCGGCGGTCACAACGGTGAGCGAGAGCACATTGTCCTTCATCGTGCCGTAGCGCACGGCATTGGTGCCGGAGGCCCGCGTCGCCGTCATGCCGCCGATCGAGGCGTTCGCACCCGGATCGATCGGAAAGAAGAGACCCGTGTCGCGCAGATAGGTGTTCAGTTCCTCGCGCGTCACGCCCGGCTCGACGGTGCAGTCGAGGTCCTCGGCATTCACTTCCAGCACCCTGTTCATGCGGCTGAAGTCGACGGATATCCCGCCGCTCGGCGCGTTCAGGTGCCCCTCCAGCGAAGAGCCGGTGCCGAACGGGATCATCGGCACCTTGTGGGCTACGCATGTCTTCACCACCGTCTTCACGTCGTCGGCGCTTTCCACGAAGACGACGCCGTCGGGAAGCTGGGCCGGCAGGTAGGTGGTCGTGTGGGTGTGCTGCTCGCGAAAGGACTGGCCGGTCTGGAAACGCTCGCCGAAGGTCTGTTTGAGGATGCCGAGAACGGCCGCGATCCCCTCCTCGTTGCGCGTTCCCGGCTGCACGTCCTTCATCGCCATGTCGTCACTCCCCCTGTCCCGACGTCCCCGGCGCGCCGCGCCATTCAACGTCTGTCCAATGTGGTATGGGACAGGAGTTCCCCCCTTGTCCAGTGACGAGGCCCGGCCGCGAGAGCCAATTCACAGCGCTGCCGCGTCCCGCCGCATTGCGGAGACCGCCGGCGATCGCCTATGAATGCGGGGATGGTCAGGTTCATCAAATATCTCGCCCTGGTGTTCATCGCGATCGGTATGGCCGCCGGCTATGCCTGGTGGAACTACGACGCCATCGTCGCGGCGATCCTGCATCCGCAGACGAGCGCGGCAAGCGCCTCCGACGACAGCTTTTCGCTCGTCACCGCCGACGGCCGCCACTTCGCCCTTTCGGACCTCGACGCCGCGATCGCCAGCTTTCCTGCCGCTGACGTTCAGCAAAAGCCGCTCGTTCTCTACGTCCACGGCTTCGGCCCCGAACCGGACGGCGATTTCGGCCTCTACACCATGGAGGAACTCGCCAAAGGTGCCGGCGCCGACGTCATCATGTTCCGCTGGCCCTCCTGGATATCGGTGAGGGAGTTTCCGGTCCTCAATGCGAAAGCGGCAAGCGAGCGGCTCGTCGCGCTCCTGCGCCAGGTGGCAGAGCGCCGGGAGCCCGGAGGAACGCTTGCCGGCAGGCCGCTGGTGATCGTCGCCCATTCGCTCGCCGGAGAAGTCTTCCGCCATGTCGGAGAGGCCGATGCCGCCCTGCCGCAGGGGCTCGTGGCGCGGATCCTCTTCGCCGTGCCCGAGACAGGACTGCCCGGCCACCGTATCTGGATGGAGAAGCTCACCTTTGCGGACGAGATCTTCGTCTTCATCAACAAGGACGATCCGGCGCTCCAGGTGGCGACGACGATGTTCGGCGAAGCGAGACTCGGACGCTCGCTCGAAAACCTCGACGGCAGCGCTGAACCACTCGCCGCCAATGCCGACTACATCGTTCTCGATCCGGAAAGCTGGCGACACTACTTTTTCGTTTCGGGCCAGCGCAACGAGGCGATCGACGAAGTCTTCGGCGAGATTCTTCGCCGCGGCAGCGCCGCGCTCTCCAACCGCTACCTGCGCCGTGAGCCGGCCGGCAACGCCTACACGGTCGTCGGCCCCGGCACCGAGCAGCCGGAGGGCTGACGCGCCTACTCGCCGGCCTCGACCTTGGCCGCGATCGCCATCTCCTGATGCAGGCGCTTTTCCTCGTCCGCATGCGGTTTGGAGAAGCGCGCCAGTGCCAGATAGGCCACCGGCGTCACATAGAGCGTCACAGCCGTGGCGAGCCCGAGCCCGCCGACCATGACCCAGCCGAGTGCGACGCGCGCCTCCGCTCCGGCCCCCGTTGCGAACACCAGCGGTACGCCGCCGAGCACGGTGGAGATCATCGTCATCATCACCGGCCGCAGGCGCAGGTTGGCCGCATTCTCGATCGCCTCGCGCACCGGCTGCCCCCGGTCGCGCAACTGGTTTGCAAACTCGACGATCAGGATGCCGTTCTTGGCCATCACGCCGACCAGCAGAACCAGGCCGATCTGGCTGTAGACGTTGAGTGATGACCCCGTGAGGAGCAGCGCGAAGACGGCGCAGGCAAGGCCGAGCGGCACGGTCGCCATGATGATGAGCGACGAGATGACGCTCTCGAACTGTGCCGCCAGAACCAGGAAGATGATGATGATCGCAAAGCCGAAGGTCGCGCCCATGCCCTTCGAGTTCTCGGTCAGCGTCTTCGCTTCGGCGAGAGGCATGATGCGCACGCCGGGCGGCAGCAGCGGCGCGGCGATCGTCTGCGTCTCGTTGAGCGCATCGCCGAGCGAAAGCCCCGCCGGCAACCCGGCCGTGATCGCGACCGACGCGAGCTGCTGCTCGCGGGTCAGCGACGGCGCCACCGCCTTTTCCCGCAGCGAGGCGATCACCGACATCGGTACGGTCTTGCCGTCGGCGGTTCTCAGGAAGACGTTCTCGAGATCGGTCGGATCGTCGATCGGCCGGGTGGTGGAGGCAAGCTTCACCGGATAGGCCTCGCCGTCGACGAAGACGTCGCCGATCGAACGACCGTCGAGGAGCGATTGCAGGGCTTGCGACAGCCCCGTGAAGTCGATGCCGAGTTCGGCGGCCCGTTCGCGGTCGACGGTGACGGAGAGCTGCGCCTGACTTATGTCGTTGGTGAGCCGCGGACCGTCGAAATGGCCGCTTTCCTCCATCGCCGCAACGAGCCGGGTCGCAGCACTCGTCAGGGTCTGGTGGTCTGCGCCGACGAGCGCGAACTGCAGGCCGCTGCCGCCGCCGCGGATCCTGAGGCTGTTCGGCTGCATGGCGAAGGCCCTGACCGCCGGCACCCGTGCTGCGGCGGCGTTGACGTCTGCGGCGATCTCGTCCTGGCTGCGGCTGCGCTCCTCCCACGGGGCGAGCGTCAGCACCATGAAGCCGCTGTTCTTGCTGCTGCCGAAACCCGAAATGGAAAAGAGGTTGGCAACTTCGCCGCTCTTGCGGAGCGGTTCGAGATTCTCCTCGATCCGCTGCATCTGGTCGCGCATGAAGTCGAGGCTGACCCCCTGCGGCGCCGTCACCCTCAGCATCAGCGCCGAGCGGTCTTCCCGCGGCGTGAGTTCGCTGGTGATCAGCGAGAAGGCGGCGAGTGCGGCGAGCGAAAACAGGGCCGCGACGACGAAGACGAGCATCGGCGCACCGAGGCACGCGTGAAGCGTCTTGCGATAGAAGCGCGAAAAGGCGTCGCCGAAGCGACCGAGCGGATCGCCACCTTCCCGGTGTTCGTGCGGCTTCAGCAGTCGCGAGGCGAGCATGGGGCAGAGCGTGAGCGCGACCAGCGAGGAAAGGGTGACGGAGAAGGCGAGCACGAAACCGAATTCGCGGAAAAGCCCGCCCACCTGGCCCGGCAGGAAGGAGAGCGGCACGAAGACGGCGGCGAGCGTCGCCGTCGTCGCGATGACGGCGAAGAACACTTCCCGCGTGCCGAGAACGGCAGCGGCCCGCGGACCGAGCCCCTGCCCGCGCCTTCGCACGATGTTTTCCAGCACGACGATCGCGTCGTCCACGACCATGCCGGTCGCAAGCACGACGGCAAGCAGCGTCAGGATGTTGATCGAAAAGCCGGCGAGATAGATAGCGGCCACCGTACCGATCAGCGCGACCGGCATCGTGACGGCGGGAATGATCGTCGCGCGCGCGTCGCGCAGGAAGAGATAGATGATCGCGACGACGATCACGGCGGCAAGCACCAGCGAGCGCACCACTTCCTCGATCGAGCCGCGGATGAAGACGGCGTCGTCGCTGGTAATGCGCAATGTGGTGCCTTCGGGAAGTGTCTTCGAAAGCTCGGCGACCGCCGCCGCCACACCCTTCGAGATGCTGAGCGTGTTCGACTGCGCCTGCCGGATGATCCCGAGACCGATGCCGGCGCGGCCGTTCGAGCGCAGGCTCGTCGTTCCGGTGTCAGCGCCAAAGGTTACCGTGGCCACGTCTCTCAGCCGGACCCGGTTCTGCACGATGAGGTTGCCGAAATCCTCGGGTGTCCTGAGGTCGGCGGTCGCGCGCACGACGATGTCCTGCGTCGGGCTGGTGAGCGAGCCCGCCGGCACGTCGAAGGCGAGGTTGGAGAGCGCGGATGTCAGCGATGCGATGGTGAGCCCGCGGCTTGCCAGCGCCGCCTGGTCGACGTCGATGCGGAAGATCTTCTCCTGATCGCCGTAGATTTCGATGTCGGCGACACCGTCCACCGTCGCGAGACGGTCGGAAATCTGATTGTCGACCAGCAGCGTGAGATCATCGAGGCTCATCCGGTCCGAGGTTACGGCGAGCCGCATGATCGGCTGCGAGTCGGAGTCCGCCTTGACGATGCGCGGCTCGTCGGCATCGTCCGGCAGGTCGTTCGAAACCCGAGAGATCGCGTCGCGCACGTCCGTCGACGCGACGTTGAGATCGGTGCTGTCGGAAAATTCCAGCGTGACGCGGCTCTGCCCGAACTGCGAGGTCGAGGACATGCTCTTCAGCCCCGACACGCGCGCGACCGCCCCCTCGATGACCGTCGTCACCTCCTGGTCGATCGTCTCGGGCGAGGCGCCGGAGAAAGTCGTGCGCACGGTGATCACCGGCTGGTCGACGTCGGGGAGCTCGCGAACCTCGATGCCGTAGAAGGCCGCAAGCCCGGCAACTACGATCAGTGCGTTGAAGACCAGTGCGAGGATCGGCCGTCTGACGAAGAGGGCAGTGAAGCCCGCGCTGCCGCCGCCGGGGAAATCGGAAAACGGCCCGTTCATTGACTTGCGACCGGAACGCCGGTCTCCTCTCCGGCCGGCCGGACCGTCCCGCCCTGGCGCACCCGCTGGATGCCTTCCGTCACGACCCTGTCGCCGGATCGAAGCTCCGCGTCGACCAGCACGGCGTCGGGATTGCGCTGGACGATCCGGACGCGCACCTTCTCCGCCTTGCTCTCGCTTCCGACGCGCCAGACGAACGCGCCTTCGCCGTCCCATTGCACGGCGAGCGGATCCACGGAGGGATAGTTCTCCCCGGCAAACGCCATGGTGACGGTAAACGACATGCCGGCCCTCAGGTCGTCATTCGCGTTGGCGATGCGGGCGCGCACGTGCAGCGTACGGCTCGCCTCGTCGATGCGGTTGTCGATCGCCTCGACCGTCCCGCGATAGAGCTGCCCGGGACGTGCGACGGCGGTCGCCTCGACCGCCTGCCCGACCTTGAGGATGGGCGCGAAGCGCTCAGGCACCCAGAAGTCGACGAGGATTTCGGAACGGTCGTCGAGGGTGGCGATCACCGTTCCCGTGGTGACGTTGTCCCCCGGATTGATGGTGATGATGCCGGCAATGCCGTCGATCGGGGCGACGATGTCGCGCCGCTTCAGGTTGAGTTCGGCGGTGTCGAGTGCAAGCTTCGCCGCCTCGACGGCGATCTGCGCATCGAAGGCGTCGATGCGCGACACCGTGGATTTCAGATTGGCGTAGAGGTTCGCCTTCTCGGTCGCGCTCTTCAGCGCCACCCGCGCCTGATCGCGCGCGATCGTCTGCTCGTCGTTGTCGAGCTGGGCGAGAAGATCGCCTCTCGTCACCTTCTGTCCCGAAACGATCGCCACCTTGGCGAGCGTGCCGTCGACCTGCGGCGTGACCGCGACGGACTGCACGGCGTCACCGGTGCCTATCGCCGAGAGCCGGTCGTTGACGGTGCCGAGGCTGACGGGTTGCACGACGACCACGGGCGCGCCGTTGCCGCCCCGACGGTTGCCTTCACCACCCTTGGCATCCGGTCCCGCAGTCTCGCCGGCCGGCGCCAGGACCGCAACCAGCCCGGCGGGCGCCCCAATCCGCAGCAGCAGGTCTCCGGCTCCCGGCACGAACCTTGCCCAGCCGACGACGAAGGCGGCAACCACCGCGAAAATGACGATCACCTGTTTCCAGAGGGGCATTCAAAAGCTCCGGCAAGGACTGCCGGACCGCGGCGGATGTGCGGGCGGTCGAAGGCGTCCAAATTCGGTCGACATATGCGCCAATATTTCCGCGGGGTCGACTCTCGGCAAGGCCTGCCGGCCAACATTACCAAATTGTCATCGGCCACCCGAGACGGATGCGGACCGGCCGCGGTCACCCGATATTTCCTGTAGAAGAGCCGGGAACCGGCCCGAGCAGGAATGAAACCAGAACGTCTTGACTCGCCTTTCCGGTCCGAATCACTACATTGGGCGCCATGAGTAACGGTTACGACGACATTCCCTTCTTCGACGAAGAGCCGCCGCCGCGCAAGCCGGCAGGACCGGCGACAGGCGGAATTGCCGCCCGTGCCATGGCCGCCCGCGATCAGGCCCGCACCCCGGACTATCTGTCCGGCCTCAATCCCGAACAGCGCGAAGCCGTGGAAACGACCGAAGGTCCGGTGCTCGTCCTCGCCGGCGCCGGCACCGGCAAGACCCGCGTGCTGACCACGCGCATCGCCCACATCCTTGCGACAGGACGGGCCTTTCCCTCGCAAATCCTCGCCGTGACCTTCACCAACAAGGCCGCCCGCGAGATGAAGGAGCGCATCGGCATGCTGGTCGGCGGCGCCGTCGAGGGCATGCCCTGGCTCGGCACCTTCCACTCGATCGGCGTGAAGATCCTTCGCCGCCATGCCGAGCTGGTGGGGCTCAAGTCCGATTTCACCATCCTCGACACGGACGACGTCATCCGCCTGATCAAGCAGCTGATCCAGGCCGAAGGGCTCGACGACAAGCGGTGGCCGGCCCGCCAGTTCGCGGCGATGATCGACACCTGGAAGAACAAGGGTCTCGATCCGGCCCAGATCCCGGAGGGCGACGCCCGCGCCTTCGCAAACGGCAAGGGACGGGAGCTCTACGCGGCCTACCAGAACCGGCTGAAGACTCTGAATGCCTGCGATTTCGGCGATCTCCTGCTGCATCCGATCCGCATGTTCAGGGCCAATCCGGACGTTCTGCGCGACTACCATCAGCGCTTCAAGTACATCCTCGTCGACGAGTACCAGGACACCAACACCGCCCAGTACATGTGGCTGAGATTGCTTGCACAGAGGTCGGCCCGCAGGCCGATCTCCCCCCTTGAGGGGGAGATGCCCGGCAGGGCAGAGGGGGGTACCCCCTCCAATGCCGGCGCCAGAACACCCCCCTCTGTCGGCTCCGCCGACATCTCCCCCTCAAGGGGGGAGATCAATTCCTCCGTCAATATCTGCTGCGTCGGTGACGACGATCAGTCGATCTACGGCTGGCGCGGGGCGGAGGTGGACAACATCCTGCGCTTCGAGAAGGATTTTCCCGGCGCCAAGGTCATCAAGCTCGAACGCAACTACCGTTCCACCGAGCACATTCTCGGCGCCGCCGGCCACCTGATCGCCCATAACGAGGGTCGCCTCGGCAAGACGCTGTTCACTGACCGCACCGAGCCCGAGGACGAGAAGGTGATCGTCCACGCCGCATGGGATTCCGAGGAGGAGGCCCGCGCCGTCGGCGAGGAAATCGAACGGCTGCAGCGTGGTGACGCCGACGGCAAGAAGCACGCCCTCAACGGCATGGCGATCCTCGTGCGCGCCTCCTTCCAGATGCGCGAGTTCGAGGACCGTTTCGTGACCCTCGGCCTCAACTACCGCGTCGTCGGCGGACCGCGCTTCTACGAGCGCCTCGAAATCCGCGACGCCATGGCCTATTTCCGCCTCGTCTGCCAGCCGGCCGACGATCTCGCCTTCGAGCGCATCGTCAACACCCCGAAGCGGGGCCTGGGCGACACCACGGTCCGGGCGCTGCACGACTATGCCCGCGCGCGCGACATTCCGATGCTCGCCGCAGCCGCCGAGATGGTCGAGACCGACGAGCTGAAACCGAAGGCGCGCAAGGCGCTCTCCGACGTGATTCAATACTTCCGCCGCTGGTCGGAACGCCTTGAAACGACTCCGCATACCGAGTTGGCCGAGCAGATTCTCGACGAGTCCGGCTATACCGACATGTGGAAGAACGACAAGTCGGCGGAAGCGCCGGGCCGGCTCGAAAACCTCAAGGAACTCGTCCGCTCGATGGAAGCCTTCGAATCGATGCGCGGCTTCCTCGAACACGTCTCGCTGGTCATGGATACCGAGCAGAACGAGGACATGGACGCCGTCTCGATCATGACGCTCCATTCCGCCAAGGGGCTCGAATTCGACACCGTCTTCCTGCCCGGCTGGGAGGAAGGCCTCTTCCCCCACCAGCGCGCCCTCGACGAAGGCGGACGCTCGGGCCTCGAGGAAGAACGCCGCCTCGCCTATGTCGGCATCACCCGCGCCAAGCGCCGTTGCCACATCTGGTTCGTCTCCAACCGCCGCATTCACGGCCTCTGGCAGTCAACCATGCCCTCGCGCTTCCTCGATGAACTGCCGCAGAGCCATGTCGAGGTCGCCGAAGCCGAAACGTCCTACGGCGGCTACGGACGCGGCGGCTACGGCCAGTCCCGCTTCGATCGCGCAGATCCCTTCGCCAACTCCTATTCGACGCCCGGATGGAAACGCGCCCAGCAGAACAAGTCAGACGCCACCCGCGACAACTGGGGTACCCGCTCCGGCCATGCGGTGGAACGCATCGGCTACGGCGAGAGCGGCCCGCGCGGCAGGACGATCGAGGGCGAACTGGTGGCGAAATCCACCAGTTCGGAGCCATCGAAATTCAAGCTCGGCGACCGCGTCTTCCACGTCAAGTTCGGCAACGGCAACGTCTCTGCGATCGAGGGCAACAAGCTTACGATCGATTTCGACCGCGCCGGCCAGAAGCGCGTGCTGGACGGCTTCGTCGAGCGGGTGTAAGTCCCCTCGCGACCTGCCGCCGGATACAATCCCGTGACCGTCCGGCCGCTTGCCACTATTCCTTCGCATTCCCGTTGTCTGAAAAAGACCTGAACCAAGCGCGTCCCCGCCCCCGGGGCTGCGTCAGCCTGGACAAGGATCGACGAGAGATGATGCCGGCCGACCTCCGCCAACCCGGCTGCACGCGAAAGTCCCCTGCCCGGTCCGCGTCCGATCATTGGCACGGGCCTGTCATCGAATCATGCGAAACCCGCCAGACCTTCCGCAATGGATAAAGGCATGCTGCCCGACAGTGAAACGCAATCCGGTGCTAGCCGGCTCCTTTCCCGCTATCGCGGCTATCTGACGGCCGTCGCCGTCGTCGCCGTGTTCACGATGATGATCTTCGCGATCCACCGCCTGACCGCGGAGGTGCGCTATGACGACGTCCTCGCCGCCCTCGGGGATACCTCCTGGTGGTCGCTTCTCTGGGCAGCGTTCTTCACCGCGCTCAGCTACGGCGCGCTCGCCTTGTACGACGCCAACGCCATCGACTACATCGGACGCAAACTGCCGCTGCCGTCGGTCGTGACAACTGCCTTTATCGCCTACGCCGTCGGCAATACCGCAGGCTTCGGCCCCTTGAGCGGCGGCGCGATCCGCTATCGCGCCTATTCGCGGATGGGGCTCCAGCCAGGCGAAATCGCCCGCGTCATCGCGTTTGTAACGCTCTCCTTCGGCTTCGGGCTCGCCGCTGTGAGCGCGCTCGCGCTGCTGGTCGTCGCGCCGCGGGTCGCCGATATCGTCGGCCTGAATGGTCCGGCGCTTCGCTTCGGTGCCGTGGCCGTCGTCGTGGTGCTGGCCGTTCTCGTCTTCCTCAGCAGAAACGGACGCGAGATCACTATCGCCGGCGTGACGCTCCGCCTGCCTGACACGCGCACCTCGTCCCGGCAATTTCTCGTCACCGCCTTCGATCTCGCGGGTTCGGCTTCGGCCCTTTACGTCCTGCTGCCGGAGACACATATCGGCTGGCCGGCCTTCTTCGCGATCTACGCGACAGCCGTCGCGCTCGGGGTTCTGAGCCACGTTCCCGCCGGCCTCGGCGTCTTCGAGACGGTGATGATCGCCGGCCTCGGCAACGCGATCAGCGCCGACCAGCTCCTCGGCAGCCTCGTCCTCTACCGTCTGGTCTACTACGTCCTGCCGTTGCTGTTTGCGCTCGCGCTTGCCGTCGTCGGCGAACTGCGGAGCTTCGCGAAACAGCCGCTCGCCGCCGAGATCGCCCAGATCGCCGCGCGGCTCGTGCCCGCGCTCCTCTCCACCTATGCGCTGATGCTCGGCGCCATGCTGATCTTCTCGAGCGTCACGCCGACGCCCGACGGCGACCTAGACCTTCTGGCCGGGCTCCTGCCCCTGCCGATCGTCGAGGCGGCACACTTCCTGTCGAGCATCCTCGGCCTCGTCCTCGTCATCGCCTCCCGCGGCATCGCCCAACGCCTCGACGGCGCCTGGTGGGTCGGGCTCGCAGCAGCGGCGATCGCCTTCCTCTTCTCGCTGATGAAGGCGCTCGCCGTTTTCGAAGCCATCGCGCTCGGCCTCTTCATCGCCGCGATGCTCGTCAGTGCCGGCAGCTTCACCCGCCACGCCTCGCTCTTCGGACAGGCGCTGGGTCCCGCCTGGCTGACGGCGATGGCGGTCACCGTCGTCGGCGCCGCCGGCATCCTGCTCTTCGTCTACCGCGACACCCAATACAGCCACGAACTCTGGTGGCAGTTCGAGTTCTCCGAGGAAGCCCCGCGCGGCCTGCGGGCGCTGCTTGGCCTTGCGATCAGCTCGGCGGCGGTGGCGATGTTCAGCCTGCTGCGCCCGCTTGCCCACCGACCTGACGAGGCGATTGAAGACGATCTCGCGCGTGCGGTGGCGATCGTCGAAGACCAGGATGTCGCCGACGCCAACCTCGTGCGCATGGGCGACAAGAGGCTCCTCTTCTCCGGGAGCGGCAAGGCCTTCATCATGTACGGCATCCAGGGACGCTCCTGGATCGCGCTCGCCGACCCCGTGGGGGCGGAAGAGGATTTTTCGGACCTCGTCTGGCAGTTCGTCGACTTGGCCCGCGCCTCGGGCGGCCGCGCCGTCTTCTACCAGATCACGCCGGCGCTGCTGCCCTCCTGCATCGATGCCGGCCTGCGCGCCTTCAAGCTCGGTGAGCTCGCGACCGTTGATCTCGGACAATTCGACCTCGCCGGCAGCCGCCTTGCGGGCCTGCGCCAGTCCTATAACCGCGGCCAGCGCGACGGCCTCGTCTTCTCGATCGTCGAGCCGCCGGACGTGCCGCCGATCCTCGACGAACTGAAAGCGATATCGGACGCCTGGCTCGCCCATCACAACACGCGCGAGAAGTCGTTCTCGCTCGGCGCCTTCGATCCTGAATACGTGCTTTCGCAGCCGGTGGCGATCCTCACCAAGGACGACCGGATCGTCGCCTTCGCCACCGTGATGACGACGGATACGAAGGCGGAAGCGACGGTCGACCTGATGCGGTTTGCGCCCGACGCGCCGCGTGGCGCCATGGATTTTCTCTTCATCAGCCTGATGAAACACATGCGCGAGGCGGGCTTTTCCCGCTTCAATCTCGGCATGGCGCCGCTCTCCGGCATGTCGCGCCGCGAGACCGCGCCGGTCTGGGACCGCATCGGCGGCCTCGTCTTCGAACACGGCGAGCGCTTCTACAACTTCAAGGGGCTCAGGGCCTTCAAGTCCAAGTTCCACCCGCAATGGGAGCCGCGCTACCTCGCCGTCACCAACGGCACCGGCGCGGCGCTGGCGCTCATGGACATCACCTTCCTGATCAGCGGCGGCATGAAAGGCGTGGTAGCGAAATGAAATCTATCGGACTCTCCGGCTTTAGCCTGGCTGCAAGCCTTCTCGTCTCCTCCAGCATCGCCGCCGCCCAGTCGCCGACCTATCAGCCCGGCATGATCCCGGCCGACCATATCCTGCTGCCGAAGGGGGACGTACGCGCCGACATCTTCCTGATCTCGGACGCCGGCGGCTGGGGCGACAACGAGGAGCAGCAGGCGCAGGCGCTCGTCGACAAGGGCGCGATCGTCGTCGGCATCGACTTGCCCACCTACCTCAAGGCACTGCGCGCCGACGACGGCGACTGCGTCTACATGATTTCGGATGTGGAATCCCTCGCCCACCAGGTCCAGCGGGCGGCGGAAACGAGCGTCTTCAATCCGCCGATCGTCGCCGGCATCGGCGAAGGTGCGGCACTGGCGCTCGCGATGATCGCCCAGAGCCCGGCAGCCACCATCGGCGAGGCGATCGCCGTCGATCCGGTGGCCAGCATTCCGCTGGACAAGGAGCTTTGCACGCCCGCCACCAAAGAGCGGGTCGGCGACCGCATGGTCTACGGTCTGACCGACGGCCCGCTGCCGGCTCCGGTGACGGTTCTCTTCTCGCCCGCAGCCGACAAGGCCGGTCGCGACCACGTCGCCTCGCTGGTGAAGGATCATGGTGACATCGAGGTTCGCGATGTCGAGGATACCGCCGGCGACGCCCTTGCCCAGGCGCTCGGCGACCGGGTCGATGCCGGCGGCAATGCCGACGACCCGCTCGGGCTTCCGCTCACGCTCCTCGATACGACACCCGCCATGGACACGATGGCGATCATCTATTCGGGCGACGGCGGCTGGCGGGACCTCGACAGGCAGGTCGGTGCAGTATTGCAGGAAAAGGGTATCCCTGTCGTCGGCGTCGACTCGCTGCACTATTTCTGGTCGCAGCGCACTCCCAAGGAGACCGCCGAGGATCTCGCGCGGATCATCGACACCTATCGCCGCAAATGGAAGGTCCGCCATGTGCTGCTGGCCGGCTATTCCTTCGGGGCCGACGTCCTGCCGGCGACCTACAACCTGCTGCCACCGGACGACAAGGCACGGATCGCCCAGGTAACCCTGATGGCGCTGTCGCATCAGGTCGACTATGAAATCTCGGTCGAGGGCTGGCTCGGTGTCGCGGGACAAGGTGCCGGCGATCCCGTCGACGACATCGCGAAGATCGATCCGAAGCGCGTCCAGTGCATCTACGGCACGGAGGAAGACGACGATCCCTGCCCGACGCTCAAGGACCGCGGCATCGAGAGCATCGGCATAACCGGCGGACACCACTTCGACGAGGACTACGAAGCCCTCGCCGGACGTATCCTCGCATCGCTCAAGACACGGCTCGGCGAGTAGAACGGCACGACCGGCGTTTCGAAATAGCGCTTTCGCTCAGCTGTCGGCGCGGCCCTGGCGGCGGTCGCCGCAATGCAGCCACTGGAGTTCCTGCTGGACCATGTCCTGGAAGTCGAGGATCTGCCGGCGCATCTCCGGCTCCGGGCAACCACGCTCCAGAAGCTCGGCCCCGAGCCCGCGGCAGGTCGTGCGCCAATAGGTGAGCGCAGCCTCACCGTTCCTCTCGTCGAGTTCGCGGGCGCACCGGCGAATGAGGGCACGACGCCCCTTGAGGGGGAAAAATGCGACCTTCGGCGTTGCGGCCGGATACTCGGTCTTGATTACGGTCATCCATACCATCCTGACGTGATGCTTCCGGTCTAGGACGGTCATGGTTAACGTTCGGTTTCCTCACCTTGAAAATGGATCGTTTTCGGTCATTTCACGCCCCGAGCTCGTCGAGATAGGCGTCACTGTCGTCCACCTGGAACTCGACCCACATCGGCAGGTGGTCGCTCATCTGGTAAGTGCGCCAGTCGCGAAAACTGCGACCCGGCTTCTCCTGCCGTTCGGCGGCATAATCGGCCTCCTGGTCCTCGCAATAGACGCAGTCGTAGAAATCGAAGACGCCGGCCCTGCCCGTCGGCCGCATGCTGCGGAGCTCCTTGTAGTAGGCGATCTGGTCGTAATGCTTGTCCTTGGTGACGTTCGAGCCGGGAATGCTCTGCAGCGCCTCGGGAACGCGGAAACCGGCCGAGGTCAGCGCCTCCATCGTCACATCTTCGCGGTTGAAGATGTTGAAGTCGCCGAGCAGCAGCAGGTTGTCGCGCTTCGGCTTGTCCTCCGGACCGTAGACGTTGGCGCCGGAAAAATCGCCGGCATAGCTCGCGATCGTCTTGCCGAGCGCGGTGATCTCGGCAAGACGCCGCGCGTCGACGGGCGTTCCCTCGCCGTAGTAGATATGGACCGTCACCAGCGTGAAATAGGCCCAGCCCGCCCGGAAGCCGGCGACGTAGGGCGAGCGGGCGAACTGAACCTGCCGGTCTGCGGCGGGGATCGCCTCCTCGAGCACCAGCTCGGCGGCAAGCCCGGTGAAATCGACCTTGCGGCGATCGTAGAAGAAGGCCATGCGCTCGGAATTACCGGACCGGCCGAGCGTCACGTCGGTGACGAGAAAATCCCACCAGCTCCCCAGCATGCGCTTCAGCTGCTGCAGCGGGAACAGGCTTTTCCGGACCTCCTGGATCGCGACGATGTCGAAGCGGTTTATGATCTCGGCGATGTAGTGATAGGGCTCGACATCGCGGTAGCGGTACTTGCCGGAGTCGAATTCGCGGAGGTTCCAGGAGGCGAGCAGCAGCGTGTCGGACGCCGTTTTCGGCGGGATCGCGCCGCCTTCCGCATTGATCCCCGCCCGCAGGGCCTTGAGGCCGCGGACGATCCGCTTGCGCTTGTCGACGTCCGTGATCCGCTTGAGGTCGGCATAGTTCGGCATCACACCCCCTCCGGCACAGCCGTCACCTGTCGGCGCGGCTCGGCAGGCATCATACACGTATGGCGCGAATTTTCCAGCCGGAACCAGGGGTGTCCGTCTGCGAAGAAGACCAAGGTTCATCGTCATTGCCTCGGCAGGGCGGCGTTGATCCGGGATGTTTTCCACCATCGGCCTGTGGACGCGAACACCTCTTGCGGCTTATCAGGGATTGATGCCTGTCAAATGACCGGTAGCCGATCCCGGCTATCCTGGTGCCGTTGAACCGCAATTTGGAGGAGCCGCCCATGAACGACCATCCCGTCCTGCGTTTTCATGGCGCTGCCGGCACCGTCACCGGATCGTGCTTCCGGCTAGACATCGGCAAGCGACAGATCCTCGTCGACTGCGGCCTCTTCCAGGGCTCGAAGACCGAGAAGGAACTCAACTACCGCGATTTCCCGTTCGACCATTCGGCGATCGACGCGGTGATCCTCACGCACGCCCATATCGACCATTCCGGCCTGCTGCCGAAGCTCGCCAAGGCGGGGTATCAGGGGCCGATATACGCGACCCGCGGGACGATCGATCTCTGCTCGGTCATGCTGCCGGATTCCGCCCATATCCAGGAAAGCGAAGTCGAGTTCCTCAACCGGCGCAACCTCCGCCGCGGCCGCGACCCGGTGACGCCAATCTACGAGGCCCGCGATGCGGCAATCGCCGTCACGCTGCTGCGCCCGGTGGAACTCGAAGCCTGGCAGCGCGCGACGGATGGCGTTCGCTTCCGCTTCTGGAACGCCGGCCACCTCCTCGGTTCGGCCTCGGTCGAGATGGAGGTCGAGACGCCGGAGAAGACGCTCCGCATCCTCTTTTCCGGTGACATCGGCCCCAGCCACAAGCTGCTGCAATACGCTCCCGAGGCACCGTCCGGCTGGGACTACGTGATCTGCGAAAGCACCTATGGCGATACCGACCGCGAGGAGGCGAACGACGCCACGCGCCGGGAGGCCCTGCGGGCCGAGGTCGCCGACGCCTATAACCTGGACGGGGCGCTCCTCATCCCCTCCTTCGCGGTCGAACGCACGCAGGAACTGCTCGCAGACCTCATCTTCCTGATGCGGTCGGAGAAGATCCCGACCTGCCCCGTCATCATCGATTCACCGCTCGCCACACGCGCGAGCGAGATATTTCTTCGCCACGCCCGCGAGCTGGAGGACGGTCATCTGCTCGCCGACGCGCTGCATGCCCGCAACGTTCGGTTCACGGAATCGGTCGAACAGTCGAAAGCGCTCGACCACATGCGCGGCTTCCACATCGTCATCGCTGCAAGCGGCATGTGCGAGGCGGGCCGCATTCGTCACCGGCTGAAGAACTGGCTCTGGCGCGACGAGGCAACGGTTCTGCTCGTCGGGTTCCAGGCGACCGGCACACTCGGCAGGATTCTAGAGGAAGGCGCCTCCGTCGTGCGCATCCAGGGCGACGAGATCAATGTGCGGGCCCGTATTCGCCGCCTCGACATCTACAGCGGCCACGCCGACGGGCCGGAACTCGCCGCATGGCTGCGGACGCGCCAGCCGATCCGTGCCGGCCTCTTCCTCGTCCACGGCGAAGAGGACGGCATCGCCGGCCTGCGCAAGCGCGCCTCCGCCTTCCTTGCCGAGGAGATGATCAACGTGCCGCACCTCGACAGCGCCTTCGAACTCAGGCCGGAGCATGCCGTCGATATCTCGGAGAAGCTGCCGGAACCACGCATCGACCCCGCGCGGGTCGGTCACCGCGACTGGCACAACGACTTCCAGTCCCTCGTCCTCGACCTGCAACAGGAGCTGGCGAAGGCCGCCGACGACAAGGCCCGCGGCGTCATCCTGCGCAAGCTGCGTCGCGCGCTGACCGAGTAACGGATAGCGGATGGTGGTTTCGGTGGAGCAGACAGATGTCGCGATCGTCGGCGGCGGGCCGGCCGGCCTCGCCGCCGCGGAGCTTCTGTCGCGCGACGGCTACACGGTTACCGTCTACGACGCCATGCCGACCGTCGCGCGCAAGTTCCTGCTCGCCGGCAAGTCGGGCCTCAACATCACCCATTCCGAGCCGTTCGAGCGCTTTGCCGAACGCTTCGGCAGCGCTTCGCCACGGCTCCGTGCCGCCCTCGACGCCTTCACCCCGCATAAAGTCCGCGAGTGGGCCGCAGGGCTCGGGACGGAGACCTTCGTCGGTTCGTCGGGCCGCGTCTTCCCCAAGGTGATGAAGGCCTCGCCGCTGCTGCGCGCCTGGCTGCGGCGGCTCGAGGCGCAAGGCGTGACGATCCGCACCCGCCACCGCTGGACAGGCTTTGCGAGCAGTGACCTCCTCTTCGAGACGCCGGACGGGGAGAAGCGCGTCGCGAGCAAGGTCACGCTCCTTGCTCTCGGCGGCGCGAGCTGGCCGAGACTGGGATCCGACGCCGCCTGGATCGGGGCGCTTCGCGAAAGGGGCGTCGACATCGCTCCCTTCCGGCCGGCCAATTGCGGCTTCGATGTCGCCTGGAGCGAGAGCTTCCGAGAGCGGTTCGCCGGCGAACCGGTCAAGGCGGTCACCGCCTCCTCGGCCGCCGGCACGCTGCCGGGCGAATTCGTGATCAGCCGCCACGGCATCGAGGGCAGCCTCGTCTACGCCCATGCCGCAAGCCTCCGCGATACGCTGGAGCGGGAGGGCCAGGCCTCCCTCCTTCTCGACCTCGCACCGGGGCGCCCCCTCGAACGGCTCGCCCGCGACCTTGCGAAACAGGACCCGAAGGCAAGTCTCTCGACGCGGCTGCGCAAGGGCGCCGGGCTCGCGGGCGTCAAGGCCGCGCTCGTCCGGGAATGTGTCCCGGAGGCCGGCAGGGCGACGGCGGAAACGCTCGCCACGGTGATCAAGCGGCTGCCGATCCCGCTGCTTCGCCCGCGCCCGATCGCCGAAGCCATATCCTCCGCCGGCGGCATTCGCTGGGACGCCATCGACGAGCATTACATGCTGAAGGCGCTGCCGGGCATCTTCGTCGCCGGCGAGATGATCGACTGGGAGGCCCCGACCGGGGGCTATCTCCTGACCGCCTGCCTTGCCACGGGAAAGGCCGCCGCCGAAGGCATGAAATCCTGGTTGCACGACCAGGCAAGTCACGGTTGAGCGTCAGACACGCCTTCCACGTCAACGTTCACCCAGTTTTCGACGAAGGCTGACGCATGACTTGCGCATGCGCGCGATTGACAACCGACCGCTTTAGTCAGAACACTTTAGCCGTCTGGACAGACAGCATGGAGGAGGCATGTCGATGCGCAGGTCTATCGGTTTCTTCGTTTTTGCCTTCAGCCTCTTGAGTTCGGCGCTCGCCGCCGGCGCCGCCGAGCCGACGCGCTCGGTCGTTATCACCAGGGACGGCGACTATTTCGGGTTCGATCTCAGGACCGAACAGAACGTCTCCCTCGACCAGTGTCGCGAGAGCTGCATCGCCGACCAGTCCTGCCGCGCCTTCACCTACAACCCGAAGGTGAAGTGGTGCTTCCTGAAATCCGACTTCAGCCGCCTCGACACTTTCCCCGGCGCCATCGCCGGCAAGATCGTCGTCACTGCCGCCGAACCGGACATCGGCGCACCGTCCCGTCTGCCCTTCGTCTCCGACCAGCTGCGCCAGGATGCGCAGGCGATGCGCGCCAACCTCTCGATCACCGAGGAGCAGGAGCAGCTCGGGCAGGCCGGCCTCCTGATGCTCGCCAACAACGAACTCTCCGCCGGCAACTACGATTCGGCGCTCGCCGTCTTCAAGGCCGCACTGTCCGTCACACCGGACGACGCCGCACTGTGGACGGAAACTGCCCGCTCACTCAATACCGTCACTGGCCGGACCGACATCGCCGCCGAAGCCGCAGCAATGGCGCTGAATGGCTATCAGCTCACCCGCACCGCGCAGGCGCGCGCCGACGTGCTCGCCGTGCTCGCCAAGGCCTTCGAAAACAGCGAGAACTACCGCGCCGCGCTCAGCTCCTACAAGGCGAGCCTTGCACTGGTGACGGCGAAGACCGTCCAGACCGCCTACAACGAACTGCGCGAGACCAAGGGCTTCCGCGTCGTCGAGCATACGATCGACACCGACAGCGCGACCCCGCGGGCCTGCGTCCAGTTTTCCGATCCGCTCGTCAAGCGCGGCGTCGACTATGCACCCTTCGTCCTCCTCGACGGCGCTCCGGCCAAGGCGGTGGAGGCCAAGGACAACCAGATCTGTGTCGAGGGCCTGCAGCACGGCGCGCGCTATACGCTTGCGCTGCGTGCTGGCCTGCCCTCTTCCGTCGACGAACCGCTGCTCTCCCAGGTCGACCTCTCGATCTACGTCCGCGACCGTTCGCCGACCGTCCGCTTCACCGGCGACAGCTTCGTCCTGCCGTCCACCGCCCGGCGCGGCATCCCGATCGTCTCGGTCAACACCGACGGCGCCGACCTGAAACTCTACCGCATCGGCGAGCGCAACATCGCGCCGCTGCTTGCACAGTCGAAATTCCTGACCCAGCTCGACGGCTATGATGCGAGCCGCATCGAGGACGAATCCGGCGAACTCGTCTGGCAGGGCAAGATCGAGATCGGGAGCGAGCTCAACAAGGACGTCGTGACGAGCTTCCCCGTCGACGAGGCCCTGCCGAAGCGCCAGCCGGGCATCTACGTCCTGACGGCAGCCGCCGCCGGCAGCCGCGTCGAGGACTGGAACCAGCGCGCCACGCAGTGGTTCCTCGTCTCCGACATCGGGCTGCAGACCTTCGCCGGCACGGACGGGCTGAACGTCTTCGCCCGCTCTCTCGCAAGCGCGAAGCCGCTTTCCGGCGTCGAATTGCAACTGCTGGCGACCAACAACGAGGTCCTCGGCACGGCTGTGACCGATGCCGACGGCCACGCCCGTTTCGATGCCGGGCTGATCCGTGGCGGAGCGGCACTCGCCCCCGCCGCGATCACCGCGAAGAAGGGCGAGGACGACTACGTCTTCCTCGACATGAAGCGGGCCGGCTTCGACCTCTCCGACCGCGGCGTGACCGGCCGCCCGGCACCGGGAGCGATCGACATCCTGCCGTGGACCGAGCGCGGCATCTACCGTCCCGGCGAGACAGTCCACGCCGCTGCACTTGCCCGCGACACCGGCGCAAGCGCCATCACCGACCTGCCGCTCACCTTCGTCTTCACGCGGCCCGACGGCGTCGAATACCGCCGCATGGTCGAGACGGACTCGAAGCTCGGCGGCTATGCGGTCGACCTGCCGCTGCTCGCAAGCGCCATGCGCGGCACCTGGACGATGCAGATCTACACCGACCCCAAGAAGGCGGCGATCGGCCAGAAGCAGTTCCTCGTCGACGATTTCGTGCCCGACCGCACCGAGTTCGACCTGACGAGCGAGGCGAAGGACATCGCGATCGGCACGCCGGTGACCGTCGACGTCGACGGCCGCTATCTCTACGGCGCGCCGGCAGCGGGTCTGGTACTCGAAGGCGAGGTCAACCTGAAGCGCAGCCGCACCAGCGCAGCGTTCGAGAACTACCAGTTCGGCCTCGTGGACGAGGAGACGGATGAAGAGACCCGCCTGACGCTCGAAGACCTGCCGGTCCTCGACGAGGAAGGCAAGGCGAGCTTCGAAGTGTCGCTGGACGAGGTGCCCTCGACGACGCAGATGCTGAACGCCGACGTCGTCGTGCGGATGCAGGAAGGTGGCGGCCGCGCCGTCGAGCGGACGCTGACCCTGCCCGTCCGCCCCGAAGGGCCGATGATCGGCATCAAGCCGGAATTCTCCGGCGACCTCGCCGAGAACACGCAGGCCCGCTTCCACGTGATCGCGATCGACGCGGAGGGCAAGAAGCAGCCGCTCCAGGGTGCCAGGTGGCGCCTCGTCAATCTCGAGCGTAATTACCAATGGTACCGGGACGGCAGTTCCTGGACCTATGAACCGATCATCACGACCAAGCAGATCGCCGACGGTACCGTCGACGTCACCGCCGACGGCGCCGCGCTCTCGGTGCCCGTCGCCTGGGGGCGCTATCGCCTCGAAGTCGAGTCCGCCGTCGCCGACGGACCCGCGAGCAGCGTCGAGTTCGAGGCCGGCTGGTACGTCGAGGCAAGCTCGACGGAAACGCCCGACGCCCTCGAAATCGGGCTCGACAAGGAAAACTACGAGATCGGCGAGACCGCCAAGCTCAAGGTGTCGCCGCGCTTCGCCGGCGAACTGCTGGTGACCGTCGGCACCGACAACCTGATCACCACGCAGACGGCGACGATCCCCGCCGAAGGCGGCGAGGTCGACCTGCCGGTCACTGACAAGTGGGGTGCCGGCGCCTATGTGACCGCGACCCTCTTCCGCCCCGGCGAGGCCCAGGAAAGCCGTATGCCGATGCGGGCGATCGGCGTCAGCTGGCTTGCCGTCGATCCCGGCGCCGACAAGCTTGAGATCAGCCTCGCGCCACCGGAAAAGACCCTGCCGCGCCAGCCGCTCACCATTCCCGTTCAGGTGAAGGGCGCCGGCATCGGCGAGGAGGCCTATGTCACGGTCGCTGCCGTCGACGTCGGCATCCTGAACCTGACGCGCTACGAAGCACCCGACCCGGAGGGCTGGTATTTCGGCCAGCGCCGCCTCGGCCTCGAGATCCGCGACCTCTACGGGCGGCTGATCGACGGCTCGCTCGGCGCCATGGGCCGGCTTCGCACCGGCGGCGACGGCGCGCAGATGCCGCTGCAGGGCAAGCCGCCGACCGAAAAACTGGTCGCCTTCTTCTCCGGTCCGCTGAAGCTCGACAGCGAAGGCAAGGCGGAGGTGAGCTTCGACATTCCGCAGTTCAACGGCACCGCCCGCGTCATGGCGGTCGCCTGGAGCAAGACCGGCGTCGGGCATGCCAGCACCGATGTCGTCATCCGCGATCCGGTCGTCGTCACCGCCAGCATGCCGCGGTTCCTGAGCCCCGGCGACGAGAGCCGCCTGAGGCTCGAAATCGCCGCGACCGACGCGCCGTCGGGGGACTACCAGCTCCAGGTCACGACGAACACCGCGCTTGCGGTCGACACCTCGGCCGCCAGCCAGACGGTGAACCTGACCCAGGGCGGAAAGACCGCGATCAACCTGCCCCTCACCGGTACCGAAGCGGGGACCGGACGCATCGACATCGCGCTCACCGGCGCCGGGCTTTCAATCGACCAGTCGCTGGAAATCCCGGTCCGTCCGGCCACGCTGCCGGTTGCCGAGCGTCGCTCGCTGACGATTGCCGCCGGCAAGAGCCTGATCGTCGACGGCGAACTGCTTGCCGACAGCATCCTGCAGGATGCCTCGGTCAGCCTGAACGTCATGCGCGCCGAAGGCTTCGACATCCCTGCCCTGCTGATGAGCCTCGACCGCTACCCCTACGGCTGCGCCGAGCAGACCACCAGCCGCGCCCTGCCGCTCCTCTATTTCAACGAGCTGTCGGCCGTCTCCGGCCTGCCGCAGCAGGAGGAAATCACCAAGCGCGTGCAGGATGCGATCTACCGCGTCCTTTCCTACCAGTCGTCGAGCGGCAGCTTCGGCCTCTGGTCGCCGGGCTACGGCGACCTCTGGCTCGACTCCTACGTCACCGAGTTCCTGACCCGCGCCCGCGAGCAGAATTTCGAGGTGCCGGACCAGGCGATGATCCAGGCGCTCGACAACCTGCAGAACCAGACCGGCTACGACATCGACGTCAAGGACCGCGGCGACGAGCTGGCCTATGCCCTCTACGTGCTCGCGCGCAACAAGCGGGCGGCGATCAGCGACCTGCGCTACTATGCCGATACCCGCCTCGGCGAGTTCCCGACGCCGCTCTCCAAGGCCCATCTCGCCGCGGCGCTTGCGCTTTACGGCGACGGCCAGCGCTCCAAGGCGATCTTCACCGAGGCCGCCGGCATGACGGAAAAGGCCGTTCTGACCAAGGTCAGCTTCAACTATGCCGACTATTACGGCAGCACGCTGCGCGACGGCGCGGCGATCCTCGCGCTCGCCGCCGAGAGCCGGCCGGTGCCGCCGATCCTGTCGGGGCTCACCAAGACCGTCTCCCGCGAGCTTTCGACGAAGCGCTACACCAGCACCCAGGAGCAGACCTGGACGCTGCTCGCCGCCCGCGCGTTGCAGAAGGGCGACGATGCGCTGAAGGTCGACGTCAACGGCGCGAGCCATACCGGCGGCTACATGGCGACCATTCCCGGCGACCAGCTGCTCGCCCAACCGGTCGTGCTCACCAACCGCAGCAGCGCGCCGATCACCGCAGCGGTGACGACGGTCGCCGCACC
>NZ_JAMXLD010000001.1:2346387-2432874 GCF_024054295.1 Ciceribacter sp. RN22
GGAAGCGCCCCCGGCCGGCGGCGAGGGCTTCACCATCGAGCGTACCTACTACACGCTCGACGGCGAGGAGGCGAACGTCACCGAAGCGCAGCAGAACGAGCGCTACGTCGTCGTGCTGTCGGTCACCGAAGCCGACAGCTGGCCCTCGCAGATCCTTATTAGCGACCTGCTGCCGGCAGGCTTTGAGATCGACAATCCAAGCCTCGTCGACAGCGCACAGCTCGAAAACTTCGACTGGATCGGCGAAACCGAGCCGGCGCATCTCGAATTCCGCAACGACCGTTTCGTGGCGGCGATCGACCGGCCTGCCGACAATGACGAGGAAATCACCCTCGCCTATGTCGTGCGCGCCGTGACGCCGGGCACCTACGCCCATCCGGCGGCGCAGGTCGAGGACATGTACCGGCCGGAATACTCCGCGCGGACCGCGACCGGCCGCATGGAGGTCAAGGCGGCACCCTGATGCCCGGCTGGAAGAAAATCTCCGCGGCCGCCGGCCTCGCCGTCCTCATGACGGCGGGTGCCCTTTGGGGGCTCGACGCCCTCGACGCGGCATATCCGCCGCCGATTGCGGCGGACGACGCCGTATCGGCGGGACTTCTGGATGCAGACGGGCAACTGCTCCGGGCCTTCGCCACCCCCGAAGGGCGTTGGCGGCTGAAGACGACGAGCACCGACGTCGATCCGCGCTTCGTCGAGATGCTGATCGCCTACGAGGATCGCCGGTACTACGACCATCCGGGCGTCGACGTCGTCGCCCTCGCGCGCGCCGCGCTGCAGTTTGTCTCGAACGGCCGCATCGTCTCGGGCGGTTCGACGCTGTCGATGCAGGTCGCCCGCCTCATGGAGCCGCGCCGTGAGCGCTCCTTTTCGGCAAAGTTCCTGCAGATCCTGCGGGCACTGCAGATCGAGCGACGGTTGTCGAAACAGCAGATCCTCGATCTCTACCTCACCCATGCCCCCTACGGCGGAAACCTCGAGGGCGTGCGCGCGGCAAGCCTCGCCTATTTCGGCAAGGAGCCGAAGCGTCTGACGGTCGCCGAGGCGGCGCTGCTGGTGGCGCTGCCGCAGCTTCCCGAACTGCGCCGGCCCGACCGAAACCCGGCCGCCGCTCAGGCCGCGCGCCAGCGCGTCCTCGAACGCATGCAGGCCTACGGCATGATGGAGGCGCGCGAGGTTGCCCGCGCCAACCTCGCACCCGTACCGCAAGAGCGGCTGGCACTGCCCGCCCTTGCCGCTCATCTCGCGGAAGCGGCGCGGCGCGATGACCCGCAGGCCCGCATCCATCACTCGACACTCCGGAAATCCGTGCAGGCAGAACTGGAAGCCGTCGCCGGTCAAGCGGCCGTCGACCTGCCGGCACGGACCTCGCTCGCCATGCTGATGGCCGATGCCACGACCGGCGAAATCGTCGCGGAGGTGGGCTCCGCCGACTATTTCGATGCCGCCCGTTCCGGCTGGATCGACATGACGCGCGCGGAGCGTTCGCCCGGCTCGACCCTCAAGCCCTTCATCTACGGTCTCGCCTTCGAGCAGGGCCTGATTGCGCAAGAGACGATCATCGAGGACCGTCCAGCCGATTTCTTCGGTTACCGGCCGCGCAACTTCGACATGACCTACCAGGGCGACGTCAGCATCCGCCAGGCGCTCCAGCTGTCGCTCAACGTCCCGGCTGTCCGCCTGCTCGACGCCGTCGGCGCGGCCGAACTGCTGTCCCGGCTGCGCCGGACCGGTGTTCGTCTGGCGCTGCCGACCGGCGAGGCGCCGGGATTGGCGATCGCGCTCGGCGGTGCCGGCGTGACGTTGAAGGATCTCGTCCAGGCCTATGCGGCGCTGGCCAATCGCGGCTCGCCGATCCGCCTCGGCGACGGGGTGCGCGACACTGCCGAAACGATCATCGACGGCGCGCCGCTGATGGAGCCGGTCGCCGCCTGGAACGTCACGGATATCCTGCGCGGCGTCCTGCCACCACTCGGCAGCCGTCCGCTCGGCATCGCCTACAAGACCGGCACCAGCTACGGCTACCGCGACGCCTGGTCCGTCGGCTACGACGGACGTTACGTGCTGGGAGTCTGGGTGGGACGGCCGGACAATGCCGCCGTTCCCGGCATCACCGGCTACGGTTCGGCCGCACCGATCCTCTTCCAGGCTTTTGCCAAATCCGGTGTGGGTGGCACACCGCTGCCCTCCCCGCCGCCCGGCGCTGAACGGATCGCGCAGGCCGATCTGCCGCCCGCCCTCCGACGCTATTCGATGGGCGCCAACGGCCTGCTCGCGACATCCTCGCGGGAGAAGGCGCCACGCATCGTCTACCCGCCGGAAGGCGCCCACGTCGAACTCGGAGCCGGCCCCGACGGCAAGCCGCTTCCCCTCGTCGTCAAGCTGCAGGCCGGCCGCGCGCCCTTCCGCTGGCTTGCGAACGGCGTCCCGCTGGGCGACCGCTCGCGCAGGCGCACGGCGGAATGGACGCCGGAGGGCGTCGGCTTCTCGACGCTGACCGTCATCGACGCCGCCGGACGGGCAGCGAGCGTCGGCGTCTTTCTCCACTGAAAACGGCCGTTCGCCGCGGTTGTAACGGAATGGCACGCGATCTCCTCGTCGAGGCCACCTCAAGCTCCTGTTCATTGGGAGAAGATGGCGCCATCCCGTTAACCTGATTCAACTTTTGCGGTTAACAACCGCTCTTTCCAGCTGCAGCGCTCCCCGTTTGCCGCTATCTTGAATGGCCGACCAGACAGTCCTCAACACGGAATACGGGAGGCGGCGGATGAGACTTGCACAGCTGACAATCGGGGTCCTTCTGGTCGGACTTGCGCTGTTCGTGATCATCGGCGAACATTTGGCCGGTGCCAGCGCGGATGCGGTCATCAATGCCAGGCTGACCACGGCGAGAGCGCCGATCGCCGGTCTGCTGACCTTCGACGCGCCGGTCCTCGGAGCAAGGTTGCGCGCCGGCCAGACGCTCGGCTTCATCGACGACGATCTCGCCAACAATTCCCGCCTCTCCGACCTCGCCGACGAAAGGGCGAGGGCCGAGGCCGAGCGCGCGCGGCTCGAAGGCGCACTCGGCGCGGTTCGCGAGGCGATCGCCAAGCTGCAAGAGCGCGCCAACGTCTATCAACGCGAGCGGCAGGAACAGATGAAGGCGGAGCTTGCCGCGTCGAAGGCCGCCGAAGAGGCGTGGCAGGCGCAGATCCATCTCTACCAACATATGCTGGACCGGGCGAGCAAGCTCACCACGACCGGGGCCGAGAGGATGAGCGAGCTCGAACAGGCCGAATCCCGCCTGCAGGTCGCCGAGCGCGAGCTCGAAAGGGCGCAGGCGGAAACCGCCGCCGCACAGGTTGGTCTCAACGCCGGAGGGCGCGGCGTCTTCCTCGGCGACGGCTACAATGACGCGCCCTATTCCGAGCAGCGGATCAGTGAACTGCGCTGGCAGGAATCGGAACTGACGACCGCCCTCACCGCTCAGATCGCCATCCTTGCGGCACAGCGCGAGCGCCTGAATGCAGAGCGCCTGCGCTTTACCCGGACCTCCCACGCCACCCTCTCCGCCAATGTCAACGGCATCCTCTGGACGCTGATGACGACCGGTGGCGAGCGGATCGGGCAAGGACAGGAGCTGTTCCAACTGGTGGACTGCGATTCCACCATGGTGACGCTGAGTGTGAGCGAAAGCACCTACAACACCCTGCAGCACGGCCAGGCCGCCCAGTTTCGCCCGACAGGAGAAACACGCGTCTTCGATGCCACGATCATCCGTCTCGCGGGTTCGGGTGCGGAGAGTGTCTACCGAAATCTCGCCGTCGCCGCGAGCCCGCGGCATCTCGAGCGATTCGATGTCACCCTTTCCGTTCCCGGCCTCCTCGGCGACGACAAGCTGCGCTGCGCGATCGGTCGCACCGGCCGGGCCTTCTTCGAGGCACGGCCGCTCGACTGGCTGCGGCGGCTCTGGCGGTAGCCCATGCTCGAGCTGCATCCGACGGAGCTGCAATCGGCTTACGCAGTGGTCGCGATCGTCTTCGGCATCACCCTCGTCGCCCCTTTCGTGTTGCGCCGGGAGACCGTCTCCCACCGGGCTCTGATCTTTGCCGTCGCCATCATCCTTTCGGCCCGCTACATCGTCTGGCGCGCGACCGAGACGCTCGCCCCCTTCGGGGCGACCTGGGATTGCGTAGTCACCTGGAGCTTCTTCCTGATCGAGGCCGCCGCCCTCGCCTCCTCCTTCAGCGCCTTCGTCATCCTGATGCGCCGCAAGAACCGATCGCCTGAAGCGACGGCGGCCCGCAACTGGTGGCACCCCGCCCCTCCTCCCAAGGTCGTTGTGCTGATTGCCACCTATAACGAAGAAGAGGAGGTGCTCGCCCGGACGATCGCCGGCGCCAAGGCACTCGACCACCCGCACACCGCGGTCTACGTCCTCGATGATGGCCGGCGCGATTGGCTGGCGGACTATTGCCGCGAACAGGCGGTGAACTATCTCCGCCGACCGGACAACAAGGGCTCGAAGGCCGGCAATCTCAATCATGCGATCGCCTGGCTCACCGAGCGTGGCGAGGTCCCTGACTTCGTCGCCGTCCTCGACGCGGACTTTGTTCCGCATCGCAATTTTCTGAGCCGCTCCCTTGCGCTGTTTCATCGCCACAACGTCGGGCTCGTCCAGACACCACAGCACTTCTTCAATCCGGACCCGATCCAGCACAATCTCGGGCTGAGCCGCTCCTATCCCGATGAACAGCGCTTCTTCTTCGATCACCTGCAGCCGAGCCGCGACGCCTGGGACATCGCCTTCTGCTGCGGCACCTCCTCCGTCGTCCGCTGGACGGCACTCGTCGATGTCGGCGGTTTCCCGACCGAGAGCGTGACGGAGGATTTCCTGATGACACTGGTGCTGGAGGCCAAGGGCTGGCACACCGCCTACCTCAACGAGGCGCTGACGGAAGGCCTCGCGCCGGAGGGCCTCAAGGAATACGTCACGCAGCGGGCCCGCTGGTGCCTCGGCCTGATGCAGATCGTCCGCAGCGACTATGGCCCGTTCTCGTTGCGCAAGCCTCTACGCCTGCGCGACCGCTGGAGCGTCCTCGACAGCCTGCTCTACTGGGTGACGACCTACCCCTTCCGTCTCGCCGCCTTCGTCTATCCCCTGCTCTACTGGTATTTCGGCACGATCGCCGTCTATGCCTCGGTGCCGGAAATCCTCTCGCATTTCGGCGCTTACTACGTCTGGACGCTCTTTGCCCTGAACTTCATCTCGCGCGGCCTCGTCATCCCGATCGTCAACGACGTCAGCCAGTTGCTCGGCGCGATCCCGATCATCCGCGCGACCTGGACCGGCCTCATCCGACCTAGGAACCGCAGTTTCAAGGTGACGGCGAAGGGCGGAGATCGCAGCCAGTTCGTCGTGCAGTGGCGCATGATGGCGCCGTTCCTCATTCTCGCGGCGCTGACGCTCCTCGGCCTCGTCATAGGCCTCCTCTCCGACCGCTTCGTCTTCAACGACGCCGGAGAAGGCAAATCCATCGTACTCTTCTGGAGCCTCTACAACCTGATGACGCTTGCCGTGACGATGACGGTCTGCGTGGAGATGCCCCGCGTCGAAAGCCATCTCGACGACCGGCCGCAACGGGTGCGGATGCGCCTCGACGACGGGCTGCACCGCGTCTGGCTGACCGACCTCACCCAGCAATCGGCTCGTGTGCGCGGCTTGGTTCTGGCGGAGGGTTCGCCTGTCGAAGTCGCCGTAAGGGATGTCGGGGATGTCTCGGGCTACGTCATCGAGACGACGTCCGACGGTGGCCTGATCTCGCTCGATACCACCGACCGGCAGTACGAAGCACTGCTCCGTCGCCTCTACGCCGAGGGATCGGCGCCGGGTGTCACACGGACCCGGATCGGCGCGATCCTGCACGATCTCGTCTTCGGTTCTCACGCGCGGTAGACGTCGGGCTCAGTGCCGGTGCAGCCGGGTCTGGAGGCGTACGATCGCCGCCGTGATCATCTGCAATTCACGTGTGCGATTGGTGTCCGGCGGATAGATCTCGGCACCATCGGCGATCTTGCTTGCGATCCGCGCCAGCACACCGAACGGACGGATGAAGGACTCCACGAAGATCATCGTCAGCAAGAGCAACATCAATCCGAAACTCGCGAGGTAGAAGATCATGCCCCGGGAAAGCCGCTCAGCCGACACCGCCGCCACGTCTGCCGGAATGCTCGCAACGAGGCTCCACCCGAGCGAGGGAAGATCGCGGTAGGAAATGCTGGGAACCGATGCGCTGAAATAGAGCCGGCCGTCCGGCCAGCGTTCGAGACTGATGGCCGGCGCTCCTGTTTGCGCCGCCCGAACACTGGGGAGATCAGGCATTTCCTCGACGTCTCCACCCGTCGCCACGATGATATTGCCCTTGGAATCGATGAGCAGAACCTCGATATCCAGCGCCCTTGCAACGTCCCGCAACTGCCCAGCGGCCCACGACCGATCGAGATGAGCAGAAAGCACGCCGCGAACCTGACCGTCGGCGTTGCGGACAGGTGCAGCCAACAGCACGAACGATGGCAGCCTTCCATGCCCTCGCGGCAGTTGAAGGGCTTGCGGCCCGTCCTGCGCCGTAGGTTTCGTAACGCCGGTCTCGAACCACGACGTCGTGGACACGTCCTCGCCGAGCAAGACGTTATTGTAAGATGCCTGAATTGTTCCATCGAGACCGGCATAACCCGCCCACGAAAGCCGCCTCCCCTCGCCCACCAGCATCTGCAGCTTCTGGTGGATCGTCTCGGGGTCGTCCGTGGCCACATCCTGCGCCATGGCCTTGACGGTCGACCACTCCTCGTGCAGGAGATGGGCAAGCGCTGTCTGAACACCTGTTGCGCGGATGCCGATCTCCGTCGCAATGGTCTCGCGTCCATAGGTTTCGAGGCGCTCGCGCATCAGCAGGAACAGCAAGAGGCCGGCGACGACGACACTGGCCGCCACGAAACCAAACGTGACGGCGGTGAGCGACGGTGCCTTCCGGTGTAGTCTCCGTATCGACATCTGCGTTGTTTCCTCGCCTCCCGTTCAACCACCGGAAGCATAGCGCCAGCGGTCCATGGCGCAATAGATGCGATCGAAATCCCTTTCGGTCTCAGTCATTTGTCGCCAGTTTCCCGCAGAAGGACACGCTTTCACCCTTGATCCCGGACGAAGCGGTCGCCATCCTGCCCGGTGAACGCAAGAGAGGAACCACGATGGCCCGAGCCCTGCTGCTGATCGATATCCAGAACGGCTTCTGCCCCGGCGGAAACCTGCCGGTCGCCGGCGGCGACGAAATCGTACCGGTTGCCAACGCCCTGATGGCGAGCGGCAAATACGACCTCGTGGTCGCCTCGCAGGACTGGCATCCACCGGGCCACGGCAGCTTCGCCTCCTCCCATCCCGGCAAATCGCCCTTCGAGATGGGCGAACTCTCCGGCAAGCCGCAGATGCTCTGGCCGGACCATTGCGTGCAAGGGACGCAGGACGCCGCCTTCCATCCGGACCTCGACGTGGGCCGCATTGACCATGTACAGCGGAAGGGTCAGAACCCGGCCGTCGACAGCTATTCCGCCTTCCGCGACAATGACCGTGCGGCGCTGACCGGGCTTACGGACTACCTGAAGGCAAAGGACGTCAGAGAGGTCGACATCTGCGGCCTTGCAACCGACTATTGCGTGAAGTTCTCGGCGATCGATGCCGTGGAAATGCTGCCCGGCGTGAAGGTCCGCTTCGTCGAGGATGCGAGCCGCGGCATCGACCCGGAAGGCGTCAAGACGGCGATCGCCGAGATGCGGGAAAAGGGTGTCGAGATCGTCCGCAGCGCCGACATACTCCTATAGCCGAAGGGCTGCACCCGATTTCATCAATTGCCTTTTTTTCACGCGCGCGCTAGTGAGCCTTCGCAAGTGCGAAAAGGAGGAGGCCGGATGGAAACGGTCAGCACCATCGAGGAGTTGCGCCTGCGCCTGGCACCGCTCAGAAGGGCGGGAAAGACAGTCGGCTTCGTGCCGACCATGGGCTACCTCCATGACGGGCATATGACGCTTGTGGCAAATTCCAGGGCCGGGAACGACGTGACGGTGGTCTCCATCTTCGTCAACCCGCTGCAGTTCGGCGCCAGCGAGGACCTCGACAAGTATCCCCGCGACCTTGCGCGCGACAGCGCGCTGCTCGAAGCCGCCGGCGTTGATTTCCTCTTTGCCCCGGCCGTCGCGGACATGTATCCGCGGCCGATGGAAACGGTGGTCGACGTGCCGAAGCTCGGATCGGAGCTTGAAGGTGCGGCCCGCCCCGGCCATTTCGCCGGCGTCGCCACTGTCGTCACCAAACTCTTCAACATCGTTCAGCCGGACACCGCCTATTTCGGCGAGAAGGACTACCAGCAGGTCGCGGTCATCCGCCGCATGGTCGAGGACCTCGCCCAGCCGGTGCGGATCGTTCCGGTCCCGACCGTGCGCGAGGCGGACGGCCTCGCCTGCTCGTCGCGCAACGTCTATCTCTCGGCGGAGGAGCGCCGTGCGGCCGTGATCGTGCCGCGGACCCTCGACGAAGCCGGCCGCCTGATCCGTGAGGGTGTCCGTAACCCGGCCGAACTCGAAGCCAAGCTCGACGCCTTCATCCGCGGCGAGCCGCTCGCGATACCGGAAGTCGTCGCCGTGCGCCACCCGGTCACGCTGGCGCGGCTTGAAACCATCGAGGACGCCGCACTGATCCTGCTCTATGTGCACATCGGCAGGACAAAGCTGCTCGACAACCGCGTGATCGACATCGCATCCGAAAACGGCATGGAGGCCGCCTGACATGAGCACCCCGCCCCGCCAGAAGCGGCTGACCCCGAATGACATCACGGCACTCAAGGGCCAGCGTCCGGTCGTTTCGCTCACCGCCTACACGACGCCGATGGCGCGCCTGTTCGACCCGCATTGCGACTTGCTGCTCGTCGGCGACAGCCTCGGCATGGTGCTCTACGGTCTCGACACCACGGTCGGCGTCACCGTCGAGATGATGATCGCCCATGGCCAGGCCGTCATGCGCGGCGTCAACCGCGCCTGCGTCATCGTCGACCTGCCCTTCGGCTCCTATCAAGAATCGAAGGAACAGGCCTTCCGCACCGCCGCCCGCATCATGAAGGAAACCGGCTGCGACGGCGTCAAGCTCGAAGGCGGCGAGGAAATGGCGGAAACCGTCGCCTTCCTCGTATCCCGCGGCGTACCGGTCTTCGGCCATGTCGGGCTGATGCCGCAGCAGGTCAACACCTCGGGCGGCTACCGCTCCAAGGGCCACACCGACAAGGAAGCTGACAAGATCCGCAGGGATGCCCGCGCCATCGACGAAGCCGGCGCCTTCGCCATGGTGATCGAGGGAACGGTCGAGCCGCTGGCCCGGGAGATTACCGGGGCGGTATCGGCCGCGACGATCGGCATCGGCGCATCGCCCGCCTGTGATGGCCAGGTGCTCGTGTCGGACGACATGCTCGGCCTGTTCAACGATTTCAGGCCGCGCTTCGTCAAGCATTTCGCCGAACTGGCCGACGTCATCTCCAGGGCGGCCGAGGACTATGCGACGGAGGTCCGCGCGCGGACATTTCCGGGACCTGAGCATACCTTTCAGGTTCGCCCGAAGAAGTAGGACCGGAGGCACGATCTGGCCCGGCGCCTTTCAGTCGCCGGGCGTCTTCTCGAGCTGGTAGATTGCGTCGTTGATGACGTCCACCTGGTTCACGATCACCGACTGCGCGTCGTAAAGTCCGCGATTGTAGAAATGGGCGCCGATCTCCTTGGCGAAAAAGGTCAGGATCGCCTCGGCCTCGAAGCGCCCGACGTCGAGGTCGAATTCGGAGAGGAAATAGTCCCTCACCCGCGCGACGATCGCCGCCTGATCGTCATTGGAGAAATCGAGTTTCGGCATCCGCCTGCTCCTTGGGAGAGGATCGCTATCGCCGGAACCTGCCACGACCGGTAAGGCGAATCAATCGATCCATCAGGCAAATTCAATTGTCCGGCAGGCGCCTCGCCTCTATCTGTTCGGCAAAAGGAAGCCTTCCATGAAATCCGACCTTTTCGACGGCCTGCGCGGCAGTTCGCCGATCCTGATCTCGACAATTCCCTTTGCCGCGCTCTACGGAGCCGTCGCCGTCGCCAACGGGCAAACGGTCGCCGAAGCGACCCTGATGAGCGCGATCGTCTTTGCCGGGGCGAGCCAGCTCGTCGGCATCGAGCTCTTTGGCCACGACGTGCCGATGTGGGTGATCGTGCTGTCGATCTTCGCCGTCAACTTCCGCCACATCCTCTATTCGGCGGCGATCGCGCCCTTCATCCGGCATTTTTCGCCGCTCCAGAAGGCGCTCTCCTTCTTCTTGCTGACCGATCCGCAATTCGCCGAGACGCTGACGCGCGGCGAGACCGGACGGTCCGTCTCGTTCGCCTGGTATTTCGGCTTCGCCGCGACGATCTATGTCGGCTGGGTGGCGACGACGACGGTGGGCGCCTACTTCGGCAGCATGATCGGCGATCCGGCGGCGATCGGCATCGACGTGCTGCTGCCGATCTATTTCATGGGGCTCGTCCTCGGCTTCCGCCGCCGGGCGAACTTCCTGCCGGTGGTCGCCGTCAGCGCCGCCGTCTCCATCATCGCCTACCGCATGGTCGGCACGCCATGGCATGTCAGCATCGGCGCGCTCGCCGGCGTGGCGCTCGCCGCACTGCTGCCGCCGAAGGCTGCAACGCCGCTGCCGGCACCGGCCAGCGCGGAGGCCGGCGAATGAGCGAGTTCCTCACCCCCTACATGACGCTCCTGATCGTCGCCGCCGCGGTCGCGACCTACCTCACCCGCATCGGCGGCTATCTGCTGATCGCGCGGCTGAAGACCGTGCCGCCGCGCCTGGAGGCAGCACTCAGCGCCGTGCCGGCGGCGGTGCTGACGACGCTCGTCGCGCCCGCCTTCTTTGCCGGCGGCACCGACGTCAAGGTCGCCATGGCGGTCGCCCTTGCCGTCGGTCTGCGGTTCTCCGCCATCCCGCTCCTCGTTTCCGGATGGGTCGCGGTGATGGCGATGCGCTATTTCATCGGCTGAACGGCTCGGTCACCCGTTCGAGCCAGGCCCGCGTCTCTTCATCCGAGATGAGCGGCATCAGCTCCTCGCGCGTGCGGCGATGATAGGCATCGAGCCAGTCGAGCTCCTCCGCCGTCAGGAGGTCGGTGACGACGAGGTACTTGTCGATCGGCACATAGGTCAGCGTCTCGAAGCCGAGCATCGGCATGTCGCCGCCCTCGACCGGCTCGGCGTCACGCACATAGACAAGATTTTCGATGCGGATACCGAAGGCGCCGGGGCGATAGTAGCCGGGCTCGTTCGAGAGGATCATGCCCGGCAGCAGTTCCTGCGTCGAAAGTCTTGCAATGCGCTGCGGCCCCTCATGAACCGAAAGATAGGAGCCGACGCCGTGGCCGGTTCCATGGGCGAAATCCGCCCCCGCCTTCCAGAGCGCGATGCGCGCAAGGGGATCGAGGTCGCAGCCGCGCGTCCCCTTCGGGAACCGTGCCGCGCTGATCGCGATCATGCCCTTGAGGGCCAGCGTAAAGAAGCGCTTCTTCTCGTCCGACACCGGCCCGACGGCGACGGTGCGGGTGATGTCGGTCGTGCCGTTCACATATTGCGCGCCGGAATCGATGAGGAAAAGTTCGCCGGAATCGATCGTCCGGTCGGTCTCGGTCGTCACCCGGTAGTGCATGATCGCTGCATGGTCGCCGGTGCCGGAAATCGTGTCGAAGGAAATGTCCTTGAGCGGGTTCTGCATGCGCTCGCCGACGCGCCGACGCGCCTCTTCGAGCGCCTGGATCGCACCGATCTCCGTCACCGTGCCCGGCCGCTGGCGGTCGAACCAGGAAAGGAACTCAACGACGGCGACACCGTCCTGGACATGGGCGACGGCCGAGCCGTTGAGTTCGACCGTGTTCTTGACGGCGCGCGGGATCTTCGCCGGGTCGTTGCCCTCCACCACCGTGCCGCCGTGATCGCGGATCAGTTCCGAGAGCGCGAACGGCGTCAGGTCGGGATCGACGAGGATGCGGGCACCGGAGGCGGCGAGCGCCTGCAGCCGCGGCGAAAGCTCCAGCGGCTCGACCTGCGTGCACAGCCCGGCGAGATAGGTTTCCGCCTCGAGCCCCGTCTTGCGCTTGTCGAGGAAGAGCACGGCATGTCCGTTCGCCTCGATGATCGCGCGGGCCAGCGGATGCGGCGTATGCGGCACGTCGCTGCCGCGGATGTTGAAGATCCAGGCGACCGATGAGGGATCGGTGACGAGTGCGGCGGACAGGTCCTTCTCCCCGAGCTCCCGGGCAATGCGGGCGATCTTCTCCTCGGCCGGAACACCGGAATAGGACTGCGACTGGATCGAGACGGCGCCGAGCGGCTCGGCCGGCCGCTCCGTCCAAAGGGCATCCAGCGGGTTCTCCCTGAGCAGCACCAGCGCACCGTCCTTCTCCGCGAGCGCCTTCTCCAGCCGCCGGACTTCCGCGCCGGTGTGCAGCCACGGATCGATGCCGAGGCGGAACCTCTTCGGCGCGCGGGCCGCGATCCACTTGTGCGGCGGCTCGCCGACGAGATCCCCGCCCTTGAATACGGAAGGATCGACCTGTTCGGCAAGCTGCGTCACATAGCGGCCGTCGACGAAGACGATCGCCTCCGCCATGGTGACGAGCACCTGCCCCGCCGATCCTGTGAAGCCCGTCAGCCAGGCGAGCCGCTCGGCGGATTCGGGAACATACTCGCCCTGATACTCGTCGGCACGCGGCACCAGGAAGCCGTCGATGCCGAGCGCGGCAAACCGCGCCCGTAGCGCCTCGACACGCGCGCGACCGAACTGTGGAGTGGACTTCACCTCGAAGGACTGGAACATGGCGGACTCGCTCTGACTGATGACTGATTTGCCTTATAGCAAGAGCCGAGCCCGGTTCATCAGGTTTTCTCGGATCGGCGAACGCGGGACAAAGCAGCGTCAGCCGACATCAGCGGCAGCCTGCCTCGTTTTTGTTCAGAACAGCAGGGGCAGTGCCCAAGCGGCGAGCGATCCATGCGCAAGACGCATAACACCCATGAGGGATTACCCTCTGCCGCCCCGCGCCGGAGTCACTATATTCAACTCATCGAACGGGCGGGATCGCCGCCCGGCACGAAAGGAACACGAAGATGGCAAGCTCCTTCCTTCGCAGGGCGTATCAGCGGATCATCGAAGCGCGCGAGCGTCAGGCCAGCCGTTATGTCAACGACGCGCTGCTGTCTCTGGACGACAAGACGCTGGAAACCATCGGCACCAGCCGCGCGGAACTCCGCCGCAAGCGGGCGACAGGCTCCGTATTCTGATTGAACGCCGCGCAGGCCCCTCCTCCTCCCAGGTCTGCGCCGGTGCCGGAATACGCGACACGCATGGGCTTCTCCTCCTCCCAGGCCCATGCATCGATCAGTCGATCTGATCGGAAAGGCGGCATCCCCGGATGCCGCCTTTCGTATTTCGGGACCTGCCTTGAGCTATGCGTCAGAAGCAATACTGCAATGCAGCAGAACTTCGACCCCACCCGCCTCAGCCGCGCAGGTGGATCGTCACCCAGCCGTTGCGCCAGATCGTGCGGACGTGCTTCAGCCCGGCGCCGTTATAGGCGGCGATCACCTTCCACCGCTGGCTCGCGAGAATCCCCGACAGGATGACCGAACCGCCGCTCGAAAGGTTGGCGACCAGTTGCGGCGCCATCTTCATCAGCGGTCGTGCAAGAATGTTGGCGATGATCAGGTCGAACGGGCCGTATTTGCTGAAAGCCGTGGAGTGAAAGCCGGGAGCGACCCGGAACTCGATGCCGGCGGCAATGCCGTTTCGGCGGGCGTTTTCCTTGGCGACCCGGACCGCGATCGGATCGATGTCGGTCGCAAGCACCGGGATCGGCAGCAGGCGTCGCACGGCAATCGCCAGAACGCCGCTTCCCGTCCCTAGGTCGAGCGCATTGCGGGGGCGCTCCGCCCGCGTAACGTCGGCGATCATTTCGAGGCATCCCGCCGTCGTGCCGTGATGGCCGGTCCCGAAGGCCTGGCCGGCGTCGATCTCGATGGCGAGGTCGTTGACCTGGACCTTGTCGCGGTCATGCGAGCCGTGGACGAGGAAGCGCCCGGCGCGGACCGGCGTCAGTCCTTCGAGCGACTTGGCGATCCAGTCGATGTCGGGGATGACTTCGCGCTCGATCTCGAGCGACGAAAAATCTTCGGCGAGCATTTCTCGAAGGCGTTCGTGGACCTCCGCCTCCTCCTCCGCCATCAGGTAGATCGAGGCTTCCCAGACGTCGTTCTTCTCGTCGACCTCGGTGGTCGCGATCGCGTAATCCTCCTCGCCGAAGAAGTTGGTCATCAGCTCGAGGATGTCGTTCGCCACTTTTTCGGTGACGGTTACGTAGAGGCGGATTTCACTCACGACGGGCCTTCCTGGTCATGGAAACGGGCAGGACCACCGGCCCTGCCCTCTGTCGTCGTCTCCGGTACAACGCCCGGCCGCCGCTGGCAACCTGGGAGATGCCAGCGAGGCCGGCGTCGGCATCAGCCGTTCTTGAGATTTTCGAGCTTCTGCACCGCCACGTCCGGGTTCTCGCCGTAGGAGATGGTGCCCTTGAACCGGCCCCCGGCGTCGAGCAGAAAGACGGACGCCGTATGATCCATGGTGTAGTCGCCGTTCGGGTCGTTCTCGTCGAGCGGAATCTTCTTGGCGTAGACGCGGAAGCCCTTGACGACCTCGGCCACCTTCTCCGGCGGGCCGCCGATGCCGATCACGCGCTTGGTGACGTTGGAAATGTAGTCGTTGAGCATTTCGGGCGAATCCCGCTCCGGATCGACGGTCACGAAATAGGCCTGCAGCCGGGTGCCGTCCGGATCGACCTTCTCCAGCCATCCGTTGAGCTCGAAGAGCGTCGTCGGGCAGATTTCCGGGCAATGGGTGAAACCGAAGAAGAGCGCCGTCGGCTTGCCGCGGAAGGCCTGTTCGGTGATGGGCTTGCCGGTCTGGTCGATGAGCTGGAACGGCACGCCGAACGGCGCTTCCGCGATCTGCTCCTTCGACTGTGTGACCTGGAAGGTCAGCCATCCGAGCAGCCCGGCGAAAACCAGAACGCCCCCCCAGAGAATGATCCGCAGCGTCTTCATCTATCCCTGTCCTGTTTCTATCGGGCCGAACGCACGGGAGTCGTTCCGCCGCACTTCATGTCCCGCTGATACAACCCGGCGGCGGCCGGCGCAATTCAATAGGCGGTTATCCGGGAAAAGCGCGCGGATTTGTCTCGCTGGCTCAGAAGCAGCTGGAAAGCCCGTTTTCCATATAGGCGAGCACGATCGCCGAGCCATAGTTCAGCCAGCCCGCGAAAACCGCACCCGTCGCCGCTGCGCCGGCGCCGAAAAGCGCGGCCCATAGGGCGATCCGCGGTGATTTTGACGCCTGCTGCTCCATGCGATCACACATATCGCCTCCCGCCGCGTCGGAGAAGTCCCAATCTTGCTCTCAAGCGTTGCGAAAAGCGATGGACAACGGCCACCGATCTGCAATCCTGTGTTCCGGAATGTCTGCCGGAAGTCTTGGGAGGGACGCATGGGAAAACAGGCAATCGGCGCGGCACCGCCGCACAAGATCCGCATCAATACCATCGGCCTCACCGATGTCCGGGCGGCGTTGCGGGAGGGCTGGAAGGATTTTCGGCGCTACCCGCTTTTCGGCCTGTTCTTCGGCGGCATCTATGCCGTGGGCGGTCTCTTCATCGTCGCCATGCTCAGCCTCTATCACCAGCCGTGGATGATCATCCCGATCGCGATCGGCTTCCCGCTGATCGGCCCCTTCGTCGCCGTCGGGCTTTACGAGATCAGCCGGCGGGACGAAGCGGGTCAGCCCGTCACGTGGCGCGGCATCCTCACGGAGGTTTTCCGCCAGCGCGAGCGCCAGCTCTCCTGGATGGCCTTCGTGGTGCTCTTCGTCTTCTGGGTCTGGATCTACCAGGTACGCCTGCTGCTCGCACTTTTCCTCGGCTTCAAGATTTCCGCCTCGCTGCCGGCCTTCCTCACGGTCGTGACCACGACACCGGAAGGCCTGCTCTTCCTGGCGGTCGGCACGATCGTCGGCGCGGTGATCGCGACCGTACTCTTCACCGTGACGGTGATCTCGATGCCGCTGCTGCTCGACCGCGACATCGACTTCGTCACAGCGATGATCACCAGCGTGCGTGCCGTCGTCGAGAACCCCGTAGCGATGCTCGGCTTCGGCGTCATCGTCGCCGCGGCGGCGATCCTGGCGATGGTCCCGCTGTTCGTCGGCCTGCTCGCAGCACTGCCGGTTCTCGGACACGCGACCTGGCATCTCTACCGGCGCGTCGTCGCGCTCAGTTGAGGCCACGACCGGCAAAGCCCCTCGATTAGCGGATGTTTAAGAAATCTCTGCCACTCTCGCGGGGCGAAGATGATTCCGCAAGGATCGTTTGGACATCATGTCCGCCGGGATGGCCGACCCATCTCCTAGGCTCTCCGCAGTGATCATGCACCACCGACGCGAATGCGGGGCACGGCTCCGTCGAGACGCTGCGGACGACGCAATGCCGCCGCGCAGACAGGACCCGATCCGCACGGCCGACAAACCGGGAAGAGTTCAGACATGACGAACGCAATCAAGCAGTCAGGCGCCTATCTGGAAATCGTATCCTTTCATCTCGGCGACCAGGAATTTTGCATCGACATCATGGCGATCCGCGAAATCCGCGGCTGGGCGCCAGTAACGCCGATGCCGCACACGCCGCCTTATGTCCTCGGCCTCATCAACCTGCGCGGCGCCGTCATCCCGGTCATCGACATGGCCTGCCGGCTCGGCATGAAGATGACGGAACCCTCCGAGCGCGCCGCCATCATCGTCACCGACATCGCCGGCAAGCTGGTCGGTCTGCTGGTCGAACAGGTTTCCGACATGATGACGATCCGCGCCGAAGACCTGCAGCCGGCACCGGAAATCATTCCGGAAGCCCAGCGCGCCTTCTGCCGCGGCATCGTCGCGCTCGAAAAGTCGATGGTCTGCTTCCTGAACCTCGACACCGTCATCGCCGACGAGCTGGCGCAAGCTGCCTGAGCCTGACCGGCCTTCCTGACTGATGCGCCCGGCCGCCTCCGCGAGGCGGCCTCCGGCGGCATCACCGCATCCGCATGAACATCCCCGGAATGGAAAAGGCCCTGGAAACGGATCGTTTCCAGGGCCTTCATTTTTCAACGACCTCGGACGCAAGCCCTCGGCCGAGATACTGGCAAGACATGCCTGTGAAATGTGGTGATGGGGTAGATCGCCGATTTCACAACACGTCGGTTGTATCCTGCCTCAAATCCCGTCACATCTGAAGGTAAAAGATGTTACCCTGTCGCATTTGCGATACGGTTGACCGACCTTTTTTGGGTCATTTTGGAACACCGGGCAGTCGCCGGCATCCCGTCTCACCGCGGTTTGCCGTTCTTCCACGTCACCGGCTGATCGAACAGGGGAACGGTCGAGATCGCCATCTTCGCGGATCCGTCCACCACCTGGCGCGAATGGACGAGATAGATGAGCGTGTCGTTCGCCTTGTCGTAGATGCGGTTGACGACGAGCTTTTTCCAGATGAGCGACATGCCTTCGCGGAACACCTCATCGCCCTCTTCCGACAGGTCGATGTCGCCGATCTCGATCGGTCCCGTCTGACGGCAGGCGATGGAATTGTTCGACGGGTCCTCGAACCAGTTGCCCTTGGAAAGGCGGTCGATGATCGAGCGGTCGAAATAGGTCACGTGGCAGGTGACGCCCTTCACCTGAGGATCGGTGACGGCCTCGATGACGATGTCGTTGCCGACCCAGTCCACGCCCACCTTTCCGACCACCTCGGCGGCGGCGGGAATCGTGCCCGCGAGAACGAGCGCTGCGGCGAAAATCGGTTTGCGGAAGGGCATGGCTTCGCTCCTGTACTTGTCTGCGGGTCTTGGGTGAGGATACGACCCGGTCGCGCCTTATGTGGCGTCGGAGCCCGCCCGCGACAAGCTCTGCGCTCCGTGCCGACGCGGTATGGTCACCATCACTGCAGGACAGGCGCCCTTCGCGCCCGCTTGACGAAGGAACAGGCCTCGTAGCCGTCCCTGTGCAGACGTCCGGGCCTGACGCCCGTCCGCTCGGCGAGCGCACCGATCCCGCTGACACCGGCCTCCTCGGCCATCGCAAGCGTGGCGAGCGCGCAGACGCGCGCGTCCTCGGCGGCATTATGATGGTCGAAGGAAAGCCCGAGATGATCGGCGAGGCAGTTCAGCCGGTGAGACGGCAAGTCCGGCCAGTGGCGCTGCGCGAGCTTGACGCTGCAGTAGTAAGAGAGCTCCGGATAGGCGAGGCCATAGAAATCGAGGCTCGCCCGCAGCACCGAAAAGTCGAAGGACGCATTGTGCGCGATCATCGCCGCTCCGTGGAAGTCCTCGAAGAACTCCGCCATCACATCGGGGAATTCCGGCTGGTCGGCGACGTCTTCCGGGCGGATGCCGTGGATCGCGATGTTGAAGGACGAAAACCGCATGCCCGGCGGGCGGATCAGCCGCTCCTCGACGCGCACGACCTCACCGTCTTCGATCCATGCCAGCCCGATCGAGCACGCGCTGGCGCGGGCTTCGCTCGCGGTTTCGAAGTCGATGGCAATGGTCTTGCCGGAGAACGGATAGCTGGACATCATAAAGCCATAGGGCGGACCGGGGATTCGGGCAAGATCACTCAGCATGAGCTTCCGAGCTTGACCCGGCTGCCGACAGCCTCCATTCTGAGACAATGTTCGCCATCCAACAGACCGCAGTGATGACCCTCGTGGCAGTCACCCCTTATCAGGGTGTCTGGGTCGGGTCGCGTCGGTAAGGAACGAACCATCTCAGAAACCCTGCGGAGGCGAGCAGGGTTCGAGACGCCTGCTCTCCCCGCGCAAGCCTAGGAGAGTGCAATGTCCCTTCAAGATCCGAGTTCAAGCGCCCCGTCGAATTGGCCGGACGGGCTGCAGATCCGCGCGAGGACGGCGACGGATGTAGCGGGCTTGGCGGACTTGCACAACATGCCGGGTTACCGGTCCGGAACGCTGCGCCTGCCCTACCAGAGCGCCGACGACGTCAGGCGCGCAATCGAAGCCCAAGGCTCCAGCGTCACGGCTCTCGTCGCCGTAATGGACGGCCGGATCGTCGGAGATTTAGGCCTGCATGGCTTTCAGGGCCGCAGAGCACATGCAGGCATGATCGGTATGGGCGTACATGACGACTACATCCGTCGGGGGATCGGACGCGCGCTCCTCAGCGAGATCGTCAGGATCGCCGACGAATGGCTGAACATCCGGCGCCTCGAACTGACGGTCTTCATCGACAATGCTGGCGCGATCGCCCTTTACGAAAGCTTCGGCTTTCGCGTGGAAGGAACCCTGAGGGACTATGCTTACCGTGCTGGCCGCTACATGGACGCACATACCATGGCGCGTCTGCGTGCCGATCAGGCGGAGAGGAGCGCGTGAGACGGTTCGCGCCTCCGGTTGCCCGCCTTCACCTTATCCGGCCTTTTCCGCGCCGCCCCCTCGACTTTCGCGAGCAACACGGGTAGGAACGGCCCAAACATGCCCGCAAACAGCGGGCGCGGCACATTGGACCGCAAACACTCCTGATTTCGAAAGACGACTTCCATGACTGATTTTGACGGCATCGTTCCGGCGATCGCCGAGGCCTTGCGCAAGCGCGGCTACGAGACGCTCACCCCCGTGCAGCAGGCCATGCTCGATCCCGAGCTCGAGGGACGCGACGCGCTTGTCTCCGCCCAGACCGGCTCCGGCAAGACCGTCGCCTTCGGGCTCGCGCTCGCGTCGACGCTGCTGGCCGGCGAGAGCCGCTTCGGCCGTGCCGAGGCGCCGCTCGCGCTCGCCATCGCTCCGACGCGCGAACTCGCCATGCAGGTGAAGCGCGAGCTTGAATGGCTCTACGAGTTCACCGGCGCGACGATCGCCTCCTGCGTCGGCGGCATGGACATCCGCAACGAGCGCCGCGCGCTCGAACGCGGCGCCCACATCGTCGTCGGCACGCCGGGTCGCCTGCGCGACCACCTCAACCGCGGCGCGCTCGACCTCTCGGCGCTGCGTGCCGTCGTCCTCGACGAGGCGGACGAGATGCTGGATCTCGGCTTCCGCGAGGATCTCGAATTCATTCTCGAAGCCTCGCCGGACGACCGCCGGACGCTGATGTTCTCGGCGACCGTGCCGCGCTCGATCGCCGATCTCGCCCGGAGCTACCAGCGCGACGCCCGCCGCATCGCCACGACCTCCGAGCAGAAGCAGCATGTCGACATCGAATATCGGGCGCTCGCCGTTGTCCCTTCTGACCGCGAGAATGCCATCATCAACGTGCTGCGCTACTACGAGGCGCGCAACGCGATCGTCTTCTGCTCGACCCGCGCGGCGGTGAACCACCTGACGGCGCGGCTCCACAATCGCGGCTTCTCGGTCGTCGCCCTCTCCGGCGAGCTCAGCCAGAACGAGCGCACCCACGCGCTGCAGGCGATGCGCGACGGCCGCGCCCGCGTCTGCATCGCGACCGATGTCGCCGCCCGCGGCATCGATCTGCCGGGACTCGAACTCGTCATTCACGCCGACCTGCCGACCAATTCCGAGACGCTGCTCCATCGCTCCGGCCGCACCGGCCGCGCCGGCAACAAGGGCATCTCGGCGCTCATCGTGCCGGTCAACCAGCGCCGCAAGGCCGAGCGCCTGCTCTTGGGCGGGCGGATCACGCCCGTCTGGGCGAACCCGCCATCCGCCGACGAGGTTCTCGCCCGTGACGGCGAGCGCATCCTCGCCGACCAGGCCTTCGCCGAGACCGTGGCCGAGGACGAGCAGCCGATGATCGCCGATCTTCTCGCGGCGCACGGACCGGAGAAGGTCGCCGCCGCCTTCCTCCGTCTCTATCGCGCCGGTCGCTCGGCACCGGAAGACCTCCTCCCGGTCAATCTCGAAGCGAGCAGGCAGCGCCGCGAGCCGGACTACGCCAATCCGTCGAGCGCCGTCACCAAGCCACGCGGCGATTTCGGCCCGAGCGTCTGGTTCTCGCTCTCGGTCGGCCGGCGGCAGAACGCCGAGCCGCGCTGGCTGATCCCGATGCTCTGCCGCAACGGCAAGATCACCAAGAACGAGATCGGCGCGATCAAGATGCAGCCGGAAGAAACCTTCGTCGAGATCGCACAGGACGGCCTCGACACCTTCCTGCAGGCGATCGGAACGAGCGGCGCACTGGAACGCGGGATTACTGTCCGGCAGCTTCCCGGCACGCCCGACTTCTCCGCACCGCCCAAAGAGAGAGCCCCTCGGCCGCCGCGCGAACGCGAGGAATTCGCGCCGCGTGGCGACAAACGACCCTACGCAAAGAAAACCGAAGAAACCGGTCGCCGGCCGCGCAGGGACGATCTTTCGGCGGTGGATGCCGAAGTCTGGGCCGATGCTCCGGCACGGCCGAAACGCTTCGACGACCGCAACGACCGCCCCGCGCAGAAGCCTTACGCCAAGAAGGCGAAACCCGAATGGTCCGACCGGGACCGGGCCTCCGACGATCGCAGGAGTGACCGGCCGAAGGGCGACGGGAAAGCCTTTGCCGGCAAGAAGGATTTTTCCGGCAAAAAGGACTTCGCAGGAAAGCCGAAAGGCAAGTTCGGCGGGGCCGGCAACGGTGCGCCGAAGAAGGGAAAGCCTTCGGGGAAGAGGGGCTGACGCGCCCCCGGCGTATCACCTCGCTTCTCGACCGGATATGTGCTCGCTCGCCGTCGAACGAGCATGTCTGCCGCGGCCGTTTACCGTTCCTTCATCATCGGGTGAGGGAACGTCCGGCGTGACGCGGCCCATGAAGGCGCCGTTAACGGATGGCGCGGTAGTCATGTCCACAAATCTGCATCGAAGGTTGATGACAATCACTCAGAGATAACCCATGATTGAATCTCTGGCCAGTCCGGTATCAAAGGCCCTACGTTCTCGCGAGCGCGCATGCTGATGGATTTCCTGGAACGATGGCTGACGCCGAACATCAGCCTGACGGACTTCAACGACCGCGCGATCGTGCTGCGATATGCGTGGCACCTCTCCGCCCGCATGGCCCTCGTCGCCTGGGTGCTGATCGTCCTCCTCCACCTCCTCTTCCACGCACTCGGCCTGCTGCCGTACTCTGTCTGGCAAGGCATCGTCATCGGCACGGTCATGGGCGTCCCGCTCACGATGGCACTCGGCGTGTTCACCACCCACGTCGTTGGACGCTCGATCGCTGCACTCGCGGATGCACGGCTCGAATACCTCCGCCAGAGCCGCACCGACATGCTGTCCGGGCTCTCCAATCGCCGCGCCTTCACCGAGGCGCTCACCGACGACGAGCGCGGTGTCCTGTTGCTGCTCGACATCGACCGCTTCAAGCAGATCAACGACCGTTACGGCCACCTCGCCGGTGACGAAGTCATCGTGGCCGTCGCCCGTGCGCTTGCCGGCCTCGCCGGAGACCACCACCTCGTCGCCCGCATCGGTGGCGAGGAGTTCGCGATGTTCTTCCGCAGCATGACGATTGAAGAGGCGAAACGGGCGGCCGACAAGGCGCGGCAGACCGTCGAGACAAGGGCGATTTCCGCAGGCGGTCAGACGATCCGCGTCACCATCTCCGGCGGCCTTGCGGCGATCGACCCCGGACGTGACTACGCGGCGGCCTACTCCGCCGCCGACAAGGCGCTCTATCTCGCCAAGGGTTCGGGCCGCAACCGGATCGTCGATGAAGGCGAACTCACCGCGCTGGCGGCAGCCAACCTGCCGGTGACGGAATCCTCCGCGCAGGCGGGATGAGGTCTTCGCTCGTCGGGCGGATGAGTTTTTTCTCCCCCCTGGCGGGGGAGAATGGAATTTCAACACCTTAGCTGAAAGCTAAGTGTTAGAAATTCCAAGTGAGGGGGCAGCCACTCTCACTCCGCCGCTTCGATCTTCTCCCGCATATCCCGCTCCAGCATCTCGCCGTGCTTCTTCTTCGCCAGGAGTTCGCGGGCCTTGGCGTATTCCGGGTCGTTCCAGAACATCAGACAGCCGTTGCAGCCGCGCCCGCAGCAGCCTTCCGCGCCCTTGCGCGAGGTCTTGGAGCGCTTCTCCATAACGTCCTCGGAAATCGCCTCCTGCAGCTTCTTCACGCCGTTGCGGTAGGCGCCCTCGTAGACCGTCTGGCCGAGCTCGATCTTCTGCGCCACCTTGTCGACGCGCAGGCGCTGCCATTCCTCCTCGGTGAGCGGTGCCTCCTTGCGGATGATGGTGAAGGGCGGGAACTTGGCGATCAGGTCCTCGACCTTTTCGCGGTCGAAGGCGGTAAACGGAACGAGGATCGGCCGCTGCGGCCCGGCATTGACGGTTTCGAGCGCCACGTCCGGCGCATCGGCATGGCGGAACTCGTAAAGCCGCAGGAATACGGTCTCGTCCATCGCCTTCGGCGGGATGAGTTCCAGCACGTCGCCGGCTTCGAGCTTGTTCTTCACGGAGACGACGAAGCCGTCCTCGCGAACCTCCTGGATGATGCCGGCGAACTCCCAGGTGCCGAAGGTCTTGGTGTTCTCGTAGTTGTGCGCATAGTTCTGCAGCCGGCCCTCGTGGAAGGCGATGGTGAAGCCGCGGCTGCCGACGGTTTCGAGTTCGCGCATATAGGGTTCCGGCGACCAGTTCTCCGGATCGGCATAGTAGTCGTCGATCGCCCGGCGATAGGTGCGCGCGACCGTCGCGACGTAATAGGGCGACTTGTTGCGGCCCTCGACCTTCAGGCTGTCGATGCCGAGCTTCAGGTAATCGTCCAGCTTCGGCATCAGGCACATATCCTTGGAGTTCAGGATATAGGAGCCGCGCGAATCCTCCTCGATCGGCATCAGCTCACCGGGGCGAGCGCCCTCCTCCAGCACGAATTCGAAGAGCCCCTCATTGTGCTCGTTGATTTCGAGTTCCTTGATCGTCCCGTCGCGGAGCCTCAGGTGCACCTTGTACTGCCAGCGGCAGGAATTGGCGCAGTTGCCCTGGTTCGCGCCGCGCTCGGCCATGAAGTTGGAGAGCAGGCAGCGTCCGGAATAGGTCATGCACATGGCGCCGTGGACGAAGGTTTCGAGCCGCACGTCCGGGCACTTCTCACGGATCTCGGTAAGTTCGGAGAAGGTCACCTCGCGGGCGAGCACCACGAGCTCGGCGCCCTGTTCCTTCCACGCATCGACCGTGAGCCACGAACAGACATTTGCCTGCGTCGAGACATGCAGCTTCAGTTCCGGCGCGTGCTTGCGCAGGTAATGGAAGACGCCGGGATCGGCGACGATCACCCCGTCCGGCTGGACCTCCCTGAGCGTCGTGACGTAGTCGGCGACCTTCGGCACGTCCTTGTTGTGGGTGAAGAGGTTGAGCGTCAGGTAGACCCGCACCCCGTGCTCATGGGCGAAGCGGATGCCCTCCTTCACGTCGTCCAGCGAAAGCTGCGACTTGGTCCGGAGCGACATGTCGGGCGTGCCCATGTAGACGGCGTCCGCCCCGTAGAGCACAGCCACCTTCAACCGCTCGAGCGAGCCGGCGGGCATCAGGAGTTCGGAACGTCTGGCATTTGCTGTCATCGGATGGGTCAACCTTCTCGCGCGCGCCCTTGGCCCGCAATCTGGCAGGCCTATACACCAGAAGCGACGAAGGAGCCAGCGAGACGCGACCTGTTCGCAAATGCCGTGGCCCCTAGGGCCGATCGACATTCAGGATTTGGAGCGTGGTATGAGGGAAAATCGTTCATGGCCAGGAGAAAAACCGAAGGTGGAGTCGATCTCCATCGAGGTTTTGCGACGCCGGCATGGGCGATTTTCACCATATCCCTTCGGGACGCTGCGGATTTTTCCTCCGGATGCGTCGGAACGGCCTTGTGGAGGTGAGCTCCACTGCGGCCGCTCCTCCTGTCCGGCGACAAAATCCGTCACGCGCCACGCCCGAAACCTGAATGTCGATCGGCCCTACCCCCCGATCAGCGCCAGCCACTCGTCCTCGTCCATCACCGCGACGCCGAGTTCGCGCGCCTTGTCGAGCTTCGAGCCGGCTCCGGGACCGGCGACCACATAGTCGGTCTTCTTCGACACCGAGCCGGCGACCTTGGCGCCGAGGCTTTCCGCCCTCGCCTTCGCCTCGTCACGGGTGAATTTTTCGAGCGAGCCGGTGAAGACGACGGTCTTGCCGGCGACCGGGCTACCGGCGGCGACCGGCAGTTCGGCGGCCAGCGGCGTCACCTCGTCGAGCAGCCGCGAGACGACTTCCATATTGCGCGGCTCCTTGAAGAACTCGATGATCGAGGTGGCGACCACCTCGCCGATGCCTTCGACGGCGTTGAGCTCGTTCCAGGCGTCGCCATGCATCGGCGCCGCCTCCTGCATCGCGTGCTGGAACGCGTCGTAGGTGCCGTAGGAGCGCGCGAGCAGCTTGGCCGTCGTCTCGCCGACATGGCGGATGCCGAGCGCGAAGATCAGTCGGTGGAGCGCGATTTCGCGCCGGCTGTTGATCGCCTCGAAAAGCTTCGTGACGCTCGTGCGCCCCCAGCCGTCGCGGTTCTCCAGCTTGTTCAGCGCCGCCTGCTGCCGCCGTTCGAGCGTGAAGATGTCCGGCGCGGTCTTGATCTCCAGCGAGGGATCGCCGCAATCGAAGAAGAAATCGACCTGCTTGGTGCCGAGACCCTCGATGTCGAAGGCGTTGCGGGAAACGAAGTGCTTCAGGTGCTCCTTCGCCTGCGCACTGCAGACGAAGCCGCCGGTGCAGCGGCGCACGGAATCCATCCGGCCGGTCTTCTCGTTGACTTCGCGCACCGCATGGCTGCCGCAGACCGGGCAGGTCTGCGGAAACTCGTAAGGCACGGCATCGGCCGGCCGCCGGTCGAGAACCACGTCGACGATCTGCGGAATGACGTCGCCCGCCCGCTGCACGATCACCATATCGCCTTTCCGGATGTCGCGGCCCTCGCGGATCGGTTCACCGGAATTGCCGATGCCTTTGATGTAATCCTCGTTATGGAGCGTCGCATTGGTGACGACCACGCCGCCGACGGTGATCGGCTCCAGCCGCGCGACGGGGGTCAGCGCGCCGGTCCGCCCGACCTGAATGTCGATGTCGAGAAGCCTGGTCAGCGCCTGCTCTGCCGGGAACTTGTGCGCGGTCGCCCAGCGCGGGCTCCGCGAACGGTAGCCGAGCCGCTCCTGGAGGTCGAGGCGGTCGACCTTGTAGACGACGCCGTCGATGTCGTAGTCGAGGTCGGCGCGCATCAGGCCGATTTCCCGGTAGTGCGCGAGAATCTCCTCGATCGAATGCAGCCGCTTCATCAGCGGATTGACCGGGAAACCCCATTCGCGGAACCTCTCGACGATCCCCATCTGGGTATCCGCCGGCATGTTGGTCATCTCGCCCCAGGCATAGGCGAAGAATTTGAGCTTGCGGCTTGCCGTCACCTTGGGATCGAGCTGCCGCAGCGAACCCGAGGCGGTGTTGCGCGGATTGACATAGGTCTGTTTGCCTTCGGCCTCCATCTGCGCATTGAGCGCGAAGAAGTCGCTCTTCGCCATGTAGACCTCGCCGCGGACCTCGACGACGTCCGGTGCGCCCGCCGGCAATTCGCGCGGGATCTCGCGGATCGTCAGGATGTTCGCGGTGACGTTCTCCCCCGTCGTGCCGTCGCCGCGGGTCGCCGCCGTCACCAGGCGGCGGTTCTCGTAGCGGATCGACATCGAGAGGCCGTCGATCTTCGGCTCAGCGGTAAAGGCGATCGAATTGTCCGGCAGCCGGCCGAGGAATCGGTAGACCGAGGCGACGAAGTCTTCCACGTCCTCGTCGGTGAACACGTTGTCGAGCGAAAGCATCGGCCGGGCATGGGTGATCTGGGCGAAGGCACCGGCAGGTTCCGCCCCGACACGCCGCGACGGGCTGTCCTCGCGGACGAGTGCCGGAAACCGCGCCTCGATCGCGTCGTTGCGCAGTTTCAGCGCATCGTAAGCGGCATCGGAAATCTCCGGCCGGTCCTTGCCGTGATAGAGTGTGTCGTGATGGGCGATCTCTTTTGCGAGCCGCGCGAGCTCGGCGGCTGCCTGCTCCTCGGTCAGATCTTCGACTGCTATCGTGTCATTCGCCATCGCCGCTCTCCAGAATGGGACCTGCCGGTATTAGCCGAATTCTCGCGAATGAAAAGACACCTCCGCTCAGTCGACAACCGCTTTCGAAATATCGATTCGGGCGGTGATCGGCAGGTGATCGGAGGCCTCGCGGGCAAGTGGCGAATCGTGCACGACGACATTGGCGACCAGCCCCGACCGGTTGGCCATGATGCGGTCGAGGGCAAGCACCGGCAGACGCGCCGGATAGCTCGGCACCGGCGGAGGCAGCGGGCCGAAGACCTTTTCGAACCGCATGAGCGAGGAGCCTTCGCCGAGCCGCCACTCGTTGAAATCGCCCATCAGCACCGTCGGCTTTTCCTCCCGCTCCGTCATGATGTCGACGATCACGTCCGCCTGCTGGCGCCGTGCCCAGCGCAGGAGCCCGAGATGGGCGGCGATGACGCGAAGCCCGAGCCCGCGGTGGAGATCGATTTCCGCGACGACGGCGCCGCGCGGTTCGAGCCCCGGCAGCGCGACCTGGTGGACGTCCTTGACCGCCCCTTCCTTGAAGAGCAGCACGTTGCCGCGCCAGCCGTGGGATTTCGGCTTGTGCAGGACCGGGATGTGCGTGAGACCCAGCTCCAGCCTGAGCCGCGGCAGGTCGAGGAGGCCCGAACGCTCGCCGAAGCGCTCGTCCGCCTCCTGCAGCGCGATGACGTCCGGGTCCATCTCGCGGATCACTTCCATCACCCGTTCGGGATCGAACCGTCCGTCGGTGCCGACGCATTTGTGGACATTGTAGGAGGCGACGACCATGCTCTCCTCGGAGCGGTGATGCGGCGTGTGCGCCGCCGGCCGGTCGTGCCGGTTGCGGATCGAGGTGATCATCGTCCGCGCGATGTTCCCGGTCTTTCTTCTCATGCCTGAACCGCTCTTTCCCAAGACAAACATCGACCTTCCTCAAAGATAGGGCGAACCGAGCCAGAGAACACGGTCGAAAAGCCTCAAGACGAAAGGTCGGAGCCGAAGCGCCTCGAGCGTGATCTCCTCCGCGCCGCCTCGCGCGGCGGCGATCCTCGCGTCGATGTGTTCGGCGAAATGCCGGTCGTACACTTCGAGGTCCACCTCGAAATTGAGCCGCAGCGAACGAGAATCGAGGTTTGAGGAGCCGATGAAGCTCCATTGCCCGTCGATGGTCATCAGCTTGGAATGGTCGAACGGCCCCTTGGCGCTCCAGATCCGGCAGCCGTCCTTCAGGATCTGGTCGAACTGCGCCATCATCGCGTGGCTGACGATGGCGAGATTGTTCTGCGAAGGAACGATGATGTCGACCGCCACCCCGCGCCTTGCCGCAGTCGCCAGCGCCCCGAGCAGGATGTTGTCGGGCAGGAAATAGGGCGAGACGATCCGGATCGAGCGCTCGGCGACCGAAAACGCGCCCATCAGAACCTTGTGATTGCATTCGAGGTTGGTGTCCGGCCCGGATGAGATCACCCGGACATAGGACGGCGTTCCCGGTGCTGCCTCGCCGACCGACACGTTCCAGGCATCGCTCTTCAGTTCCTCCCCCGTCTCGAAGGCCCAGTCCTCCGCCGCCACCGCGAACAGATCGGCGACCACGGGTCCGGTCAGCCGGAAATGCGTGTCGCGGGCGCCATCCTTGCCCATGAACCCTTCGCGGATATTCATGCCGCCGGCGAAGGCGACCGCGCCGTCCACCACCATGATCTTCCGGTGCGTGCGAAGATTGGCGTAAGGCAGGCGGAGCCCGAGGATGACCTTGCCGTTGAAGGCGGCGACCGCGACGCCGGCGTCCTTCAGGTAGCTCAGAATGCTCGGCGTGCTGTAACGGGCACCGACCGCATCGACCAGTACCCGCACATCAACGCCGCGCCTGCGGGCGGCGATCAGGCAGTCGGCGATCCTGAGCCCCGCCGTGTCGCGATCGAAGATGTAGGTTTCGACGAGGATCGAGCGCCGTGCACCCTCGATCGCCGCCGCCATGGCGTCATAGGTCTCGTCGCCGGAGGAGAGGATCGAAAGGCTGTTGCCGGACGAGAGCGAATAGCCGGTCACCCGGTCGCCGAGGACCTTCAGCGCCGCCATCGGCCGGCCGAACTGCCGCTCGACCTCGCCGGCCGGCAGGTGGAACTGCGACAGGACGCGCCGGAGCGCCTCGTGACGGTGGGTCCGCCGCTGCAGGATAGACTTCCGGCGCATGCGGTTGACACCGACGAGCGCATAGACGAGCGCACCGACGATCGGAGACAGGATGATGATGCCGACCCAGCCGATCGCCGAACGCACCTCGCGCTTCGTCATCGCCGCGTGAACGGCCGCGATCGTGCCCATCCCGATCGACAGGACGGCAAGGACCTCCGGCCAGTAGCTTTGCAGCGTTTCGAACATCGAAGCGGAGGGAAACAGGTTTGCAGAAGGAATGCAATCGTCGGTTACCGCGAAAGCGGTCCGCCGTCAGTTTTCTCCGGCGAGAAGCCGTGCCGCCGCCGCCCGCGCCTCGTCGGTCACCGACGCGCCGGCGAGCATGCGCGCGATCTCCTCGCGACGGTGCTCGGGTTCCATCGTCGCGACCCTGGTCGCGATCTTGTCGCCGGCTTCACCGACCGGCCCCTTGGAAATGAGCAGATGGGTCGCGGCACGGGCGGCCACCTGCGGCGCATGGGTGACGGAAAGCACCTGCACCGTCGAGGAGAGCCGCTTCAGGCGCTGGCCGATGGCATCCGCCACGGCGCCGCCGACGCCGGTGTCGATTTCGTCGAAGACGAGGGTGGGCGCGGAACCGCGATCGGCGAGCGCCACCTTGAGCGCCAGCAGGAAGCGCGAGAGCTCGCCGCCCGACGCCACCTTCATGATCGGCCCCGGCCGCGTGCCGGGATTGGTCTGGACGTGGAATTCGACGGTATCGATGCCCTCGGCGGTCGCAGCCTCCGGGTCGGACATCACCTCGACCATGAAGCGGGCGCGCTCGAGCTTCAACGCCGGAAGCTCCGCCATTACCGCATCGGAAAGGGCCGTCGCCGCATTCGCGCGCTTCGAGGAGAGTGCGGTCGCACGGTGGTCGTAGGCGGCCTTCGCCTCGGCGACCGCAGTCTCCATCTGCCCGAGGCGCTCCTCGCCCGCGTCGAGATCGGCGAGCTCCGCGACCATCCGCTCGGCGAGCGCCGGAAGCTCGGTGACCGGCACGGAGTACTTGCGGCCCGCCGCCCTGAGCGCGAACAGCCGCTCCTCGACCCGCTCCAGTTCGCGGGGGTCGAATTCGGTCCGGCGTAGCGCCGCCTCGACCTCCATCTGGGCGTTGGAGAGGTTGTCGAGTGCCGCGTCGAGAAGCTGCACGGTGTCTTCGAGAAGGCCGGGCGCCTCGTGGCTCTTGCGCTCCAGGCGCCGCATCAGCGAGGCGATCATCGGCACGGGGGAACTGTTGCCGTTCAGGAATTCGGATGCCTCCGCGATATCGCCGGCGATGCGCTCCGCCTTCTGCATCTGCGAGCGGCGGTCGGCGAGTTCGTCCTCCTCGCCGTCGCGCGGCGAGAGGATCTCCAGTTCCTCGACGGAGGCGCGAAGATATTCCGCCTCGCGGGCTGCTGCCTCGACCCGTGCGCGGTGCGCCTTCAACTGCCGATCGGCATCCTTCCAGCGGCGGTAGGCCTCGGAGAGGCCGCCCACCTCGTCCGTCAGTCCGGCAAAGGCATCGAGAAGGGTACGGTGCGCGTCGGTGTCGACGAGCGCACGGTCGTCGTGCTGGCCGTGGATCTCGACGAGCAATTGCCCGGCCTGGCGCATCAGCTGCACGCTCACCGGCTGGTCGTTGATGAAGGCGCGGGTGCGGCCGTCCGCCGATTGTACCCGCCGGAAGATGAGGTCACCGTCCTCGTCGACGCTGTTTTCCTGCAACAGCAGGCGCACCGGATGGGCGTGAGCCACGTCGAACACGGCCGTCACCTGGCCCTTGTCCTCGCCGTGGCGCACCAGAGAGCCATCACCACGGCCGCCGAGCGCCAGCGACAAGCTGTCGAGCAGGATCGACTTGCCGGCGCCCGTCTCGCCGGTCAACACCGAGAGCCCCGCCTCGAAGGACAGGTCGAGCCGCTCGATCAGAACGATATCGCGGATCGATAGCTGGACCAGCATGGGCTTTCAGATCTCGCCTGGTTTGAGACTGACGATCAGCTCCCGAGCAGGAGCTTCTTGCCGGCACGGGAAATCCAGGAGCCGGCATTCTCACGCGGCTCCAGACCACCGGTTTTCAGGAGCTTGTAGGAGTCGGCATACCACTGGCTGTCGGGGTAGTTGTGCCCGAGCACGGCCGCGGCGGTCTGCGCCTCCTCGACGACGCCGAGCGCGTAATAGGATTCCACGAGACGGGCAAGCGCCTCTTCGACCTGGTTGGTCGTCGGATACTTCTCGACGACGACGCGGAAGCGCGAGATCGCCGCCAGATATTCCTTGCGCTCCAGATAGTAGCGGCCGATCTGCATTTCCTTGCCGGCGAGCTGGTCGCGCGCGAACCGGATCTTCGCCTGCGCGTCGTCGACATATTCGGAGTCCGGATACTCGTCGACCACCTTCTGCATGGCTTCGATCGTCTGGTTCGAGGCCTTCTGGTCCTGCGTCACATTGGTGATCTGCTTCCAGTAGGAAAGGCCGACCAGGTACTGCACATAGGCCGAGTCGTCCGCACGCGGGTAGAGGCTGAGATAGCGCTTGCCTGTCGCGGTCGCTTCCGTATAGCGCCCGAGCCGGTACTTCACGAAGGTGCTCATCACCAGCGACTTCTGCGACCATTCCGAGAAGGGGTGCTGGCGGTCGACGGCGTCGAACTTGCGCCCCGCCTCGGCCATGTTGCCGGCCTTGATGTTGGCAAGGCCCTGATTGTACAGCACTTCCGCCGGCTCGGTTTCGGCCGCGAGCTTGGTGATGTCGATGTCGGGATCCGACTGGCACGATGCCAGCAGGGAACCTGTCGCAGTGATCATCAAGAACACGCCGGCGATCCGGGCGGCGGTTCCAAGCATTCCCGACTTAACTTCACTCATTCGACAGTTCCCGATTGCAGCGCTGCGTGAATACCGCCGCTTCCAACTGGCGTTTCTAGCCATAAAAGCGTGGGGAGAGCAACGCAATGATGGTGATTTGACGCAATTTTGTGGCAAGCTCCGAAGGAAATCCCGAATTTGGACGATCGCCCGCAGAGGCTCTGCCGCAGTTCCTCTCTTCCCCGCCGTTCAAAAAAGAAAAGCCGCCTCGACGGGCGGCCTTTCGTGTCATCTGCGCGATGTCAGGCAGACCATGGCGCGAATTCCGGAACGTTGACCGCCACGAACTCCCGCGCGCGCACCTGCTGGCTGCGCACCGGCGCTTCCACGACCTCGTAGGCGCTGCGATCGTCGAGCAAGGCCTTGAGCGCATTGGCGTTCAGCTTGTGGCCGCCGCGGTAGGAACGGTAGCAGCCGATGAACTGCGCACCCGCCATGGCAAGGTCGCCGACGGCGTCGAGCGTCTTGTGGCGAACGAACTCGTCGCCGGCATAGCGCAGGCCTTCCATGTTGACGACGGTGTCGTCGTCAGAAATGACGACCGAGTTTTCGAGCGACGAACCGAGCGCGAATCCGGCGGCCCACAGGCGCTCGACGTCGCGCATGAAGCCGAAGGTGCGGGCGCGCGACAGCTCGTTGCGGAAGGCCGCAGCCGTCATCTCGCCCTGCCACATCTGGCGGCCGATCAGCGGGCTGTCGAAATCGATCTCCACTTCGAAGCGGGTGCCGTCATGCGGGCGGAACTCGGCCCAGGATGCGCCCGATTCGATGCGCACCGGCTTCGTGACGCGGATGTAGCGGCGCTTCACGCCGAGATTCGTGACGCCGACCTGGTCGATCGCCTCGATGAACGGTGCCGAGCTGCCGTCCATGATCGGCATTTCCGCCCCGTCGACCTCGATGATCAGGTTGTCGATGCTAAGCGCATAGATCGCCGCCATCACATGCTCGACCGTCGCGATCGAACTGGCCGCCGAGGTCCCGAGCACGGTGCAGAGATCGGTATTGCCGACCTGCGAGGAAACCGCCCTCAGTTCCGTGATCGCCCCGTTCCCATGCTGACGATGGAAGACGATACCCGTGCCGGCCTCGGCCGGCAGGAAGTTGATGGTTACTGGCGTCCCCGAATGCACGCCGATTCCGGTCAGCGTGACCGGCGCCGCGATGGTGGTCTGAAAACCCAGCAATCCGATTGCCATAGAATAGTGCCTTTATCTGCCGCGGCGGCGGCGTCTCGCCTGGCGAACGCGCCTGCCGCTTATCGTTCTGGAGGGCATGAAATCGGCATTGCACACCGAATCCACCCCTGTCCCGAACCCATACATATGGAGAGCGCTCCGATAGCACAAATCACTGTTTCTTTCGCATTGTTACGAAGGCAAACAATTGGAACCATTGCACAATCACTGCTCTTTCGCAGGTGCGGAAAGTGGAAGCGCCCGGGCCTTGCGACCCGGGCGCCGAAATCACTCCACTTCGAGACTCAGTTCGACTGGCGGCGCAGGAAGGCCGGGATCTCGAGCTGGTCGTCCTCATGCGCCACGCGCGTCTGCGGCACCGTACGGCCCTGGTCGTCGAGCTGGCCGCGGCGCGGCGCATAGAGGCTCGCTTCCGGAGAGAGCGCGCGGCGCTGCTGCGAGGCAGCGGCCGGAGCGGACGCCGTCATGTCGGCGTTGACCGGCTCTTCCTCGTGATGACGGCCGAGCGAGCTCGTGATCCGCTTGAGGAGACCCATCGGGCCGCGTTCGTCCTGCGGGGCCGGAGCGACGCTCGCCCGCTGATCCATCTCGGCGCGGACGACCGGCGGGAAGTCCTCGACCTTCGGCATGCGGACCGGCTCGACCGTCTGGCGGACCGGCTGGGCGACCGGCTCGACGCGGGCCGGGGCAGCCTCGACCGGCGCGGCCGGACGGCTCATGACCGGTGCCGGAGCGGCGGCCGGCTCACGGACGACGGGCTGCTGCGGAGCAGCCGGTGCCGGTGCGGTGAAGAGCTTGCTCTGCGGGCGGAATTCCGGCTGCGCCGGGGCTGCGGCCGGGGCCGGAGCCATCTGGCGGGCCATGGCGATCTCGAGTTCACGCTCCATCTCCGCTTCGGCGGAGCGGATGGTGTCGGCAACCGGATCGGCGGCCTTCGGGGCCTGTGCCACGGCGGGGCGAGCCGGGGCCGGAGCGACGGCTGCGGCCGGGCGCATGACCGGCCGTGCGGCCGGCGCTTCGTAGGTCTTCGGAGCCATGGCACCGGCGGTGCGATCGATGCCGGTTGCGACAACCGACACGCGGATCAGGCCTTCCAGCGCTTCGTCGAAGGTCGCGCCGAGGATGATGTTGGCGTCCGGATCGACTTCCTCGCGGATGCGGGTCGCGGCTTCGTCGACTTCGAAGAGCGTGAGGTCGCGGCCACCGGTGATCGAGATCAAGAGGCCCTGTGCACCCTTCATCGAGGTCTCGTCGAGCAGCGGGTTGGCGATCGCCGCTTCCGCCGCCTGCATCGCACGGCCCGGGCCGGAAGCTTCGCCGGTTCCCATCATCGCGCGGCCCATCTCGCGCATCACCGAGCGGACGTCGGCGAAGTCGAGGTTGATCAGGCCTTCCTTGACCATCAGGTCGGTGATGCATGCCACGCCGGAATAGAGCACCTGGTCGGCCATGGCGAATGCGTCGGCGAAGGTGGTCTTGTCGTTGGCGATGCGGAAGAGATTCTGGTTCGGGATGACGATCAGGGTATCGACGGACTTCTGCAGTTCCTCGATGCCGGCTTCCGCCAGCCGCATGCGGCGCTGGCCTTCGAAGTGGAAGGGCTTGGTGACGACGCCGACGGTGAGGATGCCCTTGTTGCGGGCGGCCTGGGCGACGACCGGAGCCGCACCCGTGCCGGTGCCGCCGCCCATGCCGGCGGTAACGAAGCACATGTGGGTGCCGTTCAGGTGATCGATGATCTCATCGATGCATTCCTCGGCGGCTGCGCGGCCGACTTCCGGCTGCGAACCGGCGCCGAGACCTTCGGTGACGCTGGCGCCGAGCTGGATGATCCGCTCGGCCTTCGTCATCGTCAGCGCCTGCGCGTCGGTATTGGCGACGACGAAATCGACGCCCTGGAGCCCGGCGGTGATCATGTTGTTGACGGCGTTGCCGCCACCGCCACCGACCCCGAATACCGTGATCCGAGGCTTCAGCTCGGTGATGTCTGGCTTCTGCAGCTTAATGGTCATGTTACCCGTTCCTTCTTTCTCCGGCCGCATCGCCACGCCGGCCTGATCTCTTCAACTCTTCTTGCCTTGCGCCGCCACGGCGAGGCAGAAACTCAAAAACTCTCTTTCAGCCATTGCCCGACGCGGGCGATCCGGCTGTTTCCGTTGCCGAAGGGCGAAAACAGCCCGCCCTGCCCTGCATGTGTCTCCTGGTCGGCGACCTGCGGATAGATCAGAAGACCGACCGCGGTCGAAAACGCCGGCCCCTTGGCCGCCACCGGCAGGCCCGCGACCCCCATCGGGCGGCCGATCCGCACATTGCGTGCGAGCACGCGGCGGGCGGCTTCCGGAAGGCCGGTCAGCTGGCTTGCGCCGCCGGTGAGGACGACGCGCTTGCCGACGACCGGGCTGAAACCCGACTGCTGGATCCGGTCGCGCAGCATTTCGAGAATTTCCTCGATACGGGCGCGGATGATTCTCGTCACCAGCGAGCGCGGCACCTGGGTCGGCTGGTCGCGATCGTCCTCGCCGATAGGCGGAACCGAGATCACGTCGCGCTCGTCGGTGCTGTTGGAGAGCGCCGAGCCGTGGACGACCTTCAGGCGTTCGGCATCCTCGATCCGGGTCGACAGACCGCGTGCGAGGTCGGTGGTGACGTGATGGCCGCCGATCGCGATCGCATCGGTATGGATGAGCTTGCCTTCGGCGAAGACGGAGATGGTGGTCATGCCGCCGCCCATGTCGATTGCCGCGCAGCCGAGTTCGACTTCGTCGTCGACGAGGGCCGCCAGCCCGCTGGCATAGGGGGTTGCGACCACGCCTTCGACCGACAGATGCGCACGGTTGATGCAGAGTTCGAGATTGCGCAGCGCCGGCCGTTCCGCGGTGACGACGTGCATGTCGACACCGAGCTCGTCGCCGTACATGCCGAGCGGATCGCGGATGCCGCGCTCGCCGTCGAGCGAGAAGCCCGTCGGCAGCGAATGCAGGACGATGCGGTCGTGACGCTGCGACTGCTGACCGGCGGCGACGAGAACCTTCTTCAGGTCGCTCGATTCGACTTCCTGGCCGCCGAGATCGATGGTCGCCGTATAGACGTCGCTGGCGAGCCGCCCGGCGGAGACGTTGACGATCAGGCTCTCGACGGTGAGGCCGGCCATGCGCTCGGCCGCATCGACGGCGAGCCGGACGACGCTCTCGACGGCATCGAGATCGGCGATCACGCCGCACTTCACGCCGCGGGAGCGCTGGTGGCCGATGCCGATGATCTCGACATTGTGGGTGCGGCCCGGCAGGACCGAACTTTCCTTGCGTGGCGTCAGCCGGCCGATCATGCAGACGACCTTGGTCGAGCCGATGTCGAGGACCGACACGACATGCGACCGCTTCGCCGAAAGGGGCTTCAGGCGCGGCAGACCGAAACTGGAGCTACCGAAAAGGCTCATATACTCTGCTCCGCCTTCTTGAGGGCCTTGGCCCGCTGTTCCAGCACCACCTGACGACGCGCCTGCGCTTCGGGCGTCAGCTGGATCGTCGTGCGATCGGGAAGCCGCAGGTCGATCGCCGCGATGTCGCGTGCCAGCACCTGCTGCTCGGCATCGAGCTTGGAGAGCAGTGCCAGCGCGTCGTCGAGGTTCTCCTCGGGAAGTTTCACCACCACGCCATTGTCGAGATGGATGTCCCACCGGCGGCTTGCGACGCGAATGAAGGCCTTCACGCGGCCGGCGATCTGCGGCCACTTGGCAAATTCCTGCTCGACGGAAGCGGCCGCCGTCTCGGCGTCACGGCCGACGAAGAGCGGCAGCGTCGCGAACTTGTTGTCGCGCAGCGGGCCGATGACGCTGCCGTTGCGCTCGATCAGCGAAAGTTCCGTGCCGTGCTGCCAGATTCCGTAAGCCTTGCGCTCATGCAGTGCGACCTGGATCGTCGAGGGGTAGACCTTGCGGACCTCCGCACTCTCCACCCAGGGAAGCCTGGAAAGCTGGGCACGGGCCGCATCGATGTCGAGGGAGATGAGCGACGTCGTGCCGTCGAGCCCGAGCAGCTGCAGGATGTCGATTTCCGAGGTCTGCTCGTTGCCGGCGACCTTGACGTCCTCGATGGCGAAGCCCGCGAACGAGGTCAGCGACTGCGCAACCTGCGCCCCATGCCCGCCCGCGACGACGCCGTAGAAACCCACGAAGGAGCAATAGCCGACGAAGGAGAGACGCCCGACATAATGCGGGATTCCGATTCGACCGGAGCAGAGCCCGAGCGCGAAGCGCGTAGCACGGCGCAGCGGACGCGGAAGCACCACCGCCTCGCCCGCCGGCGACGCAGCCGAAATCCCGGCCCGGGACTTATGCTTTCTGCCGCCTAGCGCAAGCACGATGCTTCCTCCACCATCCAACGAACGAATTCACCAAAGCCGAAACCGGCGTGAGCGGCCATCTCAGGAACCAGCGAGGTCGGGGTCATGCCGGGCTGGGTATTGATCTCCAGCCAGATGAGCTCACCGTCTTCGGAGAACCGGTCGTCGTAGCGGAAGTCCGACCGACTCACGCCGCGGCAGCCGATCGCCTGATGCGCCTTCAGGGCCAATTCTTGTATTTTTTGGTAAATTTTCGGTGAAATTTCCGCCGGCAACACGTGCCGGGAACCGCCGGCGACGTACTTCGAATCATAGTCGTAGAAGCTGTGTCCCTGCGGGACAATCTCGGTGACGCCGAGCGCCCGGTCGCCCATGACGCCGCAGGTAAGCTCACGGCCAGCCACATAGTGCTCGACCATGACCCGGTCGCCGTAACGCCATTCGGACGACGTCAGGACTTGCGGCGGATGGGACTGATCCTCCTTGACGATGACGACGCCGAAGCTCGAGCCCTCGCGCACCGGCTTGACGACATAAGGAGGCTTGATCGGATGCTCGGAACCGATGTCGAAGCGCGACATCACCCGCGCTTCCGCAACCGGAATCCCGGCGTTCGCCGCGACGATCTTCGCCTGCCCCTTATCCATGGCCAGCGCCGAGGCGAGCACGCCGGAATGGGTATACGGGATCTGCAGATATTCGAGGACACCCTGGATGGTGCCGTCCTCGCCGAAGGGACCATGGAGCGCATTAAAGGCGACATCCGGCCGCAAATCAGCGAGCACCTGACCAATGTCACGACCGACGTCGATCTTGGTGACGCGATAGCCCTCGCCTTCCAGTGCCTCGGCGCATGCATTCCCGGAGGACAGGCTCACAGGCCGCTCCGAAGAAAGACCACCCATCAGGACGGCTACATGCTTGCCACTCATTTACGCCCCCGGCTGCGAAAGACCGAACATTGTTGAGGTCCGCCGCCACCTGGGCGAGACATGACCCGTTGTCTGAGTAAAACGACATTAAGGTTAATGAAGCGTTTACTTTCGTTAACCGGCGCGCATCGGGTGCTGATTTTTTTTCAAGCGCCGGACACCGGACGCACTTGCTATAATATTGATATCTATTTGTTTTTATTGATTTCCGCGGACGAACGGAAGTAGCCGGCGGCAAGCCTCCGACGCTCCACGGCGACGGGCAAGAGGGGCCGGAAACGAAAAAACGGGCGGAATCGCCGCCCGTTTTCGATGATTCCCTCGAAGACCGGAGGGACCTGTCCGCCCCTCGCCCTCGGGCGTATTTATTCTTCGGTGACGCCCATGAACGGCTTGATCTCTCGTCCCGGCATGAAAATGCCGAGCCGCTTGATCTCCCACTGCAGCTTGATGCCGGAATTCTCAAAGACCCGCTGGCGCACGGTCTCGCCGAGATATTCGAGATCGTAGCCGGTCGCGTGGCCGATATTGATCATGAAGTTGCAGTGGAGCGACGACATCTGCGCGCCGCCGATCATCAACCCGCGGCAACCCGCCTCGTCGATGAGTTCCCAGGCCGAATGGCCTTCCGGATTCTTGAACGTCGAGCCGCCCGTCTTCTCCTTGACCGGCTGCACGGTCTCGCGGTGATGGCGCACGGCATCCATGTCGGCACGGATCTTCGCCTTCTCCTCGGGATAGCCTTCGAAGACCGCGCTGGTGAAGATCAGGTCCGCGGGCGCCGTGGAATGCCGGTAGCTGTAGCCCATGTCGGCCGCGGAAAGCACGTGGATGTTGCCCTTGCGGTCGACCGCCTCGACCTCGACCAGACGTTGGGAGGTGTCGCCGCCATTGGCGCCGGCATTCATGCGCAGCGCGCCGCCGATGCTTCCCGGAATGCCGTAATAGAAGTGGAAGCCACCGATATTGTGGTCCATCGCCATGGCGGCGAGGTGCTTGTCCGGGGTGATGGCGCCGGCGCGGATGCGGTTCTCGCCCGCAAGCTCCACCTGGCCGAAGCCCTTGGCGGAGAGCCGCAGCACGACGCCCGGTATCCCGCCGTCGCGCACGAGCAGGTTGGAACCGACACCGACCACGGTCAGCGGCACATCTTCCGGCAGAAGCTTGAGGAAGGTGACGAGGTCGTCGAGGTCGTGCGGATGGAACATCAGCTCGGCCAGGCCGCCGGCCTGGAACCAGGTGACCCGGTCCATCGGCGCATCCGGCGTCAGACGCCCGCGCAGTTGATTGACGCCGTCTCCGAGCGAGGCGAGCAGCTTTTCTCCATCGACCTGTTTCATTTCCGACCTTCCGAAATCGCTTCCAGTTCCTTGGGCAAGGCGGCAGCCCACTGGGTTATGTTGCCCGCTCCGAGGAGCACGACGAAGTCACCGGGTTTGGCCAGCTCCGCGACGATCGGCGCGAGACCTTCCGGTCCCGGCAGATACCGTGCGTCGCGGTGGCCGCTCGCCTTGATGCGCGAGACCAGCGCCTCGGCGTTTGCCCCTTCGATCGGGTCCTCGCCCGCCGCATAGACCGGCGCCAGCATGATGCAGTCGGCATCGTTGAAGCAGTTGGCGAAGTCCTCGAAGAGGCTTGAAAGACGGGTATAGCGGTGAGGCTGGTGGATAGCAATGACCCGCCCGCTACACGCTTCGCGTGCTGCCTTGAGCACGGCCTTGATCTCAACCGGGTGATGGCCGTAGTCGTCGAAGATCGACACGCCGTTCCAGGTCCCGGTCAGCGTGAAGCGGCGCTTGACGCCGGAAAAGCCCGACAGTCCCTTACGGATCGCCTCTTCCGGAATGTCGAGCCGGTTGGCGACGGCAATTGCCGCGCAGGCGTTCGAAATGTTGTGACGGCCGGGCATCGGCAGCGTCAAGTCCTTGAAGGTGAAGACCCGGCCCGTGCGCCGCCGGCGGATCTCGACGTCGAAGGTCGAGTGGGTTCCTTCGAGCCGGACGTTGGAGAAGCGGACATCGGCCTGCGGGTTCGCACCATAGGTGATGACCTTGCGGTCCTCGATCTTGCCGACGAGCGCCTGCACTTCCGGATGGTCGAGGCACATCACGCCGAAGCCGTAGAAGGGCACGTTCTCGACGAACTGGCGGAAGGCCGCGCGCACCGCGTCGAAATTGCCGTAGTGGTCGAGGTGCTCGGGATCGATGTTGGTGACGACAGCCACTTCCGCCGGCAGCTTCAGGAAGGTGCCGTCGGATTCGTCGGCCTCGACGACCATCCACTCGCCCTCGCCCATCCGGGCATTGGTGCCGTAGGCGTTGATGATGCCGCCGTTGATGACCGTCGGGTCGAGACCGCCCGCTTCGAGAAGCGCGCCGACCATCGACGTGGTCGTCGTCTTGCCGTGGGTACCGCCGATGGCGATCGCGTTGCGGAAGCGCATGAGCTCGGCGAGCATTTCCGCACGGCGCACGACCGGCAGCAGCTTTTCGCGCGCCGCGACCAGTTCCGGATTGTCCTTCTTGATAGCCGTCGAGACGACCACGACTTCCGCATCACCGAGGTTTTCCCCCTTGTGACCGACGAAAACCTCGATGCCCTTGGCGCGCAGGCGCTGGACATTGGCGCCGTCGCTCTGGTCGGAGCCCTGCACCCGGTGGCCAAGATTGTGCAGGACCTCGGCGATCCCGCTCATGCCGATCCCACCGATGCCGATGAAATGGACCAGGCCGATTGTGGTCGGCATTTTCATGACTTGGCTCCCTTCACATGCGCTCGCGTCTTGCCGGCAATAGCCTCTACGAGATCGGCAAGCAAGTTCGATGCATCAGGCATGCCAGATCGCCGCGCCGCCGTTGCCGTGTCGGAAAGACGCTCCGGCTCGCTCATCGCCGCCTTCAAGAGGCCAGCGAGCCGCTCGACGGAGAGGTCCTTCTGCTGGATCACCTCAGCGCCGCCGTTCGCCGCGAGCGCTGCGGCATTCGCCGCCTGGTCGTGGTCGAGTGCGTAAGGATAGGGCACGAGGATCGAGGGTCGCCCGATGATCGAGAGTTCCGAAACCGTCGAAGCGCCCGAGCGGCAGACGACGAGATGGGCGGCGGCGATGCGCGCCGCCATGTCGGTGAAGAACGGCGAGACGTCCGCGGTGATCCCGAGCGCCCGGTAGCGGGCGGCCACCGGCTCGGCATCCTCCGGTCGCGCCTGCTGGGTCACCGTCAGCCGGTGCCGAAGCGGTTCATCGAGAAGCGCGACGGCGTCCGGCACGGCGGAGGAGAAGAACTGCGCGCCCTGGCTGCCGCCGAACACGACGAGACGGAAGGGCTGCCCTTCCCGCGACGGGGCGTAGGGAATGCTCGACGCCGCGACGACCGCCGGCCGCACCGGATTGCCGGTGACCGTCGTCTTTTCCGAGTATGCTCCGCCTTCCGGCAGGAAGCCGCCCGCGATCGCCGTCACGCGGCTTGCGAGCACCTTGTTGGCGCGGCCCATGACGGCGTTCTGTTCATGGATCGCCGTCGGTATGCCGAGACGGACCGCCGCCAGCAGCGGCGGCAGGGTCGGATAGCCGCCGAAGCCGATGACGGCGAGCGGCTTCAGCTCCCGGATCAGCCGGCGGGCGGCACGGTAGCCGCGCCAGAGCGTCAGCAGCGCCCGCGCGACGGCGACCGGGCTCTTGGAGCCGATCGTGGCGGACGGCACGGTGTGGATGATCTCGGCGGGGAACATGCCGGCATAGCGTTCGGCCCGGTTGTCGGTGACGAGATGAACCGTATAGCCGCGATCCACCAGCGAGTGGCTGAGCGCTTCGGCCGGAAAGAGGTGTCCGCCGGTTCCGCCGGCGGCGAGAAGGATAAGGCCCTTTGCCATTGCCATTACTCCGCCGGAACGCCACGGACCGAGCGGAACAGGCTCCGCTCCTGCGCACGCTTTTCCGGCCGCCGCCGCGTGAGCGCCAGGATGAAACCCGCCGTCACGCAGATCGCGATCATCGACGAGCCGCCGTAAGAGATCAACGGCAGCGTCATGCCCTTCGCCGGCAGGAGTTCGAGGTTCACCCCGATGTTGATCAGCGACTGGACACCGATCTGCAGCACGAGGCCAGCAACGGCGAACCGGTTGAAGTCGTTGCGCTCCTTGAAGGCGTGGTTGAGGCCGCGCAGCACCAGGAAGGCAAAGATCGAGACGAGAACGATGCAGAAGACGATGCCGAATTCTTCCGCCGCGACCGAGAAGATGAAGTCGGTATGGCTGTCGGGAATGATCCGCTTGACCATGCCCTCGCCCGGCCCTTGTCCGAACCAGTCGCCGCGGATGATCGCCTCGCGTGCGGTATCGACCTGGAAGGTGTCGCCCTCGCCCGTCAGGAAGCGGTCGATACGGCCCGCGACGTGCGGCAGCGTCAGATAGGCGCCGACGAGGCCGACACCGCCGAGCCCGCCGAGCACCATGATCCAGAGCCACGGCATGCCGGCCATGAAGAACATCCCGCCCCAGACGACCGAGGTCAGGATCGTCTGGCCGAGGTCAGGCTGGGCAATCAGCAGCGCGGCGACCATGCCGAAGAGGATGATCGCGAAGAAGTTGCCCGGGATCTCGGGCTGGCGGGCATGTTCGGCGAAAAGCCAGGCGCAGACGACCACGAAGGCGGGCTTCATGAACTCCGACGGCTGGATCGAGATGCCGGCGAGCGTCACCCAGCGCCGTGCGCCTTTGACCTCGATGCCGAAGAACAGCGCCAGCACCATCATGAGCAGCGAGACGGCCAGGATGACGATCGCGGTCCGCCGCACCTGCCGCGGCGAGAGGAAGGACAGGCCGAACATCACGCCGAGCGCCGGCAGCATGAAGGCCGCGTGGCGCTTGACGAAGTGGAAGCTGTCGAGGCCGAGGCGCTCGGCAACCGCCGGCGAGGCCGCGAAGGAGAGCATGAAACCGATGCCCATCAGCAGGACGAATGTCACAAGGAACAGACGGTCTATGGTCCAGAACCACTCGGCCACAGGCCCCCTCTCAACGCGGCTCACCATGTCAGTTGCCTCCTTCAGGAGCGTCGATCAGCATTTCAATCCCGTCGAGCGCCGCGACGTGGCGGACGAAGGCGTCGCCGCGGACCTCGAAGTTCTTGTACTGGTCGAAGCTTGCGCAAGCCGGGGAAAGCATCACCGCGACGGGCTGGCCGTCCGCCGCCGCATCGGCGGCGGCGTGGGCGACCGCCCGTTCGAGCGTGCCGGAAATCTCGTAAGTCACCGCCTCGCCGAGCGTGGCTGCAAAGGCGGACGCCGCCTCGCCGATCAGGTAGGCCTTGGCGATGCGCGGAAAGAGCGGTGCGAGGCTCGCGATGCCGCCCTCCTTGGGCAGCCCGCCGGCGATCCAGTAGATACGGTCGTAGCTCGAAAGCGCAGGTGCGGCGGCCTCCGCATTGGTCGCCTTGCTGTCGTTGACGAAGACGACCTCGCCGCGGCGCCCGACCGGCTGCATGCGGTGCTTGAGGCCGGCAAATGAGCGGAGCCCGGCCCGGACCTCGTCGAGGGAGACGCCGACGGCGAGACAGGCGGCGATCGCCGCTGCCGCGTTCTGGGCATTGTGGCTGCCGCGCAGTGTCTGGATACCGTTGAGATCGGCGACGACCGAGGTCGCGCCGCCTTGGGCCTCGATGATCCGGTGGCCGTCGTTATAGAAGCCATCGGCGAGCGGCTGCCGCTTCGAAATGCGCATCACCCTGGTACCGGCGCGCTCGACGCGATCGGCGATCAGCTCGCAATAGCTGTCGTCGACGCCGATCACCGCCGTATCGCTGCCGGCAACGAGACGCTCCTTGACGTCGGCATAGTGCTGGATCGTGCCGTGGCGGTCGAGATGGTCCGGCGTGACGTTGAGCAGGATGCCCGCGGTCGGGTCGATCGTCGGCGCGAGGTCGATCTGGTAGGAGGAGCATTCGACGACGAAATAGCGTCCCTCCTTCGGCGGATCGAGGGTCAGCACCGCCCGGCCGATATTCCCGCCGAGCTGCGTGTCCCTGCCGCTCGCCGAAAGGATGTGGGCGATCAGCGCCGTGGTGGTCGACTTGCCGTTGGTGCCGGTGATCGCGATGAACGGGCAATCCGGCGCGTGAGCCCTGCGCTCGCGCACGAAGAGCTCGACGTCGCCGATCACCTCGACGCCCGCGGCCCGCGCCAGCCCGACCGTCCAGTGCGGTTTCGGATGGGTGAGCGGCACGCCCGGCGACAGCACGAAGGCGGCAAAGACGCTCCAGTCGGCGTCATGCAGGTCCTGCGTCACAACCCCTTCAGCGCCGGCCTTCGCCACGCTGTCGGGATTGTCGTCCCAGGCGATAACCTCGGCCCCGCCCGCAATCAGCGCCTTCGCGGTCGCGAGCCCCGACCCGCCAAGCCCGAAGAGTGCGACCTTCCTGCCCCTGGATGTGGAGACCGGGATCATCGCCCCCTCACCGGAGTTTGAGGGTCGAGAGGCCGAGCATGGCGAGCCCCACGGCGATGATCCAGAAGCGGATCACCACCTGGCTCTCGGTCCAGCCGAGTTTCTCGAAATGATGGTGGATCGGCGCCATCAGGAAGACGCGCTTGCCGGTCATCTTGAAATAGCCGACCTGGATGATGACCGACAGCGTCTCCATGACGAAGAGGCCGCCGATGATCGCCATGACGATCTCGTGCTTGGTGGCGACGGCGACGGTGCCGATGAGCCCGCCGAGCGCGAGCGATCCGGTGTCACCCATGAAGATCGCCGCCGGCGGGGCGTTGAACCAAAGGAAGCCGAGGCCCGCACCGATGACGGCGCCGAGAACGACGGCGAGTTCGCCGGTGCCCGGCACGAAATTGATCTGCAGGTAGTTCGAGAAGACCGCGTTACCGGTCAGATAGGCGATGATGCCGAAGGACGCCGCCGCGATCATCACCGGCACGATCGCCAGCCCGTCGAGGCCGTCGGTCAGGTTGACGGCGTTCCCGGCGGCGACGATGACGAAGCCGCCGAAGAGCACGAAGAAGATGCCGAGGTCGATCAGGAAGTCCTTCAAGAAGGGAAAGGCGACCGAGGAGCCGAAGGTCGAACCCTGCGGGCCGGAGGTCAGCGCCGTGTTCATCATGAAGTAGACGGCAATGCCGGCGATGACGAATTCGATGCCGAGGCGCGCCTTGCCGGAGAAGCCCTTCTCCGTCTGCTTCGTCACCTTCAGGTAGTCGTCGTAGAAGCCGATCGCGCCGAAGCCGAGGGTCACGAGCAGCGTCGAGACGACGTAGACGCTCGAAAGATCCGCCCAGAGCAGCGAGGAGACGACGATCCCCGCGAGGATCATCAGACCGCCCATCGTCGGCGTTCCGGCCTTCTTGAAATGGGTCTGCGGTCCGTCGGCACGGATCGGCTGTCCCCTGCCCTGCCGAATGCGCAGCGAGGCGATCATCGCCGGCCCGAAGAGAAAGACGATCAGCGCCGAGGTGAACAAGGCAGCACCGGTCCGGAACGTGATGTACCGGAAGAGATTGAAAAATTGGAGGTGGTCCGCCAGTTCCACAAGCCAGATCAGCATAAGAGCCCTTTCCGAAACCCCTGATTAATCGCGGCGCCCGATGTCGGCGACCGCCGGAAACTTGTCAAGCAAGGCCGAGACGATCTTCCCGAAACCGGTGCCGAGCGAGGACTTGACCATCAGCACGTCGCCGGGGCGGACGGACGCCACCACGAAATCGGCAAGCTCCGCGGTCGTCTCGCGGTATTCCACCTGAACGCTCTCCGGAAGCGCATCGCGAAGCGCCGCCATTTCCGGACCGGCGAGCCAGACATGCTCGATGCCGGCAGCAAGCAGCGGCCCGGCAAGCTCGGCATGGACCTTGGCTGAAAACTCGCCCATCTCCAGCATGTCGCCGATGACGGCGATCCGCCGTCCGTCGCCCGAGGGATGAGCCGCCGCGAGCACGGCGATCGCCGCGCGCATGGAGGCCGGATTGGCGTTGTAGCTCTCGTCGATCAGCGTGAAGCTGCCGTTGCCGGCCTTCAGCGTATGCCGCTCGCCGCGTCCCTTGACGGCGGAAAGCGATCCGAAGGCATCCGCCGCCGCGGCGACGTCGGCGCCGACGAGCGACACGGCCCCGAGCACCGCAACGGCGTTCTCGGCGATGTGGCGGCCCGGCGCACCGATGACGATTTCCCGCGTTTCGCCGCCGAAGGAGACCCATAGCGTCGAGCTTTCCGCAGCGCCGTCGAACTCCGCCAGGCGGAACTCCGCCTTGGCGTGCTGGCCGAAGCTGTGGACGTTCTCGACGCCCGCCTCCTGCGCCGCCTTCTCGAGAAAGCCGAACTGCGCGTTGTCACGATTGAGCAGCACGTGCCCGCCGGGCTCGACGCCCTCGAAGATCTCGGCCTTGGCGGCAGCGATCTCCTCGAGGCTCGCGAAGTTGCCGAGATGGGCGGCGGCGATCGTGGTGACGATCGCCACATGCGGGCGCACGAGCTGCACCAGGGGGCGGATTTCGCCCGGATGGTTCATGCCGATCTCGAAGACGCCGAATTCGGTATCCGCCGGCATGCGGGCGAGCGTCAGCGGCACGCCCCAGTGATTGTTGAACGAGGCGACGGCCGCGTGCACCTTGCCCGACGGCTCCAGCGCGCGGCGCAGCATCTCCTTGGTCGTCGTCTTGCCGACCGAGCCGGTGACGGCGATGATCTTCGCGGACGAACGGTCGCGCGCGGCGGCGGCGAGCTTCTCCAGGGCCGCCAGCACGTCCTCGACGACGATCATCGGAACGGTGACGCGCCCGAGCGCCGGAAGCTTCGCCTCGGCGACGACGAGCAGGGAAGCGCCGTTGGCAACGGCAAGGCTTGCGAAGTCGTGTCCGTCGACCCGATCACCCTTGATGGCGAAGAAGGCCTCGCCGGCGGTGATCGTGCGGCTGTCGATCGAGATGCCGGTGATCCCTTCGGGCGGCGTGCCGAACGGTCGGCCCGCCATCGCCTCGATCATCTCGTCCGTCGTCCAGAGAAACGTCAATGTCCAAGCTCCTCCAGCGCCTTGCGCAGTTCGGCATGATCGGAGAACGGCAGCGTCACATCGCCGACCACCTGCCCTTCCTCATGCCCCTTGCCCGCGACGATCAGGGTATCGCCGGAAGACAGCATCGAGACCGCATGGCGGATCGCTGCGGCGCGGTCGCCCATCTCGATCGCGGTCGGCGCAGCGGCCATGATCTCCGCGCGGATTTCGGAGGCGACCTCCGAGCGTGGATTGTCGTCGGTCACGATCACCACGTCGGCGAGCCGGCAGGCAATCTCGCCCATGATGGGGCGCTTGCCGCGGTCGCGGTCGCCACCGCAGCCGAAGACGACGATGACGCGGCCGGTGGTGAAGGGACGGACCGAATTGAGGACGTTTTCGAGCGCATCCGGCTTGTGGGCGTAGTCGACATAGGCGAGCGCCCCGTCGGCGGTATGGGCGACGAGTTCGAGACGACCGGCCGCGCCCTGCAGCTTTTCGAGCGCCTTCATCGCGATTGCGACCGGAACGCCGGTGGAGATCGCAAGCCCCGCCGCGACCAGCGCGTTGGCGACCTGGAAATCACCCGCGAGCGGAATGTGGACCTCGTGGATCTCGTCGCCGAAATGCACTTCGGCCACCTGCTTGTGACGCAGGTGCTCGACACGCTTCAGCGCCAGGAAATCGCCGTTGCGGCCGACGGTGCGCACGTCATGGCCGGCGGCGCGTGCAACGCGGATTGCCTCGCCCGACCAGGGATCGTCGGCGAAGATCACCGCCGGTGAGCCCTTGGGCAACAGGGTGTCGAAGAGCCGCATCTTGGCCGACATGTATTCCTCGACCGTCGGATGGTAGTCCATGTGGTCGCGGCCGAGATTGGTGAAGGCGGCGGCCGAAAGCCGCACACCGTCGAGGCGGCACTGGTCGAGACCGTGGCTGGAGGCTTCCATCGCCGCGTGGGTCACGCCTTCCGCCGCAAGCTCGGCGAGCAGCTTGTGCAGCGCCACCGGATCGGGCGTGGTGAGCGAGCCGTAGTCGTTGCGCGAGGGCGAAACGACGCCGGTGGTGCCGATCTGCGCGGCCGGATGGCCGGCCTCGGCCCAGATCTGCCGGGTGAAGGAGGCAACAGAGGTCTTGCCGGCCGTGCCGGTGACGGCGACCATGGTCGCGGGCTGGGCACCGTAGAAGCGTGCGGCCGCGAGCGCCAGGAAGCGGCGTGGATTGGAAACCGTGAAGACCGGAACGTTCGCCTCGACGGCATGACCTGCGACGACCGCGACGGCACCGCGTGCGACGGCATCCGCCGCATAGGCCGCACCGTCGGCTTTCGTTCCCGCGACGGCCACGAACAGCATTCCGGGCGTGACCTTGCGGCTGTCGGCGGAAATGCCCGTGATCGCGAGTTCCCCGACCTCGCCGCCAAGCTGTTCTTTCAGCGTTCCAAACTCGTCATCGGCCAGATCGCGCAGTCGCATGTATTTTCGTTTCCTTGCAGAACAGGCGACTCGCGTGCGAATCGCCTGCATAATTCGAGCATTATTCCTAATAAGAGACGAGCAGCGCCGAGCCGTCTTCCCCGAATTTGGGTTCTACACCGAGAATTGCGGCGCTTCTGCGAATGATGTCCGCCACCATCGGCGCGGCCGAATTGCCGGCGAGCGCCGCGCCGTTGCCCTTGTCCGTCCTCGGCTCATCGATGACGGTGAGCACGACATACTGCGGATTGTCGATCGGGAAGGCAGCGAGGAAGGCGTTGAAGTTCTTGTCGCTGACATAGCGGCCGTTGACGACCTTGTCCGCCGTGCCGGTCTTGCCGCCGACGTTGAAGCCCTCGACGCGCGCTTTCTTGCCGGAACCCTTGATGCCGTTCACCTCGAACAGATAGCGCATGTCGTCGCTGGTCGACGGACGGAGGACCTGCTGGGCCACCTGGTCGGCCTGTTCCCGCGTGCGCGTCAGGAAGGTCGGCTGAATGAGCTTGCCGCCGTTCATCAGCGCGACGCCTGCAACCGCGGTCTGCAGCGGCGTCGTCGAGACCCCGTGACCGAAGGAAATGGTGATCGAGTTGATCTTCTTCCATTCGCGCGGCTGGCTCGGGGTCGCGACCTCCGGCAGCTCGGTCTGCATGCGCGTGGTGAGGCCCAAACGCTCCAGGAACGCCTTGTGCCCTTCCGTGCCGACCGTGTCGGCGATCTTGGCGGTGCCAATGTTGGAGGAATACTGGAAGATCTCGGGTACGCTCAGGATGCGGTTCTTGCCGTGGAAGTCCTTGATCGTGTAGCGGCCGATGCGGATCGGATAACGGGCGTCGAAGGTGTCGGAGAGCTTCACCTTGCCCGAATCGAGACCCATGGCCAGCGTGAAGGACTTGAAGGTCGACCCCATCTCGAACGTCCCGTTCGACATGCGGTTGAGCCAGCCTTCCTGCGCGCTCGCCGCCGGATTGTTCGGATCGAAGTCCGGAACAGAGACCATCGCCAGCACTTCGCCGGTATGGACGTCGAGGACGACGCCGCCGGCGCCGAGCGCCTCGAATTTCTTCACCGCGTCGACCACCACGTCATGCACGATGTTCTGCACGCGAAGGTCGATCGACAGGCGAACCGGTTCAAGCGGCGTGTCGGTCGTCATGCCGAGCGCGGTGAGGTCGGCCAGCCCCTGGCTGTCGATGTAGCGCTCCATGCCGGCCATGCCGCGGTTGTCGATATTGACATAGCCGACGATGTGCGAGGCCGTGGTGCCGCCGGGATAGAAACGGCGCTTCTCGGGGCGGAAGCCGATGCCCGGAATGCCGAGCGCCAGGATCTGGCTCTGCTGCTTCGGCGTGAGCTGGCGGCGCAGCCACTGGAAGCGGGAGTCGGAGGAGAGCTTCTTGTAGGTTCCCTTGATGTCGAGATCGGTCAGCACCGTCGCGAGCTTCTCGACCGCTTCGTCGGGATCGACGATCTTGTGCGGCTCGGCAAAGAGCGAGACGGTGCGGATGTCAGTCGCCAGGACCTCGCCGTTGCGGTCGAGGATGTCCGGTCGCGACGCCATCAGCCGGTCCGCCGGCACGATGCTGGAGACGGTCTCGGGGTGGGCGTAACCGTACTGGACCAGCCGCCCGCCGATCACGCCGTAGGCGACGACGAAGCCGGCGATCATCAGGCCGACACGCTTGCGGGCGAGTTCCGACTTGCGTTTGCCGGTCCCCTTGATGGCGACGGCCTTGCCGACGACGGCGCGGTCGCCGCCGGTCGCGAAATGCGCCTGGCTTTTCAAGAGCATGATGCGTGAGAGGAAAGACATCAGGGCTTCACCGATCCTGTTGTGATGAGATCCGAGACGGGATCCTTGCTCTTCTCGCCCTCGGCCACCTCCGGCTTGGGCAACTCACTCTTCAACATCGGCAACTCGACGGGCCGCACGAGCTGTTCGGGCGCCGTCGGCTGCAGCTGCAGTTCCGGCCCGTAGACGGCAAGCAGCCGCTCGAGCCGGTTCGGCTGGGTCAAGAGCGCCCAGTCGGCCTTCAGGAGATCGATCGTATCCTTTTCGAGCTTGATCTCGGCCTCGATACGGCGAACCTCCTGCAGTTTCTCGTCCGCGTGGTGCTTGATCGAATAGGTGACGGTCGCCGCCGCGACCATGGAACCGATCATTATGAGATCAAGGGTCTTCAGCATGGCTCATCCTCCGATCCGGTCGAGGCTGGCGAGGTCCGGCAGGTCGAAGATCGACATGTCCGCCTTCGGTACCGGCGCGTGGGTGCGGATACCGGCCCGAAGTTTGGCGGAGCGGGCGCGCGGATTGGCCTCGGCCTCCGCTTCGCTCGCCGCGACCATGCCCTTGCCGACGGGCTCGAAGGTCGCCGGCACCCCCTGCACCATCGGCAGGTGGCGCGAGCCGGACGCCTTGCCCGAACGCTCGGTGAAGAATTTCTTGACGATCCGGTCTTCGAGCGAATGGAAGGTCACCACCACCAGCCGGCCGCCGGGCTTCAAGGCCCGCTCGGCGGCAAAGAGCGCCTGCGCAAGCTCCCCGAGTTCGTCGTTGACGAAGATGCGCAGCGCCTGGAAGACGCGGGTCGCCGGGTGGATCTTGTCCTTCGCCTTGCGCGGCGTCACGATCTCGATCAGGCCGGCAAGGTCGCGCGTCGTACGGAAAGGCTCGCTCGCCCGCTTCTTCTCGATTGCGCGGGCGATGCGCCCCGCCTGCTTTTCCTCGCCGAGGAAACCGAAGATGCGGATGAGGTCGCCGACCTTGGCGCGGTTGACGACGTCCGCCGCCGAGACCCCCTCGGCCGACATGCGCATGTCGAGCGGTCCGTTCTTCTGGAAGGAGAAGCCACGCTCGGCCTCGTCGATCTGCATCGAAGACACACCGATGTCGAGCACGACGCCGTCGAGCCCGTCTGCGGGCGCATGGAGGTCAAGCTCGGAAAAGCGGGAATGGATGAGCGTGAGATGGCCGCCGCGCGCCGCCACCAGCGGCTGGCCGGCGGCGATCGCCGTCGGGTCGCGGTCGAGCGCAATCACGTCTGCGCCGGCATCGAGGATGGCGCTCGTATAGCCGCCAGCCCCGAACGTGCCGTCGAGGATGATCTTGCCGGATGCCGGTTCGAGCGCCGCGAGCACCTCGGGCAGCAGGACTGGAATGTGGCGAACCGGTCCGCCATCGGCACCAGAGATTTCCGCGCCAGGATTAGCCACCATTCCAAGTCCCCGCCTTACTGTGGCCGCAACCCTCGTAGCTTGCGTGCCTGCCTCGCCGCCGCCTGCGCCTCGAGAAAGGCCTGCGGCTGCCAGAGCTGAAAATGATCCGCCCGCCCGACGAACGCGACCTCCGAGGTGATGCCCGTAAAGTCGCGAATGAAGTCGGTCACCATCAACCGCCCTTCGGCATCGAGCTTCATGAAGACGCCGCCACCATGCACAAGCAGCGACATCTCGTTCGCCAGCGGCGAAAACGGATCCTCGACGGAAATCTGCCGTTCGTAACGCTCCAGCAGATCGGGCCCGCCGACATTGATCGCCGGAAACACGAAATCCTGGAGACAATAGAGCTCCTGAATATCGCGCTTCGCCAGGACAGACCTGAACGCCGCCGGAACGGACACCCGCCCCTTCGTATCGATCCGGTTTGTCACATTGGACAAGAAGCGGTCCATCAAAGCCTACCGCCGCTCCTTCAGACGGGAGGCGAACCATCCACCCCCCGAAACGCGAGAACACGTACACCGTGCCCGAAGGCAGGGAGAACTGCCGATCACCCGCCGCGGGTGACGTTCCCTGAACTTCGATTCTTGGGGTGGAGAACCACCCTGAAACGGTACTCGTATGGGATAGCATGGGACAGTATGGGCGTCAATGGGACAGGGTGGTTTGAAGCTCTCGAAGAGCGTCAAACGTTTATAAGCGGTTAAGCTTAACGAAAGGTTATGGAGACGCCCGCCGACAGCCGATCGCACCGCCCTGCAGGGCTTCGATCGGACACGCGTTCCTCGAAGGCTTTCAATAAGTTGGCGACGAAGGCGCCGACGACCGCCGAAGCCGCCGCGGGAGAAAAAGGGAAAGTGCCAGTCGGCCTGTAAGCCGGGTTCTGTATGGCTCCGGTCGCCCGGAACGTGGCAGCCATTCATCTGGGACAGCGTTTGCACGCTGCCTCACGCAACCCACCCGGATGACTGGCCCGGAAACAGGCTGTGGCACCGCTTGCGCGGCACCCGCGTCATCCCTATTCGGTCTTGCTCCCGGTGGGGTTTACCGTGCCGTCCCTGTTACCAGCGACGCGGTGGGCTCTTACCCCACCCTTTCACCCTTACCCCGCCGGCTTTTGCGTCCTCATGCGGACGGAAAAGCAGGCGGGGCGGTTTGCTTTCTGTGGCACTATCCCTAAGGTCACCCTCGCCGGACGTTATCCGGCACCGTGTTTCCGTGGAGCCCGGACTTTCCTCACCCTACCGCCTTTCGGCACTGGTAGAGCGCGGCTGCCCGGCCGACTGGCAAGCGCTAGATAGTGGACTGCCGCGGCAAATGCCACAGAAAACGTCAGTCCGGAGGTGCTGCCGCGCACTTTATTGGAAACGGGGTGCGAAAACCGCCTGGTCTTCCGGCGACAATGCGCCGTCGAGCAGCAGCCGCGCGCCGAGCCGGCCGATCTCGTCGGAGCTCTTCGCCGCAGCCCCGCAGCCTCCGGTGAGGACCGCGATCCTCTCCTCGTCGACATAGCCGATCGCCGGATAGCCGTTCGAGGTGAACGAGGTAACGCAGGCACCCATGGTGACCGTCGCCTTCGCGACGCCCGGCACCAGCTCGGCCGCGATCCGCACCAGATGCCTGCGGGTCGTCTCGCGCCCGCCGCTGCGATACCAGGCACGGACCTCCGGCTCGCTCGTGAGTTCGAGGTCGTCGGGATCACCGCCGATCTTCAGGTACACCTTGCCGTCGGGATAGCGAACCGGCGGCAAGAGATAGATGTGGTCGAGCGGATCGTCGGGATGGTGGATGAGCGACGGCATGCCGGCGAAGGCTTCAAGATCGGCTTCCGGTATCTCGAAGAAGGCGACGGTGCGGGCATAGACCTTGAGGTCGACCGGCCGCGGCAACAGGTCCTTTGCGATTGAGAAGCCGCCCGTGGCGACCAGCACGCGGTCCGCATAATAGGTGTTGCCCTCGGCGGTCCGGACCGCCACGCCACGGATGTCGTCGCGGACGGAAACCACAGTCTCCGCGATCAGCGTCGCCCCTTCCCTGTGCGCGAGACAGGATTGCGCCCGCACCATCTGCCGCGGATTGACGTATCCCGCCCCCGCCGCCTCGTGGACGCCCTCCTGCCCGGCACCGAAGGAAAAATAGGGAAAGCGCTCGGCAAGGGTCGTGCATTCGAGCATCTGCGGCGCAATTCCGGTGCGATGGGCGGCCTCGCAGATGCGCTCGATATAGGGATCCCGCCCACCCCGCTTCGGCCCGACGATGAGATTGCCGACCTCGTGGTAGAAATCGATGCCGCTCTCCCTTTCGAGGTCGCGGTAGCGCGCGATTGAACGGTTGGCGAGTGCCGCCCAGACAGGGTCCGGATCGATCGTCCGGGTGATCCGCGCCTCGTCGTAATGGCTGGCGAAGACACCTTCGTGACGTGCGGCATCGGCCGGCTCGTCCGGTCCGATGACGGCAACGCCTTCGCTCTCGAGGCTCAGATGCCGCGCGGCGGCGGCCCCCATCATGCCCCGCCCGACGACGATGAATTTGAAGCGATCGCTCATGCCCGTTCCCGCCCGATCATCCGTGATTATGATTCCAGTTCAGATATTTGCCAATCCAACTTGAATCAGTCTCTCACAAATTGCGAGCTCGGTTTACGACGAAGATCAAACTCCGGGACATCGCCGCCGGCGGCGTGTTCTCCCGCGGACGATCTGCCGCGGGAGATGAACGCCCGGCGATCAGCTGCCGATCAGCGCCAGCACCTTGCCGCAATAGCGCTTCGAGACGGGGTTCATGCGCTTTGCCGCGTGGCCGGCATTGTATTTGAGGATCGTCGAGCAGGTCCTGCCGTCACCGAGCTCATGGGCAGCAGCCAGATACTTCATGCCGTAGCGAATATTGGTTTCCGGGTCGTAGAGCCCCTTCGAGGAGCCGGAATAGCCCATCATGCGCGCCGTCGAGGGCTTGATCTGCATGAGGCCGATTTCGCCGGCGCTGCCGTGTGCCCTGGGATTGAAGTTGCTTTCGATGCGGACGACGGCATGGGCGAGGTTCACCGGAACGCCGTAGGCCTTGGCATATTTCGAAATGATCTGGGTGTAGGGGCTCTGGGAAAAGGATGGCGCGCTTGGAAAACCTGCGTCTCGTTTGACGACCTTCAGCGGCGCCGAGAAGCTGCGTTTGTCGTCGTTGCGGGCATGTGCCGCGCCGATACCGGACATGAGGATAGCGGTGCATGCCGCGGCAGCAACAATCAATTTCTGCATGTGAAAAGCCAGTCTCCGAACCAGTGGGGCTATGGCGCGTATTTTTCCTTGCGCAAAAGCGTCCTACCGCGCCATCCCGTTCAGGGAGCGACGCCGCACCTGCCCTCATCGTTGTTATTTGCGGCCGTCACCTCGTTGGGAACTTTGCCGCCGTTTCAGCGAGAGCTTTTAAAGCCGGGCAATATGGAATTCCTGTGACCTGCCGGGATTTAGGGGATTTCAGCGCCACGGCGGCAGCGGGCGGACGGTCTTCGTCCGAGGTCGTTTCAGGCGTATTTCGCAAGCGCGGAGAGCAGCCGGTGCAGCGTCTCTATGGTCGAACTGTCGGCGATGCCGTCGACCCGTTCAGGACGGAAATGACGCTGGAAGGCGGCGACGACGCCTTCCGTCGCCTCGGAATATTGTCCTGAAATTTCAATATCGTAGCCGTAGAGTGAGAGCATCGATTGCAAAGCCTCGACAGGCCGGCCGCAATCACCCTTTTGGAAAAATCTTCCACCACTGACCGGCGCGGGCGCCACCCAGTGGCCGACGCCTGCGGCGTAAAGCCTCTCCCATGGAAAATTTTCGCCCGGATCGACCTTGCGAACAGGGGCGACATCGGAGTGCGCGAGCACCCGTTCCGGGGCGATATTCCACCGTTTGCCGCAATCGTGACACAATTCGACGACTGCTTCGATCTGTTCGTCGGTGAAGGGCGGCAGTCCGGCCGGATGACCGGGATTGGCGATCTCGATGCCGATCGACATGGAATTGACGTCGCTTTCGCCCGCCCAGCAGCTCTTGCCCGCGTGCCAGGCACGGCGGCTCTCCGGCACCAGCTGCACGATCCGCCCGTCCTCGTGGACGAAATAGTGGCTCGAAACCTGGCTCTCCGGCCGACAGAGCCATTCGAGCGCCCCCTCCTCCGACGGCATGCCGGTATAGTGGAGGAGGATCATGTCCGGCAGCCGCCCACCGGCGCGCTCGCCATGGTTCGGAGAGGGCCGGACCCGCGCACCCTTGAAGTCGGGAATGAAGACGGTCATGCGGCGCGGCGTTCTTTCTCGATCGCCGCGTAGGCGGCGTTGAGCCTGGCCATCCGGTGATGGGCGACGGCGTGGAACTCGGTGGGCACGCCGCGGGCATGCAGCCGGTCCGGGTGATGTTCGGCAGCGAGCGCCCGGTAGCGCTTGCGGATCGTCGCGAAATCGTCCGAGGGCTGCACGCCGAGCACGGCATAGGGATTGCCGTCCGGGTTCACGTGGCGCTCGGTGATCACCTCGAACCGCTCCTCCGAGATCTCGAAGATGTCGGCGATGCGCGAGAGGAAGGCCATTTCCTTCTCGTGCACCAGCCCGTCGGCCTTCGCGATGTGGAAGAGTCCGTCGACGATGTCCTCGAGAACGGGACAACCCTTCTTGCCCGTGCCGCACATCTTCATGATCTTGCCGGCATAGGCCTCGTAGCCGGCGACGTCCTGGCGCGCGAGGTTGTAGAGGCGGGCGACGTTCTGCGCTTCCTTTGCGGGAAAATCGAAGATTTCGCGGAAAGCGTCGACCTCGCTCACCGTCACCACGCCGTCGGCCTTGGCCATCTTCGCGGAAAGGGCGATGATCGCCACCGAGAAGGAGACCCGCCGGCGGGTTTCGGGATCGCCTTCGAACACCGTGCGGACGGCCTCGACGATGCTCGACAGAACATTGCCTGCTGCGTCGCCGATCGCGCCGAGCAATTTGTCCCACAACGACGATATCTGTTCGCAGGCGAAATCGAAGAGCATGATCAAGCATCACCAGATAACCGGCGAAAAAGCAAGCCGAGCCCGTCTTCGACCAGGTTAAAGTTTGTTCACAATCCGGTGGTCCAACCGTGGCCACAGACAATGGTTCCCGCCGTCGCGGAAGGGCCGGATGCCGGCGATCCGCAGAGCGGCGTTCTTATCCACAGCCTTGCTCGCAGGCCGCTTCCGGATTGAAACGATTATATCCGCGCGGCCGCCGCATTTGTCGCCGCACGAGCCGGAAACGCCCGGATTTCCTGATTTTTTCCCTTTACAGCCCTGCCCGTCTGTCGCATCCATTCGCGCCGAACGCTTGTACTGAGAAGCGCACCGAAGCGCTGAAGGAGGAACGATGGCCAAACAGAAAGTTGCAATGCTGACCGCCGGCGGTCTCGCCCCCTGCCTGTCGTCCGCAGTCGGCGGACTGATCGAACGCTATACGGACATCGCCCCCGACATCGAACTCATCGCCTACCGCTCCGGCTATCAGGGCGTGCTGCTCGGCGACAAGATCGAGATTACCGCGGACATGCGCGAGAAAGCGCATCTCCTCCATCGCTACGGCGGCTCGCCAATCGGCAACAGCCGCGTCAAGCTGACGAACGCCGCCGACTGCCACAAGCGCGGACTGACCAAGGAAGGCGACAACCCGCTGCGCGTCGCCGCCGAACGGCTCGCCGCCGATGGCGTCACCATCCTCCACACGATCGGCGGTGACGACACCAACACGACGGCGGCCGATCTCGCCGCCTTCCTCGGCGCCAACGGCTACGACCTCACCGTGGTCGGCCTGCCGAAGACCGTCGACAATGATGTCGTGCCGATCCGTCAGTCGCTCGGCGCCTGGACGGCGGCGGAAGTCGGCGCCCGCTTCTTCGATCACGTCTCGAACGAGCAGAGTGCGGCACCCCGCACGCTGGTGATCCACGAGGTCATGGGCCGCCACTGCGGCTGGCTGACCGCCGCGACCGCGCGTGCCTACATCCAGCGGACGCGCAACAACGAGTATGTCGAAGGGCTGATGATGAACACCCAGCTCAAGAACATCGACGGCCTCTACCTGCCGGAAACCCATTTCGATCTCGAGGCCGAGGCCGCGCGCCTCAAGGACATCATGGACCGCACCGGCTTCGTCACACTCTTCGTCTCGGAAGGCGCCTGCCTCGACGAGATCGTCGCCGACCGCGAGGCCGCCGGCGAGGAGGTCAAGCGCGACGCCTTCGGCCACGTGAAGATCGACACCATCAACGTCGGCAACTGGTTCCAGAAGCATTTCGCCAAGCTCCTCGACGCCGAACGCTCGATGGTGCAGAAGTCCGGCTACTATGCCCGCTCGGCCCCGGCGAACTACGAGGACCTGCGGCTGATCCAGAGCATGGTCGACCTCGCCGTCGAAAGCGCGCTCAACAAGGTCTCCGGCGTCACCGGCCACGATGAGGACCAGGGCGGCAAGCTGCGCACCATCGAGTTCCCGCGCATCAAGGGCGGCAAGGCCTTCGACGTGAAGACGCCGTGGTTCGCTGAAGTGATGGATTTCATCGGCCAGAAATTCACCCCGGCCGATTGACGGCCCCGGAGAAAGGTGGCTTGCTTTCTTCAAGAGAGGAGTGAGGCAAATGTCACTGGAACACTGGCTGGCCTTCGCCGCCGCCTCGGCGGTGCTTCTGGCGATCCCCGGACCGACCATCCTGCTGGTCATCTCCTATGCGCTCGGCCACGGGCGCAGGACGGCGCTGGCCACGGTCACCGGCGTGGCGCTCGGCGACCTCGTCGCGATGACGGCCTCGGTCGCCGGGCTCGGCGCCTTGCTTGCCACCTCCGCGACCGCCTTCACGATCATGAAGTGGATCGGCGGCGCCTACCTCGTCTATCTCGGCATCCGCCTCTGGCGGGCACCGGTCGGTGACGAGCCGATCGCCGACAACGACAACCTGCCGGAAGAAAAGCCGCTGCGCATTCTCGGCCACGCCTTCGCGGTCACCGCGCTCAATCCGAAGAGCATCGTCTTCTTCGTCGCCTTCGTGCCGCAGTTCATGCTGCCGTCGGTCCCCTTCCTGCAGCAGGTCGTCGTGCTCGAGGCAACCTTCGTCACGCTCGCGATCGTCAATGCGCTCATCTACGCCTTCATCGCCGACTCGGCCCGCCGCTTCATCCGCAAGCGCTCCGTGCGCAAAGCCGTGAACCGCACCGGCGGCACGCTGCTCATCGCAGCCGGCGCCGTGACGGCGGGTTATCGCAAGATCGCCGCGTGAAACCGCAAATTGCGGCGGGCTTGCCGCAATTCCGCCCAGCGGCTATGAAAACCCATGTTAACTTTTCGTAAGCTGCTTCGCGGCAGTCGTCGTTTACATACGGATGGCCGGATGATTTCTCGATTGGACCGCAAGACCTCGCTCAGCCTCGCAACCGTGCTTGTCGCCGGGATTGCAGGCTGTACGAGCGGCATGGACCAGGCGGCCAGGCAGGAACTGAAGGCCAATCCCACGGCCGGCGCGCCGGTCGTGCAGACCGCTGCGGCGACGCCGGCGACCGCCGAATCGAACACCACCCTGATCTCGACCGCCGGTGCCGAACCAGGCCCGATCATCCCCGGAACCTCGACGCCTGCGCCGGTCCCGACCTTCAAGGCGATCGCGCTCGCAAACCCGGCGGCGACGCCTACAGCGCTGGCCATGGCCGCCGGCCAGGAACAGCTCGCGATGCAGACCGCCGCCATGCCGGCAACGCCCGACGCTGTGCCGGAACTGGCCAGCGCCGAATCCGTGTTGCCTGAGGAAGTGACGGCGATCCAGACCGTTGTTCCGACGCAAAAGCCGGCCGGCGTGCTCGCCTACGCGGCCCCCTCCGCATCCTCCTCGCTCGCAGCCCTCGACACACAGTTCGACATCTCCCCGCCCGGCGCGCCGCCGGCGGTCGAGAAGGAGAAGGTGCCGCAGGCAGCCAAGGGTCCGACCGTCATCAACGCCCTCATCAGCAAATACGCCGCGTTCTACAAGATCCCCGAGGAACTCCTCCACCGCGTCGTCCGCCGCGAAAGCACCTACAACCCGCAGGCCTACAACAACGGCCATTACGGGCTCATGCAGATCAAGTACAACACGGCGAAGTCGATGGGCTACGAAGGTCCGGCCTCGGGCCTGTTCGACGCCGAGACCAACATCAAGTACGCCGCCAAGTATCTGCGCGGCGCCTGGCTGGTGGCCGACAACAGCAATGACGGCGCAGTGCGCCTCTATGCGCGCGGCTATTACTACGACGCCAAGCGCAAGGGCATGCTCCACGTCCTCGAATAGGATCAGTCGAGCGCGTCCGCGAGTGCTTTGACAAGCAGCTGTGGACGATAGCCGAGCTTTGACGGCGTGAGCCCGAGCCTGACCACCACCAGTTTCTTCGAAGGAACGATCGCGATCGTCTGGCCGTCATGACCGACGACCCTGAAGGTGTCGTCGGAAAGGCCGTATCTGCTGTCGGGCTCGTCCCCTGGTCCCACGGCCCAGGCCTGGATTTCCGTATAGGTGCCGCCCGAGGCGCGCGTCGGCCGCTGCATCGCCGCGACGAAACCCGCCGGCAGCAGCCGCTCGTCCTTCCAGACACCGTCCTGCAGCAGGAACTGGCCGAAGCGCGCCCAGTCGCGGCCCGTCGCATACATGTAGGAGCTGCCGACAAACGTGCGGGCCTCATCTGCCTCGAGGACGGCGTTCGCCATGCCGAGCGGCAGGAAGAGAGCTTTCCGCGGATAGCCGAGCGCCTCGTCGCGATCGCCGATCCGGTTCATCCATATCTTCGAGAGCAGCACGCTTCCCCCGGATGAATAGCTGAAGACCTTGCCCGGCTCGGCGGCAAGCGGCCGCGCGGCGGCGAAGGCCGCCATGTCCGGCTCCAGGTAAAGCATGCGCGTGACGTCGGTCACGTCACCGTATTCCTCGTTGAAGGCAAGGCCGCTCTCCATCGCGAAGAGGTCGCGGATGCGGATCGCGGCGCGACCGTCACCCTTCCATTCGGGCAGCAGGTCACGGTCGTCGAGCGCGATGCGTCCTTCGGTCATCAGCCGGCCGATGATCGCCGCATTGACGGTCTTGGTCATCGACCAGCCGAGGAGCGGCGTTGTCGCCGAGAACCCGGCGCCATAGGCCTCGCCGACCAGCCGGCCGTTCTTGATCACGACCACGGCCCGCATGCCGGGACCGGCAAGGGTGGCATCGGCGAGCACGGCCCCGAGCTTCGGATCGGTCGGCGTCGCCGCCGCGCCGTCGGGCCACGGCACGTCGGTGGGGGCTGCCGCAACCTGTTCGAGCACCGGCGCAGGAATGGGTCCGGCCATCGCGCCACCGCCGTCCGGGGCGCTCGCGCAGCCGAGGCCCTCCCGGTAGACGGCACTGTTCGGCGCGATGAAGCCGAGAAGGCGGGCCGTCACCCGCTTGTTCTCGCGGTCGGTGCCGAGGCCGATGAGCTTCAGGAGCGGATGGCCCGGCGCCTGCACGTCGACCCTCAGCACCTGGTCGGGATCACGGCCGGCGATGAAGACGTTGGAGCAGACGATCTTGGCCGCATAGCCGGTGCCGACCCGCAACAGCGCCGGCGGCGCCACGGCGAGCCAGACGACGACGGCCGCGACGGCCGTTGCGAGCAACAGGAAGAAACCCTTCGTGATTCGCCTGATCAGTCTCATGCTCGCCTGCTCCTCTTCCGGGCGTTCGCCGCCTCGTCTGGCCGCACCATAGCGCCGCCGGTTCGCCCCCTGCAAAGCCTTTGAAGCCAGGCTGGAAAAGCTGGCTGCTTTCTCCCCGACCAAAACCGACCCGGTCGCCTGTGAACAGGGCGCTTCATCAAACTGTTGCATCGCCGCGCTACATGCCGGAGACCTTCAACGGATGGCCTTCCCGATGACAGACCTCGCCCCGGAGACCGAACTTCCCCGCAGCAGCAAACTCAAGGCCGCGCTCCTCCAGCACAGGGCGCTCAGTAGGGATGGCCTCTCCGAACGGCTGTTCGGCATGCTCTTCTCCGGCCTCGTCTACCCGCAGATCTGGGAGGACCCGGAGGTCGACATGGCCGCGATGGAACTCGGCGAAGGCCACCGCCTCGTCACCATCGGGTCGGGCGGCTGCAACATGCTCGCCTATCTCTCGCGCTCGCCCGGGCGCATCGACGTCGTCGATTTGAACCCGCACCACGTGGCGCTCAACCGCCTGAAGCTCGCCGCCTTCCGGCACCTGCCAGACCATGCGGCCGTCGTGCGGATGTTCGGTATGGCGGGAATGCGCACCAACAGCTGCAACTTCGACCGTTTCATCGCGCCCAATCTCGATGCCGAAAGCCGTCGCTACTGGAGCGGACGCCGGCTCGACGGGCGCCGGCGGATCACCGCCTTCAACGGCAATTTCTGCCGCACCGGCCTGCTCGGACGCTTCATCGCCGCCGGCCATCTGCTGGCGTTGCTGCATGGTGTGCGCCTCGACGGCATCACCCGCGCGAAGACGCTTTCCGAGCAGCGGCACTATTTCGACACCCGCATCGCGCCCCTCTTCGACAAGCCGCTGGTGCGCTGGATCACGCGGCGCAAGAGCTCGCTCTTCGGCCTCGGCATCCCGCCGCAGCAATATGACGAACTCGCAAGCCTTTCAGACGGCAACAGCATCGCACCGGTCCTGAAGAGCCGTCTTGAAAAGCTCGCCTGCGACTTCCCCGTCGCCGAGAACTGGTTCGCCTGGCAGGCCTTCGCCCGCCGCTATCCACGACCGCAGGAGGGTCGGCTCCCGACCTATCTCCGCAAGGAGAACTATGAGGCGATCCGCGCCAATGCCGGTCGCGTCGCCGTCCATCATGCGAGCTTCACCGAACTGCTCGCCGGCAAGCCGGCGGCGAGCGTCGACCGCTTCGTCCTCCTCGACGCCCAGGACTGGATGAGCGACCGCCAGCTCAATGCGCTATGGAGCGAGATCAGCCGCACCGCCGCTCCCGGCGCCCGCGTGATCTTCCGCACCGCCGCCGAACGCAGCGTGCTGGACGGGCGCCTCTCGTCCGCCCTCCTCGACCAGTGGCATTATCTTGCCGAACGCTCGCGCGAACTCGGGGTCGAGGACCGCTCGGCGATCTACGGCGGCTTCCACATCTACGAGAGAAAAGGCTGATGGCGGAGATCTTGTTCGGGCAGGACGACCGGAACGGCCATGCCGAGCGCATGGACCGCATGTACCGCTACCAGCGCCACGTCTACGACCTGACGCGAAAATACTATCTCCTCGGCCGCGACCGGCTGATCGCCGAACTCGCCGTGCCTGAGAACGGCTCGCTGCTGGAAGTGGGCTGCGGTACCGGCCGCAATCTCCTGCTCGCCGCCCGCCGCTACCCCGGCGCCAGGCTCTACGGCCTCGACATCTCCGCCGAAATGCTCGCCCAGGCGGAGCGCAATTTCCGCGGCCGGCCCCTCCCCGTACTCCGGCTCGCGGATGCGACAGGCTTTTCCGCAGAAGAATTCGGGATCGCCGGTTTTGACCGGATCATGATCTCGTATGCCCTTTCTATGATCCCCGACTGGGAGAGCGCAATCGACGCAGCAATCGCGGCGCTGGCGCCAGGCGGTTCGCTGCACATCGTCGATTTCGGCCAGCAGGAGCGCCTGCCGGCCTGGTTCCGGCGCCTGCTTTCGGCCTGGCTTTCCCGCTTCCACGTCACCCCGCGCGCAACCCTGCGGGAGGCCCTGGAAACGCGGGCGACCGCCGCCGGCGCGGACCTTCGCTTCGAAACCGTGGGTCGCGGCTATGCCTGGATCGCGGTCGTGCGGATGCCCGGCTGATATCGGCAGTTGCAAATAACCGCTTTTTAACGATGATAGTGCCACAATTGGGCTTGCACCTGTTGTGTCCTGCGTTCGTGTGCGCCGCCTCAGGAGTACGGTTCAAATTTCATCTACGGGCCTTCGATGCGGTTGCTTGTCCTGGCGTTCCTGCCCCTTTTCCTGCTTCTCGGCGGTTGCACCTCCGCGAGCTACGACCTGATGGAAACATCGTCGATCAAGCCGCGCTTCCAGGATACCGACCCGCAGGATTTCGGCGACAACACGCCCTACCGTCACAAGGTCCACGGCATCGACGTCTCGAAGTGGAACGGCGACGTCGACTGGGCCTCGGTGCGCAGGTCCGGCGTGTCCTTCGTCTTCATCAAGGCGACCGAGGGCAAGGACAGGATCGATCAGCGCTTCGATGAATACTGGCGCGCGGCGGCAGCAGCCGGCCTGGCGCACGCGCCCTACCATTTCTACTATTTCTGCTCCACCGCCGACGAACAGGCCGACTGGTTCATCCGCAACGTACCGAAGGCCTCGATGCACCTGCCGCCGGTGCTCGACGTCGAGTGGAACCCGACCTCGAAGACCTGCAAGCTGCGGCCGGACGCCGCGACCGTGCGTGCCGAGATGAAGCGGTTCATGGACCGGATCGAGGCTTATTACGGCAAGCGGCCGATCATCTACACCTCGGTCGATTTCCACCGCGACAACCTCGCCGGCCATTTCCAGGACTATCATTTCTGGGTGCGCTCGGTGGCCAAGCACCCGCAGGACATTTATGCCGACCGCCGCTGGGCCTTCTGGCAGTACACCTCGACCGGCGTCGTGCCGGGCATTCGCGGCCAGACCGACATCAATGTCTTCGCCGGCACCGAACAGAACTGGAAGAACTGGGTCGCTTCCGTCTCGAAGTGACGGATGTCGCGAGGGAACGCGGGCAAAAGGGCCGGAAACTCCCCCTCGCCGCGTCCTCCGCCATCGCGCCAGAGCCTATGACCCGCTTCTTCCTCGCTTTGGCCAAAATCTCTTCCGATACCACGTCCACCGAAACCCATGAGGAAGTCCGTATGTCCGCCCGTACCCGCCTGACCACCTTCGTCACCCTCGCAAGCCTGCTCGCCTCGACCGCCGTTGCCGGCGCGGCCGAGTGCGGCGGCGATCTCGCCGCCTTCCTGGAAGGCGTGAAGGCCGAGGCCGTGTCGAACGGCGCGTCCCCCGACGCCGCCGACCGGGCGCTCGCGGGTGCCGCGATCGACCAGAAGGTGCTCTCGCGCGACCGCGCCCAGGGTGTCTTCAAGCAGACCTTCCTCGAATTCTCGAAGCGCACAGTCAGCCAGGCTCGCCTCGACATCGGCCGCCAGAAGATGCGGGAATTTGCCGACGTCTTCGCCAGGGCCGAGCGGGACTACGGCGTGCCGCCCGGCGTGATCACCGCCTTCTGGGCGATGGAGACCGATTTCGGCGCGGTCCAGGGCGATTTCAACACCCGCAACGCGCTGGTGACGCTCTCCCACGACTGCCGCCGCCCCGAGCTCTTCCGGCCGCAGCTCTTGAACCTCATCACCATGGTTGAGCACGGCGATCTCGATCCCTCGACCAACACCGGCGCCTGGGCCGGCGAGATCGGCCAGGTGCAGATGCTGCCGAAGGACATCGTCGCCTACGGCATCGACGGCGACGGCGACGGCCACGTCAACGTCAAGAAGAGTTCGCCCGACGCGATCCTGACCGCCGCCCGCTTCATCCAGAGCCTCGGCTGGCGCGCCGGAGAGCCGTGGATCCAGGAAGTCACCCTTCCGGAAAACCTCCCCTGGGAGAAGAGCGGCCTCGAAGGCGGCACGACCGCCGGCGACTGGTTCGCGCTCGGCGTCAAGCCGCGTGACGGCAACACCGCGTCCGCCGCCCTGCCCGTCGGCCTTGTCCTGCCGCAGGGACGGAAAGGGCCGGCGTTCCTCACCTATCCGAACTTCAGCGTCTATCTCGAGTGGAACAAGTCCTTCATCTACACGACGTCGGCCGCCTATTTCGCCACCCGGCTGATGGGGGCCGAGCCCTACCAGAAGGGCAATCCGGAACCGGGCCTCAGCGACACCGAGATGAAGGCGCTGCAGACGCGCCTTCAGTCCCTCGGCCATGATGTAGGCGAGATCGACGGCATCCTCGGTTCCGGCACCCGCATCGCCGTGCAGAAGGAACAGCAACGCCTCGGCATTCCCGCCGACGGTTGGGCGACGCCCGCGCTGCTCAACGCCCTCTGAGAAGCCTTCAGTCGTCGTCGCCGCGACGCGCGCGGCGACGCTGTTCGTAGGCGACGCGGACAGCCCGGAGACGGACCCGCAACCAGTCGATGCCGCGGGCCAGCACGTCGCGCCCGCGGCTCACCTCGTTGAGTTCGTGCGCATAGGCGACAGCGAGTGCCTGCCTATAGTTCTCGAGCCCCTCGGAGGCCATGTTCTCCAGCCGGTGCATCACGTTGACCCAGAGCGGCGAGACGAGAAGCGAGACGGCCGAGACGGCGATCGACAGCCGGAAGAGGTCATAGCCGAGCGCACCCGCCGCATAGCCCGCCGAGGACAGCACGAACGAGAATTCGCCGATCTGCGCCATCGAGAGGCCGGCAACCAGCGCCGTTTGCGGGCTCGACCCGGTCTTGCGCAGCAGGAAGATGTTGAGCACCGATTTCGCCGCGATCACGAAGAGCGACACGAACAGCACCTGCCAGAAGCGTTCGGCGATGAAATTAAGGTCGATCAACAGGCCGATCGACAGGAAGAAGACGACGAGCAGCAGGCTCTGGATCGGCTCGATCACCGGGATCACCCGGCTGCGCAGCGTCGAATTGCCGACGATGATGCCGGCGAGGAAGGCGCCATAGGCGGGTGAGAGCCCGGCGACGCCGGAGATCGCCGCGGCGGTGAAGCAGACGGCGAGCGCGCCGAGTGCCAGCATCTCCACCTTGTCTTCGATCGCGTCGGCGAACGGCACCTTCAGCTTCATGTGCCGCCCGAACCACCACAGGAGACCGCCGAGCAGCGCCAGCGCGACCACCATGCGGATCGCGATCAGCCGGTAGTCGACGACCTCCCCGCCGAGGCTGGAGACGAAGATCAGCATCGGGACCACGGCGATGTCCTGCGCAATCAGCACGCCGACGGCGATCCGCCCGGCGTCGCCGCGCAGCACGCCCATCTCCTCCAGCATCTTCATGGCGACGACCGTCGAGGAGAGCGCGATGATGAAGCCGAGGATGATCGTCTCGGAACTGGAGGCGCCGGAGATTGTGGCGATGCCGAGCGCGAGCACCATGGCCGCGAGCAGCTGCCCGGCCATCACCAGAAGCGCCTGCCGGAGCGAGAGCACGAAGGCCTTCACCGAAAGCTCCATGCCGATGAAGAAGAGCAGCACCACGACGCCCATTTCGGCGAGCACCGCGACGTTCTCGGAACTCGAGATCAGGCCGGCGCCGGTCGGGCCGAGCGCCACGCCCGCGGCGATGAAGCCCACGAGCGGCGGCTGGCGCAGCCACAGGAACAGAAGGCCGAGCAGGGCCGCGACGGCGACCACGGTCGCAATGCCGACGAGTGCGGTGGCGTGGCCGGCGTTTTCGGCAACGGCAGTATCCAGCTGAAATCCTCCTGCGGCGATTCTCGTTCCGCGCCATGATGCACGCGACGTCGCCGGAGGCAAACACGGGCCCGCCGGCTGCATCACGGCATCGTCCCGCGGGCGTGTCATTCGGAGACGGACGGCAGCCGAAGGAGCCCCGTGCGGGCAACTCCGTTAAACAAATCCACTGAAAAGCTGCAGAGCACCGAGGCCTTGATTTTCAGGGAGATGCGACAATATGACGGACGTGGAGCGGCTGCGATCACTGCATCGCAGCACACAATTCGCTTCCCAACCGACACAAAAAGGACATATTATCCCCCGGTCAACGCAAGGAGGCACACATGGGACTGACCAATTCCTTGAATGTCCTGATCGTCGGTGCAGCGTTTGTTTTCATAGCCACCATGCTGTTCATCTGAGCCAACAGATGACCAGCCGCCGGAACAGGGCATAGCAGCGTCCTAGCTGGCTAGAATATGCAAGAATTCTTAAGAAGGCGTATACCGACACCGTTCGGTATGCGCCTTTTCAGTTCAGGCGGCGCCCGAGCTCACACCGCAGCGCCGGATCGCGCCTCGCCCTCGCGCCCCAGGCCCAGCCGTTTCAGCACGGCGGAAACGAGCGGCGCCCTGTTCATCGTATAGAGATGGAAATCCGTGATGCCACGGCGGACAAGATCCTCGATCTGCTCGGCGGCGACGTCGGCTGCGACCTCCGCACGCGCCTGCGGCTGGTCGTCGAGGCCGGCGAAGCGCTCGTCGAGGAAAGCGGGGATGCTCGCGCCGCAGAGCGAGGCGAAGCGCTTCAGCTGCGTGAGGTTCTGGATGAGCATGATGCCCGGCACGACCGGGATCGTGACACCCGCGGTGCGCACCCGTTCGAGATAGCGCTCGAAGACGTCGTTGTCGAAGAAGAACTGAGTGAGCGCCCGCGCCGCGCCGTTGTCGGCCTTGCGCTTCAGCATGTCGATATCGGCGGGAACGTCGGGGCTTTCCGGGTGTTTTTCCGGATAGGCCGAGACGGAGATGTCGAAATCGCCGATCTCCTTCAGCCCTGCAACGAGTTCGGCGGCATTGGCGAAACCGCCCGGATGCGGGGCGTAAGCCGCGCCGACCCCGCCCTGCGGGTCGCCCCTGAGCGCCACGAAACGGCGCACGCCGGCGGCGATGAATTCCTCCGCCACGTGGCGGACCTCCTCGCGCGTGGCGTCGACGCAGGTGATGTGGGCAGCCGTCGGCAGGGTCGTTTCGGCGATCAGCCGCCGCACCGTCGTCATGGTCGGCGCCTTGGTGCTGCCGCCGGCGCCGTAGGTCACGGAAACGAAGTCGGGATTCCAGCCGGCGAGCTCCTCGATCGCCGTCCAGAGCTGCCCTTCCATTTCCTCCGACTTCGGCGGAAAGAACTCGAACGAGATGCCGAGCCGCCTCTTGCCTTGCGGATGTCGATCGTCCCGCGTCATGTCATTCCTCCCGATTTTCGATGCTGTCTGCCGCGATGCCTTCGCCGCCCTGCCGGCGTGCCACCCAGATGGTGACCGTCAGCGCTTGCGTCGCCGGGCTTGCCGGCGGCAGGTCGACCACCTTCTCGACGGCGAGCCCGTATTTGGCGAGCCAGTCGGCCATCACCGGATGCGAGAAGCCGAGCCGGACATGGGCGTGCTCGTCTCTGAGGTGTTCGAGGCCGTGCGGCGCAAGGTCGATGATCACCAGCCGCCCGCCGGTCTTCAGCATCCGCGCCGCCTCGCCGATCGCCAGTTCCGGCTGCACGAGGAAGTGCAACACCTGGTGGATCGTGACGACGTCGTATTCGCTGCCGTCGAGCGGCAGGTTGAGGATGTCGCCGTGACGCACCGTCGCCTTGAGGATACCCGCCTTGTCGAGATTGGCGCGCGCCACTGCGAGCATGTCGCGGCTGGCGTCGATGCCGACGGCGCGGCGGTAAAGGTCGGAAAGAAGCTGCAGGATGCGGCCCGTGCCCGTGCCGAGGTCGAGGAGCGCATCCACCTGCTCCGGCCCGAGGACCTCGAGAAGGGCCGCCTCGACCTGCCGGTCGTCCACATGCAGCCGGCGGAGCTCGTCCCATTCGGACGCGTTGCGGCTGAAATAGGCCTGCGCCTTGTCGGCGCGGGTTCGCTTGACCGCGGAAAGCCGCTCGCCGTCGCGCAGCAGGACGGGGTCGTCCACCCGTGCCGCCGAAAGAATGATGCCCGCGAGTGCGGCGGCATCGCCGTCCTGCTTCAGGCGGAAATAGGCCCAGGCCCCTTCCTGGTAGCGGTCGATCAGTCCGGCCTCGCCGAGAAGCTTCAGGTGCCGGGAGATGCGCGGCTGCGACTGGCCGAGGATTTCGGTCAGGTCCGTGACCGTCAGGTCGCCGGCGGCAAGCAGGGCGAGAAGCCGAAGCCGCGTCGGCTCCCCCGCCGCCTTCAGCAGTTCGACAAGCGCATCCACGCCAAATTCCATCGGCTTCGCCATTTCAATCCCCGATCAAGATATAAAGATATGTTTATGTCTATCGCAGCACTTATGCAAGCGCAAATTCGGCGCCCCACCGCCATGCGGGATCGCATCGCCCCCAGAAATGGAAAAGCCCCGGAAAAACCGGGGCCTGTCGTCTTTTCACCAACGCCTTTCTTAGCGCGTCAGCCGCTTGTAGGTCACCCGCTTGGGGTTCACCGAATCCGGGCCGAGGCGGCGGATCTTGTCCTTCTCGTAGTCCTCGAAGTTGCCTTCGAACCATTCGACGTGGCTGTCGCCCTCGAAGGCGAGGATGTGGGTCGCGAGCCGGTCGAGGAACATGCGGTCGTGCGAGATGATGACCGCGCAGCCGGCGAAGTTTTCGAGCGCGTCTTCGAGCGCACCCAGCGTTTCCGTGTCGAGGTCGTTGGTCGGTTCGTCGAGCAGCAGGACATTGCCGCCGGCCTTCAGCATCTTGGCGAGATGCACGCGGTTGCGCTGGCCGCCCGACAGGTTGCCGACCTTCTGCTGCTGGTCGCCACCCTTGAAGTTGAAGGCGCCGCAATAGGCACGGGAATTCATTTCGAACTTTCCGAGCTTGATGATGTCGTTACCGCCGGAAATCTCTTCCCAGACATTCTTGGATCCATCGAGCGAATCGCGGCTCTGGTCGACATAACCGAGATGGACGGTATCGCCGATGCGGATCTCGCCGCTGTCGGGCTTTTCCTGGCCGGTGATCATCCTGAAAAGCGTCGTCTTGCCGGCGCCGTTCGGGCCGATCACGCCGACGATGCCGCCGGGCGGCAGCTTGAAGGAGAGATTTTCGAAGAGCACGCGTCCGTCATAGGCCTTGGTGATGTTCTCCGCCTCGATGACGACATTGCCGAGCCGCTCGCCGACCGGAATGATGATCTGCGCTTCGCCGGGACGCCGGTTCTCGGCCGCCGCCACCAGCTCGTCATAGGCACGGATACGAGCCTTCGACTTCGCCTGGCGAGCCTTCGGACTCGAGGCGATCCACTCCTGCTCACGCGACAGAGCCTTCTGGCGGCTGCCTTCCTCGCGCTCTTCCTGCGCCAGGCGCTTCGCCTTCGCGGTCAGATAAGCGGAATAGTTGCCCTCGTAGGGAATGCCGCGGCCGCGGTCGAGTTCGAGAATCCAGCCGGTGACGTTGTCGAGGAAGTAGCGGTCGTGGGTGACCATCAGGATGGCACCCGGATATTCGCGCAGGTGCTTTTCGAGCCAGGCAATCGTCTCGGCGTCGAGGTGGTTGGTCGGTTCGTCGAGCAGCAGCAGGTCGGGCTGGCGCAGCAGGAGCTGGCAGAGCGCGACGCGGCGCTTCTCACCGCCGGAGAGATTGTCGATCGTCGCGTCGCCGGGCGGGCAGCGCAGCGCTTCCATCGCCATTTCCACCTGGCTTTCGAGATCCCAGAGGTTCTGGCTGTCGATGATGTCCTGGAGCTTGGCGCCCTCTTCCGCCGTCTCGTCGGAATAGTTCATCATCAGTTCGTTGTAGCGGTCGAGGATCGCCTTCTTGTCGGCCACGCCTTCCATGACATTGCCGAACACGTTGAGGCCCTCGTCGAGCTGCGGCTCCTGCGCGAGATAGCCAAGGGTGGCGCCCTCCGCGAGCCATGCTTCGCCGGTCCACTCCTTGTCGAGACCAGCCATGATCTTCAGCACGGTCGACTTGCCGGCGCCGTTCGGGCCGAGAATGCCGATCTTGGCGTCCGGATAGAAGGAGAGGTGAATGTTCTCGAGGATCTTCTTGTTGCCGTAGGACTTGTTCAGTCCGGCCATGTGATAAATGAACTGCCGTGCCATGGAAAATGTGCTCCCCGGGGGAAAAGAACTGGATGTGCCGCTATGTAGGCGAAAGGGCCTTGCGGGGCAACTGCCAATCCCCTCGCCCGCCTGCCGGCCGGTTGGCGTCAACGGAGCGCCTGGTGGTCGATCCGGAAAAGCTGGAAGCCGTCTTTCAGTGAATCGACGATCCTGACGAACCCCGGCCACTCCCCGCCGCGCGCCAGCGTGGCGTAGAGCGTGTCGTTCGGGACATAGCCGACGATCGGATAGCGGCAGACGGCGACATAGTCGAAGGGAGCGGCAGCTTCCCGGCGGACGGCGCCCTCCGTCGAGACGAAGAGGTCGAACATGCGCTTGAGCCCCGGCGCCGCGCGGTGGAACGAGATCGCGCCGACGCTCATGCCCTCCGGCAGCCTGCCGGCGATGTCGAGACCGAGCGAAGACGGCGCCATGATCCGCCCCGGCGGCACGGATGCGAGCGCGCTCACATCCACGCCGGTGCAGGTGTCGAAGGTCAGATAGTCGACGACGTCGGGGCGGAATGGCTCGACCGGCACCAGCCGGTACAGGCCGTAGCCGCCGACCAGCACCACGAGCGTCGCCGCGGCCGTCGCTCGGGCGACGGCGACATTCCGCCGCCCGATCTCCGCCCATACGACCGGCAGGAAGAGCATCACGCAGGCGCCCGGAAAGCGGATGAACCGCGTCTGCAACAGCGTCATCAGCAACAGGGCGACAGCCACGGAATAGACGATGGCGACGGCTGCCTGCCCCTGTCGGGACCGCCGCCAGACGAACGGCAGGGCGGCTGCGGCGACGATCGCGATCAGGCCGAGGCAGACGACCTTGATCGTCTCGCCCGCCGCATAGAAGTCGAGGAACGTCTTTTCCTGCTGGACCCGGTCGAGCCACAGCGCGTGGAGCTGGGCGTCTATCATCTGATACGGGCCGTGCAGGCAGGCCGGAAAGCCGAAGGCGAGCAGAAGGGCGAGTGCGACGCCCGGCACGACGACGGCGGCGAGGCGGGCGACGGGACGAGCCTCGCGGACGAAATGGGCGGCCGCGAAGCTGATCGCGCCATAGCCGGTGAGCGCGGCGAGATAGGGCGCGGAGAAGGCGTCGCACCGCGTGGCGAGCATCTCGCCGGGCCCGATCAGCAGCAGGGCCGCAGCCGGCGTCAGAACTGCGACCGATGCCGAAAGCGCGCGTTGCACCGGTCCGCTGCCTGCAAGGCCGAAGACCCAGGCCGCACCGACGCCGAGCATCACGATCAGAACCACGGGTGCCAATTCGAGCCCGACGGCGACGGAGAGGACGCAGGCGAGCCCCGCCAGCATACCGCCCGCCGCCGACCACAGCGAGACGCCGTAAAGTGCCAGCATCAGCAGCAGGAGCTGGACGTTGTGGTGATCGATCCGGCCGGGACTGAATTCCCAGAGCGAGAGCGGCATCATCACGAACGCGGCAATGACGTGCACCGGGCGCACGCGGCCGTCCTCCCCGGCGATGCGCTGCATCATGGCGACCGCGAGCCAGCAGAAGCCGGCCAGCATTACCGGCTGCCAGACGTGGAAGGCGAAGGCCAGCGCCCTTTCGCGACCGAGAAAGGGCTGCGTCAGCAGCGTCAGAACGACATAGGGCAGATCGACGAGACGCGACCACGGAGAGACATAGGCTTCCGGCATCCGGATCGCCGGGATCGTCAGGTCGTACCAGCCGCCTCTGTCGAGAAGCGTCCGGATTTGCAGCGACCTCAGCAGATCGTCGATGTCGCGGTAGTAAAAGCGGCTATCCATGATATCGAAGGCCGTCAGCAGCGCCGCGACGGCAAAGGCGATCAAGACGAGCGTCATCCGGCCGGATGTTTCCGCCCCGCGGCTCACCCCCGATGATTTCGTCGCGTCGACCATTCCCCACCTCGCCGGCAAAGGCCGGGCTCTCGTTGACACCGAAGGACCAAATCCGGCAAGACTCGCGGAGCAAGCACGGCTGGTCGGAACGCCACACAGTCAATGGCCCGAGATCAAGCAAAAATAACTTAAGATTGCAATAACGAACACATTGCGCAACCAGAACAACGAGACTCCGGATGTTTGAGACGACCGATTTTCACGAGGCACCTTCGGGCGCCAGGCTCGCCTATCATCATGCGCCGGCGGAGGGCACGCCGCGCGCCATCCTGCTCGTCAATCACGGCCTCGTCGAGCATTCCGGCCGCTACCGCGGCTTTGCCGAGGCGATGGCCGGTCGCGGCTTTGCGGTCTATGCCCACGACCACCGCGGACACGGCGAGACGATCGCCGAAGGCGCGCCGCTCGGCCGCTTCGCGCCGGCCGGTGGCGCCGAGAAGGTGATCGCCGACGTCAAGGCGATACGCGATCTCGCCGTCTCCCGCCATGGCGCCCTTCCCGTCCTTCTCTTCGGCCATTCCATGGGCGGGCTGATCGCACTCAACGCCGCGGTCTCCCACCCGCAGGATTTTCGGGCCCTCGCCGTCTGGAATTCCAACTTCAACCCCGGCATTGCCGGCCGCTTCGCCGAGGCGGTGCTTTTTGCCGAGCAGATGCTGAAAGGCTCGGACGTGCCGAGCACCATTCTGCCGCTTGCCACCTTCCGCGCCTGGGGCCGCTCCATTCCCGGCCGGCAGTCCGACAGCGACTGGCTCTCCCGCGATCGCGCCGAGGTCGAGAAATACGACCGGGACCCGCTCTGCCAGTTCGAGGCGAGCGTCTCGATGTGGCGCGACGTCTTCGCGCTCACCTTTCGCGCGCCGGCACCGGCCATGCTCGCCCGCCTGCCGAAGCACCTGCCGATCCACCTCGTCGGTGGCGGCAAGGACCCGGCGACGCGCGGCGGGCGCGAGATCACCTGGCTCGGGCGCCGTCTCGAACGCCACGGCTTCACCGACGTCACGACCCGGATCTACGACGACATGCGCCACGAGACGCTGAACGAGTTCGGCCGGGAGGAAGCGATCGCCGACTTCGCCGACTGGGCCGAGCGTACGCTCGCCGGCCGCTGATCGTCCGTGCGGAGCGCTTCAACGTCCGAAACGGAATGATCCCATGAGCGAAATTCAAGTGCCGGATGGACATTTCGGCGCTATAGCAAATGCTTAGCATCTGCCCTTCGAGGCGGACAGGGCGGGACTTTATTCGGTAGCAGCAAGATCGCTCCCGGTGGAACGACCCTGAGAAAGAGGACGCAGCATGACCGAAGCCCGAGAACCCCGCCCGCCGCTTGCCGGCATCCGCGTGATCGAACTGGCGCGGGTGCTTGCCGGTCCCTGGGCCGGGCAGATGCTGGCCGACATGGGGGCGGACGTCATCAAGGTCGAAAACCCGGAGGGCGGCGACGACACCCGCGCCTGGGGTCCGCCCTTCGTCGAAGGCAAGGACGGCGAGAACCTTTCGGCCGCTTATTATCACTCGACCAACCGCAACAAGCGTTCGATCGCCGTCGACCTGAAGAGCGAGGAAGGCCAGGAAATCGTCCGCCGGCTTGCAGCCACCGCCGATGTCCTGATCGAGAATTTCAAGCTCGGCGGGCTCGAAAAATACGGCCTCGACTACGAGAGCCTGAAGGCGATCAACCCGAAGCTGGTCTACTGCTCGATCACCGGCTTCGGCCAGAACGGCCCCTATGCCAATTTCGCGGGCTACGACTATATCGTCCAGGGCATGTCCGGCTTCATGTCGATCACCGGCGAGCCGGACGGCCAGCCGATGAAGGCGGGCGTGGCGATCGCCGACATCTTCACCGGCATCTATGCCGTCACCGCCATCCAGGCGGCGCTGATCCACGCGATGAAGACCGGTGAGGGCCAGCACATCGACATGGCCCTCCTCGACGTGATGGCCGCGGTGCTCGCCAACCAGAACATGAACTATCTCGTCTCCGGCAAGGCGCCGGTCCGCCTCGGCAACGCCCATCCGAACATCTCCCCTTATGAGGTCGTGCCGACCGCCGACGGCCACCTGATCCTCGCGGTGGGCAATGACGGCCAGTTCAGGCGCCTCTGCACCATCCTCGGCATTGCCGCCACCGCCGACGACGAACGGTTTTCGACCAACAAGGCGCGCGTCGCCAACAAGGCCGAGGTCCGCCGGATCGTTTCTGCCGAGACCGCGAAATGGCAGAAGCGCGACCTCCTGACGGCTTGCGAGAGCAATGCCGTCCCGGCCGGCCCGATCAACTCGATCGCCGAGATGTTCGAGGACCCACAGGTGAAGGCGCGCGGCCTGCGCATCGATCTCGACGACGCCGACGGCAACTGCATTCCGGGCGTGCGCACGCCGATCGTGCTCTCGAAGACCCCGCTGCGCTACGAACGGCCGAGCCCGCGCATCGGCGAACACCAGGACGAGGTTCTCGCCGAACTGGCGGACATCGAAGGAAAGGCTTGAAGATGAAGAAGACCGGCGGACAACTGATCGTCGACGCGCTGCTCGCCAACGGCGTCGAGCGCGTGTCCTGCGTGCCCGGCGAAAGTTATCTCGCCGTGCTCGATGCGCTGCGTGACAGCGGCATCGAGACCATCGTCTGCCGCCAGGAAGGCGGCGCGGCGATGATGGCCGACTGCTGGGGCCGGCTCACCGGCAAGCCCGGCATCTGCATGGTGACCCGTGGCCCCGGCGCCACCAACGCCTCGGCCGGCCTCCACATCGCCCGACAGGACTCGATCCCGATGATCCTCTTTATCGGCCAGATCGGCCGCGACATGAAGGAGCGCGAAGCCTTCCAGGAGGTCGAGTACCGCCGCGCCTTCACCGAATTCGCCAAATGGGTCGGCGAAATCGACGACGCCCGCCGCATTCCGGAGTTCGTGACCCGCGCCTTCGCCGTGGCGACCTCCGGCCGCCCCGGCCCCGTCGTCCTGACGCTGCCCGAGGACATGCTGGTGGACGAGGTCGAGGCGCCGGCGCCCCGCCCCGCCACCCCGGTCGAGAGCCATCCGGGTTCCGCCCAGATCGCGACCTTCGCGCACATGCTCGCAAAGGCCGAGCGGCCGATACTCGTCCTCGGAGGCACCCGCTGGAGCGAGGACGCGGTCGCCGCGATCGAGGACTTCGCCGATCGCTGGAAACTGCCGGTCGGCTGCTCCTTCCGCCGCCAGATGCTCTTCGACCACCTGCACCCGTCTTACGCCGGCGACGTCGGCATCGGCATCAACCCGGCGCTGGCGAAGGAAATCAAGGAGGCAGATCTCGTCGTCCTTCTCGGCGGCCGTTTCTCCGAAATGCCGTCTTCGAGCTACACCCTGCTCGACGTCCCCTACCCGTCGCAGAGCCTCGTGCACGTCCATCCCGATCCGTCGGAACTCGGCCGCGTCTATCGCCCGGATCTGGCGATCTGCGCCGCGCCCGAGGATTTCGTCGCCGCCCTGAAGACGGTTCAGGCACCGCAGTCGCCCGTCTGGGCCGCGCGGACCGAGGCGATGCATGCCGCCTATCTTTCCTGGTCGACGCCGCCCTCGAGCGGTCCCGGCGCGGTCCATATGGGGCCGATCATGGAATGGCTGGAAGAAAACACCGCGAAGGACACGATCTTTACCAACGGCGCCGGCAACTACGCGACCTGGGTCCACCGCTTCCACCGCTTCCGCGCCTACAACACGCAGGCCGCCCCGACCTCCGGCTCGATGGGCTACGGGCTTCCCGCCGCGGTCGCCGCCAAGCAGCTCTTCCCCGAGCGCGAGGTCGTCTGCTTTGCCGGTGACGGCTGCTTCATGATGCACGGCCAGGAATTCGCGACCGCGATGCGCTACAACCTGCCGATCATCGTCTGCCTGGTGAACAACGGCATCTACGGCACCATCCGCATGCATCAGGAGCGGGAGTATCCGGGCCGTGTCAGTGCGACCGACCTTACCAACCCGGATTTCGCCGCCCTCGCCCGCGCCTATGGCGGTCACGGCGAGGTGGTGGAGAAGACCGAGGATTTCGCCGCCGCCTTCGAGCGCGCCCGCGCCTCCGGCAAGCCGGCGATCCTCGACATCAAGCTCGACCCCGAGGCGATCACGCCCGCCCGCACGCTGACGCAGATCCGCGAGAAGGCGTGACCACAGCGGCGGACATGGGGCGACGCTTGCGCCCCCGCTTACTCCCCTGAAGAAGGGCCGGGCTCGGCGACAGCGAGCTGTGTCAGCCAATCGCGAAACACCGTTTGCGCCTGGCTCGCTTGGCCGTTGCCGGGCGAGAGCAGGACATAGCGGCTGCCATCCTTCAAGAAACCCGCAGGCGATGACAAAAGGCCGGCACTGAGGTCATCGCGCACCAGATGCCAGGGCCCGATGGCAACGCCGAGTCCGGCGATCGCCGCCTGAAGGCTGAAATAGAAATGTTCGAAGGCGAGATCGGGATGTCCGCCGAGTGGTGTGCCGGTGAGACCTGCCCAGCTCTGCCAGGCAGACATCCGGGTGCGGCTGTGCAGGAGGGGAGCGCCCGGCCGCAGATGGCCATTATCGAAGAAGCGCTCGTGCAGATCCGGCCGGCAGACGGGACCTACCCATTCGCAAAACAAGGGCTCTGCCGCATAGGCGGCAGGCAGCAGAAAGTCGTCGCGGCGGATCGCAAGATCGATCCCCTCGCCCAGCGTCACTGGCCCACCACCGGCAACGAGCCTGATATCCGCCTGCGGATGCATCCGCTTGAGATCGGGAATGCGCGGGATCAGCCAACGCATCATCAATGTCGGCTCGCAGGAGACAGTGACCGGCGCGTTGGCCTGCTCCGCACGGATGTCGCGTATGGCGGCTTCGATATGCCCGAGCCCGTGCGTCACCGCCTGTGCCAGTCGCCGCCCCTCATCCGTCAGAAAAACCGCACGATTTCGCCGGGTGAAAAGCGCCGTTCCGATATCACCTTCCAGCAGACGCACCGCACGGCTGACGGCACCATGCGTCAGGTTAAGTTTCTCTGCAGCCTTGCTGATACTCTCCACCGCAGCGGCAGCGCGAAAGCACTCGAGGGCAGGAAGTGAGGTGATCGGTCGCTTCATATGTGTCAGTTTAAATCACATTTTTTGTCAGAAGTCATCGTTATTCATCCCGCGGCCAATGCGCTATCCGAACCGTATTTCCAAAGGAGCTTCGCATGACCGAGTGGCTTGCCGTCATCACCATCACCATTCTCGCCGTCATCAGTCCGGGACCGGACTTTGCCATGGTGTCGCGCAATTCGTTGACGCTTTCGCACAAAGCGGGTCTGCTCACGGCGATTGGCATTGGCGCGGGCGTGCTGGTGCATGTCTGTTACACGCTGCTCGGCATCGGCGTAATGATCCGCTATTCCCCCAGGCTTCTTGATGTGATGAAACTCCTGGGGGCGGCCTACTTGGTCTGGCTCGGAGCAAAGATGCTGATGAGCCGCCCGCGCAGCGACGATATAGCACCCCGCGCACTGACCCTCTCCAATACCGGCGCGCTCCGGATGGGGTTCTGGACGAATGCCCTCAACCCGAAGACATCGATTTTCATCGTCAGCCTGTTTACCCAAGTCGTCGGTGGCGCCACTCCGCTTTTCACCCGCATCGCCTATGGCGGGTTCATCTCTCTGGCACATATCCTCTGGTTTGCCGTGGTGGCGCTTTTCTTTGGCGCTCCGGCACTCCGCCGGAGACTGCTGAGGTCCAGCCACTGGATCGACCGGGCCTTCGGCGTTGCCCTGATCGGCTTCGGACTCAGCCTCGCCGTCTCGGATCTATCGCTTGCGTAGAGTCACGCGACCGGAAACCATCGTGCAACAAGACGGCATCACATCCCGGCCGGAATGCGGGCAATCACCTCGATTTCGAAGTCGAGGCCAGCAAGCCGGTTGAGGCGCACCGCCGTCCGGTTCGGGTAGGACGTGGAGGGAAAGACCTCTCGTTTGACCGCCATGATAGCAGGAAACCGCATCTCCGGGTCGGTGTGAAAGGTCGTCACGTCGGCGATATCGATCAGGGCAAAGCCCGCAGCACATAAGGTTGCCCCAGATTGACGAAGGTCAGGCGCACCTCATCCCCGAAAACCGACCCCGGGCTCCCGCCGCTGCGGCGGCCGACCCACAGGGCGACGTGTGCAAACGAAAAAGGGCCGGGATTTCTCCCGGCCCCGCATTCACGAAACGGTGGCGATCAGACCGCGGCCGTCACGACGAACTCGACCTTGTAGGCCGGCGTCGCGAGTGCGGCCTGGCTGGTGGCGCGGGCCGGCGGGTTCTTCGGGTCGATCCAGGCTTCCCAGACGGCGTTCATTTCGGCAAACGTCGACATGTCGGAGAGATAGATGATCGTCTGCAGGATCTTCGACTTGTCCGAACCGACGGCGGCGAGCAGCCGGTCGACCTCGGAGAGCGCCGACTTCGACTGTTCGGTGACGGTCGCGCCCTCGCCGACCTGACCGGCGAGATAGACGGTGTTGCCGTGGACGACCGCGCCGCTCATGCGGGCGCCGGGTTCGATGCGCTTGATGCTCATGACAATTCTCCTGTTGGATGTCGAAGGATGAAGGCGGCAGCCGCTCAGTCGCGCAGCTGCAGGCTTTTCTGGTAGATGGCCGTCGAGCGGGCGCCGGAGCGGCAATAGCCGAGCATCGGCCGCTCGAAATCGTCGAGCGCATCGACCATGCCGGCGACGGCTTCCGAGGTCACGCCCATCGGGCCGACGGGCACGTGGGCGATCTTCATGCCGAGTTCCGCAGCACGCCGCTCGATCTCGGCAAACAGCGGCTGGCCCGGCTCCTCGTGGTCAGGCCGGTGGCAGACGACCGAGCGGAAGCCGAGTTCGAAAATGGTGTCGAGGTCCGACACGGTGATCTGTCCGGTGACCGAGTATTCCTCGTCGATCTGCCTGATGTCCATGGCGCGGGCTCTCCCTTCCTGATGCGGGACAAACCTCTACGATCAAGCCCGACGGGCGTCAATCGCCCGCCGGCCGCAATCACACGAACGCGAAGGAAAGCGCGTAGTCGCGCGCCTCGCCGGGTGCGAGCAGATCGAGTTCGCCGCGCTCGGCAAGCGCGCTGCGCGGCTCCCAGCGATGCGAGACCGGCTCGATGCCGAGAACGTTCGCCGGCGCCTGCTGGTTGCGCCAGATCTGCAGGAAGGGCAGCGTGTCGGTCCGGAACCGCACCCGCAGCGTCTTGCCGCCGATCGCCTGGATCGGCCCGAGGCGCACCTCCGCCCACGGTTCGCCCTCCTTGACCGCCGGCACGCAGAAGACCCCGCCGGGGTCCGCCCCGAAGGCCCAGGGAAACCCGCCGCCGTCGAGCATGGCGCCGGAAAGCCGCACGCCGTCGTCGAAATGCCGGGCGCCGATGTTCATGTGATACATGAGCATCGCCGGAAACGGCGCGGCACCGGTGTTCGTCACCCGGTCGGAAAGGTGCACTTCGCCGGTCTTCCCGTCGATCCGCCAGAACCGCTCGAGCCTGGCACTGCCGCCGTCGGCAAGCCGCACCGAAACAACCGCCCGCGCTTCCGCGTTCCCCTCGACGGTCTCGAAGGAAAGGATTTCCGTCGGATGCGACGAGAAGGAACCATGCAGCGGATAGGTGCCGCGCCCCTCGCCGACCGGTTCGGGATGGCGGATGTGGTCCGGTCCGCAGGTGAAGAGGAAGCCTTCCAGCGAGTGGTCGATTCGCGGATCGCCGTCGTCGGGGATGGCCCGCCCCGGCGAAAGGTCGACGCCGTCGACGATACACGCGCCGATGTCGAGCACCGAGCTCCGGTCGAGGGTCAGCGAAGGGCCGGCAAGCCCTTTGAATTCGATCATGAATTGCTCCTGCTGGAAGGTTTGCCGCGCGACGCCCGCTTGGAGGAAAGCGGCACGCCGGCGATCACGATTAGGTCAATATTCACCATGAATTCACCTTTTCCACACTAGTGTCAAATTTGTCGCGTCTGTCCCGACCAGCACCGGGTTCGCGCCAGCCGATATCGCGTCTGTCGCAACCGACATCATCTGAGGAACTCCGTCATCGTGACCGACATCTGGAAAGCAGGACTGGTACTGGCAAGCCTCGCGGCCGGCACGGCGGCATGGACGGCGGCCGAGGCGCAAGGGTTCGATCCCTATCGCAGCGACACCCTGCTGGTCACGCCGGAAGGCGACATTCTCGGTTATACGCCCGAAGAGGGTGAGGTCGTGGTGAGCCGCGACCAGATGGGCCGCCGCGTGCTCATCGACCGCAGCGGCCGGGTGATCGCCACCGAAGTGCGCGCAGACACCTATTTCCCCCGCCGCCACCCCGGTTCGGGTGAGCCGGTCTACGAGGATTTCGGCGCCCCCGCCCCCGGCTTTGAGGATGACGGCGTCGTCACCGGCGCGATCCCGGAACGGGGCACGGTCGACCGCGCGCCGCTCGACCAGCCGCTGCCGGACATGCCGTCGGGCGGTCCCGACATGCCGCCGCCGATCGACCAGGCGCCGCAGACCATCGTCACGCCGGACATTCCGGTCAAAAGCAATCTCTCGCAGCTCGAAATCACCGCGCTGCAGGTCTTCCTCGACCGCGAAGGCGTCTCTCCCGGCGTCATCGACGGCAAGATGGGCCAGAACGTCAACAAGGCGCTCGTCGCCTGGCAGGAGATGACCGGCGAGACCATCGACCCGAACAATGCCGAGGACATCCTCGAACGCCTGCGCATGTCGGGCGGCATGGCGGTGACCGCCTACACGATCACGCCGGGCGACGCCGCCGGCCCCTATGTCGCCTCCATTCCGGAAGACTACAGCCTCAAGGCGCAGCTCCCCTCGCTCGCCTACACCTCGACCGTGGAAATGCTCGCCGAAAAGTTCCACATGGACGAGAACTACCTGCGCGCGCTCAATCCGGGGGTCGATTTCACCATCCCCGGCACGATCATCAAGGTCGTCGAGCCCGGCAAGCCGAAGACCGGCAAGGTCGCCCGCATCGTCGCGGACAAGGGCAAGAAGCAGGTCTTCGCCTATGGCGAGGACGGCAGCCTCGTCGCCGCCTATCCGGCGAGCATCGGCTCGGCCGACACCCCCTCGCCGTCCGGCATCGTCACCGTCGAGCGCGTGGCGCTGAACCCCGGCTATACCTACAATCCGAAGATCAATTTCCAGCAGGGCAGCAACAACAAGGTGCTCGCGATCCCGCCCGGCCCGAACGGCCCGGTCGGCACGGTCTGGATGGCGCTTTCCAAGCCCACCTACGGCATCCACGGCACGCCCGAACCTTCGAAGATCGGCCGAACCCAGAGCCACGGCTGCATACGCCTCACCAACTGGGACGCGACCGAACTCGCCAAGATGGTCTCGCCGGGCGTGACGGTCGAGTTCGTGGATTGAGGGGGGACGCTCGACGCCGCAGGGCCTTCATGGCGTCAACCGGGGACCTGCAGCCGCATCGGCCTCAGTCTTTAGCCTTCTCCGCCTTCGATGTCGCGAGGTAATGGCCCACAGCCATGACGGCGATACCGAGCGGGATTGGGGCATTGGCAATCGCCTCCCTGATTGCCAGCACCATGAGCGGATGAAAGCTGGTGATGGTGGCGATGGGAATGAGCCCCAGAACGAAGAAGATCATCCCCAGCCAGGAAATACCCGTCTTGGGCGAAGGCACGAACCACCACGCGGCCAATGACAGAAAAACGATGGCGGCGATGGTTCCCATGGTGTCTCTCCAGCTTGCAGTATGAATCAAATGAGCAAGACTGCTCATAACACGCAAAGGATCGGATGGCACGATCAGTCACCAACCTTTGGTGGAACGGCAGTCACCAGTATGGTCTCCCCCGGTGTGCCGTCGAATTCGTGGAGTGAGGGGCGAACGCGGCCGCCTTGCGCCCTCATTTCGGTCGTTCAAGCTCTTCGGCCTGGCGCACGGAAGCTGCTATTCGAAACAGCTGACACCAACGGGCAGAACGGTCGGAGAACGGTCGTTCGCGGCTCCAAGTGCCAACTGGCAAATAAGGGCCGAAAGCTGACATTCTCTGCATTGAATGTAATTGTCCGGAAATCAATCTAACTTGAAATTGAAGGTACCCTACAGCCCCTTAAATGATCCCTATTGGAAAATCTGGATCAACGCTTCTGAGGAGCTCTATTCGCGTTTGTCCATACTTAGACATCAGTCGCATCTCTAGCTCTGGTTCAATATCAATTGCAAACGCGAACAAACCCTTCAGATAGTAAAATTTCTCATGATCAATATCGCCTTTGACCCATTGATGTATCAAGGCCTTAATCTCTCTTTTTCGATCTCTGCCAACCGACAATGTATGCTGAGGCGTAATGACGACGCCGGTGACCTTCCTGCTGTACTTTTTCGAGAGGCACGCAGTCTTCTGATGGTTCAGCTGCAACCGAAGGTGAGGAATGTCGCGTTTGCTTTGCAGGATGATCTTCTCCATCCCCTCGAGCTTTCCCGGCCCGAAGGAAGAGACAAAAATGTCGTCCGCGTATCTCGTATATACGAGTTCCCGACTCTGGCATGCCTCATGCACACGGCGATCAAACTCGAACATCATTGTGTTTGTGATTGCCGGGGAACTCGGAGCTCCAATTGTAAGCCTACCGTTTCGGCACACTATGTTTCCGACAAAGTCCAGGTCGCGCTGCGTGAGTTCGATTCCAAGGTTCTTAGATTGCTCCGACACATAGCAAAGGACACGGCCTTGCGAGAACGAAGGGAAGAAGCTCGAAAAGTCATACCTATTCGTGAACTTGGTTTGGCGATGCCGCTCGGCATTCTCTCTGATGCCCGTGCCCTTCCGGTAGGCGGTTGCAGCCTCATGCACGGGAAACCGGGCGAACAAAGCCTGCACGATCCAGCGTTGAATTGCTTTCAGTTCTCGGCTGGGGTGCTCGATCAACCTGTCGCCGCCGGTCCTCTTCGGGATTGTGTAGATCTTATATCGACGACTTGCCGTCGATGACAAGCTGAGAAGCTTGGATTCTGGTATATTGGAAGTCTTGCTGAGGAGTTCGATAAGCATGTCAGGCCCCCAGCAATGAGCGGAAGTCTTGGTCCGCTCCCAAATAGACTGCCGAGAGGTCTACCTTCAAGACGTCGCGTTCGGTTTTCGCGCCGTCCTTGATTTTTAGAATGAGATTGTCTTCGTCGCTGGCCTTAAGATGGCCGTAGTCACCAGTCTCAACGAGCCGCCCTGACCCCACGAGGATTGAAACAATCTGCTTTGTTTTCGACGTTCCAATGTGTCCAGAAAATAGCCCCCGGAGGAAGAACTCTATGTCGTCGACTGTCGCAATGCCCAATAGCGCAACCACAGACTGGATGATCGCAAAGAGTTCAAAACTGTCCATGTCCGAGAAAGCTTTAATCTGTAGCGCTCGTCTGGTCGAGTGAAGCGGAGCTCGATCAAGTAGTCTTTGCGAAATCAACTTGAAATTCGGATTGTCATAGTCGAACTGAATGTTTGGTTGAAACACAGAAACGTCGGCTATCTTCTTCGCTGGTCCGATTGATATGAAACTGTCGGTGGCGAGATGTGCCGCATTTATCGCTAGCAGAATTTTCTTGGCGATGTCTGGCCGCGCAGAAAAGTATCCTGTTTCGGCGAGTGAACCTGCCGCCTCGGGAAAAATGACAATTGAGTGGGACAAGTTCCCAATCAGTTCTTCGAAAGTGGTAATGTCGAACGGCTCGCTATCTCCGAGGGTCCAATACTTGCGCATCGCAAATTCTGGCTCGAAGAATTCGTAGCCAGGCAGAAGTGCGTCAAATTCATCCTGAAACCGACGGCGCATGTGATGTGGTTCGCTGCCACCGCAAACGAAGACGATATTGCTCTGTCTTGGGATAGTGAAGCCGTTGGAAACCAACTTGAATAGCCTCCTGCGCAGCGACTTCTGATCATCGCTGCGCAGGGGGTGGTCCATTCTAGTTCTCTTACTTAAGCGTCCGACTTCGATTGGTTTTGTCGGCGCCGAGGCGAAGACCGGGGCCGACAAAACCAATCGAAGTCGGCGCCCAAAGTCGTTCAATCAAGTACAGCCTGGCAAATCACCCGGCATAGAGCGTTTCGGCGAAACACCCAGCTAAGAGCCAAAGTATATTACCAGCTTTTTTAGCAACGGCAAGAGACAGAAAGATAGACGCAGGCTCGATTCGACATGAGAGCGGACACTCTGGAAGACGATCAGGGACTGTCAGGAATTTCGTGTACGGGCGTGCGGTTGAACATTTCTGTTTACGCCCTCGCGGCCTGGAAACGGTCCGCGAAGAGAACGGCAAATTGCGATTTCGCCATCGCCCATTCCCTCGGCGGCATTTTCCACTCTTTCTCCGATCTGTTCAAGACCAGATACAGGAGTTTCGTGGCCGCCTCATCGTTGGGGAAATGGCCCCTTGCGCGCACTGCGCGGCGGAGCTTGGAATTTAAAGCCTCGATGGCATTCGTGGTGTAGATGATCCGGCGCACATCCTTGGGGAAGGCAAAGAAGGGAATGACCTCCTGCCAGA
>NZ_JAMXLD010000001.1:2432884-2433429 GCF_024054295.1 Ciceribacter sp. RN22
TGGCGGGGAACTTCTGGCCCCAGAAGCTCGCCTCGAATGCTGTCAGCGCCGCCTCGGCGGCCGTGTCATCGACGGCCGAATAGATCAGCTTCATGGCGTGCGCCAAATCCTTTCGATCTTTCCAGGAGGTAAAATCCAGCGAATTGCGCAGGAGGTGGACGATGCAGGTCTGCACGGTGGTTTGCGGAAAGACCGCGTTGATGGCATCGGGGAAGCCCTTCAGCCCATCGGCGACGGCAATCAGAATATCCTCAACGCCCCGGTTCTTCAGCTCGTTCATGACGCGCAGCCAGAACTTCGCGCCCTCGTTGGTTTCGATCCAAAGACCGAGGATTTCCTTGGTTCCGTCGCCACGAACGCCGAGCGCGACATGGACGGCCTTGTTTCGCACCGTGCCTTCGTCGCGGATCTTGACCCGAAGCGCGTCGAAGAACACCAGCGGATAGACCGGCTCCAGCGGACGGGACTGCCAGGCCGTGATCTCGTCGAGAACAGCATCCGTCACCGCCGAGATCAGGTCCGGCGAGACGTCCACGCCATAGAGC
>NZ_JAMXLD010000001.1:2433439-2460112 GCF_024054295.1 Ciceribacter sp. RN22
ACATGGCCGACGATTTCGCGCGTGCTCATGCCGCGCGCATACATCGAGATGATCTTGTCGTTGAAGCCGGGAAAGCGCCGCTGATATTTGGCCAGAAGTTGCGGATCAAAGCTCGATTGCCGGTCACGCGGTATAGACAGTTCCAGCGAACCGTCTTCCGTCAGCACAGTCTTCTTTCCATAGCCATTGCGGCTGTTGCCGCGCATTCTTTCGCTCGAAAGATGGTGGTCCATCTCCGCGTTCAGCGCCCGTTCGGCCAACGCCTTCTTCAACTGGTCGATCAGCCCGCCGCCATCAAAGGCCGTCTTGGCGTCAGCTCCCCCGAGCAATTGGTCCAATATCGCATCCGGGATAACCGGCTCTTTCCGTCGTGCCATGAGTGGTCTCCTTCATACCCATTATGCACGCCCGTACACGAAATTCCTGACACTCCCGACGATCACGAACTACGGCCTTGGGTCGCTCACGACGGTGTATGCCACTCCTATGACTGTCCGCTTCCCTCAGATCGGTAGCCGGAACCGGCCAATCCGAATTCGGCCCCCAAACGGTCACTCACTCAGGCCGACCGCTTCCGCATTCCGCCCAATCACCTACCCCCCACCCACACAGCAAAAAGCCGCCGGCCGGGTGCCCCCAGCCAGCGGCCCTCTCACTCTGTTGCCGCCCTCACGCCGCGTTGCCGACCACCCGCAGAAACCGGCGGGCGGGCTGCGAGCGCACGACCCTGACCGGCAGCACGCGCATGACTTCGAGCGCGAAGGCGCGGGCGTTTTCACGCGCGCGGTCGAGATTGCTGATCTTCGCCGGGTCCATCGTGTGCAGTGTGCCGCCGCAGTCGAAGATCTCGCGGAAGGCGTTGCGCTCGACGATCGGCGTGTTGACGACGTTGACGCCGCGGGCCTGCAACAGGCCCTTGATCGTCAGCAGCGCGCGGGTCGTCACCATCGAGGTCACGCGGGTCAGCACCACCGAATGCGGGATCGTAAGCCTCCCCTTCTCCTCGATGAGGCCGATGAGGTCGAGGATCTGTGCGGCACCGCGGGCATCCATCGCGCAGCCCTGCACCGGGATCATCACATGGTCGGAAAGGCCGAGCGCGGTGGTCACGATCGCGTCGCGCGCGCCGGCGAGGTCGATGACGGTATAGTCGGCCGTGCGCGCGCATTCGGCGATGTGCCCCTGCAGCGAGGCGACGGAGACTTCGGAGATCACCTCGATATTGCGCTGCGGGCCGGAAAGCTCGTGCCACTGGCTGATCCAGTGCTGCGGATCGGCGTCGATGATCGCAACGCGAAAACCCTGCTGGGCGAGTTCGGCGGCGAGCAGCAGCGCCGCGGTGGTCTTGCCGGCACCGCCCTTGGCGTTGGCGAATGAGATGACTGGCATGTTGTGTGTCCCCGAAAGTGCGGCGAGCCGACATCGCTCACTGCGACACCTTGCTCATGGCGTCGATGGTCGTCACTCTCGTTCATTATGGTTAACAAAGGGCAAACGGCCCGCCGTCCGCGACCGCCCCTGCACCCGCCAGCCCATTGATGCGGAAAAGAAAAAGGGCCCGCGCCTGGGAACGCGGGCCCTTGCATGTCAACTGAGGACGACGTGCCTCAGAAGCATTCGAGGAAGAGTGCCTTGGTGTTCTCGAAGGTCATCTTGACCGGGTTGCCGCCGCAGCTCGGGTCCTCGATCGCCATGGCGGTCAGTTCGTCGATGCGGTCGGGCTTGATGCCCATGGCGGTAAGATTGTCCGGAACGCCGAGCTCGGCGCGCAGCGCCAGCACGTAGTCGTAGAAGCCGTCGAAACCGCCGGCGATGCCGAGATAGGCGGCGGCGCGCGCGATCTTCTCCTCGATCTCCGCGCGATTGAAGCGCAGCACCGGCGGCATCACCACGGCATTCGTCATGCCGTGATGGGTGTTGTAGACCGCGCCGATCGGGTGCGAGAGCGAGTGGATCGCGCCGAGCCCCTTCTGGAAGGCGACGGCGCCCATGGCGGCCGCGGCCATCATGTTGGTGCGCGCCTCGATGTCGGTGCCGTCGGCATAGGCCCGCGGCAGGAATTCCTTGACGAGCCGCATGCCTTCGAGCGCGATGCCCTGGCTCATCGGGTGGTAGAAGGGCGAGGAATAGGCCTCAAGGCAGTGGGCGAAGGCGTCCATGCCGGTGCCGGCGGTGATCATCTTCGGCATGCCGACGGTCAGTTCCGGGTCGGAGATGACGACGCCCGGCAGGAACTTCGGATGGAAGATGATCTTCTTCACATGCGTTTGCGAATTGGTGATGACGCTGGCGCGGCCGACTTCCGAGCCGGTGCCGGCCGTGGTCGGCACGGCGACGATCGGGGCGATGCCCTCGACGTTCGCCCGCGTCCACCAGTCGCCGATGTCCTCGAAGTCCCAGACCGGGCGCGTCTGGCCTGCCATGAAGGCCACGCACTTGCCGAGGTCGAGGCCCGAGCCGCCGCCGAAGGCGACGACGCCGTCATGGCCGCCGTCCTTGAAGGCCTTGACGCCGGCTTCGAGGTTCTTCTCGTTCGGGTTCGGGTCGACGTCGGCGAAGATCGCGCGGCCGAGGCCCGCCTCTTCGAGAACGTCGAGCGCGCCTTGGGTGATCGCCATTGAGGCCAGCCCGCGGTCGGTGACGAGCAGCGGCTTCTTCATGCCGAGCGACTTGCAGGCGTCGGCGAGCTCCTTGATCCGGCCCCGGCCCATCTTGATGGCGGTCGGATAGCTCCAGTTTGCGACGATATTCATTTCGTGACCTTCTTGAGGTGGTAGGATTTCGGACGGGTGAGGTTCTGGAAGCCGATGACCGACAGCGATCCGCCGCGGCCGGTGTCCTTGCAGCCGGTCCAGCAGAGCGCCGGGTCGAGATAGTCGGCGCGGTTCATGAAGACGGTGCCGGTTTCGATCTCGCGGCCGATGCGGGCGGCGCGGGCAGAATCCTGCGTCCACAGCGACGCCGTGAGGCCGTAGGGGCTGTCGTTCATCAGCTCGATCGCTTCGGCGTCGTTCTTCACCTTCATGATGCCGACGGCCGGGCCGAAGGTCTCGTCCTTCATGAACGACATCGAGTGATCGACGTTCACGAGGATCTGCGGCATCAGGTAGGCGTGGCCGTCATCCTCAGGGAAGAGTTTCGGATCGACGAGCGCCTTGGCGCCCTTGGCGACGGCTGCGGCGATCTGCTCGCGCACATGGGCGGCAAAGCGCCGGTGCGCCATCGGCCCGAGCGTCGTTTCCGGATCGAGCGGATTGCCGAGCTTGTAGTTGGAGACCCAGGCGACCGACTTCTCGACGAAGGCGTCGTAGAGGCTCTCGTGCACGTAGATGCGCTCGATGCCGCAGCAGCACTGGCCGGAATTGTAGGTCGCGCCGTCCATCAGCGTGTCGACGGCGGCGTCGAGGTCGGCGTCCTCCATCACATAGCCGGGGTCCTTGCCGCCGAGTTCCAGCCCGAGGCCGGCGAAGGTGCCGGCGGCCGCCCGCTCGATCGACCGTCCGCCCTCGACGGAGCCGGTGAAGTTGATGAAGTCGAAGCTGCCGGTGGCGATCAGCGCCGTGGTCGTGGCGTGGTCGAGGAAGAGGTTGATGAAGACGTCTTCCGGAACGCCGGCCTCGACGAAGGCGCGCACCATGCGCTCGCCGACGAGCAGCGTCTGCGTCGCATGCTTGATGACGACGGTGTTGCCGGCCATCAGCGCGGGGGCGACCGTGTTGATCGCCGTCATGTAGGGATAGTTCCACGGCGCGATGACGAGGACGACGCCGTGCGGCTCGCGCTCGATGCGGCGCTCGAAGGTGGCGCTGTCCTCGATCACCAGCGGCGCCAGCGCATCCGCTGCGATCGAGGCGACGTAGTTCGAGCGCTCGTTGAAGCCCTTGTATTCGCCGCCGTAGCGGACGGGCCGGCCCATCATGTGGGCGAGTTCCGGCACCACCTCGTCCGACATTTCGTTGAGGCGTGCGACGCCCTTCAGCACGAGCTGCACGCGCTCTTCGAGCGGGCGCCGCGCCCAGGCTTTCTGCGCCTTGCGGGCACGATGGACGGCATCCTTCGCCGCTTCGAGCGACATCGCCTCGCGCTCGGCATAGACCGATCCGTCGATCGGCGAGATACATTGGATCATTGTCATGATCTTAAATCCTGTCTGTGTGGTTCAAGCTCTCTCGAAACCGCGCGCCACTTCCCAATCGGTGATGCGGCGGTCGTATTCTTCCTGTTCCCATTCGGCCGCGCGGACGTAGTGGTCCACCACCTCGTCGCCGAGCGCCGCCCGGAGCATGGCGGAATTGCGCAGCGATTCCGTCGCCGCGCGCAGCGTGCGGGGAATCTCGCGAACCTCGCGGGCTCCGTAAGCGTCTCCCACGAAGGCCGGCTCCAGTTCAAGCTTCTTCTCGATGCCGTCGATGCCTGCGGCAATCAGCGCGGCCATGGCGAGATAGGGATTGAGGTCGGAGCCGCCGACACGGCACTCGACGCGGATGCCCTTCGTCTCCTCGCCGCAGAGCCGGTAGCCGGCGGTGCGGTTGTCCTTCGACCAGATCGCCTTGGTCGGCGCAAACGTGCCGGCCATGAAGCGCTTGTAGGAATTGATGTAGGGCGCGAGGAAGTAGGTGATCTCGCTCGCATGGGCGAGAAGGCCGGCCATGTAGTGCTTCATCGTCGCCGACATGCCGTGCTCACCGTTCTCGTCGAAGAACAGCGGCGTCTTGCCGTCGGCGCTCCACAGCGACTGGTGGATGTGCGACGACGAGCCGGCAGAATTGTAGTTCCACTTGGCGAGGAAGGTGATCGCCTTGCCGCGCGACCAGGCGATCTCCTTGCAGGCGTTCTTGATGATCGCATGCCGGTCGGCCATGGTCAGCGCGTCGGCATAGCGGACGTTCACCTCGCCCTGCCCGGCAGACGCCTCGCCCTTGGTGTTCTCGACCGGAATGCCGGCGCCCTGCAGACCCTTGCGGATCGCGCGCATGACGTCTTCTTCCTTGGTCGTCTGGAAGATGTGGTAGTCCTCGTTGTAGCCCGAGCCGAGCTGCAGGTCGCGGTAGCCGGACATGCGCGCGTCGTCATAGGTCTGGTCGAACAGGAAGAATTCCAGCTCGGTGGCCATGAAGGCCTTCATGCCCATGTCTTCGAGACGCTTGATCTGCTTCTTCAGGACCGCGCGCGGCGAATGCGGCACGTCGGCGTGGCTGTGGTGGTCAAGGACGTCGCAGATCACGAGCGCCGTGCCTTCGAGCCAGGGGGTCTTGCGCAGCGTCGAGAGGTCCGGCTTCATCGTGTAGTCGCCGTAGCCCTTTTCCCAGCTCGTCGCCTGATAGCCGGAGACCGTCTCCATCTCCATGTCGGTCGCAAGCAGGTAGTTGCAGCTGTGGGTTTCCTTGTAGGCGCTCTCCACGAAGAACTCGGCCTGGAAACGCTTGCCCATCAGCCGGCCCTGCATGTCCACCAGCACGGCGAGAACGGTGTCGATGCGGCCCTCGGCCACATCCATCTTCAGATCGTCAAAAGTGTACGGTGCAGACATCGGTGTTTCCTGACAGGCGTGTTTCGTTCCTTGGGGGAATTCTCGTCGGGGGATCGTCCGGGACGCGGAACGCCCCGGACGCGGTTTCATCAGGCGATCAGCCGTTGCGGTAAGGCTGGCCGGCCTTCTGCATGACGGCCTGGTAGTCCTTGAGGATCTTGACCACCTTGGCATTGCGCTCGCTCTGCTTGGCGATCTCGTCCCAGAAGGCGAAGGCCTTCTCCTCGACCGTCTTCCATTCGGCATCGGGGATCGAGGTGAGTTCGAGCTTGCTGCCGCCGGCGCGCAGGGCCGCCTCGCCGCCCCAGTACCAGTGCAGGCGACGATAGTGCGAGCTGTCCATGCAGACGCGCCAGAGCTGCTGCAGGTGTTCCGGCACTTCCTTCCAGCGATCGGCATTGGCGAAGAAGGATCCGCACCAGCCGCCCGAGATGTTGTTGGTCAGGAAGTACTTGACCACGCTGTCCCAGCCGACGGTCGTCACTTCGGTGATGCCCGACCAGGCGACGGCGTCGATTTCGCCCGTCTGCATGGCGACCGGGGTGTCTTCATAGGGGATCGTGACCGGGATCACGCCGAACTGCTCCAGGAACTTGCCGGCGGTCGGGAAGGTGAAGACACGCAGACCCTGCAGGTCGGCGAGCGACTTGATCGGCTTGTTGGTCGAGAAGTTGCACGGGTCCCATGCGCCGGCCGAAAGCCACTTCACGCCGACCTCGCCATAGGCCTCGTCCCAGATCTCGGCGAGACCGTATTTGTGGAACAGCGTCGGCACGTCGAGGCTGTAGCGCGAGGCGAACGGGAAGTAGCCGCCGAACACCTTGATGTCGACCGGCGAGTTCATCGAGTCGTCATCCGACTGCACAGCGTCGATCGTGCCGGCCTGCATGGCGCGGAACAGTTCGCCCGTCGGCACCAGCTGGTCGGCGGTGTAGAGCTCGATCACCATCTGGCCGTTGGCGGCCTTGTTGAAGGCGTCGACGCAGGGACGCACCACCTCCTCGGCGAGCGCGGCACCGGCATAGGTCTGCAGGCGCCAGGTGATCTTCTTGTCCTGCGCCTTGACGTGGGGAGCGGCCAGAACCACCGGAGCGGCAGCGGCGGCAAGGCCGGCATTCTTCAGAAAACTTCTTCTGTTTGTCATGTCCTATTCCCTCTCTGCTTTGTTTTTCACTTCTTCTTTCGGGTGCCCCCCGCGGCAGGACCGCGGGAAGCACAAGCGCACATTGCCCGCCCGGCGGGCCTTTCACTCCTGCCCGCTCTATCCCCTCACGTAGACGTGCTGGGGCAGCCACAGGGCGATCTCCGGAAACGCCATGATGATTACCATTCCGAGCATCATGATCAGGACGAAGGGGACGATCGAACGGTAGATGTCGAGAAGCGAGATTTCCGGCGGTGCCATGGCGCGCATCAGGAACAGGTTGTAGCCGAAGGGCGGCGTCATGTAGGCGATCTGGCAGGTGATCGTGTAGAGCACGCCGTACCAGATCAGGTCGAAGCCGAGCTTGCCCACGAGCGGGATGTAGAGCGGCGCGACGATGACCAGCATGGCCGTGTCGTCGAGGAAGGCCCCCATCACCAGGAACGACACCTGCATCAGGATCAGGATCTGCCAGGGAGACAGGCCCATGTCGCCGACCAGCAGCTTCTCGATCGCCTTGACCGCGCCGAGCCCGTCGAACACCGCGCCGAAGCACAGCGCCGCGAGGATGATCCACATGAACATGCACGAGATGCCGAGCGTCTGTTCGAGGACGCGGTTCCACAGGGTCCGTGTCAACCGTCCCTTGATCCAGGTCGCGAGCAGGGCGCCGAGCGCACCGACCGCCGAGCTCTCGACGAGGCTCGTGACGCCAAGCACGAACAGGCCCATCATCAGGAAGAAGATGAGGAAGGGCAGGATGCCGGCCTGCAGCAGCTTCAGCTTCTCGATCATCGGCATGTCGCGCTCTTCTTTGGTGAGCGCAGGACCGAGGGCGGGGTTGATCCAGCAGCGGATCACCACATAGATGGCGAACAACACCGCGAGCAGCAGGCCGGGGAAGACGCCCGCGAGCCAGAGCTGGCCGACAGGCTGGCGCGCGATCATGCCGTAGAGCACCATGACGACACTCGGCGGGACGAGAATGCCGAGCGAGCTGCCGGCCTGCACGACGCCGGAGACCATGATCTTGTCGTAGCCGCGGCGAAGCAGTTCCGGAAGCGCGATCGTGGCGCCGATCGCCATGCCGGCGACCGAAAGCCCGTTCATCGCCGAAATCACGACCATGAGCCCGATCGTGCCGAGCGCCAGGCCGCCACGCAGGCCGCCGAACCAGACGTGAAATGCCCGGTAGAGGTCTTCGGCAATGCCCGATTCCGACAGCATGTAGCCCATGAAGATGAACATCGGCAGCGTCAGCAGTGCATACCATTTCATCAGCTTCATGCCGGCCGAAAAGCCGAGTTCGAAGCCGCCATTGCCCCAAAGGAAGGCCGCGGCAACGACGCCGACGAAGCCGATGGCGGCGAAGATGCGCTGTCCGGTCAGCATCGACAGCATCATCGAGGTGAACATCAGGAGGGCGATCATCTCGTAGCTCATGCGATCGGTCTCCCGATTGCAAGGGCCAGGTCCTTGAGAAAGATCGACGACGCCTGCAGGAAGGTGAGCACGATGCCGATGACCATCACGATCTTCACCGGCGCCATGTACGGCGACCAGGAAGAATAGCTCGTCTCGCTGAACTTCAGCGCGTAGGCGGTGCTGGAAACGCCGCCGTAAAGCAGGAAGAACAAGTAGACGAAGAGCATGAGAATGGTGATGACGTCGACCACCGCCTTGGTTCTCGGCGACCATTTCCCGTAAACGAGGTCCATACGCACATGGCTGTCGAGTTGCAGCGAGTAGGCGCCGCCGAGAAGATAGTAGCCCGCCATGACGAACTGGGCCGTCTCCAGCGTCCAGTTGGCCGGCAGCCGAATGGATTTCGACGCCACCGAATAGAGCATGATGCCCATCATGACGAATATGCCGTACATGACCACCCGGCCGACACGGCGATTGAAGCCGTCCACGACACGTACATAGGTCCGGATCGCTTCAGGCATAAGAGCCTCCGCCATCCGTGAGGGTGATCGCCGGCAATGTATCCGCGGCTTCCCCTTGCTTCATTCCCTTCGGCATCTGTTCCCCTTTTGATTATAAAACCATGCCAATTCTCGAACTGCAGGGATCACTCAGGAAGAAATTCGGCCAAGCCCCTCCTGCAGCAATCCGGTGAGATAGGAGGCCATGGCCTGCTTGCCGGCCTCGTCCTTCAGAAGGTCGTTACGGACCTCGATCATGACATTCGCAAGCCCGGACGGAAGCCCGTGCAGCCTCAGAGTATGGGTGACACCGTCCTGCGGTCCATAGGGCTCGTTGCGCTCGACCCGGAACGCCGCACCGGCGCCGGCCAGCATCGCGTCGGCAAGCCGGCTGTCCTCGTCGTGCAGGATGCCGACCTCGACCTCGCGGTGGCGCCCCATGTAGACGGGCGTGAAACTGTGCACCGTCACCAGCACCGTGCGTCGGCCGGCGGCCTTGCGCTCGGCGATGATGGCGTCGATCCGGTCATGGAAGGGAACGTAGAGTGCCGCAGTCCGGGCGTAGCGCTCGGCGACATCGAGATCATGATTGCCCGGAATGTCGTAGATTTCGCTCTTTTCCGGCATCGCGGCGGGCGATTCCGGCGGACGGTTGCAGTCGTAGATCAGTCTGGAAAAGCGCTGGGCGACGAGCGTGGCGTCGAGCGAGCGCGACAACATCCGGGCCAGGTCGAGCGCGCCGGGGTCCCAGGCGATATGGCTCGACAGGGCCTCTTCGGAAAGCCCGAGATCCCCCGCCCGTTGCGGCAATGTCCGCGACGCGTGCTCGCAGACGAGCAACACGTCTCCCGCCGCCGCCGCATTCTCGACGGAAACTGCGTCCCCGTCGGCGGCCGAAAGAATATCCGTTCTCAAGAGCATTCGGCAATTCTCCCCGGAGGCTTCGCGCCTCTCTACCTTCCGAAGAGAATTCTTCACGATCCGCCACAAGTCAATCCGGTTCTGAAAATTTCTCTTCAATATGCGGATTGACAGCGTGCCGGGCACGGTTGATAAATTTCCTCATGACCGGCGAAGACCGGCTTGGGGAACAAAAGACTCGTGCTCACTGCGTCGAAAACAGTCTCGGACGTAATCCACGCGCATTTCGGAGGGCTGACGCCTGCCGAACGGCGGCTGGCGGAGAGTCTGCTCGAGAACTACCCCGTATCCGGCCTGGGCAGCATCACCACCGTCGCGGAAAACGCGGGCGTCTCGACGCCGACCGTCGCGCGCATGGTGCAGAAGCTCGGCTACAAGGGCTACCCGGAGTTCCAGGCGCATCTGCACCACGAGCTAGAGGCCTCGATTTCAAACCCGATCGCCAAGCACGACCGCTGGGCCTCCAACGCGCCGGGCACCCATGTGCTCAACCGCTTCGCCGAAGCGGTGATGAACAACATGCGCCAGACGCTGAGCGAACTCGACGCCGCCACCTTCGACGAGGCGGCAAAGCTCCTCGGCGACAAGAAGCGCAGCGTCTATTTCGTCGGCGGCCGCATCACCGGCGCGCTCGCCGAGTACTTCTTCACCCACATGCAGGTCATCCGGCCGAAAACGACGCTGATGTCGTCGAATGCCAGCTCGTGGCCGCAGCACGTGCTGAACATGAGCGCCGGCGACGTGCTGGTGATCTTCGACATTCGCCGCTACGAGGCGGACATGGCGACGCTGGCCGCCGTCGCCAAGACCGCCGGCGTACAGATCATCCTCTTCACCGACCAGTGGACCTCGCCGGTCGTCAAGCACGCGCTGCACAGTTTCAAGGTCCAGATCGAAGCGCCGTCCGCCTGGGATTCCTCGGTCGTGACGCTTTTCGTCGTCGAGGCGCTGATCGAGGCGGTCCAGAGCTCGGCATGGGACGAAACCCGCGAGCGTATGAATACACTCGAGGGTCTGTTCGAACAGGCTCGGCTTTTTCGCAAATTGCGTTGATCCAGGAGGGGAAGAGGAAAAACGTTAGAAATCAATAGAGAAGAAGAGCAAGCCGTCCCGGCGCGCGGGGCTGCGAGCTGTCACATAACTATCATCGAACCCGAATATCAGACGCGCGTCGCCTTCAAACAAAACAAGGAGAACTTCCGTGACTAGCCACTTCCGTCGCCTACTCTCGCTTTCGACCGCCATGGTCATCGCCTCCACGGCCGTCGCCGTCGCCGAACCGAGCGCCGAACTCGTCGAAGCCGCCAAGAAGGAAGGCTCGCTGACCACGATCGCCCTGCCCCACGACTGGTGCGGCTACGGTGCGGTCATCGAAGGCTTCAAGAAGAAGTACCCGGAAATCAGCGTCAATGAGCTGAACCCCGACGCCGGCTCGGCCGACGAAGTCGAAGCCGTCAAGGCCAACAAGGACAACAAGGGCCCGCAGGCTCCGGACGTCGTCGACGTCGGTCTCGCCTTCGGCCCGCAGATGAAGTCCGAAGGCCTGCTGATGCCTTACAAGGTCTCGACCTGGGACGAAATCCCGGACGGCGTCAAGGATGCCGACGGTTACTGGTACGGCGACTACTACGGCGTGATGTCGCTCATCGTGAACAAGGACCTCGTCAAGGAAACCCCGAAGGACTGGTCCGACCTCCTGAAGGCCGACTACGCAGGCCAGGTCGCTCTCGCCGGTGATCCGCGCGCTTCCAACCAGGCGATCCTCGGCGTTCTCGCCGCTGGTCTCTCGTCCGGCGCCAAGGCCGGCCAGGAAGCCGGTGAAGCCGGTGAAGCCGGTCTGAAGTACTTCGCCGAACTCAACAAGGCCGGCAACTTCGTGCCCGTCATCGGCAAGTCCGGAACGCTCGCCCAGGGCTCGACCCCGATCGTCGTCGCCTGGGACTACAATGCGCTGTCCTGGAAGGACACGCTCGCCGGCAACCCGCCGGTCGACGTCGTCGTTCCGGAGACGGGCGTTCTCGCCGGCGTCTACGTTCAGGGCATCTCGGCCTATGCGCCGCACCCGAACGCCGCCAAGCTCTGGATGGAATACCTCTATTCCGACGAAGGCCAGACCGCATGGCTCGCCGGCTATTGCCACCCGGCCCGCTTCAACGCGATGTCCAAGGCAGGCAAGATCCCGCAGGAACTGCTCGACAAGCTGCCGCCGGCCGCTTCCTACGAGAAGGCCTACTTCCCGACCCTCGAGGAAGTTGACGCCAACAAGGCTGCCGTCACCGGTGGCTGGGACAAGGTCGTCGGCGCCAACGTCCAGTAATTTGCTGTTGTGAAATGCCGCCCCGGTCTTGTGGCCGGGGCGGCTTTTCTCTTCAATGAGAAACGAGAAGTCGCGCTCCAGGCGCGCGAACAGGGGGATGATCACGATGGCGGCGAACAGTACCGTCGACAGCACCACACCACGCCCGGCATTGCGCCTGCCGCTCGAATGGATCGGGGTCGCCCCGTTCTTCCTCTTCGCCCTGCTCTTCCTGATCATGCCGACGATGAAGATCGTCATCGGCGCCTTCCAGACCCCGGACGGCAGCTTCACCCTCGAAAACCTGGCCGGTCTGTTCACGCCGTCGATCCTCGCGGCCTACTGGATCTCCATCAAGATCAGCCTCGCCTCGGCGCTCCTCGGCTGCGCGATCGGCTTTGCCATGGCGACCTCGGTCGTCCTCGGCGGCCTGCCCCGCTGGATTCGCGGGCCCCTCCTGACCTTTTCGGGCGTCGCCTCGAACTTCGCCGGCGTGCCGCTCGCCTTCGCCTTCCTCGCAACCCTCGGTCCGATGGGGCTTGTCACCGTCTTCCTGCGCACCGAGATCGGCATTGATCTGCGCGCGCTCGGCTTCAACCTCCTCTCCTTCTGGGGGCTGACGCTCACCTATCTCTTCTTCCAGATCCCGCTGATGGTGCTGATCATCACGCCTGCGATCGACGGGCTCAAGCGCGAATGGAAGGAGGCCGCCTCCATCCTCGGCGCGAGCAATGCGCAGTACTGGCGCATGGTCGCCTTCCCGATCCTGCTGCCGTCGCTTCTCGGCACCATGGCGCTGCTGTTCGCAAATGCGTTCGGCGCTGTCGCAACCGCGATCGCGCTTACCGGCTCATCGCTGAACATTGTGCCGATCCTGCTCTTTGCGCAGATCCGCGGCGACGTGCTCGGCAATCCCCATCTGGGTTACGCACTCGCCTTCGGCATGATCATGGTCACGGGGGTCGCCAATGCAATCTACATCTGGCTGCGCGCCCGCAGCGAAAGGTGGCTGAAATGAAGAAGCTCTGGGCTTGGGGCGCGCTCGCATTCGGGCTCCTCTATTTCATCCTGCCGCTCGTCGGCATGACCAACTTCTCGCTGAAGATGCGCCGCGGCGAATACTCCTTCGACGCCTATGCCAAGGTGCTCGGCGACACGCAGTTCCAGCAGACCTTCAGCTATTCGGTGACGATGGCGCTTGTGACGATCGTCTTCGGCGTCGTGCTCGTCGTCCCGACCGCCTACTGGGTGCGCCTGCGCCTGCCGTCGCTGCGGCCCTATATCGAATTCGTGACGCTCCTCCCGCTCGTCATTCCGGCGATCGTCATCGTCTTCGGCTATATCCGTCTCTACAACACCTCGAGCTGGCTGCCGCTCACCGGCACGGCCTTCGGCACCAACATCCTGCTGATGTTCGGCTATGCGACGCTGTCACTGCCCTACATGTACCGTGCGGTCGACACCGGGCTTGCCGCCATCGACGTGCGCACACTGACGGAAGCCGCCCAGAGCCTCGGCGCCGGCTGGACCCGCATCCTCTTCCGGATCATCCTGCCGAACGTGCTGATCGCCGTGCTCTCCGGCGCCTTCCTGACCTTCGCCATCGTCATCGGCGAGTTCACCATGGCGGCGCTGCTCAACCGGCCGGCCTTCGGCCCGTACATGCAGCTTCTCGGCGCCAACCGCGCCTACGAGCCGGCCGCTCTCGCGGTGATCGCCTTCGGCATCACCTGGGGCTGCCTCGGCCTGATCCAGCTCGTCTCCCGCTTCCAGAAAACAATCCAACGCCCCGCCTGAGGACGAAACGCATGAGCTTCCTGACGCTGACCCACATCCAGAAGTCTTTCGGGCCTGTCAAAGTCGTGCACGACTTCAACATGTCGATCGACAAGGGCGAATTCGTCTCCTTCCTCGGCCCGTCGGGCTGCGGCAAGACGACGATCCTGCGCATGGTCGCCGGTTTCGAGACGCCGACCGGCGGCACGATCACCATCGACGGCCGAGACCAGTCGAGCCTCAAGCCCAACCAGCGCAACATCGGCATGGTCTTCCAGGCCTATGCGCTGTTTCCGAACATGAATGTCTTCGACAACGTCGCCTTCGGCCTGAAAATCCACGGCATGGCCAAGGCCGACATCGAGAAGCGCGTGAAGGAGATGCTGGAACTCATCCATCTCGGACATCTCGCCGAGCGCTATCCCTACCAGCTCTCGGGCGGCCAGCAGCAGCGCATCGCGCTCGCCCGGGCGCTCGCGCCGAAGCCGCAGGTGCTGCTCCTCGACGAGCCGCTCTCCGCACTCGACGCCAAGATCCGCGTCTCGCTCCGCGAGGAAATCCGCCAGATCCAGCAGCAGCTCGGCATCACGACGATCTTCGTCACCCACGACCAGGAGGAGGCTCTCTCGATCTCCGACCGCGTGGTGGTGATGAATGCCGGCCGCGCCGACCAGATCGGCACGCCCTTCGAGATCTACAACAAGCCGGCGACCCGCTTCGTCGCCTCCTTCGTCGGAACGCTGAACATCATCGACGCCGTCGTCGCCGATCCCGCCGCCTCGACGGTGCGCATCGGCGAAGAAGTGATCTCGCTCAAGGAATCGCTTGCCGCGAACAAGGCCGGCACGACCGTCCAGCTCGCGCTCAGGCCTGAAGCGGCCTCCCTCACCGAACGGCCGAACGGCAACCTCTCGCTCACGGGCCGGGTCGTCTCCAGCCACTTCCTCGGCTCGGTCATCCGCACCGGCGTCAGCGTCGGCGGCAACGTCGTCTCCTTCGACAGCTTCAACGACCCGGGCGTCAAGCCGCCGGCCGTCGGGGAAACGGTTGCGCTGCGCCTCGACGCCGGCGATCTCTTGCTGCTTCGCGAGTGACTTTGGCCGCGGACGGCGGACGCCGCCCGCGCCAGTTTCCCTCCAGCTTGGGCCTCTACGATGCCGCCCGGCAAGGGGATAAGCGACATGAGCACGAACGTCGACGACCGGTCTTTGGCCGGGCGGTTCAGGGATGAATTTCTGCGCTGGAAGAACGGTTCGGTCACACGCCGGCATTTCCTTGGCGTCACCGGTCTCGGCCTCGCCGCGGCGATGCTCGGCGGGACCCCGACGCTCCCCGGCAGAGCCTCCGCCGCCGATCTCGGTCGCCGCGTCTCGCTCGCCACCTGGCCGAACTACCATGACCCCGCCTCGTTCGAGGCCTTCACGGCGGCGACCGGCGTCGAGGTGGACGTCAGGGCCTACGGTTCCAACGAAGACATGTACGCGGCCATCAGCTCGGGAGCCTACGCCTGCGATCTCTGCGTCCCGACCAATTACGCAATCCCGAACTACATGGCTCGCGGACTGCTGGACGAGATCGAACTCGGCCGGGTCCGCAATTTCGACGCCTCGGCGACCGATACCCGCCTCGCCTCGGCAGGGACCGTCAACGGCAGGATCTATGCCCTGCCGAAGAACTGGGGCACCACCGGTTTCGCGATCAACACCGGCCGTATCGGCAGCGGTGTCACTCGCTGGAAAGACTTCTTCGACCTCGCGCAGACGGACGCCAGCGGCCGCACGATCATCCACGACTACCAACTGACGGCCGTCGGCAACGCCCTTGTCGCGCTAGGCTATTCTTTCAACTCGGTCGACCCGCAGGAACTCGAAAAGGCCGGGGAGCTGCTGATCCGGGTCAAGCCGCATCTCTACGCGATCGACAGCGACTATCAGGCGCCGATGCGCTCGGAGGACGCCTGGCTCAGCATGTGCTGGGTCAGCGACGCCGCCCAGCTCCATCGCGACTTGCCCGAGGTCGAATACGTGATCGGTGCCGACGGCGGCGAACTCTGGTGCGATTTCTACGCGATCCCGACGGCTGCCCCGCACAAGGCGGCTGGCTATGCCCTGCTGAATTTCCTCCTCGATCCGGCGGTGGCCGTGCGGGAGCACATCGCCAACGGCGCGCCGACGACCGACAGCCGCGTGCTGGCCCTGCTGCCGGAAGAAGTGACCTCCAACCGCATCGTCTATCCGGGAAAGGCGGCGCTCAGCCCACTCGAATTCGGCGCCGCCGTCACCATGTTCGATGCCGGACGGAACGACGTGATGGAACGCTTCAGGGCCGCCTGACACTGTTCGGGATCAAGGATTTCCGTTTGCGGCCAATAGCTTGCCGCAGAAACCGGAATCACTTCGCGACGGTCTTGAAGCATGGCTGGGGATCCCGCCGCCGCGGCGAATTCGAATCCGAAATCAACCGCTTGCCGGCGGGCGTTGAATCAAAGTCTCGGCGTCTCAGGCGGCGTCATCCGTGCGCTCGTCCGCCTTCACCGGCACGTAGTTGAGCACCGGCCCGAGCCAGCGTTCGACCTCCGAAACCGCCATGCCCTTGCGCGCGGCATAGTCCTCGACCTGGTCCCGCTCCACCTTCGCCACCCCGAAATAGTAGCTCTCGGGATGCGCGATGTAGAGGCCGGAGACCGACGAGCCGGGCCACATGGCGTAGCTTTCGGTGAGCTCCACGCCGGTCGCGGCCTCGGCGTCCAGGAGGTCGAAGAGCGTCCGCTTCTCGGTGTGGTCCGGCTGGGCGGGATAGCCGGGCGCCGGCCGGATGCCGGCATAGGCCTCGCCGATCAGCTCCTCGTTCGTCAGCGCCTCGTCCGCGGCATAGCCCCAGAACTCGCGCCGCACGCGCTCGTGCATCCGCTCGGCGAAGGCTTCCGCCAGGCGGTCGGCGAGCGCCTTGACGAGGATCGAGGAATAGTCGTCGTTCGCCCGCTCGAAGCGCTCGGCGATCGCGATCTCCTCGAAGCCCGCGGTCACCACGAAGCCGCCGACATAATCGGCAACTCCGCTCGCCGCCGGCGCGACGAAGTCGGAAAGGGCGACGTTCGGCCGTCCCTCCCGCTTCGAAACCTGCTGGCGGAGCGTATGGAAGGTCGCAAGCGTCTCGCTCCGGCTCTCGTCGGTGAAGAGGCGGATGTCGTCGCCGACGGCATTCGCCGGCCAGAAGCCGATCACGGCGCGCGGACGGAACCAGCCCTCCGCGACGATCTTGTCGAGCATCTCCCGCGCATCGGCGAAGAGCTGGCGCGCCGCCTCCCCCTGGCTCTCGTCTTCGAGGATCGCGGGATAGCGTCCCTTCAGCTCCCAGGTCTGGAAGAAGGGCGTCCAGTCGATGTAGTCGACGAGTTCCGCGACGTCATAGTGGTCGAAGACCTTCGTGCCGAGGAAGCTCGGCTTCGCCGGCCGGTACGTCTCCCAGTCGGGTTTCATCGCGTTCTCGCGGGCACGGGCGAGCGGCAGCCGCTGCTTCTCGCGCTCCGACCGCGCATGTGCCTCCGCCACCTTCTGGTATTCGGCGCGAACCGTCTCGACATAGCCGTCCTTCGCCTCCGGCGACAGCAGCGCCGAGACGACGCCGACGGCCCGGCTCGCATCGGTCACGTAGACCGCCTGTCCGCGTTTGTATTGCGGGCTCACCTTGACGGCCGTGTGGACGCGGCTCGTCGTTGCCCCGCCGATCAGCAGCGGAATGTCGAAGCCGTCCCGCTCCATCTCGGAAGCCACATGCGCCATCTCGTCCAGCGAGGGGGTGATGAGGCCGGACAGTCCGATGATGTCGACCTTCTCGGCGATTGCCGTTTCGAGGATCTTCGAAGCCGGCACCATGACGCCGAGGTCGATGATCTCGTAATTGTTGCAGGCGAGCACGACGCCGACGATGTTCTTGCCGATGTCGTGGACGTCGCCCTTGACCGTCGCCATCAGCACCTTGCCGGCGCTCTGGCGCTGGTCGCCGCCATTCAGCCGCTTCTCTTCCTCCATATAGGGAAGGAGGACCGCGACGGCCTGTTTCATCACGCGAGCGGATTTCACGACCTGCGGCAGGAACATCTTGCCCGACCCGAAGAGGTCGCCGACCACGTTCATGCCCGCCATCAGCGGGCCCTCGATCACGTGCAGCGGACGTTCGGCGGCAAGGCGCGCCTCTTCCGTATCGGCCTCGATGAAATCGGTGATGCCGTTGACGAGCGCGTGCTCCAGCCGCTTCTCGACCGGCCATTCGCGCCAGGTGAGATCCTGCGCCCTCGCCTCCTTGCCGGCCGCGCCGCGGAAGCGCTCGGCGATCTCCAGCAGCCGCTCGGTGGCGTCCCTGCGGCGGTTCAGCACCACGTCCTCGCAGGCCTCCTTCAGCTCCGGATCGATGCTCTCGTAGACCGCGAGCTGACCGGCGTTGACGATGCCCATGTCCATGCCCGCCTGGATGGCGTGGTAGAGGAACACGGCATGCATCGCCTCGCGCACCGGTTCGTTGCCGCGGAAGGAGAAGGAGAGGTTGGAAACGCCGCCCGAGATATGCACCAGCGGCATCTTCTCGCGGATCGTACGGGCCGCCTCGATGAAGTCGACGCCGTAATTGTCGTGCTCCTCGATGCCGGTCGCCACCGCGAAGATGTTCGGGTCGAAGATGATGTCTTCCGGCGCAAAACCGGCCTCTTCGGTGAGCAACCTGTAGGCCCGCTCGCAGATTGCGACCTTTCGCGCATAGGTGTCCGCCTGCCCGTCTTCGTCGAAGGCCATCACCACGACCGCCGCGCCGTAGTTGCGGACGAGCCGCGCCTGGGCGAGGAAGTTCTCTTCCCCCTCCTTGAGCGAGATCGAGTTCACCACCGCCTTGCCCTGCACGCATTTCAGGCCCGCCTCGATGATCGCGAACTTCGACGAGTCGATCATCACCGGCATGCGGGCGATATCCGGCTCGGCGGCGATCAGGTTCAGGAACTCGACCATCGCCCCTTCGGAATCGATGAGGCCCTCGTCCATGTTGACGTCGATGATCTGGGCGCCGTTCTCCACCTGGTCGCGGGCGACCGAGAGCGCGCTCGCATAGTCGCCGGCGGTAATCAGCTTGCGGAATTTCGCCGAACCTGTGACGTTCGTCCGCTCGCCGACATTGACGAAGGGAATGTCCTTGGTGAGCACGAAGGGTTCGAGCCCGGAGAGTGACATGAAGGGCCGGTGCTCGGGAACCTGCCGCGGTGCCGAGCCGGCGACGGCATCGGCGATCGCCCGGATGTGTTCGGGCGTCGATCCGCAACAGCCGCCGACGACGTTGACGAGCCCCTCGCGCGCAAACGCCGCGACCTGGCGGGCCATGTCGTCGGGCGTCTCGTCGTACTGCCCGAATTCGTTCGGCAGACCGGCATTCGGATAGGCGCAGATGAAGGTGTCGGCGACGCCCGAAAGCTCCTGCAGGTGCGGCCGCATGGCATCCGCCCCCAGCGCGCAGTTGAGCCCGATCGTGAACGGCCGGGCGTGGCGGACGGAGTACCAGAAGGCCGACGGCGTCTGGCCGGAAAGCGTGCGGCCGGAAAGGTCGGTGATCGTTCCGGAGATCATCACCGGCAGGCGAATGCCCTTCTCCGCGAAACGCTCCTCGCAGGCGAAGATCGCCGCCTTGGCGTTCAGCGTGTCGAAGATCGTCTCGATCAGGATGATGTCGGCGCCGCCGTCGATCAGCCCGTCGATCTGCTCGCCGTATGCGAGCCGCAGGTCGTCGAAGCGGACGGCGCGGTAGCCCGGATTGTTGACGTCAGGCGAGATCGAGGCGGTGCGGTTGGTCGGCCCGATCGCGCCCGCCACGAAGCGGCGCCGGCCGTCCTCGCGCTCGGCCCGGATCGCCGCGCGCCGTGCGACCCGTGCGCCCTCGCGGTTGAGGTCGTAGACCGCACCCTCCATCCGGTAATCGGCCTGGGCGATGCGGGTCGAGGAAAAGGTGTTGGTCTCGAGGATGTCCGCGCCGGCCTTGGCGTAGCGATAGTGGATCTCCTCGATCGCATCGGGCTGGGAGAGCGTCAGCAGGTCGTTGTTGCCCTGCTGGTGGCAGGCGCAGCCGATGAAGCGCTCGCCACGGAAATCGTCCTCGCCGAAACGAAGCTCCTGGATCTGCGTGCCCATGGCGCCGTCGATGATCAGGATGCGCTCGCGCGCGGCCCTGGCGAGTGCGGCCGAAATCTCCGCCCCGTCGCGTTTGATGACGTCCGTATCAAACAATTTGTCGAGCATGGCGCACTCCCCTGTTCCGATCGCGACATCCGCAAATCACATAAAGATATGTTTATGTCAACATGCGTTTATTTTTCACCTGTCAAAACGCAACTTCCGACGCCGCAACAAGTTCCCGTGGTGACACGGCCGCGACGGGCCGATATAGGATTCAACCGATTAGATGCGCTGGGGCCGATCGGCCCCGAGGAGGAAGTCATGCCAGAAACCGCCAAGCACACCGGTCTCGCCTATCGCTGGGCCGATCGCCCCTATCACCGCAAATGGCTTCTCGACCGGGCGGATGAGCTTTTCGACGTCTTCCAGTTCGCGAGCATCAATCCGAAGGGCGGCTTCTTCGACCTGAAGCGCGACGGCACACCGCTTGTCGTCGACAATTCGGTCCGCGGCATCCACACCGCCGCCCGCATGGTCCACTGCTTTGCGATCGGCGACCTCTTCGGCCGCCCCGGATCGGCCGATGTCGTCGACCACGGCATGCAGTTCCTCTGGAACCGGCACCGCGACCAGCAGCACGGCGGCTATTTCTGGCAGGTGGACGACAACGGCCCGGTCGATGCCAGCAAGCAGGGCTACGGCCACGCCTTCGTACTGCTCGCCGCCTCCTCCGCCAAGATCGTCGGCCATCCGCTCGCCGAAGCCATGCTCGACGACGTCACCGAAATCCTTGAGACCCGTTTCTGGGAGGAAGCCCACGGAGCGATCGCCGAGGAGTTTTCCGCCGACTGGTCGCCGGTCCCCGGCTATCGCGGACAGAATTCCAACATGCACCTCACCGAGGCGTTGATGGCCGCCTTCGAGGCGACCGGCGAGCGTCACTACCTCGACAAGGCGGAACGCATCGCCGATCTCGTCATCCGCCGCCGCGCCGCCGAATGCGGCTGGCGGGTGCCGGAACATTTCGACGAGAACTGGCAGCTCGACCGCGACTACCGCGGCAACGAGATGTTCCGCCCCTCCGGCACCACGCCCGGCCACTGGCTCGAATGGGCCCGCCTCGTCCTGCAGCTCTGGGTGCTCGGCGGCAAGCGCCACGACTGGATGCCGGAGGCCGCCCGCGGCCTGTTCTTCCAGTCGATGTCCCTCGGCTGGGACCGCACCCACGGCGGCTTCTTCTACACGCTCGACTGGGAGAACGCGCCCGCCCGCCGCTCGAAACTCTGGTGGCCGCTCTGTGAGGGCGCCGGTGCCGCCCACTGGCTCGCCGAACACCTGCCGAGCGATTTCCACGAGGAAAGCTATCGCCGCATCTGGAGCTTCATCGCCAGCAACAGCCTCGACCGCACCCATGGCGGCTGGTTCGAGGAACTGACCGAGGAGCTTTCGCCTGCGACCACCATCTTCCCCGGCAAGGGCGACATCTACCACGCGCTCCAGGCCTGCCTCATCCCGCTCTTCCCGGCGACCGCAAGCCTCACGCGGGTGATCTCAGAAACCGGCGGCCCGACCTTGGAGGTTTGAGGCCTTCCGTTCTCCCCCGTGACGGGGGAGAGTATCGCGAAGCGACCCGGGGCGGTCCGACGCCCACACAAGAAGGTACACCTTCACCCGGCCTGCAAGGTACACCTTCACCCGGCCTGCGCGCTCGACTGTGGACCGGATCGACTTGACGGAGCGTGTTCGTGGATCCTCGGGTCAAGCCCGAGGATGACGACCGACAAGGCTGTACGAAGGCTACTTCGGTCGAACAGTCCCACTTGCCGGCAGGTTTCATGCACGTCGGCGGCTCCATTTTCCGTCATCCTCGGGCTTGACCCGAGGATCCAGACCCGATGACGACCCCTCACTCCTGCCGTGGCTCGACGAGGCTGCCGTCGCTCAGCGTGTCGCTCGGATGCAGGATCACCACGTCGCCGGGCGCGAGCCCCGAGAGCACCTCGGCATGCTCGTCGTTCATGTGGCCGATGCCGACCTCCGTCTGGCGGGCGCGGCCGTCGCGGATGACGAAGAGGCTCCAGTTACGGCCGTCGCGAAAGAGCGCGCTCAGCGGCACCTGCAGCACGTCCTCCCCTTCCCAGAGCGTCAGCCGCGCATAGACGCGGAAATTGTGGCCGAGCCGCGGATCGCTCTCCTGAAGGTCGAGCACGAGGTTGACGCGCTGCTCCTCGATGCCGAGCGCCGAAACCTTGGTGAAGCCGGCCGGGTCGATGCGCCGCACGACCGCCGGCAGCACCCGTTCGCCGCCCCAGTCGACGATCTCTGCCCTCGCACCCGGCGCGATCCGCACAGCGTCGGAGGACAGAAGATCGACCGCCACCTCCAGATCCGACGGATCACCGATCTCGGCGATCTTGGTGCCGGTCGCGACCGGCTGCTCGCTCTTTGCGAAGACCGTCAGCACCACGCCGTCAACCGGCGCCGTCACGTAGACGCAACAGCTGCGCTCGCTCGCCGCCGGCGCCGATGCCGGCTGGACCAGGCGTGCCTCGGCGCTCGCGAGCTCGGCCTTGCGAAGCTCGATCGCCGCGCCTGCCGAGGCGAGCTGCGCCTCCAGCACCTCGACGTCCGTGCGTGCCTTCTGCAACTGGCTCTCGGCGATATAGCGGGTCTTGGCGAGCTGGACGGCGCGTTCGAGGTTGTCGCGCGCGAAATCGAGGTCGGACTTGATCCGCCGGTAATCGGTCTCCGACATCGAGACAGAGGCCCGCGCGGCATCACGCGCGGCGGCAAGCTCCGCCTCGCTGCGGCGGTCGATCAGCGGCGGGTCGAGCGGATGGATCGCCGCCACCATGGTGACGTCCGCTTTAACCCGGTCACCCTCGTTGAGCACCGTGCGGGCGAGATGCCCGGCGATCGGCGCCGAGACGGTGTAGACGTCGCGCACCCGCGTGATGCCCTCCTGCGAGATCATCACCCTGAGCCCCCCGCGCTCCACGACGCCGGTATCGACCGGCTGCGGCTTTTCCCTGAGAGCATAGACGAACCCCGCGATGATCGCGGCGACGATCAGCAGGAAGCCCGCCCGTTTCAGCCATTTGGACCACATGCACCTTACTCCCTGGACTTCAGGACACTCACGAGATCGAGCCTGTCGATGCGCCGCCGGACGACCAGCGCCGAGACCAGCGACGCGCCCATGACGACGAGGCTCGAGATCGCGAACGTAGCGGAATTGACGACAAAGGGGACACGAAAGAGGTCGCTGGTGAGCCCTTCGATCACCAGCTTCGAAAACAGGTAGCCGAGCGCCCAGCCGAGCGGCTGCGCGACGAGCACGACGACCGACAGTTCGGTGAGCAGCACGCTCGACACCTCCGTCCGCGTAAAGCCGAGCACCCTGAGGCTCGCCAGTTCCCGCGCCCGTTCCGAAAGCTGGATGCGGGCGGAGTTGTAGATGAGCCCGAAGGCAACGATGACGGCAAGCGTCGTATAGACCGTCGTCATCATCGCGATGTTCCTCTCGATCGTCGCCCGGAACTGCTCCCGCGACAGCCCGATCAGCATGATGTAGGCGACCGCCGGCGTGTTCTTGACGCTCTCGTAGAGCGCCTCCTTCAGCGAGGCGTCGACGGAGATCCGCGCGCCCGAGATCCGCCGGCCGTCGCCGATCAGCCGGTCGAGCGCGTCGATGCGCATATAGGCGTCGATACCGACGAGGCTCTGCACGATGCCGGTCACCGGCACGTCGATCCGCCGGTGGTCCTTCTCGACCAGCTCCACCTCCACCATGTCGCCGACCTTCAGCTCCAGCGCCTCGGCGACGCGGCCGATGACGAGAAGCCCCGAGAACGGCGACTCGATCGGCCGCATCTGCGCATCCATGATCCGCCCGAGCTCGCCGCCCTCCGGCATGCCGAGGATGGCGAGGTCCTTCTCGTGGTTCTTGTTGCGCAGCTTGACGGCGATCGAGCGGAACGGCTCGGCCCGCGTCACCCCCGGCATGTGGCGGATGGCGTCGAGGGCGGCCGGTGACCGCTCCCGGTCGAGCCGGAGCGTCGCGTCCTGCCGCTCCATCCGGAAGAAGATCTGCTCCACCATGTAGTCGACGGAGTCCGACGAGAACATCGCGACGACGAGGAGCGACACCGAAAGCGCGACCCCGAGCGAGGTGAGCAGCGAACGCACCGGCGTGCGGATGATCTGCCTGATCGCCATGATCGTCAGTTGCGAGAACAGCCTGGAGCTGAGCTGCCTTCGGAAGAGCGAGCGGAAGCGCACCGGCGCCGGCGGCCGCATCGCCACCGCCGCCGGCAGCACGATCACCGACCAGATCGCCTTGCCGGCACCCACGACCGCAGCGGCAACGCTGACGCCGCCCGAAATCGCGTAGAGATCGACGCTCTCGCGGAAGATCAGGAACGGAAACGAGAAGAATTCCGCATAGAGCCGCGTCAGCCCGCGGCCGATCCAGTTGCCGGCGACGAAGCCGATCGCGACCCCGATCAGCGCGATCACGATGGTAAGCTTGGCATAATGCCAGCCGACCTCGAAGTCGCGGTAGCCGAGCGCTTTCAGAAGCCCGATCTGCTCGCGCTCCAGCGTGATCAGCCGCGTCAGGATCATGTTGACGAGGAAGGCCGCGACGAAGAGGAAGATCGGCGGGATGATCGCCGCCATGGCGCGCAGCTGGATGAGCTCGTTGTCGAGGAAGGTGTGCGAGATCTGGTCCTTGCGCAGATACGTGCCCTGCCCGCCGTAAGGATCGAGCAGATCGTCGATCGCGGAGATCAGATGATCGGTATCGGCACCGCGGAGCACGGTGAACGACGCGTTGTTGAAGGCGCCGTCCATATCCATGACGCCCTCGAGCGCCGTGCGGGTCATGTAGAAGACGCCGAAGCGATGCGGGTCGGGCACCATGTCGCCGGGGCCGATCGCATAGATGTATTCGGGCGAAAGCACGATGCCGGTCACCGTCAGCGTCTGCTTGCGGCCGTTCATGATCGCCTCGAAGGTGCTGCCCTGCGTCAGCCGGTGCGCAAGCGCGAAGCTTTCGAGCACCGCCGCCTCATGCGGACGGTCCGGCTCCGGCAGCCGGCCGCTGCGGATATAGAGCCGGTTGACCGCCGGCTGGCCGCTGTCCGGGATCGAGACGGCGATGCCGGTGGCGGGCTCCGCCATGCCGGGCATGTCGAGCAGCACGTAGTCGACGATCCTCAAGTCCACTCCGCCCACCCCCTCGATTGCGGCGATGCGTTCCTTGAGGTTGAGCGGCGCCCGGTTCGCCGTGACGAACAGGTTGCCGAACCGGTAGCGCTCGTAGAAGACCGCGCGCGTCTCCTCGAGCGAGCGATAGGCGCCGATCGCCAGGATGATCGTCATCACCCCGCAGGCCATGACGAGCGCGACCGCCAGCACCTGGGCCCAGAGCCTCAGGATGTCGCGAAGGAGCTTGCGGTCGAGCATCGACATGGCGCGTCACCAGACCACGGAGGACGGCGGCAGGCGCTCGGTATTGATGACCGTCTCGGCGATCCGCCCGTCGTGGAAGGTGAGCACGCGGTGGGCGATCTGCCGGATCGCCGCATTGTGGGTGATGATCGCCGTCGTCGTCTTGAGCTCCTCGTTGATCCGGCAGAGCGCCTCCAGCACCAGGATGCCGGTCTTCGAGTCGAGCGCGCCGGTCGGCTCGTCGCAGAGCAGCACCTCCGGTCGCTTGGCGATCGCCCGGGCGATCGCCACCCGCTGCTGCTCGCCGCCGGAAAGCTGCGCGGGAAAATGGTCCATCCGCTCCTTCAGCCCCACCATCTCCAGCGCCTCGCCGGGCTTCATCGGGTTGCGCGAGATCTCGGTGACGAGGGCGACGTTTTCCCATGCGGTCAGGCTCGGGATCAGGTTGTAGAACTGGAAGACGAAGCCGACATGGTCGCGCCGGTAGAGCGTCAACTGCCGCTCGGAGAGGCTCGTCAGCTCGTGATCGGCGAAGCGGACCCGGCCCGATGTCGCCTGGTCGAGCCCGCCCATGATGTTGAGAAGGGTCGACTTGCCGCTGCCGGACGGCCCGAGCAGCACGAGGATTTCCCCCCCTTCGAGGGTGAGGTTGATGCCGCGCAAGGCCTGAACCACCACATCGCCGGTTTGATACGACTTGGTGACGTTCTCGACGAGGAAAAGCGGCTCGGTCATGGCTCACCTTACAGCATGTAGCGCGACCATAAAGCAGGCCGGCCGGGTCCGCGTTGACAAAAGTCAACGGCGGACCACCCCGCCGGCAAGCTTCGCGCTAGTTTCGCGGCCTAGCACTTGCTTGCAGGAAACGACCATTGGGGGCATACTCGCCAACCGCGAATGCAGCCCTGTCGTGCAGACTGATCATGAGGATCTGTGATGGCGTATGATTGGAGTGGCGTGCGTACCCGGCGTATCAGGAGAGTGAAACTGGCGGCGATCACCGTGGTCGGCCTTTTCATCATCTCGGCCCCCGTACTGGCCTTTTCCTGACAATTCGAAGAGACCCGGCCGCCGATGGCGGCGGCGGTGCCGCTTGTCCCTTCGCCCCGCAAGCGGGGGTGAGGTACGGTTCGCGAAGCGAAGCAATCGGTCCGGTGAATCGGTTGCAGTGACGAACGCACCCACCTCCCCCTTGAGGGGGGAGGTCGCGCGGAACGCGCGGGTGGGGGTGACGACATCACGGATCACCCCACCCCGGACCTGCGGTCCGACCCTCCCCCTCAAGGGGAGGGTGAACCCCGCCGTCCCGCCCCCTCATCCGGCCTTCGGTCAGCTCACCGGCCCTTCGCCCGAGCTCAGGGCGTTCGTCACTGCAATCGATTCACCGGATCGATTGCTTCGCTGCGCGAACCGCTCCTCACCCCCGCTGGGAGAAGAGGAAAGCCGCCCCACCTTCCGCCTCACCGCAAAAATTC
>NZ_JAMXLD010000001.1:2460251-2576411 GCF_024054295.1 Ciceribacter sp. RN22
TTCGCCGTCACCGCCGCTAACGCGGGCGTGCCTTGGAGGCACACAGACAGGCGCCCTGGGAGCTTGAAAAAGCCCCCCGGCGAAAAGACGGCGGGGTGGAACGGGTCGGCGGAAATGCCGCTTCTCCATCTGCCGGCGAGGGTCAGGCCGGACGGTACCATCCGGCGGGATCTTCCCGGGCCACCGGCCAGGCGTCAGCGAAGGTCCGTCACCGGACGGATGAGCGCTCGATGCCGATCCGCGCCGGCCGATGTCGAGACTTCAAGTCTCGGCAGAGGCGCCGCCTTGCCAGAGAGACGCATGCAGCGGGAAAGAACGCCGAACGGGGCGCCGCAAGGAGCCACATACTCATACTCTGACAGGCCCCCTGCGGCGCCGCGTCCGAGACTGAAATGACCCGACCCGGAGGGAGCGATCCCGACCGGCGGCGAAGTTTTGGGATTTTTGACAATCTGGCGGAGCCACGGCTTGTGGCAAGCCCTTGCCGTGGTAGCGGGAGGTACACGGCCAGAGCGGAAATAACGACGGCAGAAAACAAAAGATGGTGGGCCCGGAGGGTCAAAATTTTCGCAACGATTCCAATGTGCTACCCGGACGGTTAGCCAGCACATTTCGCGATATGTTCCAACGCGACGGCTAACTGTAGAGCGCTTCGAGCGTCTTTCCCGGGAGCCCAGGGCTTGACGTTGCTGTACGCCACCTAGAACATCGAACGCGACATGACAGACCAACCTGATCATCCCAAAAGCAGCAAGCGCGTACGCGCCAGCGAGCGCGCGGTCTCTGCTGTTCTCCGCGCCATGGCGGCCAACGGGATTGCCGTCGGCAAGATCTGTGTCTCCGGTGGACAGGTCGAAATCATCCCGGCCGGCGTTGAGGAAGCGACCAAGCCGAAGAAGAGTGGAGGCCTCAAGGATTGGTGAGGTACGCGAATCCTACCTCCGCCGAACTGAAGCGCATGGCCGATGTCGCCAACTCGGAGAATGTCATCGTTGAACTCGAGCGCGATGGGAGGCACTCGTGCGTGATCATGTCATCGACGTCTATCGGCGGCCGACGATTGTCAGGCATTCCCGTACCGAAGATGATGCTCCTTGAAGCGCTGATTCGCTGAGAGCGGAGGAACGTATGGCCTTGGACAAAGATACTATTCAATCACTGGTGAGGGCCGGGATCGGATTTTATGTGAACGTGCGAGTGCCTGCAGGTGGAAGAGATATATTGCTCTCTCCTGATGACGTCGAAAAATACGTCGAGGACAAGGTTGGCGCGACCGCTTCTCTTTTCAGGGCAACCAGAGACGAGTATCTCGCTTGGGTCGAGAGCGACGGCAACGTCCAGTGCTCGGCGAGGACGGCATCCGGACACCGCTGCAGGAATTTCATCTCCGGGGGAGGCCAGATGGAAATGGATGAATGGAAGAAGGCGCAAGGAGGATACTGCGCCGTCCATGGCGGCATAGGTGGCCGAAAAGGATAGATCGCTGATGTCAGGACTTGTCGGTTCAAAGTTGGGGTTCAGCGACCGCGATGTTGAAGATATCAAGGCGGCTGCCGGTTATGTTCTCGCAAATTTCAACAAGGGTACTGGTACCGAGCTGATGGCAGAGGCCCATGCAAGGTGGCCGAAACTGCCCGAGCAGGCCTGGCCCCTCGTGATGATTGCGGTCGAGGTCGCGCTAGATTACCACGTCAATCAGCAGATTGCTGAGATCGAAAGCGAGCGGTTCTAAGCCGAGATTACTTTGAGTTTGCAAGGTCGCGATGCCTCCGGCGTGCCGTCAGGGGAGGCATCGCGACGGCACTCTACGCCGCCGGCCGGTTTGCCTGCCGCTCCAGTACTCGCCGCTGCTGTCGGGTCATGCCAGCAAGGTGCGCCGAGTGCCGCGGGTGGAACGGATCGATCTTCCTTCCAATCTCGTCATCCCACTGGCGAAGCGTTCGGGTCGTCACGCCTTTGCGGGAGATCACGGTGAGATCGACCTGCCCACCGATGATGAAGCCCTTTGGCCCTTTCGGGGTCGAAGGATGCGAGACAGGTGTCCGGCGCCACAGCTCAACGGCATCGGCGCCGCAGCGGGCCGGGAAATCCGGCCCGGCCTGCATCACCCACGATTTGACGATCTCGAAATTCTCCGGAGCAAGCGCCGGCGCGGCATCGAAGAACCAGCTGGGCGTATGGAGATGAAACCTCGGCACGTCAGAATAGCCGGCGAATTCCGTGGTGATGAAATACCGATGTTGCGCGCCGGTCGTCTCCGACCACATGGCGATGACGACTTCGCAATGTTGTGTCGGGTGCATCCGCCCGTCGATTTTCTCGCGGGCAGCGTCCAGCGTGGCCGGGATGGCCTTCAGGAAGTCGTCGACCGTGCCCTGCTCGGTTGCGACGGCGAAAAGCAAATCCCGGAAATTGTCGATCATCTCGAGCGAGCCCCGCCCCGTAATCGCGATCGGCAGCGTATCGTGCGCATGGACCTTGCAGCCGATCTTTTTCAGCGTGCCGTCCAGGTCGTAGGTTGCGCCGTCGGTGAGCATCCGGACGGCGTCCGGATATGCGATCGAAATGAACATGCTCATGCTGCATCCTCCAAAGCTTGGCCCATGGAGCCGAGACCTCTGCCGAAGCAGTCGAGGCCCTGGCCGGCCACGTTGATGTTGCTGGTCATACCACCAAGGGCATTGTTGAACTTGTCGGCGTATTGCTGCACCGACGTTCCGAGTTGATCGGTGATGTCGCCGCGGCCGACCGATCCCGGCCCGCCGAACCACGCCTGGGCCGCTCCGGTCGGGCCGTATTTCCCGACATACTGGCCGAACTTGCCGTTAAAGATGTGATCCTGAATGGAGCGGCTGGACAGGAATTCGTCCGTCGATACCGAGCGGCCAAGGATTTCCCGCGACCATGGGCCGATGTTGTTGCCCATGATCTGATACGCACCATAGGCCCGATCGCCGGTCTTTGTGATCGGACCGAGCGCACCATAGTTGCCGCTGCTCTCGATCGACTGGATTGCCTTGGCAAAGCCCGACAGATTGCCGCCGCCCGGAAACTGAAGGACGTTCGAATTGTTGTTGGCCGCGTTTCCACCGAGCAAGCCGCCAAGTCCGCCTGTCAGGCTACCGTTGATCATGACGGTGCCGGCAGTGACCGACATGGACGCGGCGGAGCTGATACCGCCGCGCGCAGCCGGGCTTGGCCCTCCCAGGAGCGCACCGAACACGCCGCCGATGCCGCCCACGCTCTCCAACGTCGGGAGCTGATCGCCGTAGATGGCATTTTTGAGCGGATTCGATATGCCGAGCTGCGTTATCGACTTCAGAATGTCCTGGCTGATGTTCTTCAGCACGTCCTTGATGTCGCTGAAGCCGTTCATCGCGGAACCGGTGATCTGGTCGATCGCATCCCGACCGATATCGCGGATTGATTCCCATGCCTTCACTTGCTCTCGCAACGCATCGTTGGCGCGGAGGATACCTGCCTCGTAGGAGTTGAGATCGACCGGCAGGCCAGCCCCGCGGAGCTGCGATGCAATGCGCTGTTCGGCTGGTGATCGCCCAAGCTGATCGCGATCGAACTGTGCATCGTCCTGCAGCTTCAGGCTGGCAGCCTTGCGGGCCGCCGCTTCATACGCGTCACCCAGGCGCTCAATCTCTTGACGCTGGTCAGGCGTAATCTTGCGGCCCTTGTCTTGGGCTTCCTGCAACATTTCGAGCTGGAAGCGCATGCGCTCTGCCGCAATGCCGGTCAGGCCCGACACTTGGATTTCCAGTTTCATCTGCTCAATGCGGTCCTGGGCGGTCTTGATGATGTCCCGATACGAGCGCTGGGTTGCCTCGTTCGTCTTCGTTTCGCCTGGCAGGCCTTCGAGTTCGATCCGCGGCCGGCCTGTTGGTATTGGAACGGCACCTTTCGGAATGAGATCCTCCGGCGAATAAAGGCGACCACCTTCGGAGAAGAGCCCGGGCAGTTGCCCGAGCTGCGGAAAGATGGAACCGGAACCTTCCTGCCGGAACCGGCCTGCGGCCTCGATGGCCGCCTGTATTTGTGGCGCGACTCGCCCGAACTCTTCAGCGAACCGCCGAACCGCCGGGGTGCCGGTCCGGTCCAGCGTTTCGGCCAATGCCCGTTGGGTCGAGGAAAGGTCACTCGTCGTTGCCGTTCCCGACATGATCTTTGACTGCAGCTCGACCACGGAATCGGTCATCAGCTTCAGAGCCGGCGCGGCATCCGCCCCATAGCCGGTCAATTCCCGCTGAGCCGCACCAAACGGCTTCCGCAAGCGACCCAGCGTGTCCTCGATGGGATTGTATTGCTCCCTCGCCAGCGCCTCACCCGCCTTCAGACGATCCGCCGCTTTTGCCGCACGTTCCAACTCGTCGGCATAGGCCTTCATCCGAGGCGTGGCATCGCCCCAGGCGTTTGCAACGCGGGCAACGAGTTCGGCCTGCTCCCGGAGGTCCGAACTCATACCGTCCGCCCCGTGGTCAGCCTTCGCGAAATACTGGATCAGTGCCGCCGTTCCGGCCGTCAGCCCTATGGTCACCAAGGATATCGGACTGACGAGGGAGCCAAAGGCGGCTGCAAGGCCGGCAATGGGTCGCTGCATCGAGCCAACCACGGAAGCGAGCTGCGTGCCCTGCTGAAGGCCAATCATCAACGGTGACATACCCATCGCGGACGTGACCGCAATGTCCTGAAACTGGTATGCGGCATTTGCCGCGTTGAAACCGCCCATGCCGTTCTGATTGGCGGCGGCGAGGCGTCGATTGGCAGAGGCCGCCCTTTCCGCGGCTAAGACTTGCGAGCTGAGCCGGGAATTGACGTTAGTAATGGCCGATGCGAGGCGCGTGTAGCCACGCTCGGCAAGTTCAGTGGCGTCGGCTTGGAAGCCGAACCGGCGCTGCATGCCGGCGTAGACCTGCTCAAGATGCTCAACGGACGCGGCATTCGTGTCCTGTGAGCGCGCGAGTCGCATAACCTCCCCGTTGAATTTCGCAGCGGATCCGTAACCGTCAATATAGGCGCGGCTCAGGCGCTCGATGACCGGCATAGCAGAAGAGACTTTGACCTTCTGCTCGTCGACGGCCGCGCCCACAGCCTTACTCGAATCCGCCCCTTTCCGATCGGCATCCACCTTCTGCTGCATGCCAGCCACATAGCGGCTGGAATCGAAGTCCGATGTGATGCGCAGCGTGCGCAGTTCAACGACCATTACTCGCTCCTTTCCGAAGCTGCCGGGTTTTGGGAGACATCACTGCAGCGGTAGCGGCTGTTAGAGGCACATTGCCGGGTGCAGAAGGTTTTCGGAGATGAGGGCTTAACCCTGAACATCGTCTTGCAGGCCGGGCACTGGCGCTCCGGCCGGCGCCGATCGAGGGAAGCGGTGGCAGCAGCCTGCGCCGACTGCGTTGCACACGATCTCGAACAGAACATGAGGCCGTGCTTCTTTCGATCATAGCAGGCGCCGCACCACTGACAGGATGCAGCCGGCGCCCTGAGAGCGGCGCTCCCTGCCGTGCGACCACATTCCGGGCTGCAATATTTGTAGGCGCTCCTTCGCGGCTGAAAGCTGGTTCCGCAATGCTCGCACTGCTTTGCGCTCAACACTCGTGCGGCGTCATAGTGGCATTGCTGAGAGCAAAAGCGCTGTTTCACTTGATTTGTGAACTTCGGCGTGAAGGCCTTGCCGCAATGCTCGCAATCCCGCTCAAGCTGCTCGATCCGGAGCTTCTTTTCGACCGCTATTCGGGCGAAATATTCAGCGCGGCTCACCCGTTCGCCAGAAAGCCTGGCGATCCGGTTGGTATGGACAACGCGGCAGAGATGCGAACAAAACTTCTTTTCGCTGCCGTTCTCCGAAGGTTCCATTTTCCGATGACAGTAGACGCAACGGGTCCGCTCGATCGGCGAATGGCCGTCTTGGGTATATTCAGGCTGCCCCTGCTGCCAGGATGGCCGCTCACCACCAGCCAGTGCCAGTGCAGTCGACAAGACGGAAGCTGCAGCAAGATCAGCGTCACTCCAGCACCAACCTTGCAGGCAAAGCGATGACCGGACGCCATGCCGGCAACCGGCCTCAAAGGCGAAGAGCGTCGGGCGTCCCTCGTGCAATATGCCGGCGACGAACTCGACTAGGCGCTTGAACGCACCAGAGCCTAGCTGCCGATGACGAGGAGCCGCACTGATCGATGAGCGCTCACGAATCTCGGTATTCTGTTCCCGGGCGGCAAGGAACTCACGGAGTTGGGCTTGGAATTCCGGCGTGATCTGAAGCATCTACCAGGCCCCCATGTCGACCGACCATTGGTCGGTTTCGTAGATCGAGTGCACGTCCGTCGACGCGCCGCCGATCGCCATGATCAACGCATCGATGCCGTCGATCTTCTGAGGCGAGTCCTTGTGTTCCTTCTTCGGAAGGATGGTGCCGTCCGTGCGCCTGTCGACCACGCAATTCGAAGCCATCCAGCTCAAGACGGGATTGCCGTCGTGGCGGAACTTGTTGATCTCGACAAGCGCTTCGAGGAGCTTGGACGGCTCCGAATAGGTTGCCGCCTTCTTGTGGATGACTTCGACGGGCATACCGTCACCGGAGAGGTTCGCCGCGATCTGCGCGGAGCCGTAGTGCTCGATCCGGATCTTCTCGACCTGATGCGCGCTGCAAAGCTCCCGGATCTCGTCCTCGATCGCATTGTGATCAATGAAATCGCCGGGCGTCGTCGTGATGAAATGCTCCGCCGCCCATACCCGATAGTGGGTTGTGGTGCGGTGTGCGCAGACATCGACAAGCAGCTCCGGCAGGAAGAAGCGCGAGAAGGCGTGATAAACGCCGTCCCGTTCGAATACGATCACGACGGCAGCAACGTCGTTTGTGTCCGCGAGGTCGACGCCGATCCATGCGGGATCGGCCTCGAAATCCTCGATCTTGAGCTTCCGATCGCCGCAGGCGTTCCATTGCTCCATCGGCAGCCATGCCGAATGCGCGTTCTGCCAGAGGTTAAGGCGCTTCGTCTTGAACTCGCCAGCGCTGGCGGGTGAGATTTTCGCCTGTTTGGCATAGGACCGCAGCTTGTCGATATCGACCGACACGCCAAGATTGGGGTTTGCCTTCCCCCAAACACGCTCATCGAAGGCGTCATCGCCCTCGTCCAGAGTGTAGATCGCGCCGAAATACGTATCGTCTTCCAGAACGCTTTCGAGGATCTTCACGACATAGGTGCGCTGCTCATAGCAAACGCCCTGGCTGTTGTAGCCGGCCGTCGTGATGTACCAGCCGAGCGGATTTCGTCGGGCGCCGGTGGCCGATCTGAGAACGTCGAAGAGTGACCGATCCTTGTGCGCGTGCAGCTCGTCGATGACGGTGAGGTGCGGATTGAGGCCGTCCTGAGACGAGCTTTTGGCATTGATAGGCTGGATCGAGCCATGGTTGCTGAGGCTCACCAGCGAGTTTGCCATGATGTTCAGGCCGAACGCCTCGCACAAATCGGGCGTCTGACCAGCCATTTTCGAGGCCACGTCGAAGACAATTCGGGCCTGCGCGCCGCTTGTCGCCGCCGTCTTCACCTGGGGGCCAACCTCGTTTTCACAGGTCAGACAGTAGAGCGCAACGCCGCTGGTGAGAGCCGACTTCGCGTTCTTGCGGGCAACCTCGATATAAGATTGTTCGAACCGCCGCCCGCCGTCGCTCTTCCGGCGCCAGCCGAAGACGTTAACCAGCACCCAAATCTGCCATGCCTCGAGCGTGATCGTCGGCGTTTTCCACCGCCCTTCAACGTGAGGCAGTTTCTCGATGAAGTCGCAGACGTTGCCGCCTTCCCATGCGTCGAAGCGATACGGCCAAGCAGGATCGGTAGCAGCCCGTGCGAGGTCATTGAGATGACGGCGGCATGCCAACTGGATAAGCCGGCCCGCGAGGACGCGGCCGGCAATTACGTCCTCGCAATACTGGCGGGCGATGCCGGCGTAGTCACGCATCGGCGCCCCCGTTGGGCCGCTGCATGTTGGTGGCGAACTTTCCGCCCCTGCCCGGCGTCTTGCTCGGCAGCACTTGGCTAGCAGGCGTGTCGTAAAACTCGGCAGCGTAGATCCGGAAGGAATTGACCTGGGCCACCGGAGGCGTGATGCCCTTCCGGTATTGCTCGATCAGCGATGCCTCGATCGCGCAGTATTGCGCGAGAGCGGATTCGCACCCGACGATCGCCTGTCCCCGCGCCCGGTAGATCGCGACCTTTTCAGCCCACAGCTTCGCTGCGCGTCCCTTCAACCATGAGGGCTTGATTGCCTCTCCTGGGATCGGAGCGACGGCCGGTTCGCGCCGGCGGCACGGTTGATCGGTGCCGGAAACGATCTTCAGCTCGGGCGGCTTGCCCTTCGGTCCCGACCGCGTCATTCGAAATTCTCCAAATTCTCAATGTGCATGGCCGAAAATTCGACCCCCGGACGGTCCACCCCCCGGAGGGCAAAGTCGTCGACCACCCGGGGGTCTCGACGGTCCCGATGGGCGTCCTTGGCGTTGCAGGACCGACACCCAGGCAACCAGTTCGACCGGTCCATCCTGAGGTCAGGACGGCGGGCAATGCTCTCCCGATGGCGCACCAGCACCGCTGGCTTGCCGCATGGGCAGGTCGGATGCAGCTTGAGGAAGGCAACGGCGGCGCGTTGGAACTCGCTATCATAGCCACGCTGGCGGGCAGAGGGCCTGTAACGATCGGCTTTGGCCTTGCGTGCCTTAGAGCATGCGCAAGCACCGCTGCCTCTAATGGTGCCACCGCAGGATGAACAGACGCGAGGGGGACGGCTTGTCATGGTTCACCCCGTCGCCGTCAGTTCGATGCGAATGAATTGGCCGGAGTCGTAGATCGGCGCAGGGCGCTCGATCGCGCGCTCACGGCCGCGAAGCACCACCTTGTCCGACGTGGTTGGTATCCACGCTTCTGCCGGCTGTATCAGACTGCCAGTGGTGGCAGGGACGCGGCCACCGGGCCATTGTGCGCGGAGGATATGGGTAGGGCTGAGGATGACGAAGAACGTCTGTTGAGTGACGTTGCCTACGAGCTGTTCGATAGTGAGCGCCCGCACGATCGCAGGCACCTCGCACTCCACGCTGATGATCTTGCTGCCCGCCGTGGAGCGGCGGCGCAGAACGACCATCTCGCCCCGCTGCTCAAGCCGTCTATCCAGTTGGGCAAGCAGTCTGCTCATCGGGCGTTCACCTTCACACCAAAGATCGTGGTGGCATAGGTTCCGACGCTGACGAGACGAACGCGCAGCGCGGAGCCGAGGATGCCGTTCAGGCAGGTGTTATCGGCCATGGCGCCGTCGCTCGTGGTCACGGCGTCGGTGATGGGGGTAAGGCCTGACAGGTTGATGACCTTGATGCTGCTGCCCGTCGTGAAGGCAAAGCAGGCGATATCGATCCAGCTATCGCCTCGATCGAGTGTCGTTTGTACATAGGCCTTCAGGCTGCTGCCGCCGCTTCCCCAGGACAGCTTTGCTTCGATCGTCGCTGCAACCATGCCCTCAAGGTCTTGGATCGGCGTGAGGGCAACATTGTTGATCGCCGTCGTGATGGGCTGATCGCAGAGGGAATAATCGCCGGGATTGAGCATGGCCGTCATCCAATCGAGAGGTTGCGGTACGGGGCAAGCAGGCTCTCGACTTCCGGGGGAAGCTGAGAAACGGTGCCTGGGAAATAATCGGTGCTGCCGGCGTCATCGACGGTTTCGCTCCGGATCAAGGGATCGCGGTTCCGCGAGAACCAATGCGCCTTAATGAGGGTGAGAGCGGCGCGCTCGATATCGGCAGGCAACGTTCTGCCGGGCTGGCCGGGCAAGACATATCCGGCCTGGTACTCGACTTCGATTCGGCCACCGGGCCACCATCCCATGCGAGAGCCGTCTTTCCAGAAGCACAGCAAGCCGCCTTCCCCTGGCTGCGCAACAATCGGATCGGCAGGGCTGCCATTCAGCGACACTGACGTGACACTAAGGACAGGCCACCGGGAAACGACGAGGGTATGAGCTGGAACGATGCGGGTGATGACTTCGCGAACGGTCTCAACGGCGAACACGCGGTCGCACCACGCCTCGATCGCGGAGCTCGCCTGATCGATCAGCATCGATAGGTAGGCATCATCACCACCGCCCGTGATCTTCAGCTCGAGCTTGACGGCTGACGTCGTGGTCAGTTTTCGGTTCGAGCTAGGGGCGGTGACGATAAGCATCAGGCCACCGGCCGTTCCGCTGCGCTGCCTTTGACCAGCACTGCGCCAGCAGCGATCGAGGTGCCGCTGTTCTGGGTGATGACCAATCTGACGTAGCGCTTGAAGCCGCGATAGCCGACTTTGACCACGCTGTTGGCGGCAAGCGATGCCGGCAACGCACCATGCAGGAGGCCGGCGTCAACGTCGGTGAAGTCACCACTGGTTGTGGTGTCCGATTCCTGGACCTTGGCGGTGAAATCACCGGCGCCGACAATCGCGCCGGTGTTGACGACGAAGGCCGCGCTGCCGTAGCCGAGAAGGTCAAGGGCGGCGCCCATCGTCGTCGCTGCAAGAACGTCCGGGGCGATCGCCTGCACGGCCGCGATGTTGTGAGCAATGTCGCGCATGGGAAATCCTCCTTAAGCCGCAGCGATCTTGAGCTTGCGGAGCGCTTCGGTCAGAACCGGCCCACCGCCCACACGACGGCGCGCATGGAAGCGGATCAGCCCCTTTATCGCTTGAGTGAAGGGATCGCGCATGATCGACATGCCAACCCGGTCGTAAACCCGGTAGGCTTTCGAAAAATCACCGAAGAGGATGGGGAAAGCACCCGCGCTAACATCAGGCATGGTTGGATCTTCGAGAACCGGACGGCCGAGCAGCGTCGACGGCGCGCCGGCCTGAACAGACGGCTGCCACAGGTAGTGGCCATCGCCCGTCTTCAGCTTGCGGACAAAGCCAAGCGTCGTCCCGTTCATGAGCCAGGAGCCGGTATTGCGATAGGTTGCCGGCAGCTCGTACATGAGAGTAATCAGGCCGTCGCCCGTGATCGTGGTGGCGTCGCCGGAGAGGACTTCGGCGATACCGGAAGTTCGCAGAAGACCGAGCGGCTTTTTCACTCCGTCGCCGTTGGAGAAGGCCTCCCCCTCCTTCCCGGCGAATTCCTGGGAGAGCTCGGCGGCAACCTCGCTTTCGACGTTGATTGCAGAGTCCTCGAGGAGCTTCACGGACACGTCGATGTAACAGGCCAATTCGTGAACCGGGATTTCGAGTTGGCCGTAGGTCTGGGTGGTTTCGCCACGGTCCTCGGTCTCCCCGACCCAGGAAGCGGTAGGGCGTCCGGTGAGCCTGGGAAGGATGACGGAACCGCTCGCCGTCGAACCCACCCGAACGGCCTGGCGGATGGGCGAAATCTCGACGATGCCCTTGATGACTTCGGCCTGGAATTCGGCGGGTGCGAGGTAACCGCCCTTGGTGTCATCGCCGACGACCAGAGCGCGAACTTCCTCGGCTTCCATCGGTTCGCGGCCCATGCGGAGGAAGTTCGTGAAGGCCCGGCGTTCAAGGGAGATTTCGGCCGGCAGAGTGCCGCCGCCGAAGCCCGGCCGGTTCATGCGGGTTTCGAGGTCCGTCACCTTGCCGCGCAACTCGCCGATGGTGGCTTCGGCGCTGGTGCGATACTCGGTGAAGATGGTCGTCAGTTCCTGAACCGAGCGCGTGGCGAGCTCCAGCGGATCGTCGTCGGGCTCGGCACGGGTTTCGAGAAGTGCGAAGTTTTTCATTTTAGTTTCCCTTGTGTGACGAGAGCGCACTTGGCCTGTCGGCAGGCTTCGACGAAGGCCGCTGCGCTCTCGGAAGAGCGGCCGTTGCTGCGAACTGAGGTGATGCGGGCGCCCCCAGCGCTGGGAATGCCGACGATGGAGATTTCCGCGAGGCTGATTTCGGAGAGATAGCGAACGCCGGCCCGACGCCTTTCGCCGCCGGCCGGCACGCGAAAGCCGATCGACAAGCCGGTTACGGCGCCGGCCTTCATCCGCTCGTAGGTGTCTTTCCCGCTGGTGACCGCGGTCAGGAGACGTCCGCGAACGAACAGGCCTTTGTCGTCTTCCCGAACCTCCTCCCAGACACCGACGATTTCGACGGGGTCGTGGCTCCATAACATCACTGGCCTGGTGCCCGCTGTGCGGTGCGCCGCCAGCGTCTTCACGAAAGCGCCTCGCTCGACGATCTCGTTATGAGCATTGCGCTCGCCCCAGACGACGGCATAGCCAGCGAATTCGGCGGTATCGGCGCTGGGCTCAAAGCGGAAGGCAATGTCGAGGCAATCCATCAGCTCGGCTCCTTTGGCTGGTTGTCGTCGAGCGGCGGGCCACCGTTGTGCCCCTGGCCCGGCGTGGTCGGGTTGATGTGCGGATTCTGGTAAGCGTCGCCGCCATCGTAGCGAGCAAGATCGAGCCATCCACGGGCTTCGTTCGGGTTGAGAACTTTGGCGCTGATCAGGCTGCTGATCGCCGTCGCCCGGGCTGTGAGATCGGCCCGGGTCAGATCATCTCGATCGAGAAGGATGCGGTACCGCATGCGCTCCTCTCTGGTGAAGAGCGCACGGGAGAATGAGGTTTCAATGATGCGGAGCCACGGTTCCAATGTGTATGTCAGGAACTCTCTGCCCATCTGCTCCGAGTTCGACCAGGTCGCGCGATCCAACTCGAAGAGCATCGAGGGCGGCACGCGGAAGATGCGAGCGATTTCGAGGATCTGGAATTTCCTCAGTTCCAGGAACTGCGCGTCCGTCGACTTGAACGTCATCGCATTGAAGACGCCGCCGCTGAAAAGCGCCGCCGTCTTGCCGCTGTTGTCGGAGCCCTCGTGTGCAGCTCGCCATGATTCCATCATGCGCTTGATGGCTTGGGGACTTATGCTCGCCTTGTCGGGGAACTGGATCACACCGGATGGCCTGGCGCCTTTCCGGAATAGGTTGCCGGCATGACGCTCCATTTCGCGCGCGACGCCGATCGCCTCCGCCGCCAAGGTGACGGGCGACTTGTCGAAAGGACCGCGGACGTGAAGGATCTCGCCTGCCGGCCGAACAGTTCCTTCGATGCGATAGGCAGGCTCTCCGGTCCTCGAATCGTACTGAACCGAGATCGTCGATTCCTGATACCGGACGATCTCGCGAACCTCATCTCCGATCCTGTTGACGAAGGCCATGCCGCCATAATCTCGAATGAGCGCCGCAGCTACGAGATCCCGGATCAACTCATGGCCCGCGGTCCATGGATTCACGTCGCCGCGGAGCAGGATGCCGATCGGATGGTTCACGGCTTCCGTTTCGGTACCGTCTTCGGCGCGTTCCATGATCCGCACCGGCAGGCATGCGGCGGCCTCGGAGATGACGCGGACGGCAGATGCGACGGCTGGCACTCGAAGGGCGGAAGCGCCGGAGACGGCCACCGCGCCGGCACCGGCGCCCGACCACAGAGCTTCGAGCACGCCGTCTTCATCGGCGACGTTCGCATCGCGCGTCTCAAGTTTCTCGGACCTGGAGAACGGCCACAGCTTCATGCATCAGTTTATGGCTGATGTCGCCTTCTTCATGATAACGGTTTGAGCGGGGAATTCATGGTTTCAGAGGGTTTTACGATGATGGAAGCAAGGACAGCGGCCGACGACATTGATCGCGTCGTCCATTGGGAGCTTGGATACTGCGCAGCGGCAATTGACCGCGGCGATCTGGAACGCGCCATATCCGAGCTGCGCCAGGCCGAAAAGAAGCTGAAGAATATCGCCCATCGGGTCCGTCGCTTGCAGGACCAACTTTCCCGGTGACGGTGCCACCTCAACGGTTTCTCAGGTAGGCGATCAGGTCATCCTCGAACGCATAGTAACGCCCACCAATTTCCTTAACTGGCGAGTCCTTCTGACCTGCCAGCGTGTCCCGCACAAAGTCGGCGCCGACGCCGATGCGACGGCCGATCGCCGGAAGTGTCCAAATGATACGCGATGAGTTACCTGACGCGGGATCCGGCGCGCGCTGCTGTGTACCGGCATCTGGTTTGCGACCGTTGAGGGCATTGGTCATGGCAGGATTCCGAGCCTATCCATTACTTCGAGACGCTCAACCTCACGTTCCACCGCCAAGATGAACGGGATGCGTTGTGACAGGACCTCACGCTGCGGGACACCTGCGTCGAGCAGCATCTTTTCCATCTGCTCAACCGCACGGCGCAGAAGGAAATCCTGCCTATTGGGGTGCTCGCGAGCATCATAGATCGTCCTGGCAATCTGCCGGTGACGGCCAATACGGCGCTCCTGAGGGAAGGCAATCACGGCGCAGGTGCGATCGGCCCAGGCGAATAGGTCACTCGAACCAGTCATTGTTGCCTCCGTCGATGGAGGAGCCGGGCGCTTCGCGCGCCCGGCACTCGTCTTCCATGGTGAGATAATGATCGGCGTCACGATCGAGGTGCCAATCAGGATCGAGATCCGAAAGGAAGTCTCTTTCGCTCCTACTATCTCTATTTAAAGAATCCATACCTATCCCCCCTCCGCCGTAAGGCGGAGGGGTAGGTTCTTTAAGAGGAGGTTCTATAGGCGGATTCGCGCCCCTATCGGGGGCGGATTCGCGCCTGTAATTATGGGCGGATTTCCGCCTGTTTTTCGGCCATATTAGGAGGTACGAAGTTGCCCGCCGATCGGGCTCAACCGCCCGTGTATTACGTCGGATGAAGTCGAACTCCTCCATCTTCCGAAGCGCCTCCTTCACGGCCGTGAGGCTGACCTGTCGGTTAGCGGCGATCGTCTCTTGCTTGGGGAAGATCCCGGAGGAGTCCGGGCCTGCGCACTCGTGAGCGAAATAGTACGCGATCCGGTAGGCCGTAGGTGGCAGGCCAGGGGTTGCCATAACCAAATCCAGCCATCGAAACCGCGAGGCGGAACGGATATTCACTCGCTCCTCCTCTCCTAAGTTCGGCGCTTCGCTCATGACGATTTTCAACTTGTTCCGGCATTTTCCGCGATTTTTCCGCGCTAATTCCGCAAGATTTCCGCGCCGGCTATGACAGCCGGCGCGCGAGGCGTAGCGCGAGGTCAAGGACGCACCTCCCCGTCGACTTCGGCCGCCTGGGCGCCATCGGCCGTGAACGGGTAGATCGCGGCGTCGACGAAGCAGTCGCGGAAATATTCCGCGCGCCGACGGGCATCGGCCGCCAGAAACAGGAGATTCTCGACCGTCTCCGGATTAAGGCGATAGGTAACCTCGTCGCCGTCATCCCAACGGCACCGGTCGAGCGCCAGACCGACGTAGTCGTCCAGAACTGTGACCGCCCGTGCGAGGTCGTGCACGTCATCCTCCAGGTCTCGCAAGTTCTCCGCAACCTCGCGAAAGTCGGCGAGACCTGGTCGAGACGAGCCCTGGAATTCGTTCATGGGGATGACGAGAGTCGGCGACGCGATGGCGCGGAGGACGACACCCTTTTCATGTCCTGCCGGGTAAATCTGCAAGAACACCTGCCCCTTCTGGTCGTCGACGAGCAGCTCCGCCAACTCGTCTGCCAGCCTTTTCAACCGGCGCGCGACCGGCTCTCCAGTTGCGGGATCCTGCTTAAGCGTGATATTTCTGTGTTCGTTCATGCTGAAATCCTCTCTGGAGATTTGGTGGAACCACCGCTCGGGACCGTTGCCGCGGTTGCCGAGCGTTTTCTTTTCTGCGGGCGAGCACCGCCCGCGATGATCTCAATAGGCGGCAGTTCCCCTGCCCCCTCCTGCACCGATCGATGAGCTGGTCGCATCTTCACAACTGCCGCGGCGTCATCGAGCTTGCGCCGGAACTCCATGGCCTCGTCGCGGCGCTCGGCCGGAAGCGTGAGGTAGTGGCTCCACGCTGCTTCGAGCAGCCGGCAGACGACTTTTTCGGAAATGGTGAGGTCGGCGGTCATGACTGCCTCCTCGCAAAAAGTTGGTCGATGCGGTTCACGCCGTCGTCCGGCAGATCACTGAAGGCGGCATCAAGAGCGACACGGTCCCAGACCGTGCGACCATCGATCCGCTTGGGCTTGGGCATCCGACGGGCTGCGACGAGCTCGTCGAACTTTGTTGTGCCGACGCCGACATAGCGGGCGGCTTCCTCGCGGCAGAGGCCGCGAGGCGCATAGGCGATGCCGTCATGCCCGCGTGCCATTGGGCTCCCCTTCCGTCGTACTGGCGACTGCCTTTTCGAGGCAGACGAGGATTTCGGAGTTCAGCGAACGGCGGTTGGCCGTTGCACGACTTTTCAGCTTTTCTCGAAGAGTGGCAGGGAGACGAAGCTGATATTGCTCCACTGTTTCGGTGGTTAGAGATCTTGCGTTCATACGTTAACCTCTCAATCATACTAAGCAGATATGATCTATCAAGCAGATATGATTGACTGTCAACCGTTTTGTGTATCTGCTTGATATGAGTAACGTGGGAATTTGCGGCATGGGCGTGAACAAAACAGCGACGGATCAATTTCAGCTCCGCCTACCTCCCGGCCTTCGGGATCGCATCAAGACGTATGCTGAAGCCCACGGCCGCTCGATGAACACCGAGATCGTGCGCGTGCTTGAGCGGGAGTTTCCAGAGCCCTGGGGTCTGGAGAGTCGTGTCACGCAATTGCTGGGTTTGACGCAAATCCTTGGGGATGCGTCGGCCGACGAAGCCGTGACGCACCTCAAGGAGGCGATCTACGAGACTGTGAAGGGCATCGCCACTGGTCGAGTGCAGGACGTCGACGATGAAACACGCGAGAAGATCCGCGAACGCCTGATGTATTGGGAGGCCGAAGAGGCGAAGGACGATCACAACCGGCAGACTGCCGATATGGACGATTCCGAACTCGACACGCTTCACAAGCATGGCTCTACGGAAAAATTCTGATGGAAGACGAGCGCCGCCCGTATCTCTCGAGCTTCCAGGATCGCCACGGCCGCACGCGTTGGCGCTATAGGCGGTCGGGAAAGACGATCTCGATCTCCGGCCAGCCCGGAGAACCGGATTTTGAAGAGGCCTATCTGGCGGCCATAGAAGGCCGTCCAGCGCGAAAGGCTTCTGTGGTGGCGCATCCCGGCGCCACGGTGCCGAAGTCGTTCCGTGATGCCTGGAAGCGTGCTCTACGCACGCCCGAGTGGATCAAGCACGACGACGCGACGAAGGCGAAGAACATTCGGCTTGCGGAAGAGTTCTTGAACCTGCCCGTTGTTGCCGACGATCCGGCGCTCTGGGGTGATATGCTGGTCGAGGATCTGAAGCGCCGGCACATCAAGGACATCCTTGCCCGCTTCTCGGAAACGCCGCATAAGGCCAAACACTTGCTGGTGGCGATCCGGAAGATGCTCCATGTTGCCCTCGACGAGGAATGGATCGAGATCGATCCGACCTACAAGCTTTCCTATCGGCCCGAATACAAGGGTTGGCGCGCCTGGACGGAAGCGGAGCGCGAGGCGTTCGAAGCCCGGTGGGCGATCGGCACGACGCCACGGACCTGCTACGCGCTTGCCTTGTGGATGGGGAACCGCCGCTCTGACGTGGCGAAAGTCACCTGGGATATGTTCGACTTCAAGAGGAGCGTCGTCACCATTGAGCAGACGAAGGGCGGCAAGCGCCTCGTGTTGCCGATCACGCCCATGCTGAGGGATGCGCTTGAGCCGCTGCCCCGCCAAGGCGATACTGTCCTCTTGACCGCCTACGGCAAGCCTTTCTCCGAAAAGTCGCTCACCGGCCGCATGGCTGACTGGACGCACAGCGCCGGCATGCCGAAGGGATGCACGATGCACGGTCTTCGGAAGTCCCTCGGCAAGCTTCTGGCCGAAGGTGGCGCGAGTACGAGACAGCTCATGGACACCCTCGGGCACGACGACATTGAGCATGCCGAACTCTACAGCCGCGAAGCATCGCAAGTGATTCTGGCGAGGGACGCCATGAGCAAGGTTACTCGCCTCGTGCAGAGCAAAAAGAAGCGTGGCTAACCATCTGGCTAACCCTGCTGGCTAACCGATATGTAATTCGTTGATTTTAAAGAAATTTTGGTGGGCCCGGAGGGACTCGAACCCCCAACCAAGCGGTTATGAGCCGCCGGCTCTGACCATTGAGCTACAGGCCCGGCGCCAGGCGCCGCCGGCGGCAATGGTCCCCGCCGGCTAGGTCCCGCTCTAACGCAATTCGGTGGAGGCGACAAGCCATTGCCGCAATGGCTACACAATCACCCGCCATCACGCTATGCGAAGGGACCGATTAACCAGAGGACTAGATGATGACGAGCCGTATCCTGCCTTCCCTCGCATTCGTGGCACTCGCCTGCGCCACCACGCTTTCCCCCGCCGCCGCTTTCGCCGAAGAGGAAAAGCTGCGCGAAGCCACCATCATCGTCTCCGGCGAAGGCGTAGCGAAGCTGGCGCCCGACCTCGCGATCCTCTCGCTCAGCGTTCTGCGCGAGGCGCCGACCGCCGCCGAAGCGCTCGCCGCCAACACCGAGGCGATGGGCAAGGTCATTGCCGAACTGAAGGCCGGCGGCATCGAGGCGCGCGACCTGCAGACCAGCGATTTCTCGGTCATGCCGCGCTACCGCGACCGCAACGACGACGAACAGATCCGCGAGCCGGAAATCATCGGCTATGCGGTCACCAACGGGCTGACGGTCAGGGTGCGCGATCTCGGCAAGCTCGGCGCGATCATCGACCAGTCGGTGCGGCTCGGCGTCAACCAGGGCGGCAGCATCGTCTTCACCAACGACAAGCCCGACGCCGCGATCAGCGAGGCCCGCAGGGCCGCTGCGGCCGAGGCGATCGCCAAGGCGAAGACGCTCGCCGAAGCCGCCGGCGTGACGCTCGGCCGCGTGGTGGAGATCAGCGAGAACTTCGCCCGTCCGATGCCGCAGCCGGTGTTCCGCGCCGCCATGGAGAAGGACATGATGGCCGGAGCACCGGCTCCGATCGAGGCCGGCGAGAACAGCTACAGCGTGACGGTCAACATCACCTACGCGATCAAGCAGTAGGTGTGAAAATGCGAACGGCCGCTCCTGCCCGGACCTGACCCGAGGCAGAAGCGGCCGGCGCCCCCCAGCGGTGTGGGCGCAATCAGTAGCCGATGATCGGGCAGCCACGCACGTTGGCGAAGACCATCCGGTCGTAGTCGCCATGACGGTAGCCGGCGACGACCACCTTGCGCGGCGTCACGCGCTGGACGCGGGCATGGCGAAGGCCGTTCCAGCGGGCCTTCTCGACCGCGCGGCCGGGATTGCAGGGCCGGTACTGGCGACGCTCGTAGCGGTCATGGTGCTCGTAACGGTCATGGCGCTCGTAACGGCCGTAGGGATCTTCCCATCCGCGGCGCTCGCCGGGATAGTAGCCGGGTTCGCCGATATAGATGCCGACGCCGAAGTCCGAACCTGCCGCAGCCGAGCCGGCCGTCGCAGAAACCGCACCGAGGGCGATCAGGGCCGCAAGGCCTGCCTTTGCGAGAATGTTGTGCATGTCTTCCTCCTTGGTCTGTGGCGTGGAACCCTTGGGTTCCGTTTGCCTGTCGATTGGGAAGACGATAGCGGCGCGGGGCTGAACGCTGTCAGAACCCGCCGTTCACTTGCCGTTCATCGGCCGAAAGTGGCGAATCACGGGGAAAGGTGCAGCACGACGGAACGCCGGTGCGGCCGGTCGCGGTGCTCGAAGAGATAGATGCCCTGCCAGGTGCCGAGGAGCAGCCGGCCGTCGTTGACCGGCACGGAGAGCGAGACCGGCGTCAGCGCCGCCTTGATATGCGCCGGCATGTCGTCCGGTCCTTCGCTGTTGTGGGTGATCCAGCGCATCGACGGATCGTCGGCGGATGGCACCAGCCGGCGCAGGAAGCGGGTGAGGTCGTCCTGCACGGAAGGATCGGCGTTTTCCTGGATCAGCAGCGAGCAGGAGGTGTGGCGGACGAAGAGCGTCAGCAGACCCTCGCCACTATAGCCGGAGACGAAGCGTCGCACCTCGCCGGTGAATTCGTAGAGGCCCTGCCCCGAGGTCGCGATGGTGAGAATGGTCTGCGGCACGTTCACCTCCGTCGTCGGCCCGTTCTCGCCCCTGCCGTCGGGGCGGATGCATTTGACATTCGATGCCGCGCCGCCGCAAGGTCCACGGCGACCGTCACGTCCAGCAGAGGAGCACGCCATGAGCACGGACACCAGCCTGATCGACGAACTCGAGGCGCAGGAAAAGGCGCTGGTCTTTTCGGCCTTTGACGAGACGGTGGCCTACGAGGTCGGCGAGCGGCTGGTCCAGGCGGCAAGGCGGGATGGGGCGCCGGTGGTCATCGACATCCGCACGCCGGACCGCACGCTCTTCCATGCCGCGCTCCCCGGCTCCTCGCCCGACAACGACCACTGGGCGCGGCGCAAGAGCAACGTGACGCTGAGACTCCACAAGTCTTCGATGCGCGTCGGCGAAAGCTACCGCCTCAAGGGCCGCACGCTCGGTCCCGACCACGGCTTCGATCCGCTCGATTACGCCTGCCACGGCGGCAGCTTCCCGGTCCGCGTCACCGGTACCGGCGTCGTCGCCGCCATCACCGTCTCCGGGCTTGCCTCGGAGGAAGACCACGCGATGATCGTCAACGTCCTCGAAGACTATCTGTCGTAAACCGGCTCAAAGCGGCGTCGCGCAGAAGAGGCTGATTCTCTGGAACGGCCCGTCGTCGCGTTCGAAGACGACGACCGCCGGCAGAGAAACCCGTCCCTCTTCCGGCTCGTCCTCGCCGGGCTCTGCCTTCACCATGGCGGAAAGCGTCACCTCGGCCGCACCGCGGAGATCCGCCTCGCCGGTCATCACCACGATGTCGGAAAAGCGGATGTCGCGGCCGAGGATGAAGGCCGCGAGCGTGTTGCGGATCGACTCGGCGCCGATCACCCGGCTGCCGTCCGGCATGTCGAGCGCGGCTTCGTCGTCGATCAGCCCCATCAGGGCCTCGAAATCGCGACGGTTGATCGCCGCGAGGCTCGCATCGATCTGGCTCTTGAGGCGCATCTTTCTTCTCCCCCGCTTCTCCACCCATTCCGAGGAGGTAGCGCGCGGCAGCCGCCGCGGCAAGGGGCAGCCGGCGCTCATGTTTCCGGCAGCAGCAGGACGGCGCCGGAGGCCTCCATCACTGCCGCGGTGATGCCGCGGATCGCCGGCTGCACCGACCGGCTCCAGTGCCAGTAGAGCGGCACGTCGTAAGGCGCATCCTCGACGAGCGGCACCAGCCTGCCTTCGGCGATCAGGTCCTTGACCAGCGCCTCCGGGTTCATGCCCCAGCCGACGCCGGCGAGCGTCGCGTCGACGAAGGCCTCGGACGAGGGGAGCCAGTGGGTCGGCGTCGCAACCGCCTCGCCGAACACCTTTCCGATCCAGCGCGCCTGCAGCATGTCCTTGGCGTTGAAGGTGAGGCAGGGCGCAGCGGCGAGCGCCTCGGGCGTCACGCCATCCGAAAACCAGCGCCGGGCGAAGGCCGGGCTCGCGGTCGCGATGTAGCGGAGCGCCCCGAGCGGGCGGCTGTCGCAGCCCTGCACGGCGCCGCTGTCGCCGCTCACCGCCGCCCGAACCTCGCCGCGCCGCAGCCACTCGGCGCTGTGGTCCTGGTCGTCGAGCACGAGGTCGAACAGGCAGTCGTCGACCGCCGCCATGGCCGAGACGAACCAGGTCGCCAGGCTGTCGGCATTGACAGCGATGCGGATGCTCGGACGTTCGGCGGGGATCGCGCTGACGCCGATCTCCTCGCGCAGACTGTTTTCGAGCAGCGCCACCTCCTCCACGTGGCAGAAGAGTTTCTGGCCGGCGGGCGTCGCCGTGCAGGGCTGGCCGCGGACGACGAGCACGAGGCCGAGACGCTCCTCGAGGAGCTTTATCCGCTGCGACACCGCCGAAGGCGTCAGGCCGAGAAGGCGCGCGGCCTTCTCGAAGCTCCCTGCGCGGAGAACGGTGGCGAGCGCATCCAGCAGCGCGTAGTCCATCATCGGTAAATTTCTCTTATCCTAGCCGCGGAAATTTAATTTTTCTAATCCGTCGCCGAGGCGTAGTCAAAGACCATTCTTGACGGAGAGGTCCGATGACGACAGCAGCGATTTCCGGTTTCTTCCTCGGCCTCAGCCTGATCGTCGCGATCGGTGCCCAGAACGCCTTCGTGCTCCGTCAGGGGCTGAGGCGCGAGCACGTCTTCTCAATCTGCCTCACCTGTGCGGCCTCCGATGCCGTGCTGATAGCGACCGGTGTCTCCGGCTTTCGTGCCACGACCGGCGCCCTGCCCTGGCTGGAGCCGGCGCTGCGCTTCGGCGGCGTTGCCTTTCTCGCCTTCTACGGCCTGAAAAGCCTGCGCGCGGCGGTCGCCGGCAACGCCGCCCTCGACCCCTCGGAGGTCGGGGCACAAAGCCTTGCGGCGGCGCTCGCGACCTGCCTCGCACTCACCTGGCTCAATCCGCACGTCTATCTCGACACCGTCGTGCTGCTCGGTTCGATCTCGACGCAGTATCCCGGCCGGGAGACCGCCTTCGGGATCGGCGCGGCGGCCGGCTCCTTCCTGTTCTTCTTCTCGCTCGGATACGGCGCGCGCCTCTTGCGTCCCCTCTTCGCCCGGCCCGCAGCCTGGCGCCTGCTGGACGGCGTGATCGCACTCGTCATGTGGACGATCGCCGGCCGCCTCGCGCTGGTCGGCTGAGCGGACCTCAGAAGACCGGAAAGCCCCGGTTCTTCCACTCGCTCCTCGGGATTTCCTTGCCGACCGCGAAGGCGAAGGAGCGCACGCTCATCGCGTCCGCGTCGAGCTCGCAGCGGAAGCGCAACTCGTACCAGCGGGCGCTCGCCCGGAAGGCGGCGTTGCGGACGTCGAGCACCGTCCCGGTCTTCAGCGCGAAGGACGGCAGGAGCTCCGGCCGGTAGGGCGGCGAGGCACGGCGGAGCTGCTCGCGGAGCTCCGTCACGCAGAGCTCGGCGGCGCGCTCGTCCCGCGGCATGTCGCCCATCGCCGTCTTCGCGACCGGGTTGTCGGTGATCGCGGTGGAAAAGAGCCTCTTCACTTCGGGAAGGTCGTTCGGCGCATCCGCCTTCGCGGGCGCATCCGGCTTCGGCTCGGCCTCCGGCGGGCTTTCCGGCGCGGTCTCCTCGAGCGCGGCGATCGTTTCCGCGGCGAGATCGCCGGCGCCGGGCTTGGCCGTCTCGTCCATCATGTCGGCCTTCGGGAGGTCGATCGCAGGCTGCGGCTTCGCACCGGCCGCAGGCTCCTTCTTCTCCGCCGTCTCGGCCGGAGGCTTGGGCTCCACCTGCGGCTTCTCCTCGGGAGGCTTTGCCGCCGGCTCCTCCGCGGCATTGCCGTCGAGCGCCTTGCGGGGGCCGCTGTCCTTCTCGCCGAAGGCGAAGACCGGACGCAGCACCGGGATCGGCACGCGGCCTCCCGGCGGCTGTCCCTCCGCTGCGGCAGGGGGCGGCTCCGCCTTCTTTTCCTCCTGCTTCGGCGGTGGCGGCGGAGGCGGCTCTTCCTTTTTCTCCTCTTTCGGAGGTGGTGGAGGCTCTTCCTTTTTCTCTTCCTTCGGAGACGGCGGCGGCTCCGGCTTCTTCTCCTCCGGCGGCGGCACGATCTCGACGCTGACGCTCTCCTCCTTCTGCGGCGCGGGCATCTCGAAGGGCAGCTCGAAGAAGAGAACGGCAGCGAAGACGAGATGCAGCGCGACGGAGGCCGGTATGCCCCATCGGAGAGTGCTGCTGCTGCGCGGTCTCGGCGTCTCGTCGTTCATGCAGAGCATGTAAGTCGGAAAGGAGACGGGATAAAGTCCGCAACGGTCACGGGTGAGAGAAAAGCCGTTTAGACAAGAAACTTCAAAAATGCCTCGATGGCTCGCCGGAGGGCAACCACTGCCGCCTGCGCCTGAGGTGTTGCTATTAGGGTTGAGATTCCCGCCAAAGCAGCAAGCGAACGCTCCCAAAAACCAATTTGCATCAGCACGAAGCGGCGCTTTGGCGTCACATCATTTCCTTTGCCGGCATTTTCACCGATATTGGGAGGCAAACCATCGATATCTGTGGCCATTCGTGCCTGCGCCTTTACAACGCTCTCATATCTGGGCGTCACCCCATCAATTTCGGCGAGACGATCAATGACGTCGGCAACCTGGACGACAGGAGTGACAAAATCGCTGCCACTTGCCAAATCTTCGTTGACCTCCGCCTCCGCGAACGTCCGTTCGCGCTCCTGCGAAAGCGGATAGTGACCGAGAAACCTGGCATGATGGGAGAAGTATCGCATGAAAAGATGGGACAGACCGGCGCCCCACAGCTCGAAATCGGTCGAATTGAATTCCAGTTGTGCGATCTCGGCATAATCGACCAAGAGCCCCACGATAGGCTTCGTTCCACGTTCATCGAGGTGCGCCCTGTATCCTTCAAGAACCGCTCCGATCACTGGCGGCGCATTGGCGGGCAGCGCTTTGAGCAGCGCCGAAACAGTTGAGCGCAGGACTGTCGGCAAGTCGGGCAAATCGACGTCGTAGGCGGCGCGGTCGAAGGTCGCGTTGGGCACGGCGTCAAGCTTTTGATCAGGCGTGCTAACTACGTCGGGGCTAGCGATTTCCGCGAGGCGTTGACGCAGGGCCTCCGGCTCCACTGCCCCGTTATGGTGGATCGCATCGAGCACTGCCCGCCGCCGTTCCTCACGGGGCAATCCGACAAGGGACTTGTAGACGATCTGCCGCGCCAATCGATTGAGTTCTGCCGGACGCAGAAGAAAGGAGACAAGCTTCCGTTTCCGGCCAATGGGATCGGCATTGTAGATCGCGGCCCATTCCGCCCGACAATGCTCCGAAACCACATAGTCGGGAGAAAGAAGCACAACGGCCCTCGCGCCCCGCTCCAGCCCCTCTTGCATCTCGATCACAAAGTTGGAGCCAACGGGAAAGTCCTTGAACTGCGCGATCGTCGTGTAACCGGCATCTTCCAGATATGCGTTGATCTCCCTCGCCTCGGTTTCGTTACGGGTCGAATAGCTGATAAAGAAATCGACCTTACTACGCTTCGTCGTCTCCTTATCCGTTCCGGATGTTGGGTGAGGCTCTCGTGACGCCGCGCTTTCCTCACCACCGCGCCCCCCCAGCCGCGCGGCCACATCCTGCATCACCTCGTCAGGATCACGCTCCCAGAATTTGTTCTTTTCGGTCGCCAGCGAGACAATCACATCCTCGCGCCGCCCGGCCAGATGCATAAAGGGGACGTGGCCTCTCGCAACGGCCGCGTACCAGTCCCGGACCACGCCCCAATCCGCGCCAAGCCTATTCAGGCTTTCGTCAAACCCATTCTCCGCATTCACGACCCAGACTGGCCTCGGTACCCCGGCCCAAAGAGAGGTCTGCAGAAGCGAGCCCGCCCCGCTCTGGGCAGCCTGTTCCAGATCGGCACGAACTACGGCCCAAATAGCAGCTCTGGCAGCGGCGGCGGCTCTGCTGCCGGGGAAAGCGGCGGCGGCTCTGGCGGTGGCGTCGGCGGCGTAGGCGGTGAAGGTGGCGGAGTCGGCGGCGTAGAAGGCGGCGGAGTCGGCGACGGCGAAGGCCCTGGCGGCGGTGGCGAAGGCTCTGGCGGCGGTGGCGAAGGCGGCTTTGCCTTCGGCGACGGCGGCTCTGCCGGCGGGGAGGGCGTCGGCGACGGCTTTGGCGGCGTCGGAAGCGGCGGCGGAAGCGGCGGCGGCCATTTCGTGGGCCGGATAATTGCGCGCGGCCCATGAAATGAACAGTGCCCTGAAGCCCGCAAGTGTCAAGCGCCGCTGCCGATCAGGTCTGATGGAGGGTGAAGACACAATCGTAGGAAGCACACGCAAAGCAGAGCGCAGTGCCACCAACTGCGCCTCCGCGATCGAACGTGTCGCGAGATACGCTTCAAGCCCGTCCCGGTCTTCTATCTCGCCGATCGCTTGCGTCCTTCGCGCCATGCCCTTTGCCCCCGGTTGCAACGCCCAAGTGCAAGATGCATGGTGGCTGTCGGCGAGGCAAGAGCCCCGGCGCCTCACCCACGCGATCCCTGCGCAACGAAAAACCCGGCAAGATTGCTCTCGCCGGGCTTCTGTTTTTCTGACTTCTGCAGACTGTTTCTCAGCTGTCCAGGAAGCTTCTGAGCTTGCGCGAGCGGCTCGGGTGCTTGAGCTTGCGGAGTGCCTTGGCTTCGATCTGGCGGATACGTTCGCGGGTGACCGAGAACTGCTGACCGACTTCTTCGAGCGTGTGGTCGGTGTTCATGCCGATGCCGAAGCGCATGCGCAGCACGCGTTCTTCACGCGGGGTGAGCGAGGCGAGAACGCGGGTCGTGGTTTCCCGGAGGTTCGCCTGGATCGCCGCGTCGATCGGCAGCAGCGCGTTCTTGTCCTCGATGAAATCGCCAAGATGCGAATCCTCTTCGTCGCCCACCGGGGTTTCGAGCGAGATCGGCTCCTTGGCGATCTTCAGGACCTTGCGGACCTTTTCGAGCGGCATTGCGAGCTTCTCGGCCAGTTCTTCCGGCGTCGGCTCGCGGCCGATCTCGTGCAGCATCTGGCGCGAGGTGCGGACGATCTTGTTGATCGTCTCGATCATGTGCACCGGAATGCGGATCGTGCGGGCCTGGTCGGCGATCGAACGGGTGATCGCCTGCCGGATCCACCAGGTGGCATAGGTCGAGAACTTGTAGCCGCGGCGATACTCGAACTTGTCGACCGCCTTCATCAGGCCGATATTGCCTTCCTGAATGAGGTCGAGGAACTGCAGGCCGCGGTTCGTGTACTTCTTGGCGATCGAAATCACGAGACGGAGGTTGGCTTCCACCATCTCCTTCTTGGCGATGCGCGCTTCACGCTCGCCCTTCTGCACCATGTGCACGATGCGGCGGAATTCCGAAATCGAGATGCCGGTTTCCTGGGCGAGGTTCTGGATCTCCGAGCGGATGTCGCGGATCGTCTGGTTTTCCTCGCGGGCGAATTCCTTCCAGCCGCGCGCCGCCAGATTGCCGATCGACTTCATCCAGTTCGGGTCGAGTTCCGCACCCTGATACTGTTCGAGGAAAGCCTCGCGCTTGACGCCGTAGGATTCGGCAAGGCGCAGCAGCCGGCCTTCGTTCTGAACGAGACGCTTGTTGATGTCGTAGAGCTGCTCGACCAGCGCATCGATGCGGTTCTGGTTGAGCGACAGCGACTTCACCGCCGTGATCAGCTGGTCCTTGAGTTCCTTGTAGCGGCGTTCCTGGCCGGAGGACAGCGTGCCGGCGCAGGCGAGACGCGCCTCCACCTGCTGGTCCTGCAGCTTCCTGAGCTTCTTGTAGGTGTCGGCGATGAGGTCGAGGGTTTCCATGACCTGCGGACGCAGTTCGGCTTCCATCGCCGCAAGCGACAGGTTGCTCTCGTCCTCGTCTTCTTCCTCTTCCTCCGGCGGCAGGCCTTCGCCGCCGACATTGGTGATGTCGTCGTCGCCGCTCGGCGCGCGGGCGCGGCGGGTCTTTTCCTTCTCCTCGGCCGCCTTGCGGTCCGCCTCGATCTTTTCCGGGCTCTGGAACTGCGGAGCAGCCTTGGCCTCGGGACCGGAATAGGTGGTTTCGAGATCGATGATCTCGCGGAGCAGCGTCGTGCCTTCGTTCAGTTCGTCGCGCCAGATGATCAGCGCCTGGAAGGTGAGCGGGCTTTCGCAGAGGCCCGCGATCATCGTTTCGCGGCCGGCCTCGATGCGCTTGGCGATGGCGATTTCGCCCTCGCGCGAGAGAAGCTCCACCGAGCCCATTTCGCGCAGGTACATGCGCACGGGATCGTCCGTGCGGTCGGTCGGCTCTTTCTTCTTGGCGGTCGCGAGCGCGGTGCCGGCGGTCGGCGCCAGTTCGCCGCCTTCCTCGCCGTCGTCACCACCGTCGTCGTCGTCGGATGCGGCCTCTTCGACCTCTTCGTCCTCGACGACGTTGATGCCCATGTCCGAAAGCATGGACATGGTGTCTTCAATCTGCTCCGAGGTGACTTCTTCAGAAGGCAGCACCGAGTTCAGCTCGTCCATGGTGACGTAGCCGCGCTTCTTCGCCGCCTTGATCATCTTCTTGACCGCGTCGTCGGAAAGATCGAGAAGCGGACCGTCCGTCGCACCGTCGCGTTCGCTGTCGGCTTCTTCGTTTTCTTTGACTTTGGTTGCCATGTATCTCGTCGCTTTCCCTGACGCTGTCATTACCACGTGACACCACGCGGACAGGCCCCAACCGGCCCTGTCCGCCGCGAATCACAGTCACTGACCTAACGGAATGATCTTTAATCCCCGATTAACTACGGGAGTACCCACGGCCACGCCGCACATCTGCGCTTCCAAATGACCGCACATGGTAATATAGATCCGCCCTGATCCAATTCACCTACAAATGCCCGTTCTGGTGATTCCCACAAATTTTCCCGGCGTCAAGCTCTCCAGGCGTCAATACCCAGGAAAATTGGAAAAAACCGCGGCAACGAGCCATCAGCCTCGTTTGTCAACGCAGATGTAGGATCGAAACCGCGGAAGACAAGGGGGAGCGCGCCGCCGAAGCCGATATTGCCGGCGATCGCCCAGCGAGCCGTCTAATGGTGCCCGGTCGCAGCACCCTTCACCCGTCCCGACATCACGCCGAAGCCGTCGACGATCGCCTCCTGGTTTTCCATGCGGGTGATCTCGAGCTGAACCTGATGCAGCGCGCCGATCAGCTGGCCGATGCGATCGGCATCCTCCGCTTCCGTCGCCTCCGCGATCTCGCGCTCGAGTTCGAGCCGCTGCGTCTTCAGCGCCCGCGCACGCTTGTGCAACGACAGCGCCTGGCGATAGCCCTCGCGCGCATCCTCGCCGGCGGCGATCTCGGTCGCGGTCCAGAGCCGCGCATTGCGGATCTGCTGGTCGAGACTGCGGATGAGTTCAGAAAAGCCCTGCTCGTCCAGCTTTGCCGTCAGATGGTCGCGGTCAAGATGGGCGCCCGCGCCCGCCGCCGCGGTCAGGAGCGCCGACCAGAGGCGCTGCAGGTCGCGGCTCTCGTATTCGATCTGGGCGATCTCGTCGTAGTCGTCCTGCAGGATCTGCGGATGGTTGACGACGGTGAGTGCCAGCACGCTCTCGCGAAGCGTCGGCTGGTCGGACCGGCCCTTGACCATGCCGGACCGCGCCAGCCGCTCGGAGACCACCGCGCCGCGCTGCGCGTAGCCCTGTCCGGGGGCCCCGCCCCTGCCCTGCCCTTGCCGCTGCCCGCGCTCGAAGCCGCCGCGACGTTCGCCGCGCCCAGCCGGCGCGCTCGACTGGAAAAAGGCGTTGAGGCGGTCGCGGACGTCCTGCTGGTAGTGCCGCCTGACGCTCTCGTCGGCGATGACCGAGATCACCTGCTTCAGCCGCGCCTCGAGCTCAGCGCGCTTTTCCGGCGTGTCGAAGCCGCCGCCCCCGACCTCTCGCCGCCACACCATCTCGGCGAGCGGACGCGCCTCGGAGAGCACCTTGTCGAAGGGCGCGCGGCCCTCGTGCTTGACGAGATCGTCCGGATCCTTGCCGTCCGGCAGCAGCGCGAAGCGGACGGAGCGGCCGGGTTTGAGATGCGGAAGGGCGAGATCGACGGCGCGGAAGGCGGCCCGCTGGCCGGCGCCGTCGCCGTCGAAGCAGAGCACCGGAACCGGCGTCATCTTCCACATGAGGTCGAGCTGGTTTTCGGTGAGTGCCGTGCCGAGCGGCGCGACGGCATTCGCGACACCCGCCTGGGCGAGCGCGATGACGTCCATGTAGCCCTCGACGGCGATGATGGTATCAGCACCGCCCGCCCCCTGGATCGCCCGTCTCGCGCGGGAAAAGTTGTAGAGCACGCTGCCCTTGTGGAAGAGCTCCGTCTCCGGCGAGTTCATGTACTTCGCCAGCGCATCCGGCGCCATTGCGCGGCCGCCGAAGGCGATGACCTTGTCGCGCGACGACAGGATCGGGAACATGATGCGGTCACGGAAATAATCGTAGGAGACGGGAATGTCGTCGCCGTGCCGCACGAGGCCGCAGGCTTCGATCTGCTCCTTCGGCACCCCCTTGCCGGCGAGGTATTCCTTGAGCGCGTTGCGGCTCTCCGGCGCGTAGCCGAGGCGGAAGGCCTCGATCGTTCGCCCGGAAAGGCCGCGCTCGCGCAGATAGGCCCGCGCCCTGGCGCCGTTCGCCGTCTGCAACTGCTCCTGGAAGAAGACCGTCGCCATCTCCATGACGTCGAGGAGGGTCGTGCGCTCCTTCTCCCGCCGTTCGGCCTGCGGATCGGGCGCCGGCATCGGTACCCCGGCCATGTCGGCGATCTGCTGGACCGCCTCCGGAAAGCTCAGGCCTTCGAGATCGGTGAGAAAGCGGAAATGGTCGCCCGTGACGCCACAGCCGAAGCAGTGGTAGCGCCCCTTGCGGTCCTCGCAGTGGAAGCTCGGCGATTTCTCGCCGTGGAAGGGGCAGCACGCCCAGTAGTCGCCACGCGAGACGTTGGTCTTCTTCCGGTCCCAGGACACGCGCCGGCCGATCACCGCCGAAATCGGCACGCGGTCGCGGATCTCGTCGAGAAAGGGTTGGGAAAAGCGCATGAATGTCCTCGGGGTCGATCCATCCATATAGGCCGCCCGCACGGCAAATGCCATCGCGCCGATGCGTGATACCCGTTATTCACAGCTGTTGACCGTACGTACGTTTGTATATACAATTTTGTCGATTTGGTCTTTGTCGACGCCTCGACGACCAGAGAGCTCGTGGGGCGAGCGGACAAAACTGAGTCCAACCTCTTTCGTCCCGAAGGAAGCGGTGCCTATGGATGTCTCTCAACCAGACTTCTCCCGCTTCGAATGGGACGAAAACAAGCGACTGAGGAATATAGAGAAACACGGGATTGATTTCGAAGACGCCGTATTGGCCTTGGCCTTGCCGCGTGTCGAATATCCTTCCGATAGAAATGGAGAGAGACGCACGGTTGCAATTTGCCCGGATGACTTACGCCTGATCGCCGTAGTCTATACGGCGAGGGGCGATGTCTGCCGGATAATTTCAGCGCGCGTCGCACGCCCAAATGAGCAACGAGAATATTACGCGCGTTACCCGTGAGGACATACTGCGCAAGCGGGCAAGGGGCGAAAAGAGCCGCACCGACTGGAAACGCGTCGATGCCATGACCGACGAGGACATCGTCGCGGCCATGCGTGACGATCCCGACTGGCAGGACTTTATCGACATCGACTGGTCCAAGGCGGTCGCCGTCACCCCGCCACAGAAGACGGCGATCTCGATCCGGCTCGACGAGGATATCGTCGATTTCTTCAAGGCGACCGGCAAGGGCTACCAGACGCGCATCAACGCGGTCCTGCGCCATTTCGTGACCGAGCAGAAGCGCTCGAAGCGCTGAACGCAAAACTCCGCCCGAAGGCGGAGTTGCAGCAGTCCGTTTCAAAATGGCGCTGTTTACTTCAGCAGGTCCTTGACCACGCCGGAAGCCTTGGCGAAGTCCATCTGGCCGGGATAGCGCTCCTTGAGCGCGTTCATGCACTTGCCCATGTCACGCAGGCCTTGCGCACCGGTCTCGGTGATGACGGAGGCGCAGAGTTCGCGCACCTTCTCCTCCGACAGCTGCTCGGGCATGAAGCTCTTGATGACGCCGATTTCCTCGCGCTCCTGGGCGGCGAGTTCCGGACGTCCGTTCTCGGCATAGATGCGGGCGGATTCGTCCCGCTGCTTGATCATCTTGACGAGAATCTGCATGATTTCGTCGTCGCTGACCGGGTCCTTGCCCAGCCCGCGATTGGCGATGTCCCGGTCCTTGATCGCCGCCTGGATCAGCCGCAACGTCGACGTCCGGCACGTATCCTTGGCCTTCAGGGCATCCTTGAGGGAATTGGCGAGCACGTCTCGCATCATGATCTTTCTCCGCGAAAAAGCCGTTGGGCAGGCTCGGTCAATTGTGGCTTTTCCTTGTCAGTTGAGCCGCAGTAATAGCCAGTGGCGTCCGCTCAGGCAAATCAATTAGACAAGCCGTTGAATCCGATGGACGTTAATTCCACGGTTTCCACAGTGAAGAATTGACCTGGCGGAGCGATCCGTCTATTTTCCGGCACCTGCACGAAAATGTAATCAGGGCTTCAAGCGCGCTTGGCCGCGCAGCCTCGATCTGCGACAGAAAATGGCCACTGTCAGCCGGTTCTTCAAGGGAACCGGGGGCAGACGGCTAAACCAAGGAACGGAATATGACCGCGACAGCCCCCTGGACCACCCGCAAGCCAACCGCCCTTCTCGTTCTTGCCGACGGCACCGTGATCGAGGGCCGCGGAATCGGCGCGACGGGCAAGGTGCAGGCGGAGGTCTGCTTCAACACCGCGCTCACCGGTTACGAGGAAATCCTGACCGATCCTTCCTATCTCGGCCAGATCGTCACCTTCACCTTCCCGCATGTCGGCAATGTCGGCACCAACGCGGAAGACATCGAAGACCTGACGCCTGCCGCCCGCAACGGCGCCGTCGGCGTGATCTTCAAGGCCGACATCGCCGACCCCTCGAACTACCGCGCCACCCAGCATCTCGACGCCTGGCTGAAGGCCCGTGGCATCATCGGCCTCTGCGGCGTAGACACCCGCGCGCTGACGGCCTGGATCCGCGAGAACGGGGCCCCGAACGCGGTGATCGCCCACGATCCGGCCGGCGTCTTCGACCTCGAAACGCTGAAGGCGGAAGCGAAGGCCTGGAGCGGTCTCGAGGGCCTCGACCTCGCCAAGGTCGCGACCTCCGGCCAGTCGTCGGTCTGGACGGAAACGCCCTGGGTCTGGAACAAGGGTTTTGGCACACTGGGCGCCGAGAACGCCCGGTACCACGTCGTCTGCGTCGACTACGGCGTGAAGCGCAACATCCTGCGCCTCTTCGCAGGGCTCGACGCGAAGGTCACGGTGGTGCCGGCGACGACCAGCGCCGAGGATATCCTTTCGCTCAATCCCGACGGCATCTTCCTGTCGAACGGCCCGGGAGACCCGGCCGCGACCGGCATCTATGCCGTGCCGGTCATCCGCAAGCTCATCGACAGTGGCCTGCCGGTCTTCGGCATCTGCCTCGGCCACCAGATGCTGGCGCTGGCGCTCGGCGGCACGACCGAGAAGATGCACCAGGGCCACCACGGCGCCAACCATCCGGTCAAGGACTTCACCACCGGCAAGGTCGAGATCGTCTCGATGAACCACGGCTTTGCGGTCGACTCGAAGTCGCTGCCGGAAGGCGTTGAGGAGACTCACGTTTCGCTCTTCGACGGTTCGAACTGCGGCCTGCGCCTCGTCGGCAAGCCGGTCTTCTCGGTCCAGCACCACCCGGAGGCCTCGCCCGGTCCGCAGGACAGCCACTATCTCTTCCGCCGCTTCATGAACATGGTGCGCGAGAGAAAGGGCGAAGCGGCGCTCGCAGAGCGCTGATCGGACTCTCTTATTAGCGGATCATTTCGACGGCCCGGCAATCACTGCCGGGCCGTTCGCATTTCGTAGCGCACCCTGAGGAAAAAGCGGGCGCAAAGCAGGAACGAGGCGCTGCCGAGCCCGACGAGGAAGCCGAGCCAGATGCCGACCCCGCCGAGACCGAGCGGGAAGGCCATCAGCCAGGCGAGGAAGAAACCGATCGGCCAATAGGCGATGAGCGCCATGACCATCGGCACGCGGGCATCCTTGAGGCCGCGCAGCAGGCCGCTTGCGATCGCCTGCAGCCCGTCGACGAGCTGGAAGATGCCGGCGACGACCACGAGATGCGCGGCAAAGTCGAGCACCGCCGGCGCCTCCGGCTTGTTGGCGTCGATGAAGACACTGCTGAGCTCGCGCGGCAACGAAAAGAAGAGAATGCCGCCGGCGATCGCGATCAGGCTGGCGATGGCGAAAACGGCGATCGCCGCCCGCACGAGCTCGGCATAATCGCCGCGACCATGGGCGACACCGATCCGGACGGTTGCTGCCTGCGAGAGGCCGAGCGGGATCATGAAGGCGATGGAGGCGAGCTGCAGGGCGATCCCGTGTGCGGCGAGCTCGATCGTGCCGATACGCCCCATCAGCAGCGAGGCGGCGGTGAAGAGGCTCACTTCGGCGAGAACGGTCACGCTGATCGGCAGGCCGAGGTGCACGACTTCCCAGAGCGCATGCCAGTCCGGCCGCCAGAAACGGACGAAGAGCTCGTACTTGCGGGTCTGCTCGCGAGTTTGAATATAGACGACCATGGCGAGGAAGCTCGCCCACTGGACGCAGACGGCGACGATCGCCGCCCCGGTCATGCCGAGCGCCGGCAGGCCGAAATGGCCGAGCACGAGGCCGTAGGCCAGAACGCCGTTCATCACCAGCACCCCGAGCGTCACGTAGAGCACGATCCCCGCCCGGCCGATGGCGCTGACGAGGGCCCGCAGCACGGCAAAGAGCAGCGCCGGCAGGAGCCCGAACTGGACGATCATCACGTAACCGGCGGCAAGGGCCGCCACCTCCGGCTTCTGGCCGAGTGCGAGCAATATCCGCTCGGCATTGAAGAAGAGCGGCATCGTCAGCAGCGTGTAGGCGATCGAGGCCCACATGCCCATGCGCAGCGAACGGCGCACCGAGACCACGTCGCCGCGGCCAGAGGCCTGCGCCACCATCGGCACGACGGCGATCGAGAGCCCCGAGCCGAAGATGAAGACGGTGAAGAAGAACTGGCCGGCAAGAACCATCGCCGCAAGCGATTGCGCACCCAGTTGCCCGACGATGACGACGTCGGTCGTATGGATGCCGAGCTGGGCGAACTGGGCGCCGATCAGTGGAATCCCCAGCGCCAGCGTTGCGCGGATATGCTCGCCCCAGCTGTTGGAGGAGCCTACCGGCCGAACTGCGGTTTGCGTGGACATGTTCAAAACCCTGGACGAAAAAAGCCGCTTGCGGGAAATCTGGCAAGCGGCGGACAGCGCCACGGATACGCGAGCTGTCCGAAACGCGCAACCCGAAAGGGCGTTTCTTCAGCAAAACTCGTCGACATATCAATTCGCCTTATGGAGCCATGCAAAATCGCCCGCGCCTCGCGCAGCGGTTTCGGCCCGCCGGTGCTCTGGCGGTCACCCCTCCAGGTCGCGTTTCAGGCGATCCAGCAGCGAGACAGCATTCGCCGCATACTCGCCGATCCATCGGTCATGGATCGCCTTGATCGGCAGCGGGTTCAGGATGTTGCGGCGCTCCCGCCCTTCCCGTTTGACGATAACGAGGTCAGCACCTTCCAGCACCTTCAGGTGCTGCATCACCGTACAGCGGTCAAGTGCGGGAAAAGACTCGCAAAGCGCCCCGGTCGTCAGCGGCGCCTCCTTCAACCGGTCGAGCATCGCCCGCCGCACCGGCGCGGCCAGTGCCTTGAAGACCAGATCTTCCTGATTCGCACTTGACATGTTATATTTTTATAACATGATTGAATCATGGACAAGAGGAGGAGGCGACCATGAACGGTCCGCTGAAGTTCAGAGTGTCTGCGCATATCTCCAGGCCCGTCGGCGAGGTCTTCGAGGCGGTCGTCGATCCGGCCATACTCTCACGCTATTTCACCACTGGCGGCGCGAAGGGACGGCTCGAAACCGGCGCGACGGTCTATTGGGATTTCCATGATTTTCCGGGCGCCTTCCCCGTCGAGGTGGTGGAAGTCGTCCCGCAACGCCGTATCGTGCTGCGCTGGGAGGCGAACGAAGGCTCGCCCGCCGAGGGCGACCCTGAGACGACGCCAGCCGGATACAAGACGACCGTGACCATGGAGTTCGAACCGCTCTCCGACGGACGTACACTCGTCACCATCGCCGAGGAAGGGTGGCACCCGACGCCCGGCGGGCTCAGGGCGTCCCACGGCAATTGCCAGGGCTGGATGCAGATGCTCTGCGCAATGAAGGCCTGGCTCGAATACGGCATCAACCTGCGCGACGGCATGTTCAAATAGGCAGGCGGACGCCGGCGAGCCGCGAATTGCCGCAAGCGGGACTATCGATGAACGCCCTCGGTCCGCGCGACGGAACGGCGGGCCAGGAACGGCCAGCACGCGACGAGCGCCGCCGCAGACAGGGCACCCACCCCCGCCAACGAAGACCACAAGGAGCCAGAGAAAGTGACGGCGTTCATGAGACGGCCGGGCATCAAGGTGAAGGCGCCGGCAATCACGATGCCGCCGACGTAAAGTCCTGTCACGATGCGCCGATGGGCGACGATCCGGCCACGCCGGGCCGCCGCATAGGCGGAGAAACAGCCGACGATCACGTAAAACGAAAGAAGGTGGATCGGACTCCAGTCACCCCATACTCTAAGCTCGTGGACAAAAAGGCTGCTCACGGACGTCAGCCCCATCAACGCAAGCCACAGCTTGCCGAACAGCCGGTGCAGATACGTGCCCTTGCGGCGGGCGAGCAAAAAGGCACCGATGAAGGCAGCAGGCACCACGGTGGCGACGTGAAACTGTATGGCAAATGGGGCATTCAAGAGGGGCTCGAGCGTCATGGCAGGTCTCAGCATTGAAATCGTCCGCCATCTTCGGCAGAAACATAGAACCCTCAACGCAAACCCCGTAAACGGCGGAGAAACTTCGTGGCTTACGAGAAAATGCAATCCGCGCTTCGCGAATTGTGCACCATCGCCGCCGCGCGGCGCCTGTGGCTCACCTTCACGCTTGTGGTTGCGTTATTTACCGTCACCGGCCCTTTCGGAACCGCCGAGCGCATGTTCGTCGGCGCACGTTTTTCCTATTGGCTGATGGTTCATGCACTCGCCTGGTCGATTTCGATCACCTTCGCCATCATGGCAGATGTCTATCTGGCCGGAATTCTTCGGAGCCGCCCCTTGAGAGTGACGTCCGGATCGCTCCTCGCCGCCCTGCCGGTCGCACTGGCGCTGCAAGGTTTCGACATGGCGTTCGATGGACGAGCGTTCTCGCTCGCGGCACTCAGAACGGATTTTGCCATCACCCTACCTCTGTGCGCCCTCTTCTGCCTGCTGACCTGGCTGACGATGAGCGGAACGTTGCTCGGAGAAGCACAACAGGCAGTCCGCTCGCAGCCGCCGTGCCCTCCTTCCGTTTCGGCAAGAGAACCGGCCACCACCCAAAACCCCGCGCCGATTCTGCTGCGGCTCAACCCGGAACACCGCGCCACGCTGCTGCGTCTTTCGAGTGATGATCATTATACAGAAGTGGTGACCCGGCGCGGCCGCGAACTGGTGCTGGTCCGCTTTTCGGATGCCCTGGCCGAACTGGGAGAGACGCAAGGACTGCGCGTCCACCGCTCCCACTGGATCGCTGACGAACACGTCGCCGGTCTGCAGCGAGACGGCAGGCGGCTCTTCGTTCTGACAGCCGACGGAGACCGCATCGCGGTCAGCCGACCCTATGAGGCGGCAGCCCGCGGGCGCTTCGGAGCGAAGAGGCAGACCTGAGCAACGACGATCAGACGTCGCCCTTGAAGGTGTCGCAGGCCTCGACCTTGCCGGCGTCGTAGCCGCGCTTGAACCACTTCATCCGCTGCGCCGAGGTGCCGTGGTTGAAGCTGTCGGGAACGACATAGCCCTGGCTGCGCTTCTGCAACGTATCGTCGCCGATCTGCTGGGCGGCGTTCAGCGCCTCCTCGATGTCGCCGGCGGAGAGAAGCCCCTTCTGGTCGGTCTGCCTGGCCCAGATGCCGGCGAAGCAGTCGGCCTGCAGCTCGACGCGCACCGACATGCGGTTTGCCTCGCCCTCGCCCATCGTCTGCCGCATCTGGTTGAACTTCGGCAGGATGCCCGTCAGGTTCTGCACGTGATGGCCGACCTCGTGGGCGACTACGTAGGCCTGGGCGAAATCGCCGGCCGCGCCGAACTGCTGCGCGAGCTGCCGGAAGAAGTCCGTATCGAGATAGACCTTGCGGTCGCCGGGACAATAGAAGGGACCCGTCGCCGACGACGCGGTGCCGCAGGCCGAGCGGGTGGCGCCGGAAAAGAGCACCAGCTTCGGTTCTTCGTAACGCTCACCGGATGCCGAAAAGATCGTGTTCCAAGTGTCCTCGGTCTCGGCGAGCACGACGCCGACGAAGCTGCCGATCTCCTTCTCCTGCGGCGAGAGCTCGCGCTGCACCGTCTGCTCGTAGCCGGGGCCGCTCGTGGAGCCGTCATCCAGCATCTGCAGCATGTCGATGCCCATCATCTTCAGGACGAAGTAGAGGACGATCAGGATGATGATGGTCGAGAAGCTCAGGCCACCGCCGCGCCGCCCGACGGGGATGCGCAGGCCCGACCGGCCGAACGGATCGCGTCCCATGCCCGCGCCACCTGTCGAGGCGCTGCGGCGATCCTCGATGTTCTGCGACTGACGTCGGCCTTTCCATTCCATGTCGGCACCTCTTCTTCCGGCAGCTTTATGCTGTTGGTGAAAACAGTCTATAGCCGAAAGCGTTCCCGTCGGCCATTCTGAGCAGCGCGGTCTGCGACGGTTGTCAGAGGTTCGGACGCCTGTCTTTCCACGGCCGGGCCTGTTCCAGTTGCCCGGCAAGCCGGAAGAGAGTCTCTTCGTCCGCGAAACGTCCGACGAAATGCATGCCGACCGGCAGGCCCTCCGCCGACCAGTGGAGCGGCACCGACATGGCCGGCTGTCCGGTGACGTTGAAAACCGGCGTCCAGGGAATGAACCCGAAGGTCTCGGCGGCGAGCTGCTCGGCGATGCCGAGCTTCTTCAGGAGCCATCCGCCACGGATGTGCCCCATGATGCGGATGAGTGTCTTCTCGATCGGCTTCGGCTGCAACGCACCGATCTTGACCGGCAGGCTCGAAAGGACCGGCGTCATCAGCACGTCGTGGCTCTCGAAGAAGCCGAGAATCGACCGGGCAGAGAGCTTCAGGTAGCGCAGCGCCGCGGCAAGCTCGGCAGCGGAGAAGGCCTGTCCGAGGAGCGCCAGCCCGAAGGAGGACGGATCGTAATCCTCCGGCCTTGTCTTCACGCCGGCCGTTTCGGCGGTGAATGCGATGTCCGCGCGAAGCTCGGCGGCGAGCACCGTCAGGAAGGCCATGGAAAAGGCGGTCCGGTCGACGGCCGGTGCCGCCTCCACCACCTCGTGCCCGAGGTCTTCCAGAAGCCGCACCGTCTCGGCGAAGGCGGCCTTCACCTCCGGTGCCACGGCGCTCCCGAGCATCGGCGCGTCGGAGACCGCGATCCGAAGCTTCCCCGGCGGGCGGCCGACCGCCTCCAGCCAGGAACCGGGATAGGCGGGGAGCGGATGCGGTGTGCCGACATCCGGTCCGTGGGTAGCGTCGAGCATGGCCGCCGAATCGCGCACCGAGCGCGTCAGCACATGCTCGCCGGCAAAGCCCGACCAGGCCTCGCCGATGAAGGGGCCGACGGGCGTGCGTCCGCGCGTCGGCTTCATGCCGAAGAGGCCGCAGGCCGAAGCGGGAATGCGGATCGACCCGCCGCCGTCGCCGCCCGATGCGATCGGCACCATGCCGGCTGCGACCGCCGCCGCCGAGCCGCCGCTCGATCCGCCCGGCGTGCGGTTCGTATCCCACGGATTGCGGCAGGGGCCGAAGACCTCCGGCTCGGTATAGGGTGTCAGCCCGAATTCCGGCGTGTTGGTCTTGCCGAGAAAGATCACCCCGGCCTTGCGCCAGCGCTTGACGAGCTCGTTCTCTCCGGTCGCGGGAATGCGCGCCCAGAGCCTGTTGCCATTCGAGGTCGACACCCCTTCAATCTGGGCGAGAAGATCCTTGACGAGGAAGGGAACGCCGGCGAACGGCCCCTCTCCCGCCGGCTCTTCGGCCTGGCGCCGCGCCGTGTCGAACATCGGCCGGACGACGGCGTTGAGCTTCGGATTGTCCCGTTCGATGCGGGCGATCGCCGTATCGACGAGTTCGCGCGCGGACACCTCTTTCCGCCGGACCAGCTCCGCCAGACCGAGCGCATCGCAATTCAGATAATCTTCAAACATGTGAGCCCCCCAGAGCCGCAGGCTAGCATGCGCAAATTCAGGAGCAACCCTACCGATTTTGTCGGAGAAAATTCCCTCAATAAGAGTATATTGCCTGATTGCAACCATAGGATGGAGATTGCAGATGGTGTATCCGGTACACAACCAGCAGGCCGATGCCATGACCCTGTTTCTTGCAGATAACACACAGGTCAATCTTCCGGGCAACGGCAACGCCAATGCGGGTGCCGCGATCACCCGCATCAGCTACCACGGCCTGACCTATGACCGCGTCGGAGACTGGGTCGTCGCGGACGGCACCCAGCTGACAGCCAGCTATCCCGGCGCGCAGAACGTCTATCTGACGACACCCCAGCATTTCGAGGTCGTCTATCACCACAACGGTCCGTGAGCCTCGGCTGGAATCCTGCGGGAAGGACGACCGGAGGCGCCGCTCAGGCGGATGCCAGCACCCGCAGTTCCTCGAAGTGGTTCATGTCCTCGAAGGAGCAGAAGGCCGGCGGCCGCAGTTCTATGGTCCCAGCATTGTTCCTGATGTCCTCGACGACCGAGTCGAGGAAGGGATGCCACCGAGCGAGTGCCGCATCATCGAACCGCTCGATGAGGTAGGCGAAGGTGATGTGGAAACTATAGGAGTCGTGATCGGGGTGGCGGTAGCCGAAGACCTCCGCCAGCCGCTCGCGCCAGTCCTTCAGCGCCGCCCGGTCGGCCGCGCTCGCGCCTTCGAGGGCGAGACCGGTCGGCGTGGCGCGGGTCACTGCCATCCTGAACGGCGCACCGGCGGCAAAACCGCCAAGCCTTTCCGTGAAAATCGCCGTCATCTCATCGATCGGCGTATCGAGCGCGACATCGTGGGGCCAGTAAGGGAGCCGACGGCGATATTCGATAATGCCCTGGAAGAGCGTCATGTGGAGGCTCGAGACGGGCGTGAAGGCAAGGAGCTTTGCCTCCGGCGTGTCGAAATAGCGGTTGCGCGCCGCGACGATCGCGCGTTCGCTGTCAGAACCGGCCGCGAGATGGCAGACGACGGTATTGCCCGGCTCCGGAAGAAAGACGCCGTCGGCGCCGTAGCGGGTGCCGAAATGCGGCAGCGGCTCCTGCCGCAGGCTGCGCGAGAAGGGATGCAGGTAGGTGGGCAACAGCGCGGCAGATACGTCGGCGGACATCGCAAACTCCGATAAAAGGGCGGGGCTCCCCTCGTATCGGCGTCGTGCGACGCTCCGATGACAGGACGGAACAGCAGGCCTGCCCTCGCCCTCCCCAACTTTCCTCCCGCGCGATGAAATTTGGGGTTCCGCTACGGCGAACAATTCCCTATAAGCCGCTTCTAGCCTGAAAAGACCCTCCTTGCGCCCCGGCCGGTGAATTCACCGTGGCCGGCCTTTCGCGCAACTGAAAATTGGAAGACGCCGATGCCGAAGCGCCAAGATATCAAGTCCATCCTCATCATTGGCGCGGGGCCGATCGTCATCGGTCAGGCTTGCGAATTCGACTATTCAGGCACCCAGGCCGTCAAGGCGCTGAAGGAGGAAGGCTACCGCGTCATCCTCGTCAACTCCAACCCGGCCACCATCATGACCGATCCGGGGCTCGCCGACGCGACCTATATCGAGCCGATCACCCCGGAAGTCGTCGCCAAGATCATCGCCAAGGAACGCCCGGACGCGCTCTTGCCGACCATGGGCGGCCAGACGGCGCTCAACACCGCGCTTTCGCTGAAGCGCATGGGCGTGCTCGACCGCTACAATGTCGAGATGATCGGCGCAAAGCCGGCCGCCATCGACAAGGCCGAAGACCGCGCCCTCTTCCGCGAAGCCATGGCCAGGATCGGCCTTGAAACGCCGAAGTCGATGCTGGCGAATGCCACCGAGATCAAGGATGCCGACCGCAAGACCCACGAGGCCGCCCGTGCGGAGCTGAAGGCGAAGCTGTCCGGCGCCGAGCTCGACAAGGCTCTCGACGAGCTGGAGAACCAGTGGAACCTCGGCGAGAGCGACCGCAAGCAGCGTTACATGAACCATGCCATGGCGATCGCCGCCCAGGCGCTCGACGACGTCGGCCTGCCGGCGATCATCCGCCCGTCCTTCACCATGGGTGGCACCGGCGGCGGCATCGCCTACAACCGCTCGGAATTCTTCGAGATCGTCGGCTCCGGCCTCGACGCCTCGCCGACCACCGAAGTGCTGATCGAAGAATCGGTGCTCGGCTGGAAGGAGTATGAAATGGAGGTCGTCCGCGACAAGGCGGACAACTGCATCATCATCTGCTCGATCGAGAACATCGACCCGATGGGCGTCCACACCGGCGATTCGATCACGGTGGCACCGGCGCTGACGCTGACGGACAAGGAATACCAGATGATGCGCAACGCCTCGATCGCGGTGCTGCGCGAGATCGGGGTGGAGACCGGCGGTTCCAACGTGCAGTTCGCCGTCAACCCGAAGGACGGCCGCCTCGTCGTCATCGAAATGAACCCGCGCGTTTCGCGCTCGTCGGCGCTCGCCTCCAAGGCCACCGGCTTCCCGATCGCCAAGGTCGCCGCCAAGCTCGCCGTCGGCTACACGCTCGACGAACTGGAAAACGACATCACCGGCGGCGCCACACCGGCTTCGTTCGAGCCGTCGATCGACTATGTCGTCACCAAGATCCCGCGTTTCGCCTTCGAGAAGTTCCCCGGCGCCGAGCCGACGCTGACTACCGCCATGAAGTCGGTCGGCGAAGTGATGGCGATCGGCCGCACCTTCGCCGAGTCGCTGCAGAAGGCGCTGCGCGGCCTTGAAACCGGCCTGACCGGCCTCGACGAGATCGAAATCCCCGGCCTCGGCTCCAATGGCGACAGCGGCGACGACAAGAACGCGATCCGCGCCGCAATCGGCACGCCGACCCCGGATCGGCTGCGCATGGTCGCCCAGGCGCTGCGCCTCGGCATGTCGCCGGAGGAAGTGCACGAAGGCTGCAAGATCGACCCGTGGTTCATCGCCCAGTTCAAGGCGATCGTCGACATGGAAGCCCGCATCCGCGAACACGGTCTGCCGGAAGACGCCGAGAACCTGCGCATGCTGAAGGCCATGGGCTTCTCCGACGCCCGCCTCGCCTCGCTGACCGGCGGCAAGCCGAAGGACGTGGCGATGCTGCGCAATTCGCTGGGTGTCCGCCCGGTCTTCAAGCGCATCGACACCTGCGCGGCCGAGTTCGCCTCGCCGACCGCCTACATGTATTCGACCTACGAGACACCCTTCGTCGGCAATGCCCGTTCCGAAGCGCAGGTCTCCGACCGCAAGAAGGTGGTCATCCTCGGCGGCGGTCCGAACCGCATCGGCCAGGGCATCGAGTTCGACTACTGCTGCTGCCATGCCGCCTTCGCGCTCAAGGATGCCGGCTATGAAGCGATCATGGTCAACTGCAACCCGGAAACGGTTTCGACCGACTACGACACCTCCGACCGCCTCTATTTCGAACCGCTGACGGCCGAAGACGTGATCGAAATCATGCGCGCCGAGCAGGAAAACGGCACGCTCGTCGGCGTCATCGTCCAGTTCGGCGGCCAGACGCCGCTGAAGCTCGCCGAGGCGCTGGAAAAGAACGGCATCCCGATCCTCGGCACTGCGCCGGACGCGATCGACCTCGCCGAGGACCGTGACCGCTTCCAGAAGCTCCTGATGAAGCTCGACCTGACGCAGCCGAACAACGGCATCGCCTATTCGGTCGAACAGGCCCGCCTCGTCGCCTCCGAGATCGGCTTCCCGCTGGTCGTGCGCCCGTCCTACGTCTTGGGTGGCCGCGCCATGCAGATCATCCACAACGAGAGCATGCTGCAGTCCTACCTGCTCGACACGGTTCCGGGTCTTGTTCCGGAAGACATCAAGCAGCGCTACCCGAACGACAAGACCGGCCAGATCAACACGCTGCTCGGCAAGAACCCGCTTCTCTTCGACAGCTATCTGACCAATGCGGTCGAGGTCGACGTCGATGCGCTCTGCGACGGCACGGACGTGTTCGTCTCCGGCATCATGGAGCACATCGAGGAAGCCGGCATCCACTCCGGCGACTCGGCCTGCTCGCTACCGTCGCGCTCCTTCTCGCCGGAACTGCTGGACGAGCTGGAACGCCAGACCAAGGCGATGGCGAAAGCGCTCAACGTCGGCGGCCTGATGAACGTGCAGTACGCCATCAAGGACGGCACGATCTACGTTCTCGAAGTCAATCCGCGCGCCTCGCGCACGGTGCCCTTCGTCGCCAAGACCATCGGTGCGCCGATCGCCAAGATCGCCGCCCGCATCATGACCGGCGAGAAGCTCGACCAGGCGATCGCCGCCTATGGCAGGAAGCCGGATCCGCGCAACCTGAAGCACATCGCGGTCAAGGAGGCCGTCTTCCCGTTCGCCCGCTTCCCCGGCGTCGACACGCTGCTCGGCCCGGAAATGCGCTCGACCGGCGAAGTCATGGGTCTCGACACCGACTTTGCGCTGGCCTTCGCCAAGAGCCAGCTCGGCGCCGGCGTCGAACTGCCGCGTGAAGGCACGGTCTTCGTTTCGGTCCGCGACGAGGACAAGGAGCGGGTCCTGCCGGCCGTGCGCCTCCTCGCCGACATCGGCTTCAAGGTCATGGCGACCGGCGGCACCCAGCGCTTCCTCGCGGAAAAAGGCATCGACGCCGTCAAGATCAACAAGGTGCTCGAAGGCCGTCCGCATATCGAGGATGCCATCCGCAACCGTCAGGTCCAGCTCGTCATCAACACCACCGACGGCAACAAGGCGATCTCGGACTCCAAGTCGCTGCGCCGCGCCGCGCTGATGCAGAAGGTGCCCTACTACACCACCATGGCCGGCGCGCTGGCCGCGGCGGAAGCGATCCGGGCACTCAAGAACGGCCAACTCGAAGTTCGCCCGCTGCAGAGCTACTTCTGAGACAATCCCCAGATGCGAGGCCGGTCAAGACACCCCTTGACCGGCTTCTTTTTACCCGGCGCTTGACCGTCAAGTTGCCTGCCTTCGCGATTGAACATGCGCACTGACCCGGCGTAGCCGGACGGCAGCCGTCACCCTGCACCGATCAACCGCAAATTGTTGTACGGCACACCACCTGCTATGCTTCCCGCGTGACGGCGGAGAGCGTGCATCATGGCGAAAAACATCGTCCTCCTGTTCGACGGCACCTCGAACGAGATTGCCGAGGACAGAACCAACATCCTGCGCCTCTTCGGAGCGCTGAAGCGAAACACCGACCAGATCGTCTATTACGATCCGGGCGTCGGCACCTTCGGTGCGGTGAACGCCTGGCTGAAGCCCTATCGCGATGCAGTCGAGATCTGGGGCATGGGCACCGGCTGGGGCCTCGACCAGAACGTCAAGGACGCCTACCGCTTCATCGTCGAGAACTACGAATCCGCCTCTAGCGGCCGGGGCAGCAGGAAGGACGGCGAAGACGACCATCTCTTCCTCTTCGGCTTCAGCCGCGGCGCCTATGCCGCAAGGGTTCTGGCCGGCTTCATCCATGCCCTCGGCCTCGTCAGCCGGCACAACCTCAACCTCGTCGACTACGCCTACAGCGCCTACAAGGCGATCCCGGATTTCGTCCCGCCGCCGGGGGACGCCGCCGCCAGCGAGGACACGCCTTCGGCCTTCTCCGTCATGCGGCTGCACGAGCGGGCGCTGAAGACCTACCGGCCGAAGATCAGGATGCTCGGGCTTTTTGATACGGTGGGCTCGGTGATCGAGCACGGCTCCTCGGGTGTGCGGCTGAAGACGCATCCGTTCACCCGGCGCAATCCGAGCGTCGAGATCGTACGCCATGCGCTGGCGATCGACGAGCGGCGGACGATGTTCCGCCCGCAATACTGGGAAATCGACCAACCTTACTGGGGCAGCCCCTTCCGTCCTAAGGACGATCCTCCGCCGCAGGACGTCAAGGAGGTCTGGTTCACCGGCTGCCACGGAGACGTCGGCGGCGGTCATCCGGAGAGGGAAAGCGCACTCATCAAGGTCCCGCTCGCCTGGATGATCCGGGAAGCGACCGGCAAGGGGCTCAAGGTCATCACGCGCACGGTGAACGAGATCGTGCTCGGGCAAAACCCGCAAAAGCCCTATGTCGCACCCGACCCGAAGGGGCCGGCCCACGACAGCATGAACCCAGCCTGGCGGCTTCTGGAGTTCGTGCCCCGACGTATTCCGGACAGCTCATGGCGGCGTCACGGTATCGCCGGCGGCATCTACGTCCCGCTGAGCGACCCGCGTTTCATCCCGGATGATGCCCTGGTCCATCAGTCGGTCGTCGACCGTCTCGGCTCCCCGTTGCCCGAAGGGCCCTACGCTCCGGAGAACCTCCCCGCCCGCTATCGTGTGGAATCCTGATCGCGAAGGCAGCCGCAGGCGGGCGCGACAAAACCTCTGGAAATTCGGACCGCGCTGCTATACCTTTCGAACTGATGATTTGAAACACGGTTCCGGGGCGGCGCTCCGGAACCTGTTTTCTTTTATGTCTGCGCCACGCAGGCGCCACATGCGAAGGAAGTCGAAATGGTAGAAAAGGTACCGATGACGCAGAACGGTTTCGCCAAGCTGCAGGAAGAACTGCGCTGGCGGCAACAGGAAGAGCGCCCGCGGATCATCGAGGCGATCGCGGAAGCGCGGGCCCATGGCGACCTTTCCGAAAATGCCGAGTACCACGCCGCCAAGGAAGCCCAGAGCCATAACGAGGGCCGCATCACGGAACTCGAGGACCTGATTGCGCGCGCGGAAGTCATCGACCTTTCCAAGATGTCGGGTTCCAAGATCAAGTTCGGCGCGACGGTGAAGCTCGTCGACGAGGACACCGACGAGGAGAAGGTCTACCAGATCGTCGGCGACCAGGAAGCCGACGTGAAGCAGGGCCGCATCTCGATCTCCTCGCCGATTGCCCGTGCCATGATCGGCAAGGAAGTCGGCGACTCGATCGAAGTCGTCGCACCCGGCGGCTCCAGGGCCTACGAGATCCTGGCGGTGCAGTGGGGCTGAGGGCTCTGTCGCCGGAACAAGGATTGCCCGCGTGACGGATATCGCAGACGTCGAGGTCATCGCGCCGAATTTCAAGCAGCGGCTTTCCGGCGTCACCTCGACGATCATCCAGCTCGTTCCCGTACAGACCCGGCTCGGCCAGAAGGTTGCAACCCTCGGACCGGGCCTTCCCTCTTCGCTTCCGCGAATCGGCTATGCCGACCTGCTGCGGCTCTGGAAGAGGCCGCGCAGCGGGCGCAAGCGCGTCTGGCACGCGCGCCGCAACAACGAGATGCTCGCCGGCCTCGTGCTGCGTGATCTCCTGCGCATGCCGATCAAGGTTCTCTTCACCTCCGCCTCGCAGCGCAAACATACCCGCTGGACCAAGGCGCTGATTGCCCGCGTCGACGCCGTCGTCGCAACGAGCGCCCGCACTGCCGCCTATCTCGAAGTCGAAAACAGCGTCGTCATGCACGGCATCGATACGGCGCGCTTCTTTCCACCCGCAGACAAGACTGCGGCGAAGCAGGCGGTCGGGCTCAATCCCGAAAGTAAGATCGCCGGCTGTTTCGGCCGCGTGCGCCGCCAGAAGGGCACTGACCTCTTCGTCGACGCGATGATCGCCCTGCTGCCCGACCGGCCGGACTGGAGCGCCATCGTCGCGGGCCGTGCGACCGCCTCGCACACCGCCTTTGAGACCGAACTCAAGGAGCGGGTGGCGAAGGCCGGGCTTTCGGAGCGCATTCTTTTCGTCGGCGAGCACACCAACATCAACGACTGGTACCGGGCGCTCGACCTCTTCGTCGCGCCGCAGCGCTGGGAGGGTTTCGGACTCACACCGCTGGAGGCGATGGCAACCGCCGTGCCCGTCGTCACGACCGATGTCGGCGCCTTCCCCGAACTGGTGGTGACCGGGAGGGATGAGACCGGCATCGTCATCCCCGCCGACGACCTCGCCGCGATGGCGAACGCCGCCGGCGCCTTCATGGACGATCCGGCACGCCTTTCCGCCGCGGGCGCCCGGGCGCTGGCCCACGTCTCCGGAAATTTCAGCATCGAGGGCGAGGCCCGCCGGCTCGGCGAAATCTACCGCCGCCTCATCGATGACGCCCCCTAGGCCCGACCATGGATGCGATCATCATCAATCTTGACAGGGCGACCGAGCGCATGGCCTTCCAGAAGGCTCAAATGGAGGCACTTGGGCTGACATACCGGCGTCTGCGGGCTTTCGATGCGGCAAGCGCTCCGGCGTTACGTCCGTCGACCTATTGGGACACCTGGGAACGCCCGCTCGTGGATGTCGAGAAGGCCTGCCTGCTCAGTCATCGCGCGGCTTGGGAAATGGTCGCGGCGAGCGACACGCCGTCCCTGATTCTCGAAGACGACGCGGTCCTTTCGAAGCGCGTCCCTGATCTTCTTGCCCGCCTGGAGAAACGGAACGGCATAGATCTGGTGACGCTGGAAGTGCGTGCCCGCAAGAAACTGGTGTCGAAGAGCCGCAGCGGGCTCCACACGGGCCTGCCGATCCGCAGGCTCTACCAGGACAGGACCGGCGCCGCCGCCTACGTGCTCTGGCCGGAAGGAGCACGAAAACTCCTGAAGAGAACCGCACGGAGAGCGGGACTTGCCGACGCCGTGATATGCGCCACCTATGAGCTGCAGGCCTTCCAGGCGGACCCGGCTCTCGCGCTCCAGATCGACCGCTGCCGCCATTACGGCATTGAGGAGCCCATCGCCACCCGGTCGGCGATCGACGCCGGCAAGAACGCAACGGAAGCCAATCCGCACAGGAAACTTGTCTTTCGGTTCCGCCGTGCCCTCGCGCAACTGCGCATGGGGCTTCGCCGCGTCGCCAAGGCTCCCGTTGCCGTCCGCCGCGAAATCATGCTCGACCCTCGCGACTTCGACCATCTGAGGGAACTCACGCGCGGATGATTGCGGCTACCACCAGCCGGTACGGTCGCGTCGATGCAGCGCCCGAAGGCGGGCAAACACGGTATCGTTGACCTGAAGGCGGTCATAGACCGTCTTCAGGATCATCCCGAGCACCCCGTCGTCGAATGCTTTCTCGAGCCGCCAGCGCATGTTGCGCAGCGTGTCGTCGGTTCCGACGGTGAAACACGAGAGGCCTTCGAAAAGCGGCACGAGCTCGGTTTGCAGGAGTTCGACCCTGTCGTCGACGACGGGATTGCCGGCAGCGGCCGTGATGAACCGCTCGGTCTCGTAGACCTTCACCGTATTGACCAGCAGCGACACGAGGAGCGCCGCGTTGCGCACGGCCCGGTCGCGATCATGATCTGCGAAGGTGTCCGCGGCGGAAACCAGCCAGCGGATGTTGAGATGTTCGCACAGGAACTCGGCCTCGCTTTCCCAAAGTTCCTTGAATTGGGCGAAGGTTTCCTTGACGCGGAACTCGCGACGCAGGAGGACGATGAGCTTGGCATGATGGTAGACGAGCTCCGACTGGCCCGAAAACTCGCGGCGCAGGTTGGCAAGATGCTCATCGAGCGATTTTTCCGAACCGCGCGTCTGTTGCTGCTCACCTCCCTCGACGATCGCCGCCTTCAGCACCGCGAAATCGACCTCGGTCGGCAGGTGCCGACGGGCACCCCACCGCTTGCGGTGCTGATTAAAGGAAAGGAAGCGTTCGAGCCCGGTTTTCTTGCGCGGCATGTGACCTTCTTTCGCAGCCGCGTCACCACATCTGGCGGCCTATCTGTGAATAGCAACAGCATCTTCGGATGGAAACAACAACCTTGACCGCTTCTTGACCCCGACAGACTTCCGGCCTTATCCACCGAAACACAGGCACTGAAGGGTTCAACCTATTGCGCCGGTCCCGATTCCATCGATAGCTTGCAACCAGTAACCGACACTCTTTTCCAGAATGGCGATCATGCTCGACAAGACAATCAAGACCCGATGGCTCAGCGCCAATTCATATGATGTGAAGTGGGGAGAGCGGAGCGGCGAATTGCTCTCCATGTTCCTCGATCACGAGAGCAAAGAAGAAAGGTGGACGTTTTCGGAGTACGGGTGCGGTCCCTACACCCCATTTCGAAAAATTGCCTCAACGCAATATGGATATCACGTAGACTGCTATGATTTGAAAAAATGGAGCGACGAAAATGAAGTCGTAGATTTGAATGAAGATGCGATTTCCGTCACGAAAAATTCCGTCGGGGTATTGAGCGGCGTTTGCGAGTACATGAACGATTTGGGAAAGACACTCGCGTTGCTGAGCGAATTCCATCAGTACTTCCTCCTCTCATATGGTCCCGTTCCTCTGTCGTCGGAGTTCCACGACGCAAAATACCTCAAAGAAATCCGGATCAGATCAACCAGCAGGGGCTGGCGCAATCATATGAACATGAAAGACCTCGTAGGCGTGGTTTCAGCGGTCGGCTACATAGCCGATATCAGAAGCTGGGATCGTCAGGTCCTGCTCTACATCAGAGGCTTCAACACCAACCTGTAGACGTGTATGCCCGCTGGAAGGCGGGGCCTGCCCCCCATGTCATAACGTGCATCACGACGGCGCCTTGATTGTCAGGACGGATGTTGCTCGGAGGAGCGAATGCGATTAACGAGACGACCGATCCGTCTGTTCTTCAGTCGCCGACGCAATGGCGCAACAAACTTCGGTGACGATATATCGCCGATCCTAGTGTCTCACATTACTGGCCGGGAGGTTCATCACGCAACCGTATCGCGGTGCGACTGGGCGGCGATTGGCAGCATCATCGAAATGATCGCCGAACGGCGCATCAAGCGCGTTCTGCACGGGCGCTTCCTTCCGATTCAGATATGGGGCTCCGGCTGCCTTCGTGGGGGCGACAATATCTCGCGCATTTTCACTAATGTGCTGGCTGTGCGAGGAGAGCACACAAGAGAGCGACTGGCCTGCCCTCGCGACTTGCCTCTCGGGGATCCTGGACTGCTGTTCAATCGATTGCACCAGCCCGCTTCAACCAAGCGCTACAAGTGGGGCATCACCGCGCATTATACCGACGCAGATTCACCGCTGCTCAAGAAGATCGTCGAGCAAACGCCCAATTCACTGCTGATCCCGCTCGACATCGATCCGATGGATACATTGAGGCTGATCGGCGAGTGCGAGCATATCGCGTCGTCCAGCCTGCATGGACTGGTCGCAGCTGACAGCTTTGGTATCCCAAACTGGCGTATAGCATTGGGCGACCGAATTGCCGGCGGCAACTACAAGTTTGAAGACTATGCAAGCGCAATTGGGCGAACAGCGCCCCAACGGCGACACCTGGACCAAAGTGGAAATCTGGACCTCTTGCTCAACGAAGGGTATCCTGACTTCAGCTATATGCAGTCAATCGAGGAAATCGCCGGCAGGCTCGAAAAGGTCTTGCTGTCCGCCGCCGTCTAGAGCATCTCATGCTCTGAAGATCGTCTCGATCCGGGCGTCGAAACTGAAGTCGTAGACCTTCAAAGCGGTCATGAAGCCCTCCGACAGATCGTCGCTTCCCCGCTCATTCTCGCGCTTCTTCGAACCATCGACGAAAGCCTTGAGGGAACGTGAGGCCTGTTTCTGGTCAATGAAGGGCCGCATCTTCTTTTGCCTGGGATAGTAAAGGACGCGGTCGCGCAGATCCCGCAGCCACGGTCGCGGGAAGCGAAAGATGCCGTCATTCATCCAGAGCGTCGAAAGATCCCGTTCCCGCGCTGTCTGAAACCACGCAAGTGTCAGCAGCACCTGATCCCATACATGCGGATTGGCCCGGCAAAGTTCGTTCCATCGATGCACGATGGCCCCCGCCCCCTCCGTCTTGTTCAGGTAGATCAAGCCCGACATGACATACCAACCGTGCCGCTGCACCGCCGAAAAGTCGAAGGGATTGTCGAACACGAAATAGGGCGTGCGCAGGATTTCCGCGTCGGCATCGACCCAGCAGATCGGCCCGTCGCTTTCCTGCCAGACGCGCTCGATGAAGGCGGCCTTGAGCCCGGTATTGGCGACCCAGCTGCCGCGAGACGGGATCGCTTCGATACGATGCGGCAGGCCGAAACGGTCCAGCGACAGCCTCAGACGTTCGGCGAGTGCTTCGTAGGGCGTGTCTGCGGTGAAATAGGAGACAAAAAGCGGCGGCTTTTCCCTTCGTCTTTCCGCAAGGGCGATGAGATCCTTCAGACCGGCCTCGGCATACCGATCGCCGTCATGCGGCCGGCGCACATGGGCGACGACATGTCCCGCACGACGGTCCGCCGAAGGGGTTCCCGTTTCCAGCCGGATCGCGCCGAGAAAAGCCTCGATCGCCGCTGCCGAATTGCCGAGCCGCACCAAACCTGTCACGTTCAGATCTCCACCAGCCCGAGCCGCTTCACCTGCCGGATGGTCAGCATGGTGCGGACGGTGTGGACGTGGTCGTTGGCCGTCAGCACCTCGATGACGAAGTCCTGGAACTTCGTGAGGTTCTCGGCGACGCAATGGAGCAGGAAGTCGCTGTCGCCGGAGACCATCCAGGCCTGGCGGACGAGCGGCCAGCTTTCCGTCGCGGCGGCGAAGGCCTTGAGGTTGCTTTCCGACTGGTGCTTGAGGCCGACCATGCAGAAGGCGACGAGGTCGAAGCCGAGCTTCGGCGCGTTGAGGAACGCGTGATATCCCTCGATAATGCCGGCCTCCTCGAGCTTGCGCACGCGGCGCAGGCAGGGTGGCGCGGAAATGCCGACGCGCTCGGAGAGCTCGACATTGGTGATGCGGCCGTCGCGTTGCAGCTCGCGGAGGATACGGATGTCGATGGCGTCCAGCTCGGCGCGGAACAAGGGAGAAACCTTCTCAGATGTGACTGCGCGGATATGTACCGCATTCCCGCGATTACGCAAGAATCAGTCCCCGCCAGGCACAATTATTGCCGTACGGTGTGGATGCCGTGCCGTTATTGCAAGGCTGACCTTGAATAAACGCATGGAGCAATCATAAATGGGGCGGCAGACATATGGCCCCGGTGCGAATCGATCGCTCATCCTCTGCGACATCCCTGAAAGGAACGACCATGACTGCCCGTCATACCAAGGTGTTGATCATAGGCTCCGGCCCGGCCGGCTACACCGCCGCGATTTATGCAGCGCGGGCCATGCTGAAACCCGTGCTGATTGCCGGCATGGAACAGGGCGGACAGCTGATGATCACGACCGACGTCGAGAACTATCCGGGGTTTGCCGATCCGATCCAGGGGCCGTGGCTCATGGAGCAGATGCTGAAACAGGCCGAACACGTGGGCGCCGAGATCGTCAACGACCTCGTGACCGAGGTCGACATGGACCACCGCCCCTTCACGGTACGCACCGATTCCGGCGCCGTCTGGACGGCCGATACGCTGATCATCGCGACCGGCGCCAAGGCGAAATGGCTCGGGATTGAAAGCGAGCAGCATTTCCAGGGCTTCGGCGTCTCGGCCTGCGCCACCTGCGACGGCTTCTTCTATCGCAACAAGGACGTGATCGTCGTCGGCGGCGGCAACTCGGCGGTCGAGGAGGCGCTTTATCTGTCGAACATCGCGAAGTCGGTGACGGTCGTCCACCGCCGCGATTCCTTCCGCTCGGAAAAGATCCTGCAGGAGCGCCTGTTTGCGAAGGACAACATCAAGGTCGTCTGGAACACGGAAGTGGAGGAGATCACCGGCGAGGCCGCAAAGCCGCCGATGCCGCCGTCCGTCACCGGTGTCCGCCTCAGGAACACGGTGACCGGCGCGGTCTCTGACATGGCGATCGACGGCGTCTTCGTCGCCATCGGCCATGCCCCGGCGGTCGAGCTCTTCAGGGACAAGCTGAAGCTCAAGTCCAACGGCTATCTCTGGACGGCCCCTGACTCCACTGCGACCAGCGTCGAAGGCGTCTTCGCCGCCGGCGACGTGACCGACGACGTCTACCGCCAGGCGATCACCGCCGCCGGCATGGGCTGCATGGCCGCTCTCGAGGCCGAGCGCTACTTGACGGCCGTCTCCACCCGAGCCGAAGCGGCGGAGTGATCATGATGAGAGGCGGCGGAATGCCACTGGACTGGGACAAGCTGCGCATTTTTCATGCGGCAGCGGAGGCAGGCTCGTTCACGCATGCGGCGGACAAGCTGCATCTGTCCCAGTCGGCGATCAGCCGCCAGGTCAGCGCGCTGGAACAGGAAGTCGGCGTCAAGCTCTTCCACCGCCACGCGCGCGGCCTCATCCTCACCGAGCAGGGCGAGCTCCTCTACCGCACCGCCCACGACGTGCTGCTGAAGCTCGAGACGGTGAAGATGCAGCTCACCGAGACGACGGAGAAGCCGAGCGGCAAGCTCCGCGTCACGACGACGGTCGGCCTCGGCCAGGGCTGGCTCACCGACAAGATCCAGGAGTTCCTGCAACTCTATCCCGACATGTCGATCCAGCTCATCCTCGACAACGAGGAGCTGGACGTGAACATGCGCCATGCGGACTGCGCGATCCGCCTGCGCCAGCCGCAGCAGTCGGATCTGATCCAGCGCAAGCTCTTCACCGTGCACATGCACGTCTACGCGGCCCCCTCCTATATCAACCGCTACGGCGAGCCCCAGTCGATCGAGGACCTCGACAACCACCGCATCATCACCTTCGGCGAACCCGCGCCGATCTACCTGCTCGACGTCAACTGGCTGGAAGTCGCCGGCCGCACCTCCGATAACCCGCGCCAGCCGCACCTGCAGATCAACAGCCTCACTTCGATCAAGCGCGCCTGCTTGCTCGGGATCGGCATCGCGATGCTGCCGGACTATATCGTCGGCCGAGATCCCGGCCTGCTGCAGCTCGTGACTGGCGCGGACGTGCCGTCCTTCGATACCTATTTCTGCTATCCGGACGAGATGAAGAACGCGGCGAAGCTGAAGGCCTTCCGTGATTTCATCGTGGCGAAGGCCCGAAACTGGAACTTCTAATTCGCGCGGTGCGTGCGGATTTTGCAAGGTCTGCAACATGTGCATGCCAGACATGCATTATAATGCATTGTTCACTGCACAAATAACGACCATATCGCACATAGCTGATGCACATGGTGGCTTTTCCTCCCAGTTCCACCGCAGCAGCTGTTCCCCTCTGGAGGTTTTTTTGACCTTCACACTTATAGGGCCCTGGAGCGATCCGGTGGCCCTCTTTTTTTGTCCTTTTCCGCTCCCCTTCGGGGCTGGCGCTATCTCGTATTTTCGAAATATATCGCATTCGCAGGTGTTGATTCTCGGGCGCAGGCTCATATGTCAACGCGGGAGACGCGGAAAGGGAAACGACGGAAATGAACCTCGACGAAGTCCTCAAGGCGCTTGCTCATCCGGCCAGGATCGAAATGCTGACCTGGCTGAAGAATCCGCATGACCACTTCGAGAGCCAGCAGCATCCCTTCGACATCGGGGTGAGCGCCGGGCAATTCGAGCGGTGCGGGCTTTCGCAGTCGACCGTCTCGGCGCATCTTTCGACGCTGCAGAGGGCGGGCCTGCTCTCCTCCACCCGTGTCGGCCAGTGGGTTTTCTACAAGCGCAACGAAGAAACCATCGGCGCGTTCCTCAGCGCCCTTGCCTCGAAACTCTGATTCCTGCCATTCTCCCCTCGCGACGGTCGTCCCGCCCTCCTCCCATCGGCGGATGAGCCGCCTCCTTCCGTTCCGAAAGGCATCATCCCATGACCACGCTCTTTGATCCGATCCAGCTCGGAGATATGCACCTGCCCAATCGCGTCGCGATGGCGCCGCTCACCCGCAACCGTTCGCCGGGTGCAATCCCGAACGACCTCAACGTCACCTATTACGTGCAGCGCGCGACGGCGGGCCTGCTGATCAGCGAAGGCACCGCGATCACCCAGCAGGGCCAGGGCTACGCCCAGGTACCGGGCCTCTACAAGCCGGAGGCGCTCGCCGGCTGGCGGAAGGTGACCGACGCCGTTCACCAGGCCGGCGGCCACATCGCCGTCCAGCTCTGGCACGTGGGCCGAGTCTCCCACACCTCCTTGCAGCCGGGTGGCGGCGCACCGGTCGCCCCCTCCGCGATCCGCGCCAAGTCGAAGACCTACATCATCGGTGAGGACGGCAGCGGCACCTTTGCCGACACGTCCGAGCCGCGGGCGCTCGAACTTTCGGAAATCCCCGGCATCGTCGAGGACTACCGCCGCGCCGCCCGTGACGCGATCGATTGCGGTTTCGACGCGGTCGAGGTTCACGGCGCCAATGGCTACCTGATCGACCAGTTCCTGCGCTCCGGCACCAATCACCGCACCGACGCCTATGGCGGATCGATCGAGAACCGCGTCCGCTTTGCGCTGGAGGTCGTCGCTGCCGTGACGAAGGAAATCGGCGGCAAGCGTACCGGCATCCGCATCTCGCCGGTGACACCGTCCAACGACGCCTCCGACCCGGACCCGCAGCCGCTCTTCAACCATCTCGTCGAACAGTTCGCGGCGTTCGACCTCGCCTTCATCCATGTGATCGAAGGTGCAACCGGCGGCGATCGCGATTTCCGTCAGGGCGACAAGCCCTTCGACTGGGCCGGACTGAAGGCCGCCTATCGCAGCAAGGGCGGCAAGGCCGTCTGGATGGTCAACAACGCCTATGACCGCGACAGCGCCATGGCCGCGGTGGCGAGCGGTTATGCAGAGATGGTCTCCTTCGGCCGCGAATACATCGCCAACCCGGATCTCGTGCGCCGGCTGCAGGAAAACGCCGAACTCAACACGCCGAACCGCGCCACCTTCTACGGCGGCGGCGCCGAAGGCTATACGGACTACCCCTTCCTCCCCTGAGAAGGGCATGCCCCGCAGCGTCAGTTGCCGGGCAACCGAAATGCTCAACCGCGGGCGGCGACGAGCCGCCCGTCCGCCTGCTGTCGGCTTGGCAGGCAGCCGAGGCTTGCCAGCGTCTCGGTGACCGCCAAATCGAGTGGCGTGTGCGGTTCAGCACCGAGCACCTTGACGAGACGCCGGTTGCTCATCCGCAGCGGCACCTGCCAGAGATAGCGCATCTCCATGATCTCCCGGAAGAGCGGGACGAAGGGCGCGGCAAGACGCACGAAGAGCCACGGGAAGCGCCGGATCGGCAGCCTCGGGTCACCGACGACGCGGCGGATCGCTTCGGCAAGCTGCAGGCCGTCCGCATCGAAGACGCCCTCCATATGAAACCGTGCGAACGTCGGCAGACCGTCGGCGCGCTCGACGAGCTGCATCATCGTTTCCGCAACATCCGGCAGATAGGCCCACTGGTGACCGATGCCGGGCGCTCCCGGAAGTGTGACCACCTTCAGCGGCGCCCCGGGCTTGACGAGTCCCAGGGCGAACCAGTTGTTTCCGGCGCCGGGTCCGAAGAAGTCCCCTGCCCTGACGATGATCACCGGCACGCCCTCTGCCGCAGCGGCTTCGAGACGCTCTTCGAGCGCGACGCGAATCTTGCCCTTCACGGTCGCCGGCCGCTGCGGGCTGTCCTCGTCGAGGACCGGGAAGGCGTCGGGACCGAAATTGTAGACGTTGCCGGGCATCAGAATGCGCGCACCGGCCGCCTTCGCCGCAGCGATTGTGTTGTCGATCATCGGCAGCACCAGACGCGCCCAGTCGCGATAGCCGGGCGGATTGACGGCATGCACGATCAGTGACACGCCTTCCGCCGCGGCAACGACGTCGGTGCGGTTCATGGCATCGCCCTGCCGCCAGTCGATCGAGGGATCGCGCGCCGCCATCGCCGCGGCATTCCTGTGCAGCGCGCGGACGCGGTAACCGCGGGCGGCGAGCTTCGCAGTCATGGCACTACCGATGCTTCCCGTTGCGCCGAGAACCAGCGCGACGGGTCGTGAAATCAGTTCCTCGGTCATCATCCTGCTCCGTGTGTCGTCGAGATGAGCGAAGCATGCGTCACGGCAGAGACATACGGAATTGCGATATTTCGTTCATCGGCTATACATATTTGCATGATGAAGGAAACCGAAAGCTGGGACCACTACCGCACCTTTCTCGCCGTACTGGAGGAAGGGTCGCTCTCCGGCGCCGCCCGCGCCCTCGGCCTCACGCAGCCGACGGTCGGGCGCCACATGGACGCGCTTGAGGCCGCAAGTGGCGCGCCGCTCTTCCTGCGTACGCCGCGGGGCCTGCTGCCGACCGAGACGGCACTGCAGATGAAACGCCACGCCGAGACGATGGCCGCCACCGCCGCGGCATTGGCGCGGGTAGCAAGTGCGGCGCCGGGCGAGGTAAAGGGCACCGTGCGCATCAGTGCCAGCGAGGTGATCGGGGTCGAAGTGCTGCCGCCGATCCTCGCCGAGCTTCAGGAGAGCCATCCGGGACTTTCGGTCGAACTCTCGCTCTCCGACGCGGTGGAGGATCTGCTGCGCCGGGAAGCCGACGTCGCGGTGCGCATGACCGCGCCCCGGCAGGAGATGCTCCTCAGCCGGCACGTCGGCGCGATCCCGCTCGGCTTCTACGCCCACAGGCGCTACCTCGCCCGCCACGGCACACCCGCAAGCCTGAAAGACCTTGCCGGCCACCGGTTGATCGGCTTCGACCGGGAACTCGCCTATGTGCGCGCACTGCTGCGGGAGAAGCCGGATTTCGCAGCACTCGATTTTTCCTTCCGCACCGACAGCAACCTTGCCCAACTGGCGGCGATCCGCGCCGGCATCGGCATCGGCATGTGCCAGACGGGGCTCGCCCGCCGCGACAAGGATCTTGTCGGGTTGCTTGCCGGAGCGCTCGACCTGAAGCTCGAGACCTTCGTCGTCATGCATGAAGACCTGAAGACGACGCCGCGATTCCGGGTCACCTTCGACGCGCTTGTTAACGGGCTGCTCGCCTATATCGCCGAAAAATAGCGGTCAGATCCGGGCGTGGGTGCAGAACCCCACCGCCTCGGAAGACGCTGTCATCGGGGATGAGCTGATGCCGCCATCTCCTTGATACAGCTCGATGGAAAGACCGAAGCGCCACGGCGATCGTGGCGTCGTCCGCCGCAGGACTGAGGGCACCGAAACAGGTCGCCGGCGAGCTTAAACCGAAGCCTCGCCGGGACGAAACCGGTCTATGATCTCGACCTCCGGCCGGTCGCCGCCGTCGCTGTACTCTTCGCGCCACTTGCCGGACTCGTCCTGGTAGCTGATCTCGACCGGCTCGTCGCCGACCTGCTGCTCCTGGACCACGATACGGACAGCTTCGAGCGCCTCGTCATGGCTGGCGAAGGTCTCGGAATAGACATCACCAAGCTTGTACGCCCATCCACCGTCGTGCGGCACGATTTCGTAGGTGACCTTGACCATGCATGTCTCCTGGATGCGTTTTCTCGCCCACGGCACTATCTCATCAAAGCCGCCGATCTGCAAATTGCGGGGGCGGCACGAGGATCATGATACGCCGAAAAGGCTATGTCCGGAACACCTTGCAAAATGCCTGCGGCGGTACGACGCCCCTTTCTTCACGAGGCGCTCCGGGAAACGAGATCACTTCCGCGCGAGCTTCCGAAACCTTCGGTCCGCACCGGCCGTTTCTTCGGCCATTCCTTGCAGCCACCGGCGTGCTGCGCCGCAATCTGACCAAAATGCGCGACAACAACGCTTCCGCGCGGGATGGGGCGAAGCAAGTCGGGAGCACGGCTATTGAAGAGACTGGACCTCATCGACGGCATGCGAGGCTACTTCCTCGTCTTCATGCTGCTCAACCATCTGGTTTTCGCCGGCGGGCTGTGGCTTGTCCAGATCAATCACCGCAACCTCGCCTTCGTCGAGGACGCCCAGGGCTTCGTCTTTCTTTCCGGGCTGCTGTGCGGGATGGTCTACGCACGCAAGATGCTGAAGAGCGGCTATGCCGCCGGTCGCGACGGGCTTTGGGCGCGCGCCCTCGAACTCTATCGCTACGCTATGGGTATCGTGCTCGTCATACTTCTGCTGCAGCACCTGCTGCCGGGCGCAGCGGCAATCTGGAAGGACTGGCTCGGCGGCACCCGGTTCGACGATCCGCTGCGACTCGGCACGATCGCGGCCTTCTTGTTCCAGCCGACCTTCATGGACATCCTGCCGCAATACATCGTCTACATGGCCGTGGCGCCGGTCGTGATCCGGCTCTGCCTCGACGGCCGCTGGCGGACCGTCGCCATCACCTCGCTGCTGGTCTGGATGACCGGCCAGCTCGGCCTGCATCGCCTCGTCACCTATCCGCTCGACGGCTGGCTCGGCGCCACGCCACAGAAGGAAGGCATCCGCGCGAGCTTCAACCTGCTCGGCTGGCAGATCGTCTTCTTCACCGGGATCATCGCCGGCACGCTGACCTCGACGAAGAAGGTGGATTGGAAGGAGGTCTTTCGTCCCGACCAGACTTTTCTCGCCAAGATGTCGCTCGCCGTCTGCCTCTTCTTCCTGCCGCTGAGGCTCCTGACAGCGCATGACCTGATGCCCGGTTTCGTTCTCGAGAAGTTCGGACTGATGGAGATCCGCGCCGATTTCGGACCGGTCTACCTGCTGAACTTCGCCGCCGCTGCCTATGGCGTCGCCTGGCTGCTGATCGCCGGTCCCCGCCATCACCGGGCGGTGATCCGCCGGATCGCGTCGATGCTGGCCGGCCTCTTCTCGCTGAATTATCTGCAGCTCCTCGGGCGGCATTCCCTGCAGATCTACGTCTGGCACGTGCTGATCGTCTACGTGATCTTCTATCTCGACGGACGCACCGGCGAATTGACCCAGTTCACCAAGACGGTGATCGCGCTCGGCGCGCTGGCGCTGCTCAGCCTGCCGGCCCTCTGGCGGGAGCGCGACCGCTTCCTCGGCCCGCCCTCGAGCCCGGCGCCGAGCGTCGCAGGCTGAGGCGCCTATACTCCAAAGAAAAAGGGCGGAGCCACGAGGCCCCGCCCTTTCCGGTTCTTATCGTCCGGCCGATTACTTGCAGTCGGCGCAGAAGCGCTGGATGCGGCGGCAGGCTTCCTCGAGCTTGTCGTTCGAGGTCGCGTAGGAGACGCGGAAGTTCGGCCCGAGGCCGAAGGACGAGCCGTGAACAGTCGCAACCCCTTCGGTCGCGAGCAGTTCCATGACGAAGTCCTCGTCGGTCGCGATGACCTTGCCCGACGGAGCCTTCTTGCCGATCAGCGCCGCGCAGGACGGATAGACGTAGAAAGCGCCTTCCGGCTTCGGGCAGACGAGGCCGTTCGCCTGGTTCAGCATGGAGACGACCAGGTCGCGGCGCTCCTCGAAGGCCTTCTTGCTCATCGGAATGAAGTCCTGCGGGCCGTTGAGCGCCTCGACGGCGGCCCACTGGGCGATCGAGCAGGCACCGGAGGTCTGCTGACCCTGGATCATGTCCATCGCCTTGATGAGCTCAATCGGGCCGGCGGCGTAGCCGATACGCCAGCCGGTCATCGCATAGGCCTTGGAAACGCCGTTCATGGTGAGCGTGCGGTCGTAGAGGCCGGGTTCCACCTGCGCCGGGGTGTAGTAGACGAAATCGCCGAACACGAGATGCTCGTACATGTCGTCCGTCAGTACCCAGACGTGCGGATGCCGCATCAGGACGTCGGTCAGCGCCTTGAGTTCGTCATAGCTGTAGGCAGCACCCGACGGGTTCGACGGCGAGTTGAACATGAACCACTTGGTCTTCGGCGTGATCGCCTTTTCCAGCTGTTCGGCCGTCAGCTTGAAATTGTTCTCGATCGTCGTCTCGACGAAGACCGGCGTGCCGCCGCACAGCGCAATCATTTCCGGGTAGGACACCCAGTAAGGCGCCGGGATGACGACTTCATCCCCCGGATTGATCGTCGCCATGAAGGCGTTGAAAAGAATCTGCTTTCCGCCCGTGCCGACGATCGTCTGGCTTGGCTTGTAGTCCAGCCCGTTCTCGCGCTTGAACTTGGCGGCAATCGCCTCGCGCAGCGGCTGGATACCCGAAACCGGCGTGTACTTCGTCTCGCCGCGCTGGATGGCCGCGATGGCCGCATCCTTGATATTCTGCGGCGTATCGAAATCCGGCTCGCCGACCGACAGCGAAATCACATCCTTACCCTGGGCTTTGAGGTCCCGGGCCATCTGCGTGACGGCAATGGTCGCGGAAGGCTTGATGCGCGAAAGGGCGTCGGCGAGAAATGCCATGATTTGTGTGTCCTGAAGCTGTTGAACGGGGGAACCTCGTGGTGCAGGGCTCCAGGTTCAAGTTCTATGGCGAAATCACTCCGCTGTTTCAAGCCCAATCCGGCGTCAGAGCCGGGAAAACGCAAGGCCGGCGGACGTGCCGCGCAATTAATCGGCAGGTAAGCCTTCCGCGATAGAACGGAGGCATGCGTGCAGAATTTCATCCGTGCGGGCCGTTCTGAATGACCACAGCGAGCATCTTCAACAACCTGGTCCGGGGCGAGGACGGCGCGTGGTCGACCGTCTACGGTCCATTTGTTCTCAGGTGCGCGCTGCAACCGGTCTTCCGCCGGCTCTCCCCGAAGGTGCTCGACATCCATTCGTTCCAGGGTCTGGTGCGCGCGGAACGCAATGGCGAGCCCTTCGCGCCGGCGCACTTCTTCCCGCTGGTCGAGCCGAACGACCTCCCGGAAATCGAAAGCCTGCTGCGGACCATCCACATCCTGAATGCCGGCCTGCTGCACAGAAAGCGGGCCATGGCGCTCGTCAGCTTCAACCCGGCGCTCTATCCGGACCCGACGCGCCTGCGCGTCGAATTCGACCGCATTCGTCTGGCAAGCCACAGTGCCGGGCTCGAACCCGGCCGCGTCATCTGCGACATCTCCGGTGCATCCGGGATCGAACTTCCACGGCTGACGCGCCACGTCGAGCGCCTCAAGGAAGCCGGCTTCCGCGTTTCGCTCACCGACCATGGCGCCGGCGACACCGACATCGAGCGGGTCCGCACGCTGCGGCCCGACTTCGTGCGGCTCGACGGCGACTGGGTGCGCGACTACATGCACAATTCCGCGGGCTTCGCACTGCTGCGCGTGGTCGTGCGGCAACTCTCCGAGCACGGCACAGAGACGATCCTCGAACGCCTCGAAGAGATCTGGCAGGTCGACCTCTGCGAGGAACTCGGCGTGTCGCTGATGCAAGGCTATGCGCTCGCAAGGCCCGAAATCGCGCCCACGAACTTCAACGCGGAATATCCCGAGATCATCCTTCCGCTCGCCGGCCGCCACCCGGACCTGCCGGCCCCGGCGCAGACGGCGATCCCTGCGACGACCCAGCCCGCCGCGAAGGCGGGTCCCCAGCGGACCACGCCCGTCTTCGGCAAGCGCCGCAGCTGACGACGGCGACCGGCGCGCGGCGTTGACGAAGCGTTAAGCTTGCCGCGCAATTGCCGCGGAAAGACACACCGACGCCACATTCCCGTCCCGGAGATGTCCACAAAGGCGGCGCACTATCCGAATGGATCCGGCAAACAGGACGTCGGAGTCTGCGAGAATACCAGCTTCCCATTTCCGACGCCCGTCTGCCGTCCGCCGTGTCGGCCGAGCTTCGTGACCGGGAGGCAAGATGCGTCCCCGAGGGCTTCAGTCATGCTGATCGACAACGAAGGAAAGACCGCACGCAAGAGAACGCGTGCGGGTATGACAACCGTTCTTCTCACCGCAGTCCTCCTGCTTCCATCCGGGGTGGGCCTTGCCGGGACGCCCGCGCGCGCCGCCATGCAGGTAACCGTTGCACAGGCGGCTCCCGCGCCTCCGGGGCCGAGCACCCCCGCCCCGCCCTCCGCCGGCATCACCGAGGCGCCGGAGCCCGACATCTCGCCACTCACCACCGGCTCGATCACGCCGGCCATCCGGCCGCAGAGCGCCGGTGTCATGGGGTCGATCGACCGGCGCCTGCTGATGGCGCTGATGATGATCGGCTTCGTCGGGATGGCATCGGCCAGCGTCTCCCTGTGGCGCCGCAGCATTCGTGATTTCATCCAGGCAGAGCGGAAACGCCGCGGCCGATAGAGCGCGCCGCCGGCTCTTCGCCGACGACGATCTTGCCAATCGGCCAGAGCTCTCCAATATTCGGGATGGAGGAAGCGACAACGGCGGGAATGGGAGGCGTCATGCACATCAGGCGATCGTTCGACACGCGAATACTCGTAGCGGTCCTGCCGCTGCTCGGCTTCGGCGCTTCCTCCTCCTTCGCCGAGGAGTATCCCTCGCAGAAGGCCGAGCTGGAGGTCACGAAGATCGCCGGCGGCCTCGACCATCCATGGGCCGTCGAAGTCCTGCCGGACGGGGCCTATATCGTCACCGAGCGACCGGGACGCCTGCGGATCATCCGCGACGGCAAGGTCGGCGAGCCGATCTCCGGTCTGCCGAAGGTCTACGCCGAAGGGCAAGGCGGCCTTCTCGATGTCGCCCTCGCGCCCGACTTTTCCCGCAGCCGCAAGCTCTACTTCACCGCTTCCATCCCCGGCCCCGGCGGACAGGGCACCGCACTCTTCAGCGCCACCCTGTCACAGAACGAGGATCGCCTGGAGAACCTTGCCAAGATCTTCCAGATGAACCGCTTCACGGAAACCGATGTCCACTTCGGCTCGCGGATCGCCATCGCCGCCGACGGCAGCCTCTTCTTCGGCATCGGCGAGCGGGGCGAGATGGACCGTGCGCAGGACCCGCGCGACCATGCCGGCTCCATCCTCCACATCGAGCCGGACGGGAGCATCCCGCAGGACAACCCCTTCGCCAGAAGCGAGACGGCCGCCCATGAAATCTGGTCGATCGGCCACCGCAATCCCCAGGGAACCGTCATCGATCCCGCGGACGGAAAGCTCTTCGTGGTCGAGCACGGTGCCCGCGGCGGCGACGAAATCAACGCCGTGACCGCCGGCAAGAACTACGGCTGGCCGGTGATCGCCTACGGCAAGCACTATTCCGGCGCGGAGATCGGTATCGGGCAGGCGGCAGAAGGCTACGAACAACCGATCTACTACTGGGATCCGTCGATCGCGCCGGGCGCCATCGACGTTTATCACGGCAGGATGTTCCCCGAATGGGAGGGAAATTTCCTCGTCGCCGCGCTCAAATACCAGTTGCTCGCGCGCATCGAGCGCGACGACAGCGGCACGCCCGCCCACGAGGAACGATTGTTCGAGGGGGAATTCGGCAGGCTGAGAGACGTCAAGGTCGCGCCCGACGGTGCGGTGCTGCTGGTGACCGACGAGGACGACGGCACACTTCTGCGGGTTTCCCGCGCCGGCGCGCCCTGACCCTCGCGGCTTGCCTGCCGCCGGCGCTTGCTGCCTGGGAGACCTCCTGATAACTCTTGCCGCCTTCGAACCTCCCCGAGAGAAAGCCTGTCCGCGATGTCACGAATTCAGGCCAACCTGATCTTGCTGCTTGCCGCCGCCATCTGGGGTGGCGGTTTCGTCGCGCAATCGAGCGCCATGGACATGCTTGGGCCGAACTGGTTCAACGGCATTCGCTTCGGCCTCGCCTTCCTCGCCGTCGTCCCGTTCGCCTGGCGCGAGGCAAAGAATGCCGCGCGGCCGCTGGCAGCCGGCGACATCGGCGCATTCGTGGTTATTGGCGCCGTCCTCTTCGCCGCCCAGACGTTGCAGCAGATCGGCATCAAGACGACGACCGTCACCAATGCGAGCTTCCTCACCGGGCTCTACGTCGTCCTGGTCCCTGCGATCGCGGTGTTGATCCTGCGCCGCAAACCGCACTGGATCATCTGGCCCGCGGCGGTGTTGACGCTCGTCGGCATCCTGCTCCTGAGCGGCGGCTCCCTCTCCGGCCTGACGGACGGCGACCTCCTGATCATGGTCTGCGCCGTGCTCTTCGCCGTCCAGATCACCCTGACGCCGATCGCAGTCGGGAGGAGTGGCAGGCCGCTCGCGCTGGCGGCCCTCCAGTTCGGCGTCTGCGCGCTGGGCGGCAGCCTCGGCGGCGCGATCCTCGAGCCGATCACGGTCGATGCCATAACGGGTTCGCTCACCGAAATCCTCTATGCGGGCCTCCTCTCTTCCGGGCTCGCCTTTGTCCTCCAGATCATCGGTCAGCGCTACACGACGGCGCCGCAGGCGGCGATCTTCCTTTCATCCGAGGCCCTCTTCGGAGCGCTCTTCGGCGCCATCCTGATGGGTGATTCGCTTCCGGTGATCGGCTACGCCGGATGTGCGATCATGTTTGCGGCGATGCTGATGGTTGAACTCGTGCCGGAGCTGACGCGCCGCAGGGTAGCGACCGCCTGAAAAGGTGCGCGTCGGGTATGCGATTCTTGGCACTCCGGCGAAGGAAGTGCTGCCCGCGTGATATAACCCTTTTGGGCTAGCCCGCGAAAACTCGTAAAAATGACGAAGGATTTCAATGAAATCCCATAAAACCTTATGGCTACAATGCGTTGGTCGTCGTCGTCCAAAAAGTTTCGCTTGCCAATCTTTTATAAAGAAAGCACTGTTGCGCCGTTCGGGCAGTTTTACGAGCACGGGAAGACCTTAGAACCAATGCGCTCCGGATGCGCAAAAGATATCCGGGCAGCCGAGCGGCGAAGCGGTCGACAGGACTGGTTCGGCGTTTTTTGGTTGTTTAAGAGGGGTTCCTTTCCTCCTGCGTCAAGACGCGCCTGCACCACTCCGAATTGGGGTGAACTTGCAATGCTGCCCGCGATTTCGGGCAGAGAGAAAAGGACCTGACGCATGGCCGAGACTGGCATTGTAAAATTCTTCAATACCGACAAGGGCTTCGGCTTCATTAAGCCCGACAACGGTGGCGCGGACATCTTCGTCCACATTTCCGCCGTTCAAGCTTCCGGACTGACCGGTCTGAGCGAAAACCAGAAAGTAAGCTTCGACACCGAGCCGGACCGTCGCGGCAAGGGCCCGAAGGCAGTCAACCTGCAGATCGCAGGCTGATCTTCACGACGGCTTTCGTCTTCGCGTAGCGGCCCGGCATAACTGCCGGGTTTTTTTGTTCAGCTTGCGTTCAGGTCGGCTGCGTTAACTATTCCTCATCGTCGGAAAGACAGTGCGACGAGAGTCGCAGACGCAGGAAGGCAACGCCATGACCAAGTTCGCAAAATTCACCCTCTTGTCGGCAGCGGTTGCGACCGTCGTGGTGTCGGCTTCGAGCCCCGCCCTGGCCGGTCATCGCCACCACCGCAACGATGCCGCGATCATCGCAGGCGTCGTCGGGCTGGCAGCCGGTGTTGCCGCCGGCAGCGCGCTGGCAAGCCAGCCGCGTTACGTCGAGCCGGACCCGGTCTATGTCGAGCGTCCGCCGGTCTACGTCGAGCCCCAGCCGGCCTATGTGGACGAATATCCGCGAGCACCCCGCCGCACCTACGTCACCTATGATCTCGAGCCCTGGTCGCCGCAGTGGTACCGCTACTGCTCTGACCGCTACCGCAGCTTCAACCCGCGCTCCGGCACCTATGTCGGCTATGACGGCCGCGAGCACTTCTGCACCGCCGGCTGATCTGCGATCCCAAGCCTTGAATGCCCGATGCGCCGCTTCGCCGGCGCATCGTTCGTTTCGGGAAACCTCAAAGCCCCTGGAGATAGGGGTTCGTGCGGCGTTCCTCGCCGATCCGGCCACCCGGTCCGTGGCCGCAGATGAAGCCGACATCGTCTCCGAGCGGCAGGACCTTGTCCCTGATCGAATTCAGGAGCGTCTGGTGGTCGCCCCCCGGCAGGTCGGTTCGACCGATCGAGCCGTTGAACAGCACATCGCCGACATGGGCGAAATTCTGCGCCCTGTTGAAGAAGATGACGTGTCCCGGTGCGTGGCCCGGGCAATGGTAGACCTCGAAGACGTGCTCGCCGAAGGAGACCTGGTCGCCATCCTTCAACCAGCGGTCGGGGATCACGTTGCGCACCTGCATCGGCACGTTGAACATCAGCGCCTGTTTCTCGAGATTCTGCAGCAAGGACAGGTCGTCCTCGTGGGGACCGACGACCGGAACCCCGAGCGCCTCCCGAAGTTCGTCGGCGCCGCCGGCATGGTCGATGTGACCGTGCGTCAGCCAGATCTCCCTGATCGTGATGCCGTTGCGCTCAATGGTCTGCCGGATGACATCGACATCGCCGCCGGGATCGATGACGACCCCTTCCTTCGTCTGCGAATCGAAGAGGATGGTGCAATTCTGCTGGAAGGGTGTGACCGGGATGATTCCGGCCTGCAACTGTCCCATGACGTTCTCTCGAAGCTCCGGTCTCGCGTCTGTTCGGTACGGCGCATAACATGTCTGGCCGGAAACGAAAACCGAAGCCTGCCGGCTCGACACCCTCCTCACCGTTTGGCGGGCGACCGGATGCCTTCCCCGTTCGCCGAAGGTCCGGAAGCAGTCACCACCGCCACGGCCGCACGAGGCCACCCTCACCCGCGAAACTGTGCGATTCTGCTAATTTCATTGGTGTTTCCGGTGATCTCCGCTTAGTTTTGGCCGCGACATCGGCGCGCCGATGCGAGACCTGCCGGCGGATGCCGGACAGCCGAATGAAAGGAAACGAGAAAGTCATGCGACAGTCTGCGGGCAAGACTGCCAGGAAGGAACTTCCGCAAATGCCGGTCGTCGACGACACGACGATCGATTTCGACACGATCGAACGCCTGTTCTTCGCCTACCGCGATTTCGTCTCGGACCCGGACGCGATCCTCGCCAAGATCGGCTACGGCCGCGCCCATCACCGCGTCGTCTACTTCGTGAGCCGCCGGCCGGGCATGACGGTCGCCGACCTCCTCGGCATCCTGCAGATCACCAAGCAGAGCCTTGCCCGCGTGCTGAAGGAACTCATCGATTCCGGCTACATCCGCCAGATCGCCGGTCCGGCGGACCGCCGCCAGCGCAGGCTCTATCCGACCCTTGCCGGCCGGGAACTCGCCCTTGCCCTCTCGCAACCGCAATCACTGCGCATATCACGAGCACTCGAGGGCTTTACCCCGGAGATGAGGGAGGCGGTGAAACGGTTCCTGGAAGGCATGACCCAAACACCGGCAGCCGGCGAGCCACAGACGTCCGGAGACGAATGAATGGCAAGAAAGAAGACGATTGCTGACGACGCACCGCATCTCCTCGTGGTCGACGACGACACGCGCATTCGCGACCTGCTCCACCGCTACCTGACGGAACAGGGCTTCCGTATCACTGTCGCGGCGGATGCCGGCGAGGCGCGGCGCAAGCTCGAGGGGTTGAATTTCGACCTCCTCGTCCTCGACGTGATGATGCCGGGCGAATCCGGCCTTTCGCTGACACGCAGCATCGCCGACGAGAAGAGCATTCCGGTGATCCTGCTGACGGCGCGTTCCGAGGCGGAGTCCCGCATCGCCGGCCTCGAAGCGGGCGCCGACGACTATCTCGCCAAGCCCTTCGATCCGCGCGAACTGGTGCTTCGCATCAACAACATCCTGAGACGCAACACCGTCGCCGATGCGCCGAAGATCGAACAGGTGATGTTCGGCCCCTACACCTTCTCGCTCTCACGACGGGAACTGAAGAAGGCATCGGAACTCATTCGCCTGACCGACCGCGAGCAGGAGATCATGGTGCTCTTCGCCAGCCGTGCCGGCGACACCATCCCGCGGCACGAACTCGTCGGCAACGACACCGAGGTCGGCGAGCGGACGATCGACGTACAGATCAACCGGCTGCGCCGCAAGATCGAGGACGACCCGGCCAACCCGGTCTGGCTGCAGACGGTGCGCGGCATCGGCTACCGCCTCAGCATGGACTAGGGCCGACACGACGGCAGTAAAGGACATCATGGCTCTGTTCGACACCATCCGGCGAGATCACGACCGCCCCGGCGGCAGCGGCTACCGGGCGTTCTCGCGCTGGCTGCGGCACCGGCTGCCGACAGGGCTCTATGCCCGCTCGCTGCTGATCATCATCCTGCCGATGCTGATCCTGCAGACGGTGCTCGCCTTCGTTTTCATGGAACGCCACTGGCAGATGGTGACGGATCGCCTTTCGGCGGCCGTGACGCGCGACATCGCCTCGATCATCGAGTTCATCGAACTCTATCCGGGCGAGCAGGACCTTGAAAACATCGTCCGCATCGCCCGCGAGAAGATGAACCTCACCATTTCGCTGGAGCCGGGCGGCGAACTGCCGGCACCGCGCCCGAAACCCTTCTTCTCCATCCTCGATCAGATCCTGAGCGACCAGATCGAAAACCAGATTCACCGGCCCTTCTGGATCGACACGGTGGGAGATTCCCGTCTGGTGGAAATCCGCATCAAGCTCGAGGAGCGCACGCTCCGCATCTTCGCCCGGCGCAACCAGGCCTATGCCTCGAACACCCACATCTTCCTCGTCTGGATGGTCGGGACTTCGCTGGTGCTGATCGTCATCTCGATCCTGTTCCTGCGCGGACAGATTCGCCCGATCCTGGCGCTCGCCCGCGCCGCCGAGAGTTTCGGCAAGGGCCAGAAGGCCGAAAACTTCGTTCCGCGCGGCGCCGACGAGGTCCGCCGGGCCGGTCTCGCCTTCATCCTGATGCGCGAACGCATCGAACGCCAGATGGAGCAGCGCACCGCCATGCTGACCGGCGTCAGCCACGACCTGCGCACGATCCTCACCCGCTTCAAGCTGCAGCTTGCGCTCGCGGGCGACAATCCCGAACTCGAAAGCATGAACAAGGATGTCGAGGACATGCAGTCCATGCTCGAAGGCTACATGGCCTTTGCGCGCGGCGAGGCGGAGGAGGATGTCGGCTCGCTGCAGCTCAGCACGCTGTTCGAAAAACTGCGCAACGACTTCGCCCGCGAAGGCAAGGCGCTGTCCTATACGATCGAGGGCGAGGACGACGTCATCGTGCGCCCGAACGCCTTTGCCCGGCTCGTCGGCAATCTCGCCTCGAACGCCGGCCGCTACGCACATCGCCTCGACATCGAGGCGAAGCACAGCGCCAAATGGCTGACGATCACCTTCGACGATGATGGGCCGGGGATTGCCCCGGAGATGCGGGAGGAGGTGTTCAAACCCTTCTTCCGGCTGGACAGCGCGCGCAATCTCGACTCCTCCGGGACGGGACTCGGCCTTGCGATCGCCCTCGACATCGCCCGCAGCCACGGCGGCAACATCACCCTCGGCGACAGCCCGCTCGGTGGCCTTCGGGCGACGGTGCGCGTTCCGGCATAATCAAACGGCAAGGGGCAGACGCATGACGATCGGCAACTGGAACGGCATGAGCTGGTTCAATCCGCCTCCTCTGATCGAGATCACGGCCGGAGATCTGCGGCTGGCGACGGGCGACCGGACCGATTTCTGGCAGCGGACCTATTACGGCTTCCGTCGCGACAATGGCCATTTCCTTCACTGCCGCCGCGACGGCGATTTCACCATGGAGACGGCCTTCACCGGCCGCTACGAGGCTCTATACGATCAGGCCGGCCTGATGCTGCGCCACGACGCGGAGAACTGGATGAAATGCGGTGTCGAGTTTACCGACGGCTGCCGCCATTTCAGCACGGTCGTGACCGTCGCTGGGCGTTCGGACTGGTCGGCCTTCGCCTTGCCCGACGGAAATGGTCCGGTGGAAGCCCGCGTCACCCGTCTCGCGGATGCGCTGTTCGTGCAGTACCGGCTCTCGGAACCGGATACCTGGAAAATGGCACGACTCGGCTACTTTCCGCCGGAACTGAAATCGCTGGAGGTCGGCGTGACCGCCTGCTCGCCGCAGAGAGCCGGCTTCGAAGTCACCTTTCACCGCTTCGTGCTCACGGACCCGCTGAGCCGCGACATCCACTGAGGCCGGACGGCCTCACATCAGCTTGCGGCCGTTCGGTACGGATCGTTCGACGGCGGCGAGCACGATGGCGCCGGTTTCGTCCTCGAAGCCGAGGGTCAGCACTTCCGAGCGGAAGGGGCCGATCTGGCGCGGCGGGAAATTGACGACACCGAGAACCTGACGGCCGACGAGCTCGGCGGCGCCATAGTGCACGGTGATCTGGGCGGAGGATTTCTTCACGCCGATCCCGGGGCCGAAGTCGATCTTGAGCTTCCAGGCCGGCTTGCGGGCCTCGGGAAACGGCTCGACCTCGATGATCGTGCCGACGCGGATGTCGACCTTCTCGAAATCGCTGTAGCTGATCAGTTCGCTGGTTCCCTCTGCCTCGCTCATTCGGCGAGCTCCTCGGCGCGCTTGCGGGCGGCCTCGACCGCCCGGTCGAACAGAGGCTGCATGCCGTCGTCGGCCATCAGGACGGAAAGTGCGGCAGCCGTCGTGCCGCCCGGCGAGGTGACGTTCTGCCTCAGTCGCTGAGCGTCGTCTGGGGACTGGTGAAGCAGTTCACCAGCCCCCGAGACAGTCTCCCGTGCAAGGCGCATGGCGAGGTCCGCCGGCAGGCCCGCTTTGCGGCCTGCCTCAGCCATGCATTCCACGAGATAGAAGACATAAGCCGGGCCGCTGCCCGAGAGCGCGGTAACGGCATTGATGTCGGCTTCGGAGGATACCCATTCGACCGGGCCGGAAACCTTGAGCAGGCCGTCGACGACCTGCCGCTGCGCCTCGCTTACCCCGGCATTGGCGAAAGCGCCCGTAATGCCGCGGCCGACCATGGCCGGCGTGTTCGGCATGGCGCGCACCATCGGCGCGGCGCCGAGATGGCTCTCCATGAAGGAGAGCGTCTTGCCGGCCGCGACCGAGACCACGACCGTTTCCGGGCCGACCAGTGACTTCAGCGGCGGCAGTACCGCACCCATGACCTGCGGCTTGACAGCAAGGAACAGGATGCCAACCGAAAGCCCCTGCGGCACCTCGCTGGTATAGGTGGCGCCCGCTTCCCGGATCCGCGCCAGCATGGCCTCGGACGGACCGGGATCGAGGACCGTGATCGAGGAACCCGGAATGCCGCTTTTCAGCCATCCCGCCAGCATGGCGCCGCCCATGTTGCCGGCGCCGACGAGGACGATATTGCCGGTCGCAGCCATGGATCAGGCCTCTCCGGCGGTTTCGAAGAGCACCGCGTCCATGGCGCTCTTGGCGTCCATGCCCGACCACACGACGAACTGGAAGGCCTGGAAGTAGGCTTCGCACGCGTCGATCGCGCTCGAAAGCAGGACCTCGACCTGACGGTTGGTCGGCTCGGCGCCGCCGGCGAGCAGCAGCGACTGGCGGAAGATGATGACATCCTCCTGCCGCCACAGGTCGAAATGCCCCATCAGCACCTGGCCGTTGATGTAGGAGAGGAGCCGGATGACCTCGTTGACACGGGAGTCGGGAATGCGGATGTCGAAGGCGCTGGCGAGATGAAGCGCCTCGAACTCTTCCATCCAGGAGAACGAGACGTGGTAGTCCGCCCATCGCCCCTCGACCGTCATGGCGATTTCGTCTTCGCCCGAGCGCTCGAACGACCAGTCGTTGTTGGCTGCAACGAACTCGATCATGTCAACCGGATTGGACTGACGTTCAAATTCCATTTCCATAAGGCTCATGCAGCACCTTCTTGACCGGAGCGAAAGGCGACAATTCGCGTGGTGGCACACAAACGAACAGACATCATCCTGCCGGAAGCAACACTGGGAATGATTCCCCCGCGACCATCAGGACACCATAGGCACCCTGCCCGAAACTTGTGATGGCCCGTTTCGAATCATCATTTAAAATCAGTGTATAATGGCGAAGTCGAAGTACCAGCCCAGAAATGCGTTTCGGCCGACGGGACTGTGGACAGGTTCTGTTCCACAATATCGGCAAGTAGACTTAAACGACTCTGCCGATTGGCTTTTCGGCCGCTGTCCACATGTGGACAACGAGGACGATTATTTTCGCTTGCAGCGACAGCCGAATCCGGCCGTCGGCGCTTCTTTCCGCAAATGCACCCGTCGAAATGCGACCGCCGCCGAATCCCGCTGGAAGTTCGGTGACTTCCGGAGATTCGGCGGCGGTGTCGATCGTCGGTCGTGAAGGAGCCAAACGGCTCACTTGTCCTTGGCGTCGAGCCGTGCCTCGAGGGCAGCGATGCGGGCGAGCAGCGCGTCGTTTTCCTCGCGCGCCTTCACCGCCATTTCCCGGACGGCCTCGAATTCCTCGCGCTTCACCACATCCATGCTGTTCAGCCAGCGCTCGGCCTGCGCATGGAAGGCGGTCTCCATTTCCTTGCGAACGCCCTGGGCGGCGCCGGCAGCATCGGTCATCAGCTTGGCGAATTCGTCCAGAATGCGGTTCGGTCCAGTGGACATCGGGATCGGCTCCTCTTTCGCGGTCGACGCCGTCCGCCGGCGCCCTTGTTCATGGGTTTGAGGTAGGCATTTGCCGGGAGCGATGCAAGCCATAATCTTGCCGGGAGGGCCGGGCAGCTTGCCGGCCGTCCAGAATCCATCTTGACCGTCCCATTTCAGAACGCCATTTTCCGCCGACAATAACGAAGGTTCAACCGTGCAGTCAGCCGCCGCCCTGCTTTCCATCGTCAGCTTCCCGGCAATCGATCCCGTGGCCATCGCCATCGGGCCGATCGCAATCCGCTGGTATGGCCTCGCCTATGTCGCCGGCATCATGCTCGGCTGGTTCGTCGCCCGGCGCATGCTCGCCAACACGGCGCTCTGGCCGGACGGCACGCCCCCCTGCACGGCCGCACACCTCGACGACTTCCTCGTCTGGGTCGCGCTCGGCATCGTGCTCGGCGGCCGCATCGGCTACATCCTCTTCTACGATCTCGAAGCGGTGCTCGCCGAACCCGTGCGCGCCGTCCAGATCTGGAACGGCGGCATGTCCTTCCACGGCGGCTTCCTCGGCGCGACCACGGCGATGATCCTGTTTTCCCGCCGCCACGCGATCCCGCTCTGGAGCCTCTTCGACATCGTGGCGAGCGTCGCGCCGATCGGCATCTTCTTCGGGCGGCTCGCCAATTTCATCAACGGCGAGCTCTGGGGCCGCATAACCGACGTTTCCTGGGCGATGGTTTTCCCGACCGGCGGCCCGATGCCGCGCCATCCGAGCCAGCTCTACGAGGCGGCCCTCGAAGGCCTCCTCCTGTTCATCGTCCTGCAAATCCTCGCACGCGCCTTCAAGGCGCTGCGCAGGCCGGGAACGGTGACCGGCGCCTTCGTCGCGCTCTATGCCCTCGCCCGCATTCTGGTCGAGTTCTTCCGCGAGCCCGATGTGCAGATCGGCTATCTTGCCGGTAACTGGCTGACCATGGGAATGGTGCTGTCCCTGCCCATGCTGGTGGCCGGGCTCTGGGCAATCCTTCGTGCGCGCCGGGCGAGCGGCCGTTGACAAAACGAGAGGCGTCGACCGTGACCACACCGCTTGCCACCAAGATCAAGGCGCTCATCCGTGCGAGCGGCCCGATCAGCGTCACCGACTATTTCGCGATCTGCCTCGCCGATCCGGAGCACGGCTACTACAAGACCCGCAATCCGTTCGGCAGCGACGGCGATTTCGTGACCGCACCCGAGGTCAGCCAGCTCTTCGGCGAGATGCTCGGCGTCTTCATGGTGATCGCCTGGCGCCGCCACGGCGAGCCGCAGCCGGTGCGCTTCGTCGAGGTCGGCCCCGGCCGCGGCACGATGATGTCGGACATGCTGCGGGTGATCGCCCGCATCGCGCCCGCGCTCTACGAGGCGGCGACCGTCCATCTGGTCGAAACCAGCGGACGCCTTCGCGAGGTGCAGAGGAAGACACTCGCCGGCCATGAGGACAGGATCGCCTGGCACGAGAGCTTCGACGAAGTCCCCACCGGTTTCGTCCTCGTCGCGGCAAACGAACTCTTCGACGCGATCCCGATCCGCCAGTTCGTGAAGACCCCCACCGGCTTTCGCGAGCGCATGGTCGGCCTCGACGCCGACGACGAGCTGACCTTTGCGGTCGGCGTCTCCGGCATAGACCCCGCTCTGTTGCCGACGGCCGGCAACCTGCCGCCGGACGGCACCATTTTCGAGATCGCCCCTGCCCGCCAGGCGGTGCTGGAAACGATGTGCGGCAGACTGCGCGCCTCCGGCGGAACTGCGCTCATCATCGACTACGGCCATATGGCCACGGCCTACGGCGACACCCTGCAGGCGGTTCTCGCCCATGAATTCGATCCGCCGCTCGCCCATCCGGGCATGGCCGACCTGACGAGCCATGTCGACTTCGAGCAGCTTGCGACGACCGCGAGCGCCGCGGGCGTGCACGTCAACGGCTGCATGCACCAGGGCGATTTCCTCGTCGGCCTCGGGATCGAGGAACGCGCATCCGCGCTCGGCCGCGGCAAGGATACCAGGACCCAGACGGAGATCGTGCAGGCGGTCGAGCGGCTGGCCGGCGCCGGTGAAGGGCGGATGGGCGAGCTCTTCAAGGTTCTCGCACTTTCGAGCCCCGCCGTGCCGCTTCCCCCCTTCAAGCCTGCGGATTGACAGAGGCGGCGGGCTTGGGTCACCATCCCGCCAAATCCGGCAGGGGCAGAAGGCGCCGTCTCTTTCACAAGACCCGGCAGGTGGACGAAGATCACTCTCACCAAACGCGGACACCGGAAAGCAATGCAGAATCAAGCGTCTCCAGAGCCGATCGAAAGTACGCTCCTCTCGATGAACGGAAGGGATCGCTTTCGCCACGGCTTCTTCACCCGCAAGGGCGGCGTGTCGGAAGGCATCTATGAAGGCCTGAACGTCGGGCTCGGCTCCAACGATGCGCCCGAGCGCGTGCACGAGAACCGCAGCCGCGTCAGCCGCTGGTTCGGACTGCCTGCGGAACGGCTCGCGACCGTCCACCAGGTCCATTCTCCGGACGTGATGGTGGTCGACGCCCGCTACGAGGGTTCGCGCCCGCAGGCCGATGCCATGGTGACTTCGGTGCCGGGCGTCATTCTCGGCGTCCTCACCGCCGATTGCGGGCCGATCCTCTTCGCCGACCCGGAAAACGGCGTCATCGGCGCGGCTCATGCCGGCTGGAAGGGCGCCCTCACCGGCGTTCTGGAAAACACGATCGCCGCCATGGAACAGCTCGGTGCCGCCCGCGAGCGCATCGTCGCCTGCCTCGGCCCCTCGATCAGCGCACAGAATTACGAGGTCGGCCCCGAATTCGTCGCCCGCTTCCTCGAACAGGATCCGTTCTACGAGGACTTCTTCTCTCCTTCCGCCAAGGAAGGGCACGCAATGTTCGACCTGCAGGGCCTGACGTTGAAACGGCTCACGGATGCCGGCCTCCGCGCCGAAAGCCTCGGCCTCTGCACCTATGCCGACCCCGGTTCCTTCTTCTCCTATCGTCGGACCACACATGCGGGGGAACCAGACTACGGCCGCCAGATTTCCGCAATCGCAATCACGGAGGACTGACATGGCGCTGCACTTCGACGCGAGCGAATACGCTGCCCGGCTCGACCGCCTGACGGCGCGCATGGCCGAAGAAAAGCTCGACGCACTGCTGCTCTTCGCCCAGGAGAGCATGTACTGGCTGACGGGCTACGACACCTTCGGCTACTGCTTCTTCCAGACGCTCGTGGTGAGGGCGGACAGCTCGCTGACGCTGCTCACCCGCTCCGCCGACCTGCGCCAGGCGCGCCACACCTCGACGATCGAGAACATCGTCGTCTGGGTGGACCGCGTGAATGCCGATCCGGCCATGGACCTGCGCAACCTGCTGAGCGACATGGACCTGCTCGGATGCCGCATCGGCGTCGAATACGACACCCACGGCATGACGGGCCGCGTCGCGCGGCTTCTCGACAACCAGCTCACGACCTTCGGGCAGATCGTCGATGCCTCTTACCTCGTCAGCAATCTCCGGCTGTTGAAGAGCACCGCCGAAATCGGCCATATCGAGCGCGCAGCAGCCCTTGCCGACGACGCACTCGACGCCGCCTTGCCGCTCATCAGGGCAGGTGGAAACGAGGCGGACATCCTCGCGGCGATGCAGGGCACGATCCTGGCGGGCGGCGGCGATTATCCGGCGAACGAGTTCATCATCGGTTCCGGGGCGGACGCCCTTCTCTGCCGCTACAAGTCCGGTCGCCGGACGCTTTCCGAGAAGGACCAGCTGACGCTCGAATGGGCGGGCGTCGACGCCCATTACCATGCGGCAATGATGCGGACGATCCTCATCGGCGAGGCGACCACGCGCCACCGCGAACTCTACGCGGCCTGCGAGGCGACGATCCGCGAGATCGAGGCGGTGCTGCGTCCGGGAAACACTTTCGGCGACGTCTTCGACACGCACGCCCGCATCATGGACGAGCGGGGCCTCACCCGGCACAGGCTGAACGCCTGCGGCTATTCGCTCGGCGCACGCTTCTCGCCGTCGTGGATGGAGCACCAGATGTTCCATGCCGGCAATCCGCAGGAGATCCTCCCCGACATGTCGCTTTTCGTGCACATGATCGTCATGGATTCCGAGCGCGAAACGGCAATGACCCTCGGCCACACCTATCTGACGACGGAGGAGGCGCCGCGTGCGCTCTCGCGGCATCCGCTCGAACTTCTCGTCCGCTGACGCGGCCTCGTGAAATTTCGGGGAATTGACAGCACCCCTCCCGGACCCGATAAGAAGGGTGGATGAAAAGCTTGACCGAACAGGAAGGGCAAATGGCAGGATGAAGTGGATCGCGATAGCATTGAACGTGCTGATCCCGGCGCTCGCCCTGTCCGGCTGCAATACCACCGATGCCCTGACGCCGCGCGCCGACGTCGGCGGAGGAACGCAGGTCGCGAGCTCCCCCGTCACGCAGTCCGACACCGACCAGATGGCCGGCGTCTCCGCAGGGCAGCAGTCGCTCGCCGGCCAGGAATACGCGACACCGCCGCAGAACACGCTCGAAGCCCAGGCCCAGGCGCTCGCCGCCGGCAGTCAGCCGATGCAGCCTCCGCCGCCGGTCGGAGGCGTGACGCCCCAGCAGCAGCCGGCCGCTCAAGCGTCTTCACCGGCGCCGACACAGACGGCCGCCCTCGCCCCCGCAAAGGGTACGATCCGCTTCCTGCCGATCATCGGCGCGCCGATCCAGGCGGTAACGCCGCTCTCACGCCAGCTCGGGGCCGAGGCCCGTGCGCACGGACTGGCGATCAAGGGCTCGAACGACCCGGCGGCCGACCACATCCTCAAGGGCTATTTCTCGGCCTTCTCCGAAGGCGGCAAAGTCACGATCATCTACGTCTGGGATATTCTCAACCAGAGCGGAAGCCGCCTGCACCGTATCCAGGGCCAGGAGGTCGTTTCTTCCTCGGCGACAGAGGCCTGGGCCGGCGTGCCCGCCTCCCTCATGCAGCAGATCGCGACCAAGACAATCAACGAATACACGAGCTGGCTGGCCGGACACGGCGGATGACCACTGGTCACAAACTTTTCACGAATTTCGTGGTCGCGACCGCAAGGCCTCTTGCATTCAGGTTCAAGGACGCTAAAAAGCGCCCATCCAGCATGACAACAGGCGGGCCAAAATGAAGGTTTTCGCGGGGAATTCGAACCGGCAGTTGGCCGAGGCGATCTGCAATTATCTCAATGTTCCTCTTGGAAAAGCCACCGTTCGACGGTTCGCGGACCAGGAAATTTTCGTAGAGATCCAGGAAAACGTGCGCGGCGAGGACGTTTTCGTCGTCCAGTCCACCTCCTTCCCGGCCAACGACCACCTGATGGAACTGTTGATCATGATCGACGCGTTCCGCCGCTCCTCCGCCCGCCGCATCACCGCCGTGCTTCCCTATTTCGGCTACGCCCGCCAGGACCGCAAGCCGGGCCCGCGCACCCCGATCTCCGCGAAGCTGGTCGCCAATCTCATCACCGAGGCCGGCGCCGACCGCGTGCTGACCCTCGACCTGCATGCCGGCCAGATCCAGGGCTTCTTCGATATCCCGACCGACAATCTCTACGCCGTGCCGCTTCTCGCCCGCGACGTGAAGGAACGCTACGACACCAAGAACGTCATGGTCGTTTCGCCGGACGTCGGCGGCGTGGTTCGCGCCCGCTCGCTCGCCAAGCGCCTCGACTGTCTTCTCGCGATCGTCGACAAGCGCCGCGACCGTCCCGGTGAATCCGAAGTCATGAACGTCATCGGCGACGTGACCGGCAAGGACTGCATCCTGATCGACGACATCGTCGACTCGGGCGGCACACTCTGCAACGCCGCGGAAGCGCTGCTGAAGAACGGCGCGACCAGCGTGACGGCCTACATCACCCACGGCGTGCTCTCGGGCGGTGCGGTGACCCGCGTCGCCTCGTCCAAGCTGCGCGAACTGGTGATCACCGACTCCATCCAGCCGACGACCGCCGTCCAGTCCGCCCACAACATCCGCGTTCTGACGACCGCCAACCTGCTCGGCGAAGCGATCAACCGCACCAGCGCGGAAGCCTCGGTTTCGAGCCTCTTCGACTGAGGCTCGCCTCCCCTGTCGTAAACAATGACGGATGCCCGCATCGTCGCGGCATCCGAACATTCGACAGTGTTTACTTAAGATTGCCGTAAGCAATTTCCGCGACACTTCCGCGCAATCTAGTTGCGGGAGGAGAATATTTGATGTCGCGCACCGATATAGGGACGGACCGAATCCGTCCTCTGTCGTCCGTCAAGGCGAAATTCGCCGGCCTCGTCGTCGGAGCCACACTGGTCTCGTGCATGGCGGTCGGCCTGTTGAGCTACCAGATCGGCAAGGCGGGCCTGATCGACGCCAGCAAGTTGCGGCTGGAGTCGGTGGCTGCCACCCAGTCGAAGGAAGTCGCCTCCTATCTCGACCGCGTAGGCCAGTCGCTGGCCGAAATCGCGCAGAATACGGCGGTCGGGGAAGCGACCGACATGATGGTCAACATCATTCCCGTCGAGGCGCCGACGATCAAGAAGGTCTTCCAGCCGGACGGCTCGACCGTCGAAGAGCGGATCGCCATCGACGGCAGCAAGCAGAAGCTGCTCTACGGCGTGCGCCACGCGGCCATTCACGGCACGCTGTCGAGCACCTGGAAGAACACCAATGTCAGCGACATTCTGGTTGCCGACGTCAACGGGACGATCGTCTACACCGTAACCAAGGGTGGAGAACTCCTGACGACGCTCGACGATCCGGCCAACGCCCGCCTCAAGGAACTTGCCGAGCGTGTGAAGGCCGGCGGCGACCGCGACGTCCATTTCTCGCCCTTCGGTGACTACCCTTACGAAGCCGGCGTGCCCTCGGCCTTCGTCGCGCAACCGCTCGCCATTTCCGTCTGGGGCGAGACGCAGCGCAAGGGCACCGTCTTCATCCGCGTCTCCGCCGACAAGCTGTCGCAGATGATGAAGCCGGACGGGCTCGGCGCCACCATCGACGACGCCTTCCTCCTCAGTGACGACGGCAGCCTGCGCGGCGGTACGATCACCGGCGGCAAGGATGCGGTCGTCGCACCCGAACTCGTGGAGGCGGCGAAATCCGGTACCAGCGGCGCGACCTTCGCCGGCTCGGCGAACGGCACCTCGTTCTACGCCTATCGCCCCCTCGATCTCTTCGGGCAGAGGCATCTCCTCGCGATCGGCCAGGAGGACGCCAAGGTTCTGGCATCGGCCAACGACCTCGCCAAATGGGCCTTTCTCGCGACCGTCGCGGTGCTCGCCGTGATGGGCGTCATCGGGACGTTCGTCTCGTCGAGCCTCACCCGCCCGCTGACCGACCTCGCGAAGCTGATGAACCGGCTGAACCAGGGTGACAAGAACATCGAAATCCGTGCCGCCGGTCGCCCCGACGAAATCGGCGTCATGGCCCGGGCGCTCGAATCCTTCCGGACCAGCGCGCTGGAAAAGGACCGGATGGAAACGGAAGCGGTCGAACGCGGCGAGCAGATCGAGGAAGAGCGCCGCCAGCGCGAGGCAGAGAAGGCCCGCAGCGCGCAGGAACTTGAATATGCCGTGTCTGCACTCGCCGGCGGACTGCAGGACCTTGCCGACGGCAAGCTGAACGTCCGGATCGACGCGCCCTTCGTGCCCTCGCTGGACCACCTGCGCCTCGACTTCAACCAGTCGCTCGAACATCTCGAACAGACGATCCGCACGATAAGCGAAAGCGCCGACGTCATCCGCAGCGGCTCTGCCGACCTCAAGGCCGCATCGGAGGACCTCGCACATCGCACCGAACGGCAGGCGGCGTCGCTCGAGGAGGCCGCCGCCGCCCTCGGCGACATGACGGGCTCCGTGAACGATGCGCTGAAGCGTTGCGAAACGGCGGTCCAGGTCGCAGCCGAAAGCCTCGCCGGTGCGAAGACCTCGTCCTCGGTCGTCGGCGAGGCGATCACCGCGATGGAGCGCATCGAAGGCTCCTCCTCGAAGATCCGCCAGATCATCGACGTCATCGACCAGATCGCCTTCCAGACGAACCTGCTTGCGCTCAATGCAGGCGTCGAGGCGGCCCGGGCCGGTGACGCCGGCAAGGGCTTTGCCGTCGTCGCGCAGGAAGTCCGCGAACTGGCGCAGAGGTCGTCCGGTGCCGCCCGCGACATCAGCCAGCTCATCAACACCTCGACGTCCGATGTCGAAGGCGGCGTCGCACTGGTGTTGAAGACCGGCGAAAGCCTGCATCAGATCGAGACCAACATCGCCGCGATCAACGACCAGATCGGTGCCATTGCAGCGGCCTCGCGCGAGCAGTCGATGCGGCTTTCCGAGATCAATGCTTCCGTCAACGCGCTTGACCAGGTGACGCAGCAGAATGCCGCCATGGTCGAGGAAACGACGGCAAGCGCCTTCGCGCTGGCGCACGAGGCAGACGGCCTCACCGGCCAGGTGAACCGCTTTGCCATCGACCGCGGCGCAGCAGCCGTAAGACGTCAAGCGGCCTGAGCCGGTGACAATGACGACAGAGCCCGCGGCGCTCCGGTGCCCGCGGGCTTTTCATTTCTCGGGACGGGACAAGGCAGGAATGCCGCACACGGCCTCACCGGATCCGAACAGCCGCGAGCGCGTGAGAAAGCGCCGCTCCCGGCCGTTGTCGAGCGAGAACATGCCTCCGCGCCCCGGCACCACATCGATGATGAGCTGGGTGTGCTTCCAGACCTCGTACTGGCTGCCGCTGATGTAGAACGGCACGCCGCCGATCTCGCCGAGCTTCACGTCAGTCTCCCCGACGCGGTATTCGCTCGCCGGATAGCACATCGGCGAAGAACCGTCGCAGCATCCGCCGGACTGGTGGAAGAGGATGTCCGGGTGGTCGCGCCGGATCTCAGACAGGAAATCGAGCGCCGCTTCGGTGGCAATCACGCGCGGTTCGCCGGTGGGACTTTCGGTCATCGTCGTTCCTTCCAAAGACGTTGCCAACACGCGAAACCCTCCCCTTGAGGGGGAGGGTCGGCACGCAAGTGCCGGGGTGAGGTGACCCTTGGTGGAGGTGCACAATCACCTCACCCGCAGCTCTGCTGCAACCGCCCCCATCGAGGGGGAGGTGGTGGAGGCCTCCTCAGAAGAAGCCGAGCGCCTTCGGGCTGTAGCTCACCAGCATGTTCTTGGTCTGCTGGTAGTGGTCGAGCATCATCTTGTGGGTCTCGCGGCCGATACCCGACTGCTTGTAGCCGCCGAAAGCGGCATGGGCCGGATAGGCGTGGTAGCAGTTGGTCCACACGCGGCCGGCCTGGATGTTGCGGCCGAAGCGGTAGCAGCGGTTGGCGTCGCGGCTCCACACGCCGGCGCCGAGGCCGTAGAGCGTGTCGTTGGCGATCGACAGCGCCTCGTCCTCGTCCTTGAAAGTGGTGACAGAGACCACTGGGCCGAAGATCTCCTCCTGGAAGACCCGCATCTTGTTGTGGCCCCTGAAGACGGTCGGCTGGATGTAGAAGCCGTCGCTCAACGCGCCGCCCAGATGCGCACGCTCGCCGCCGGCGAGCACCTCGGCGCCTTCCTGCTTGCCGATGTCGAGATAGGAGAGGATCTTCTCCATCTGCTCGGTCGACGCCTGCGCGCCCATCATGGTGCTCATTTCGAGCGGGCTGCCCTGCACGATCGCCTTCACGCGCGGAAGGGCGCGCTCCATGAAGCGGTCATAGATCGACTCGTGGATCAGCGCCCGGCTCGGGCAGGTGCAGACCTCGCCCTGGTTGACCGCGAACATGACGAAACCTTCAATCGCCTTGTCGAAGTAATCGTCGTCCTCCGCGGCAACGTCGGCGAAGAAGATGTTCGGCGACTTGCCGCCGAGCTCGAGCGTCACCGGGATCAGGTTCTGGCTGGCATATTGCATGATCAGCCGGCCGGTCGTCGTCTCGCCTGTGAAGGCGATCTTGGCGATGCGCGGGCTGGAGGCGAGCGGCTTGCCGGCCTCGAGGCCGAAGCCGTTGACGACATTGAGCACGCCGGGCGGCAGGAGATCGCCGACGAGGTCCATCAGCACGAGGATCGAGGCAGGGGTCTGCTCGGCCGGCTTCAAGACGACGCAATTCCCGGCGGCAAGCGCCGGCGCCACCTTCCATGCGGCCATCAGGATCGGGAAGTTCCACGGAATGATCTGCCCGACCACGCCGAGCGGTTCGTGGAAGTGATAGGCGACGGTATCGTGGTCGATTTCGCCGATCGAGCCTTCCTGTGCGCGGATGGCGCCGGCAAAATAGCGGAAATGGTCGATCGCTAGCGGAATGTCGACAAGCGTCGTCTCGCGGATCGGCTTGCCGTTGTCCCAGGTCTCGGCGCGCGCCAGAAGCTCGAGATTGGCTTCCATGCGGTCGGCGATCTTGTTCAGGATATTGGAACGCTCGGTGGTCGAGGTGCGGCCCCACTTGTCCTTGGCGGCATGTGCGGCGTCGAGGGCGAGATTGACGTCGTGCTCGTCGGAGCGGGCGACCTCGCAGAGCTTTCCGCCGGTCACCGGCGTGATGTTGTCGAAGTAGCGGCCGTTCACCGGATCGCGCCACTCGCCGCCGATGAAATTCCCGTAGCGCAGCTTGAACGGGCTCTCGGCAATGGTCTGGACTTGGATATTCATGAAATCATCCTCCCTGGATCTAGGTCCCTCCTCAGGACCGATGGGAGAATGATTGCCGGCAACGCCCTTCGCGGATAGGGGGATGACAGGATACCGCAGCGCACACTGTTTCAGTTCTGCGACACTTGCGGCGACGTCACTGGAGGGCGAGGCGCTTCATCTTCCGGTGCAGGGTCGCACGGCTGATGCCGAGCACCTGTGCGGCCTGCGAGACGTTGCCATTGGTACGCGACAATGCCCGGCGCAGCGCCGCACGTTCCGCCTCGTCGAGGTCGGCGACGCCGTCTCCCCTGCTCTCGCAGAGTGCATCCGAAGCCGGCAATCCTTGAGCGATCCGCTGGTCGTCGAGCCTCAGCGCCAGACGCGCCGCCCTGGTGGCTCCGAGCACGAGGTCGTCACCATCAACGGCGAGAAGCGCGACCGAGCCGGCGCTCGCCGTCGGGACCATAACGATACGGGCGCCCGGAAAGGCGAGCCTGAAGAGCGTCGCCTCGACGCGGACGGCGGTATCGCGCACAGCCTGCGAGAGGATCGCAAGCGTCATGTCGGTGACGTCGTTGCGGCAGGTCGAGATGTCGAGCGCCGCGGCCACACGTCCGAGATGATCGCGGATCGGTGCCGTCACGCAGCTGAGCTCCGTGTTCGCGCTCAGGAAATGCTGGTCCCGATGGATCATGACCGCCCGCTGGTCGGCGAGGGCCGTGCCGATGCCGTTGGTCCCGACGCTCGCCTCGCTCCAGACGGTCTGCGGCCAAAGCCCGAGGTCACGGAAGTCCGCATCGTCGGACGGCGCACCGCGGCGATCGAGCACCACGCCGTCGCGATCGGAAAGAAGGATGCAGCAACCCGACCGGCCGACGGTCTGATAGAGCCGATCGACCTCCTCGCTGCAGGCGAAAACCAGATGGCCTGCCCTCTCCCGCGCGGAGCGGAAGACCGCCTCGTCGACACGAACAGGCTTGCGGCGCTCTTCCGGCTGGAGCTGATGAAGGTCGAGGCAGCGGCGCCACGAGGCCGCAATCGGCGAACTGGCGGCGGCAGAACTCTGCGTCGCTGTCTGATAGACCAGGTCCGAGTGGTTGGGCTGCCGAGGCATCTGCTCCTCCCAAAGCATATGACATCATGCCTGCGCATGGACTATCTTTCAATCATCATCCGCTGATACAAGGCCGATACGAATATCACCCTCGCACCTGTCGCAGTTTTGAGACACTCGCGGACGGTTTCATGCCGTTCCTTGCCGCACCGCAATGCGAACGGGTGGTGTTTGTGCCGCCGTTCACGCGAAAAGCCCTGCAATTGCCGGCCTGCGCTTGCCTTTCGCGGCCTTCTGGTCTATAGCGCCCCCGTCCGCGTAGACACCCTTGGAGGCAACGCGGATGAGGCCGTCGCAAGACACCTCGGTTTCGCATGGCAGGTCAACATCGCCCTGCCCCGGAACTCTCCAAATAACCTTGAAAGGATAAAGCCATGAGCCACGCTTCTTACGAGCTCAAGGCCGTAGCACGCGAACGGGTTGGTAAGGGGTCCTCCCGTGAACTTCGCCGCAACGGTTCCATTCCCGCTGTCATCTATGGTGACAAGCAGGCCCCCATTTCCATCGCGCTCGACACCAACGAAGTCACCAAGCGCATCCACGCCGGCGGTTTCATGACCACCGTTGCGACGATCGACCTGAACGGCGAGAAGATCAAGGTCCTGCCGAAGGACTACCAGCTCGACCCGGTTCGCGATTTCACGATGCACGTCGACTTCCTGCGCGTCTCGGCCGACAGCCAGGTTTCGGTCCAGGTTCCGGTTCACTTCATCAACGAAGAGAAGTCGGCAATCAAGATCGGCGGCGTTCTGAACGTCGTTCGCCACGAAGTCGAGCTGCACTGCCCGGCCGATGCGATCCCGGAATTCATCACCGTCGACCTCGCCGGCCACAAGATCGGCGACAGCCTGCACATCTCGCATGTGAAGCTGCCGGCCGGCGTGACCCCGGTCATCGCCGACCGTGACTTCACGATCGCAACCATCGTCGCCCCGGCTGGCGGTGTTTCCGAAGGCGGGGAAGCTGCCGAAGCGTAATCGCGCAATCGGCACTCCTGACTTTTCCGATCCCGTCTCCGAAAGGAGGCGGGATTTTTCGTTTCCGGGCTCGAAAACCGGCCCGCTGCCGCATGAAAGCCCGTTGCATGAGGGCTTTAGCGACATTTAATGATTTCGTGTCAGCCTTACCTGCCGCAAAAGTTGCGTAAGGGGGGAAATGACACCGTGAGGGAAGCGATATCGGATCAACCATATCCTGGCGGTGACAAGCCATGACACGGTCGGTCGAAAGCCGTTTTCTCGCGATCATCGCAATCGCCGTCGGCATCCTCGTCATCCCTCTCCTCGGGCTCTTCCTCGCCCTGTCGTCGGAGCGCTCCGCGAAGGAGCTTGACGACCACGTCGAGATCCTCCTCGCCGCCAATGCACTGGCGCTGGCAAAGCCGCTCTGGGACTTCGACCTCGAGAGCGCTGAGCGGATCACCGCCGCACTTACCTCCGACGACGCGATCACCAAGGTCCGGGTCCGCGACGTGTCCGGCGGCATCAACGTCTCCATGCCGCCGATGCCGGCCTGGCCCAAAGGCGGCGTCCAGTCTCGTTATCGTCCGATCATCTACAAGACGCTGGACGGCCCGAAGACCGTCGGCACCATCACCGTCTATTACCACCGGCTCGGCATCTTCTCGGCTCTCCGGGAGGCGGAAGGTGTCTTTATCGGCATCTTCATCGTCGCGATCCTCGCCATGGTCGGCGCCGCCATCCTCGGCAACCGCATCATGATCGTCAAACCGCTGCTGAAGCTGACGGCCGCCATTGAGGCGACCCGAAGGCTCGGATCGCGCCATCACGTCGACTGGAACTCAAACGACGAAATGGGCCGGCTCGCAAAGAGCTTCAACGCCATGCAGACGCAGCTGGAGCAGGAGGAACGCGAGCTCAAGATCGCGCACCGGCGAGCAACGGACATCTACAATCTGACACCCGCCATGCTGTTCTCGATCGATGAGAACGACCGTATCACCGACGTCAGCGACTATTGGCTGCTGGCGACGGGCTACGCGCGCGAGGACGTCGTCGGCAAGCACTTCGCGGATCTCGTCGACAGCCCCGTGCGCGGTGCGTATCTGGTCCACCGCCACGGTCCGAGCGACCGCAAGGTCGTCGAATGCACCACCAGGTTCGTCTGCAAGGACGGCCGTGTCATGGACGTGCTGATCGTCGAAAGCGGCAAGGCCGCCGGTGACTGCGAGACAGGCCTTTCCCTCAGCGTCATGACCGACGTGACCGAGCTCAAGCAGTCGGAAGCCAGGATCCGTCGCCAGGCGGTGACCGACCATCTGACCGGCCTCTTGAACCGGCAAGGCTTCGAGAGTGTCCTCGATGAGGAAATCCGCGAGACCGACGCCCGCCAGGGCGAGCTCGCCTGCATCTTCGTCGATCTCGACCGCTTCAAGTGGATCAACGACAATCTCGGCCACCAGGCCGGTGATACGGTGCTGCGCCGGCTCGTCGAACTCATGGAACAGCAGCTGCCGCCGGCAGCCACCGCCGCGCGTATCGGCGGCGACGAGTTCGCGGTCCTGCTTCGCTCAGACAATGCCGAAGCGGATGCGCTCGCCCTCGCCCATCGTCTCTGCGGGATGCTGGAGGAGCCCCTCCTCATCAACGGATCGACGGTGCGGCTGAGCGCCAGCATCGGTGTCGCGCTCTATCCCCGCCACGCGCACAATGCGGCGGAACTGCTGCAGAAGTCGGACATGGCGATGTACACCAAGAAGCGTGGCGGCAAGAACGGCGCGCTGCTCTACGACCCGCTGATCCAGGACAACACCCGCCAGCGGGCGGAGATCGAGCAGGACATCGAGGAGGCGCTTACCAACGACTGGTTCGAGGCCTATTTCCAGCCGATCGTCGACCTCGGCAATAACCGGGTGATCGGATACGAGTCGCTGATGCGCCTCGCTCACCCGCGAAAGGGACTGCTGCCACCCTCCGACATCATCAGGATCGCCGAGGAAACCGGCGCGATCGGTCGCATCGGCAATCGCGTATTCGAAAAGGCGCTCGCCAACCTCGTCGCGCTCACCCGGGCGTCCGGCGACGACAAGACCTATCTCGCGGTCAATTTCTCTCCGCTCCAGCTCGAGCAGACGCTGCCGATGCTGCTGACGACGTTGACTGCCCGCCACCACATCGATCCGCGGCGCATCGTCGTCGAGATCACCGAGGCGACGCTGCTCCACGACAACCCGCAGATCCGCATGGTACTCGACGAATTCAGCCGCATCGGCTGCCGCATCGCACTCGATGATTTCGGCACCGGTTATTCTTCTCTCAGCTATCTCAGCCGCTTCCCCGTCGATATCGTGAAGATCGACCAGTCCTTCATCCGTTCCCTCGCCGCCGACGAGGCGGAATTGCGCCACAAGAGCCGCATGCTCGTCGAAGGCATCACCGCCATCTCCCACAAGATGGAATGCTCGGTGACTGCGGAAGGCGTCGAGACGAAGGAGCAGCGCGACCTCCTTCAGGGGTTTGGTGTCGACTGTGGACAAGGCTATTTCTTCGCGCGGCCGCAACCCGTGGAGCAATTGATCGCAGCCTACGACACTGCCCGAAAGACAACCTCCGTCGCCTGACCGCGGCGACAACCGAGCAAGGATGGCATGACATGAAGAGGCTTGCATTACTGCTGCTGCTCGGCACGGCGCCAGCCGCCGAGGCCGAAACCGTCCATTTCACGACGGAGAACTATCCGCCCTACAATTTCCGCGAAAACGGCGAGTACCGCGGCCTCGGCTACGAGCAGGTGGTGGCGCTGATGAAGGACACCGGCGTCGACTACACGATCGAGATGATGCCATGGGCCCGTGCGATCGCGCTTGCCGAGAGCGAGCCGCTCCACTGCGTCTTCACGACTGCGCACATCGCCGAACGCAACAGCCGTTTCAAATGGGTGGAGCCGCTCGCGATCGACCGCAACGTCATGGTGGCGCGGGAAGGTGCCGGCATCAAGGCGATCACCATCGCCGAGGCGCGGGAATACGTCGTCGGAACCCAGCGCAACGACTATACCCAGCAATTGCTGGAGCGGAACGGTTTTCCGAAGATCGACCTCGCGACCGATCTCGACCTGACACTCAAGAAGCTCCTGAGCGGCCGCGTCGACATGATGCCGATCTCGGAACGCTACTATCTCCAGCTGCGCGAAGAGGGCCACCGGCTCGAAAAGCGCTTCGTGCTGGCGGAGCAGAAGTTCAGCATCGCCTGCAACCTGAACTTTCCCGAGGATATCATCCGGAAGATGCAGGCAGGCCTCGACAAGCTGATTGCCGACGGCACGCAGAAGGCGCTCCTCACCAAGTACGGAATGCAAGTCCTCAACTGACGCGGACGCCCGCAGGGCTTGACATCCGCGCGGTTTCGCGGTGGTGGATCACAGACCCATTCCAAAGGCGGACCGTCCCATGCTCATCATCGCCGGCCTCGGCAATCCGGGCGCCAAGTATTCGGAGAACCGGCACAATATCGGCTTCATGGCGGTGGATGCGATCCATCGCCGCCACCGCTTCTCGCCCTGGAGCAAGAAGTTCAAGGCGGAGATCGCCGAAGGCGAGATCGGCGGCGAGAAGGTGCTGCTGATAAAACCGCAAACCTTCATGAACCTTTCCGGCGAGGCGGTGGGCGAGGCCATGCGCTTCTACAAGCTTAAGCCTGCCGACATCGTCGCCATCCACGACGAGCTCGACCTTCCCGCCGGCAAGGCGCGGATGAAGACCGGCGGCGGCCATGGCGGCCACAACGGGCTGAAGTCGCTCGACGCCCATTGCGGCAAGGACTACCGCCGGCTCCGGCTCGGCATCGGTCATCCCGGAGACAAGGAGCGCGTGCACGGCCATGTGCTCGGCGATTTTGCCAAGGTCGACCGGACCTGGCTCGATCCGCTGCTCGATGCGATCGCCGACAATGCCGACCTGCTGCTCCAGCCCGACGAGTCGAAGCTCATGAACAAGCTCGCACTTGCGACCGGCGGCAAGGAGGAGCCGGCGAAAGCGAAAACGGAGAAACCGGCCGGCCAGTCGCACATCCACCAGGCCCGCAACAATGCCCAGCCGAAGAAGCTGCCCGAAACCGGACCGATGGCGGAAATGCTGAAGCGGATGTTCTCGAAGAAGGACGATTGATGCGATGGCGAACCCGGTCGAGATACGGGCGCTGGGAAAGCCGGATCTACAAGGTCTGCTGTCACTCTACGACCAGTTGATCGAGAGCGATCTGCCGCTGGCGCCCGATCTCGCGGAAGTCCGCTTCGATGAAATCCTCGGTCACGACGGTCTCACCGTGTTCGGCGCCTTCGTCGACGGTACGCTCGCCAGCACCTGCACGCTGATCGTGGTGCCCAATCTCACACGCGGCGGCATGCCGTACGCCTTCATCGAAAACGTCGTCACCGATGCCCGGCATCGCCGCACCGGCCTGGGACGCCGGACCCTGCAAGCCGCAATCGACGCCGCTTTTCACGCCGGGTGCTACACCGTGCGGCTGATGACGGGCGCCAAACGACCGGGCACACTCGACTTCTACAGAAGCTGCGGCTTCGACACGACGAAGCACGGGCTGGAAATCCGCCGAATTCCACCGCGCTGAGCCGCGCCGCTATTCCTCCGGCTCGGTCGTGAACATCAGCGGAAAGCCCGCCTGCTTGCCGAGCTCCGTGCCTTCCTTGGCCTTGGTCTCGGCGATGTCGCGGACATAGACGCACACGACGCAGCTTCCCTTCCGGTGCGCCGTGATCATCACCCGGTAGCACATGTCTTCGCTCATGCGGAAAACCGCCTTGAGCACGACGATCACGAATTCCCGCGGCGTGTAGTCGTCGTTGACGAGGATGACCTTGTAGAGTCTCGGCCGTTCGATCCTGGGCCTGGTGCCCGGTTTCACCTTGACCGCAATATCATTGTCACTCATCGGAACGCTCCCGTGATGACAGATGGATGGGCAAAGCCTGACCGGACGATCTTGCCTCGCCGGCGGACGCCGTTCAAGGTCTTCGGGGCCGTCCATGCTCTGCAGACAGCAATTCAACCCCGCCGAACGGCCTTCCGATCGGCGCTCCGGTGACGACAGCCCTTGACCTTGCCCCGCCCATTTCGCAAAAGGCAGCAACGGAATTCTCAAGCTGAGCAGGTATTCAAGCCATGGGCTTCAAATGCGGTATCGTCGGACTGCCGAATGTCGGCAAGTCCACCCTCTTCAACGCGCTGACCAAGACGGCGGCGGCGCAAGCCGCCAACTATCCCTTCTGCACGATCGAGCCGAACACCGGCGAAGTCGCCGTTCCCGATCCGCGCATGCCGAAGCTCGCGAAGGTCGCCGGCTCGAAGGAAATCATCCCGACGCGCATCTCCTTCGTCGACATCGCCGGCCTAGTGCGCGGCGCGTCGAAGGGCGAAGGCCTCGGCAACAAGTTCCTCGCCAATATCCGCGAAGTCGATGCCATCGTGCACGTCCTGCGCTGCTTCGAGGATCCTGACATCACCCACGTCGAAGGCCGCATAGATCCGGTCGGCGATGCCGACACGATCGAGACCGAGCTGATGCTCGCCGACCTCGAAAGCCTGGAGCGCCGCGTCGAACAGACCCGCAAGCGCGCGACCGGCAAGGACAAGGAGTCCATGGCGCAGCTTCCGGTCATGGAAGCGGTCATCAAGCTGCTGCAGGAGGGCAAGCCCGCCCGTCTGCTCCTGAAGACGCTCGGCGCCGACGAGATCCAGATCCTGAAGGAGCTGAACCTCCTCACCTCGCATCCGGTCCTCTATGTCTGCAACGTCGCGGAGAGCGACGCCTCGACCGGCAACAAGTACACGGAAGCCGTCGCTGAGATGGCGAAGGAACAGGGCGCCGAAACGGTCATCATCTCCGCGGCCATCGAGGCCGAGGTCGCCCAGCTTCCGGAAGAGGAATCGAAGGAATTTCTCGCCGCACTCGGCCTGGAGGAAGCCGGTCTCGACCGGCTGATCCGTGCCGGCTATCACCTGCTCGACCTGATTACCTACTTCACCGTCGGTCCGAAGGAATGCCGCGCCTGGACGATCGTCCGCGGCACCAAGGCGCCGCAGGCCGCCGGCGTCATCCACAGCGACTTCGAACGCGGCTTCATCCGTGCCTTCACCATCGGCTATGACGACTTCATCACCTGTGGCGGGGAAGTCGGCGCCAAGGAAGCCGGCAAGGCTCGCGACGAAGGCAAGGAATACGTCGTCAACGACGGCGACGTGATCCACTTCCGCTTCAACACCTGAGCGGACCAACTCCCATCACACGACGACGAAGGCATCGCCACCAGCGTGGCGATGCCTTCTTCTCTTACGATCGGCGGGAACGCCTCACGCCTTCTTCGTAGGGCAGGACGAGATGCCCAGCATCGAATAAAGCAGGCAGGTTCCGAAGAGCCCCGTCAGCAGCGGCACGATCCCGATCAGCGTATAGTAGCGCCACCACGCGCCCGGATAGTAGAAGAACAGGGACAGCAGCACGAGGCCGAGTACAATGCGTATGACCCTGTCGACCGTTCCGACATTCTTGGCAAACATTGTCTTTCCTTTCCGCGTTGCAGGAGATTCCGCAATATCGCAAGCATAACCAAACGTGGTGCCCCGTCAGTGACTTAGTCACAGGACAGGAAACTTGGGCGGGATGCGCCCGTCAGTCGGGCGACGCCATGCGCCGGAGCTGGACGGGATCGAGGATGCGGATCTGCCCGCGCTCGCTGCTGACGATGCCGCGCGCTGAAAGCTCCTCCAGCCGCCGCGACACCACCTCGCGGGCCGAGCCGATCATCGCGGCGAGTTCCTGGTGGGTGGCGACGACGATGCCTTCCGGTCCCGCCCTTTCGAGCAGGGACTTGGCAAGACGCCGCTCGACCTTCACGAACGCCACCTGCTCCAGAAGCAGCATCAGTTCCGAAAGGCGACCGGCGAAGGCGCGGAAAACAAAGCCGCGGAAGGCGGCGGATGTCGCGAGCAGATCATCGAACATCTGCGGCGGCATCATGACCGCCACCAGATCCGTTTCGGCGATCGCCTCGCCGGTATACGGCGCACCGCCGAGAACGCCGAGCGTCGTCTGCACACAGGTCTCGCCGGGGCAGACGGAATAGAGGAGAAGCTCGCGGCCGTTGCGGCCGGTCATGTAGACGCCGATACGCCCGGACAGAAGGATGAGAAAGACCTCGGCCCTGTCGCCCGGCCGGAAAAGCGTCGTCCGGTCCGGCACGTAATGCGGCTTCAAGGTGCCAAGCTGCGCACGCACCTCCGGCTCCAGTGCGGAAAGAAAGCCTGCCTGATCCACCCAACCCGCCATGGACCCTCCAGCGATTCCGGGGCATAAGACCCATTGTGCACACTTGGCGGACGGAGGGAACAGCCGATGCAGGCCGAACGGCTCCACTACGAGGACTTCACCCCCGGGCGACGCTTCGAGCTCGGGCCGCGGACGGTGACGGCCGCGGAGATCATAGAGTTCGCGAAGGAGTTCGACCCGCAGCCGATGCATCTTTCCGAAGAGGCGGGACGCGCGAGCATTCTCGGCGGATTGTCGGCGTCCGGCTGGCATACGAGCAGCCTCTTCATGCGCATGATGATCGACAGCTACGTGCTGGCGACGGCCTCGGAAGGGGCGCCCGGCATCGACGTCATGCAGTGGAGAAAGCCGGTCATCGCCGGCGATACGCTGAGCGGCCATTCGACGGTCGAGGCCGCGCGGCCGATGCGCTCGCGCCCCGGCCTCGGCATCGTCACCTTCGGCCACGAACTCTTCAACCAGCGCGGAGAACTCGTCCTTTCCGCCCGCAATTCCATCATGGTGCGTCAGCGCAACCCCGAAAAGGCTTCTGCATGAGGATGCTCGATCTTTACCCCGCCGGTACGCGCCTCGCGCTCGGGTCGGCGAGCTTCTCCGCAGGGGACATCGTCCGTTTTGCCGAAAAGTTCGACCCGCAGCCCTTCCATGTCGACGCCGAGGCTGCGAAGAATTACGTCTTCGGAGCACTCTGCGCCTCCGGCTGGCACACCTGCGCCTGCTGGATGCGGTGCTTCATCGGCTTCTGGGAACGCGAGACGAAGCGCCTTTCCGCCGAAGGCATCGTACCGCCGAGGCTCGGTCCCTCCCCCGGGTTTGCCGAGCTGCAATGGCTGAAACCCGTCTATGTGGGCGATGTCGTCAGCTATTCGCTCACCAGCGTCGACAGCCGACCGCTGGCCTCCCGACCGGGGCTCGTTCTCAACACCGGCCTCGCCGAAGGCATCAACCAGAACGGCGAGCCGGTGCTGCGGTTCAAAAGCAACATTCTCGAATTCCTGCCGGAAGACGAGGCCTGAAGGCCGGATCTCGCCAGGCTCAGTGGCCGGAGAATTCGACCAGCGTCCGCACCTCGACGCCAAGTTCCTCGAGCTTCTTGCGCCCGCCGAGATCCGGCAGGTCGATGACGAAGCACGCGGAGACGACGTCGGCGCCGATCTGACGCAGCAGCTGAACCGCCCCGACGGCGGTACCGCCGGTCGCGATCAGGTCGTCGACGAGGATCACCTTCTCACCCGGCTCGACGGCATCCACATGCATCTCCATCTCGTCCACGCCGTATTCGAGGCTGTAGGCGATCCTGACCGTATCGTGGGGAAGCTTGCCCTTCTTGCGGATCGGCACGAAGCCGGCGGACAGCTGGTGAGCCACGGCGCCGCCGAGGATGAAGCCGCGCGCCTCCATGCCGGCGATCTTGTCGATCTTCATGCCCGCATAGGGCTGGACGAGGGCGTCGACAGCCCGGCGGAAGGCCCGCGGGTTGCCGAGCAGCGTGGTGATGTCGCGAAAGACGATGCCGGGCTTCGGATAATCGGGGATCGAGCGGATCGAGGATGCGAGCTCAAGCGCAAAGTTGCTCATGGTCTGTCCAGTGTCATTCACATTTCGGGAAGATTGCGCTGGACAGTAGCAAGTCCGGCTTTCCCGACCAACAAAAAAGGCGGTCCGAAGACCGCCTTTTCGAAGCACCGATCGCGGGGATCAGTGTTCCTTGTTCGCGTAGACCGACTTCTTCGTCAGGTAGACCAGAGCGGTGAAGATCGCGAGGAACACCATGACCATGAAGCCGGTGTGCTTGCGCTCTTCGAGGTGCGGCTCGGCAGCCCACATCAGGAACGCGGCAACGTCCTTCGCGTACTGGTCGAGCGTTTCCGGCGACCCGTCGTCATAGGTGACCTGGCCGTCGCTGAGCGGCGGAGCCATCTTCAAGGCAGAGGCGCCTGCGAAGTAGGGGTTGAAATTCGTTCCCTCAGCCACTTCGACGCCTTCCGGCGCCGCCTGGTAGCCGGTCAGCAGCGAGTAGATATAGTCCGGACCGCCTTCCTGATACTGAGTAAAGATATCGAAGATGAAGGTCGGGAAACCGCGCTCGATGCCGCGAGCCTTGGCGAGCAACGACATGTCCGGCGGAGCGGCGCCGCCATTGGCAGCCGCAGCTGCTTCCTTGTTCGGGAAGGGCGACGGGAAGTAGTCCGACGGAACCGCCTTGCGGGTGAACATCTCACCGTCGGCGTTCGGACCGTCCTGAACCTCATACTCGCCGGCAAACGCCTTGACCTGCTCTTCCGAGTAGCCGAGGTGCTCGAGCGTGCGGAAGGAAACGAGGCTCATCGAGTGACAGGCCGAGCAGACTTCCTTGTAGACCTTGAGGCCGCGCTGCAGCTGGCCCTTGTCGTACTTGCCGAACGGACCGGCAAAGGTCCACTCGACGTTCTTCGGCTTGAAGATCGGGTAGTGGCCGGCAGCCGCGGCGTGTTCCGCCGCCGCAGCAAGATCGGTTGCTTCCTGCGCGACCGCGGAAGAGGCGCCGAAGCCCGCCATGGCGGCGATCAGCGCGATGCTCGTTACAAGCTTTTTCATCTTATAATCCCTCTTTCGCGCGCTCAGGCCTGGGTTGCGGCGGATTTGCCGCTCTTTTCGAGAACCGCCTCGGTGATCGAGTTCGGAACACGGCGCGGCTTTTCGAACAGGCCGAGCAGCGGCATGATCACGATGAAGAAGCCGAAGTAGTAGAGCGTGCCGAACTGGGCCATCAGCGTGTAGAGGTCCGAAGGCTGACGCGAGCCGAGCCAGCCGAGCAGGATGCAGTCGGCGACGAACAGCCAGAAGAACAGCTTGTACCAGGGGCGGTAGACGGCCGAGCGGACCTTGGACGTGTCGAGCCAGGGCAGGAAGAACAGGATGATGATCGAGCCGAACATCACCAGAACGCCACCGAGCTTGGAGTCGATGATCCAGATGTTGAAAGTGATGGCGCGCAGCATCGCGTAGAACGGCAGGTAGTACCATTCCGGAACGATGTGGGCCGGGGTCTTCAGCGGATCGGCCATCGTGTAGTTGTCGGGGTGACCGAGGTAGTTCGGCAGGTAGAAGATGAACCACGCATAGACGATCAGGAAGACCGCTACGCCGAAGGCATCCTTGAGCGTCGCATAAGGCGTGAACGGAACGGTGTCCGTCTTCGACTTGACTTCGACGCCGGTCGGGTTGGTCTGGCCGGTGACGTGCAGCGCCCAGACGTGCAGGACGACGACGCCGGCGATCATGAACGGCAGCAGATAGTGCAGCGAGAAGAAGCGGTTGAGCGTCGGATTGTCGACCGCAAAGCCGCCGAGCAGGAACTGCTGAATCCATTCGCCGACCCCCGGGAAGGCGGTGAAGAAGCCGGTGATGACGGTCGCACCCCAGAAGGACATCTGACCCCAGGGCAGAACGTAGCCCATGAAGCCCGTCGCCATCATCAGCAGGTAGATCACGACGCCGAGGATCCAGAGGATTTCGCGCGGCGCCTTGTAGGAGCCGTAGTAGAGGCCGCGGGCGATGTGGAGATAGACGGCGATGAAGAAGAACGACGCGCCGTTGGCGTGCATGTAGCGCAGCAGCCAGCCGTGGTTGACGTCGCGCATGATCTTCTCGACCGAATTGAAGGCGATCGTCGTTTCCGCGCCGTAGTGCATGGCGAGAACCACGCCGGTCAGGATCTGCACAACGAGCATCACCGACAGCATGGCACCGAACGTATAGGCATAGTTCAGGTTGCGGGGAACGGGATAGGCGACAAAACTGTCATAGACCATGCGCGGCAGAGGCAGCCGCGCGTCGATCCACTTCCCGAGACCGCTCGACGGCTGGTAGCTAGAATGACCACTCATATTATGTATCCCCTCAACCGATCTTGATCACAGAATCGGAAACGAATGCAAAGGTAGGAACGGCAAGGTTCTGCGGCGCAGGACCCTTACGGATACGGCCGGCGGTGTCGTAGTGCGAGCCGTGGCAGGGACAGAACCAGCCGCCGAAATCGCCTGACTGGCCGAGCGGAACGCAGCCGAGATGGGTGCAGGAGCCGATCATCACGATCCAGTTTTCCTTGCCTTCGCCTGCGGAGCGGTCGAGATCGTTCGCTTCTGCATCAGGTGCGAGATTGGCGTTGCGGGCGACCGGATCCTTGAGGTCGGTGAGCGCGACCTGCTTGGCCTCTTCGACTTCCTTGTCGGTGCGGTTGCGGATGAACACCGGCTTCCCGCGCCACTTGACGGTGAGCGACATGCCCGGCTCGATCGCCGAAACGTCCACTTCGATCGAAGCGAGCGCGAGCGTCGAAGCGTCCGGACGCATCTGGTCGATGAAGGGCCAGGCAACCGCAGCGGCACCGACCACACCGGCCATACCGGTCGTCAGATAAAGAAAGTCGCGGCGAGAAGGCTCGCCCAAGGTCTCGCTATTGATGTCGTGTTCGCTCACGGTCAAACCATCCTCTTCGCAAACGTCTGCGATAAACCGCATTGCCTCCGCGACAGGAAGCCTGTGCGCAGACACAGTTGCGCCACAGATTCCCCGCCAATTTGGCGCGTTCTAAGCCCGATAACAAAAGATGTCCAGCCTTGGCAGGGGGATGGGGGCACATTGTCGCGGAAAATCTTGGGAGAGTTCCGTCCGCGTCACACGAGGGGCTTTCAGGCGACACCAGACCTCCTCCGAAAGGCGTAGAAGGCACCTCCCGGCCTGTCATTCGTCAACCTCACCGGCCTCGGCGACCGTATTTCAACCGCCGCGCCAACGCCCGGCGAGGTATCCGTCCTCAGCGCCGCGGCATCGGCGCCGAGACGGAGGACACCCTCCCCTCGCCACCCTCGCGGTCGCCCGCTCCGAGAAACCCGCCCGACTGCCGCGCCCAGAGCTCGGAATAGAGCCCGCCCGAGGCGACCAGTTCGGCGTGGGTCCCCTCCTCGACGATCCGGCCACTGTCCATCACCACGAGCCGGTCGAGGGCCGCGATCGTCGACAGCCGGTGGGCGATCGCCAGCACCGTCTTGCCCTGCATCAGCCGGTCGAGATTGGACTGGATCGCCGCCTCGACTTCCGAGTCCAGCGCCGAGGTCGCCTCGTCCAGAACGAGGATCGGCGCGTCCTTCAGCATCACGCGGGCGATGGCGATCCGCTGGCGCTGGCCGCCGGAAAGCTTCACGCCGCGCTCCCCGACATGCGCATCGAAGCCGCGCCGCCCGCGCTGGTCTTCGAGCCTCAGAATGAAATCGAGCGCCTCGGCCCGCTCCGCCGCGCGTTCGAGCTGTTTTTCATCGGCGTCATGGCGGCCGAACAGGATGTTGTCGCGGATCGAGCGATGGAGCAGCGCCGTATCCTGCGTCACCATGCCGATCTGCCGGCGCAGGCTTTCCTGCGTCACGGTCGCGATGTCCTGTCCGTCGATGAGGATACGCCCGCCTTCGAGGTCGTAGAAGCGCAGCAGCAGGTTGACGAGGGTCGACTTGCCGGCGCCCGAACGTCCGACAATGCCGACTTTCTCGCCGGGCCGGATGGTCAGCGTCAGGTGGTCGATGACGCCGCTCTTCCTGCCGTAGTGGAAGGATACGTCCTCGAACCGGATTTCCGGTCGCGCCACCTTGAGCTCCCCGGCACCGGGACGGTCGACGAGTGCCAGCGGCTTCGAGACGAGCTCGGCCGAATTCTGGATGGTGCCGATATTGCGCATGATGCTGTTCATCTGCGTCATCATGCGGCCGAGCAGCATGTTGAGGCGCAGCACGAGACCGAGCGTGAAAGCGACGCCGCCGGCGGTGACAGCGCCCTTGAACCAGAGATCCACCGAAAGGAAGGCAATCATCAGGATCATCACACCCGAGAGCGTCGCAAGCGCCGCCCGCACGCCGGTCAGAAGCCGGGCGAAGGGCGTGAGTGTCGCCTGGAAGCGGTCGAAGCCGGCACGGATATAATGGTCGTTCTCGCGCTCGCGCCCGAAAAGCTTCAACGTCTGGATGTTGGAATAGCTGTCGACGAGCCGGCCATTCAGCATCGAGGCGGCTTCCGCCGTCGCCCGGGCGTGGCGGCGGATGCGCGGCACGAAGTAGCGGGCGAGCAGGAGGAAGATGACCACCCAGCCGGCGATGATCGCCGCCAGCCGCCAGTCGAGCTGGGCGACGAGCGCCATGGTCGAAACCGTATAGATGACCATGAACCAGGCGACCTGCAGCAGCGAGGTCATGAGATCGCCGGTCGCCTGCCCCGCCGACCAGACCTTGGTGACGATGCGGCCGGAAAAGTCGTTCTGGAAAAAGGAAAGCGCCTGCCGCGCCACGTGCACATGCGCCTGCCAGCGCACGAGATTGAAGAAGTTGAGGACGATCACCTGTTCTTCGACCAGCGCGCCGAGCGTCACCACGACGAGGCGCACGACGAGCACGGTCAGCGCCATCACCGCGAGCTCCACGCCGTGCGCTGCGATCAGTCCGTTCCAGCCGCCTTCCCGCGGCACGGTGTCGAGGAGGTCGACGAGCCTGCCGACGAACCAGAAGAGCGCCGCCTCCAGCATGGCGACCGCGCCGCCGAGAACGGCCATGGCGGCGAAGGCCCATTTCGCCTGGCACACGTAGAACCAGATGAACGCGGCGGTCCCTTCCGGCGGACGCAGGTCGTCCGAACGCGCAAAGGGGTCGATCCAGTTCTCGAAGAGGCGGGCGATCGGGCGAAACAGCATGGAAGGGATATAGGCGGATTCCCGCTCGGCGGAAAGGACGGCTGCCGCCGCACCACGGATGGTGATGCGGCGACAGCCGGGATGGCGTGAGCCCGTAGTCTTTGCCGGCGGCAGAGTTACTCCGCCGCCTGCTCCGTCTCGTCGAGGTCGTGGTCGGCGAGGAAGCCACCGGACTGGCGGTTCCAGAGATCGGCGTAGATGCCGCCGAGCGCCACCAGCTCCTGATGGGTGCCGGTTTCGATGATCCGGCCCTTGTCGAGCACGATCAGCCGGTCCATCTGCGTCAGCGTCGAGAGCCGGTGGGCGATCGCGATCACCGTCTTGCCCTCCATCAGCGAGAACAGGCTTTCCTGGATCGCCGCCTCGACTTCCGAGTCGAGCGCCGAGGTTGCCTCGTCGAGCACCAGGATCGGGGCGTTCTTGAGGAACACCCGGGCGATCGCGATGCGCTGCCGCTGGCCGCCGGAGAGCTTGACACCGCGCTCGCCCACCTGGGCGTCGAGGCCGGTGCGACCCTTGTAGTCGACGAGTCCTTCGATGAACTCCCAGGCATTCGCCCGCTTCGCCGCCTCGATCACCTCGGCGTCGCTCGCCTGCGGCCGGCCGTAGGCGATGTTGTCGCGGATCGAGCGGTGCAGGAGTGAGGTGTCCTGGCTGACGACGCCGACCATCGAGCGCAGGCTGTCCTGCGATACGGTCGCGATGTCCTGACCGTCGACCAGGATCTTTCCCTTCTCGAGGTCGTAGAAGCGCAGAAGCAGGTTCATCAGCGTCGTCTTGCCGGCGCCGGAGCGGCCGACCAGACCGACCTTCTCGCCCGGATTGACGACCAGCGAGAAGTCCTCGATGACGCCCTTCGCCTTGCCGTAGTGGAAACGGACGTGATCGTAGACGATCTCGCCCTTCGCCACGGTGAGCGGCCTGGCGCCGGGTGCATCGACGACGTCATGCGCCTTGGTCATCATCTTCATGCCGTCGTAGACGGTGCCGATGTTCTCGAAGAGCGCCGAGACCTCCCACATGATCCATTGCGACATGCCGTTGATGCGCATGGCGAGGCCGATGGCGATCGCAATCGCCCCGACGGAGATCGAGCCGCCCAGCCAGAAGGCGATGCCGAGCGAACCGACCGCAAACAACGCGATACAGTTGTTGACGTAGACGAGGACGTGGAAGAGCGTCACCATCCGCATCTGCCGGTGCACGGTGACGAGAAACTCGTCCATGCCGTTGCGGGCGTAGTCCTCCTCGCGGCCAGCATGGGAGAAGAGCTTCACCGTCGCGATGTTGGTGTAGCTGTCGACGATCCGGCCCGTCATCATCGAGCGCGCATCCGCCTGATCGGCCGATACCTTCCGCAGCCGCGGAACGAAATAGCTGACGATCGACACGTAGACGACGACCCAGATGACGAGCGGCGCGACGAGCCTCAGATCGGCCGTGGCGACGATCACGATCATCGAGATGAAATAGGTGACGACATAGACGAAGACGTCGAGCACCTTCATCACCCCTTCGCGCACCGCAAGCGAGGTCTGCATGACCTTCGTCGCGACGCGCCCGGCGAACTCGTTGGCAAAGAAGGTCATCGAGTGTCGAAGCAGGAAGCGGTGCATCTGCCAGCGCGCGATCATCGGCATGTTGCCGAGCAACACCTGGTGCATGATGAGGGAGTCGATTGCCACGACGAGCGGCAGCCCGACGAGGACGACGAGCGCCATGCCGATGAGCCGCGGAGCTTCCGATTGCAGGAAGGTTTCTCTATCGGCCTTGGAAAGCCAGTCGACGATATCGCCGAGAAAACGGAAGAGCGTCACCTCGCCGACGGCGATCAGCGCGGTGCAGATCGCCACCCCGAGAAGCCAGGGCGCCGCCGGCTTTGAATAGTACCAGCAGAAGCGGAAGAGCCCTTTCGGCGGCAGGGTCGGAACACCCGCCGGATAGGGATTGAGTCGCTGTTCGAACCAGCCAAGCATGAATATCTCCACTCGTCTTGCCCCTGTCGACACCGCGCGGCGATGCCGCGACAAACGGAGTCAGGGGTTTGAACGGACGGCGCAATCCATCGGGGACTGCGCCTTGAACAAAACGGAAAGTCAGAAAAGGAGCGAACTGATCGCTACCACGCCGTCGGATGCATGTCCGGGACCGGGAGGCAAATAACGCCAGTGGGTATCATCAAGGCCTCCCTGTTGCGTGTTGAAGAGATGCGAAACCTAGCCGCCTCCCGTCGAATTGAAAAGCGTCAATCTGCTCCTTCTGCGCGCATCACTGCCGCGGTGTTGCCCATTGACCACAACTCTACCGCTCGCCGAACCGGCACTTGAGCTTGCGGCTCCACCTGGCCTAAGAAACGCGCCATGACCTCGTTGCGCATCGCCCTCTACCAGCCGGACATTCCAGGCAATACCGGCACCATCCTTCGCCTCGCCGCCTGCCTGGGCCTCGGCGTCGACGTCATCGAGCCGGCCGGTTTCGACATATCCGACCGCAACCTGAAGCGCGCCGGCATGGACTATCTCAACGCGGTTTCCCTCATGCGCCACGTCAACTGGGAACGCTTCGAGGCATGGCGGGCGACGACCGGCCGCCGCCTTGTCCTGGCCTCGACGAAGGCAGCCGTTCCCTATGTCGACTTCGCCTTCCGCCCCGACGACATCCTTCTCTTCGGCCGGGAAAGCGCCGGCGTTCCCGATCTCGTCCACGACGCTGCCGAGGGCCGCGTGATCATCCCGATGATGTCGGGCCAGCGCTCGATCAACGTCGCGATGTCGGCGGCGATGATCGCCGGCGAGGCCCTGCGGCAGACCGGGTTCGGGCAAGCCTGACCGCCTCTCGCCGCGCTGCGACCCGCTTGGAAAAGCGTCTGTTTGACCGTATAAGACCTCAACCAATATTGAGGTCAACATGGTCGCGAAGAAATCCGATCCCGAAAAGCCGCGGCGCGAGCTAAGCGTCGGCGAGGTCGCCGAGCGCAGCGGCGTCGCCGTCTCGACGCTGCATTTCTACGAAGCCAAGGGTCTCATCCACAGCAACCGCAACCGCGGCAACCAGCGCCGCTATCCCCGCTCGGTGCTCCGGCGTGTCGCCGTCATCAAGGTCGCGCAGAAGACCGGGATCCCGCTTGCCGAGATCGGCGAGGCGCTCTCCGTGCTGCCGCACGACCGGCCGCTGACGGCCGAGGACTGGAGCCGCCTCTCCGAACGCTGGCGCGACGCGCTTGACCGGCGGATCGACCAGCTGCAGTCGCTCAGGAACCACCTCACCGGCTGCATCGGCTGCGGCTGCCTGTCGATGAGCGACTGCCCGCTCAGAAATCCCATGGACACTCTGGCCGAGAAGGGCGGCGGACCGCATCTGCTCGAAAGTTGAAGACGGCTGCGGCAAACACGCGCTTGGCGAAGTCCCGCCGTTGTGTCATGCTGCAGCGCGAAAGAACGACGAGGTGGCCTTATGTTCGATACGGCATTCACCCTGGGCTTGACGCAGTTCGCGCGCAGCCTGAGCATCCCCGAAAGGCTGCAGCACCGCCCCTTCCGAAACGTTGCGCTGGAGGCGCTGAGGGCGCGCAACACCGGCCTCGATGCGCTCTTCTATGACGTGAAGGCGCTTACCTCCGAGGAAGTCTTCTATATCAGCGACGCCATCACGGCCGAAGGCTTGATCATGATCGTGCCGCCGACCGGCGCCGGCATGCTGACGCTGTGCGACAGCGTCGACGAATACCTGCTGCGCGGCGGCAAGGACGTCCACGTGCTGGCGATCGCCGGTGTCGGCGGTTCGGCAATCGGGGCTGCGGCCTTCGCCCGCAACGTCGCGGACGCGGTCGGTGCTCCCGTTGCGGCGATCGTCTCCGGCTATGGCCTCGGCGACGTTTTCGTCGAGGCGATGGGCGGAAGCTTCTTCTTCGGCTGGCTCGGGCATTTCCGCAGTCAGATGGAAACGCTGGACGATGCGGTCGGCCGCCCGCAGCTCGGCGCCTATGCCCAGCGCCACCTGAACCCCGGGCGCGAGGGCGGGTCCTGCCTCGACGCCGACACGGCAGCCGAACTGCTCGGTGATCCGCGGCTCTCCTTCCACATGCTAGCGGCCCATTCGAGCGGCAACCGGGTGCTCTCGGAAGCGCTCTATGGACTGAGGCGCACGAATCCGCAGCGCGTCCGCACGCTCGCCGACGGACTGAGGATCGTGACTTTCGGCGGACGCATCGTGATGCCGCCGGAATTCACCGACGTCGTCGACGTGGTCGGCGAACTCGACTGGTATGGCGAAGTCAACTCGCGGCCGCAGATCGGCACCGACATCCGCGTGCCGCTCGCCGGGCATTCGACGAACACTGACTTGCCCGGCTCGCTACAGGTCACGAGTGTATTGAAGGAGCTCATCGGGCACAGCCTGCCGGTCGTCGTGGAGACCGCCGCGCCGGCTCCGGCGGAGGTGACGGCTCTTCCGCACGTCGCCCCCGTCGCGGATGTCGCCGACACGGCGAAGGACGAGGTGGTCTCGATTGTGCCTGAGAAAGCCCCTGCCGCACCCGGCACACGCAAGCCCGCGGCACGGCAGAGATCTCCCAAGAAGAACTCCATCCACTGACGCGGCGCCTTCCGCCTGACGGTCGAGAAGAAGCCGTCAGCGGAACAGGTCGGACAGTGCCCGCATGTCGCCGTTTGCGATGTTGAGGCCGGTCGCCTGAAGCTGGTCGCGGACCTGCAGCGCCGCACGCAGGGCCTCGTCACCGGTCATGCCGGTTTCGATGCGTTCGCCGACAGCGCTTTCGGTCATTTCCGGGATGCTGTCGAGGAAACCGTCGTCGCCGGCGATGCCCTTGCGCATGACGCCGAGCGAGGCGCCGGCCTCGTAGAGACCGGTCAGCATGCTGTCGACGGCGGCGATCATGCCGTCGAGTTCCGTCGAACTCGTGTTGCCGGCAAGGGAAACCTCGCGCGCCGGCGAGGACGGCGGAACGGCGGCATTGGTATCGAGGAGGAAGTAGGCGTAGCCCCCGCCGCTGCGAGTAAGCCCGGCATGGGCGCGCGTCAGAACGCCGTCGGCGGCGTTTTCGCTGCTGGTGACCACGGATCGGCCGGTATCGAAATCCGCGACGTTGACGGAAAGCTCGCCCGGCCCCGAGCGTGACACGGAGGCGATGACGGACTGCACCTTCGGCCGCTGACCCGCGTCGAGATGGAGCCAGTTCTGTCCGTCATAGGTACTGGAAGCGGCAGCCGCCGCCAACTGCTCCTTCAGCGCGCCGATCTCCGTATTGAGTGCATTGCGGTCGGCGCCCGGCGAGCGGGCCTCGATGAGCCGCTCGCGGATGTCCATGACGATACCGGTGGTCGTCTCGATGCCGAGGGCGGCGACATCGGTCAGCGCGGCCGCACGCCCCGTCGCGTCTGCGGCACTCGACAGGGAAAGACTGCCCATCCCGAGGCTCGTGGTGATCGACCAGTAACTGTCGTTTTCGGCGGCTGCGTCGACCTTCCGCGCGGTGACGGCTGGAGCCGGTACAACGGCGGATGGCGCGACACGCTCGCCGGCCCGCGAGAACGTTGCGGCAGAGGACAGGGATTGCAGGAGACTCATTCTCTATTGGTACTTTCCGATATCATTGCGGACGGATGGCCGGAGAGTGCCAAACCGGCATTTCGAAAGCTTTCAGCGCACGGATAAAATTTTACCGATCCCTGCCGCCGAGAGGGGGAAACATCCGATAGAACCAGAAAAGGTCAGTCGGCGGATGGAAGGCGCCGCATGGTGAACTCGATCCGGTCACCATCGAGCTGCCGCCAGCTTTCGACCTCGGTCCAGTAGGCGGCCTTGGGAAAGGCGTCGAACCACTCCCTGGCCTTGGCCCTCGCCTCCTCGCGCGACAGACAGAAGGTCTCGCGAACAAAATGCCCGGTCTCGGAACGGGACTTCGCCCTCCGATGTTTGGCAATTTCCTTCCTGAGACCGTCGAGCGGCGGCAAGCCGGGTATCTTCGTCATGAAACACCTCGCCTACCCTGAAATGTAGTCGCGCAGCCGCCCGTTTGCGAGTCGAAATTCGGGGGACGGCGGGGAGCCTCTCTGGCCCGCCGCCGGGCGACCTGCTAAGCCATGGGTCGATGCGGCCGACTCGTTCAAGACGGCCGGAGACGAGGACCTGAGGAATGGAAAGACCCGACCTGCCACGGGAATTGCCCGAGAACATCGAAGAGAAGAAGAACGAGGCGCGCGCCTGGTTCGAGACGCTGAGGGACACCATCTGCGCCTCCTTCGAAACGCTCGAACAGGAGCTGGCGGGACCGCTCTCCAATCAGCCGCCCGGCCGGTTCGTCGGCAAGGACTGGCTGCGCGATGGCGGCGCCGGCGGCGGCGGCCGGATGTCGATGATGGAAGGCCGCGTCTTCGAGAAGGTCGGCGTCCACACCTCCACCGTCTACGGCGAGTTCTCGCCGGAATTCCGCAAGCAGATGCCCGGTGCCGAGGAAGACCCGCGGTTCTGGGCCTCGGGCATTTCCCTGATCGCCCATCCGGTCAATCCGAACGTTCCCGCCGTTCACATGAACACCCGCATGGTGGTCACCACCAGCCAGTGGTTCGGCGGCGGTGCCGACCTCACGCCGGTGCTCGATCGCCGCCGCACCCAGGAAGATCCCGACAGCCGTCTCTTCCACCGGGCGATGGAAATCACCTGCGGCAAGCACGCGGCCGTCGCGGACTACCCGCGCTTCAAGGCCTGGTGCGACGAATACTTCTTCCTGAAGCATCGCAACGAGCCGCGCGGCATCGGCGGCATCTTCTTCGACTGGCTGCATTCCGGGGCGGAACAGGGCGGCTGGGCCGCCGATTTCGCCTTCGTGCAGGATGTCGGCCGTGCCTTCAACCTCGTCTATCCGCGGATCGTCCGTTCGAACTTCAACAACGACTGGACGGAGGCCGATCGCGACGAACAGCTCGTACGGCGCGGACGCTACGTCGAGTTCAACCTGCTCTATGACCGTGGCACGATCTTCGGGCTCAAGACCGGAGGAAATGTCGAGTCGATCCTGTCTTCGCTACCCCCGGTCGTACGCTGGCCATGAAGACTGACCGCGTCGATTGAGTCACAAACCCTAACGAATTTTATATTTTAGTGATCCCTAACGTCGTGCTATTCTCCCCGCGGTTTGCAGGAGGAGAAATGCAATGGCCCGTTCGACTAGCGCTCCCACTCCCAAGAACAGCGAAAACGCTGCCGAAACCGAGCGCATCATCGACCGTCTCGCGGAAGAACTCAGGGCGTCGGGCGGCGTCGACCTTCCCCACTCCTATTTCGTGGAGGAAGTCAGACTTCGTCTCGCCGGCCGTGATCTCAGCGCTCTGGACACCGATCAAGCAGTGAAGACCCTGATCCGCGGCTGGAAGCCGAAGGCAGCCCCTTCGGTGTTCAACGCCTGGGCTATGCCGGAACAGGTATAGATTCCCTTTTTCATTGCCTCGCGCCCGGTCGCGCGTGCGGGAGGGAACCTATGCGCCTTCCCGCCGATTTGAGAAAGGGTTGAACCCCACATGAAGAGGAGAAAGCCATGAAGCTGTTTGAATGCGGTTCGCTCGTGCCGGGCTGCCCGTGGCATACGCGGGCGGACGAGGAAGCGGAAGTCGTGCGCCGCGCGGTCGAACATATGCGGACCGCGCATGGTGAAACCATCATCCGCGAGAACATGATCGAGAACATCAAGGCCCGCATCGTCACGACGGAAAAGGCGACGGCCTGAACCAGATCAGGAAACACTCATCTCCTTGAGCCGGGCGAGCAACCTCGCCCGGTCCATCGAGAAATTGCCGGCAACCCATTCCGATTCCAGCGCTTTCAGCGCCTTTCCGACTGCCGGCCCCGGTGAAATGCCGGCAGCGAGCAGATCCGCGCCAGAAACCGGAAACGATGGCTTCTCGAAGGCCTCGGCCCGTTTGAGAAGCGCCGAGAGCCGCGCAACCCGCGCCATGATCGCCGGGTCGTCCTCGCCCTTCGCCCGCACCGTAGCAAGCTCGAGCTTGAGGACCGTCGTGAGCCCCTCCTTGCCGTGGAGGTAGAGGTCGCGGTCGAATGCGGTATCCTTGACGGCGATATCCGGCTTCGGCGCACGCGCGAAATGATCGAGGAAGCGTGCTTCCGCCTTCGACATCCGCAGCCGTTCGGCCATCGCCGCGAGCCGTGCGGCGTCCTTCGGCACGATCGCCGCGAGCCTCAGCATCGGATCGGGATGCCAGCCGAGCGCATGTTCGGCGGCAACCAGCCCGTGGATCGCGTCGATCCCCCATTTCTCCGTCTCCGGCAGGATTTCGGTGAGCACGCCGGACTGGCGCATCCACAGCAGCGCGCGGCTCGGATCACGCGCCTTGAGCAGCTTCTTGAGCTCCGACCAGATCCTTTCCGCCGAAAGCGTTGCGAGCTTGCCGCGCGCGCGCATGCAGGCCTTGAGCCCTTCGGCGTCGGGTCGCCCGGCGCCGTAATGGGCAAAGAAGCGGAAGAAGCGCAGGATACGCAGATAGTCCTCGGCGATCCGCCTGTCGGCGTCGCCGATGAACCGCACCGTCCGCGTCTCGACGTCCGGCAGGCCGTTGACGAGATCGATCACCTCGCCCGCCTGGTCGACGTAGAGCGCGTTGATCGTCAGGTCCCGCCGCTCGGCATCCTCCCGCCAGTCCGCCCCGAACCGCACCGTCGCGCGCCGCCCGTCGGTTTCCACATCATGGCGAAGCGTCGTCACCTCGAAGGGTTTGCCGTCGACGACCAGCGTCACCGTGCCGTGATCGATGCCGGTCGGCACCGCCTTGATGCCGGCAGCCTTCGCCCGCGCGGTCACCTGTTCCGGCTCCAGCGTCGTCGCAATGTCGATGTCGGCGACGGGGAGCCCCATCAGGCTGTTGCGAACGGCGCCGCCCGCGACCCGCCCCTCGCCGCCTTCGGCGTTCAGGAGGTCCATGACACGGATGAGCGCCGGGTCGCGAAACCACGGCTCCTGCGACAGGTTGGTCATGCATAGAGCCTTTCATAGAGCGTGCGGATAATGCCGGCGGTGATGCCCCAGATATAGCGCTCGGCATAGGGCATCACGTAGTAGTGGCGGACGATGCCGCGCCAGTCCCGGCTGTCGCGCTGGTGGTTTTCCGGGTTCATCAGGAAGGAAAGCGGCACTTCGAAGACGCTCTCCACCTCGTGCGGATTGGGCGTGATGGTGAAACCGCGGCGGACGACCGACAGCACCGGGAAAATGCGGAAGCCGGTCGCCGAGAGATATTGCGGCAGGCGTCCCACTGTTTCGACATAGGCAGGGTCGAGGCCGATCTCCTCCTGCGCTTCGCGCAGCGCCGCCTCCTCGGGCGAGACGTCGGTCTCGTCGATGCCGCCACCGGGAAAGGCGATCTGGCCGGAATGCTTGCGCAGCCGCGTGGTCCGCTGGGTGAGGATCACCTTGGCACCATCGTCACCGTCGTCGACGACCGGGACGAGCACGGCGGCATCCTTGAACTGAAGCCCTTCGATCTCCTGCAGCGTCTCCGGATTGAGCAGGTGGTCGCCGTGCTCGCGCCAGGCATGTTCGAGCGGCGCGCCGATCTGGTTGAGCGCCCTGTGCCGGAAGTCGGCGGCGGAAAAGCGGGGGGTGAGCGTCGAAAGCGTCATCGCGATAACGTGTCCAGTTCGTCCGCCCGCATGACCGGGAAGACCGTGCCGGCGGAGCGAACCGCAAACATCTCCACGCCGTCGACCTCGATCACCTCGCCGCGCTCGACGAGATCGTACAGGACGGCGCGCGACACCAAGGCCTCCAGCCGGCCGCGCACGTTGAGATAGGGCTTCAACTCGTGGTTCTCGCCGTGAACGACGAAACGCAACGGGTGATCCGGCCCCGCCTCGACGACATCGCCGACATTCGTGCGGAAGGTGAGCACCGGTTCGCCGTCGCGTTCGCCGGGCACCATCTCGACGGCCAGAAAGGGCGCATCCTCGACCCGGATTCCCACCTTTTCGGCAGGCGTCACCAGATAGGTCTTGCCGTCCTCGTCCTTCCTGAGCACGGTCGAGAAGAGGCGCACCAGCGCTTCCCGTCCAATCGGCGTTCCCATGTAAAACCAGGTTCCGTCGGCGCGGATCTCCATGTCGATGTCGCCGCAGAACGGCGGGTTCCAGCGCTCGACGGGCGGCAGCCCCCTGCCCGCGGTCTGGTCGGCGGCACGCGCGACCAGCGCCGCCAGTCCGGCCGCATCCGCCGTCGCCTTCAGGGTCTCGCCTGCCATCTTTGCGTCCCGGTTTGTCGATAATCGCTGTCTGTCACGAGATAGTCATTCCGCGCACGCTTGTCAGCCGCCGATTGGGGAATAACTTCTTTTAGATGCGACGGAAGAACGGCGGCATGGTACGAATGTCCTGACGCCGGAACCAGAGGGAGAAGATCATGGGCATGATGACGTCGGCCGAACCCCTGCTCGACGAGAAGGCCATCATCGCCGCGGCCGAGAAGGCGCTGTCCGACATCGCCGAGGTGCGGCAGGAAGTCTCCAAGGTGATCTTCGGCCAGGAGCGCGTGGTCGAAAACACGCTGCTCGCCATCCTTTCCGGCGGCCATGCCCTACTCGTCGGGGTGCCGGGCCTTGCCAAGACCAAGCTCGTCTCGACACTCGGAAGCGTGCTGGGGCTCGAGGCGAACCGCATCCAGTTCACCCCCGACCTGATGCCCTCCGACATTCTCGGCACCGAGGTCATGGACCAGGACGAGACGGGGCGGCGATCCTTCCGCTTCATCAAGGGGCCGGTTTTCGCGCAGCTTCTGATGGCCGACGAGATCAACCGCGCGAGCCCCCGCACTCAGTCGGCACTCCTGCAGTCCATGCAGGAATACCACGTCACCATCGCCGGGCAGCATTACGACCTGCCCTCCCCCTTCCACGTGCTCGCGACCCAGAACCCGCTGGAGCAGGAAGGTACCTATCCGTTGCCGGAGGCGCAGCTCGACCGCTTCCTGCTGCAGGTCGATGTCGGCTATCCGGAGCTTTCGGCGGAGCGGCAGATCCTGCTCGAAACGACCGGCATCACCGAGGCGAAGCCGTCGAGCGTCATCGATGCAGCGCGGCTCGTCGACATCCAGAAGCTGATCCGCCAGATGCCCGTCTCCGAAACAGTGGTGGATGCGATCCTGGCGCTCGTCCGCTCCGCCCGTCCGGGCCACGGGAACGCCGGCACGGACAAGAACGTCGCCTGGGGCCCCGGCCCGCGCGCCGGTCAGGCGCTGATGCTCTGCGCCCGCGCGCGCGCCCTCTATGAGGGACGGCTCGCGCCCTCTCTCGACGACGTCATGGCCCTCGCCGAGCCCGTTCTCGAACACCGCATGGCGCTGACGTTTGCCGCCCGCGCGGAAGGCATGACGGTGCGCGACGTTATCCTCGACCTCGTCAAGCAGGCGCGAGGCTAGAAAGGCGGTCAGCGTGGCAGCAGTCGGCCAGATCGTCGAACAGACCTCCGGAAGCGATGCGCTGACGCGCGCGCGCCAGCGCGCCGCGCTCGTTCCCGACTGCATGGTTGAGGCGCGGCGGATCGCCAACACGGTGATCGCCGGCTGGCACGGGCGCCGCAAGCGTGGGATCGGCGAGAATTTCTGGCAGTTCCGTCCCTATGCGGAGGGCGAAAGCCTCTCACGCATCGACTGGCGGCGCTCGGCCCGCGACGACCACACCTATGTCCGCGACCGCGAATGGGAGGCCGCCCATACCGTCTGGCTCTGGGCCGACATGTCGCCGTCGATGATGTACAAATCCTCCTTCGCGCCGGTCTCGAAGGAAGGCCGGGCCCTGGTGCTGATGCTGGCGCTCGCCGAAATCCTCGCCCGCTCGGGCGAGCGCATCGGCTGTCCGGGCGTCATGGACCCCGTTTCCTCGCGCAATGCCGCCGAACGGCTCGCCGCTGCGATCATGCACGCGCCACCGAGCGCCGGCCTGCCCGAGACGGCGATGATCCGTGGGATCAGCGACATCGTGCTGATCGGCGATTTTCTCGACGATGCCGACCGGATCATGGAGCGGATCGCCCCGCTTGCCCGGCGCGGGCTGCGTGGCCATGTCGTCGAGGTGGCCGACCCGGCGGAGGAATCCTTTCCCTATAGCGGGCGGACGATCTTCACGGATCCGGAAACCGGCGAGAAGCTTGTCTCCGGCCGCGCCGAGCGGCTGCAGGAAGACTATCGCCGCGCCTATTTCGCCCGCCGCGAGAGCCTCGGCGAAGCACTGCGGCGGCTCGGCTGGAGCTTCGTCGCCCACCGGACCGACCAGCCTGCCTCGCAGGCGCTCGTCGCCGTCCACATGTATCTCTCCGGCAATCCGCCGCAGCCCGCGGGAGGAGTGCGATGAGCTTTCTTCCCCTCGCCTTCGGGACGCCGGCCATCCTCATCGCACTCGCCGCCCTGCCGCTCATCTGGTGGCTCTTGAAGCTGACGCCGCCGCGTCCGCGGACGGAGGTTTTTCCGCCGCTGCGCATCCTCGCGACCGTCCTGAAGCGCGAGGAGACACCGGACAAGAGCCCGTGGTGGCTGACGCTCCTCAGGATGGTGATCGCCGCCCTCGTGATCCTCGCGCTCGCCGATCCGGTGCTCAATCCGCGGACGGCATCCGTTTCCGGCGACGGCCCGCTCGTCCTCCTCGTCGACAACAGCTGGGCAGCCGCCGCCGACTGGGATCGCAGGGTCGCGACAGCGGAGGGCCTGATTGCGGAAGCCGAGGGAGAGGACATTCCCGTCGCGATCGCCTTCACCGCCGATGCCAGCCACGACGCGGTGCCGGGGACGGCGGCCGCCGCACTGAAGAAGCTGCGCGCCGCGGAACCGAAGCCGCTGAAACCGGATCGTCCGCGTGCCATCACGGCGCTCAAGGAAGCGCTCGACGGAACCGCGCCCGGCTCGCTCGTCTTCGTCAGCGACGGCGTTGCCGCCACCACCGAGGACGATACGGTCACGCAACTGTCCGCGCTCGCGCCCCGGCAACTGCGCCTCGTCGAAGGCGACGGACGCGGCGCGGTCGCGATCACCAACGCCGTAAACGGCGCGAACGATCTGGACGTCACGGTTTCCCGGCTGCCTTCCGCCGGCGAGAGCCGCCTGATGATCGATGCGCAGGACCGGCAGGGCCGAGCGATCGCCACCGGCGAGGCACGCTTTTCGCCCGGCGAGACGCTTGCCAAGGCGACCGTCGCCGCCCCGTTCGAGCTGCGGAACGACTTCACTCGGCTTACCGTCACCGGCGCTGCCAATGCCGGCGCCACCCATCTGCTCGATGACGGCTTCCGTCGCCGGCGCGTGGCGATGATTTCCGGCGAACCGGACGACGGCTTCCAGCCGCTTCTCTCGCCGCTCTACTACACCGAGCGCGCGCTTGCGCCCTATGCCGACCTGATCCGCTCGAACAATGCCGACCTCGCCGCCGCGATCCCCGAACTCCTTGCGCAAAACCCCTCGGTGATCATTCTCGCCGACATCGGCCGCCTGCCCGGCGAACTCTACGAGCCACTCCAGCGCTGGATCGCCAAGGGCGGCACCGTCATCCGCTTTGCCGGTCCACGCCTCGCCGCCGCACCCGCTGACGATCCGCTGCTGCCCGTCATGCTCAGGCAGGGCGAGCGCGTGCTCGGCGGCGCCATGTCCTGGGCCGAACCGCAGCCGCTCGCCGATTTCCCGAAGACCGGCCCGTTCGCGGGCATGAAGAAGCCGGAAGGCGTGCTGATCAAGCGCCAGGTGCTGGCCGAACCCACCCCTGACCTTCAGGAACGCACCTGGGCGAGCCTCAACGACGGGACGCCGCTGGTGACGGTCAAGGAGAACGGCGCCGGCCGCATCGTGCTCTTCCACGTCAGCGCCGAGGCGACCTGGTCCGATCTGCCGATCTCGGGCGAGTTCGTCGAGATGTTGCGGCGGATCGTGCAACTGTCACACGCCGGCGCGAGCGCCGAGGGGAACGGCACCGCCGCGGCGACGCTGCCGCCCTACCGCCTGCTGACCGCGCGCGGAGCGATGACCACCGACACCGCGACGGCGAGACCGATCAATCTCGGTGCCGGACGGCCGCTCGCTGCGACCTTCGACAATCCGCCCGGCCTCTACGGCAGCGAGGACGGCTTCGTCGCCTTGAACCTGCTCGAACCCGGCGCCGAACTCCTGCCGCTTCCCGTCGATCCGGCGGCCGCCGTCACCCGCGAGGCGCTCGCAGGGAACGCCGCGACGCCGCTCAAGCCGGCGCTGCTCGCCCTCGCCTTCCTGGCTCTCCTCGCCGACAGCCTGATCGTGCTCTTCATGAACGGCGTCTTCAGCGGCAGACGCCGCGGCCAGGGCCTCGCAGCCGCTTTGGCCGTCACCGCGATCCTCGCTCTCCACCCGGACAGCAGCCATGCGGCCGATGCCCGCCCCGGCGATGAGAAGCTCTTGGAGCGGCTCGACAACACCCACCTCGCCTATGTCGTCACCGGCGAACCGGACGTCGACCGGCTCTCGGAACGGGGGCTTGCCGGCCTCACGGAGTTCCTGACCTACCGCACCACGCTCGAGCCTGCAGAGCCGGTCGGGCTCGACCTCGAAACCGACGAGCTTTCCTTCTATCCGATCATCTTCTGGCCGGTCTCGGCGTCGGCACCGATGCCCTCGGCCGCTGCGATCAACCGGATTGACGCCTATATGCGCGCCGGCGGCACCGTCCTCTTCGACACCCGCGACCAGTATGCGAGCTTCGGCAGTGACGAAGGCCCGAGCGCGAACGGCGAGCGGCTGCGGGCCATCCTCGCCAACATCGACATCCCGCCGCTGGAACCTGTGCCCTCGGACCACGTGCTGACGCGCTCCTTCTACCTGCTGACGGGTTTTCCCGGCCGCTACAGCGGCAGTCCGCTCTGGGTCGAGGCCCGCCAGGAGGCGCGCAACAGCAATAGCGGCGTGGTTTCCTCCGCCGACGGCGTGTCTCCGGTCCTCATCACCGGCAACGACCTGCTCGGCGCTTGGGCGATCGATGACAACGGCGCCTCCATGCTCCCGACCGTGCCGCCCGACGAAAGGCAGCGGGAACTCTCCTTCCGCGCCGGCGTGAACATCATGATGTACATGCTGACCGGCAACTACAAGGCCGACCAGGTGCACATCCCCGCCCTGCTCGAACGGCTGGGGCAGTGACGATGACGATCGAGTTTTCGCCCTTCCTGCCGCTCCCCTTCCTCGCAGCCTTCGCGGTGATCGCGCTTGCCCTTGCGGTGCTCGGCTTCCGCTCTTCGATCCGCGGAACGGCGCTCCGCCTCACGGCCGCGCTCGCCGTGCTTGCCGCGCTCGCCAACCCGCTGCTCCTTCAGGAGAACCGCGAGCGCCTGACCACCGTCGTGCCGGTCGTCGTCGACCGCAGCCAGAGCCAGGAGACCGCCGGACGGCGAGAGATGACCGATGCGGCGCTGACGGCGCTCAAGGAGCGGCTCGCGCGCTTCCCGCTCATCGAACCACGCATCGTCGAGGCCAGCGA
>NZ_JAMXLD010000001.1:2576463-2591228 GCF_024054295.1 Ciceribacter sp. RN22
GACCGACGGCCAGGTGCACGACGTGCCCGGCGCCGGCCAGTCACTCGGTTTCGCGGGGCCGGTGCACAGCCTCGTCACCGGCAAGGCCGACGAGCACGACCGGCGCATCGAGGTGCTGCGCGCGCCCCGCTTCGGCATCGTCGGGGAGGATCAGGAACTGACGTTCCGGGTCTTCGACGACGGGCGCTCCACCAACGCGCCGGCGCGGGTCACCGTCTCGATCAACGGCGAACAGACGGCCGTCGTCGATGCGACGCCGGGAGCGGAGACGCCCTTCCCGTTCAAGGTGCCGCGCGGCGGAACCAATGTGGTGGAACTTGCCGTCGATCCGGTCGCCGGCGAGGTGACCGAGGCCAACAATCAAGCGGTCCATCTCATCCAGGGCATCCGCGAGAACCTGCGCGTGCTGCTCGTCTCCGGCGAGCCGCATGCCGGCGAGCGCGCCTGGCGCAACCTCCTGAAATCCGACGCCTCGGTCGATCTCGTCCACTTCACCATCCTGCGGCCGCCGGAAAAGCAGGACGGCACGCCGATCAACGAGCTGTCGCTGATCGCCTTCCCGACGCGGGAACTCTTCGTCGAGAAGATCGACGATTTCGACCTCATCATCTTCGACCGCTACCAGCACCGCGGCGTGCTGCCGATCCTCTATTACGACTACATCGCCGAATATGTGAAGAAGGGCGGCGCGCTGCTGATCGCCGCAGGCCCCGAGCATGCGAGCGAGGATTCGATCGCGCTGACACCGCTGGAAACCGTACTGCCGGCAGCCCCCCTCGGCACCATGCATGAGGTGGGCTTCTATCCGCGGCTTTCCGACAAGGGCAAGCGCCACCCCGTCACCCGCGGCCTCGACGGTTCGACCGTCGAGCCGCCGCACTGGGGCCGCTGGTTCCGCACCGTCGACGTCGAACCGCCGAAGGGCGAGACGGTGATGACCGGCGACGGCGACCGGCCGCTCCTCGTCCTCGATCGCGCCGGCGAAGGCCGCGTCGCCATGCTGCTCTCGGACCAGGGCTGGCTCTGGGCGCGCGGTTTCGAGGGCGGCGGCCCGCACGTCTCGCTCTATCGCCGCATCGCCCACTGGCTGATGAAGGAGCCGGAACTGGAGGAAGAGGCGCTGACGGCGCGCGCCTCCGGCCATCTGCTCGAAGTGACCCGCCAGACGATCGGCGACGCGCCGGGCGCGGCAGTGGTCGAATCCCCCTCCGGCAAGACCGAAAGCCTGCCGCTTACCGAGATTGCCCCCGGCCTCTACCGCGGCGAAAAGCGGATGGAGGAGACCGGCCTCTTCAAGATCACCAATGGCGACCTCTCGACGCTTGCCCATGTCGGCGCGGCCGATGCCCAAGAATTCAAGGCGATGATCTCGACGACCGGGGCGCTAGAACCGGTCGCCGAGCGCAGCAAGGGCTATCTCGGACGGCTCGACGACGGCCGCGGCGGCTTGCGCATCCCCGATATCCTGCCGGTCAGAAGCGACATCCGCGTCAGCGACGACAAGCGGATGCTGATCCGCATGACCGACGAGACGGTGCTGAAGGGCATCGACACGCTGCCGCTATTCGCGGGCTTCGCCGGCCTTGCCGTGCTGCTGCTCGCGATGTCGGCCATGTGGTGGCGCGAGGGACGGTAGGTGACGAGGCAAGAGAGTCGTATCCCGGCCAACAGACGGCCGCTTCAAGCCAACAATCCTTGCCAGGGAATAGCAGCCGTGATTGTCGCAGCGTTTGGTGTTCTTCGTTTGTCCAGCATCCCCGACATGCATAGCAATCGCCTTATTCTTGTCATCTCCCTCTTTTTTCGAACAGAACAAAAATCAGGCGCAGAACCGAGTCAAACGCAGGGATTTTTGCGACGTGCATTGCATGTGGGATGAATTGTAAAACCGCCGCAATTGCTACGAAAATTCCGCACTGCAGAAGATAACAGATTGCGAACCAATGAAAATTGTCTTCAGTTTAATCCTAAGTGTCCTCCTGGCGATAATCCCGTATCAATTTGTTCTTGCAGATTGCAAGCCACCACCAGTGACCGGATTTGTGCTTAAAGGTTCGCTTGCGATCGATCCAAGAAATATGCTGGTCTGGAACCGTTGTCCTCTTGGCATGACCTGGAGCAAAGAGGATCGGTGTACCGGCGAACCGAGCTACCTCAACCATAACGAGGCTATCAAGCAGGCCAAGGCATATGGGCAAGGATGGAGGCTTCCGTCTGGCCCAGAGATGGAAAAACTTTGGTTTCATTCTTGTGATGGGCAGACGATCGACACGAGGGTATTTCCGGGTGCCGCAATGTCTGATCAGGGTGAAGGAGCAGAATTCTGGACGACCAGCGAAGCCATTCCCAATATGTTCTACTACTTCGACTTCAGTGATGGAGTGGTCGACATGCACAGCCCAGGCTTTGCTTTGTCGGTTCTTGTCGTCAGGGATTTGTCCGAGGGCGAACGGTTCGAAAAGTAGGGCTCTGTTCACCGCTCGTATTCGGCAGAGACGGCGCAACCGTGATAGGGGCGGAACAAGATCCGAACGGTAAGCGGAGCAGGCGCAGGCATCCCGCGCTCGTGCGATTGCGCTCAAGGGATTTGCCGAAGCCTGCGGTAAGACTCTCTCGTCCTGCAGGCCCGTCCGTTTTGAGTGGACGAGCGCCCGTGATCATGCGGCTTATTTTTCTGACAGTCTCTTCCCGGCTGGCTAGGACTAGTGGAATCTTGGTTATCTCATGGCAGCCAATTACATTCCCGTGTCCGCTTCGGACCTCCGCCCCCTCGACTCCTCCCCCGCTTCCCCCTACCCTCGCCCCATGTCCCTCGACCTCTCCCTGTCCGACACCGTCCCCGACGAAGCGCGCGACACAATCCGGGTACTCTCGACGATCAGGCCGCGTTCTGAAATTCCGACGGGAACGAAGACCATGATGCAGTCCTCGTGCGTCAGCTCTTCATAGGCGGTGGCGTCCTTGCGCCAGAGACGTCCTTCCGCCTTCGAGAAATCCATCATCCCGAGCTCTTTTCCTGTCCTTGAAAATGTCGGGAGGATGAGGAAGTCCCAGGTTTGAGCGGATTGATGGTACGGGGTGGGTGAGATGGTTATTGCAACTCTCGAGGGAGAATGAGATGGAGAGCGAAGGCCCGGAGCGAGAGTTCTCTCACCACCAGCACCCGGTGTTTTGGAGTTACGAGACATGCTGATCAAGAAGTTCGTTGTCTTTCTCGCTTCGTTCTGTTTTGCCGTCGGCGCGCACGCTGCCGGTCTGAAGGTCTTCGAGGTTCCCGCCGATGACGACGGCCCCGCCCTGAAAGCCGTGCAATGGTCACCATGCGCCCAACCCTCGCAGAGGATCGAACTTGGCCCCTTCGTACTGGACGCCGTTCGCGATTGCCCGCTTGCGGGCAATAAGCTGCCACTCATCGTCATATCGCACGGTTTCGGCGGAACCGGCTTGAGCCACCATGACACCGCAGAAGCCCTGGCGGACGCCGGCTTCATGGTCGTGGCACTCAATCATCCCGACGATAACGCCATCACGCTGGCGTCAAATCGCTCAAACACTCTGGCAGCGTTCGTCAACCGGCCGCAGGACATCAAGCGCCTGGTCGACTACATGCTCGCTTTCTCGGCCGACAGCACCGCGATCGATGCACAGCGCATTGGTTTCTACGGCTTTTCTCGGGGTGGCTATACAGGCCTTGTCCTTGGTGGGGCGAACCCCGATTTCCGCGAATTGCGCCTGCCCTGTCAGGACCGAACTGGCATGACCTGCGAACGCGTAGCTCCTCAGTTGGTACCGGCCGGTCCCTGGGTTCACGATCCGCGCATCAAGGCATTTGTCATTGCGGACCCACTGAGCGATGTCTTTCCGGGCAAGGAGAACATACAGGCCGTGAGGATGCCCATTCAGCTCTGGGGCTCCCAGAATGGCGGCGACGGCGTCTTGCCTGCGGCAGTGGATGCGCTCGCCCGCAATCTGCCTGAGATGCCGGACTTTCATGTCGTTCCAGATGCCGGACACTTTGCCTTTCTGACGACGTGCCCGCCTGCCATGGCCAAGTCGGCACCTGAGATCTGCGCGGACGGCCCCGATTTCGACCGCGCCGCTTTCCACCAGGCCTTCAACACTCAAGTGCTCACTTTCTTCCGTCAGCAGTTAGTGGAGGGCATATTGCCCTGACGGGCCTGCCGTGCTGCTTCTTGCAATGTCGGCGATGTCACCGCATGAAGGACGGTAGGATGTGCCTAATCCGTCGAGACTGGGCGTGTGCCTAACATCTCAAACCCGAGGACAACGACCGATAGCACATTTGGAAGTGTTGCCCGGGACAACAACTCTCGATAGATTTTTTCCGATCGAGAGTGAGGTTCATTGTTTTGGCTAGAGCTAAGTCTTTTTTCGCAGCTTTGTTTGTTTTCGTCCTCTTTTTCATCTCAAGTCAGACGTACGCTGCCGATTACCTCATTCTACCCAACTACAAAGGCGAAATGGTTGAAGTGGGGAACGGAGCTGCCACAATCAGGCTACCCTTTGTCGAAGGATTATCGTTCACGGTCGCCTTCTCCAGCGGAGAATTTGCCACGATCGCGAGATGGGACAAGAAGTCCCCAACATTTCAGGAGAAAATCTCGAAGAGGGGTGGAGAGTATGTCGTCAATACAGTCTATTTCCATATCCCCACGCTCTGCCTGAGGTACGGACAGAGTTTGCCGCTATGCGGATACTTGAAACTCCCTGTGGGCGATGAGCCACATCTCTATTCTATGTCCCTGCGTCCCTGGTCCAGCGAGAAGGATCCCGGGTCGCCTTTTGACACCTTCGTAAACTCACTCGCACCGTTTGAAGGCAATGGCGTACGTGGCGACCTTCAACTTTACGAGAATGCAGGATACTCGACCTGCAATCCTAATAGGAAGATAATTGTCTGCGACTTTTATGCAAAACTAAACGGAAACTACATGTTGAGAATTATTCTTACAAACCATGGAAAAAACAAAGAGAAAGACAAAGTATTCGAAGTCGACATGAAAGAATCTATCGATATAATCGCAGCGTCAATTAATAAGTGGACCATAAATTGAAATTCATTAAAGAAGTTTATTGAATACTTCCAGAAATAGATTTAATTTGAATTTCTAAGATTTTATATTTGAAAATATCGCAAGATATACGTTGACGTTTTGGTGTGATTCCGAACGGATGCGATATGAAAGAGCATTCCGGTTTCTACGGTGGCCTCCCCCCTCGACTCCTCTCCCGCTTCCCCCTACCCTCGCCCCATGTCCCTCGATCTCACCCTCTCCGATACCGTCCCCGACGAAGCGCGCGACGCTATCCGCGATGCGATCCTCGCCCATAACGACAGGATGCTCGGGCCGACCGACCGGCGCGACCTGATGATCCCGATCCGCGACGGCGCGGGAAAGGTCGAGGGCGGGCTCGTCGGCTATACCGGGCGCGGCTGGCTCTACGTGACGATGCTCTACATTCCGGAGCGCCTGCGCGGACAGGGCCTCGCGGGGCGGCTGCTGCAGATGGCCGAGGACGAGGCGAAGGCACGCGGCTGCACCGGCGCCTATATCGACACGATCAACCCGGATGCCCGCCGCGCCTATGCGCGGCAGGGCTACGAGGTCTTCGGCGCTTTGGAGAATTTCACCGGCGACTTTTCGATCACCTGGATGAAGAAGCGGCTCGGCTGAGGGAAAAGCCCCTCAAGGGCGCCAGGCGATCACGCCCTTGAGCCGCTCGTGGGCATCGGCGGCAAGCGGCACCGCGAGCACCCGGCCGGGGTCGACCGGTCCCGGAAATTCCAGCGCCTTCCACGCCACCTTTTCGAAGCCGAGCGGCATGTAATAGGGCGGGTCTCCGATGAGGATGACGGCTTCCGATCCGGCCCGCCGCGCCGCCTCGACGGCGATGCGGACGAGTTCGCGGCCGATCCCCATGTTCTTGTGGGAGGGCCGCACGGCGAGCGGCCCGAGCAGGTGACCCCTCACCGAGCCGGCGGTGACCGGCGTCATGCGCACAGAGGCGATGGTTTCGCCGTCGTCGGCGCAGATGAAGGAGAGCGTCCGGTCATGCGGGCCCTGCTCGCGGATGCGCGCGGCGGCACGGGTGTGCCGGCCGGGGCCGAAGGCTTCTTCGTTGATGAGTTCGATGACGGCGTCGTGCGACGCATCCTCGGTGAGGTAGACAAGCTGGTGATTTTTCATGGGAAGACCAGGACCGGCAGACAGACAGGGACTAATGGTTCACGGGACGCGCGTGAGCGCGTCGGGCAAAACATCAGCGTCGTCGCAGCGTCCGGGTTTCGGCCATCGGTTGTCTTTCCAATTTGGTGCCGAAGCGGATAGCAGCATCTTTTTTTGCCGTCCATCGGAAAAACGCAGTGTTCAGCGATCGGCATCTCGCAATTGCCGGCCCATGGCATATTTTCCCCCGCAAGAGATAGAACAGCAGGAAGGAAATCATCATGGGCATGCTCGTGGAGGGCGTCTGGCACGACGTATGGTACGACACCAAGGCGACCGCCGGGCATTTCCGGCGCAGCGAATCGGCCTTCCGCAACTGGGTGACGGCAGACGGCGCGCCTGGCCCGAGCGGTACGGGCGGTTTCGAGGCCGAGGCCGGGCGCTATCACCTCTACGTCTCCTATGCCTGTCCCTGGGCGCACCGGACCCTCATCTTCCGCAAGCTCAAGAAGCTCGAGAACCCGATCTCGGTCTCGGTCGTCGATCCGCTGATGCTGGAGAAGGGCTGGGAGTTCAAGGACCGCGACGGCGGCACCGTCGACCACCTGTTCGGCGCGAAAACGCTTGCGGACATCTACGTGAAGGCGGATCCGTCCTATACCGGCCGCGTCACCGTGCCCGTCCTCTGGGACAGGAAGCGGCAGACGATCGTCTCCAACGAGTCGGCCGAGATCATCCGCATGTTCAACCGCGCCTTCGACGGGCTGACCGGCTCTACCGACGACTTCTGTCCGGAGGAGCTGCGCGCCGAGATCGATGCGATCAATGCGAAGATCTACGACACCGTCAACAACGGGGTCTACAAGGCGGGCTTCGCGACCACGCAAGAAGCCTATGAGAGCGCCGTGCTACCCCTCTTCGAGACGCTCGACTGGCTCGACGGCCGGCTTTCGACCCAGCGCTACCTCTTCGGCGACCGGCTGACGGAGGCCGACTGGCGGCTCTTCACCACGCTGGTGCGCTTCGATGCCGTCTATGTCGGGCACTTCAAGTGCAACATCCGCCGGATCGCCGACTACCCGAACCTCTCGGGTTACCTGCGCGATCTCTATCAGGTGCCGGGCGTCGCCGGGACGGTCAACATGGGCCACATCAAGGCGCACTATTACCGCAGCCACAAGACGATCAACCCGACCGGCGTCGTGCCCGTCGGACCGGAGCTCGACCTCGACCGGCCGCACGGCCGCGAGAGCCTCGCCGAAGCCGGTTCGCTCACCAGAGATCGTCGGGCGGAACCTCGCCGCTGAGCTCCCGCAGGCGTCGCTGCGTCGCCGGCGTCACCCCGCGCGGGAGGTCGTGGAGGGCGAAGAAGCCGCTCTCGACGATTTCCAGATCGGGTCTGCGCGGCGCCGTCTGCAGGACGTTCACCCGGTAGAACAGCACGTGGTCGCGGCGGCTGACGCGGGTGTTGAAATAGACGTGGAAGAGCTCTGCCGGGCCGGTCATTTCGAGATTGCCCTCTTCCCGCAGCTCCTTTGACAGCGCCTGCAGAACCGTTTCCCGTCGTTCGACGCCGCCGCCCGGCATGTGCCAGCCGGGCACATAGGAATGGCGCACGAGGAAGATGCGACCGGCATCGTCATAGCAGGCGGCCCGCACACCGAGCGTCATGCCGCGGGAAATCGCGAAGTAGCCGTGCAGCATGCGTGTGACCAGCCGCGAGGCGGCGCTGCGTTTTTCTTCGATCGTCCTGTCCTCCCCCATCGGGCTTGCTCCGGGTCTGCTGCGCCATTATGAAGGCGCCATGTTCAAGCTCGCGCACATCTCCGACGTTCACCTCGGGCCGCTTCCCGCCCTGACCATCCGTGAACTCGCCTCGAAGCGCATTACCGGATATGTGAACTGGCACCGCAACCGGCGCAAGCATCTTTTTGCAAATGCACTTGATTTGATACTCGACGACATGCGCCGCCACGAGCCGGATCACCTGGCAATCACCGGCGATCTCGTCAATCTCGCCTCCGGCATCGAGATCCGCCGCGCCGCGGAATGGCTGAAGGAGGCAGGTGCGCCCCTCGACACCTCGGTGGTTCCCGGCAACCACGACGCCTATGTTCCCGGCGCGCACGACGAGTCCGTGCAGGCTTGGTACGACTACATGCGCGGCGACGACGACCCGCTGATCTGGCGCAAGGGCCACAAGCTCTTTCCCTATATCCGCCGCCGCGGCCCCATCGCACTGATCGGCTGTTCGACCTCGGTCGCGACGCCGCCCTTCTCCGCCACCGGCTATTTCGGCGAGCGCCAGGCGCGGGAGACGGCCGAGCTGCTGAAGGCCGCAGGCGAGGAAGGCCTCTTCCGGGTGGTGATGATCCACCATCCGCCGATCCGCGGCGCGACCTCCCCCTACAAGCGGATGATCGGCATACGCCGTTTCGCCGCGGCAATTTCGGTCGGCGGCGCAGAACTCGTGCTGCACGGCCACACGCATCTCAACACGCTCTACTGGCTGGAAAGCCATGGCCGCAAGGTTCCGGTCGTCGGCATCGCCTCCGCCTCGCAGGGGCCGGGCAGCCACAAGCCGCCGGCCGGCTACAACCTCTTCTCCATCAGCGGCGAACCGAAAGCCTGGCGGCTGCAATGGGACCGCCACTGCATCGCCGGCGCGAGCGGCCAGATGAAGGTCGACCACCACCAGTTCCTGATCGAGTAATCCGCAGCATTCAGCCCGCGACCGCACCCACCGCGGCGGCGAGAACGCGCGCCACCTCCTGCGGACACTCTTCCGGCAGCATGTGCCCCGCCGAGGGCAAGAGCCGGATTGTCACCGCCCCTTCGAGCGACGCGGCCTGCCCGACCGGCAGGATACGATCCTCGAGCCCCCAGAGAAGATATTTCGGCATCGGCAGGCTGCGGAGGTCCTCGACCGGCAAGGTGCCCTGGCGCGGCTCGCCGGCCTCCGTCGTCTCCGATAGGATCGCCTTCAGGACCGTGCCGAGTGCCTCGCGCGCACCCGGCGCACGCCGCGCCGCAAGCATCGCCCGGACGGCTTCCCCGGATATCGTATGGTCCGGCGCGACCATGACCTCCATGGCGGCCTGCATCTCCGCCACCGTGTCGGCAAAGGCGAATGCGGAAAGAACGGCACCGTTGATCTCCGGGCCGAAGCCGCCTGGTGCAACGAGCGTCAGGCTCGCCACCTTCTCCGGCGCCTTCAGGGCGAGGATCGCGGCGATGGCCCCGCCGAGGGAATGGCCTGTGACATGGAAGCGTTCGATCCCGCGCGCAGCGAGATCGGCGGCGACCGCCTTCGCCATCCGCCCGGCGCCGCCGAGACCGTCGGCACCAAGCGAATGCCCGTGGCCCGGCAGGTCATAGGCAAGAACGGGAACCATCGGCGAAAGGTGCCGCAGCACCGCCGTCCAGATGCCGGAGCTCCCGCCGAAGCCGTGCAGCAGCACCAGCGGTGCCGCCGCAGTTCCGACCTCGCCCCGGACCGCCCCGTGAAGGCCCATCGCTCAGGCCTTCGCGCGCTCTTCCAGCACCCGGTTCGCCGCCGAGATGATCGCTTCGAGCGAAGCCGCGACGATGTTGGTGTTGATGCCGACGCCGAACAGCGTTCCGCCCGGATGGGAGACCTCGACATAGGCGATCGCCGAGGCGTTCGAGCCATGCTGCAGCGAATGCTCGGAATAGTCCTGCACCGACATCTCGAAGCCGAGATAGGTCGAGAGCGCGTTGATGAAGCCGTCGATCGGGCCGGTTCCCCTGCCCTCGATACGCTTCACCTCGCCGCCGTCGGTGATCTCGGCCGCGACAATGCGCATGCCCTTGTGCTCGGTGTCCGGATAGGTGTGGTGGTCGACGAACTCCAGCCGCGCGCCGGGCTGCGTCACGTAGCGATCGAGGAAACGCTCGTAGATGCGCTTCGACGGCAGCTCGACGCCCTCCTCGTCCGTGATCCGCTGGATGTCCTCGCGGAACTCCACCTGGAGGTTGCGCGGCAGGTTGATGCCGTAGTCCTCCTGCAGGATGTAGGCGATGCCGCCCTTGCCCGACTGCGAGTTGATGCGGATGATCGCCTCGTAGGTGCGGCCGACATCCTGCGGGTCGATCGGCAGGTAGGGCACTTCCCAGACCGGGGAATTCGCCTTGCGGATCGCCTTCATGCCCTTGTTGATCGCGTCCTGGTGCGAACCGGAGAAGGCCGTGTAGACGAGTTCGCCGACGTAAGGATGGCGCTCGGGAATGGCCATCTGGTTCGAATACTCGTAGACCGCCTTGATCCGCTCGATGTCGGAACAATCCAGTTTCGGATCAACCCCTTGCGTGAACATGTTGAGCGCCAGCGTGACGATGTCGACATTGCCGGTGCGCTCGCCGTTGCCGAAGAGCGTACCTTCGACGCGGTCGGCGCCGGCCATCAGGCCGAGTTCGGTCGCCGCGATCCCGGTGCCGCGGTCGTTGTGCGGATGCAGCGAGACGATGACGTTCTCGCGGTTGTCGATGTTGCGGCACATCCATTCGATCATGTCGGCGTAGATGTTCGGCGTCGACATTTCGACGGTGGACGGCAGATTGAGGATCAGCTTGTTGTCGGCGGTCGGCTTGATGATGTCGATGACGGCGTTCGAGATTTCCAGCGCGACGTCCAGCTCCGTGCCGGTGAAGCTCTCCGGCGAATACTCGAAACGATAGCCGCCGCCGGCCTTCGCCGCCATGTCGGTAATCATCTTGGCCGCGTCGACGGCGATCTGCTTGACGCCCGCGACATCCTTGCCGAACACGACGCGCCGCTGCAGTTCGGAAGTCGAGTTGTAGAAGTGGATGATCGGCTGATGTGCACCTTCCAGGGCCTCGAAGGTACGGGTAATCAGCTCCGGCCGGCACTGGACCAGCACCTGCAGCGACACGTCCTCGGGCACATTGCCCTCCTCGACGCACCAGCGGGCGAAATCGAAATCCGTCTGCGAGGCCGAGGGGAAGCCGATCTCGATTTCCTTGAAGCCCATCTCGATGAGCAGCTGGAACATGCGGGCCTTGCGGTCGTGGCCCATCGGGTTGATCAGCGCCTGGTTGCCGTCGCGCAGGTCCACCGAGCACCAGATCGGCGCCTTGGTGATGGTCTTGCCCGGCCAGGTGCGGTCCGGAATGTCGATCTGCGGATAGGGCCGGTACTTCACCGCTGCTTCCGGCATGCCCTGCTTGGCGATGTGGGTCTTGATGTTCATCGTCGTTTCTTCCTCTTCCCGCATTCACCACCGCTCTCGAAGGCCTGACAATCGCGGCCGGAGCGGACGGAAAATGCTTGGGTCCCGTCGGGACTGCATTAAACTGGTTTCATGGATTTTTCGAGGAGCTGAGCCGGACGGGCTTATCGGCCGCCGGGCGCTCCTCAGTGGACCCGGCAACCGCGGATAAGGCCAAGAAGAAGAAGCGAGTTTAGGGCGAGCATCGACGCGCCGGCCGGAATGCGGCCTGCGTCGAATGAAGTCGTGATCGTGTCGCCCGAAATCTTCATGCCCGCTATATACCGGGCTGATCCCCGCCTTGCAAGCGCCAGATGCGCGCCTCGCCTCGACAAATGCATGGCCCTATTGCCCCTTCCCTTCGCGCAGGCGGTGGACAAGCGCCGTCAGCGCCATCATCAACCCGCCGGCGACGAGCCCCCAGAAGGCGCCCGAAATGCCGCCGAAGGAGACGCCGGAGGCGGTGATCAGGAAGGTGACCGCGGCGGCCTCCCGCGTCTCGACCTCCTTGAAGGCGGCGACCGCCGAACCGGAGAAGGCGGCGATCAGCGCAAGCCCGGCAACAGCCTGGATGAGGATCGGTGGCGCGAGCGAGACGAAGGCGGTGACGGCGCCGGCCAGAAGCCCGAACACCACGTAGCCGAGGCCGCAGACGACCGCCGCCCAGTAGCGCTTCTTCGGGTCCGGGTGGGCGTCCTCGCCGGCGCACATGGCCGCCGTGATCGCCGCAAGGTTGACCGCATGGCCGCCGAAGGGCGCGGAGAGGAGCGAGAAGAGGCCCGTCGCCGCGAAGAGCGGCCCCGGCATCGGGTTGTAATGGTTGACCTTCAGGACCGCGATGCCCGGGATGTTCTGCGAAGCCATGGTGACGATGAAGAGCGGCAGCGCAATCGAGATCAGCGACGGCAGCGTGAAGGCCGGTATCACCAGTTCCACGGGAGGCGCAAGCGAGGCCGCCCAGCTCGCCATCGCCCCGTCCGGCAGGTCGACGCCGAAGGCGATGACGAGCGCGAAGGCGGCAAGCGCCGCCGGCACGGCATAGAGCCGCTTGAACGCCGCGACCACCGCCCAGGCGGCGAGGATCGGCAGGCCGAGCCGGGGATCGAAGGCGATCGCCTTGAACGGCGCGAAGCAGAGCCCGAGGATCACCCCGGAGAGCATGGCATTGGCGAGCGGCGCCGGGATTGCCGCGACCGCCCGGCCGAGCGGCCGGAAGAGGCCGGCGACGACGATCAGTACGCCGCAGACGAGGAACGCCCCGACCGCGACGGGAAAGCCGCCCTCCGGCACCCCGGCGGTCACAAGCAGTGCGGCGCCGGGCGTCGACCAGGCGATCGACACCGGAATCCGCGTGACGAGGCTCAGCACCACGCCACAAAGCCCCATGGAAACGGAAAGCGCCATCAGCCCGGACGCGGCCTCGAGATCGGTCGCGCCCACGCCCTTGAGACCCTGCAGCACCACGGCGAACGAGCTCGCGAAACCGACGAAGGCGGTCAGAAGACCCATGAACAGGCTTTGCGCGGAAAGGTCTTTCAACATGGCGGGCTCGGAGATCAGGGGGCGTAAAGCTATCGAAGAACAAACCGCAGACAGTTTGACAAGCCAGAACACCCCGAAATCGGTACACCGTTCATTGTCGGCGAGCGCGCACGCAACTGCCGCGCACGCCTCCGACGATGCCGCTCCTGTTCAATGCGCGGCCACCTGCATCGCCGTGTCATCCTTGTCATGCAAGGCGAAGCGGTCGAGCATGTGAGAGCTCGCCTCGTTGGCGCCGATCACCTCGACGTCGATATTGTGGCGACGGTATTTGAGGACGACCTTGTCGAGCGCCCCGACGGCGGTGATGTCCCAGAAATGCGCCTCGTGCACATCGATGACGACTTTGTCGAGCGGTTCGATGAAATCGAATGCCATGACGAATGTCTCGGCGGATGCGAAGAAGACTGCACCGTCGACGTGATAGGTGCGGACCTTGCCGTCAGCGCTCAGCGTCGAACGGACATGGAAGAGATGCGCAACCTTGCTCGCGAAGAACACCCCGGAAAGCAGCACGCCCACGAGAACACCCTTGGCGAGGTCATGCGTACCGACGGTCACGACGACAGTCGCCAACATCACGACGGACGACTGCCAGGGGTTTCGCCGCAGGTCCAGGATCGAACGCCAGGAGAAGGTGCCGATCGAAACCATGATCATGACCGCGACCAGCGCCGCCATGGGAATGATGCGGACGATGTCATCGAGCACGACGATAAGAAACAGCAGGAAAGCGCCCGCGACGAACGTCGAGAGCCGGCCGCGACCACCCGACGTCACGTTGATGACCGACTGGCCGATCATCGCGCAACCGCCCATGCCCCCGATCAGACCCGAGGCGATATTGGAGGCGCCCTGCCCGATGCACTCCCGGCTCTTCGAACTGGCGGTGTCCGTCATGTCGTCGACGATCTGGGCCGTCAACAGCGATTCCAGCAGCCCGACGGCAGCGAGCCCCACCGAATAGGGGAAGATGATCTTCAGCGTGTCCCAGGACAGCGGAACCTGCGGCAGGGAGAAGACCGGCAGTGCCGACGGCAGTTCGCCAAGGTCGCCCACGGTGCGCAGGTCCATGCCGGTGAACCACACGACCAGGGTCAGGGTGACGATGGCGACCAGCGGCGACGGGATCGACTTGGTTACGTACGGGAAGAGATAGATGATCGCGAGCCCGGCGGCGACCATGACATAGGTCGTGTTTGCAACGCCGATCAACTCCGGCAGCTGCGCCATGAAGATCAGGATCGCCAGTGCATTGACGAAGCCCGTGATCACCGATCGCGAGACGAAGCGCATCACGCGGCCGAGCTTGAGGAAACCGGCGAGAATCTGGATCAGTCCCATCAGCAGCGTCGCGGCGAACAGGTATTCGATCCCGTGCTCCTTGACCAGCGTCACCATCAGTACGGCGGTGGCCGCCGTAGCAGCCGATATCATCGCAGGACGCCCCCCGACAAAGGCGGAAACGCAGGCGATCGCGAAGGACGCGAAGAGACCCACCTTCGGGTCGACGCCGGCGATGACCGAGAAGCCGATAGCCTCGGGGATGAGAGCCAGTGCCACGACGACACCCGACAGGATGTCGTCACGGACGTTGGAGAACCATTCACGTTTGTAACTCGTCAATTTCATCGATTTTCCGCAAAAGTAGTGCACCTGGCCGCTGGGATGTGCAGGCCATTCAAGGTTTGATGCTGATGCGTTGTCTGGCGGATCGGCGGCCAGAAGAGCCACCCGGATTTTCACCGGGTCCGGGGTGATTGACGCGGTTATAGGCAAGCGGCGC
>NZ_JAMXLD010000001.1:2591238-2650120 GCF_024054295.1 Ciceribacter sp. RN22
TCCCGGCGAACGTTCGCCCCAAACTCAAAACCCCGCCGGACCGCTCCGACGGGGTGCTTCAATTCCGTGTTCCGGACCGTCCGGCTCAGATGTCCGACTGGCTCTCGATGATGCGGGAGACGAGGCCGTACTCCTTGGCCTCCTGCGCCGACAGCCAGTAGTCGCGGTCGGTGTCCTTGGCGATCTTTTCGACCGGCTGGCCGGTCGCGGCTGCGAAGATCTTGTTGAGGCGCTCGTTCATCTTGATGATCTCGCGCGCCTGGATCTCGATGTCGGAAGCCATGCCGCGGGTGCCGCCGGACGGTTGGTGCAGCAGGAAGCGGGTGTTCGGCAGGCAGAGGCGCTGTTCCTTCGGAACCGAGACATAGATCAGCGCGCCGGCGGAGGCGACCCAGCCGGTGCCGATGATCCAGACCTTCGGCTTGATGAACTTGATCATGTCGTGGATCGAATCGCCCGATTCGACATGCCCGCCCGGCGAATTGACGAAGACGCGGATGTCGTCGTCGCTGGCGGCGGCCAGTGCCACGAGCTGGGTGCAGACCTTCTGGGCGAGTTCCTGGGTGATCCCGCCATAGATGAAGATCGAACGCGACTTGAAGAGGTTCGCTTCCGTTTCCTTGCCGAGCGGCAGTTCCTTGCTCTTGTCGTCGTCGTCTTCATTCATCGGACATTCTCCACTTGGGGTTCACTCTCCCGCACATAGTGCGACTCAAGTCCTAAAACAATGCGGGAAAAAGGGGAAGCACCGAACCGGTGAACAGGCGGTTAGCAGAGGGAAACGGCAGGGACGGAGGCGCCTCCCTCGCCCGCGGCGGATGATTACCGCGAGATCCGCGTCGACAGGATGATCGAGGAGAGCGTGCGCTCGACGCCGGCCAGTTCGCCGATCCGGTCGATCAGCCGGTCGAGCTCGGCAATCGAGGCGGCGGCGATGACGGCGATCAGGTCGAAGGGGCCGTTGACCGAATGGAGCGTCGTCACCTCACGGATCGCAGCAAGTTCGGCGGTGACCGCCGAGAGCGACTTCGGGGCGATGGTGATCAGCACGTGCGCGCGCACGAGCCCGCTCAGATAGGCGTCCGAGAGCTTCAGCCCGTAGCCGGCGATCACACCGTCGCGTTCCAGCCGCTCCAGCCGCGCCTGTACGGTCGTCCGCGAGAGACCAAGCCGCCGTGCCAGCGTTGCGACCGGCATGCGGGCATTCTCGCCGAGCAGCGCCAGCAACTCCTGGTCCTTGGCCGAAACTTGCATTTTGTCCATTCCCTTTGCCGATATGCCGATACAGGCACATCATATCGCACAAATTGCAGCTATGAAACGACCAATTACGGCGTCATTCTGATGCTTTCCGTTTGCAGAACTTCCAAGGGGACATCAATGAAGGACATTGTCGTAATCGGCGCAGGCAAGATCGGCGGCGCAATCGCCCACATGCTCGCCGCGACCGGCGACTACCGCGTGACGGTAGCCGACCGCAGCCGCGAACAGCTGGACGCTATCGCACCGCACGAGGCCGTTTCCACCGCCGCCGTCGACATCTCCGACAGCGTCGCGCTGGATGCCCTGCTTTCGGGCAAGTTCGCGGTCCTGAGCGCCGCGCCCTTCCACCTGACGGGCGCAATCGCCGAAGCCGCCGCCCGCACCGGCATCCATTATCTCGACTTGACCGAGGATGTCGCCACCACCCGCAAGGTGGAAGCACTCGCCAAGGGCGCCAAGGGCGCCTTCATCCCGCAATGCGGGCTCGCGCCGGGCTTCATCTCGATCGTCGCCCATGACCTCGCGACCGGCTTCGACACGCTGGACAGCGTGCGCATGCGTGTCGGCGCCCTGCCGCAATATCCGTCGAACGCTCTGAACTACAACCTGACCTGGAGCACCGACGGGCTGATCAACGAGTATATCGAGCCCTGCGAGGCGATCGTCGAAGGCAAGCTCGTCACCGTCCCGGCCATGGAAGAGCGCGAGGAATTCTCGCTCGACGGCGTCACCTACGAGGCCTTTAACACCTCCGGCGGCCTCGGCACGCTCTGCAAGACGCTCGAAGGCCGCGTGCGCACGATGAACTACCGCACCATCCGCTATCCCGGCCACCAGGCGATCGTGAAGGCGCTGCTGAACGACCTCAACCTCAAGAACCGCCGCGACGTGCTGAAGGACCTCTTCGAGAACGCCCTGCCGGCCACCATGCAGGATGTCGTCGTAATCTTCGTCACTGTCTGCGGCACCCGCGAAGGCCGCTTCATGCAGGATACGTACGCCAACAAGGTTTATGCGGGCGTCGTCGCCGGCCGCAAGATGAGCGCCATCCAGATCACCACGGCGGCCGGCATCTGCACCGTGCTCGACATGCTGGCGAACGGCGAACTGCCGCAGCAGGGCTTCGTCCGGCAGGAGGAGATCAGCCTCGAACGCTTCCTCGCAAACCGCTTCGGCCGGGTCTATGATCCGGAAACCCTGCGCCTGCCGAAGGCGTCGTAAGTCTCCGCATTTCGCTCTGGCGAATCGTCGAACGGGGTGAGAGTGTCCGCACTCTCACCTCTTCTCTTTATGGAAAGGCCACCATGCCGAAGGCGCTGCTGATCATCGATGTCCAGAATGCAATCCTGGCCGGCAAGGGCTCGCCCGAACGCCAGCCGGTCCTGGACCGCGCCCTCGACGAAACCGTCTCACGACTGAAGACACTGAAGGACAGGGCAAGGGCGGCCGGCATCCCCGTCGTCCTCGTCCAGCACGACGGCCCTGCCGGCCATCGCCTCGCCGTCGGCACACCCGGCTGGGACATCCGCCCCGAGATCGCGCCGGCGCCGGGCGACGTCGTGGTCCACAAGCAGGCCTGCGATTCCTTCTTCGAAACCGACCTGAAGGAAAGGCTCGATGAGAGAGGCATAGACACGCTCATCATCGGTGGCTGCATGACCCAGTTCTGCGTCGACACGACGACACGGCGCGCGGTTTCGCTCGGCTATGACGTCACGCTGGTGGCGGACGGCCACATGACCGCCGATGCCGGCGCCCTCACCTACGATGAGATCATCGCCCACCACAACGCGACGCTCGACGGCTTCGATGCCGGCGAGCGCGTCGTCAGCGTTCGCCCGGCTGCCGGGATTGCGTTCTGACGGCGGTCAGGTCCCGCAGAAGGTCCGCGCGACCCGTTCCTCCAGCTTCGGCGGCTCCATGAAGGCGGCGAATTCCGGCCGCTCGACGTAAGGCTTCGACGTTGCTTCCAGCATTTGCTCGAAAGGTTTGAAATCACCGGCGAGACCAGCGGCGATCACCGCCTCGATACGGTGGTTACGCGGAATGATGGCCGGGTTGACCGCCTCCATCGCCGCCTGACGGTCCGCGGCCGGCCGCAGATCGGCGCTTAGGCGGGCGCGCCACCGGGAGAGCCAGTTCGTGACGCCCTCCGCATCAGAGAAGTGTGCCAGCAGAGGCGCATCCGGCGCGCCGCCGGCGAGCTTGGCGAGTGCCCGGAAGGTCAGCGTGAAATCGGCCTCACCCCGATGCATCAGCGCCAGGAAATCGTTGACGAGCGGCTGATCGTCATGAGCTTCGCCGGTGAGTCCGAGCTTCTCGCGGAAGGCCTCGAGCCACCGCGCCTGGAAGACGCGGCCGAACTCGGCAAGCGCCTCGTTGGCGGCTTCGACATTCTCGTCCTCGCGCCCGCCCATCAACGGCAGCAAGGTCTCGGCAAACCGCGCCAGGTTCCATTGGGCAATGCCCGGCTGGTTGGAATAGGCGTAGCGGCCGCGCTGGTCGATCGAGGAGAAGACCTTGCGCGGATCGTATTCGTCGAGGAACGCACAGGGGCCGAAGTCGATCGTCTCGCCCGAGACGGTCATGTTGTCGGTGTTCATGACGCCGTGGATGAAGCCGATCGACATCCAGCGCGCGACGAGCGCCGCCTGGCGGGCCGCCACCGCCCGGAAAAGCGCAAGATAGGGATCCTGCAAGTCCGCAAGCTCAGGATAATGGCGGGCAATCACATGACCGGCGAGCGCGCGCAAGCCGTCGATATCGCCGCGGACGGCGAAATACTGGAAGGTGCCGATGCGGACATGGCTCGCCGCGACCCGGGTCAGGATCGCGCCAGGCAGCGCCGTCTCGCGGTAGACCGGCTCACCCGTCAGCACAGCGGCGAGCGCCCGCGTCGTCGGAATGCCGAGCGCGTGCATGGCTTCCGAGACGATATATTCCCGCAGCACCGGTCCGAGCGCCGCGCGGCCGTCGCCCTGCCGGGAGAACGGTGTCTCGCCTGCCCCCTTGAGCTGGATGTCGCGGCGGATCCCGTGGCGGTCGAGCACTTCGCCGAGCAGGATCGCCCGACCATCACCGAGCTGGGGCACGAAACTGCCGAACTGATGGCCGGCATAGGCCATGGCAACCGGGGCGGCCCCTTCCGGCAGGGCATTGCCGCTGAAAAGGCGCGCAAGCGCGTCGTCGTCGAACGCGCCGAGATCAAGGCCGAGTTCGTCAGCAAGGGGTGCGTTGAACCGGATGAGGCGCGGCGCGGCGACCGGACGGGGCTCGACCGGCCTGAAGAAGCGCTCGGGCAAACGGGCATAGCTGTTGTCGAAGGCAATCAAGCTTGCGTCTCCTTCGCAAGGTCCGTGCAACCGGGCACATGGGGCAACCATCTCGAATATGGGATCGTCTGCCGTCGGAGCAAGCGGCGAGCTGTGAAAAGCCGCCGTCCGTCGGTTTTCCGGGGGTTATGCCGCCCATTTTTGGGCGGACCGGACGTGTCCTGTTGTCTCGCCTTTTGCCGGCGAACTAACGTCGCCGCGACAAGCCGACAGATCGAGAGGACCCCGCGACCGCGCTTGCGAGGGGAACGGTCTGCCGGATGGCTGGGAAACGACAGGGGTATCCGACATGAAGATCCGTCTCGCCGCACTGGCGCTTGTGGCTGCAGCACTCGTGAGCTGCACGACCACAGAAGAAGCCAACACCGTCATCCAGTCGCGCTGGATCGGCCAGCCGTCCGAACTCTTCTTCTCCCGCTACGGGCCGCCGGTCTCGGAGTTCCGCACCGCCAGTGGCAACACCATCTATACATGGCGTGGCGGGGAAAAGACGCAGTACATCCCCGCGCAATATTCCACACCGGCCGAGCAGCCGGTCTACGGCAAGACCGTCACCAAGACGACCAGCCGCGAAAAGGAACCGGGCGTCACCGTCACCAAGACGACGACGAGCAGCATGGGCGTCTACGTCCCGCAGCAGCCGCAGATGATTTCCCCCGCCCGTGTCGAGGAACTCTTCTGCGAGGTGCAGATCACCGTCGACGCGACCGATCGCATTCGCGCGATTCGGGCGAGCAACGACACGACCGGCGAAGGCTTCAGCCTGTCGCGTTGTGCCGAAGTTCTCGACGCCCAGAAGTAAGGCGAGCTTCTTCCGCCACCGCGGCGTCCCGCGCCCGATGTCGCAATTGCCGATCCCGGCGCCGCAAAGGCTCCGGGATCGTTCATTTCGCTGTGCGTATTTGTTACCGGTGCGAAAATTGCTGCCGAACCGGGCTGACCGGCTTACGTCACGCGTTCGGATGGCCTATAGCTTCGAGGGCAGGCGTGACCGATTTCCGGGCGCCGTGTCGACCAAACCGAGGGACAAGAGATGTTCAAACGACTTTCACTTTCTGCCGCCTTCATCGCCGCTGCCACGGCTCCGGCCTTCGCCCACCTCGATCCGACCGAGCACGGCTCGATGATGGCCGGCGTGTCGCATCCCCTGAGCGGTGCCGACCACGTGCTCGCCATGGTGGCCGTCGGCCTCTGGGCCTCGCAGATCGGCGGCCGCGCGCTCTTCGCCGTTCCCGCAGCCTTCGTGACCACCATGGCCGTCGGCTTCCTGCTTGCCGTCTCCGGCATCGGCCTGCCCTTCGTCGAGCCGGCCGTGCTGGCCTCCGTCATCGGCCTCGGCCTGCTGATCGCAACCGCCGTCCGTCTTCCGACCGCAGTCTCGGCGGCGATCGTCGGTCTCTTCGCGCTCTTCCACGGCCACGCCCATGGCGGCGAACTCGGTGCTGCCGGCGCCGTGCAGTTCGGCCTCGGCTTCCTCGTCTCCACCGCGCTCCTGCATGCAGCGGGCGTCGGCCTCGGCATCTCGCTGTCCCGCATGGGAACGATCACCACCCGCCTTCTCGGCGCTGCGACCGCACTCGGCGGCGCGGCCCTCGTCTTCGGCTGATCCGAAAGCATCCCCAAAACCAGGACGGCGGGCACCAGGCCCGCCGTTTTCATTTGTGCCAATCCTGGGAGGGCTATTCGTCGATCTTCGACGGCTGGCCGCCCTTTCCGCGGCCGCCGGCCGGTGCGCACGATTCAGCCGCGACCGCGATAGGTCGGAACGCCCTGGTCGGGAAGCCACACGCCGGCAGGCACCTCGCCCGTCTGCCAGAACACGTCGATCGGAATGCCGCCGCGCGGATACCAGTAAGCGCCGATCCGCAGCCACTTCGGCTGCAGGAGGTCGACCAGCCGCTTGGCGATATAGACCGAGCAATCCTCGTGGAAGGCACCGTGGTTGCGGAAGGAAAAGAGGAAGAGCTTCAGCGATTTCGATTCCACCAGCCAGTCGCCGGGAATGTAGTCGATGACGATGTGCGCGAAGTCCGGCTGGCCCGTCATCGGGCAGAGCGAGGTGAATTCAGGCGCGGTGAAGCGGACGACGTAGTCGGTCCCGGCATTGCCGTTCGGCACGCGTTCGAGGACCGCGGATTCGGGGGTCGTGGGCGCCTCGACGGACTGACCGAGCTGCGTCAACCCGGAAACGTCGGTCTTGCTCATCATGAAACTCCTTCAGATTTCGACGCCGTTGCCGTGCGCCATTTCGTTCTCCGGCTCGACATGGATCGTGACGCGCGTGCCGGGCAGTGCCTTGTGCAAGGCCATTTCCAGCCGGTCACAGATCACATGGGCATCCCCCACGGTCATCCTGGAGGGCACCACCAGGTCGAAGGCGACGAAGGTGGCGGCACCGGCCCGACGTGACCGAAGATAATGCACCCCGAGCGAGCCTTCGGAATTCTCCTTGATCGTCTGCTTGATCGCCTCTTCCTCCTCCGGCGTGACCGCCTGGTCCATGAGGCCGGCAACGGAATGCGAGATCACCTTCCAGCCCTGGAAGATGATGTTGAGCGCGACGAGGATGGCGAGCAACGGGTCGAGGATCGCGTAGCCGGTGACTATGGCAAGCACAAGGCCGATCAGCACGCCGCCCGACGTCACCACGTCGGAGAGCACGTGGTGGCCGTCCGCCTGCAACGCCGGCGACCGATGCGTCTTGCCGACACGAATGAGTGTCAAGGCCCACACGCAGTTGATGACGGCCGCGAGCGAGTTGATGGCAAGACCGAGCACCGGTGCGTCGAGAAGCTTCGGATTGGGGAGAGCACCGACCGCTTCCTGAAGGATCAGCAGGGCCGCGACGACGATCAGCACGCCTTCGAGGACCGCGGAGAAATACTCCGCCTTGTGGTGACCGTACGGATGGCTCGAATCCGCTGGCTTCTGGGCGTAGCGGATGACGAAGAATGCGACGACCGCCGCCACCACGTTGACCGTCGATTCCAGCCCGTCTGAGAGCAGCGCCACCGACCCCGTCACCTTCCAGGCGACGAGCTTCAGCCCCATGACCCCGATGGAAAGGGGAATGCCCCAGAAGGCCAGGCGCCTTACCAGACCGTTGCTCGCTGTCGTCATCTTCCTGCCGCCCCTGCACTTGCAAGCGAATTGCATTCGCTACTTCCACAACGACGAAACCGCCCACGGACGGTGGACGGTTTCGCAATCAGGTCCCTATGACAAATGGCGGTACGGGGTCAAGCGTTCGCCGTCGTCACGCCGCCTTTTCCTTCGCACGCCGGGCGAGATGCGCGACCACGTTCTCGATCATCCGCATGCCGGCGTCCTGCCCGAGCGTCATGATCGATTCCGGATGGAACTGCACCGCTGCCACCGGCTCCTTGGTGTGCTCGATGCCCATGATCGTGCCGTCCTCGCTCTCCGCCGTGATCATAAAGTCACGGTCGAGCGTTGCGGGATCGGCGAAGATCGAGTGGTAGCGGCCGACGGTCACTTCCTTCGCAAGACCGGAGAAGACGATGCCGGGTTCGAGAACACGGATACGCGAGGGCTTGCCGTGCATCGGGATCGCGAGCTGGCGCAACTCGCCGCCATAGGCTTCGGCAAGCGCCTGCAGCCCGAGGCAGACGCCGAAGATCGGCAATTGCCGCGCCCGCGCCTTCTTGATCGTCGCCTTGCAGTCGAAGTCCTTCGGGGTACCGGGGCCGGGCGAAAGCACCACGAGGTCCGGCTTGAGGCGGTCGAAGACCTCGTCGGCGACCGGCGTGCGCACGGTCGTCACGGTGGCGCCGGTCTGGCGGAAATAGTTTGCGAGCGTATGGACGAAGCTGTCCTCGTGATCGACGAGCAGGATGTTCACGCCCTTGCCGACGGCGGCGACACCGCGCTTCGACTTCTCGTCGTTTCCAGATTTCGCATCGCGAATGGCAGAAATCATGGCGGATGCCTTCAGTTCGGTTTCAGCCTCTTCCTCTTCCGGTATGGAATCGTTCAAGAGCGTCGCGCCGGCGCGCACCTCGGCGATCCCATCCTTGATCCGCACGGTCCTGAGCGTCAAGCCGGTGTTCATGTCGCCGTTGAAGCCGACCATGCCGACCGCCCCGCCATACCAGGCGCGCGGGCTCTTCTCATGCGCCTCGATGAAGCGCATCGCCCAGAGTTTCGGCGCACCCGTCACCGTCACCGCCCAGGCATGGGAGAGGAAGCCGTCGAAGGCGTCCATGCCGTCGCGGAGCCGCCCCTCGATGTGGTCGACGGTGTGGATGAGGCGCGAATACATCTCGATCTGGCGGCGGCCGATGACCTTGACCGAGCCCGGCTCGCAAACGCGGGACTTGTCGTTGCGGTCGACGTCCGAGCACATGGTGAGCTCGCTCTCGTCCTTCTTGGAATTCAGAAGCTTCAGGATCTGCTCGCTGTCGGCGATCGGGTCGGCGCCGCGCTTGATCGTGCCCGAGATCGGGCAGGTCTCGATGCGCCGGCCCGACACGCGGACGAACATCTCGGGCGAGGCCCCGACCAGATATTCCTGGTTTCCGAGATTGATGAAGAAGGAATAGGGAGACGGATTGATCTCCTTCAGCCGCTTCGAAATCTCCGAAGGCTTCGATTCGCAGCGCTCCATGAACTTCTGGCCCGGCACCACCTCGAAGAGGTCGCCGCGGCGGAAGCTCTCCTTGGCCTTGACCACGAGTTCGGCATATTCGCCCGGACGATGGTCGCCGCGCGGCGGGATCGTGTCGGTCGCCTTGAACGGTTCCGGCGCGATTGCGTCCGCCTTGCCCTCGGTCGTCACGCCGTCCTTCTCGAAATCATAGCGGTCGATCCAGGCCTTGGCGGAGTAGTGGTCGACGACGAGGATCTCGTCCGGCAGGAAGAGCACCATGTCGCGCTGGTCTTCCGGACGTTCGAGCGACAGCTTGATCGCATCGAACTGGAAGGCGAGATCGTAGCCGAAGGCGCCGAAAAGGCCGATCGAGCTGTCCGCCTCGGAATGGAAGAGATCGGTGATCGCACGGAGCACGGTGAAGACCGTCGGGATCTTCGAGCGTTCCTCTTCGGTGAAGATGCGGTCGGGCTCGTTGACCGTCAGATCGAGACGGCGCGCCGTCGAGGCGCCGAGCGTGATTTCCGCGACCGTCCGCAGCCTTGCGGCGATGAAGGAGAGCAGCACCTCGCCGCGCTCGTTGTAGGCCTCGATCCACATCTTGCGGCCGAAGCAGGAAATGCCGAGCGGCGGATCGACGATCGCCGTGTCCCAGCGCGTATAGCGGCCCGGATATTCGTAGTTGGAGGAGAAGACCGCACCGCGGCGCTCGTCGAGCCTGTCGATGTAGCCGTTGATGGCATCGGCATAGGGCGCCGCCCGGCGCGAGCGCGTCACCTTGATACCGCCGCGGGTGGTATAGGTCTCCCCGCCATCATCCCGAATGATCGTCGTCATGCTCTCTCTTCACTCCGTCGTTCAAGGCCCGGATGGAGGCGCCTGAATACAAAAAAGCCGCCTCAGGTTTTCCGGGCGGCTTTGGGTCACTTGTCTTTAGGACATGACTGGTCAAGGCCGCGTTAGCGAGCCCACCACCAGTTACCGATGTTCAAAAACGTCGTCATGACGAAACTCATACCGTCAAGCCGGCGGCCGCGCAAGAGGGCTTGGAGGACTGTATTTCCGGCTATCGATGAAACCAAATACGCGCTAGGCCGTTGTCTACAGGCCCGACAACGGAGACAGGACGGTTGCTGAGACTTCTTCTGCTGGCGGCAGCACTCGCCGCCGCCACCGCCGTGGCTGCGCCGGACAATCCTCCGGTCCCCCTGCCGAAACCGCCTCAGGCCGACCAAGCCCCCACCGCAGGGCCTCCCCTGCCCGCTGAAAAGCCGGAGGAAAGGCAAGAGCCGGCGGCACCGGAACCGGAGAAGAAAGAGGAGCCGGCAGCGCCGGCCGACCCCGCCCCTCCGCCGCCACCGATCGAAACCGAAGACCAGGCGACATTCGATGCCTGCACGGCCGAACTGAAGGAACTCGGCGCGGCGTTCAAGCTACTCCCGCGCATCGACGACGGCGAGGGCTGCGGCATCGACAAGCCGATCGCGATGACGCGGCTCTCGGCCGACGTCGCGATCGAACCCGAGGCGACGGCGCGCTGCGAGACGCTGCTGCAGCTCGCCCGCATGACCCGCGATCTCGTCGCGCCCGCCGCACATCTCGGCCTGCCGGACATGGGCAGGCTCGAGGCCGTGCATCAGGCGTCCGGCTACGTCTGCCGCAAGCGCAACAGTGCCGACACGGGTAAGATTTCCGAACACGCCCGCGGCAACGCGATCGACATCGCGGCGCTGGAATTCGAAAAAGGCCCGGTTCCGATGAAGATCGTCGGGCAGGAGGATTCCAACCTCGCCGCCGCCTTCCAGCGGACGCTGAACGCCGCCGCCTGCCTCTATTTCACCACCGTCCTCTCCCCCGGCAGCGACGGCACGCACGAGGACCACATGCATCTCGACGTGATGAAGCGGACGGGCGGCTATCGGTATTGCCGGTGAAGTCAGGGGAAGATGCAGGCGTAGGAGGATGAATTTGCGCCAGTTGCGCACCTGTCGGCCTGGGCTATTTCGCTCATGGCGCATGACAGTGTATGCCGGAGGGAACTATGTTCTCCACGGGAGGCAAAGGCGAATGGCCGGCGATCGAGCCAGTTCAGAAAATCATACGGATGTGCTTGCACTGGCGGAAGATCTTCGCGCCACGCTTGGGAGATTTGTCCGTCTCGTCAAGAGTGAGGCGCATACGCCGACCACGTCTCAGTCGGAGACCCTGTCGCTTCTTGATCGGAGCGGTCCGCTGAGTGTTGCCGAACTGGCGAACCTCCGCAATGTCAGACACCAGAGCATGCGACTGGTCACCGCACAGCTGGAGCTTGACGGGCTGGTCGGCAAACTGCCCAATCCGGCCGACGGGCGCAGTCAACTTCTTTCCATAACCCAAAGGGGGCGGGAAGAATTGTCCCGCTCCCGCGAAGCCCGGACATCGAAGATTGCGGCCCTGATCGAAGAGCGGCTATCCAGCCAGGACAAACAGACGCTTCAAGCCGCAATCCTCGTCATCGAGCGGCTCATGTAGCCCGGACCGCTACGCCTTCGACAGTGCGGCGAGGACATTGGACAGGGTGTTCAGCCCCCAGTGCTCGGCATACCTGCCGTCCTCCACCCGCACGATATCAATGACGCTGATGGCGACGTCCCGGCCTGTGGCGGGAATTCCCATCAATGTGCCGGAGTGAACGCCGCTGATCGTCTTTCGGGTCGTCACCTTGTCACCCTCGGCGATCTGATCGTGGATTGTTATCTTCAGGTCGGAAAAGGCGGGGCGAAGGACGTTCTGGAAGGTGTTCCACATGCTGTCCGGGCCATTCGGCATTCCCTGCGGCGCTGAATGGTTGATGAAATCCGGAGCCATCAGAGCATGGAATTCGGTCTCGTTGCCGTTTTGGATGACCTCGATGTTGAAGCGGCGAACCACCTCCTTGTTGTCGGCAGACATGATTGATCCTTCCCGTCAGCTATCGTATCGAAATTATACAGTTTAACTGTATAGTTTCGATTTATCCGCTGCGGCACCGGTTTTCAAGTGATGCCGTGGATGGAATACGATCAAAGGCGCGTCATGAGACGTCCGCCTCGATCTCGGCCTCGGTGTCCGTGCCGAAATGGTTGATCGCGACGATCACCGCCGCCGCCTGCCTCTGCTTCACCACCGTTCTCTCCCCCGGCAGCGACGGCACGCACGAGGACCACATGCATCTCGACGGGATGAAGCGAAGGGGTGGGTATCGGTATTGCCGGTGAAGGCGGGGGAGATGGGGCGCGGGGGATTGCGGCGGGAGCGGACCTCCGCTCGCCCGCGATAGATGACCGACTTGGGCTCGGAAGGTCACGGTCCGCAATTGGAACGAAAGTACCAACCATCGCAAGCCTTTGCTGGGGCCGCGTCGGACGTTCATTGTCCGGCGGATCATCCTCATACCGTATGCTAGCTTGTAGAGAGAAGCCCGCATTGTATAGGAATAGATGATAATAGTTTGAATGCTGCGTCGGCTCTAAAGAGGAGCGAGACGAAGTTGGAGAAGATTGTCCATGAGCCTACCCACCTCGCTCTATCCCGAGAGAAATATTGTGGACTTCGCAGCACTGGCAAGACTGCAAGACGCAGGTTGCCGGGAGCGTCGCACGCGCCTTTCCAATTGGCTTGTTGAGGTTGGCCTGGATGGGGCCCTGATCACGCGACCTCAGCACCTGACGTACTTTTTTGGGTTGCGAGGATGGAGAAGCTCGCCAGCCTCGGGGTTCGTCGGCCGCGATGGCTTCGGTTTGATCTCGGTCGGCAATTCAATGGAGTCTGACGTCTACGCCGATGAAACAGTCCGGTTCGACGATTCGATGTTCACGACCACTTTCGAAGACCGCGAGCGAGCGGGACTTGCGGCGTTGGATATCCGCCTGGCTAAAACGAAGGCGCTTGGCGCGGATTGCACCGATATCGCAGGACACACCATCACACCGATATCCGGGCATATCTCGTCGATGCGCCGACGCAAGTACCCGGATGAAGTCGCGCTAATTTCCGCGGCCATTGCCGCCAATGAAGCTGGATACCGTGCGATCGCGCCGCATATCGCCCCCGGACTTCTGGAAACCGAAGTGTTTGCCCTGTTTCAGGGAGCTGCAATTGTGGCTGCGGGACAGACGATGGGGGAGCTAGGCAACGATTTTCGTGGGGGACAGCCAGGCGGCCGGCCTCGACCCGTGCCTCTGGTGGAGGGCGATCTTCTGCCCGTGGATGCCGGAGCGGTTGTCGCAAACTATTTTTCCGACATGTGCCGGACTTTCGCTGTGTCGGGGACGCGAGCGCCGGTGCAGGAGGAAGCCTTCAGCCGCGTTGTTCATGCACTGTCGATAGCCGAAGACATGATCCGGCCGGGCGTTCGATGCGGGACAGTTTTCCAGGAGATTACATCCATCCTGAATAGCCACCGCGATGACTGGCGCTTTGACCATCACTTGGGCCATGGGCTTGGCCTGGACCCGGTCGAGCGCCCGTTCATAAATTCGGGTTCGAACGACATCTTTGAAGAGGGCTGTACGTTCACGCTCGAACCCGGCTTGTACGGTGACAGTCTCCGGGGTGGAATACGTCTCGAGCAGAATTACGTCATAGAAAATGGCGCTCTTCGCCGGCTGTCCAACTTACCTCTGGACATCTGAAAATGTCGCGGCCCCGAAAGCTCGCTCTGGGGAGGGACCGCCGCTCATCCTGATGCTGGATGAGGCGATCTCTGCGCTCGACGTATCGATCCAACAGGAAATCCTGAACCTGCTGATGCACCTGCGCGAGCGCGAGGGTCTGACCTGCATCCTCGTCGGCAACGATCTTGCCGTCATCTCTCCTCTCTGTGATCGCGCAGCCGCCTTCCAGCGGGCGCTGAACGCCGCCGCCTGCCTCTGTTTCACCACCGTCCTCTCCCCCGGCAGCGACGAGACGCACCGCGACCACATGCATCTCGACGTGATGAAGCGGACGGGCGGGTATCGGTATTGCCGGTGACGGCGGGGGATGGGGGTGGCGTACGGGAGGACACCACATAGCTCCGAGTGGCGACCGATTTGCGGCTGATTCCAGACGGTCGGCAAGGGCCAACTTAAGGAACGCCGCCATTCAGATTATGGGCGAAGTCGCTTGGAAGGCCCTTGTTCGCTCCGAGTATCGGCCCACGTCGAATTAATTGTAGCCGTAATAGCCGAGCAGAGCCTTTTCCAGAAGCGCACCAGCAGCACCAAGGCTTACAGCCCATGCTCCGGAGCCTGCCTTGCTCACCATCTTGCCAAGCCACACTGTCACCTTGGGGCCGAACTTTTTGTCCTGGCCTATTGCTGGCTCAGAGCTAACGGCTGCTTCAAGTTCGATAAGGTCCGCTTCCTCGACACCCTCTTTTGCCAACACTGACCGAAGGTCTTTGATGCTGCCCGCGTTGACAGTGACATTTATGGTCGCCCCGCTGTTATTGCCCACGGGCCCTGCATTGTCGCCGTGGATTGTGGTATTGTAAATTTGGGTCACTGCTTGATTAACCTCCGGTGTTTTCGTCGTAAGTCCATCAATCTCCCCGGCGTCGGGGTAGGTTCTTTTGAGTTTCAGCACAAAGTCGAGGACGCGGCTGCGAACTGCATCGATAATCCCCATAACCTGTGATGCAGATACCTCTCCCCAAAATCGGGAGATGTTAAAACTTGGCTCGAATAGTTTGCCCTGCATGAGCAGAACGTAATTATCGAGATTGATGGAGAGTTTGCCCTTACTGGCTTTGATCTCGTCAGGGCTAATCGTGCCAATCGGCTGCCGGCACTCGAAAAAGTGGAACGTGTCATCGTTGACGATTTGATTGACGAGAACCTGCGGCACTGGCTGACCCGTCAACTGCCACCTAGCATTGGCGCCACTAACTTTGAAGTTCATTACGAACTTCCGGTACGCAGGAACCTCGACATCAGCATCGTATCCGTGCAACTCATGCCGCACCCAGTCCTCAAGCAGAGCACTATCTAGGTTGGCAGCGAGCACCATCACTTTTCGGAGCAACGTAGCAACCGGAACGGTATCGGAGAGAGCGTCGTTCTGAATTTCAGCAAGCAAACCCATGCAGGCTATCCTTCTGTATTGTAATAATTTAGACACTCTGCCGAACTTAAAGAAGAGTTTTGTTGATTAATTCATCGATTTATTTCGGCCAGCTGCCAACGTATCGCATCCGCCTTGTCCGCAAGAACGGCCAGCACCATGAAATTGTACATGCTGATCTGGATCGCCCGACCCAAGTCAGCAATCAATTTCGTCTGGTCTCGGCGCAGTTATCTTCGAGATGGAGAACTTCTAAGTGTCGACCTCGCCCAGTCAGCCAACGCTCGTAGAAGTCCATCATCGTCAACGCATTGAAATGTATTCCCGCCGTATGCGTAAACTGATGCGTCACTCGATTGGACAGAGTCCATCTTGGGTTTTGCCGAGATGACCTGAACGACCGACATGAAGGCCCTCCCCCTCAGAACAGCCCCTCGATATACCCCTGCTCATTGAGAAAAATCCGCTCGGCGGCGGGGGATTGCGGCAGGCCGGGCATGGTCATGATCTCGCCGGTGATCGCCACGACGAAGCCGGCGCCGGCGGAAAGCCGCACCTCCCGCACGTTGACGACATGGCCCTCCGGCGCGCCGCGAAGGCCGGGATCGGTGGAGAAGGAATACTGGGTCTTGGCGATGCAGACCGGCAGCCCGCCATAGCCCTGCTCCTCCCAGAGCCGCAATTGCTCGCGCACCTGCTTGTCGGCGGTCACCTCGCCGGCGCGGTAGATGTCGCGGGCGATGCGCTCGATCTTCTCGAAGAGCGGCAGCTTGTCGGGATAGAGCGGCGAGAAATGCGCAGTGCCGGCATCGGCCAGATCGGCCACCCGCGCGGCGAGCTCGGTGATGCCGGCGGAGCCCTCCGCCCAGTGCCGGCAGAGGATCGCCTCGGCGCCCTGGCGGGCGGCGCAGCGCTTGACCGCCTCGATCTCGGCCTCGGTGTCCGAGCCGAAATGGTTGATCGCGACGACCACCGGAACGCCGAACTTGCGGACGTTCTCGATATGGCGGGCGAGGTTTTCCGCGCCGGCGACGACGGCGTCCACATTCTCCTGCCCGAGATCGTCCTTCTTCACCCCGCCGTTCATCTTGAGCGCCCGGACGGTCGCGACGATCACCGCCGCCGCCGGCTGCAGGCCGGCCTTGCGGCACTTGATGTCGAAGAATTTCTCCGCCCCGAGGTCGGCGCCGAAGCCCGCCTCGGTCACCACGTAGTCGGCGAGCTTCAGCGCCGTGCGGGTGGCGACCACCGAATTGCAGCCGTGGGCGATGTTGGCGAAGGGGCCGCCGTGCACGAAGGCGGGATTGTTCTCGAGCGTCTGCACGAGGTTCGGCTGCATGGCGTCTTTGAGGAGCACCGCCATGGCGCCGTCGGCCTTGATGTCGCGGGCACGCACCGGGCTCTTGTCGCGACGGTAGCCGATGATGATCTCGCCGAGGCGGTGTTCGAGGTCGGCGAGGTCCTCGGCGAGGCAGAGGATCGCCATCACCTCGGAAGCGACCGTGATGTCGAAGCCCGTCTCCCGCGGATAGCCGTTCGCCACACCGCCGAGCGAGCAGACGATCTCGCGCAAGGCCCGGTCGTTCATGTCCATGACGCGGCGCCAGGTCACGCGGCGGCTGTCGATCTGCTGCTCGTTGCCCCAGTAGATGTGGTTGTCGATGAGCGCGGAAAGCAGGTTGTGCGCCGAGGTGATCGCGTGGAAATCACCGGTGAAATGGAGGTTCATGTCCTCCATCGGCACGATCTGCGCATAGCCGCCGCCGGCCGCCCCGCCCTTCACCCCGAAACAGGGTCCGAGGGAGGCTTCGCGAATGCAGACCATGGCGTTCCGGCCGATGCGGTTCAAACCGTCGACGAGGCCGACGGTGGTCGTGGTCTTGCCCTCGCCGGCCGGCGTCGGGTTGATCGCGGTGACGAGGATGAGCTTGCCGTCCGGCCGGGAGGAAAGCGACTTGATGAAATCGGCGGAAACCTTCGCCTTGTCGTGGCCGTAGGGAACGAGCTTCTCCGGCGGAATGCCGAGCTTCGCCCCGATCTCGGTGATCGGCTTCTTTGCCGCCGCACGCGCGATCTCGATGTCCGATTTCATTCCGGTCATGCACACCCCTCCCCGTTGTCTCACGTCCTGAAACCGGGCAAGGCGCTCTCCGCCTGCACGAAAACGGCGTGATATACCTGATCCTTAACCGGCGAACGGCACCCCAGCAAGCATTTCCGGGCGACGATTTCGGGACCAAATGGCGCAGGCCCACGTATCGGAGAGAGGTCGCCCGGGAGCCGGGCGACCGGTTTTGTCCTCAGCCCTCGCCGATGGCGATCAGGCTCGCATTGCCGCCGGCGGCCGCCGTGTTGACCGAGATCACCTGCTCCTGCGCAAAACGCATCAGGTAGGCCGGACCGCCCGCCTTGAAGCCGGTGCCGGAAAGGCCCGAGCCGCCGAAGGGCTGGGTGCCGACGACCGCGCCGATCATGTTGCGGTTGACGTAGACATTGCCGGCGTCGAGCGCTTCGGCAACGGTCCGCACCGTCGCCTCGATGCGGCTGTGGACGCCGAGCGTCAGGCCGTAGCCGGTCGCGGCGATCGCCTCGACGACCTTCGGCAAGTCCTTCGCCTTCCAGCGCACGACGTGCAGGACGGGACCGAAGACTTCCTTGGTGAGCGCCTCCGGCCGGTCGAGCTCGATGATGTGCGGGGCGACGAAGACGCCCGTATTCGGAACCGTCCCGGCATAGCGGACCTTCTGGCCCTTGCGCATGTCCTCGATGTGGCCGGTCAGCATCGCCTGCTGTTTCTCGTCGATCACCGGGCCGACATCGGTGGTGATCCGTGCCGGATCGCCGAGGTTCAACTCGCGCGCCGCCCCTTCGATCATTTCCAGCATGCCGTCGGCGATATCCTCCTGCAGGTAGAGGATCCTGAGCGCCGAGCAGCGCTGGCCGGCCGAGCGGAAGGCCGACATCACCACATCGTCGGCGACCTGCTCGCCGAGCGCGGTCGCATCGACGATCATCGCGTTGATGCCGCCGGTTTCGGCAATCAGCGGCACGATCGGGCCGTTCTTGGCGGCGAGCGAGCGGTTGATCGCCTGGGCGGTCGCGGTGGAGCCGGTGAAGGCGAGGCCGCCGAGCTTCGGATGGGCGGCGATCGCCGCGCCGACTTCGCCGGCGCCCGGCAGCAGGCAGAGTACGTCGGCCGGAACGCCGGCCCTGTGGAAGAGCCGGACCGCCTCGTAGGCGACGAGCGGCGTCTGCGGCGCGGGCTTGGCGAGCACCGCGTTGCCGGCGACGAGCGCCGCCGACACCTGTCCGAGGAAGATCGCCAGCGGGAAGTTCCACGGCGAAATGCAGGCGAACACGCCGCGGCCGCGCCAGAGCAGCCGGTTGTCCTCGCCGGTCGGGCCGGGCATCGCTTCGGGCTCGGCGAAGAGCCGCCGCGCCTCGCCGGCGTAGTAGCGGCAGAAATCGATCGCCTCGCGCACCTCGGCAATGCCGTCGTCGAGCGTCTTGCCCGCCTCCGCGGAAAGCAGCGCGACGAACCGGATGCGATCGGCTTCCAGAAGCTCCGCCATCCGTTCGAGGCAGGCGGCCCGCGTCTCGACCGGCTCGCGCGACCACGCGGCAAAGCCCTTGCGGGCGGCAACGAACGCCTTGTCGACGTCGGCGGCGGTGGCGTTCACCACCGTGCCGATGCGGCGCGACCGGTCCGCGGGAGAGAGCACCGGCTGCGCTTCGCCGGCCGGCGCCACGCCCGGCACCAGCGGCACGGCCGCGATGTCGAAACGCGCGGCGGAGAGTTCCTTCACCAGTTGCGCGAGGCTCTCGCGATGGCCGAATTCGAAGCCGGCGCTGTTCTTTCGGGCGCCGTAGATCTGCAGCGGCCGCGGGATCTGGCTATGGCGGACACTGCGCCCCTCATCGAGTCCGAGCCGCTCCGCCGGCCGTTCCAGCAGCGTTGCGACCGGCACGTTCTTGTCGCCGGCAACGGCGACGAAGGAGGAATTGGCGCCGTTCTCCAGCAGGCGACGGACGAGGTAGGCGAGCAGGTCGCGGTAGCCACCGACCGGTGCGTAGATGCGGCAGGCGACGCGATCCTCGCCGGAGAGAAGGCTGTTGTAGAGCGCCTCGCCCATGCCGTGGAGGCGCTGGAACTCGAAGCCGGAGCGGTCGGCGCCGGCAAGTTCGAGGATAGTCGAGACGGTCAGCGCATTGTGGGTCGCAAATTGCGGGAAGATGCGTGCCCGCTTGGCGAGCAGCCGGCTCGCGCAGGCGAGATAGGCGAGGTCCGTCGCCGGCTTGCGCGTCCAGACCGGATAGTCGTCGAGCCCCCGCTCCTGCGCACGCTTGATCTCGGTATCCCAGTAGGCGCCCTTGACGAGGCGAACCATCATCCGCCGGCCATGGGCCGCGCAGAGAGCGTCGATGTAGTCGATCACCTCGGGCGCGCGCTTCTGATAGGACTGGATCGCCAGACCGAAACCGTCCCAGCCGGCAAGCGAGGGATCGGCGAAGACGGCGGCGATCACGTCGAGCGACAGTTCCAGCCGGTCGGCCTCTTCCGCATCGACGGTGAAGTTGAGCTCGTGGGCCTTGGCCATCTGCGCGAGCTTCAGGAGGTCGGGCACCAGTTCGCGCATGACGCGGTCGTGATGGGTCGCGAGATAGCGCGGATGCAGCGCCGAGAGCTTGACCGAGATGCCCATACGGTCGGGCAGCCGCTTGCCCTTGCCGTGCTTCGCCATGAAGGCGCCGATCGCCTCGATCGCCTCGGCATAGGACTGGAAGTAGCGCTTGGCGTCGGCCGAGGTCCGCGCGCCCTCGCCCAGCATGTCGAAGGAATGGCGATAGCCCTTCTCCTCGCTCTTGGCCGCACGCGACAACGCATCCTTCATCGTCTCCCCGAGTACGAAGTGATGACCGAGGAACCGCATCGCCTGCTTGGTGGCGCTGCGCACCGTCGGAAGCCCGAGCCGCTTGACGAGGCCGCGCACGACGCCTTCCGGCGTCTCGCCCGGACGGATGACGCGGGCGGACAGGCCGAGCGCCCAGGCGGACGCCGAAACGAACCAGCTGTCGCCATGCGCCTCATGTTCGCTCCAGCCGCCTTCCTTCAACTTGTCCTCGATCAGCCGGTCCTGCGTCAGGGCATCCGGCACGCGCAGCAGCGCCTCGGCCAGCACCATCAGCGCCAGCCCCTCGCGGGTGGAAAGCCCGTATTCGCGCAGAAAATCCTCCACCCCGCCGATCGAGCCGGAATTGTCGCGGATCGCTTCGACGAAGCGCGTCGCACGCCGATCGATGGCGGCATTCTGGGCAGGCGTGAAGGAAAGTTCCGCGGCAAGTTGCCCGAGAAGAGCGTCGTCGTCGCCGGCAAAGGGGGCGCTGAAGGGCGGAACTGCGGGCATGTCTGCGTTGATCATTGTCACCTCCGTGTTATCGGCAACATATCGACGACATACTAGCGATACTCGCCATATTTTGATATACACTCAGAGAAAATGTCCACGAATATCGGCATCTATAGGGAACAATGAAAGAGCTTGACCGCCTCGACCGCAAGATCCTCCGCGCCCTCCAGCAGGAGGGCCGGCTCACCAATATCGAACTGGCCGAACGTGTGAGCCTTTCGCCCACAGCCACGGCGGAGCGGGTCAAGAGACTGACCCGCGACGGCTTCATCACCGGTTACATGGCGATCCTTTCGCCGCAGAAACTCGGGCGCAGCCTGCTCGTCTTCATCGAAGTCAAGCTCGACCGCACCACACCCGATGTCTTCGACGCTTTCGCGGCGGCGGTGAAGCGCAGCGACGATGTGATCGAATGCCACATGGTCGCCGGCGGCTTCGATTATCTCGTCAAGGCACGCGTCGCCGGCATGGAGGCCTACCGGCAGTTTCTATCCGAAGTGATTCTGCCACTCCCGGGCGTGCGCGAGACGCACACCTATGCCGTCATGGAGGAAGTCAAAGCGGGCTCACTCCTTCCCGTCTGACATATAGAAAAGATAACATATTGTGATTTAACGATAAATCGAAGCTTCCCGAAATTATTCCCGTCACTGCCGGCGACAGCGGTAAAAAAAGCTGACTTTTTAATCATTCTGCTATATTCGCTAAAGTTAACATTCTAACAGGTCTAATTCGAACCCGCGCAGATGATAGCCGCCCAACGCCAGTCGCTCCTCAGCAGCGAAATTTCAAGCATCGAGACACGTTCCGGATTCATGGAGTGCATGATGCGGGTCGCAGAGCGGTTCGGGCTGCAGCATTTCTCCGTGCTGACCGTCCCGTCTCCGGATGACGAGTTCCTGGCTCCGCATTTCCTCGAAACCACCCTTCCCGCACAGTACATCCGCGAGTTCGACTGCAACCGTCTGCTACGCTACTGCCCGGTCCTGCCGCAACTCAGCCGGTCGGTGATGCCGCAATGCTGGACCGTCGACGACGACGGCGCCTGCGATTTCGACTTCCCGCAGGCGATGTTCGATCTGCTCAGGAAGTACGGACTGAAGATGGGTCTCGTCTTTCCGCTGACCTCGGTCGATTCCAGTCGCTATTTCTTCCGTTACGATGGAAGCCGCCTGCCGCTGACCCAGGCCGAAATCAACGAACTCGGCATGATCACGCTGCAGGCCTTCGACGTGTTCGACCGCATCCGCCGCGCCGAAAAGGCCTGCGCCAACCTTCTCTCGGCGCGTGAACTCGAAGTGCTTCGCTGGACTGCGCAAGGAAAGACCTCGGTCGAGATCGGACAGATCCTCTCCCTCTCCGACCACACGGTCAACGCCTACATGATGAACGCGATCAAGAAGCTCGACTGCGTAAACCGCACACAGCTTGTCGCCAAGGCGATCCGGCTGAAACTGATCTGACGGCTTTCCGTCCTCCCGATCCTGCAGACAACCAGCGCCGCGCTGAAGGAAGGCCGCCTCAGCGATCGAGCACCGAGCGCAGTTCCACCATGTTCGAGCGGACGCGCAGGATGTAGAAGCCCATCGTCGCGAGATGCGTCGGCATGATCCAGCCGTCCTCGCTGCCGTTCGAGATGATCGCGGGCTGAATTCTGAGCGCCGCCTGCAATTGCTTTTCCATCTCCGACCATATGGCCGTCAGATTGCGGTCCCGAATGACGTCGACGAAGTCGGCATGCGCCGCACGCAGGACGGCATACTGGCCGTAGAGCTGACCGTATGCAAACCAGAAGCGGTCGTCGGCACGCGTATCGAACCAGCCGGAATTGAACTCCTCCGAACGGCGGCGCAGGATGTCGGACGTGCTGCCGAGATCGCTCGCCATGCGGTCGAGGAGCTGGACGAGGTTGTCGGCGCGCGGGTCGAAGACGGCCTTGCAGGCCGCAAGATCGGCGTTGAACTTCGTCCAGTTGCGGATCGCCGCGCGATAGAAGCTCGGGGTCGGCGTCTTGAAGCCGAACGGACTGGTGCCGAAATACCAGGTACCCTCGTCGAACTGGATGTTGCCGCGGGCCTCCTGCAGATCGTTGTTGATGCTCGAAGTGCCACGCACGCGTCCGAGATTGTCGACGAGTTCGATCGCCATGCGGCGGGCAACCTGGTTGACACCACGCTGGAAGGACGCCTTGTTGTCGAAGAAGGGCGTGTGATCCCAGTCAACGCCGAAGAAACCGATCTTGTAGAGCAGCGTCGAGGAAATCCACGTGTTCTTGTTGACGTTGGCGTCGGTGAGATCGGAGACGATGCTGACGATCGCCGAGTTCTCGCAAGCGCCGGGCTGCTCGGCGATCGGCTGTCCGGCCGGACGCTTGCGCTCCTCGAACTTGTAGGCCTGGACGAATTCCGGATCGAAATTGTACCAGACCTGCGTGCGCCAGAAGAACTGGCCATAAAGGCCGATCAGCAGGACGAGGAGCAGGAGGATCGGTCCCCTGACCAGCCAGGTGCGGCGCGAATACCATCCGTGAGCAGCGAGAAACGGCCAGAGCAGACCGGCGACGACCAATCCGACACCGCGTCCGACGGCGCTGAAGACGCGATGGAAGAATGCAATGATCGGGTCAAGCATGGTCGTCTCCTTGTGCCGTCGCAGCCATGGCGAGAGCTTCTCTCGTCATGCACATATGTCTCGACGGGGCGGGATGCAACAGCCTGGCGAAGCACCCGCCGATCGCCGTTGACAGCATCATAGAAGCAGCTTCCGCCGAGACCAAGCGCGACACGGCGTCCGGGAAGCGGCCGACGCCCGCCCTATTTTGTTCCGATGAACGGGACTGCTGAACCCGGAATCATCGTTGCCGGCAACTGGCCGTTCCAACGCTCCGCAGCGATGAGGTCGATCAGGGCCGGGTTGTCACGCAGCGCCGCCCCCTTCGCCCGGATGGCGTCAGCTTCCGCCTCGCCGGCAAGCCGCGTCGCCGCCGCCTGCGCCTCCGCCTGCGCGCGCACAGCCTGCGCCTGGGCGTTCGCCTGGGTCACGGTGATCTCCGCCTGCACCTTTTCCCGCTCGGCGTTCTGTCGCAGCTTCTGCACTTCGACCTCGGCCAGCATGCGGTTTTCGATCGATTGCTCGTAAGCGTCCGAAAAATCGATGTTCTCGATCTGCACGCTGTCGATGAGGACCGGTCCCTTCACCGCATCGCGGATCGCGGTTTCCGTTTCCGCATTCAGTCGCACACGCTCCTGGATCGCGGTCACGGCGTTGAACTTGCCGAAGACGTTCTTCGCCTGTTCGAAGACGCGCCGGTCGATCAGGCGCTGCACCACGCCGTCCTCGCCACCGTACTCGGCGTAGATGCGCTCGACCTCGTTCGCCGGAAGCCGGTAGTTGACGGAGAGCTTCATCGTCGCAGCCTGCTGGTCGCGGGAATAGGTTTCCACCTGTTCGTAGATCTGGGCACGGCTCTGGACGCTGATCTTCACGACCCGGTCGAGGAACGGGATCTTGAAACCCAGCCCCGGCTCGGCGGTGCCGACCACCGCCCCCATCCGCAGGATCACGCCACGCTCGCCTTCGTCGACCGTATAGAACGACTTGCTCCCCATGACCGCGACGATCGCGGCGACGCCGACGTAGAGCAAAATTCTCGCCCGCCCGCTGCCGCCGGCAGACGCCCCGCCGCCATTGCTTCCGAGTGCGTGCCCCAATGCAAGCTTTGCCATTTGTCCCCCTGAACCTTTCCCTTGCGATGTCGTTCGACACCGCTGAACACACCGCAGCCGCGCGCGACGTGGCCGCCCTGCCGGAAGTCTTAGCCGGACGCGTCGTGCTTTTCCAGAAGCCTGACGAAACGACGAGCAAAGGCGTCGTCGGCGAGCGTCTTGCGACGCCGGATCTCACGTGCAGTCTGCGCGCCCTGGCTTGTGGCGTGGATCTCGCCCGCCACGCCCGGCGCGAAGCCGCCGAAGCCCCAGCCCTCGACCGCCCGACAGAGGAGACGTCGTTGCTGTCCGTCGATCGCGAGCTTGTTGAGCAGTGTCTGCATGGCGGCGATGCCGTCGTTCAACGATTCGACCAGCGCCCGGAAAATGGATGTGGCGCGTTCCAGCAGGGCGTCCTCGGCGAACAGTCCGGACTCGCCGGGCTGCCGCGCCGCTAGGTCTAGCAGGCGTGCCGTCCCCTTCCGGCGTTCGATCAGGTGGACGAGGTCTCCCTCCGCTCTTTGCTGCTGCTCGGCGGCAAACGCACGCTCCTCCTCGATCAGGCGAAGGATCGCGCCGGATTTCGAAAGCAGGTCCTCGAGCCTTGCGGCAAGCGAATGCTCCATCGTGCGCGAATGACGCATCCGTCCGGCCTTCCGTATCGAGAAGAACGCGACAAAGTGCTCCAGACGCGTGAACCGCTTCATGCCGTCGAAGGCGACAGCGGTGTCCCCGGTCGCTTCGTCGAGGCGGAGGACGAGCTCGGCGATCGTCGCGACAACCGCCTCCTGCCGACGGATGGTCTCGGCGAGACGGGCGGCTTGCGCGTCAAGTTCGCCGTCCTCCATCCTGCTTTCGGCGGCCGCGATCCTCGCGAGTGCCGCGGTCGACTGCCCCGTCTCTTCTCGCAGGTCTCCGAGGGCGACACGGACCGTCTCGATTTTCCGGTCGAACAGTTCGAGCTTCGCCATTGTCCTTCCCTCCCCTGCGGTTCGCCGCCGATCAACGGTTACCACGTAAGGCTGCGAAAGATCAGCTGCAATCTCCGGTCCGACATCGCAGCTCCGGCTGGCCGCAGCCCCTCTCGCGCGGAGTGCCGGAACACGCGCGAACAAAAAACCCCGCCACCGAACGGCGACGGGGCTTAGCTCCAATGCCGTCAGCGCGGCTTACTGCGCGGCGGCCGGGTCTTTCAGGTAAGCGATGACGTTCTCGATATCGTCTTCCTTCTTGAGGCCAACGAAGGTCATCGTCGTGCCCTTCACGAGATCGCGCGGCTTGGGAAGGTAGGACTGCAGGAGTTCCTCGGTCCAGGTCTTGCCGTCAGCTCCGAATTCGGTCATGGCCTTGGAATACTTGAACCCCTGAGCGGTCGCGACCGGACGGCCGATCACCCCCTGCAGCGTCGGACCGACTTTGTTCTTGCCGTCGACCGTATGGCAGGCGGCGCATTGTTTGAAGACCTTGGCGCCGGCAACCGGGTCGCCGTCGGCAGCGGCGAAACCTGCAGGCAGGACCAGCGCGGCGGCTAGGACAAGACAGTTGATTTTCATAGAATACCTCTCTCCACGTCGTTGATGCCCCTGGGTAGCCAGTGACGATCGGAAGATAGACGATTTTAAGGCTTTTGCCACGAGGCGGGTTGCCGCGGCGACACGCATCCGACGGCAGATGCGGAAACCTCAGGCACAATTGAATTTTTCGTCCCAGTGCCGGCGGCAGAAGGAATCATACTTCTCGTTGCCGCCGACATCGATCTGCGCGCCCTCCCGGATGAGGTTACCTGCGGCATCGAAGCGGGCGGCCATCGTCGCCTTGCGGCCGCAATGACAGATGGTGCGTATTTCCCTCAGTTCGTCGGCGAGCGCCAGAAGCGCCATCGAGCCGGGAAAGAGCCGGCCCTGGAAATCGGTCCTCAGCCCGTAGGCCATCACCGGGACGGACATCCGGTCGGCGACGCGCGCGAGCTGCCAGACATGCGCCTCGGTCAGGAATTGCGCCTCGTCGATGAAGACACAGGCGATCGCCCCTTCGGCGGCAAGTTCCTCGATTGCGCAGTAGAGGTCGGTCCCGGCGTCGAAGGTCAGCGCATCCGTCGAAAGCCCGATGCGCGAAGCCACCTTGCCCGCACCGCTGCGGTCGTCGAAGGCGGCGGTGAAGATCACCGTGCGCATGCCGCGCTCCTGATAATTGTAGGAGGCCTGCAGGAGCATCGTGGACTTGCCCGCGTTCATCGATGCGTAATTGAAATAGAGCTTTGCCATGCTTGTGTCTCCGGTCGCAGCCCCTTTCGGAAAAAGCTCGGCCGGATGGAAGCCCGTGGAGCGAAGAATCACAGCTTTTTCCGGAGGCGGCGACAGACGCGCTTTGCGGGAAAATAAATGTCGAGACGTCGCAAAGGGGGTAGGGAGCACGGCGCAAACGCGCGGATGCGCTTGCTTTTGTGGTGTATAGAATGTTGACTTGGGAACATTAAAACAAAAGGGAGTACCACCAATGCAAAAAATCAAATTGCGCCGCCTTTCGATCGCCACGGCTGCGGCCGTGTTTGCGCTCGGAACCGCTTCGGCCTTCGCTGCCGAGCCGGCGAGCTGTTCGCCTGTCCGCTTCTCCGACGTCGGCTGGACCGACATCACCTCGACGACCGCCACGGCATCCGTGATCCTCAAGGCGCTCGGCTACGAGACCTCGGTGACCGTACTCTCCCTCCCGGTCACCTACACCTCGATGAAGAACAAGGACATCGACGTGTTCCTCGGCAACTGGATGCCGAGCCAGAGCAACGACATCAAGCCTTACATCGACGACAAGTCCGTCGAATCCTTCGGACCGAACCTGGAAGGCGCGAAGTACACGCTCGCGACCAACGCCAAGGGTGCCGAACTCGGCATCAAGGACTTCGGCGATATCGCCAAGCACAAGGACGAACTCGACGGCAAGATCTACGGCATCGAGCCGGGCAATGACGGCAACCGGCTCGTTCTCGAAATGATCGAAAAGAACGACTTCGGCCTCGAAGGCTTCGAAGTGGTGGAATCTTCGGAACAGGGAATGCTCGCCCAGGTCGCCCGCGCCGAACAGGAAGGCGCACCGGTCGTCTTCCTCGGCTGGGCTCCGCACCCGATGAACTCCAACTTCAAGCTGACGTACCTCACGGGTGGCGACGACACCTTCGGCCCGAACTTCGGCGGCGCCTCGGTCTATACCAACGTTCGCGCCGGCTATCTCGACGAGTGCCCGAACGTCGGCAAGTTCCTGAAGAACCTCGTCTTCTCGCTCGACATGGAAAACGTCGTGATGGGCAAGATCCTCGATGAGGGCAAGGACCCGGAAGTAGCCGCGACCGAATGGCTGAAGGCCAACGGCTCGGCGGTCGAACCCTGGCTTGCCGGCGTCACCACCAAGGACGGCGGCGACGCTCTGGCAGCGGCAAAGTCGGCGATCGGTTTCTGATCGGTTCGTTGAAACAAACGCGCGGGAATGGCACCATTCCCGCGCGAGCTTTATGAGCGTTTGTTTGGCGCCAGATTCCGGGAACATTCATGAACTTCTTGACCGACTACAAGATCCCGATCGGGGTCGGAGCGAAGGAAGTGGTCGCTTGGCTGACCACCAACCTTAAGATCTTCTTCGATGCGATTGCCGCGATCCTCAACGCGTCCATCAATGCCATGCTCGTCGTCCTGCAGGCGCCGTACCTGAAAGGAACCGGGCTCGAAGACTTCTACCCGCTCCTCATGATCCTCGTCTTCACGGCGGTCGCCTGGTTCGTCAGACGTTCCGCAGGTGTTGCGACCTTCACGCTCATCGGCCTCCTCGTCATCTATAACCAGGGCTACTGGAAAGAGACGATGGAAACGCTGGCGCTGGTGCTCGCAGCCACCGGCGTGTCCATGGTGGTCGGCGTTCCGATCGGCATCGCCTGTGCGCGCCGTCCGTGGCTCTATGCCGGCGTTCGCCCGATGCTCGACCTCATGCAGACGATCCCGACCTTCGTCTACCTGATCCCGGCCCTCATCCTCTTCGGCCTCGGCATGGTTCCGGGCCTCATCGCGACCGTCATCTTCGCTATTCCCGCACCGATCCGCCTCACCCGTCTCGGCATTATCTCGACGCCGCCGTCGCTCGTCGAAGCCGCCGAGGCCTTCGGTGCCACCAAGACGCAGGTGCTGACGAAGGTGGAGCTGCCATTCGCCACGCCGCAGATCATGGCGGGCCTCACGCAGACCATCATGCTGTCGCTCTCGATGGTGGTCATCGCCGCGCTCGTCGGCGCAAGCGGCCTCGGCGTGCCGGTGGTTCGCGCGCTGAACACCGTCAACATCGCCAAGGGCTTCGATTCCGGTCTCTGCATCGTCATCCTGGCCATTATTCTCGACCGTATATTCCGGTCCTCCGACGAAGGAGACGCATGATGACCGCGGTCAAGTTCGATAACGTCTCCATCGTCTTCGGCGCCAATCCGGAACGGGCGCTCGCGCTGGTCGACAAGGGCAAGACGCGCGACGAGATCGGTGCCGAAACCGGCCTGGTGCTCGGCGTCGCCGATGCCTCGCTCACCATCGAAGAGGGCGAGATCCTGGTGCTCATGGGGCTCTCGGGCTCCGGCAAGTCGACGCTCTTGCGTGCCGTCAACGCGCTCGCGCCGGTCGTGCGCGGCGACGTCAGCGTCTCCAACAGGGGCAAGTTCACCAATCCCTACAAGTGCGACCCGGCGGAACTTCGCGACCTGCGCATGCATTCCGTCTCGATGGTGTTCCAGCAGTTCGGCCTCCTGCCGTGGCGCACGGTTGCCGAGAACGTCGGCTTCGGTCTCGAACTCGCCGGTGTCCCGGATGCCGAACGCCGCCGTATCGTCGGCGAACAGCTCGAGCTCGTGAACCTGACCACCTGGGCGGGCCGCAAGGTGCAGGAACTGTCGGGCGGCATGCAGCAGCGCGTCGGTCTCGCCCGCGCCTTTGCCACCGGCGCCCCGATCCTGCTGATGGACGAGCCGTTCTCCGCGCTTGACCCGCTGATCCGCAACCGCTTGCAGGACGAGCTGCTCGAGTTCCAGAGCCGTCTGAAGAAGACCATCCTCTTTGTCAGCCACGACCTCGACGAAGCGTTCCGCATCGGCAACCGCATCGCCATCATGGAGGGCGGACGTATCATCCAGTGCGGCACGCCGCAGGAGATCGTCAAGAATCCGGCCGACCAGTACGTCGCCGACTTCGTCCAGCACATGAACCCGATCAACATGCTGACTGCCCGCGACGTCATGCGCATGGGCATCGACGCCGCCGCCACCCCCAACGCGGTGATGGGGACGGCAAAACCGGAAACGCCGCTCGTCGACATCCTCGACGCGATGGCGCGTCAACCTGGCGCAATCGGCGTGGTTGACAACGGCACGGTCGTCGGCTCGATTTCCGCCGAAGACATCGTGGCCGGGCTGACGAGGCACCGGCAGAGAGGCTGACCGGCTCGAAGACCAACGTCGGTGTCGCAGCTTTCTGCGGCACCGGCGCGCATTGCGCGCCGCATGGACGACGGATGACTGCCCCCGGTCCCTCCGACGAAGAGAGGCGAGCAGGAAAACCATGACGGACAAACCTTCGGTCATTCGTGAAACCGACGACGAGGCGCGCGGGCTCGCCCGCCGGCTGCTGCGCTCGGCCCGTTACGTCGCCCTTGCCGTCCTCGACCCGGAGACCGGCTTCCCCTTCGTGAGCCGCGTGCTGCTCGGCACGGACACCGACGGCTCTGCGGTCATCCTTGTCTCGGCGCTCTCGGCGCATACGCGGGCCCTGAAGAAAGATCCGCGCGCCTCCCTGCTGGCCGGCGTTCCCGGCAAGGGCGATCCCCTCGCCCATCCCCGCGTAACGGTCCAGTGCCTCGCCGACGCCGTCGATCGCGACAGCCCCGAGCACGACCGGTTGCGGGCGCGCTTCATCGCCCGCCATCCGAAGTCCGCGCTCTACATCGACTTCGGCGACTTCGGCTTCTTCCGGCTAGTGCCCCAGTCGGCAAGCCTCAACGGCGGCTTCGGACGCGCCTATCTGCTGACCGGCGAAGACTTCCGGATCGTCGCTCCTGAGGCGGGAGACATCGCCGGACACGAGGCAGAGGCACTACAAGATTTAGCTAAAATGGCCCCGAATCTGGCGAACGCGATCGCCACCCAAAAATGCGGCCAAAAGCCCGGAAAATGGGCGCTTTGTGGGCTTGACATGGCCGGCATAGACCTCATTTGCGGCGATTCACTCATTCGTTACGAATTCGGTTGCTTAATTACCAGGCGCAAGGACTTGTCATCAGTCCTGACTAATACAGAAAAACCGATACCTTAAATTTAGGAATATACAATTTTTCTCGGATCGCTAGAGTTTTACAGCGGCATATTTGACTGATTGTAGACGGCACATTTCCAACCAGAAGGTGCCGCGCATAGGGAAGACTGAACATATGAAGACCAAATCATTGTCCGAACAATCGACCGTAGCAGCAGGACTTCTGTCGGCCATGGCGAACCCCAAACGATTGATGATTCTCTGCAGCCTGGTGAAGGGGGAAGTACCGGTTGGCGTTCTCGCAACCCAGGTCGGGTTGAGCCAGTCGGCACTGTCCCAGCATCTGTCGAAGTTGCGTGCCCAGAAGCTCGTGAAGACACGGCGCGACGCACAGACGATTTACTATTCCAGCTCATCGGAATCCGTCATCAAGATTCTGGAGACGCTGGAAGACATTTATTGTGAGGCAAATACTAACAGGACTGCCGCGTAACCAAGAAGCCCGTATGAGGGGGACAGAGAAGCTGTCGAGAGGGCGATGAACGCCTGAACTCGATACAGCGGCGATTTCGACTGACGAGCATGCTAATAACCCTGGCCGGCAGATCCACGATCTGCCGGCCTTTGTTTTTTGCAGCAGGACGGGTGGCGAGGCGGCGAAGGCGTTCGCGGGTCCGGGCAAAACCCGTTCTTTCCAGCGATTTTCGCCCCCATCCATAACCGCCGAACAGGGCATCCATGACGTTTTGTGATGCCGGGTTGACGCTTGTCCAAGCCTTGATAATTTGGCCCTGCCATTCGCTTTTTTCGGCAGTTTTGCAGCCAATCGGGAAATGGCCGCCCACAAAATCAACGGCCATGGAGAGCATCATGTCCAACCGCCTGACTTCCACCCCCAACGACCTGCGCGCCTTCTGGATGCCGTTCACCGCCAACCGGCAGTTCAAGAAAGCGCCGCGCCTCTTCGTCGGGGCGAAGGATATGTACTACACGACCCATGACGGACGGCAGGTGCTCGACGGCACCGCCGGCCTCTGGTGCGTCAACGCCGGCCACTGCCGTCCGCAGATCACCGAGGCGATCCGCGAGCAGGCCGGCGAACTCGACTACGCGCCGGCCTTCCAGCTCGGCCACCCGAAGGCCTTCGAGCTCGCCAACCGGCTGGTCGACATCGCCCCGGACGGCATGAGCCACGTCTTCTACACCAATTCCGGTTCGGAGTCGGTCGACACCGCGCTGAAGATCGCGCTCGCCTACCAGCGCGTGAAGGGTGAAGGTACGCGCACCCGCCTGATCGGCCGCGAACGTGGCTATCACGGGATCAACTTCGGCGGCATGTCGGTCGGCGGTATCGTCGGAAACCGCAAGATGTTCGGCACGCTGCTCGCCGGCGTCGACCACATCCGCCATACCCACCAGCCGGACAAGAACGCCTTCACCAAGGGGCAGCCGGAATACGGCGCAGAACTCGCTGACGATCTGGAACGCCTGGTCAACCTGCACGACGCTTCGACGATCGCGGCCGTCATCGTCGAGCCGGTTGCCGGCTCCACCGGCGTCCTCATCCCGCCGAAGGGTTACCTGCAGCGCCTGCGCGAAATCTGCGACAAGTACGGCATCCTGCTGATCTTCGACGAAGTCATTACCGGCTTCGGCCGCCTCGGCACGCCGTTCGCGACGCAGTATTTCGACGTCAAGCCTGACATCATCACCACCGCCAAGGGGCTTACGAACGGCGTGATCCCGATGGGTGCGGTGTTCGTCACCTCCGAGATCCACGACGCCTTCATGACCGGCCCGGAGCACCTCATCGAGTTCGCCCACGGCTACACCTATTCCGGCAACCCGATCGCGTCCGCGGCCGGCATCGGCACGCTCAACACCTATCGTGACGAAGGCCTGCTCACCCGCGCCTCCGAGCTCGCCCCCTACTGGGAAGAACAGCTCCATTCCCTGCGCGATTGCCCGAACGTGATCGACATCCGCAATATCGGCCTCATCGGCGCAATCGAGCTCGCGCCGATCGCCGGCGAACCGACCAAGCGCGCCTTCAACGCCTTCCTCAAGGCCTATGAAGACGGGCTGCTGATCCGCACCACCGGCGACATCATCGCGCTGTCGCCGCCGCTGATCATCACCAAGGACCAGATCGACGAACTGTTCGGCAAGCTCCGCAAGGTACTGCAGAACAACATCTGATCCGCGAGCCCCCTCCCCCGACCCGGCGGGGGAGGCTACCCCGCCGCTGCATCTTTGCACGCAAGGCACGTTACCTTTCATCGCCTTTCACGCTATTGTCGCATCCGCGACTTCGTTAGCCATCAATGAAGCACCGACCCGGCGGCTCCAAAACAGGGAACCGCCGGCGACGAACGGTGCCGAGCCCGGGCCGTAGGGCCCATCCAAGGAGACGAAAATGAACCTGAGACTCTTGACAGGCACCGCCCTGGTTGCCTCGCTGGCATTCGCACAGGTTGCCCATGCGGAACTCGTTCTCGGCCTGATCGCACCGCTGACCGGCCCGGTCGCCGCCTATGGCGAGCAGGTGAAGAACGGCGCCGAAACCGCCGTCAAGGAAATCAACAAGAACGGCGGCATTCTCGGCGAACAGGTCGTCCTGAAGGTCGCCGACGACGCCGGCGAACCGAAACAGGGTGTTTCGGCGGCAAACCAGCTGGTCGGCGAAGGCGTCCGCTTCGTCGTCGGGCCGGTGACCTCGGGCGTCGCCATTCCGGCCTCCGACGTCCTTGCCGAAAACGGCGTCCTGATGGTGACGCCGACCGCCACCGCCCCGGACCTCACCAATCGCGGCCTCACCAACATCCTGCGCACCTGCGGTCGTGACGACCAGCAGGCGGAAGTCGCCGCGAAATACGTGCTCGGCGCGTTCAAGGACAAGAAGATCGCCATCATCAACGACAAGGGCCAGTACGGCAAGGGCCTCGCCGACGCCTTCAAGAAGACGCTGAACGAAGGCGGCATCACTGAAGTTTTCAACGACGCGCTCACGCCCGGCGACAAGGACTTCAGCGCGCTGACCACCCGCCTCAAGGCCGAGAATGTCGACGTCGTCTACTTCGGCGGCTACCATCCGGAGGCCGGCCTGCTCGTGCGGCAGATGCGCGACCTCAACATGGACGCGACGCTCATCGGCGGCGACGGCCTGTCGAACACGGAGTTCTGGACGATCGGCACCGAAGCTGCGGCCGGCACGGTCTTCACCAATGCCTCCGACGCGCTCAAGAACCCGGACTCGAAGGCTGCCGCCGACGCGCTTGCCGCCGCCAATATTCCGGCCGAGGCCTTCACCCTCAACGCCTACGCAGCCGTCGAAGTGCTGAAGGCCGGTATCGAGAAAGCCGGAAGCGCCGAGGATGCGGAAGCCGTCGCAACCGCGCTGAAGAGCGGCGAACCGATCGCAACCGCGATCGGCAAGGTCACCTACGGCGAAACCGGCGACCTCACCTCGCAGGCCTTCTCGCTCTACAAGTGGGAAGACGGCAAGATCGTCCCGGCCGAGTAAGGTCGAAATCACCTGGAATCCGGAAGGCGGCTGGCGACAGTCGCCTTCTTGCGCTTCGTGCATGCAGGAAGGTCCGTGGCCAGCCGATCGCCGCGTCAGTCCGCGATCATGCCCGAGGTGAGGTTCACATACGCGGCCGTCATGGCGCGCGCCCTGTCCGACATCAGGAAGACGGCCGTCTGGGCAACGTCCTGCAGGGTCGGCAACCGTCCGAGCATGGTCGTTCCGGCCGCCGCGGAGCCGATCGCTCCCGAGCCGCCGAAAATGACGATGTTTTTGTTAGAGAGAAACATGATGACCTCCGCGGGCTGGTGCGAACGGCAAGATCTGCCGCATGCCGGAGTTAATTCACCCACATGGTTGAATAATATCTTTCATAAGTCGCGGTACTGAGATAATCAACCATAAGGATGAATATAGGATATCCCGTTCGACCAAGGCATCCGGTGACAGCGGCGGCCGGGCTGCTATGGTCCGTGCCACGACAGATCAGGAGAACGGCGTCCTTGCGCCGCAGGAGGACAGAATGAAGAGAGGTTACAAGGCCTTGCTCGCGGAGGCGAATGCGGTCGTCGAAGCGATCGACGCAGCTGAGGCGAGGATGCTGCACGGTCGTAGCGACGTGATCTTCGTCGATCTGCGCGATCCGCGGGAGCGGGAACGGGAAGGCACGATCGAGGGTGCCTTCTCCTGTCCGCGCGGCATGCTGGAATTCTGGATCGACCCGGAAAGCCCCTATCACAAGCCTGTCTTCGCCGGAAACAGTCGCTTCGTCTTCTTCTGTGCAAGCGGCTGGCGCTCCGCACTCGCAACGAAAACGGCCGGCGAGATGGGTCTGGAGAATATCTGTCATCTGGATGGCGGCTTCACCGCCTGGCGGGCCGCCGGTCATCCGGTCGAGGCGGTGGCGGCGAAGCCGCGGACGTGAACCGGAAAGCGCCGCGCGTTGCTGCTGGCGGCAACCGCCGCGCTTGCGCTATGATCAGTACGTGAAAGGCGGGTGTCATCATGTCCGAGACGATTCTGATCGAGAACGAAGAGCTCGCCGTAGAGGTGCATCATTTCGGTGCCGAGATGCAGTCGTTGAGAACCGCGGATGGCCACGATTTTCTCTGGAACGGTGATGCCCGATGGTGGACGGGCCGCTCGCCGATCCTCTTTCCCATCGTCGGCAAGGCGCCGGACGACGTGATCGCCGTCAACGGCAGGACCTATCCCATGGCCCAGCACGGCCTTGCCCGGCGACGCATCTTCGACCTCGTCGATCACACGACAAACGCCTGCCGGCACCGCCTCGTCTCGACGGAGGAAACGCGCGAGGTCTATCCCTTCGACTTCGGCCTCGTGGTCGAGCACCGTCTCGACGGCCGGACCCTAACCGTCTCCGCCGAGGTGACCAATCCGGGAGACAGTCCCCTTCCCTTTGGCATCGGTTTCCACCCGGCGTTTCTGTGGCCCCTGCCCGGCGCGGCAGGAAAGGCGCATCACGTGATCCTCGACAACGGCGCAGAACCGGGCGTCGTGCAGCTGGAGAACGGCCTCATCGGAAAGACGCTGCACAACTCGCCCTTCGAGGACGGGCGACTGGAACTCGCACCTTCGCTCTTCGAGAACGACGCGCTCATCTTCCCCGAAGGCGCCGGCACCGGCCTCACCTACGGCACCGACGGCGGACCGACACTGCATTTCACCTTCGAGAACCTGCCCATCGTCGCGCTCTGGCAGAAGCCCGGCGCCCCCTTCCTCTGCATCGAACCCTGGCACGGCATGGCCGCGCATGCCGGCGGCACAGCCGAACTGGTCGAGCGTCCCTATACGGTGGCTCTGGCCGCGGGCGAGAGCATGCGCTTCGGGTTTGCGGTCGAGATCAGGGCGTAGGTCGACGGCTGCACGGGCATCGCAACGTCTCGTCGAAATCGCAGATGCTCTGCCGCTTGCCGCCGGAATGCACATCCTCACGGTCGGCTGCGGTCCGGTGTTCTGACCCGCCTCATCGACGGGGTGCCTTTCGGGCAGGTAATCCCCTCAAGGAACTCGCGCTTCTGCGCCACCGCGACTAGAGTGAAGGTACAACGGAATCGGAGACACCGCATGACTGACCTCGAACGCCGCATCGACCAGGGAACGGGACGCGAACCGGCCGACATGGTGCTCAAGGGTGGGCGCTTCTTCGATCTCGTGACCGGCGAACTGGTCGCCTCCGACATCGCAATCTGCGGCGGCACCATCGTCGGCACCTGCGGGGACTACCACGGCCGCGAGGAGATCGACATTTCAGGCCGCATCGTCGTGCCGGGCTTCATCGACACCCATCTCCACATCGAATCCTCGCTGGTAACGCCCCACGAGTTCGACCGCTGCGTCCTGCCCTACGGCGTCACGACCGTCATCTGCGATCCGCACGAGATCGCCAACGTTCTCGGCACCGAGGGCATCCAGTTCTTCCTCGACAGCGCACTCGAAACGATCATGGACATCCGCGTCCAGCTCTCATCCTGCGTTCCGGCCACCCATCTCGAAACCTCCGGCGCCGACCTGCCGATCGAGCGTCTCCTGCCCTTCCGCAGCCATCCGAAGGTTATCGGGCTCGCCGAATTCATGAATTTCCCGGGCGTGATCCACAAGGATCCCGTCTGCATGGCGAAACTCGAAGCCTTCCAGGGCGGTCATATCGACGGCCATTCGCCGCTTCTTTCCGGCAACGACCTGAACGGCTATCTCGCCGCCGGCATCCGCACCGATCACGAATGCACCACAGCCGAAGAGGCGCTCGAAAAAATCCGCAAGGGCATGCATATCCTCGTGCGCGAGGGCTCGGTATCGAAGGATCTCCACGCGCTGATGCCGATCCTCACCGAGCGGCTCTCGCCTTTCCTCGCGCTCTGCACCGACGACCGCAATCCGCTCGACATCGCCGAACAGGGCCATCTCGACTACATGATCCGCGAGGCAATCGAAAACGGCGCCGACCCGGTCGCCGTCTATCGTGCCGCCTCGATCTCGGCGGCCCGCGCCTTCGGGCTCCGCGACCGCGGCCTCGTCGCCCCCGGCTGGCGCGCCGACCTCGTGGTCATCGACAGTCTCGAGAACTGCAAGGCTGAAATGGTCTTCGCGGCCGGCCGGCGCGTGACGGACGAGCTTTTTGCCACCCGCAAGCCGGTCGCGCCCGTAGGCCTCGACAGCGTCAAGGCGCGGATCGTCAAGGCGGCGGATTTCGGCGTGCCGGTGACCGAGGGCGAGACGCCGGTGATCGGCGTGCTGCCGGGCAAGATCATCACCGAACATCGCCGCTACCATCTGCCGACCTCCGGCAACCAGACCGCCGTCGATCTCGACCGCGACATCATCAAGGTCGCCGTCATCGAGCGCCACGGCAAGAACGGCAACCATGCCAACGGCTTCGTGCAGGGTTTTGGACTGAAACGCGGCGCGATCGCCTCCACCGTCGGCCACGACAGCCACAATATCTGCGTCGTCGGCGTCAGCGAGGACGACATGGCGCTTGCCGCCAACCGCCTCGGCGAGATCAAGGGCGGTTTCGTGGTTGTCGACGGCGGCAAGGTGACGGGCGAGATCGCCCTCCCCGTCGCCGGGCTGATGAGCCTCGAACCGTACGAGGCCGTGCGCGACACCCTGCACGACCTGCGTCACGCGGCCTATGCGCTCGGCACCACGCTGCAGGAGCCCTTCCTGCAGGTCGCCTTCCTGCCGCTGCCGGTCATCCCGCATCTCAAGATCTCGGACATGGGCATGGTGGACGTCGACAAGTTCATGCTGCTCAAGTGAAAAATAACGCGATCTCCGGCGCGTTCGGCTGTAAGTCGCCGTTTTCCGGAAACGCTCACAGCTCCTTGCGGAAATAGACCACCCGTTGCGTCTCCTCGAAACCCAGATGCCTGTGCATCGCATGTGAGACCGTGTTGGCAAGATCGGCGTCGGAGGCAACTTCCTGCACGCCGATCTCGCGCGCCCATTGCTCGACGGCAGCGACGAGTTGACCGGCAACGCCGCGGCGACGGTGTTCGGGCACGACGAAGATGCCCTCGAGAAAGACGACCGGCGAGGTTCCGCAACCGTTGACGTAATCCCGACGAAGGCTCGCCTCGGCAAAGCCGCAGACGCTTCCTCTCTCCTCGTACAGGAAGGCAGCGAAACGGTCGGGGGCCTCCAGCATGGCGGCCTGTTCGCCGGAATGCGCATCTACCGGGGTGTCCGGCCAGAGCTGCAAGCGCAGCCTTCCCCATGCAGCCAAATCGTCAACGGTGGCCCTACGGACCTTCATGCGCCTACCCTCACACAGCAACCATCGAGGGCGCCGAGCCGCAGCTGCCCCTTCTCGATACGTCCGGAGCAGCCGGGCAGCGCCAGCACTTCCTTGACGGTGACATGGGCCTGCAGCGCCACGTCCTGCGGTCCACGGCGCATGTTGAAGACGAAGAGCAGCCGTTCCCCGCCCTTGTCGCGGATGAAGGCAAGCACGTCCTCTTCCATATCCACGAAGGTCAGGCCCCCCTCGACCACCGCCGGATGCGCCTTGCGGAAGGCGATCGTCCGACGATAGTGATTGAGGACGGTTTTCTCCGCCGCCGCCTGTACTTCCACTGACAGGGCCTTGTGCTCGCGCGGAACCGGCAGCCAGGATTTATGCCCCGACGAGAAGCCGGCATGATTGCCGCCGGAGGTCCAGACCATCGGTGTGCGACACCCGTCGCGGCCCTTGTAGGCCGGCCAGAACCGGATGCCGTAGGGGTCGCGCAGGTCCTCGAAGGAAAGCTCGGCTTCGGGCAATCCCAGCTCCTCGCCCTGATAGAGGCAAATCGAGCCGCGCAAGGCGGCAAGGATGCTGATCGACAGCCGCGCGACCGCCTCGCGCTCTTCCGCCGATTGCGCAAACCGGCTCGCATGGCGCTCCACGTCGTGATTGGAGAAGGCCCAGCAGATCCAGCCGTCGGAAATCATCTCTTCCGCAGCGCGGACGCAAGTGCGGATGTGGTTCGCGGTGAAGTCCGGCGAGAGAAGGTCGAAGGTGTAGCACATGTGCAGCTTGTCGCCGCCGCCGGTATAGGCCGCGACGGTCTTCAGCGAGCGGGCGCCGTCACCCACCTCGCCGACGGTCGTGCGCCCCGGATAGCGATCGATCAAAGCCCTCAGTCGTTCGAGGAAAACGAGATTCTCCGGCTGGGTCTTGTCGTAGAGGTGGTTCTGCATGCCATAGGGATTGACGTCTGGCGCATCGAGGCCCGGCGCATCGTCGTCCGTCACCATCGCCGGATTGTCCCGGAGCTCCCGGTCGTGGAAGAAATAGTTGACCGTGTCGAGGCGGAAGCCGTCGACGCCGCGCTTCAGCCAGAACTCGACGACCTGCAGCAGCGCCGCCTGAACCTCCGGATTGTGGAAGTTGAGGTCCGGCTGGCTCGCGAGGAAATTGTGCATGTAATACTGCTTGCGCACGCCGTCCCACTCCCAGGCCGGACCGCCGAATATCGAGAGCCAGTTGTTGGGCGCCGTGCCGTCCGGCTTCGGGTCGGCCCAGACATACCAGTCCGCCTTGGGATTGTGGCGGTGCGCGCGGCTTTCCTCGAACCAGGGATGCCGGTCGGAGGTGTGCGACAGAACCTGGTCGATGATGACCTTGAGGCCGAGCCGGTGCGCCTCCTTCATCAGTTCATCGAAATCCGCGAGCGTCCCGAACATCGGGTCGACGTCGCAATAGTCGGCGACGTCATAGCCCATGTCGGCCATTGGTGAGGTAAAGAATGGTGAAAGCCAGATCGCGTCCACCCCGAGCGAGGCGATGTAACCGAGCCGCTGCGTCACGCCCCTGAGATCGCCGATGCCGTCGCCGTCCGTATCCTGGAAGGACCGCGGATAGACCTGATAGATCGTGGCGCCCCGCCACCAATCCGATCGGCTCGTTCGGCTACTGCTCTTGTGGTCGGGAGAGGGCATCGAGGCTCCTGCGGTTCGGCCAGTGGTGATCGTGGGGCAGTATAGGCGAAGGCGGCAACGAGGCCAGAGGCCGATGTTGTGAACAGGCGGGTGACATCAACCTGTAACACTGCGGCCACATAAAGCCTGAAGAAAGCGGAGGGTTCCCGCCTTCCGGTGCCGAAGAGAAGTTCGTCCAGGCATGCCCAGAATTGTCATCGTCACCGACGCATGGCGACCGCAAGTCAACGGCGTCGTCCGGTCCATCGAGAACACCAATCGCGAACTCGCGCGCATGGGCGTCGAGGTCGCGATGATCACTCCGGACGCCTATCCGAGCATCCCCATGCCGACCTATCCTGAGATCAGGCTGTCGATGGCGCGTTACAGCCGTGTCGCCCGCGCCATCGAGAGCCACGCGCCGGATTACCTCCACATCGCGACGGAAGGGCCGCTCGGACTGATGGCGCGCCACTGGTGCCTGAAGCAGGGCATGGGATTCTCGACCACCTACCACACCCGCTTTCCGGAATATGTCGCAGCCCGCGTCCCGGTGCCGATGTCCTGGCTCTATGCCTATGTCCGCTGGTTCCACAACGGCGGCGGCGTCTGCATGGTCGCGACGGAGAGCCTGAAGAGGGAGCTGGAGGGGCACGGGCTCGACAACCTGCGCCTCTGGAGCCGCGGCATCGACCTCGATCTCTTTCACCCGAGGCCTCGCGCGGAGCGTCCCTTCGGCCTGCCGCGGCCGCTCTTCATGACGGTCGGGCGCGTTGCGGTGGAAAAGAACCTGCCGGCCTTTCTCGACCTCGACCTGCCGGGCTCGAAGGTCGTGGTCGGCGACGGTCCCGAACGGGAAAACCTGCAGCGGCGCTATCCGGACGCCGTCTTCACCGGCGCCAGGTTCGGCGAGGACCTCGCCGCCGCCTATGCGCAAGCCGATGTCTTCGTCTTTCCCTCGCGCACCGACACCTTCGGCAACACCATCCTGGAAGCGCTCGCCTCCGGTGTGCCGGTCGCTGCCTTTCCCGTCACGGGGCCGGTCGACATCATTCCGGGAGACGGCAAGGCGGGCGTTCTGAAAGAGGATCTCCGCTCCGCCTGCGAGGCGACGCTGGCATGTTCCCGCGACGACGCGAGGGCTCTTGCCGAGACGTTTTCATGGGAGCGCGCGACGCGCCAATTCCTCGACAATGTCGAGGCAGCCAAAGCGCGGCCCTCGCCGCGCTGGGCGACGGCCACGGGCTAGCGATCAGCGCTTTTTCTTCTTGCCCTCGAACGGGTTTTCGGACGCCCGCAGATGGATGCGGATCGGTACGCCCGGCATCTGGAAATCGTTCCGGAGCCCGTTCGTTAGGTAGCGAAGATAGGATTCCGGCAGTGCTTCCGGCCGCGTGCACGAGATCATGAAGGCCGGCGGACGGGCCTTCACCTGCGTCATGTACTTGAGCTTCACGCGGCGTCCGGAGACGGCCGGCGGCGGATGCTGCACCTGCTGGCTTTCGAGCCAGCGGTTGAGCTTCGCCGTCGAGATGCGGCGGTTCCAGACGCGGTCGGTCTCGACCACCGACTGCATCAGCCGGTCGAGGCCGTAACCGGTCTGCCCGGAGATCGGCACCGCGCGGATGCCGCGCACCTGCGGCAAAAGCCGCTCGGTCTTTTCACGCAGATCCGCAAGGAACGCCTGCGGGTCCTCGATCAGGTCCCACTTGTTGAAGGCGAGCACCGGGGCACGACCTTCGCGGGCAACGAGATCGACGAGATGCAGGTCCTGCTTCTCGAAGGGGATCGTGGCGTCGAAGACGATGATGACCAGTTCGGCGAAGCGGATGGAGCGGAGGCTGTCGGCGACGGAGAGCTTTTCGAGCTTCTCCTGCACCCTCGCCTTCTTGCGCATGCCGGCGGTGTCGAACATCTTGATGGTGCGGCCGCGCCACTCCCATTCGACGGAGATGCTGTCGCGGGTGATGCCGGCTTCGGGGCCGGTCAACAGGCGATCCTCGCCGAGGAAGCGGTTGATGAGCGTCGACTTTCCGGCGTTCGGACGGCCGATGACGGCGATCCGCAGCGGCTTCGTTTCGTCGTATTCCGGCTCGACCTCCTCGTCTTCGGCACTCTCCGCGGCACCGGGCACATCACGCACGTCGACGTCGGTGACGGCCACATCGTCCGCCTCCGGGAAGGCGCGCTCCTCGCCGATCGCCGCGACGATCGCGTCGCGCAGGTCGAGCATGCCCTGGCCGTGCTCGGCCGAGATCGGGCACGGTTCGCCGAGCCCGAGCGTAAAGGCATCGTAAAAGCCGCCGTCGGAGCCGCGTGCTTCCGACTTGTTGGCGACGAGCACGACCGGCTTGCCGCTCTTGCGCAGCATCTCGGCGAGCGTCTGGTCGGCCGGCGTCAGTCCGGCCTTGGCGTCGATGACAAAGAGGGTGACGTCCGCCTCGTCGATCGCGGCACGGGTCTGCGCCCACATCCGGCCCTGCAGCGTCTCGGGACCGGATTCTTCGAGGCCGGCGGTATCGATGATGGTGAAGCGCAGGTCGATGAGCTTTGCCGCGCCCGGACGACGGTCACGCGTCACCCCCGGCGTGTCGTCGACGAGCGCCAGCTTCTTCCCGACCAGGCGGTTGAAGAGCGTGGACTTGCCGACATTCGGACGACCGACGATGGCGACGGTAAAACTCATGGACCTTGCTTTCTGGCTGCCGCCGGTGTGCCGCTTACGGCGCCTTGCCGGAAGCGACGATGTTGTCGAGCATCATCTGTGCCCGGCTGGAGACATTCCCCGGCGTTTCGTTGTCTTCAGTAATCTGCTCGAACCACTCGCGGGCCTTCACCATGTCGCCGGCCTTGTAGGCGGCAAGCCCCAGCACTTCGCGAGCCGAATGGCGCAGCGCGTCGCGGGGTGCTGCGAGCACCTCGACCTCGGCAGAGACCTGCTCGTAGGTGCCGGCGTCGACCAGCAGCCAGGCGGCGCGAAGGCGCGCGACGTCGCGGATCACCTGCGGCACGGAAGTGTCCTTGCCGATCGCGGTGAAGGCGTCGATCGCCGCCTGTGTCTCGCCCTTCTCGGCCTGAACGGTCGCCGCCCGCATGCGGGCGAGCACGCTATAGGCGCCGTAGCCATCCTTCTCGAGCGCGGCGAGTGCGGCAAGCGCCTCGTCCCGCTTGCCTTCGCTGGCGAGCGTCAGGGCCGCGAGGAACTGGTCGCCAGAGGCCGAGGACTGACGGTCCTGCCAGTATTCGTAGCCGCGGTATCCGGCCGTGCCGACCACGATCAGGACGGCGACGCCGATGATGTATGTCCCGAAGCGGCGCCACACCTGCTTGACCTGATCCGAGCGAAGCTCTTCGTTCACTTCGCGGATGAAGCTGTCGTTGTTCTCAACCATGGTTGTCTCCGGCCTGACGGCCATTCATGCCTTTGTGTTCGTGAGCGGCCTTCTACCCGATTTTTCGGGCCTTGTAAGTGGGAATGCCGCGAATCCTTTGCAAAGCCTACATGACGATCGGCGGAACGCCGATCAGCAAGGCATGCAGCCTCGCGATGAAGAGGCCCCAGACGATCGCGCCGATCACGATCGCCAGCAGGTCGTAACGGGCGGAAACGAAGGGCCGCGGCTTCAGATCGCCCGCCCTTTCCCGCCGCTTCAGGGAAATGCGGACGACGACACCCCAGGCGAGGAAGGAGCCGAAGAGCAGGACGGAGCGCAGATCGCCGTTCGCCAGCAGGTGGGCGAACGCCCAGATCTTCACCGAGAGCACCATCGGATGTTTGGCTCTGGCGGCGATATGGCCCGCCGGCAGCAGGCTTGCCACGAGGACGATCATCGCCAGCAGCATCAGGGTCAGCGTCAGATGCGCCGTCCAGACCGGCGGATAGTAGAGATCGACGATCGGCGCGTTTGCGTAGCCGTAGACGAGCACCACCAGCGCCGCGAAACTCGCCAGCGAATAGAGCCCCTTCCAGCGCTGCTCGCCGAGCTTCGCGACCGTCGCGTCGCGGAAGCCGGGCGCCACGATCCGTGTCAGATGTATGCCGAGAAACACCACGATCCCAAGGATGAGCAAAGCCATCGTTTCGAGCCCCATTTTGAACATTCCCAATGGAATAGAGTGCACGGGGCGAAATTGCCAGCGCGTTCAAAGCTTCGCCCCATTTTGATGACAGGAAATCCCCTCTCCCGCGAGGGCTCCGGGAAAGGCGCGAGGCGCCTTTCGTACGGCATCGCCCGAAAATGAGACAAGGCGCCCGGCTGCTCGAACGCCGCAAGCCGCCCCACCGTCAGGATTGCCATGTACCGTTCGCTTCTCCTCCTCTCCACCGCCCTCCTCATGCCCGTGACCGAGGCCGCAGCCGCGGAGCAGCCGATCCTCAGCAGGCGTCCGCAGATCCTGGTGATCTCGTTCGATGGCGCGGGCAGCAACGAGCTCTGGGCGAGGAGCCGGGCGATGGCGAAGAAGGTCGACGCCCGCTTCACCTATTTTCTCTCCTGCACCAACCTGATCCCGCGCGAGGCGAAGAAGGGCTATGCGGCACCCGGTCAGAAGCCGGGCCGCTCGAATGTCGGTTTCGCGCCGAGCAAGGAGGATGCCGCCGCCCGCCTTGATCACATCTGGCAGGCCCATCTCGAAGGCCATGAGATCGCAAGCCACGCCTGCGGCCACTTCGACGGCAAGGACTGGACGCGCGACGACTGGCTGAAAGAATTCTCGACCTTCGACACCGTGCTGAAGGGCGCATGGCAGGCGAACGGCGTCGGCGAGCGGGAGCCGAAGGAGTGGCAGGATTTCGTGGAGAACGGCATTACCGGATTTCGTGCGCCCTACCTTTCCGCGACCAAGGCACTGACCGAGGCGGAGCGTGCCGCCGGCTTCGTTTACGACGCGAGCGGCGTGGCCAAGGGACCGCAATGGCCGGAAAGCGACGGCGGGCTCGTCCGTTTCGCCCTGCCGCTGATCCCCGAGGGGCCGCGGGACCGGCAAATCCTCGGCATGGACTACAATCTCTTCATCCGCCATTCGGCCGGCCTCGACAATCCGTCGAAATCGATCGAATACGAGGAACGCGCCTACGCCGCCTTCAAGAGCGCCTTCGACGCACAATATGACGGCGAGCGCATTCCCCTGCAGTTCGGCTTCCACTTCGTCGAGATGAACGGCGGCGCCTACTGGCGGGCGCTCGAGCGGCTGGTGGGCGACGTCTGCGGCCGCGCCGACGTCGCCTGCGTCAGCTACACGGAGGCCATGCACGTCATCGAAACCGGTCAGCGCCGCGCGGCGCCGGCCTCCAATTAGGATTGTCGCCCGGCGGCGATCCGCCGGGCGAATGTCGCTTACCGGGTAGCGGGCAGTTCGTTGGCGTCCTGCAGGTATTCCTGGTCGATCTCCGGCAACGGTTCGTTGTCGATCGTCGCCTCGAAGGCGCGCAGGCGCTTGTAGATCGACAGCAGTTCGACGATCGTGGTCCACGAATTGACGAGATACTGGAACGAGCCCCTGACTTGGTCAAAGACGTTGTTGATCTGCGTCATCAGCCCGAGCGTCAGCTTGCCGGCGACGATCGACGGCACGAGCACGACGAGGCTGAAGAGATTGTCGGCCTGAAGATAGAAAATGCGGGCAACATTGAAATACATGTAGTGAAAATACAGGCGGAAATAGTTGCGGCGCACCTCGTCGTAGAGCTCCGCCACCGTCATCGGCCGGGCGCGTGAAGGATCGTCCTCGCCGTAGACCAGTTCCTTGCGATAGGCCGCTTCGACGCGTTGATTGCGGAACTCCAATCCCGGAAGTTTGACCCCGACGGCAGCGAGGAAGACAGTCCCGAAAACCGACCAGAAGATCGCCGCCCATACCAGCGCATGGGGAATATTGCCAATGAGCGGCAGTTCGGTGATGTTCGCGCCGAGGGTAAACAGAACCGGCAGGAAGGCGATCAGCGTCATCACGGAACTGACGAGGCTGACGCCGAGGCTCTCGACGGTCGACGAAAAGCGCATCGTATCTTCCTGGACACGCTGTGAAGCGCCCTCGATGACGCGGAGCTTCGGCCAGTAGGCCATGTAGTATTCGTTCATCGCCGTGCGCCAGCGGAAGATCCAATGACTGACGAAGAAGCGACTCAGCACACCGATGGTGATCGCGATGAAGGCGATCCCGGCGAAACCGAGCATGCCCATGTAGAGTTCGCCGGCGGAGACCGAACCGGCCTGCGACAAGGCTTTCTGGATCATGTCGTAGAACGGACCGTACCAGGCATTGATGGCGACGCTCACCTGAACGCTGAAATAGGTCGTGAAGATGATGAGCGCGCTGCCGAGCACCGACCAGCGCTGCCAGCGATGCGGGCTGACGATGAACCAGAAGGCACTGAAGATCGCAACGGCGACGGTGTAGTAGATATAGAACCAGAGGAACGGGGTCGACCAGAAGACCGAAGCCCCGATCGGGGGCTGCTGTCCCGCGGCCAGCGGCGGAAGTCCGATCACTGCGCCGAAGTCACTGCCTCCGGCATACCAGATGAAAATGGCGGCCAACGACCAGAGCGTTGCCGAGAGAAAGAACAATCTGGGGTTCGGGAAGAATGATTTGAACACGGGCGGGTACTTTCCTGGCAGGCGCCTTCAGGCTTCGTCGGACGTCTCGATTGTCGCGAAACTAGGGCAGAACGATGTTGCCAGCAATGCTCTCAGGGGTTTGTTACGACATTGTAACCTGCTGTTCACCACCCCGCGGAAGCCCGCACTAACGCAGCCTCAACCGACGCGTTTCCACACCGGCACCGCCAGAACCGCAGCGAGAACAAGCGCCAGGATCGCGCCCGCAGGGTATCCCGTGAAATTGTCTACCGAGATGGACCACCCTTCAGCTGCGACCAGCTTGAACCACCGTTTCAAAGCCCGGCTTGCTCCCACGGCAAAAATCGCTAGTGGAGAAGCGACAATCCGAAGGAGCACCCCATGAACGACCTCACCCTGAGCCAAGCCATCGACAACATCTATGCCTCGCTCAACAACAACAACGAGGAGATCGACCTCCACATCGCGGCGCTGAAGGGGGCCATGGCCCGCGAGGGCGTCAAGGAAGCGGTGTTCGAGACGGCGAAGCTCGCCCAGTCCAACCGTCAGGGCCGCAAGATCATGCAGTCCTACTTCAAGAAACGGGGCGTCGCCGTCGCGTTCTCCGCCTGAGATCGGGCGGCCACCGGCGACTCGCCGTCATGGCGCCTCGAAATCAAAATCCTCATCGAGGGGCATCCCCGGCGGACGTTGCTGCCCGTGGCGAATGCCGAGGATGACGATAACGCCTGGGCGGATTTCGTAATCGACCAGATAGGCTCCCATGACGAAACGGAGGACTCCTGGCACCGGGGTCTCGTCCGATACTTTTCCCAAATGCGGAAACTGTGACAGATGCTCCTTGAGCTGCTTCAGGCTGTCGGCAAAACGCCGCGCAGCCTGCGGACTGCGAGCCTTGAGATATCGCGCCTCGGACGAAACGTAGTTCCTGGCCTCCGGGGCGAGCAGCACCTTCAAGCGGCGGCTCCCTTAACGATTGCCTCGACCTCCTTGAGCACGTCGTCGAGATCGTGGACATCGCCAGCATCGACCGCCCGACGCGCTCTTGCGAGTTCGAGAACTTCTCGTCCTTCGTTTGCCAGATAGGATTTCAGCGCCCGGACGATGACCCAACTGCGGCTTCGCTCGCATGTCCGGGCCACGTCCTCGATCTCCGACAGAACGTCGACCGGCAGGCGAAGGGTGATCGGATCGGATAGCTCACGCTTGACGGACATCACTTTTCACCTCCGTTTGTAATACGAAGATAGTCCCGAACAGGGCCGAGGTCAAACCGGAGGCGCCTTGCCGCCCGCTCTCAGTCGGCGAGCGTCAGGATCAGCGGCCCGTTGCGGGTGACGACCAGCGTGTGCTCGAACTGGACGGTGGGCGCCTTCGGTTCGCTGTAGAGCGTCCAGGCGTCGTCGCCGTCCTCCGCCCAGTGCCCGCCGAGCGACAGGAAGGGTTCGACGGTGAAGACCAGCCCCTCTTCCATGATCCGTGTTTCGTCAGGATCTGGCCAGGTTGCGACCTCCGTCGGCTCCTCGTGCAGCGACCGGCCGACGCCGTGGCTCGCAAGGTTGGTGATCAGCGTGTAGCGGTTCTTCTTCGCGAAGGTGCCGATCGCGTTGCCGATATTGGCGAGCGGCTGTCCGGTGCGGATCTGGTTGAGGCCGACCCAGAGCGCCCGTTTGCCGTCGCGGCAGAGGCGTTCGGTCTTCGACGTGACCGGAGGCACGGCGAAAGACGCGCCTGTATCGCCGAAGAAACCGCCCTTCTCCGCCGAGACGTCGATGTTGACGAGATCGCCCGCCTTGATGATCCGGTCGCCCGGAATGCCGTGGGCGATTTCCTCGTTGACGCTGATGCAGGTGGCGCCGGGAAACTGATAGCAGAGTTCGGGTGCCGAGCGGGCACCGGCATCCTCGAGGATCTTGCGGCCGATCATGTCGAGTTCGCGGGTGGTGATTCCGGGCTCCAGCGCCGCCCCCATGGTTTTCAGCGCGACCGCGCAGAGGCGGCCGATCTCCCTCAGGCCGTTGAGTTCGTCTTCACTGGAAACAATCATTCGTGCTCTTTCACGCGCAGGCAGACCGGGCAGTGGCCGGTCGCGGCTGTTTCGGGCTGCTTACGCGCCCGTTTCCGCGGGCGTCAACGCTTTTCTGACCAGCGGGGCGACTTTTGTGCCGAAGAGCTCGATGCCGCGCATCACCTCCCGGTGCGGCATCAGGCCGATCGCCATCTGCAGCAGGAAGCGGTCATTGCCGAAGATCTCGTGGTGGGCGACGATCTTCTCCGCGACCGTCTCCGGGTCGCCGACGAAGAGCGCACGCTCCGGCCCGCGCGACTGGTCGAAATGCTGCCGGTTGGTCGGCCCCCAACCGCGCTCCCGGCCGATGCGGTTCATCACCGCCGCCTGCGGCTCGTAGAAGACGTCCGCCGCCTTCTCGGTCGTATCGGCGATGAAGCCGTGGACGTTGATGCTGGTCTTCAGCGTCGCAAGATCGCGGTTGGCGCGACGCGCGCTCTCGCGGTAGAGGTCGAAGAGCGGCGCAAAGCGGCGCGGCTGACCACCGATGATCGCGAGCGCCAGCGGCAGGCCGAGCACGCCGGCACGGGCGACCGATTGCGGCGTGCCGCCGACGGCGATCCAGAGCGGCAGCGGCTGTTGCAGCGGCCGCGGATAGACGCCGCGACCGGGGATCGCGGCGCGCGTCTCGCCGGACCAGCTGACGACTTCCTGTTCGCGCAGCGTCAGCAGAAGATCGAGCTTCTCGGCAAAGAGCCGGTCGTAATCGTCGAGATCGTAGCCGAAGAGCGGGAAGGATTCGATGAAGGAGCCGCGACCCGCCATGATCTCGGCACGGCCGTTCGACAGAAGATCGACGGTCGCAAATTGCTGGAACACCCGGACCGGATCGTCCGAACTCAGAACCGAGACCGCGCTGGTGAGCCGGATTCGCTTCGTCCTGACGGCGGCGGCCGCGAGGATCGTCGCGGGAGAGGAGACGGCGTAGTCGGCCCGATGATGCTCGCCGATACCGAAGACGTCGAGCCCGACCTCGTCGGCAAGCGCGATCTCCTCCATGAGGTTCGCGAGCCGGCGTGCGCCCTCGGCTCCCTTGTCCGTAGCATTCGGATCGACGTCGGCGAAGGTATAGAGGCCGAGCTCCATGGCTTTGTCCCTTGGTGACTGGTGAACCGCATGAGAGATAGCAGCCGGTTCACCCGAAACAAGGGACTGTCCCGGCGACACAGTGTTCGCCGGGCTGCTTTGATGTTCGAGTGCTCGGTCAGAAGTCGCTCAGTGTGCGCCGTACCGCATTCCGCCAGCCCTTGAGCTTCGTCGTGCGGGTCTTCTCGTCCATTGCCGGCTCGAAGCGACGGTCACGCGCCCAGGCCTTGGAAAACTCCTCCATGCCCGGCCAGATGCCGGCGCGGCTGCCGGCGAGGAAGGCGGCACCGAGCGCGGTGGTCTCGGTGATCGCCGGCCGGTCGACCGGGGAATCGAGAAGGTCGGCGAGGCGCTGCATGGTCCAGTCGGAAGCGACCATGCCGCCGTCGACCCTCAAGACAGTCTCATCGCCGCCGTTGCGCCAATCCTTGTGCATTGCGTCCAGCAGATCGCGGGTCTGGTAGCAGACCGCCTCGAGCGCCGCGCGGGCGAATTCGGCCGGTCCGGTATTGCGGGTCATGCCGAAGACGGCGCCGCGCGCTTCCGGGTCCCACCACGGAGCGCCGAGGCCCGTGAAGGCCGGCACCAGGTAGACCTGCTGGCCGGGATCGGCGAGTTCGGCGAGCGTGCCCGTCTCGCGGGCGTCGCCGATGATCTTCAGCCCGTCGCGGAGCCACTGCACCGCCGCACCGGCGATGAAGATCGAGCCTTCGAGCGCATAGGTGGTTTTGCCGTCGATCCGGTAGGCGATCGTGGTCAAGAGCCGGCTCTTCGAGCGGACCATGTCGCTGCCGGTGTTCAGGAGCGCAAAGCAGCCGGTGCCGTAGGTCGACTTCATCATGCCCGGCGCAAAGCAGGCCTGGCCGATCGTCGCCGCCTGCTGGTCGCCGGCGACACCGAGGATCGGGACGGCCGCGCCGAACACGGCGGGATCGGTCACGCCGAAATCGGCCGCGCAATCTTTCACCTCCGGTAGCATCGCGGCCGGCACGCGAAGGATTTCGAGCAGTTCGGAATCCCACTCGTTCGTCGCGATGTTGAACATCAGCGTCCGCGACGCATTCGTGGCGTCGGTCACATGGGCGCGACCGCCGGTGAGCCGCCAGATGAGATAGGTGTCGATCGTGCCGAAGCAGAGCTCGCCCTTCGCCGCCCTCGCCCGTGCCCCCTTGACGTTGGAAAGCAGCCAGGAAAGCTTGGTGCCGGAGAAATAGGGATCGAGCAGCAGCCCGGTCTTCCTGACGAAGAGCTTTTCGAGGTCCTGGCGCTTGAGCTTGTCGCAATAGCTCGCCGTGCGGCGGTCCTGCCAGACGATCGCGTTCTGTAGCGGCCGGCCGGTTTCGCGGTCCCAGACGACCACCGTCTCGCGCTGGTTGGTGATGCCGATTGCGGCAATCTGGTGCGGCTCGACGCGTGCCCGGCCGAAAGCGTCGTGGATCGACGAGAGAACGCTCTGCCAGATGTCCTCCGGATCATGCTCCACCCAGCCGGATTTCGGGAAGTGCTGCGGGAATTCCTTCTGGCCGATGCCGACGATCCGCATGTCGCCGTCGAAAACGATCGCCCGGCTCGATGTCGTCCCCTGATCGATCGCAAGCACAAATCCGCCCATACACTTCCTCCCCGATATGCGCAGTTTCTTCTCCGGGCGTGAGTTCAATACGACTGCCGGATACTTGTCAAAAAGAAAGCGCGGCGATCCGGACGCTCGCTTCCGGGACATCGGGAAAAGACGAATGCGCCCCGCAACAACGCAATTGCCACCGTCGCCGGTTTGCGCGTAACTTCGTTCGACTATTGCGGCGCAACAGAACGCCGCGCTGTTCCAGAAAGAAGTTCTCGGGAGAAACTGAAATGGCCAGAACCGTCGTCGTCACCGGCTCCACCAGCGGCATCGGGCTTGCGATCGCCCGCGGCTTCGCCGCCGAAGGCGACAATCTCGTCATCAACGGGTTCGGCGATGCGGCGGAGATCGAGGCGATCCGCAGGAGCCTGGAAGAGAAAGGCGGCCGCGCAATTTATCACGGTGCCGACATGACGAAGCCGGAAGAGATCGCCGACCTCATGGCGACCGCCGCCGCCGAGTTCGGCATGGTCGACGTGCTCGTCAACAACGCCGGCATCCAGCACGTCGCGGCCATCGAGGAATTCCCGGTCGAGAAATGGAACCAGATCATCGCTATCAACCTGTCGAGCGCCTTCCACACCATGCGCGCGGCGATCCCGGCGATGAAGGAGAAGCGCCACGGCCGCATCATCAACGTCGCGTCCGCCCACGGGCTGATCGCCTCGCCGTTCAAGGCCGCCTATGTCGCCGCCAAGCATGGGATCATGGGGCTCACCAAGACGGCGGCGCTGGAACTCGCCGAATTCGGCGTGACGGTGAACGCCATCTGCCCCGGCTACGTGCTGACCCCCCTCGTCGAAAAGCAGATCCCCGACACCGCCAAGGCCCGCGGGATCAGCGAGGCACAGGTGAAGTCCGATGTCATGCTGAAATTCCAGCCGACCAAGGACTTCGTCGCCGTCGAGGAGGTCGCCGCCGTCGCGCTGTTCCTGGCGAGCGACGCTGCCCGCCAGATCACCGGCACGCACATCTCCATTGATGGCGGCTGGACGGCGCAGTAACCTTGACGGTTCAGACAGCGGAAAGGCACTGCATGACCGACTGCATTCGCTTCATCCTGAACGGGAAGGACGTCGCATTGAGGGACGTCGATCCGACGGCCACGCTTCTCGACTTCCTCCGTCTCGACCGCCGCCTGACCGGCACCAAGGAAGGCTGCGCCGAAGGCGACTGCGGCGCCTGCACCGTTCTCATCGGGCGCCTCCGGAACGGCGGACTGCGCTACGAGACGGTAAACGCCTGCATCCGTTTCCTGGGCTCGCTGCATGCCACCCACGTGGTGACGGTCGAACATCTCGCCGCGCACGACGGCACGCTGCATCCGGTCCAGCAGGCGATGGTCGACTGCCACGGCTCGCAATGCGGCTTCTGCACGCCGGGTTTCGTGATGTCGCTCTACGGCCTCTGGCTTTCCAACGAAAACCCCTCGCGCGCCGAGATCGAGAAGGCGCTGCAGGGCAATCTCTGTCGCTGCACCGGCTATGAGCCGATCGTCAAGGCGGCGGAGCTCGTCTCCAGGACACGGCCGAGCGCCCTCTTCGATCCGCTCGAACGGGACCGGACGGCAATCAGCGCCAAGCTGTGGGAACTGAAGACCGGGGAAACCATCGCCATCGGGAAGGCCGGACGCCGGCTGATCGTGCCGGGGACGGTCGCAGCACTCGCGGACGTGCTTGCTGCAGAACCCTCCGCGACCGTCGTCGCCGGTGCGACCGATGTCGGCCTCTGGGTGACCAAGCAGATGCGCGATCTCGACCCGGTCGTCTTCATCAATCACCTGGACGAGCTGCAGGCAATCGAGACAGGCACGGACGGCATCACGCTCGGTGCCGGCGTCACCTACGAGCACGCCTCCGCGAGGCTTCGCGCCGAAATTCCCGCGATCGGACGGCTGATCGACCGCATCGGCGGGCAGCAGGTCCGCAATGTCGGAACCATCGGTGGCAATATCGCCAACGGCTCGCCGATCGGCGACATGCCGCCGGCGCTGATTGCGCTCGGCGCGACGATCACACTGCGCTCGGCTTCGGGCAAGCGCGTGCTGCCGCTCGAGGACTACTTTATCGCCTACGGCAAGCAGGACCGCCGCCCCGGCGAGTTCGTCGAGAGCATCTTCGTGCCGCGGCCGCGGGATGACCAGCATTTTGCCGTCTACAAGGTGAGCAAGCGCCGTGACGAGGATATTTCCGCGCTCTGCGGTGCCTTTCTGCTCACCCGCGACGAAGACAAGGTGTCCGATATCCGGATCGCCTTCGGCGGCATGGCGGCGACGCCGAAGCGGGCCCGCGCCGTGGAGGCGGCCCTTCGCGGCAAGCCCTGGACCGAGGCGACGATCGCTACCGCCCGCACCGCCTTCGACGACGACTACACGCCGCTCACCGACTGGCGGGCGAGCGCCGAATACCGCCAGCTGGCCGCCAAGAACCTTTTGACGCGCTTCTTCCTTGAAGCCTCGGGAACACCGCAGGAGCTGAAGCGCTTTGCGGAGGAGGAGGCGTGATGGTCGAGTGTCTCTCCACCTCCCCCTTGAGGGGGGAGGTCGCCGTGAAGCGGCGGGTGGGGGTGATCCCTGCTGTCACTTCCGACAAATCAGCCAGCGAGACTGGAACAATGCACACCCCACCCCGGAGCTATGCTCCGACCCTCCCCCTCAAGGGGAGGGTGGAACTGGGAGGCCTTTCCCATGCATAAGCCGACCTACGAAACCTACAAGTACATCAACGGCCCGATGCATCAGGCGCTGCGCCATGATTCAGCACACAAGCATGTCGCCGGAAGTGCCGAATATATCGACGATATTCCGGAACCCGCCGGCCTCTTGCACGGCGCGCTCGGACTTTCCGACCGCGCCCATGCCGAGATCCTCTCGGTCGACCTCTCGGCGGTGAAGGCTCATCCCGGCGTGGTCTGCGTCCTGACCGGCGCCGACGTGCCGGGCGTCAACGACATCTCCTCCGGCGGCCACCACGACGAGCCGCTGCTGGCGACCGAAGAGGTCCAGTTCCACGGCCAGCCGGTCTTCGCGGTGATCGCGACGACACGCGACGCCGCCCGCCGCGCCGCCCGGCTCGCGCGCATCGACTATCGCGACCTGCCGCACTGGACCGACATCGACGGCGCGATCGAAAACGGCGCACCCCTCGTCACCGCCGGCATGACGCTCGAACGCGGCACCCCGGAGGCTGAACTCGACAATGCCGAGAACCGCCTGATCGGCGAGATGCGCATCGGCGGGCAGGAGCATTTCTATCTCGAAAGCCATGTGGCGCTCGCCATCCCCGGCGAGGACGACGAGGTGCAGGTCTGGTCCTCCACCCAGCACCCGTCGGAAATCCAGCATGTCGTCGGCCATGTGCTCGCCATCCCGTCGAACGCGGTCACCGTCCACGTGCGGCGCATGGGCGGCGGCTTCGGCGGCAAGGAAACCCAGGGCAACCTTTTCGCGGCACTCGCAGCACTCGCGGCGAAGAAGCTCGGTCGCGCCGTCAAGTTCCGTCCCGACCGGGACGAGGATATGACGATGACCGGCAAGCGGCACGACGTCCGGATGGATTTCGACGTCGCCTTCAACGGCGACGGGCGGATTCACGCCCTCGTCGCCAATTTCGCCGCGCGCTGCGGTTACTCGGCCGATCTCTCGGGACCGGTCACCGACCGCGCGCTCTTCCATGCCGACTCGAGCTACTTCTATCCCCATGTGAGGCTGACCTCGCAACCCTTGAAAACGCATAGTGTTTCCAACACGGCCTTCCGCGGCTTCGGCGGTCCGCAGGGCATGCTCGGCGGCGAGCGGATCATCGAAGAGATCGCCTATGCGCTCGGCAAGGACCCGCTCGATGTTCGCAAGGCGAACTTCTACGGCGCCCCCGGCTCGGGCCGTGACGTCACGCCCTACCACCAGAAGGTCGAGGACAACATCATCGCCCGTATCGTCGACGAACTCGAACGGAGTTGCGACTATCAGGCACGCCGCAAGGCGATCATCGACTTCAATGCGGAAAGCCCGGTCATCCGCAAGGGGATCGCGCTGACGCCGGTGAAGTTCGGCATCTCCTTCACGATGACGGCCTTCAACCAGGCCGGCGCCCTCGTGCACGTCTACCAGGACGGCTCGATCCACCTGAACCATGGCGGCACCGAGATGGGCCAGGGGCTTTACACGAAGGTGGCGCAGGTGCTCGCCGAAGCCTTCCAGGTCGACATCGACCGCATCAAGATCACCGCCACGACGACAGGCAAGGTTCCGAACACCTCGGCGACCGCGGCCTCCTCGGGTTCCGATCTCAACGGCATGGCCGCCTACGATGCCGCCCGACAGATCAAGGAACGGCTCGTCGCCTTCGCGGTCGAGCACTTTGAGGTGCCGCCGGATGAGGTGGAGTTCCTGCCGAACCGGGTGCGGGTCGGCGATCAGGAGATCCCCTTCCCCGACCTCGTAAGACAAGCCTATTTCGCCCGCGTCCAGCTTTCGGCCGCCGGCTTCTACAAGACGCCGAAGATCCACTGGGACCGGGCGGCCGGGCGTGGCACGCCCTTCTACTACTTCGCCTATGGCGCGGCTTGTTCGGAAGTGTCGATCGACACGCTGACCGGCGAATACGTCATGGAACGCACCGACATCCTGCACGACGTCGGCAAGTCGCTCAATCCGGCGATCGACATCGGCCAGATCGAGGGCGGCTTCGTTCAGGGCATGGGCTGGCTGACTACCGAGGAACTCTGGTGGGACGACAAGGGCAGGCTGCGCACCCACGCGCCCTCGACCTACAAGATTCCGCTCGCCTCCGACCGGCCGAAGATATTCAACACGCGCCTTGCCGAATGGTCGGAGAATGCCGAACCCACCATCGGCCGCTCCAAGGCGGTCGGAGAGCCGCCCTTCATGCTGGCGATCTCGGTGCTCGAAGCGCTCTCGATGGCGGTCGCAAGCGTCGCGGATTACAAGGTCTGCCCTCGCCTCGACGCCCCGGCCACGCCCGAGCGGGTGCTGATGGCGGTCGAGCGGCTGAAGGGAATGTGATGGCAAGGATGGCACCCCTCTTCTCCCCCTCGGGGAGAAGGTGGCGCGCAGCGCCGGATGAGGGGCGCGCGAGCCACCGCAGGGGCGCCCGCCAAACCGTCGTTGCACCGCGCCGGCTCGGCGCGTTTCCCCTTGGAGGAAAAGAGCACGCCCCTTCGGCAACTGCGTGCGTGATCAGCCCCCTCTGGCCTGCCGGCCATCTCCCCCACAAGGGGGGAGACAACCCGGGGCATCGTTTCCGCCCCCATAGAGCGTTCGAAACACGGCCCCTGGGGGCAATCAGCCGCCGGTCCATCTTGGTTGCCACTTCCCGGGCTGAAGTCAGATTTGGAGTTCCTGAAGACGTGGGTACTTCTTCGACCTGCAAGGCGGGCAGGACGCCACCGCTGGTCCTCTCCCCCCTTGTGGGGGAGATGGCCGGCAGGCCAGAGGGGGCCCTGCAATGACGGCCCTCTCCGCCTTCCTCGCCAGCCACCCCGACGCCGTGCTCGTCGACGTCGCCGAGGCCAAAGGCTCGACGCCGCGCGAGGCGGGCGCCTTCATGGTGGTGGCGGCCGATGCGCTGTTCGGCACGATCGGTGGCGGGCAGCTGGAATTTCTCGCCATCGACCATGCCCGTATGCTGCTGGCCAGCGGCGAACCAGACTCGTCGCTCGACGTGCCGCTCGGTCCGGAGATCGGCCAGTGCTGCGGCGGACGCACCCGGCTCGCCTTCACCCGCCTCGACGCACAGTCGCAGCAGGTTCTGGTCGACCGGCAGGCAAAGCTGGAGACCGCCTATCCCGACGTCTTCCTCTTCGGCGCCGGCCATGTCGGGCGGGCGCTGGCGATCGCCCTTGTCCCCCTGCCCCTCACCGTCACCCTGGTCGAGACGCGCGACCTTGCCCCGGACAGCCTGCCACACGGCGTCGCGCTGCGTCGGGTCGCCGTTCCCGAAGCCGAGGTGGCGATGATCCGGTCGGGCGGCGCGGCCGTCATCCTCACCCACGACCATGCGCTGGATTTCCTGATCGCCCGCCAGGCGCTTGCCCGCCCCGATCTTGCCTATGTCGGCATGATCGGCTCGGCGACCAAGCGCGCCACCTTCGCCCGCTGGCTGGACCGCGAGGGCGGCGACGCGTGCGTGCTCGACAGGCTTGTCCTGCCGATTGGCGGCAGCGCGCTCCGCGACAAGCGCCCCCCGGTGATCGCGGCCCTGGTCGCCGCCGAACTGCTCGGCATCCTCCTCGACGGCAAACCCTAACCTGATCAGAAGGGCAGCGACCGATGGCCGAGCCTTCGGCTTTGCCGCCAGAAGGCGTCCTGCCTGCTGTCTGCTGGTTGGGGACTTTCCAGTCCGACATCACGCAGCAGATCCGGCGGCATATCGCCAACAGGATTGATAGGCAGCGTCTGCGTCTCGCGCCTCAGCAATCCTGCCAGCAACTGAAAAATGGGAACAAGTCTGCCCGTCGCGGGAACTGTCATCAGTCCACCCCTCAAGAATAACTGTTGATGTGTGCCTGAAGAAATGTGCTTGTTTTTTTCAAATCTTCCAATTCAATGTTTGGCTTTCAACATAAAGAGAACTTATCCATGAAACTGTCCCGCCAACTCCCGCTCAACGCCCTTCGCGTCTTTGAGGCGGTGGCGCGACTGTCGAGCTTCACCAAGGCTGGCGAAGAACTGGGCATGACCCAGACAGCCGTGAGCTATCAGATCAAGCTTCTGGAGGAGCATCTGGGAGAACTGCTATTCATCCGTCAGGCGCGGCGCATTGCCCTCACCGCCACTGGGGAGCGGCTGCTGCCAAAGGTGGGCGAAGCTTTCGTCCTGTTGTCGGAGGCTGTTTCCGATGCGCGCCAGGAAGCAGGCGGCATTCTGGAAATCCGCTCGACGCCGACCTTTGCCTCGCATTGGCTGGCCCGCCATATCGGCGCCTTTCAGCTTCAGCATCCAGGTCTGGCCGTGCGCATCCTGCGCATCGAAAAGCCGATGGACTTTCGCCAGGACAATGCCGATGTCGCCATCTGGCGGGGCGAGCGTCCGCCGGCGGACGTGGAGGCGCACGAACTGTTCCGGCTGCGCTATGCACCCATGCTGAGCCCAAAGCTGGCCGAGACAATCGGCGGCATGACGACCCCGGCGGATCTTCTGAAACTGCCGCTGATCGGCGGCAGCAGCAAATGGTGGGGAATCTGGTTTCAGTCGAACGGCATCGATACACCTCTGCCCGGCACGATCACGATCGACGCCGACGGTGCACTGGATCTGGAAGGCAGCGCCGCCATTGCCGGTCACGGCGTGGCGCTGCTGAGCCCGTTTCTTGATGATGTGGACACCCCCACCACCAAGCCTCAGGCTGGGGATCTTGGTCCCTAGAAAACATCAGGAGGTGCGCATGTCTGCATTTACGATT
>NZ_JAMXLD010000001.1:2650220-2750578 GCF_024054295.1 Ciceribacter sp. RN22
ATCGGTGGTGTCCTTCAGGTTGGATCTAAGCAACCCGACCCTACCGGAAATCACCGATGGCTATGAAATCCAGCTACACCACGCGCTGGGACACGATCCGCTTTGTTGCCAGATGGCGCTTTCACGGCTAATTGCATGGCTGCAGTAGGAGTGAACTGGATCCGAATGAAAGAAGACTCACATGATCGTGCTTCAGATCGACCGGAGCGAGGTGTGAGGCCGACGGTTTTCCTGATTGGCTTCAAGCCGTGGAAGACGTTCATGCCTCGTTGGCTGCCGGAAAGCCGCGTGATTCGCTGCGTGACCGGGGTACTGTCCTTGCCCGACTTTCTCAGACGGATCCCGCAGATACTACGGGGCAGCTCCTCCAGCATTTGCGTCTGGAGCTATAGCGCACCTTGGTACGTCGAGTTTCTTTGTCGCTCTTACTCCGTACCTCTGGTGCGGGTCGAGGACGGGTTTCTCCGCTCTGTCGGATTTGGATCGGAGCAAACGCCACCACTTTCGCTCTGTTTTGCCGAAAAGGCGCTCTACTTCGATGCGACCGTCGAAAGTGATCTGGAGCACATCCTCCAGACGTACGATTTCAAAAACAACCCGGAGCTGATTGGTCGTGCGCGCCGGGGAATCTCCACCTTCGTTTGGTCGCGGCTCAGCAAATACAACGCAGGCCGAGCTACGGACGTGCAGGTTCTCTACGGACCGAAGACGAAGCGTCGCATTCTGGTCGTCGGGCAGATCGAAGGCGATATGTCCATGATAAAAGGCATGACGCGGCGAATGACGAACAATGACTTCGTCCGCGAGGTGGTCGGGGAGAATCCTGATGCCCAAGTGATCTATAAGCCACATCCAGAAGCCCTAAAGGGTCTTCGCAGGCGACCGCGTCAGTCAAATCCGAACGAGGTCCGGGATATCTGTCTCGTGCTGGACGAAGACATCGCATTGGCTGACGCGTTCGAAACCGTCGATCGCGTCTACACGATGACCTCTCTCTCCGGTTTTGAAGCTCTCATCCGGGGTATTCCGGTGACCTGTTTCGGGTCACCGTTTTATTCAGGCTGGGGGGTCACGGAGGACAGAGAACATTGCCCCCGCCGCACGGCGCGCCGGTCAGTCGAGGAGATATTTGCCGCCGCCTATGTTCTGTACCCCCGTTATCGACATCCGATATCGGGCGAGCCCCTCGAGTTTGAAGGAGCCCTTGACCTCTTGCAGCGAATGGTGGCGGACGAACGGAGCGGGACCGCCTGAGAAAGCGGAGCAGGAGACCTAACACGACACGTAGCAGAGATGCCGTCGTCGTCAGCTCTCAACTCTTTGCACGATGCTCCATGATCATCTTGATGATATCAAAATCCAGTTCTTCATCGACATCGATCGAGCGATCCCGCGGCATGACATAGAGCTTCGTGTCCGGGTAGAAGATACCCGGATCCACCCGCAGAGCCTCGCGCCTCCAGCCATAGACGGAGCCGTTCATGTCGAAGCACTCCGGGCTGTCCTGACGGCGCAACACGGGGTCTGGAAGTTGTTTGCTGAGAGAGATGCTACCATCCTTGGCTCGCTCCAGCAGATTAAAATACGGCGATCGATGGGCGGGATAGCCAGTTAGCACGCAACTGCATCCGGTTTCGGTGAGAATATCGGCGCACGCCTTGATATCTTCAGGAAAACGAAGCGGCGACGTGGCGTCCAGATCGATCAGATAGTCCGCCTCGAAACCAAGCTGACATTCGACTTCTGCGAGGGCGTGCAGGATTGCCGGCAGCTTGCCGGATTCGTCGGTCGCCAGTTCATCCGGACGCCGGATCAGGATATCGGCACCGTATTGCCCCGCAACTTCGAGGATCTCGGGACTGTCGCTGCTGACCGCTACCGCTTCGAAAAGGCCCGTTGCCTTTGCCTGAGCGATCGAGTGCGCGATAAGCGGCTTGTCGACCAGCATGCGGATGTTCTTGCCCGGGACGCCTTTCGAGCCGCCGCGAGCGCAGATCGTGCAGACGAACCTGGGGGATGAACTAGTACTGGTCATAAAGATAGTATCCTGTTGATAGGCCATGCCGCGCTCACGCGAACTGCATGATTTCTGTGCTCGTCAACGCTCGCTGATCGCGTGCCGTGAAACATGCTCAGGCGAGCACCTGCTTTATCCAGGCGTCGGCCAGAAGCTCGTGCCCGACCGGGGAAAGATGCATGCCATCCTTGTTCAGTGTACGAGCCACGTTGTTCTGCCACATCAGCCGGTCGACGTCCAAGACATTGGCCCCGACCTCTGCGGCAACGTCCATAATCGCCAAATTGTACGTGGTGAAGTTGTGGCATACGCCGGGCGTTGCCGGCCAAAATTTCCAAGGCACGACGATGACTGTCGTGAAGGTGAGGCTGGCCGCGCCTGCATCGTACGCGATAGAGGCGATGCGATGTAGATTGGCACGGTATTGTGCGACAGGGACATAACAGAAGCCGGGAAAGGCGTTGATGATTTCTCGGCGATACTGGCGACTGAATGCCAAGATCTTGTCGGAAATCGGCGGCGGCAGTAGCGCAATGGCTAGCCTCTGGTTCTCCATGAACATGCGTAGTGCTGCATCATTCAATCCTAGATGCAACAAGACATGGGCGTCTGCGAGGACGTCTGAATTTGCCTGGAGCAGTTCCACTGCGTCGTTCGTCGTGAAATATCGCTGGCAATGCGCCCAGACACTCGCCTTCTTATTCTCCTCGGGAACCTGCAGGCGGTTCAGCACGATCCCGGGATAGGCTTGATCCAGACACGCGGGAAAACTCTCCATCTCTTCCGGACGCGGCAGGGCCAGAGAGTCTCCGATAATGACCATTCGGGTGGTGGCGTCATGGGTTGCTGAACGCTTTAACAGGGCCTCGTGGCAACGCTCGGCCTCCTCGGCGATGCTCTGCATGTTCGCGTCGAGGCGCAATTTCAGCTTCACCGCGGGCGCGGAAGTGGTCAAGAGCGTGCGACAAAGGTCAAACCACCGAACGGCTTCATCGAGGGCACCAGCTTCAGCAGCAGCCTTGGCGGCGTCGATGGCGAAGTCGATCGAGTCGGGATGGCCCATATCTGAAAAACTCGTCCGCGTCATCTCGTTCATTCGGTGGGCTCCAATCCAAGCACGGCGCTGCTGGGAATGTTGACCAGCCGCTGCTCGATGGCGCGGGCGACCGGCAGGGGCATGGAGGGGCTTGTTTCGTACATTGGCAGGTCGCACATCAACGCCCAGCAGGGGCGGGTCATCAGGCCGGCATCGTTGGTGGCGGCCAGGAAGTCGTCGCGTTGCGAGGCCTCGTCGAGGATCACGGCATTCAGCCAGTAATTGCTTTTCGCGTTCTCAGGCTCGGTGAAGAAGCGGAGCCCTTCCACACCCTCGAACGCCTGCCGATAACGTTCGGCCAGTCGACGTTTGGCGGCGAGGAAGATGGGCAATTGCTGAAGCTGAGCGCAGCCGAGTGCCGCATTCAGGTTCGGAAGGCGGTAGTTATAGCCAAGCTCGTCATGCCAAAAGGCCCAGCGGTGCGGGCGTTTAGCCGTCGTGGTCAGGTACTTGGCGCGCGCGCCGAGCTCCTCGTCGTTGGTCAGGACGGCACCGCCACCGCCGGTGGTGATGATCTTGTTGCCGTTGAAGCTGGTGATGCCGAGCTTGCCGCGCCCACCGAGCGGGCGTCCGTTCGACAGGCTTCCGAGCGATTCCGCTGCGTCCTCCACGACGGGAATGCCCCATTTTTCGCTGACCTCGAGCAGCCGGTCGATCGCCATCGGATGGCCGAAGGCGTGCATCGGCACGACGGCGGCCACGCGGCGGCCGGTCTTCCGGTTGATCGGACCGTCTTCGCCCGGTTCGGCGATTTCGGAAAGCCCGGCGTCAAGCGCGTCCGGATTGAGCCCGAGGGTTTCCATCGAGCCGTCGACGAAGTGCGGGATGGCGCCGCAATAGGCAACGGCATTGGCGGTCGCGGCGAAGGTCAGCGCGGGAACGAGAACCTCGTCGCCGGCCTTCACGCCTGCGAGCATCAGTGCGATGTGCAGGGCGGCGGTTCCGTTGACCGCGGCTACCGCGCGACGAACGCCGAAGGCGTCGGCAAGTTCCTTCTCGAAGCGGTCGACATAAGCGCCCACTGACGAGACCCAACCGGTGTCGAGGCAGTCCTTGACGTATTCCCACTCCGCGCCGGCAAAGCGCGGCTCGTGCAGGACGACGGACTTGCCGTCGGGCGCGGCCGTTTCGCGCAACACTTGGACGGCACGTAGGATGTCGAGGTTTGCCATTTCAGATCCCGTAGGTGTCGGCTTTGTACAGAGCTAGGTTGGCCGGGTTGCTGAACCAGTCAATCGTCTCGCGAATGCCGCGGGCGAAGCCGTCGCGGCCCGAATAGCCAGGATTCCAATCAGTGAGGCGCTTCGCCTTCTCGATACCAGCCCAGAGGCGATCGACTTCGCTGAGTTCAGGACGCTGACGCTGTTCTTCAGAGACGATCTGCGCGTCCACGCCCATGATGTCGATGATGGTGCGGACACTCTCTTCGATCGAGATCTCGAAGCCGCTGCCGAAGTTGACAACCTCGCCGAGAACGTTGGGGCTTTCTGCCATGGCCTGGAAAGCTTTAACCGTATCGGCAACGTAGGTGAAGTCTCGGGTCGGGCTGAGCTTGCCGAGATGGACTTCTTTCTTGCCTGCCGCAAGCTGGGTGATGATTGTTGGCAGGACCGCACGTGTCGACTGGCGCGGGCCGAAGGTATTGAACGGGCGGATCACGGTCACTGGTGTTCCGAAAGAGCGGTAGAACGACAGCGCAAGCTGGTCCGCGCCGATCTTCGATGCGGAGTACGGCGACTGGCCGACCAGTGGATGCTCTTCGGTGATAGGCACGAATTGAGCGGTGCCGTACACTTCGCTGGTAGAGGTATGGACGATCCGTTCAGTTTTCAGCAGGCGGGCCGCCTGGAGCACGTTGAGCGTGCCCTTTACGTTCGTGTCGATATAGGTGTCGGGCGAATGATATGAATAAGGAATCGCGATCAGGGCTGCCAGGTGCAGTACGATATCGCAGCCGCGCATGGCGGTTGCGACCCCGTTCGGATCGCGAATGTCCCCGCTGAATACTTCGAAAGAACCCTGCACGTCCGGCGCGACACGGTCGAGCCAGCCCCAAGTGCCGAAACTGTTGTAGAGCGAGAAGGCGCGAACCTTGAGGCCTTGGCGCACCAGATGTTCGACCAGATGCGAGCCGATAAAGCCGTCGGCACCGGTCACAAGGATTGTTTTGCCAGACAGGTTGCTCATGACCGGTTTTCTCCTTCGGATTTCGGACTGTTTCCGTCGCGTATGACGGTATAGACTTGGAAAGTCTTGGCCTGTTCTGACAGGCGCATGAGGCGGGGATCTGGGTTGCCGGATAGAAACGCCTCGGTTTGCCTGTAGAGGCCGGGCTTGAATTCTCGATCCAGCGCGTCGTCAATGGCGACCGGTTCAACAGCGAAACTGCCCTGATGCTGCAAGAACAGCTGCTCCATCGGTTGCAGGATGAGGCGGCTTCTGGGGGTCATCAACTCGACGCCCCAGCGCCCTGGGGCAAGCCAGTTCGCGTGATAGGAAAACGTTGCACCCCGGTCGGTCGTGCCGGAGCCGGCGAAGACCGCGCCCGACGGATGCCAAGCCAGACCGCCACGGCTCTGGGCAAAGATCGTCTTCGGGTGGCCGCCGAGGAAGAAGGCGAGATCGATAACGTGGGTCGAATTGCCGTAGAGCCAGCCCGCAAGTTCGGCCGGATCCTTGTCCAGCGCTTCGATGCGCGTGCGTGCCTCGGTGAAGTCGAACTTGACCGACAGCACGCCGCCGTCGGCGTCGATGATCTTCCGCGCGGCCTCGACCGACGCGTAGAAACGGCGGTTGTAGGCGACATGGACTTCGGCGCCCGCATCTCGTGCGAGGGCGTCCAGCTTTTCGGCATCGGCCTGATTGAGGGCGACTGGCTTTTCCACCAGCAGTCGGCGCACGCCGGCCTTGATGAGTTGCGCGGTTGCTTCGGCAAGGTTGACCGCGCTGACGGCGACGATCGCGGTTTCTGGAACGGTATCAAACCTTGCGATCTGCTCGGGCAGTGGGCCGTGGCCGGCCTCAACGCCCCATTCCTGGGCAAAGGCCTCGGCGCGCTCTGCGCCGCGGCCCGCCGTGACGAAGGGCTGACCGAGCGCTTTGAGCACCTTGGCATAGGCGCCCGACATCGCGCCGGTGCCGACAAGGAGCAGGGGGGTCAGCTGATCGGGCAAGGCACGTCCTCCGATGTAGAAAGGCCGAGGCGTCGACGGAAGGCGTCGAGGAACAGCGCGTGCTGCGCCGCCGACTGTTCGTAGGGCGTCAGGCGACATCCCTTGCCGTCGAGGATTTCGGTGTAGAGATGGGGCATGCCGCTGACGAAGAGGGTTTCGAAGACCTGTTCGTCCTCTTCTCCGGCCGCATTGCGATGGATGAGCCTTTTCGCGCCTTCCTCGACGCGCCAGCTTTCTCCGTCACCGAAGAAGGTGATTGAAACCGGGGCGCCGGGCGCGCGATCTTGGGTGATGGCGATCGTGCCGCCGCCTGCCAGTTTGCCGCGCAGGGTGCCGAAAAGGTCGACACACCCTGCAATGCGCGCCGGCTCGGGCTTGGGGTTGAGGCCGGTTTCGTCGAGCGTAACGGTGTGGTCACCGAGGACATGCTCGGCAAGGTCGATGAAATGGATGGCATTGGAGCCGAGATTCCAGCCGGCACCCATGACGTCCATCGACAGGCCGCGCCGGCCTGCCAGCCGCTCGCGCAGCCGGTCATAGGCGGGAAATCCGCGGCGACCGCAATTGACGAAGGCGGGGATTGCCCGCGCCGCCAGCAACTGGCCGACGGCGTCCAGGTCGGCACGTGTCGTGAAAAGCACCTTTTCGAAGATCACGGCCTTGGGCGCGCAGCGCGCAAGCAAAGCCTCGAAGGCCGACCGGCGATGGGCTGCCGAGGTGGCGATAATCGCAAGGTCCGCGACGTCCGGCACTCCGTGCATGTCGGCAAGCACCGTCGATCCTTCAGCGAAGGGAGCAAGGAGTGCCGCCGCCTGGGCACGGGCGGCTTCGCCCGGCTCGATGCCGATGACGCGCAGCGGCCGGTCAGCCGCTGCAAGCGCTTCTATGTGTCGGCGTCCGATATTGCCGCAGCCAACGATCAGAACTGTTGGTATCACGCGGATATGACCTCGCTCATGAGTGACTGGAAGAAAGCCTGCTCGGCCTGCCAGTTGTGGCGGCTGGGCCAGGATCCGGTATGGCGCTTACCATAATAATGCGAGACGGCGGAAGTATTGCGCTCGAGCGAATAACCGAAAACCTGTCCCGGAGACAATTTTCTTCCAATCTCGCCCTGCACCCAGGCGAGCCCGATCAGACCGGCGCTTGGAGAGGCGTCCAGGGCGGCAAACAGGTGCCGGTACAGTCGCGTCGGCACCAGTTCGACGGGCAGTCCCGCCTGCACGTGGGGCTCGAGAAGCTGGAGGCCGTTCGAATACCGGTTGCGGATGTTGCAGCCGGTCAGGGCGATGAGCCGGACCGCGGGCGTCTCGCATCTCGGTACGTGGGTGAATTCGGCCGGACGGAACCAGATGTCCGTCCGTTCACCGAGGTCGACGGATCCCGGCATCGCGGCGTGATTGTTGAAGCGAGCGACCAGTTGGTGCGAATCAATCGTGCCGCCGAGGCGAGCGCCCAAGAGCGAAGGGCCGTTTGCGACCACGGCCACGTTGCCGGAAACGGCGGCGGTCATCTCGGCGAAGCGGCCTTCGAAGCGGGACAAGTAGTCGGCAACGGTACGTGCGCGGGGCGCCTGCGGAAGCTCTGCGGCGCCGGCGTCCGCCGCAGCCAGGATGAGGTCGACGTAGCCCATGGAGGCAAGCGCAGAAGGATCACTGCGGCCGACCCGGGCAAGCAACGCGAACGCCTCCGTCGTGTGCCTCGCTTCATTGGCAAGAGCGGCCGCGCGCAAGAGCAGGCGGGGCGATTTCTCGCTTTCTCGGACGAGATGCGGAAACCAGGCCATGGCCGTCTCGGCCCCCTTCCGTTCCCACAGCAGGTTGAAAAGCTGGATCAGCGCCCGGCGTGCCAGCGCCGGCGGTGCCTTGGAGATCACGTTCCGGAGCAGGGGCAGGGCGTCTTCCAGGGGCAGGAGGCCGAAGCGCGAGAGGTTCGCCACCTGCAGCGTCAGCTCCGAATCGTTGGGCGCGGCGGTCAGCGCATCGCGAAGGGCGAGCGCCGCCTCCTCGAACTCCCCCTGCTCGTAGAGCCGGAAATATTTCTTGCGCTCCTGCCTGCCGGGCGCACCTTCCATCCACCAGCGCACGGTCTGGCCGATCCTGCGCAATCCATCCTCCAGGCTACGTTTGCCGGGTATTCGGGGGTAAGTGGGAAGCATGTGGTTCGGGTTGTTCCTGTGGCCTTTGCTGCGTCTCGCGACGTTTTGAGGCGCCGCCTTTCTGACGATCAAAGGCTTAGTGGATGCATCGTTGAGTGGCAAGTTTCGAGGGCTTGTAGCAGGGGCTGTTCCCGCGGCGCCCTGGGGGTCAGAACCGGCCGCGCAACAGTATGAAGGCTTCCGCCGCTCTGGTTCCCGACGCGGCTCCGCGTGTCATCGCCAGCGCTCGGATGGCCTCGAGGCTGCGGGGGAAGGGGAACTCACCGATCTCGTCGTTGAACATCGTGGTGATGCGGAGCTTTTCCTCCAGCTGTTCGCTGATGTCTACGAAGATGTTGGGAAGGAAAGGATCGCTGGCGAACAGGCCGGCATCGGTCTCGGACAGGGTCTCGTAGACCAGGGTCCAGCGTACCGAGGGATAACGGAACCATTTTGCGCAAGCCGTTGCCGCCGCATGGACCACGTGGTGGTCCGAATGGGCGTCGCCGCGATGCGGAACGAGGATGATCTCCGGCTTGACGGAGTTGACGACCTTGCCGACGCCGCCGATCACGTCGCCGAGCGGAAGGGTTTCGAGCTTGGCCGAGGGCAGGTCGAGCCGGTGGACGCCGGCAAAGCCGAATGCCTTGGCGACTGCGTCGATCTCGGTTTCGCGACGAGCCACTTTCTCGGCCGGCCAGCCCTGTTCGGTGGTGATGCCGGTGACGATCAGCCAGTGGATCGGCCGGCCGGCCGCGCGCGCGCGCAGCAAGAGGCCGCCGGCGCCCAGCGTTTCGTCGTCCGGATGGGGGGCCACGACCAGAATCGGTCCACGTCCGCTTTCCAACAGCATTATCATACTCCCTGAACCCATTTCTTATCGAGCAGGCCGCGGCCCAGCTCGACCGTGCGCAAGACCTCGGTAATCCGCTGCCCGGCCTTGCCATCTCCATAGGGCGTTCGTCGCTGCGCCACCAGGGCGCGGAAGCTCTCGTCCGTTGTGGCCCTGGTGATGGCCGCGGCGATTTCCCCGGCGTCGTACTCGGTAAAGATCACGTTGTCGCCATGCTCGCGCCCTCTCTGGCGGATGCCGATATTGACCACAGGCAGTCCCATGCTGGGGGCCTCGAGAATGCCGGCGGACGAATTGCCCACCATTACGCGCGCGTGGCGCAGCATGTTGATGAACACCTTTCGCTCGAGGAAGGTGAAGGCTTTGGCTTTGGGGCAGCGCGCAATCAGTGCATCGATCTCAAGACTGATCGCCTGATTTCCCGGATCGGAATTGGGCGCCATAACCGCGATATTGAGGCCGCTCCCCTCCAGCACGCGTGTAATCGAGGCCATGTGAGCTCGTGCCTCGGCAAAATCGGTGATCGTCGGATGATAGAGCAGGACCGCAAAGGGCTCACCGTGCCACACCACACCGAGTGCGCTCTCAAGGTCGGCTCGCGTCATGTCGGGGGTCGCTATGATCCGATCGAGACCAGATGCGCCCGTGACGTGGATACGCCAATCTTCCTCTCCCAGTTGCCGCAGACGGTTGCCGCTGAGCTCCGTAGTGGCCATGTGCAGGTGCGCCATCTTCGACACGGCGTGACGGACAAGATTGTCGACATTGCCGTCATCGGCGTGGTCGCCACCGCCGACGTGCACGATCGGTATGTGATGATAGATGGCCGCCACGGCGCCGGTCATCACCTCCTCGCGGTCCCCCATCACGACCAGGAAGTCTGGCCGCTCGCGGGCGAACAGGTCGGTCAGGCCGGCCAGTTGCAGCGCCATGCCTTTCACTCGTCCGCCCAAGCCATCGGAGGCAAGCAACGAATCGATGCGTGCGGCGATGCGATAACCGTCGGCTTCGATCTGGCGCACGGATTGGCCGTGCAGATCGGTCAGATGGGCTCCGGTGACGATTACGCCGGCCTCGAGATCCGGTTGCGCATCAACTGCCGCAATGATCGGTGCGAGAATGTCGTATTCGGAGCGAATTCCGGTCAGGAAATGGACTGTTCTGGTCATATTGCTTTCATTCAGTATAGATCGGAATCCAACATCGAGAGCCGCCATAGCCGGCTGTCGGTCAGGTCGGCTGGAAGTGTCTTGAATATCCGACCGCCGAAATACGTCACCGGCGCAGCCGCCTTGAAGCCGGCCACTTCCAGCGGCAGGCGATGAACATCCGCCGGAAGGCACCAGGTTGCAATTCGCTTTCGACCTTCGGCTGCCGCACGGGCAGCGATCGTATTGATCAGTGCTCGGGCCGCGGCGCCGTCGGCACAACGCATTTCCACCAGATCGATCATGTCAGTGCCGTAGAGCTTGGTAATCGCATAACCGGCAATGTCCTCACCATCCTCGAGCACGAAACGGGTGTAGGTATTGTCAGGATTACGATCGACTCTCCAGGAGAGGATATCAGCGCTTCGGTGGGCGATGATGGGTAAGTCAGCAGCTACCCTCGTGTTGAAGCGGTCGAACCTCTCGTCGATGCGGTTCGCGACGCAGACGGACGAATCCTGTCTTGGCGAATGGCGTGCAGTCTCCACGTCAAGGATCAGCGTCGGAACTTCATAGGTGTCACGCCAACCCGCCCGCATGAGGCGAAGGGCATGGACGGCAGCATTGGGAAAGCCATAGACTGCCGATATTCCGCTCCCGGGAAGGGTGGCGTAGAACGCTTCGGCGGTTCTCTCGAACAACCGTCGGCCACGCCACTCCGGATGAGTCATCGTGGTCATGGAGAGGGCCGCTGGATAGTATTCGCCGTGAATGCTCAAGGGAGCATGACTGGCTGCATAGTGTCCGACGAGCGTGTCGCCGGCAAATGCCAACATGACCAACGGGCCGCCGGCAGGATGGTCAAGAAAGCGCCAACGCCAGAAGTCAAGGCTCATCGGCCGCCCGAAGACGTCCTGAAAGAGAGCGGTAATCGCCGGCTCGTCACCGGCACGATATGGTCTAAACTCGAACATCATCTACCCCGCGGTCGAGGTGCCATGGGTTCGTCGCGACGCTTTCAGTTGCGTTCCGTCGCCCAGATCGTTGACGACGGTGGTCCCCGCGCCGACAAACGCACCCTTGCCGACACGGATACCTGGCACGAGTACAGCGCCGGCTCCTACGAAGGCATGCTCTCCAACGTGTACGCCGCCGCACAGTATCGCACCGGGAGCAATCATTGCGCCCGCGCCGATCTCGCAATCGTGATCCACTTGGGCTCCGGTATTGACGATCACCGCGGGACCGATCATGGCGTCTGCCTGGACGATCGCACCTGCCATTACGACTACCCCCGCCTCGACCCGAGCCGAGGACGAGACGACTGCATTTGGATGGACGAGCGACGGAATGCGCGCCCCGACAGCAGTAAGGCGCACGAACTCCCGCCAACGAACCTCGCTATTACCGATGGCGGGAAAGAGGTCGTGTTCTTCGAGCCAACGCGGATCGGCCGTCAAATCGCGACCGTCGCCCAACAATGGGGCATCGAGATTGCTTCCGCCTTGTCCGCTCGCTGGCGCAAGAAAGCCGGCAACGTGCCAGCCCGTCGAGCGGGCAAGCTCGGCGACCACCTTCGCGTGCCCACCGGCCCCGAGCAGGATCAATCCGATCGATTGTCTCATGCCAGATCCTCGAACGCGATCAGCGTATTCACGGAGACCGGCCGGCTCAGAACGCGACCGACGAGTGCACGCTCCATCCGGGGAGCGAGGCCTGTTCCCGGCCGCAGTAAAATGAGATCATCGGGCGTCAGCCTGTGTCCCGCGGGTAGGTCGCGACTGACTGCGACGCTGCGTCGTCCGAGCTGCCTAGCCGAGGTCTCGCAGGGCTGAGGCGCTTTGACTGGGCGACCGAGTGCTCGCTCCACGTTGCGGATGCCCGACACCATCGCGGTGAACTCGTCAGGCTCGAGTGACGCCTTGTGATCGGGGCCAGGCAGGTTTCGGTCAAGCGTCATGTGTTTTTCGATTACACAGGCGCCGAGAGCGACGGCAGCAATCGAGACGGCAATGCCGTCGGAGTGGTCAGAGTAGCCGACCGGCAACCCGGTAATATCCGCAAGCGCCGGAATGACGCGGAGGTTCAATTCCTCGGGCGGTGCCGGGTAACAACTCGTGCAGTGCAACAGCGCGATATGCTCGCTGCCGGCATTTGTCAGTGTCTTGACGCCAAAGGCGACCTCTTCGAGATCGCACATTCCAGTCGACAATATGACTGGTCGCTTCTTGGAGCCCATGCGTTCTAAGTAAGATTGCGAAACGCAATCGGGCGAGGGGACTTTGAAAACCGGAACATCGAGCCTGTCGAGCATATCGATGCTGTCCAGATCGAAGGGCGAGGAGAGGAATATGATGCCCTCTCTGCGGCACTGCGCCAGCAATTCGAGATGAGCTGCTTCGCTGAGTTCCAGTGCGGCCAACATCGCGTGCTGATCGGTGAGGTTGGTGTTGGCTTTCTGGTATTCGGCAGTGGGTGTCGCACGAACCACTAGGCGATCGGCGCGGAAAGTCTGAAACTTCACGGCGTCGGCCCCCGCGTTCCGGGCGGCGGTCACAAGCTTAGCCGCGAGGTCAGGATCGCCGTTATGATTGACCCCAATCTCTGCGATGATGAAGCAGGGGCTGTCGCGGCCGATGGTCTTGTCGGCAATGGAGAAGGACTCGTTCATACCAGATATTCTCGGAAAGGAGCTGTCACAAAGAGGGAGGAGGGGAGTTCGTCGGTGGCGCGGATTCCTTCGCGGCCCTTTGCAATGACATCTTCGACGGCGGCTGTCAGGTTTTCAAAAGTCGAATTGTCGAAAAGATAAGGGTTCTCCGCCCTGAATTCTCTCGCTGCGGAGCGCGCTTCGTCCTGCAGTGTCAGTGCTTCCCTGATCACGGCCGTTGTTTCCTGTTCCGTACGGCAGAATGGAACACCAAGAATCTTGTCGTACTCCATCGGATAGGGAACGTCGAGGCGCCCAACGATCACGACGTTGCGTTCGAGAACGGCTGCTTCGAGGGCCGTCACGCTGTAGGTTGTTAGCACCAGTGAGCTCGCGATCAGCAAGTCCTTTATGTCCAGGTCTGCGACGTAGCAAAGTGCTCCGGCGTCTTCCTCGGCGATAATCTGCCGATAGCGGTCGATGTGCCCCGGTCCCTCTTCCGGATGGGGTTTAAGAATGACGCGTACGGGACGATCGAGCGCCTTGGCAGCACGAATTATCATGCGCCATACAGCAAGTATGTGATCGGCTGGCATTGGCTGCGTCGGCACCGCAATAACTGGCGGGTCGCCGTCGTGCAGCCCGATTCGCCGGCGCGCTTCCCGTCGCGAGGAAACCGGGTCGTAGCCTATGGGGCGCAGTACTCGCGGTGAACCGAACGGATAGCAGCGGTCTTTCGGTATGCCGAAATACCGGTCGTATTCCTCGGCGAAGTATTCTGAATAAACTGCCGCATAGTCGCTCGGGACAGAGCCGTAGCGGCAATAGGCTGCGTTCAAGCAGTGAGGTTCCACGGCTAGGCTGGGTATTCCTGCTTCTCGCGCGAGGGTAACAAACTGCTGGTTCCGAGGAGTACGGATCGGCGATATGGCGACCGCCGAGTACTGCTGTCGCGAGAAAAGAGCAGCGATTGCTCGTGCATTCGCTGCGGTGCTCAATACGGTTTGAGGAAGCCCGTCGGCCAGCAGGAAGTCGATTGCACAACGGACCGCCTGGTCATCCCTGCTTTCCCACAGCAAACCCCGCACGGTCGGGCCCACAGCCAAATAGAAAAGCTCGCAAAAGGCCGTTTTAGCCGCCGAGTTCGGAGCCGGTGCAGCCAGTTTCATGTAGGACGGTTGGCGCCCCCTGTTCTCCTTCCTCAGGTAAGGGTCCTTTTGGGCGGTCGCCAGGGTCTGACGAAGTCTGTCTACGTTGCCCATCGTCAGAACGATATCGACGTTGAACCGTGCATGAAGGTGTGTTGCCATCTGCACAGCCGTGTAGCCATAGGCTCGCCCCTCCTGTGCGACGAACAAAACATCTGGCCGATCTGCAACCTTGCCGGTGTCCACCAGCTGCGAGACATTGGTTGCCGCTTCCAGATATTCCCGTACTTTGCCCGGTACATGGTCCCGATCGATCGTCTTTTCTCTTTCCTCGATAGCAGCAATGACATCGAGGACCGGCGCCACACTTCCGACGGCTGCTCGACGCTGCATCTCGGCAATGCGGCTGGCATACCTGACGGCGGTTCTTATTTTGCGGGATCGGCAACATCCCTTTACGCGAGGATCCCTCCAGAGCCGCGCGTCCGCGAAGAAGAGCCGGTATAATTCGAAGTTGTCTCCGAACGAGACCACGACGCTATCGAAATCCGGGTCCAGGGCCGCCCTTCGCACACTCTCCAGGCGGAGGGCCTTGAAAAAGAGCTTGTCACTGAGTTCGAAGGTCAGATCTTTTTCGAATCCTTGCATGTCGGATAGGAATTGTCGGAGCCAAGGAGAGCCTTCAATGAAGCGCGTGGAAAGCGCTTCTGCGGCATGAAGTGTCTTCTCATGAAGTTCGAAATACCGTCTATGAAAGCGATCGACTCGAGAACGCGCATGCTCGACTACGATCTCGCAGTCCGGGATTTCGTTCTGAATCGATGACAGATCAATCCGGCCGTAGAGGTCGTTGCATTGCAGCAACGTCAGTCTCCTGGCACCCTTCGCAAGGCTCTTGATCGCTGCAGGAGAGAGCTCTTCATCCATCACGATCAGGCGATTTCTACTGTCGCCTATCTTTTTGTTCACTGTCGAACCGAGCGGCTGGCTCTCCATGTTGAGGTCGGAAAGGGAATGGGGAACGAGGGAAAACAGCAGCGCAGACCAATCCACCGCCTGTTTACCATTTGCACTCCCGCTGTACTGTTCGACGACCTCAAGGGCCAAGTCGACATCACCCCGGGAAACGAGCGCGGAGACGAAAGAGGCGGATGTGTCGGCACTCTTTGCCGAACTCGCGACTAGACGCGGAAGGGCCTGGGCGACCGCAGCTTCGCCTGGACGGTCAAGACCTGTGGACGCCAGCGCAATTTCGTAGTCCTGCGGGCGCGGACGTGAACAGAGGTAGTTCATCGCGAAGCGATCGGCGCCCTCCTTGCCATATCTCTCCAGGATCTTGTTGTGCAGCCAAATGAAGCGCGCTCGCGTTCGGCGTACGATGGGAAAATACGAAAAATAAAGTTCGGTGATTCGTTGTCCGAGAAGCCGCAAAAGAAGTGCAAGGGACACGCGCGTGACGTGCCGCTCAATCATTCCTGCAAGGTCCAGCAATGACTTAGGCAGAACTTTGATTTTACGATACATCAGGAGTCCATAGTTTAAATGAAAAGGAGATATCCGTGCGTATTGCTAGATATGCGAAGTCATGCCTTCTTGTGTCTTTTTTGCCTCTTCGCCGACGCAACTGTCCTCTGTGCTGCATCAAAACACGGCAAGTCTTGCAATTTCGCTGCGAGCGCGTTCGAGATCCGATACCTGACCGATGTCACACCAGTATTCGCGCAGTGGGAAAACTGCAGCGGCGCTCGGGTCCTTCTTCATAAGGCCATCGAACAGCGATGGCATATCGAAGTACCCGTTCTCGGGCAGCAAGCTCAATATCGAGGCATTCAGGACATAAATGCCACTGTTAACGTAGTGGCGGTGCATAGGCTTCTCCTCGATTCCGACGAAACGGCCTCCGTTTTGTTCGACGACACCGTAGGGTACCTGGACGGTATATTCCCGCAGGCACATCGTCGCCTCGGCGCCTGTCTCGAGGTGGTAGTCTGCAATTGCTGCAAAATTGGCCGCCGTCAGGAGATCCCCGTTCATCACGAAGAATGGCCCCTCCAGTTCATGCGGCAGTAGACGCAGACTTCCGGCCGTGCCCAGTCGTTCCGTTTCCTCAAGATAGTGAATCTCCGCCCCGAAAGCTTCCCCCGTGGCAAAATAGTCCTTGATGACGTGCGAGAGATAATTGACGGAGACATAAAAGCGCTTGAAGCCTTGGCTGACGAAGCGCCGGATGATGTGCTCCAATATAGGCCGGCCACCGACGTCGATCATTGGTTTTGGAATAGTGTCGGTGAACGGGCGCAGCCGGGTTCCAAGACCGCCCGCCATCAGGACGACCGGAAAATCACGGGCGAAGTGTTCATCGAGGAGATCTTCGGTACGGTAAAGGCCGACGACACGGCCTTGGGCATCGATCGCCGGCAGACGTGTAATCCGCTGCTGCCCGAGCAGTGTTTTCGCAAGTTCGTCATATGGCGCAGGATACCTGCACACGACGGGGGTTCTGTTCAGAATCTCGTCAAGGGGAGCGGAGAGTTCGATTCCGCGCAATATGGCTCTGCGAATATCGCCATCGGTAACGACACCGAGAAGCCTTCTATCTGCATCAACGGCCAGCGCAATTTGCTGTGTTCCGGCATCGATAGCGCGAATTGCGTCCAGGATGGTTGCATCGACGCTGACGAAGAACGGTTCGACCGAGTGTACAACGGGTGCGAGGTGCTGTGTGTCGTACATGGATGTCCTCTGGTGAACTTGCTTCAACGAACCCAAACGGAAGACTCGTGCTGCATGGCTCTTTCTCTTCTCTCGCTGCGAGAGATTACTCGATCACTGTGACGGCGGCTCCCGATGGAGAAGAGTTCGTCATTGTTCACAACCGCGGGTCGTCCTTGTTCGGCAATGAACCTCCGGATTGGTTTAATAGTCCGTTTTCGTCGTGCGTCAAGGCACGTTCCCGCGTCTGTGGCCATGCGGCTCCGCCACTCCTTCATAGGCTATGGCACCGCCCGACCTCAGTTCGGAGGATCTCAACCGGTGCAGCAACTCCAGCGCCTCTTCAAGCTCCACTTTTCTGCCACTCCTGATGTCGAAGTAGCGAGGATAAAGAATATATGCGGCGGCGAAGATCTCCAGCGGGGAGCGAAGCGCAGTTCTGCGGGGAACTGGTTGACGATCATCAGTTGCCCCCCACCCGGCGTAGAAGGGTGCGCCGAGACAGGTGACCTTGATACCGCGGACGAGAGCCTCAAAGCCCGCGAGCGACGTCATTGTATAGACATGGTCGATAGTCGCGAACGCGTCAGCAAGCGCGATGTCTTGTTCAAGTATCTGACAGATATCGCTAACGTCATTGGGATCAGACTGCGGTGGTTCTGTGCGTGTTCGATGAAGAACCTCCGGATGAGGCTTATAGATTATATGCGCGCCGGGGTTTTCACGAACGGCGATACGGACCAGTTCGTTGTTGTCGATGGTGTGTGTTAGGCCCTTGACGAGAGACATGTCGCCTTCAACCTGCCCCAGGACGAGTATTCTCTTGCCCTTCTTCGGCCCGTATATATCAAGAACGTCCCTTTCGGGCGATGCATTGTACTTGCTGAATCCCTGTTCAATAAACTGCTTCAGGCAACGTTCGGCCCGTTCCATCAATGCGTGATCAGCTTCAAAATTATAGGATTGGATAATGCTCTCGAGATCCGATGGGCGAGACGGGTCGAAATAGATTCCTGTCTCGTCAAAGCAAATAGAGAGCGGCGCCACACCTTGGCGTCCAAGATAAACAGAACGAACAAACCCGTCTTCTAGCCGAATAAGTCGAATTCCGAACTTCGAGCAAAAAGTATCGATGAATGGCGGATGCTTGAAACCCCATACATAAACGTCAGCCTTTCGGTATACGCACAGTATGCAAGCCAACAAGAGAGATGCGATGGTGCTTTTGTTGCCAATCCGATAGATTCGTCTATTCGGCAGCCAAGGCTTCAAATTCCGTCGCCAAGGGCGAAGCCCTACGACGAATGCCGTCGGCATAGCCCTGTCACCGCTGTTGTTAGCTTCGGTGGAGGGAAACGGAGTTGTGTGGGGAGAGGTGCGCTTCTCAGTTTCGATGATTTTGTTACTTGAAAGCCATTTCAGGCGATCTCGCAAGCTCCAGTCCGACGTCACGGAAAGTTCTTTATCGGGCTGAACGCCGTGCGTGTTGCTCCGACCTCCCGGAGCATTCCTGCCGCGACACATATCCTTGGTTCCGCGACTCAGTTTCGATCCCGAATATTATAGTACCCCATAACGATGACGCTCCATACGAGCAGTGCGCCGAGGAGTACGAGAAGAGAGTTGGTCAAGCGGCTGGGGTACTGGGCCCATTCAGAGAGGGTGGGCTGGATGAATACTGCGAGGTATCGCTGCTTTGCGCTAGCCTCCAGTCTCGCCTTCTCAAGGCCCGCAAGGGCAGCGGTGTACGCTCGTTCTGCAAACTCACGGTCCGTCTCCAGCGTCTCGTACTGTTCTATGCGCCCAGCTACATCCGACACCGATCCGGTTCCGTTGCGGGCCTGCTTGGTTGACGTGCCGCTGCCAAACCTCGCCTTCTCCTGTTCGATCTGCTGCTCTAGGCTCGCGATCTGCGAGCGCATCAATCGTATGCGAGGCGTATCACCGTCCATCTGCGATAGCGCGGTGGAAAGTTCAGTTTTCAATACAACCAGTTGCTTCTCCAGCGCAGCAACCAATTCCATCGCGAGCTTTGCGCCTTCGACAGGATTGGCTTCCTGCGATATATCTCGGTACATCCGAACGGCCTCTCGCGCCTTCGCCAAGCGTCCCTCTGCCGTGCGAACTTCATCTTGTGCAACACTCAAGACTTCGTCCCGCGCCGAAAGCGAAAGGTCATTTATCAACTTCTCGCTCTGAGAGATGACAAACGCGGAGATGTTCTGGGAATCTTCAGGCGTGAACGATCTGACTTCCAAATTTATGATGCCGGAAGTAAGGTCGAAATTCACGGACACCATGTCCCTCCAGTATCGAACTTTGTCTTCGATGGGTAGACCTGCGTGCAACCCATAGTAGTAGTCCAGGCCGCGGGGTGCGAAGATCGTCTCCAGACCGAATGTCTCGTCCACCATCTGTGCCATCCGCTCGCTCGATATGAAATCGAGGAGAACGTAGGAGTCCGAAACCGTGCTGCCACTCGACGTTTGCGCAAACATGCCAAGGATGTCGGCGGGCTGCGCAGAATTCATGCTCCGAACTGAGAAGGACGATGAGCTGTGGTATTGGTCGGCGGCAATGAACGCCATGTAAAGAAAAGCCAACATCGCGGGCACAGCGACGATCGCTACGAAGCTGCCGCCGATGATAAGGTGGCGGAGACGCAGTTTGCCGAGCTTGCCAGAGACCAACTTTCTTTTTGTTGCTCCCGGTGCAATCTCGTCGATACGGACAAGAGGGTCTGCTTTGGAGTAGACCTTCAGGAAACGCTCCGGCAGAGAGGGTTTCTTGGATTTCGGCGAAGCCCTTTCGGGACTTACTACGCGAAGATTGGCGTTCACGTCTCCGGTTTTCTTGTTTGGAGCCAGCTCGGTCACGTTCATCGCCTTTTCAAATTTTCTTCGTGGACGACTATCGCATCCTCGATGTCGTTATAATAGGTGAGTTTTCCGTTCTCGAGAACTATTCCTGACTGGCAATAGTCCCGGAGCGTTTCTGGGCTGTGCGAAACCATGATGACGTCTGAGTCGGCCAAGCGATCTGTGAATACCTGATGGGATTTCCGCTTGAAGTTAGTATCGCCAACCGCGGTTATTTCATCAACCAGATAATAGTCGAACTTCACACCCATACTGACTCCGAACGCAAGCCGCGCCTTCATGCCCGACGAGTAGGTCCGTACTGGCGCGTTGTAGAATGCGCCGAGTTCCGCGAAATCTGCAACATAGTCAACTAGTTCGTCTGTGTCGACGCCGTAGATCCTGGCGACGAAACGGACGTTTTGCTCACCGGTGAGGTTGCCCTGGAAACTGCCCTGAAAGCCGAGTGGCCAAGATACCTTGCCGCGGCGTATCACCCTGCCCTTGTCGAGGTCTAGAGTCCCGGCGATGATCTGCAAGAGTGTCGACTTACCGGCCCCGTTTCGTCCCAACAGACCGACGCTCTTTCCGCGTGGTATCATAAATGAAACGTTATCGATAATTGTCTTCGATACGCCTTTCATTCTCACGTGCTTAGTCGCTCTCTCCAGCTTGATCATCGACCTCTCAACACGCTTCGCGAACTGGTGAAGACAAACATTCCGGCAAAAAGGACAGTAAACGTCACTCCGTAAAGATATGCGGGATTATACGCGAGGGCGCGATACTCTGGATAAAACCCCTTACGAAACAACATGAGAACATGTGCAAGCGGATTCAGGAGAATAACTTCCTTGGCAGGATGCGGCAACGAGTCTGGCAGATAGAACACGCCTGACACCATAAACAGTGGTCGCATAATGATCTCGTAAAGCTTCTCGTAAAGAGGATACTTCGCGAACAACACGTTGTTCGCAAGACTGCTCCCTAACGCGAGCAAGCTGGCGGCGAGGGCCGCCTCGATAATGAATGGCCAACGGATGGTCAGAGATGACCGCAACCCCAGTGCCAGCACGGAGAACACGCAGATGCCAACTACGGCTGTTGTTCCAAGTTGGAGAATGTAGCGTGCGACCACAGTGTCGATTGGGGCGACGTTTGGATAGGTGAGGAGCGCTCGGTTAGCATTGACGGCCCCATTCAAGTAAGTCGCCATCGCTTGATAGAACTGAAAGGCAATATAGCCCGTCGCGAAGAACAAAGGGAAGCTCGTGCCCAGTGCTGGCATATGGGCGATGGTCATGAAAATCAATGACAGGAACGCGATATGCGAGGCAGGGTCCAAAAACGCCCAGATATACCCGCCGGGCTTGGTCCCAAACCGCGTCGACATCTCGCGGATCACGAGCGCGGCGACAACACGAATGTGGGTTACGAAATAGTACACGTGTCCTCGTCCAGCTGCTGGAGATCGACTCCGAGAGTCCTTTTAGCAGCTTTCGTGTCAAAAATATGCACCCAACCGTATCCGTCGCCGTAATGCCGTCCGTGGATGACTTTCAATCTTGCCGGAGACGGCAAGGTCCTGCAGACGGGAAACGACAGCTCATGCCTATTTTGTCTCTCTTCCGATCCCTGTCTGAAGTCAAGACCTAGCTCCCCTTTTTGTGGCGATCGCACGAGGTGCGCATTCCATGAGAGCAACCCTGCCTCACCCGTCACAAGTCCGGGACAGTCGCTCTACTCCAGCCGTCTCCGGAAGAGCCAGGCGGCGGCGGTGAGTGTCACGCAGGCGATGGCGAGGAGGGGGAGGGTGTTGCGCACGACCTCGCCGAAGGGAATGTCCTTCAGGAAGACGCCGCGGACCACCACTAGGAAATAGCGCACGGGATTGATCGCCGTTACCGGCTGCAGCCAGCCCGGCATGTTCTCGATCGGGGTCGCGAAGCCGGAAAGCAGGATCGCAGGCACGATGAACAGGAGGGCGCCGAGAATCGCCTGCTGCTGCGTCATCGAGATCGCCGAGATGAAGAGCCCGATGCCGACCACCGAAAGGAGGTAGAAGAAGGCCGTGCCGTAGAGATAGAGAAGCGAGCCTTCGAGCGGCACATGGAAGAAGAACACCGCAGCGAGCACGTAGACGGTCGTGTGAAAGGCGCCGATCAGCATCGGCGGGATGACCTTGCCGATCAGGATCTCGTGGGTTCTGAGCGGCGAGACCATCAACTGGTCGAAGGTGCCGAGCTCGCGCTCGCGGGCAATCGACAGCGCCGTCACGACGATTCCCATCAGCATGGCGATCACCGCGATGAGATTGGGTACCATGAACCATTGATAGGTGAGGTTCGGATTGAACCAGTTGCGCGGCGCCACCTCCACCGCACGCGTCTTCGGCCGGCCCCCGGCCGGGATGTCCGCCGAGAGTCCGGCGACGATCTCTCCGAGATAACCGGCGACGATCTGCGCGGCGTTCGAGCGGCGCCCGTCGAGGATGACCTGCAGGTCGGCGGGCCTGCCGCCGTCGATGTCGCGGGAGAACGTCGGGCCGATCACCACTGCCGCGATCGCCTGCTGCCGGTCGATGCCTTCCCTGATCTCCGCCGGCGTCTCGACGCGGATGATCTCTCGGAAGGACGGGGCGCCGTCAATGCGCTGGACGAGCTCGTATCCCCATCGTCCCGCGTCCCGGTTCAGCATCAGGACATCGACGTTGCGGACCTCGAGCGTTGCCGCATAGGAAAAGACGAAGAGCTGGATGATCGGCGGGCCGATCACGATCGCCCGGCCCTTGGGGTCGCGAAGCACCGCAAGCAGTTCCTTGACGATCAGGGCCTTCAGTCGGAGCCACCACATGTCAGGCGATCCTCTTGCGGGTGCTGCGGGCGGCGAGCACGAGCAGGACGGCCCCGATGAACAGCATGATCGCCATCGAACGCAGGAACATCGGCCAGATGTCGCCGGCGAGAAAGACGCTCTCCAGACTGGGGATCAGGTAGCGGGCGGGCACGATCGCCGTGATGAGCCGGATCGGCGCCGGCATGGAATCGATCTCGAACAGGAAGCCCGACAACAGAAAGGCCGGCAGGAAGGCGGAAAGCAGGGCGAGCTGGGAGGCTAGGAACTGGTTCTTGGTGGCGGCGGAAATGAGGAGCCCCTGGCCGAGCGCGGGAACGAGGAAGCTCGCCGACAGCGCATAGAGCGCCACGAGCGAGCCGCGGAAGGGCACGCCGAAGAGAAGGACCGCGACCGCGACGCAGAGGCTCATCGCGATGAGGCCGAGGAGGAAATAGGGGACGACCTTGCCGGCGAGCAGTTCCAGCGCGCCGACCGGCGTCGCCATCACCGCTTCCATGGTTCCGCGCTCCCATTCGCGGGCGACGACGAGCGAGGTCAGGAGCGTGCCGACCAGCGTCATGACGATGGCGACCGAGCCGGGCACGAGGAAGTAGCGACTGCTGAGCTCCGGATTGAACCAGAAACGCTGCTCGACGGTGATCTTCGGGGGTGCGAGCGCCGTCTCGGCCGAGCGGATCGCCGCCCAGGTGGCGACCACGCCTTTCGCATAGTTCTGCACGAAACTCGCGGTATTCGGATCGGTGCCGTCGACGATCACCTGTATCCGGGGGTTGTCGCCGCTGGCGGCGTCGAGCGTGAAGGTCGAGGGGATCACCAGAATCCCCCGCACCCTGCCGAGCACCAGGTCCTCCTCGAAGGCGCGGCGGTCGCGGTCGATCACCGCATCGAAATAGCGCGAAGCCCTGAAGCTCGCGGCGAGGTCGTCGGCAAGCGGCGTCGAGGCTTCGACAACCACGCCGATACGGGCGCGGGTCGCATCGAGCGACACGCCGTATCCGAAGATGAAGAGCAGGACGAGCGGCAGCACGAAGGCGATCAGGATGCTGCTCGGGTCGCGGACGATCTGGTAGGTCTCCTTGCGCATCAGTGCGAGGAAGCGGCGGTGCCGGCCGGAGGCGGCGGACGGGGCAGGGTGATCCGTCATGCCGCGTCCTCCAGGTCGGAATTGCGCACCAGCGTGACGAAGGCATCCTCCATCGTCGGGTCGGGATTGTCGGCGCCCGCCACGCGCGCCTTGAGCTCGTCGGGTGAGCCGAGTGCGATCGAGCGACCGCGATAGATGAGCGAGATCCGGTCGCAATATTCGGCCTCCTCCATGAAATGGGTGGTCACCAGAACGGTGACGCCCTTCTCGACGAGGCCGTTGATATGGGTCCAGAATTCGCGCCGGGTGATCGGGTCGACGCCGGAGGTCGGCTCGTCGAGGAAGAGCGCTTCCGGCTCGTGCAGCGCGGCGCAGGCGAGCGCCAGCCGCTGCTTGAGGCCGAGCGGCAGGTCCTTCGCCGACATCTTCAGGTGGCTGCCGAAATCGAAGATCTCCGTCATCAGCGCGATGCGCTTGCGCCGCCTCTGGCCGCCGAGGCCGTAGACGCCGGCGAAGAAATCGAGGTTCTGCGCAACGCTCAGGTCGCCGTAGAGGGAGAATTTCTGGGCCATGTAGCCGAGGCGGTTGCGGGCTTCGGCCGTGTCGCGGCGGAGGTCGAAGCCGGCGACACGGCCGTCCCCGCTCGTCGGCCTGAGGAGGCCGCAGAGCATCTTGAAGGTGGTCGACTTGCCGGCGCCGTTCGGCCCGAGGAGACCGAAGATCTGGCCGCGGGGAATGCTGAAGCTGATGTTGTCGGCGGCGGTGAAATCGCCGAAGCGCTTGGTGAGGCCGCGCGCCTCGATGATCGGGTGGCCGTCGGCGGCTGGAAGTGCTGTCGTCGCCTCGGCGAGCTTCGAGCGCCCGTCGGGTCCACCGCCGAGAAGGTCGACGAAGGCGTCCTCGAAACGCGGCTCGGCCGGGTTGAGGCGGGCGCCGGCCCCGGCGATCTCGTCCACCGCGGGCGGCACGTCACTCGCAAGCACCAGACGGATCGCCTCGCCCTGGATGACACCGTCCACCGTGCCGGGCCGTTGCAGGACGCGAGTCAGCACCTGGCGGCGGCGCCCGTTGACGTCGAGAAGCCTGTAGACCCGTCCGGCGACGCGGCCGGTGAGTTCGGAAGGAGGCCCGCTGAAGAGCAGCTTGCCACCGTTCAAGAGGAGGACGCGGTCGCAGGCTTCCGCCTCATCGAGATAGGCCGTCGACCAGACGACGCCAATCCCCTCCATCGTCAGGTCCTCGACCATCGTCCAGAGTTCGCGGCGCGAGATCGGATCGACGCCGACCCCCGGCTCGTCGAGCAGCAGCAGGCGCGGTTTCTTCAGCAGCGCGCAGGCGAGCCCGAGCTTCTGCTTCATGCCGCCCGAAAGCTTGCCGGCGAGCCGCCCGGTGAAGCGCTTGAGGTCGGTGAAGGTGAGCAGCTCGTCGAAGGCGGACGGCCGCTCGTCTCGCTGCAGGCCGCGGAGATCGGCATAGAGGTCGAGGTTCTCCTGAACGGAAAGATCCTCGTAGAGCCCGAAACGCTGCGGCATGTAGCCGATCAGGTCTTGGATACGCTGCGGCGAGCGGGCGGTATCGACGCCGAGCACCTCGACGCGGCCGGTATCCGGCAGCATCAGGCCGGTCATCAGCCGGATCAGTGTGGTCTTGCCGGCGCCGTCCGGGCCGACGAGTCCGGTGATTTCGCCGCCGCCGATCTCGCCGCTCACGCCGTCAAGGGCGGGCGGCCCCTTGCCGAATCCTCGGGTGACGTTCTCGAAGCGGGCGAGCGTCTCACCCATCGTCTCACTCCGCCCGCTCGGCCGCGGGGATGCGGACGGTGACCGGCATGCCCTGGCGCAGACCGGTGTCGGCGTCGTCGATGATCACCCGGAGCCGGTAGACGAGGTCGGTCCTGAGTTCCGGCGTCTCGACCGATTTCGGCGTGAATTCGGCCACCGGCGAGATGAAGCCGATGCGGCCGGCATAAGGTCTTTCCGGTGCGCTGTCGGAATGGACCTCGACCTGCATTCCCGGACGGATCAGCCCGAGCATCGGTTCGGCGATGTAGGTCCGGACCCAGACCGGCTCGGCGAGTGAAAGCACGTAGACGGTGTCGCTCGGCGAGATGATCGATCCCGGCTCCCGGACACGGGAGAGCATGATCGCATCCGCCGGAGCCTCGAGCTCGGTATCGGCAAGCGCGGTGCGGGCGCCGGCAAGGCTCGCCTCGGCGGCTTCAAGGTTTGCTCGGGCGACGGCGATGTCCTCAGCACGCGACCCCTCTTCGAGGAGACGCAGCGATTCCCGCGCGGAGGCGAGACGCGCCGTCGCTGCGGCACGGTTTGCCGCCGCCTGATCGAGGTCGGCCTGCGAAATCGCGTCCGACGGCCGCAATTGGCGGGCGCGATCGAAGGCCTGCTGAGCGAGCTGCAGTTCGGCGGTTCGTTCCTCGTGCACCGCACGGGCCTGATCGATCTCGGCGGGCCGCGGGCCGGCGACCAGCTTGTCGAGCGTGGCCTTCAGCCCCGCCACCTGTGCCTCGGCAGCGCGCACGGAATCCTCGTAGGGGCCGGCGTCGAGGCTCGCGAGCGTCTGGCCGCGATGGACGGCGTCGCCTTCCTCCACCTTCATCGCGGCAATGCGGCCACTGACGCGGAAGCCGAGTTGCACCTGGCGGATGTCGACATTGCCGTAAAGCGTCAGCTCGCCGGCCTCTGTGCCCGACCAGTCGAGCCCCGCTGGCAGGTCCGTCCAGAAGGTGGCGGCGAGACCTGCGGCGATGACGAGTGCCAAGGCGGGGATGACGAGGGACTTATTCATGGCCTTGCCCTTTCCCGAACGATGCTGGCGGCCAATTCCCGGGCCAGAGCCTGGACGGCTTCAGTCTCGCGTGTTCCGAAATCCTTCCAACCGAGGTGAGCCTGCACCGCTCCCTGTCCGACACGGAAGATGATCAGCCCGCCGACGAGCGACAGGGCTCTGAGCCGCACGTGTTCGGATGCCGCGTCCTCACCGAGCAGGCGCGCGACCAGCTTGCCGACCACCTGGAGGATGGGCCTCATCGCGTTCGTATAGACCCGCTCGAAGGCCTCCGTCGGAGCCATCTGCTCACGCACCATGAAGCGCACCCACACCTCCGATTCGCGGCTGGTGAAGAGCCTCGCCATCGCGGCGAGGATGTCGGCGAGCATGGCCCGCGTCTCTTCTTCCGAGGGAAGAGCGCCGGAACCGTCGGCCGCCGCGAGGCGGACCTCGAGGCTCTCGCGGACTGTTCCGACATGGATCGCGACGGATTGCGCGATGTGGTCTGCGGCGGCGAGATAGAGGCCTTCCTTGCCGCCGAAATGGTAGCCGATCGCCTGCAGGTTGACGCCGGCAGCGTCTGCGAGCGCACGCGTGGTCGTCGCATCGAAGCCGTAACGGCCGAAGACGTCGATCGCCGCCGCCAGCAGCCGGTCGCGCGTCGCGTCCCCGCGCTCGGGACGTTTGTCTCGGGGGGAGGGCTTTGTCTTCTTCATGAAACAAAATTAAATCAAACGAATGAATTAGTCAATGTCGCGACGAGAAGAAGACGACAGGCCTTCAAACCCTGACGAGTCGTGCTTGCTCGAGAGGGAGTGCGCATGCATCGTGGATGCCGAGACGAGGTGAGTGAATGCCGAAGAGATCCGCACCCCAGAGGCCGCCCAGTTCCTTGCTGAACCAAGCCCCGCCCAATGAGGCGAGATCACGTCACGTGACCCTCTCCGAGACTGCGGAGGCCGCGCCGCCGCGGGCGGTCGCGACGGCGACGGCCGAACGGTGGCGGCGTGAAAACGCTGACGCGCTTGCCAGCTCGAACGCATGGGCCAGTCAAAACGGCCTGCCTCTGGATCGATATCGACGGTTCTGAGGGGCCAATTGAATCCGAAGCCCGCGCTGGTCTTGTCGGTCTTCCCTCCTAAACCGCTAACCCACACCCCACCTGATGCGGGTCGACGTAGCCACGGCGGCGTTTGACGCGCTCGAGGCGCCGATAGGCGCGGTGGGCGTCGTCCGGCCGGTCATAGGTCTCGACCTTGACCTGGCCGCTCGTGCCGATCCGGCCCCAGTTGCGGATGAGGGAGACGCCGCCGAAGAGGGTCGGCTGGATCGCGAGCAGGTAGAAGCGGGCCATGTTGCGTTCAGGATCGATACGGCGCAATTCGGTGGAGTGGGTGTCACAATGGGTCATGGCGGGACTGTCGCGAAATCGATTCGCGACGTCCAACGACTTTGTTGAATCGGTCCGGGTCGACCGATTCATTTTAGTTATGAATGGCTTGACGGCGGAGGTGAGAGGTGTGCCGCCGTTCGGTCGGGTGAGCGACGGCAGGCTCGACGACGGCATCCCGTCACACGATCGGGGGAGGGGAGCTGCATCCCTCCCGCCCCTTCGTGCGAGGCGGGGCGCGCAAACACGCTCTCTGAAGAACCGTCAGCAGTCGGCCGGACGAGCGAGATCAAACGCCGGGCGGGCGCCCCTGAGCTGCGAGAACTGTGTATCCTGCATGTCGGAGAAGAACGCTACGTGGCCCGTTAGTTGTAGTCCTTGCCGGCGGGGTCTGCGCGTTCGTCGGAAAAGAAGCGGGAGGCGGCTTCGGTGCGGTTCTTGACCTTCATCTTCTTGTAGATGCTGCGGATATGCGCCTTCACCGTGTTTTCGGAGAGGTGAAGCAGGTCGGCGATCGTCTTGTTCTGCGTCCCCTGGCAGATGAGATTGAGGATCTGCACCTCGCGCGTCGTCAGCACGGAAATCCGGTGATCATGAACGGTCACCTGCCCAATGCTCTCGATGAGGCTGCCTGTCCGGGCCGTCCCGACAAGAGGTGGTCCGACGTCGTGGAGCCGTTGCAGGAGGGCCGCCGGGAAATGTTCGCCGCCCTTCGCCAGCAGGTCGATGGCCGCGAGGAAGACGTCGAGCCGGAGGCTGAGCGGCAGGATGCCGTCGATCGCACCGGTTGCGACGAGGTGCTTCAGGTATTCGTCATGGACATTGCCGCCGTCGAGCACAATCGCGATCGAAACCTCGGGCGCTTCCTTGCAGGCGTCCTCGACGATCTCGTGAATATCTGTCTCGGCGAGGTCGTAGAGGAGAAGCAGCCTGACAGTCTCCCATTCCTTGCGCGTGATCTCGCCGGCGCTGCGATAGACGGTGATCTCCGTCTCGGGAAAATGTTTCGACAGAACCTCGGCGAGGCATTCCGACAGGAGATCCTGCTTGGCCACCATGACGAACAGATTGGGCGGGGAGCTGCGCTGTGTTCGGCGTGCAGCATCGTGTAGGGCAGATTCGGTCATTAACATACAAGGCTCCCGTCCGTTTTCGACGCAATACAGTGATATTCCCGGGAGAGCCCGCGATTGCCCCAGGTCCTCATCTGACGGATGATATTGTGCCAAATATGTTAGCTCTTTGTGGCGCGAAAGAAAATAACCAGTTCGGGTTAGGGTTGCGAAAAGAAATCGCACTTTCGTGTGAAGGCAATGCATCGATATACTGTAATTATTCTACTAAACCACCAATTTTCCATAATTGACGCAATGCACTCTTGTCGGGTGATCCTTCCCTTCCTCCTGTTTTTGCGGATCTTTTGCGGTCGGTAAGAGAAGAGGGGTTGGTCGCATCGCCGCCGGACAGCGGGGACTAATCCCATTTCGCGGCTAGGAACGTTGCCGTTTTTGATGTTCAGTTCTGTTCCGCACTGAGGCTCGACGGGATCGGGAATGACGATCCACTCGGTTTCGCAGGTCTCATGCGAATTGCACGAAAGAAAGAATGACTGATCCGGAAGCGAGTATTCGCTTCCGGGAATGGAGAATATTGCCTCTTTCGAGGTTTCTATTCTCGAATGACTTGCATGACTTGTGACGGAGCAGATGAACACGTGAAGCGTACATCTGTGGATTTCAACAGCATGGAGCAGGCGAGAAAAGATCCCAGTCGAGATGAGAGGGATTTCGAGGCTGCTCCTCTTTTTTGGGAGAGTTAGAAATGTCTTACGACCCGAAGGGTTCCGATACCGAAAACAATGTTGGCGCATTGGCCGACGGCTTTGCCAACAGCGCCATCAACTCCACGGAAGTCGATGACGGCTCCACCGGCTATGTCGGCGGAGTCGCCAATGGCGACAACCGCAACAACACCGACAACTCGACCGACGTCGATGTCGATGCGAAGGTCGATATTGCGGCGAACAACGGCGACAATCGCGACAACGAGTACGACTGGAGTTACGACAGCAAGTCCTACTCCAACACCGAGACCGACACCGACATCAAGATGATCTCGGACAACGACACCAAGACGGTGACCGACACCGACATCAAGACGGACTACGACTGGAGCTATGACAGCAAGTCCTACTCCAACACCGAAACGGACACCGACATCAAGACGGTGACCGATACCGACATCAAGACCGTCACGGAAACGGCCACCGACAGCTACAACAGCACCGACACCGACTTTGCCGTCCTGGACGACGTCAAGGACAACGGCAATCTCGGCATCGCGGGCGGCGACCTGACCTTCAACCTCGGTGACGACTTCTCGTTCACCCTCAACGTCGACAACATCCTCAACGACTCGCTGAACGGCCAGGGCAACGACGCCGGCTTCAGCGCAGTACAGGCGAACCACCTGGCCGACCAGGACAGCGCCTGGAACGTTCGGATGGACAATGGCGGTGCCATGAACCAGCTCTCCTCCAACGGCGGCATCGCCGACAGTGCGGAGGGCGTGGAACTCGACGGCAAGTGCTGGGATCTCAAGGCAGGCGACGACGTTGCCGGCAACAGCACGGCGGACGCCTCGGCGATCCTCGCCAACTCGGGCTTCCACTTCGAGTTCGTCCAGGGTGCGAACCTGCTCGGCAACACGATCGACAGCAGCATCATCGGCGGCGACTCGCATGTCAGCGACGTCGGCGAAGATACCGGCGCCTGATCTCCAAATCCCCCAACCAAGAAAAGCTGCACCGGCCGCGGCCGGTGCAGTTCGGCGGTTAGACACCGAAACGAGAGGAACCGGCCGGAAAGCCGGCATCCCTTCGGGCGGAAGATCAACGGGAGGCGGCAATGCACACCGAGAGGATTTCCGACATCATCGCGCACTTCATCGGCTATTTCGATGCGGCCGTCGAGGATGCACGCATGCGCATCGCCTATACCGAAGGCAAGGTCGCGCTGGATTCGCGCGACGATGCGCCCGACCTTGCCGCACTCGACCCCGACTTCGCGTCGAAACTTCTGCTGAAGGACTACGACCCCGGCGTTCGCCATGTGCTTTCCGACGAGGACCTCGCCGGTGGCGGGCGGCATGTTCCCTTCGGCACCGATCTGCAACTCGCCATCAACAGCCTTCCGGGTGCAGACGCAGGAGACATGCCGTCGCATCATCTGCCTTGGGACGTGCCGGCACCGGATGCGCCACAGGTCCTGCCGATCTTTATCGGTCCGGGTTCGGCCATCTCGCACATCACCCAGGTCAATCTCCTGCAGGACGACGATTATTTCGACATGACGGGCACGGGAGCCCCTCCGCTCGACATGCGCTTCGTGGTCGAGCGTGTCACGGCTTATGCGAACGAGGCGGAGGCCTATACCCCGTTCTCCGGCTATGAGCGGACGGACAGCTACGAGGGCTTGCAGGCGATCGCCGACGACGCGCACACGCTGAAGGAAGATCTCGCCGAAAGCGGGACCACCTCGCTCGGTATCGGCAATGCGGTGGACTTCGTGGCCGCAGGCGATGCGATCGAGGGTACCGTCGTCAACGGCGCGGTCGTCGAAGAGGTCCCCGTTCTCGATGATTTCCTGCCGGACCGCGGTATCGCCGCGCCACCGGAAGAGCCTGTTTCGGAAGGCGACAGCGCTACGCAGACCGGCGGCCCCGAGGACAGCCTCGAAATCGGCGCCGGCGCCAACATGGTCGCCAACATCGCCGGGGTTACGACCACCGGAATCATAGCGCCGGTGAGCGCCGTCATGGGCGACTATCACCAGGTCGACATGATCACGCAGGCCTATGTCTACAGCGACAGGGATAGTGGTCCCGAAGGACCGCTCGGCAAGAGTGCGGCAGAAGATGCCGGCACGCTCGCCTTCAACATCGCGACATTCGGCCGCTCGAGCCTGGTTGATCCCGCCGCGGATACGGCGAGCGACGAGAGCTCGGGCGATCCGGTCTTTCCGACCCAGTGGCGGGTGAGCGTCGTCGAAGGCGATGTCTGCTTCGTGCAGTGGATCGAGCAATACAACTTTGTCACCGACAACGACCAGATGGTGGTGACGACGACCGGCTGCGAAACGACCATCCTGACGGGCGGCAACTCCGCGATCAATTTCGCCGGTCTTCTCGGCCTCGGCATGCAGTACGACCTGGTGATCGTCGGTGGCGATGTCCTCGACATGAACATCATCAGCCAGCTCTCCGTGCTCTACGACAACGATTGGGTGGTCGGCAGCGGCAGTGGCGGCGCGGACGTCCGGTCGGGCGACAACCTGCTCTGGAACGAGGCGACCATCCACAATGTCGGCGCCAACGACCGCTTCGAGACCATGCCGGACTACATCCCGGAGACGATCCAGGCGATCGAGGACCGTGACCCCGGGATGCCGAAAGACCTCGCCCACGACGCCAATTTCGAGGGCTATGAAGGGCTCAACGTCCTCTACATTACCGGCAATCTCTTCGACGTGACGTTCATCAAGCAGATCAACGTGGTCGGCGATGCAGACCACGTCGATGCCGTCGCGAAGGAAGTGCTTGCCGGCGCCGGCGCGGAGGACGCGACGGTGACCATCGGCACCGGGGGCAACGCGGTCGTCAACGTCGCGGAGATCGTCGATTACGACAGCTTCGGCGACACCACCTATCTCGGCGGCAATCTCTATTCCGACGCCGTCCTGATCCAGGGCGGGATCATCGAGGACGACGATACCCAGCCGCAGCCGGTCCAGAACGGGCTTGCCAACGAGGTGATCGCCTTCCTCGACGACGATGCCGGCGGAGACGGCGGCACGGCGGACGGCGTGATCAATGCGGGACACGACCTTTCCTGGTCGAACGCGACCCCCGTCGACGTGATGCAGACGGCGGTCGCGTGAGCGCAAGGGCAAGGGAGAGCACATGAACCACATATCGAAGAACACCTTGGCCGGGAGCAGGCTGATCGCGCCGGGCATTCCCCGGGACATCACCGCCGCCCATGAAGAAAATGCACTCACCGACGCCTGTATTTCGGCGATCGAGGAGGCGGTCGAAACGCTGAGAACGCTGGCAGACGGTACGGCCGTGCCGGCCCGGCAAGCGACTGCCGTCTCAGGGCGGGGTGGACCGGCGTCAGGCGTTGCCGGTCGCCCCGCCGACCCTGAAAGCGAAGGTTCTGCCCCGGCGGAGGCGAATGTCACGACGGCTCGCCTGCCGGGAGCGATGCCGCTGGGAGAAGAGGACGAGCCCGAACCGCAGGGCGACGAGCAGGTCGTCCGCGATCGGATGCCGGATCCCGGTCCGACCGAGGTCGAGGGGAAGACCATAGAGGACAAGATCGGCCAGGAGCCGGACATCCGGTTCGGCAAGACGATCGATGCCGACAATGGGCCGATCCGCGATGAAGACCGTCGCCCGACCACCGGGCGCGGCGGCGACGGCAAGGTGCCCGATGCCGGAGGGGGCGGAGGCGGCGGGGGCGGTGACGGCCACAAGGGCTTCCACAAGCGCAGCGGCCCGGTGAACTTCGCCGCGAGCCTGGCGCGCGCCATCGTCGTCATTCGTCGCAACATGGCGATCGTTATGGTCTTCACCGTCGCGATCAACGTGCTGCTGCTCGCGATCCCGCTCTATCTGTTCCAGATTTCCGACCGGGTGCTCACCAGCCGCTCGATGGACACGCTCATCATGCTCACGATCGCGGTCATCGGGGCGGTGCTCCTTCAGGCCTTTCTCGACACCATTCGCCGTTTCATCCTGATGCGGACGGCAGTCGAGCTCGAGGTGCAACTCGGCTCCCCGATCCTCAGCGCCGCCGCACGCGCCTCGCTGCACGGCACCGGCAAGGACTACCAGACGCTCCAGGATCTGCAGCAGTTGCGATCCTTCCTGACCTCGGGCACGCTGATCGCCTTTCTCGATGCACCGCTGATGCCGCTCTTCGTCGTGGTCGTCTATCTCGTCCATCCGCATCTCGGCATGATCATCTTGGCCTGCTGCGCGGTGCTCTTCATGATCGCCTACCTCAACCAGAAATTCACGGCCCGCCACTTCGCGGACGCGAACGGCTATCTCGGCCGCGCCAATTTTCACCTCGATTCGATGTCGCGCAATTCGCAGATCATCAACGCGCTCGCGATGATCCCGGAGGCGGTGAGAATGTGGGGGCAGGAAACCGCGGGCTCCTTGAAATCTCACGTCGCCGCGCAGGACCGGAACATCGTCTTCGCCGGGCTTTCCAAGGCCTGCCGCATGATGACGCAGATCGGTCTCCTCGGCTGGGGTGCGCATTTGTCGCTCTCCGGTGAACTGACCGGCGGTATGGTGATCGCCGCCTCCATCATTTCCGGGCGTGCGCTCGCGCCGATCGAAGGGGCGATCGAGGGCTGGAACCAGTTCAACAAGTCGGCCGCCGCCTATGGCCGCATCAAGCAGCTGCTCGTCAGCTCGCCGCTCAATTTCCCGCGGCTGCGGCTGCCGAACCCCGAGGGTCGCCTCGACGTCGAGCGCGTGCTTTTCGTGCCGCCGCCGCAGAAGAAGGTGATCCTGAACGGCATCTCCTTTTCTCTCAAGAAGGGCGAGGCGCTCGCCATCATCGGCAATTCCGGTTCCGGCAAGACGACGCTCGGCAAGATGCTCGTCGGCTCGATCCTGCCGACCTCGGGCAATGTGCGGCTCGACCTCATGGATCTCCGCAACTGGGACCAGCGGCAGTTCGGCGAGAGCATCGGCTACCTGCCGCAGGACGTGCAGCTCTTCCCCGGCACGATCAAGGCAAATATCAGCCGCATGCGTGACGACGTCGATGATCGCCAGATCTACGAGGCGGCGGTGCTCGCCGACGTGCACGAGCTGATCGCAACCTTTCCGCAGGGCTACGAGACGGTGGTCGCCGCCGACGGTGCACCGCTTTCCGGCGGGCAGAAGCAACGCATTGCGCTGGCTCGCGCCTTCTTCGGCAGTCCGAAATTCGTCGTTCTCGACGAACCGAATTCCAATCTCGACACCCAGGGCGAGGCCGCCCTCGCCAAGGCCCTGCTGCATGCGAAGAAGCAGGGGATCACCACCGTCACGATCACGCAGCGCCCGTCGCTCCTTCAGGCCGTCGACAAGATACTGGTGCTGAAGGATGGCACGGTCGCGATGTTCGGCGAGCGTGTCGACGTGCTGAAAGCACTGTCGAAGAACAACGGCGGCGATGCCGGACAAAAGACCATCGAGGGCAGGTGAGCCATGACACGCGATATCAAAACCAGGGATGGTTCCGGTCAGGTCGAGTGGTACAGCGAGGTGCCGCGCTCGATCCGCCTTCACACCGTGGTCGGGCTCGGCGTGCTGCTGAGCACCTTTGGCGGCTTCGGGCTCTGGGCGGCGACGGCGCCCCTTGCTTCCGCGATCATCGCGCAAGGCAGTTTCGTCGCCACCGGCAACAACAAGATCATCCAGCATCTCGAAGGCGGCATCATCAAGGATATGCGGGTCAACGAAGGCGACATCGTCAAGGAAGGGGATGTGCTGCTGACGCTCGATCCGACCGCGGCTCTCGCCAACGAACGCATGGTGAACCTGAAGCGCCTGCGGCTCGAGGCGGTGGTCGCCCGCCTGAGGGCCGAGGCGGAAGGTGCCAAGCAGTTCAAGATTCCGAAGATCGTCATGGACGAGGCGAGCGATCCCGACGTCAACACGATCATCCAGAGCCAGAACGTCATCTTCCACAGCAAGCAAGTGAAGCTCGAGGAGCAACTCAACCTCATCGAGAAGAACATCAAGTCGCTGGAGTTCCGCTTCAGCGGCTATGAGGGGCAGAGGCGGGCTTTCGAGCGGCAGCTCGCCCTGTTGGAGGAAGAGCGCGATTCCAAGGCCAGGCTCGTCAATGTCGGATACATGCGCAAGATGGACCTGCTGGCGATCGAACGGGCGATTGCCGACGCCATGGGCGACATCTCCCGCCTGCAGGGAGAGATGAACGAAAGCGAAGCGCAGATCGCGCGATTCCGGCAAGAGGCGGTCATCGCGGTCAATGCGAACAAGCAGGCCGCGCTCGACGCGCTCGAAACTGCCGCATCCGATCTCGACAGCATTCGCGAACAGATGCACGAGGTGGCGGGCGTTCTCGAACGCACCGTCATCCGGTCGCCGGTCACGGGTACGGTCGTGCGCTCCTACTACCACACCGCCGGCGGCGTCATCACCACCGGCAAGCCGATCATGGAGATCCTGCCGGCCGGGGTGCCGCTGATCATCGAGGCACAGGTGCTGCGAACCTCGATCGATCAGGTGCGTGAAGGCCAGACCGCGGCCATCCGCCTCTCGGCCCTCAACCGCCGAACGACGCCGGTGCTCGACGGCAAGGTCTTCTACGTTTCAGCGGACTCGATCGATGAAGGCTCGATCGCGGCTCCCCGCGACGTCTACATCGTGCGCGTCGCGCTCTCCGAGGCGGAGATGGCGCGTGCGCACGATTTTCATCCCGTTCCAGGCATGCCGGCCGACGTGCTGATCCAGACCTCGGAGAGGACCTTTTTCGAGTACATCACGAAGCCGATCACCGACAGCATGTCACGGGCGTTCAAGGAGCGCTGAGGCCGATGACAGGGAGGGCGCCATGGGCAGTATGACCGATGTCCTGCTGAGAGTAGGGCGGCTCAACTATGTCTGGACGAATACCGAGAGCCTGCTGATCTACATCATCGCCCACATGCTGGCGGTGGACAAGGAGACGGCCGTCGTGGTGTTCCTGACGCTCAACACCACCCGTGCCCGCATCGACCTCGTGGAGCGGCTTGCCAAGCGCGCAGCCACGCCAGCCGCCGAACGGGATATCGTCCTCGCTCTGATGGCGCGACTGAAGAGGGAAGCGAAGGTGCGCAACAAATACAACCACAGCATCTATTCCTTCGATGAGCGCGGCGACATCTCCAGCACCCAGCTGATGCGGCTCGTCGAGACCGACAGCGAGATCCGATACGGCAAGGTCGAGCAGATGGACGCACGGGAACTGCGCCAGCTCGAGCGGTCGATTGCCGAGATCGCCGAGATCAGCAAGGCGCTCTGGACCTTCATCCATGCGAGCCCACGCCTGCAGGGAGAGCTGTAAATGGCCCGTGCTCTCTGCCCCCGACGTCGTATCCCACCTCCGCCGCGCCCCGCCCGGCGTCAGTCCCTTCGAACCTTTGTTCCTCCGATCCTTGTAACGCGTCACGGGAAGGATGAAGTGCCATGCTGATCGACGTCATAGATACGCCGCAGGCCTTCGAGGCCGTTCGCCCGCAATGGGAAGAGGTTTTCGAGGCCGATCCCCATGCCCAGCATTTCCTCTCCTGGGTCTGGCTCAACCGTTATCTCGGACGTCGCCGCCGCTGGTTCATCCTGGCGCTTCGGGAAGACGTCGACGCCTCCTATGTCGCCTTCTTCCCGCTTCGCCTGCAGACGCGCCGCGACAAGGACGGGTTCTTCTATGACGAGATCATCATGGCGGGCAATTATGCCGCCGACTATACCGGTTTCATCGCCGATCCGGCCTTCGAGGACCGGGCGGTCGCAGGCTTTGCGGCCTATCTGAAGCGGCAGAACTGGACGGAGATCAAGTTCGACTATTTCGGCGGCCCGCCTTCCCGCCGGATCGCCCTGATCAAGGCGCTGCAGGGACCCGAGGTGATGTTCCGCGACAGCAAACGCTCGAACCCGCACAACATCGACAACTGCATCTGCCCGGTCATCACTCTGCCCGAGACATGGGAAACCTACCTCGAACAGCACATGAGTGCGCAGAGCCGGCAAAAGCTGCGGCGCTTCCTGCGCAAGGTGGAAGACGATCCGGCCTATCGCATTACCTGGGCGACGCCGGAGACGATCGACCGCGACCTCGACATCCTCTTCGATTTCTGGCGCATCCGCTGGCAGCCCCAGAAGGGTGCCGAGATGACGGAGCGATTGATCAGGGCCTCGCGCGAAATGCTGATGGACTGTTTCACCGACGGCAATCTCGACGTGCCGGTGCTCTGGTACGAGGATCGTCCGCTCGGCGCACTCGCAAACATCATCGACCGGCAGAAGAAGACTGTGCTCTTCTACATCACGGGTCGGGACGAAGAGTGGAAGCTGCCATCGCCGGGCCTTGTGCTCCATGGCACCTGTATCCGTCGGGCGATCGGCGAGGGCTTTCGTTTCTACGATTTCCTGCGCGGCAACGAGCCCTACAAATACATGTTCGGTGTCGAGGAACGGCCGATCAGTTGCACGCTCTTTCGCACCCGCGACGGCCGCAATCTCGGCGGCGTGCTCAACCCGCGCAGCATCCGCCATGTCTACGAAATGTCGCTCGATCATTATCACACGGGAAAGAAGGCCGATGCGGAGATCGGCTTCCGGCAGATCCTGCAATCGGCGCCGGCCCATCGCGGAGCGGAGTTCGGGCTCGCCAACCTGATGTTCGAGAAGGGCGACCTCGCGGGGGCGGAGGCGTCCTACCGCTCCCTCGTGCCACGGCTTGCCGATCCGGCGCCGGTGCTCGTGCGCCTCGGCGACGTGCTGCTCGCAACGGGGCGCAACGGCGAAGCGGCCGAAGCCTTCCACGACATCTGCCGGACGGCGCCGGGTCATCGCGAGGCGCGGTACAAATGGGGCGTCGCGCTCGTCGCCGAGAAGCGCTTCAACGATGCAGCGGCCGTGCTCGAACCCCTCGTCGCCCTGCCGTCGGCAGAAGACAGCGGTCGGCGCTATGCCGAGAAGGCCCGTGCCCTCATCCTGCGGATCACACCGGCACTGACGCCAACGGCGCCGCGGGTGTTCAAGGCGGCAACGCCGGCCTTCCTCAGTCCCGAGGTGTTTTCGCAGTCGCCGGTTCCGCTTCCCGTCTGAGCGCCGCTCGCCGCCTCTCGTTCAGTTGTCGAGGATCGCCGGCAGGCGCAGGCCCTTTTCCCGCGCGCAGTCGAGCGCGATCTCGTAACCGGCATCGGCGTGGCGCATGACCCCGGTCGCCGGATCGTTCCACAGCACACGGCCGATGCGTCGGTCGGCGTCCTCGGTCCCGTCGCAGCAGATCACCATGCCGGAATGCTGGGAAAAGCCCATGCCGACGCCGCCGCCGTGATGCAGCGAGACCCAGGTGGCGCCCGAGGCGGTGTTGAGCAGCGCATTGAGGAGCGGCCAGTCCGATACCGCGTCGGAACCGTCCTTCATCGCTTCCGTCTCGCGGTTCGGTGACGCGACGGAGCCGGAATCGAGGTGGTCGCGGCCGATGACGATCGGCGCCTTCAATTCCCCGGTTCTCACCATCTCGTTGAAGGCGAGGCCGAGCTTGTGGCGGTCGCCGAGCCCGACCCAGCAGATGCGCGCCGGCAGGCCCTGGAAGGCGATGCGCTCGCGCGCCATGTCGAGCCAGTTGTGCAGGTGGGTGTTGTCCGGCAGCAGTTCCTTGACCTTGGCATCGGTGCGGTAGATGTCCTCCGGATCGCCGGAAAGGGCCGCCCAGCGGAACGGACCGATGCCCCGGCAAAAGAGCGGGCGGATATAGGCCGGCACGAAGCCGGGGAAGGCGAAGGCGTTTTCCAGGCCTTCCTCCTGCGCCACCTGGCGGATGTTGTTGCCGTAGTCGAGCGTCGGCACGCCCATGTTCCAGAAGTCGACCATGGCCTCGACATGCACCTTCATAGAGGCCCGCGCCGCCCTCTCGACCGCCCTCGGATCGCTCTCCTGCTTGGTGCGCCATTCGGCGACCGTCCAGCCGATCGGCAGATAGCCATGCAGCGGATCATGGGCGGAGGTCTGGTCGGTGACGATGTCCGGTTTCACGCCGCGCCGCACGAGCTCGGCGAAGATCTCCGCGGCATTGCCGATGAGGCCGACCGACTTCGCCTCGCCGGCATGGGTCCATTCCTCGATCATCGCGAGCGCCTCGTCGAGCGTATAGGCCTTGGCGTCGAGGTAGCGGGTGCGCAGGCGGAAATCGACGCGGGTCTCGTCGCACTCGACGGCGAGGCAGCAGGCACCGGCCATGACGGCGGCGAGCGGCTGGGCACCGCCCATGCCGCCGAGGCCGCCGGTCAATATCCAGCGCCCCTTGAGGTTGCCACCGTAGTGCTGGCGGCCGGCTTCCGCGAAGGTCTCGTAGGTGCCCTGTACGATGCCCTGCGTGCCGATATAGATCCATGAGCCTGCGGTCATCTGGCCGTACATGGCGAGCCCCTTGCGGTCGAGCTCGTTGAAGTGATCCCAGGTGGCCCAGTGCGGCACGAGGTTCGAATTGGCAATCAGCACACGCGGCGCGTCCTTGTGGGTGCGGAACACGCCGACCGGCTTGCCGGACTGGACGAGCAGTGTCTCGTCCTCTTCGAGCGTCTTCAGTGTGGCGACGATGCGGTCGAAATCGTCCCAGGTGCGCGCCGCCCGGCCAATGCCGCCGTAGACGACGAGTTCGTGCGGCCGCTCGGCCACCTCCGGATCGAGATTGTTCATCAGCATCCGGAGCGGCGCTTCGGTCATCCAGCTCCGGGCGCTGAGTTCGGGACCGCGCGGCGCACGGACTTCGCGAATGTTGTGACGCGGATTGGTCATGGCGTTCTCCTCAGTGTTTCAGGTCGAGCGCGACCGCTTCGATGCGCTCCAGAATGGTCTTGAGATGGACGCGCAGCCGCTCGGCCTTCTCTTCGTCATAGGCAAACGGCGGTGCCTCGGAGGCGAGATGAGTGATCTGCGCGAGTTCCATCTGGATCGCGTGCATGCCCGTCTCCGGCCGGCCGTAATGACGGGTCGTCCAGCCGCCCTTGAAGCGGCCGTTGACGACGGAGGTGTAGCCCGCGGCAGAGGCGGCGACCTCGAATGCAGCCGCCTCGATACGCGGATCGCAGGTCCGGCCCATATCAGTGCCGATGTTGAAATCCGGAAGCCTGCCCTCGAACAGGAAGGGGATCAGCGAGCGGATCGAGTGGCAGTCATAGACGACCGCGAGGCCATGGAACGCCTTCACCCGTTCGATCTCGGCGGCGAGCGCGGCGTGATAGGGGGCGTGGAACTGCTCCAGGCGTTCCTGGATCTCCGCCTCGGTCGGCTCTTGCCCGGCCTTCCAGATGGGAGCACCGTCGAAATCCGTCTCCGGCACCAGGCCGGTCGTGTTCTGGCCGGGATAAAGGCTGACGCCCTCCGGATCGCGATTGGCGTCGATCACATAGCGGTGGAAGGTCGCCCTGACCGTCGTCGCGTCGGCCAAGAGGCCGGCGTAAAGCTCGTGGATATGCCAGTCGGTATCGGCGAGCAGCTTTCCGTTATCGTTCAGGCGTGCCCGGATGTCCGGCGGAACTTCGGTGCCTGTATGGGGCAAGGCGAGAATGACGGGCGAGGTGCCCCGTTGGAGCTCGAAGACTTGCGTCATAGGGGGCGCTCCCTGATGCGTTCCGGATTACCCCCCTCTGGTCTGCCGACCATCTCCCCCACAAGGGGGGAGATCGACTCGCGGCGGATGCCTTGCACTTCTCCGGTGACAAATGAAACGACCAGCGCGTTGTCGCCATCCGCAGCGATCATGGTCCAGCTGGAGCGCCGGCTGCAGCCGATCTCCCCCCTTGTGGGGGAGATGCCCGGCAGGGCAGAGGGGGGTGAAAAGAGATACATGCCCTGCTTACCCCTCCAGCCCCGGAAGGATGCCCGTTGAGACGGAGGCGTTGAGCCTGCCGCCGCCCACCAGCGCGGCCGCTGCGGCGAGGTCCGGTGCCATATAGCGATCCTCCTCGAGTACAGGGACCACGCTGCGCAGCGTCGAGATGGCCTTCGAGAGCTCCGGGCTGGTCGTCAGCGGTGCGCGGAACTCCACGCCCTGTGCCGCCGCGAGCAGCTCGATGCCGACGATGGCGAAGAGGTTCTCCGTCATCTGCAGCAGGCGCCGGGCGCCGTGGCAGGCCATCGAGACGTGGTCTTCCTGGTTGGCGGAGGTCGGCGTCGAATCGACCGAGGCCGGATGCGACATCTGCTTGTTTTCGCTCATCAGCGCAGCGGACGTCACCTCGGCGATCATCAGCCCGGAGTTGAGGCCGGGCTTTCTGGCGAGGAAGGCTGGCAAGCCGTAGGAGAGGGCGGGGTCGACGAGAAGGGCGATACGGCGCTGGGAGATTGCACCGATCTCGCAGACCGCAATAGCGATCTGGTCGGCCGCAAAGGCGACTGGCTCGGCGTGGAAATTGCCGCCCGAGACGACGCTGTCGTCGGAGAGCACCAGAGGGTTGTCGGTGACAGCGTTGGCTTCGATTTCCAGCGTGCGGCCGGCCATGCGCAGGAGATCGAGGCAGGCGCCGTCGACCTGCGGCTGGCAACGGATGCAATAGGGGTCCTGCACCCGCTCGTCGCCGTCGATGTGGCTCAGACGGATCACCGAGCCGGCAAGCAATCCGCGCAGCGCTGCGGCGGTGTCGATCTGGCCCTTGTGGCCGCGCAGCGTGTGGATATCGGCGGTGAAGGGAGCGGACGAGCCCATGGCGGCATCCGTCGACAGCGCGCCGGTGATCAGCGCCGACTGGGCGGCGCGATGAGCGCGGAACAGACCGGCCAGCGCGAGTGCCGTCGAAGCCTGGGTGCCGTTGATGAGGGCAAGGCCCTCCTTGGCCGCGAGCACGACCGGTTCCAGCCCCGCCCGCTCGAGCGCGGCGCGACCGGGGAGTCGGGCACCTTCGAAACAGGCTTCGCCTTCGCCCATCATCACGGCGGCGAGATGGGCGAGCGGTGCCAGATCGCCGGAGGCACCGACCGAACCCTTTTCCGGGATAACCGGCGTTACACGCCGCTCCAGCATGGCCTCGATCAGGCGAATGAGCGCCAGCCGCACGCCGGAAGCGCCACGCCCGAGTGAAATGAGCTTCAGCGCCATGATCAGCCGGGTGATGTTTTCCGGCAGCGGCGCGCCGACGCCGCAGCAGTGAGAGAGAATGAGGTTGCGTTGGAGGGTCGCCGTATCGGCCGCGTCGATCTTGATCGAGGCGAGTTTGCCGAAACCGGTGTTGACGCCGTAGACGGGCTCGTTACCGGCCGCAATCGCGGCAATCCGGGTCGCCGCTTTCTCGATGGCCGGATCGAAGCTGCGGTCGAGCACAGCGGATTTGTCGTTCCAGTAGATGGCGGCGAGATCCGAAAGGGTGACGCTGCCGGGATGAAGGGTGATGGTCATGGGCGGTTTCCAATGCTGGCGTCTCGTGACAGGCGTGGGCTCGCGGTTTCTGCGCTGATCCTCGGGGCGGGTGAGAAGAGGCAGCGGTCGTGCGTAGAATGTCGGTCGCGCCTCATTCGCCCCTCCAGACGCGCCGGTGCAAGGGGGTGAAGCCGATGCGGTAGACGAGTTCGGCCGGCTCCCCGATGTCCCAGAGGCAGAAGTCGGCCGACTTCCCGACCTCGAGCGTCCCGGTGTCCTCGATCCTGCCGAGCGCGCGCGCCGCCTCGCGCGTCACGGCGGCGAGGCATTCGGTGACGGTCAGGCCGAAGAGGGTCGCGCCCATGTTCATGGTGAGGAGCAGAGAGGTGAGCGGCGAGGTGCCCGGATTGTTGTCGGTTGCAAGTGCCATCCGCACGCCGTGCTTGCGGAAGAGATCGACCGGCGGCTTTCGCGTCTCGCGCAGGAAGTAGAAGGCGCCGGGAAGAAGGACGGCGACGGTTCCGGCTTTCGCCATCGCGATCGTGCCCGCCTCGTCGGTATACTCGAGGTGATCGCCCGATAAGGCATCGTAAGACGCTGCGAGCGCCGCACCGGAAAGATTCGAGAGCTGGTCGGCGTGAAGCTTGACCGGCAGGCCGAGCGCCCTTGCTGCGTCGAGGACGAGCCGGATTTCGTCCGGCGAGAAGGCGATCCCTTCGCAGAAGCCGTCGACGGCGTCGATCAGTCCTTCGGCGTGCGCCGCCCGCAGTCCGGGGATCACCACGTCGTGGATGAAGTCGCGGTTGCGGCCCCTGTAGTCGGCCGGTGTCGCGTGCGCCCCGAGATAGGTCGTCGTGATCGATACCGGCCGCATCGTGGCGAGCCTGCGCGCCGCCCGCAACATCTTCAACTCGTCGTCGACGGTCAGGCCGTAGCCCGACTTTATCTCGATCGTGGTGACACCCTCTGCGAGCAGCGCATCGAGGCGTGGCAGGGTCTCGCGGACGAGATCGTCCTCGCTTGCCGCACGGACCTTGCCGACCGACGAGACGATGCCGCCGCCCGCCCGCGCGATTTCGTCGTAGCTCGCCCCGGCAAGCCGCATCTCGAACTCGTTCGCGCGGTTACCGGCATGGATGAGATGGGTGTGGCAGTCGATGAGGCCGGGCGTGATCCAGCGCCCCTCGCAATCGAAAAGGTCGGAGGAGGTGAGCAGCGTGGAGGGCAGGTCGGCAGCCGGCCCCGCATAGGCGATGCGTCCGTCACGGACGACGAGTGCGGCCTCTTCGACGATGCCGAGCCCGGAGAGCTTCGGATCGAGTGTCGCAAGCCGCGCATTGGTCCAGATGCGAACCGCCGTCGCCATGTCGTTCCTCCTCCTCAAGGATGTTGCGTGACGCCTGTTTCTGGAATATGTATATACTTAATCGGAAGCGATGCAAGACGAAAAGCGATCAAAGAGGGAGGATGGGCCGATGGCCTCGATACATGCGAAGCTGGCGCTCCTGCCGGACGGCTGGGCGAGCGACGTCCGGATCGGCTTCAATGGGCGTGACATCGAGACGGTCGAGACGGGCATCGAAGCCGGCCCCGACGATGAACGCCATGACGTCCTTCTTCCGGCGATGTCCAATCTTCACAGCCATGCCTTCCAGCGCGGCATGGCGGGGCTCGCCGAGATGCGCGGACCGGCGGAGGATAATTTCTGGAGCTGGCGAACCGTGATGTACAAGTTCGCCCTTTCGATGAACCCCGACCAGATGCAGGTGATCGCGGCACAGCTTTATGTCGAGATGCTGGAGGCGGGGTTCTCACGTGTCGGCGAGTTCCACTATCTCCACCACGACAAGGACGGCCGGCCCTATGCCGACATCGCCGAGATGGCGGTCCGCATCGTCGCCGCGGCGGAGGAGACCGGCATCGGGCTCACCCTGTTGCCCGTCTTCTATGCCCATTCGAATTTCGGCGGGCTTGCCCCGACCGACGGTCAGCGGCGCTTCATCTGCGACCTCGACGCATTCGGCCGCCTCTTCGAGGCAGTTTGCCGCGCCGCAAACCGCCTGCCGGGCGCCGTCACCGGGATCGCCCCGCACAGCCTGCGCGCCGTCACGCCCGACGAGCTTGCCGCTCTGACAAGGCTCTCTCCCGAAGGACCAATCCATATCCATGCGGCGGAGCAGGTGAAGGAGGTGGAGGATTGCATCGCCGCGCTCCAGAGGCGCCCGGTCGAATGGCTGCTGGAAAATGCCGGCGTCGATGCGCGCTGGTGCCTGATCCACGCCACCCACATGACGGCGGAGGAGGCGCGGGGGCTCGCCCGTTCCGGCGCAGTCGCTGGCCTCTGCCCTGTCACCGAGGCCAATCTCGGCGATGGTTTCTTCGAGGCGGAGACTTATCTCGCAAACGCAGGCGCATTCGGCGTCGGCTCGGATTCCAACGTGCTGATCGGCATCCGTGACGAGTTGCGGCAGCTCGAATATGCGCAGCGTCTCGCAAGACGCGCCCGCAATATCGTCGCCGTTCCCGGCGTGTCGACCGGGCGGCGCCTCTTCGACGGTGCGATTGCCGGCGGTGCGCAGGCGCTCGGTGTGCGGTCGGGGCTGGCAGCGGGTGCGCCGGCGGACATGATGACGCTCGACCGTTCCGCCGCCCCGTATGTCGGCGCCGACCATATCCTCGATCACTTCATCTTCGCGGACGGCATTCGGGTCGGTTCGGTCTGGGCGGGCGGACGCAAGCTCGTCGACGGCGGGCGGCATGTCCATCGCGAGGAGATCGCCGCGCGGTTCCGGCGCGTCATGGCGGAACTCCTCTCCAACTGAGCCCACGCGGCCTGGCCAAGATTCCGGTTCAGTCCGGTCGATGGCTGCGCTAAAGCAGGGCGACCATGCGTGGGAGCGAGCGATCAGTGAAGACGAAGACCGGTTCAGGCAAAGAAGCGACCTTGCACCAGCGCATCCTGGGCGACATCGAGAACCGGATCCTGACCGGTGAATGGCCGCCCGGGCATCGTATTCCCTTCGAGGTCGATCTCGCGACCGAGTATAATTGCTCCCGCATGACGGTCAACAAGGTGATGACCCAGCTCGTCAAGGCGGGGCTCGTCGAACGGCACAGGAAGGCAGGCAGTTTCGTCCGCCAGCCGCAGGCGCAGTCGGCGGTGCTGGAAATCCACGACATCGAGGCGGAGGTCAAATCGCTCCACCTCGCCTATGCCTTCACCCTCGTCCGCAAGGTCGAACGCATCGCCGCTGCCGACGACCGCAGGCTCCTCGAGGTCGGGGAGGAGGCATCGGTGGCGGAGGTTCTCTGCATCCATTTCGCCGGAGAGCGTCCCTTCTGCATCGAGGAGCGCCTGATCAATCTCGGCGTTGTTCCCGAGGCGGCAAGTTCGGATTTTGGCGGAATGCCGCCCGGACGCTGGCTGCTGCGCCAGGTGCCCTGGACGACCGCCGAACACCGGATCAGCGCTGTTCCGGCGGAGGCCGAAATGGCTCGCATGTTGCGGATCGCGAAGGGCACGGCCTGCCTCGTCGTCGAGCGGCGGACCTGGAGCGGCCAGGGGCCGGTGACATGGGTGCGCTTCACCTATCCCGGTGACAGCCACGCGCTCGTCGCCCGCTTCACACCGGCCTCGAACCAGCCGGAACGCTCGTGAGGTTGTGACCGGTGAGCCGAGTGGCCGGGGTCAAGCCAAGCGTCACCTATTCGTCATCGGCTCGGAACATCTGACCATGATAGAGAATCCGAAGGACGACCACAACGTCTGCCTCCACGACAAATGCCACGCTGGCATTCCGTTCAAAACCAACGATCCGCAAATCAGGTCGAATATCGTGACGCAACGTTCCCCGCATGGGAAAGGTTGCGAAGTCAGTAAGGAAGACTTCAATCCTGCCGACATAACCACGAGCCACGTCTCTGGAACCCGATCGCTCCAGGATAAAGCGATAGATATTGACCAGATCCGCTTCGGCCTCTGCCGTCAAGCGAACCTGATAATGCTTCATCAGGAGTTGCCTTTGTCGACAGCGTCCAGTCGGGCTTGAACACGCCGAAAGGCGTTGTCGATCGGTGCGGCTTTCTCGGGATTGGCCTTGTAGCGATCGTAAGTGCTCACGACCTCGTCGCGAAGCCAGGCGTCAAGGGCGGCGTCCCGCGCCGCGAGGGTTCGTAGGCCGTCGCGGACAACCTCGCTTTCGGTCGCATATTCGCCGGACGCGACCTTAGCCTTGACCATCTCGGCCATTTCGAGGGGAAGTGTGATGCTGAGAGACCTGGTTGTGCGCATGGGAGCTGCTTTCGTTCGTTGCCCTTTTGTAGCATACGACACGATTTAATCCTACGCCCTAATGCCGAAGCCCCGTTTGCGGGTCGGGCACGCTTGAGATTACGTATCAGCCTGTCTTGAAACTGAGGCCGAAGGTCCGGCGCGCCGGAGCATGGCGGTGCGCCGACCGTCCGCGCCCCAGGGGTCGCGATCTGTCAAAGGATGATTTGTCCCGGCCGGGCGTCGGGCGTCAGCCTGTCCCGCAGTTGTTCGACCGTCATCGGCTTTCCGCAGAGATGTCCCTGCAGCAACTGGCAGCCCGCTTCACGGGCGGTCCTTGCCTGTTCTTCCGTCTCAATTCCTTCCGCCGTGACGGGAAGATCGAGGGCGGATGCGAGGTGAATTGTGGCCTTCAGCACTTCGCCGTTGTTCGAGCTCATCAGGGACCGGTCGATCTTGACCTTGTCGAACCCGAACTGCCTGAGCGTGCCGATGCTCGCATGCCCGGTGCCGAAGTCGTCCATCGCGAAACGGACGCCGACGGCGCGCAGCGCATCGATCGACCGACGGGCGCGGTCCGGCTTCGAGATCAGGACACCTTCGGTGACTTCGAGAATGAGGCGGTTGGCGTCGAAGCCTTCCTCCGCCAGCATCTTCTTCACCTCTCCGGCGAAGTTCGGGTTGCAGAGCTGGATCGGTGAGACGTTGACGGAGAGCTCCAGAGACTGCCAGCAGGAAACAGCCCGGATCGAACCCAGAAGTATCTTCCGCGTCAATGCCTCGATGAGGCCGGACTTTTCCGCCAGGGGAATGAACACTTCGGGGCTGACGGTGCCGGTCGGCGGTACCCATCGTGCCAGGGCCTCGACGCCGTTGATTTCTCCGTCAGTCGCCGCAATGAGCGGCTGGAAGACGATCTTTATCTCATCCTGCTCTATGGCGGTCTTCAGGCGGTTTTCCGCGAAGGCCAGCTCTTCCCGCTCCCTGTCGAGCTGTTCGTCGAATGCAACCACCTGTCCACGTCCGTCTTCCTTGGCGCGGTAGAGCGCCATGTCCGCACGGCGAATGATCTCGAGTTCGGGGAGATCCGCAGTCTTCACCGCAAAGCCGACACTCGCCCCGACCTCGACTGTCCGACCATCGATGTCGAAGGGTTCGGCGAGCGATCGTACGATGCGGTCGCCGAATTCGACCGGGCTGGTCGAACCTTGCTGGATGACGGCGAATTCGTCGCCGCCGAGGCGCGCCGCAGCGACGATGTCGGGATGAATGGTCGCGAGCTTTTCGGCGACAAGGCGGATGAGCGCGTCGCCGACGGCATGCCCCCAGGTGTCGTTGACCGCCTTGAAGCCGTCGAGGTCGATGAGATGGACGACAGACGATCCTTCCGGGGCCTCGCGGATCGCCCGGATGAGGCCGACTCTGTTCAGGAGTCCCGTCAGGTAATCGTGGCTCGCGTCATGGGACGCTTTGGCAGCGGCCGCGCGTTCCTTGCGCAGTTCCAGGGCAGAAAAGGAGACGACCACCAAGAGGAAGAGGACGAACAGCCCGACCAGCATGGCCAGTTGCGGCTTCACCTGTTCGTAGACGGTGGAGCCGGGGCGCTGTTCGGGCCAGTTCAGATATCCGACGGCCCGCCCGTCCGTTCCGTGGAGAGCCCGGATGAGATGCCCCGGCTGCGGCGTGTCGCCGAGCGCGAGCCCTTCGATCTGGAAGTCTTCGGAGATGGCGGCGACGTATTCCGGTGTCAATTCCTTGAAGAAGGTGAGGGACTTGTAGTCTGCGTTATCTGGTTGATCCGCGAACGGCTGGATTGCCATTGTGGCGAGCATCATCACGCGACCGGAAAAGGGGTAGAAATTGATGAGTGGGTCGGAACCGCGATTGCCGGACGCCTCGACTGCCCGCCGGACGAGTTTGGGCCCAAACGCCGAGATCGCGTCGAACTCCTCGCCCTTCAGATAGGCTTTGACCTGAATGCCTTGCTGGTCGAGGACGATCGCCCCGTCGTAGAGCGGGTAGTCCTCGCTCGTCGATCCCCAATTGTCGTAGATCCATGCGTCAGCCTCTGGCGAGGAGACTGCGGTATAGGCGTCGTCCCAGACGGCGTTGTCCCTGACGGTCGCCCCCAGTCTCTTCTTGATCGACGACACCGCCGCCTGCACGGCGTTCACGGACCGGTTGGCATCGATGGCGTCGGCGGCATCACGCATCGCCGTGACGATGTTCGCCGAGAGAAATGCCACGGCGAAGGCGATGGCAAGCACGAAGGTCGTTGCCAGGATCACACCACGGGTCTGTTTTATTGCGCGCTTCTTCTTCACCGGAACCATGTCGGAGGTCTTGCTGATTACATCGTCATGTCCGGGTGGACCGCAGGAAACATCATGTCCGCCGAGCGCTGCATCCTTCCGATTAGCAGGAATTCCTTTCCAAATTGGTACGAATTGCCGGGCAGGTCTTCTTCGGCCGCATTTCCGCTGCGACCGAAGCGCTTTTTCCCTTGCTGTTTCGCTTCAGTCCGCCGCGTTCTTCTCCGCGCAGATCGCGTAGCGGTGCTGGGTCGCCCGCTCGAGGCCCTTGAGGAAACCGAAGTTCTTCTTCTGGGTGCGATGGATCGCCCGCATGTCGGTATCGATGGTGATCGTCTCGAAGCCGGCCTGGCGGAGGAGGTCGACGACAGCCTCGGCCCGCGCGCCGCCGGAGAAATAGACGCGGGAGAGGATACCCTGGTGCGTCTCGGCAAGGGCCTCGGTCGACGGCCCGTTTTGCGCGTTCCCGGCGGAGGTCAGCCAGCGAGAGACCCTCCTTGCGAGATGCGCGACGAGGCCCGGATTGACGAAGTCTCCGTCGACGATGAGCAGCCGGCCGCCGGGCCTCAGCAGGCGGTGCCACTCGCGAAAGGCCGAGAGGGGATCGACGAGCGTCCACACGAGATGGCGGTTGGTGATCACGTCATAGGAGTCGTCGAGCTCCATGGTGTTTTCGGCGTCGCCCATCAGGAAGCGGATCGCCCGACCGCGAGCCCTGGCCTTCGCGCGGGCCCGCTCCAGCATCGGCTCGGCCCAGTCCATGCCTGTCACGCGGAAACCGAGATCGTCGAGCAGGTGCGAGACGACGGCGGTGCCACAGGCGAGGTCGAGCGCCTCGCGGCCGTCGCCGTCTCCGATATGCCGCCGGAAGAGTGCGTGCCACGCCGCCCGTTCGGCCTCGGAGAAGATCTCATGGCCCGGCTGGCTGTCGAAGGTCTCGGCCCGCGCCGACCAGTAGGCTTTGATCTCATCGCGAAGATCGTGATTTGAAAAGGTCGTAACCGTCTGCATTCCGGGGGCTTTCCTGAAAAAGTGGAGTGATACTGGAAGCTTTCTAAAAGATAATTCTTGACTCGAAAAGTCATAAAATCATAAATCGCCTCAACACACATCGTAGGAGAAATAAATTGTTCGGATTCAACAAGGTGGCCTCCGCCGCCGCGTTTTCGCTCGCTCTTTTTTCTGGCGCTGCCTTCGCCGAAACGGTGACCGTCAAGGACATCACCGGCCGGGAAGTCCAGGTGAACGTGCCGGTCGAGCGCGTCATCCTGGGCGAAGGCCGGCAGATCTATTTCACCGCTGCCCTCGATACCGATGCTCCCTTCCGGCGCGTCGTCGGCTGGCGTGACGACTTCAAGAAGGCGGATCTCGACGGCTACAACATCTATCTCGAAAAGTTTCCCGAGATGGCGAAGATCCCGACCTTCGGCGGCATGAAGGACGGCACCTTCGACATCGAGCAGGCGGTCGCCCTGAAGCCCGACGTCATCATCATGAACACCGAAGCGAAATCGGCGACCGAAGAGTCGGGCTATATCGAAAAGCTCGCCAAGGTCGGCATCCCGCTCGTCTACATCGACTTCCGCGAAAAGCCGATGCAGAACACCGACGAGTCGATGCGCATCATCGGCAAGTTGTTCGGCAAGGAGGCCCGTGCCGAGGAATTCGTGAAGTTCCACGACGAGCAACTCGCCCGCGTCACCGAAGTGCTCGCCAAGGCGGGGGAAATCGACAAGCCGGTGGTCTTCATGGAACGCGCCGGCGGTTACAGCGACGATTGCTGCATGTCCTTCGGGGACGAGAACTTCGGCAAGATGGTCGAGCTCGCCGGCGGCGTGAATATGGCGAAGGACATCATTCCCGGCACCTTCGGCACGGTCAATCCCGAGCAGATCATCGCTTCCAATCCGGATCAGGTCATCGTCACCGGCTCCAACTGGGAGCTCTACGTCCCCGGCGGCAAATGGGTGGGTGTCGGCCCCGGCGCGGATGCGGCGACCGCCACGCAGAAGCTTGCGGCCCTGATGCAGCGCCCTGCCTTCACTGGAATCAAGGCCGTCGAGGAAGGCAATGTCCACGCGATCTGGCACCAGTTCTACAACAGCCCCTACCAGTTCGTGGCCGTCCAGCAGATCGCCAAGTGGCTCCACCCCGAGCTCTTCAAGGATCTCGACCCGGATGCGACCTTCAAGGAACTGCACGACTGCTTCCTGCCGGTCGCCTACCACCCCGGATACTTCGCCTCCCTGAAGGCCGGTCTCTGAAAGTGACATCGGGGCGGCGATATTCGCCGGCCCCCATCCCACCGAGGTCAGAAATGCGCATTTCCACGATTTCCAGCGAACCTATCGCGTCCCTGTCGGGCATTTCGTCGACCAGGGAGGGCATCTGATGGTCGCCCTTGCGGACATGCGCGTCGCACGCGAGGGGGAGATGGCAACCGGGCGACAATACCGCGCGCTCGCCGGCCGGCGGTTCGCGATCCTCGTCCTGCTTTTTCTCGCCCTGCTGCTCTCGGTCGCCGCCGACATGGCGCTCGGCCCTGCCCGCTATACCCTCAGCCAGGTCGTTTCCGCCGTTCTGTCGCCTTCCGAGGTCGGAAACCAGCTCCGCGTCGTCATCTGGGACATCCGCATGCCGATCGCGCTGATGGCGGTCACCGTCGGCGCCTGCCTTTCGGTCGCCGGTGCACAGATGCAGACCATTCTCGCCAATCCGCTCGCGAGCCCCTTCACCCTCGGCATCTCGGCCGCGGCGGGTTTCGGCGCCGCGATGGCGCTCGTCGCGGACGTGGCGATCTTTCCGGCGGCCGTCGAATACATGATTCCGATCAACGCCTTTCTGATGGCGATGCTCGCCTCGCTCTTCATCTACGGCGTCTCGACGCTCCGCGGCGTGACGGTCGAGACCATCGTGCTGCTCGGCATCGCGCTCGTCTTCACTTTCAACGCGCTTCTGTCGCTGCTCGAATATCTCGCCTCCGAACAGGCGCTCGCCGCGGTCGTCTTCTGGACCATGGGCTCGCTCACCAAGGCGACCTGGCCCAAGGTCGCGGTCACCGGCGCAGTGCTCGTTTTCGTCATCCCACTCTTTGCCCGCAATGCCTGGGCGCTCACCGCACTGCGCCTCGGCGACGACAAGGCAGCCTCCTTCGGCGTCAATGTCCGGCGGCTCAGGCTCGAAACGATGATGCTCGTGAGCCTCCTTGCTGCAATCCCGGTTTCGTTCGTCGGCACCATCGGCTTCATCGGTCTCGTCGGGCCTCACATCGCCCGCATGGTCGTCGGCGAGGACCAGCGCTTCTTCCTGCCGGGCTCGGCGATCTGCGGTGCGCTCCTGCTCTCGGTCACCTCGGTCGTCTCGAAGGTGCTGATCCCCGGTGCCATCCTGCCGATCGGGGTCATCACCGCACTCGTCGGGGTTCCCTTCTTCTTCTCCCTCATCTTCACCAACCGGAGGCGCGCATGGTAGCCATCAGACTGGAGGGCCTCGGCGCCCGCTACGGCCGGGCGCAGGTCTTCGAAGGCATCACCACCGATCGCCTGCCGGGCGGTGAGCTCACCGCCGTCATCGGGCCGAACGCCGCCGGCAAGTCGACGCTCTTCAAGCGTATTGCGAGCCTGCTTTCGGGTCCCGGAACCGTGCATGTCGAAGATGTCCGCCCCGAGCGGCGGGCCGTCTGCTACATGCCGCAGGACACCGGCGCCAATGCGGTGCTGACCGTCTATGAATCGGTTCTGCTCGCGGCCAAGCAGGGGGGAGGCTGGCGGGTTGCCGAGCGCGACCTTCGCACCATCGACCGGTTGCTCGAGGACCTGCGGATTTCCAACCTCGCCTTCCGCGATCTCGGCGCGCTCTCCGGCGGCCAGCGGCAACTGGTGGCGATCGCCCAGGCGCTGGTGCGCCGGCCGGAAGTGCTGCTGATGGACGAGCCGACCTCCGCACTCGACCTCTTCCGGCAGATCGAGGTGCTCGATTTCATGCGCAGGACCGCGGCCAGCGAAGGCATGGCGGTGCTGATCGCCCTCCATGACCTCAACCATGCGCTCCGCTACTGTACGCGCACCATGGTGATCGCCGAGGGCCGGCTGGTCGCGAGTGGCCCGACGGACGAGGTCATCACGCCCGCCATGCTGCGGGACGTCTACAAGGTCGCCGCCCGCGTCGAATGCTGCAGCGAGGGCCGGCCGATGATCGTCGTCGACGGAACGGCGTGAGCCGCAAGGCGAACGGGAGTCCTCAGCGCCACTCGTGCAACTTGGCACCCACCAGCGGCCGGGACGTGACCAGCGGCAAGGTGCTGGCTGGGCGCTCCGCATAGGCGAGTGCCTCGGCTTCGTCGTTGAGGCCGATGAAGATCATCGACAGCGAGCGGGCCTTTGGCGCGCCCTTCTTGCGGTAGGAAAAGCGCACGGCGCAGTGGGGAAAGGCCTCGTCCAGCACGGTGCCCTCGGGCAGCGCGTCGGCGAGTGCCAGATGGGCGCCGAGCCCCAAGAACCGGTCGATTGCGGCAAAGGCGGTCGCCTCCGGCAACTGCTTGTTCTCGGTCGATCCGGGCGCGCGACCCCAGAAGAGGCTGTCGACGACACCCTTGGCCCGCTTCGTCTTCAAGACCACCAGCCCGCCGGCGGCGGCGAGCTCCATATGGGCGTCCCAGGTCTGGAAACGCTCCGGATGTTCTCCGAGTTCGGCCACCAGCGGGCGGAGGTCGGCGATCAGGTCGGCATAGAGGGCAGGGGGCATGGTGGGGTCTCGGGGCGCGCGGGTGATGGGTTGTGTCAGTTGGGCCTCCTAGCATGGCGGGGGCGGGGTGGATACGGGGGAGAGTGTGCGCTGGCACTCTTGTTGCCGTTCTACCGAAGGCTTCTCATGCCGTTCGTCGAGGAAAGGGGGCCGGCTTGTTCCCGTTTGCCCGGATTAAAATCCCGCCCTTCCTGACAGAAGGCCGTTAGGAAGGGGGCGACTGCCTCGGGACTGGCATGGCAGCTTGGCGATCGGCAAGGGAACGGTCCGCAACGGTTTCCTTCGTTGTTTATTGATTTCAATCAACGCGCGATATGTGTTCCTATGAGATCATGTCACGGAAGTTGTGCTGGAGGATGCCATGAGAGATATGTCAGTTCTCTGTCTTGGCGGCGGGTCTGTTGCCTGGCAGGCGGAATACCGTGGATCGAGCCAGAGCGGGTATCTGGAAGAAGGGGCCGATGTCAGTCCTTTGGATGCTTTCGTCGTGATCCTGACGCCCCTTGAAGGCAACACATCGCGGATCGCCATCGAGAGCCGCGATCAGAGCATTCGTATCGATCTTTATCGGGTGAAGGAGGATGCCGTATCGCGTCTGTCCTCTGTGATGCCCTTGCAAGCCCGAGACCTGGTTCTGGAGGAAGGGGAGCGCATTCTTGCGATCCCTGTCAAACGATAGGAGGTACGTCATGGCGGATGCATCTGAAGCAAGCATGGGAGATGTGGACCTGAGGTCGGTCATGACCCGGGGCGACGAGAGCGGCTTCGATCTGGCGGCTTTGGGCCGGCTGGCGGATGTCCGGCGCATGCTCAATAACAGCCTTACGGTCAAAAATCTCGATCCGGGAAACCATCTTCTGGGAACCTGGATCGACTGGGGTGTCGGGTCGAACGGCAATCCGATCACCAGCCAGCTCCATATTCCACCGGGCGGGCAGCAGCGGATCGAGAATTGTCAGTACATGACCATCATGTTCCACCAGATCCAGATCGATCCGCCGGTGGAATTGATCAACAACGGCAATTACATCTGCTTTTACGAGGTGACGAAGCTGCTCGGCAACGGGGTCACCCAACCGCAGCAGATCGTCAATCCGTGGCCCGGAGCCAGTTCCAAATATGAGCTGGATGTGGGGCAGCGGCTGCTTGTCGCTCCTCAAGGTATGCACCGGTTTGTCCTGAACTACGACCCTCGGCTCGCCACGCTGGATTTGCCGGCCGTGCAAAAGGCGCGCAAGCGCCTGTAGGTCGCGCGACAGGGAGGCGGCGATGTCTGGCGTTCTGACCGCACTGGAAGACGCGCGGCTCGAAATCGGGAACCCGGCGCATTCGCCTGCCCTGATCATCGGGCGTTTCGACTATGCCCAGGCCGAGGATCCGGCGGTGGTGAATATCGCTGCCGGGTCGCAGATGCATTTTGAAAAATTCTCCCGGCTGACCGTCAAGGCGAGCGGAAAGGGTGGACAAATAACTGTGCGGAATACGTCTCCGCTGGTGATCGATGTCTACCGCGAGGCTCCGGCCAGCCGCGTGCTGGAGCGAACGTTAGGGGTCGGGGAAGGTTGGAACGCCGGGATCGGCGAAAATGAGCAATTGTTCTTCCTGCCGCGAACCGATCCCTATATTCCCCCGCAGCCCATCATCGCCGAAGCCCGTTACAATCGCGGCAATCCGGCGACCAGTCAGGACAATTCGGTGTTCCTGCGCTGGATCTATCCGCCCGACCATATGGGCAGGATACAGGGCTTCAACGTCTACAAGGCCTTTTATGACGGCGCGATGCCCATCGCGATCCACCGCCTCAACCTGCAGCCGCAAACCGGCGTGACTGCCGTGATTGCCGACTATGGAGTCTCCGGCCGGGAGAACCACCGCTACGCGATCACGGCAGTGGGCCGGAACGGGGTCGAAGGGCTTTTCTCCAACATCATGGTCCTGGATTCCGGTTCCCTCTGGGGGCTGAAAGATGCTGGCATGATCCCGCTCTGACCTTCGAGATCATTCCTTTTTTGCCGGCGAATGCCCCAGGGCCTTTTCCAGGCTCAACTCCCGCGGCTGCAGCCGGCACTTCGGTCATCCGCCATCCGAAAGCCAGTCCTTTCAAGGCATCAAGGCGTGTGCCATTTCTGCCTTGCCCTTGCAGTAAACGGCGACCGGTGCTGCGCAGAACCTTGCCGGTCTTCGGGGATCATCGCTTTGCCGTCGATGTATCAACCTTCTCGGCAAGCCAGATCTTGATCAGCGATTGATAGGGCACGTCACGCTTGCCGGCGGCGATCTTGATCTGCTCCAGCAGAGAGTTGGGCAGACGTAGCGAGATCGAGGTGGATGATGGCTTCAGGTTCGGCAGTCGCACCTTCGCTGCCTTGCTCCAGTCGACATGATCGGCGGAGTCATGATGTTCCCAATAGGTCCGCTCTTCTGCTTCAGTGCTGAAGTGCGGCACGGGCTCAGGCTTCCTGCTCATAATAGCTCCGCTCCTTTCGGCTCATATCCCGGGCTGAAATCACCCGGATTCTCGTTTCTTTTGCCCGAAGTGTGAAGGTAACATGGAGCAACCTTCCGTCATCGGCGCGACCGAGCGCATGAATCCGCGGTTCGCCGATACTATGCCTGAGATCGGGAACCATCAGCAGAGGTTCGTTGAAAAACACCTGCTCTTCAAGATCGGAGACTAAGGAAGGACGAAAGAAACCTCTCGCGCGCCAACCGGTGGAGACTGAAAACCCCGCCGAATTTCTCCGGCGGGGTCGTCATTCCCTCAAGCCTCAAGCCCTCAATCGGCTCAGAACTCGACAGCCCTATCACCGTTCTCGTCCTGGATGCGGGTCGGCAGGCCGATCTTGTTCAGGAGGTTGATGAACGGCTTCGGCGGCAGTTCTTCGACGTTCGCCATCTGCTTCACGTCCCATTCGCCGGTGGCGACCAGCATCGCGGCGGCGACGGGCGGGACGCCGGCCGTGTAGCTGATGCCCTGGCTGCCCACTTCGTTGTAGGCTTCTTTGTGGTCGGCCACGTTATAGATGAAGACGGTCTTTTCCTTGCCGTCCTTCAGGCCCTTCACATAGTCGCCGATGCAGGTCTTGCCTTCGTAGTTCGGGGCAAGCGAGGCCGGGTCGGGCAGGCAGGCCTTGACGACCTTGAGTGGTACGACTTCGGAACCGTCGGCGAGCTTGACCGGCTGTTCGGAGAGCAGGCCGATCGACTTCAGCACGGTAAAGACGTTGATGTAGTGGTCGCCAAAGCCCATCCAGAAGCGGACGTCCGCACCGTCCATGTTCTTCGCCAGCGAATGCACTTCGTCATGGCCGCAGAGATAGGCGCGGCGGGTGCCGACGACCGGCAGATCGTAGTCCTTGCCGATCTCGAACATCTTGTTGACCTTCCATTCGCCGCCCTGCCAGGAATAGACGACGCCGGTGAACTCACGGAAGTTGATTTCCGGGTCGAAGTTCGTCGCAAAATACTTGCCGTGGCTGCCGGCATTGATGTCGACGATGTCGACGTCGGTCACCTTGTCGAGGTACTCGTCCTTGGCAAGCCGCGCATAGGCGTTGACGACGCCCGGGTCGAAGCCGGCGCCGAGGATGGCGGTAATGCCCTTTTCCTTGCACTCGTCCGCGCGCTTCCACTCATAGTTTCCGTACCACGGCGGGGTTTCGCAGATCTTGTTCGGCTCTTCGTGGATCGCGGTGTCGATATAGGCCACACCGGTGTCCATGCAGGCGCGTAAGACCGACATGTTGAGGAAGGCCGTGCCGACATTGATGACGATCTCGGACTTGGTCGAGCGGATGAGCGCCTTGGTGGCTTCGATGTCGAGGGCGTCGAGCGCATGGGCTTCCAGAACGCCCGGCTGCTTCATCGCCTTCTTCTCGTGAACCGAGGCGATGATCGCGTCGCACTTCGCCTTGGTGCGCGAGGCGATGTGGATGTCGCCGAGTACGTCGTTGTTCTGCGCGCATTTGTGCGCGACCACCTGGGCGACGCCGCCGGCGCCGATGATGAGCACGTTCTTCTTCATAATGGGACCAACTCCTATGTCCAATCGTCAGAACCCGTTCCTGAGGGAGTTCAGGACAGGCTTTGTTCGTAGTCCGTGTAGGAAAACTCGCGGACCGTTCTGATGCTGCCATCCAGTTCCCGGATGGCGATTGCCGGCATTTTCACGCCGTTAAACCAGTTTTTCTTGACCATCGTGTAACCGGCTGCGTCCTGGATCGAAATCCGGTCACCGACCTTCAGTTCGTCCGGAAAATCGAACTCGCCGAAGATATCGCCGGCGAGGCACGACTTGCCGCAGACCATGTACCGATGTGGTCCCTGGTTGGGGGAGACCTTCGCGCTTTCACGATAGATCAGAAGATCCAGCATGTGCGCTTCGATGGACGAATCCACCACGACAAGGTCCTTGCCGTTGTAGAGCTTGTCGAGCACGGTGACTTCGAGCGTGGTCGACCTGGTAATGGAGGCTTCGCCGGGTTCCAGGTAGACCTGGACGCCGTAGTCGCCGGCAAAGCGCTTCAGCCGTTCGGCGAAACGGTCGATCGGATAGTCCTCGCCGGTGAAATGGATGCCGCCACCGAGGCTGACCCAGTCGGCCTTTTTCAGGAGCGGGCCGAACTTTTCTTCGATGTCGCCGAGCATCCTGTCGAACAGGTCGAAATCCTTGTTCTCACAGTTGTTGTGGATCATGAAGCCCGAGATCAGGTCCATGACCGGCTCGACCTTGGCGAGGTCCCATTCGCCGAGGCGGGAGAAGGGACGGGCCGGGTCGGCGAGATCGAAGGAAGAAGAGGAGACGCCGGGATTGAGGCGGAGCCCGCGGATGATGCCGGCGGACTGCTTCTCGAAGCGCTGCAACTGGCCGATCGTGTTGAAGATGATCTTGTCGGCATGGGAGACGACGTCGTCGATCTCGTAGTCGGCATAGGCGACCGAATAGGCGTGCGTCTCCTTGCCGAAGCGCTCGTGGCCGAGGCGCACCTCGTTGAGCGACGAGGAGGTGGTGCCGTCCATGTAGTCGCGCATGAGGTCGAAGACCGACCAGGTTGCGAAGCACTTGAGCGCCAGAAGAGCCTTCGCACCGGATGTCTCGCGCAGATACGCAATCTTCTCCATGTTGCGGAGGAGCTTCGTCTTGTCGATCAGGTAATACGGAGTCTGGATCAAGGTTTGCCACGCCTCTCTGGTGAAAAAGGTTGCGGATTCTTTGAATCCGCGTTCCCACCGGCGCCCTCACGGCGCTCGATGGGAAGGCCGATCCACCGCGCTAGCGGGGTCCTAGGGAATTTGGGGCAAATAGGCAACCCGAGTCCGACATATCAGGCGTTTTTGGCGCGATCGGGAGATGGTTCACCGTGACGACGACTGGCGGTGCCGTCACGGTGAACCCGCAGGCGGGGGGCATTCCGATCTCTCGAAATGCCGCCCGCCGGCAAAGGCGCGGGAGACCTTATCGCAGCGTCTTGCCGCTCTGTGCGTCGAAGAGATGCAGCTTGTCCGTTCGGGGAGAGACGACGACTGCCTCTCCGGGGGCGAAGTCGTGCCGTTCCGTCAGGACCGACACGATTTCGCTGCCGCCGTAGCGCAGGAACACCATGGTTTCGTGACCGGTCGGTTCCGTCACGACGATCGTCGACTTGAGACCGGTGGCGCCGAGTGACAGGTGTTCCGGCCGGACGCCGAGCTGCACCGCCTGACCGTCGGTCGCTTTCGGCTCAAAACCGAGCGCAATCTCGTCGCCCGTCTCGGTCACGAACAGATTGCCGTCGGCTTTATACCTGCCACGAATGAGATTCATCGAGGGTGAGCCGATAAACGTTGCGACAAACGTGTTGTTGGGCCGGTCGTAAAGCTCCAGCGGAGAACCGATCTGCTCGACGTTGCCGCCCTGCATGACGACGATCTTGTCGGCCATCGTCATCGCCTCGACCTGGTCGTGGGTGACGTAAATGGTCGTCGTCTTCAGGCGTTGGTGCAGTTCTTTGATTTCCTTGCGCATCTGCACACGCAGCTTGGCATCGAGGTTCGACAGCGGCTCGTCGAACAGGAAGACTTGCGGCGATCGGACGATGGCACGGCCCATCGCTACGCGCTGACGCTGACCGCCGGAGAGCTGGCGCGGATAGCGGTCGAGATAGGGGACGAGATCCAGCGTTTCGGCGGCTGCCTGCAGGCGCTGCCTGATGACATCGGCGGGTTGCTTTTGCAGGCGTAGCGCAAAGACCATGTTCTCGGCCACGGTCTTGTGCGGGTAGAGCGCGTAGCTCTGGAACACCATCGCAATGTCGCGATCCTTCGGCGGCAGATTGTTGACCGCCTTTCCGCCGATCGAGATCGTGCCGCTGGTAATGCCTTCCAGCCCGGCGACCATGCGCAAGAGCGTCGACTTTCCGCATCCGGACGGGCCGACGAGAACGACGAATTCTCCGTCGGCTATGTCGACATCTATGCCGTGAAGCACGTTGAGGGCGCCGTAGGCCTTTCGAACGCCGGATATTTTGACTTCCGCCATTTTTCTCCTCCTGCCTGACATCCGGCCTGGCGGGCACGAACATGTTCGGCGATCCATTTCTGCCGAACTGCCTGGCGTAAATGCGCGCGGAACTCCTCTCCGCACCGCCGCCTGAAGGCCTTCGGCACCTCCTCCATGAAACGTTTCATTTTCTGTTGACTTTTTCCTCCGGGCGTCTGATGCTCGACATCGAGGCTGAGAGGAGCGGCTTCACTCGAAATATGAAACGTTTCATTTCTTGCTTACCAGATACTTTTGTCCGTGGCTAGCGGCAAAAGGAGGGCCTGCAAGAACCCCGTCACCGGCGAGGCGAAGCGTCAAACGGATATGTGGAGGAGAACACACAAATGAAAGTCGAAATCTATGATGCGCTGATGAAGCGCCAGGCCAGCCGTCGCGACATCCTGCGCGGCACGGCGAGTGCGGCTGCCCTGCTCGGCGTTTCGGGCGTAATGGGTGGCATCCCGGGTATGGCCTTTGCGGCAGACGATCTGCGCGCGCAGCTCTTGCAGATCCCCGGCGTCGGCAAGGGTTCGCCGACGGACGCGGACTGGCAGAAGGTTGGTGAGCTCTGCCTCGGCCCGACCAAGGCGAACGTTGCCGAGGGCGAATTCGCCGGCGTCGAGCTGACGTTCATGGGCCTCAACAACCAGAACCTTCACAACTTCCTGTTCCGCGGCTTCCTGAAGCCCTGGGAAGCCTATACGGGTGCGAAGATCAACTGGATCGACCTCGCGCAGGCCGATTACAACGCTCGCCTGCAGCAGTCCATCGCGACCGGCACCGTCGATTTCGACATCATGGAAATGGGCGCGCCGTTCGAAGGCGACACGGCAGGCCGTGGCCTCCTGGACGAAATGCCGGAATGGGTTGCCGCACAGATCCAGGCCGACGACCTCGTCGGCTATCTGAAGCCGCCAGTCGGCACCTGGGACGGCAAGACCTACCGCGTCACCATCGACGGCGACTGCCACACCTTCGCCTACCGCAAGGACTATTTTGGCGAAGGCTCGATCAGCGGCATGGCAAATCCGCCGAAGACCTGGCAGGAAGTCAATGCCGCCACCAAGGCGCTCGCCGGCAAGACCGACCCGCTGACCGGCCTGCCGGCCTACGGCTATCTCGACCCGCTGAAGGGCTGGGGTGGTTTCGGCTTCTACTTCATCGAGAACCGCGCAACGGCTTACGCGAAATATCCGGGCGATCCGGCATGGCTGTTCGATCCGGAAAACATGAAGCCGCTGGTCAACAACCCGGCTTGGGTGCAGGCCATCCAGGACGTGATGGATCTGATCGCCGCCAATGTCTACCCGGCCGACCAGATCAACGCCGACCCGGGCACCACTGCCTTCTCGCAGTTCCTCGCAGGCACTGGCTCCATGCTGATGTGGTGGGGTGACGTCGGCTCCAGCGCCCGCACGTCCGACACGTCCGTCGTCGGCGATGTCGTCGGCTTCGGCATCAATCGTGGTTCCGACCGCGTCTACAACCGCAAGACCGGCGCCTGGGAAGATAAGTACAACGAAGCGCCGAACATGGCCTACATTGGTTGGGGCATCTACGTCACCAAGCGCGTCACCGGCGACGAGAAGAAGCGCAAGGCCGCGTGGTCTGCCGCAGCCCATCTCGGCGGCAAGGATATCTCGCTGTGGACCTCGGCCTATCCGTCGGGCTTCCAGCCCTACCGTCAGTCGCACTTCAACTATGACGAATGGGCGGCGGCTGGCTACGACCGGGCCTATGTCGAGGATTACCTCGGCTCCAACGCGGACAGCTACAACCATCCGAATGCGGCGATCGAGCCACGTATTCCCGGCATCTTCCAGTACTACTCCGTCGCGGAAGACGAGCTCGCCAAGGGCTTTGCCGGCCAGTACAAGTCGGCCCAGGAGACGGCGGATGCGATTGCTGCGGCATGGGAAAAGATCACCGACCAGATTGGACGCGAAAGCCAGCTGAAGCTCTACCGGGCGAGCCTCGGGCTTTGATTGATTGAACCGGCCGGCCGGCGGAAGCCTTCCGCCGGCCGGCATTCGTCCAAACGAGGAAATCCATGTCTATGGTCGACGGCGATCTGCTGCACACGGTGGAGACGGACTCCATTTCCCAAAGCCGGAAGCTCTGGGGCAGGGCAGCTCTGTGGTTGAGTGTCCTCTGGCTTCTCACATCCTTCTGTCTGCAAGCCGCGCATGATCTCGGCTGGACGAGCCTGGGCTTCGAGAACTGGCGCCCGGTTCTTTATGCGTATTTCATCTGGGCGTGCATTCTCTGCGTTACCCGGGTGGTGATCTATGGCGAGACCGGGAAGAAAGCGCTGTTCGTGCTGCCCGCGGCACTCTTCGTCATCTCCATGGTGGTGTTCCCGCTTCTCTTTGCGTTGTGGATCGGCTTCTCCGACTGGAACCTCGCCTCGCCGACGGGACGGCGTTTCAACGGCCTCGACAATCTGCGGCGGATGATTTCCGATCCGTTCTACATCAACGCGCTCGTGAACATGATCTATTACTGTCTGGCGATCGTGGTGGAGTACGCGATCGCGTTCGGGCTGGCGCTGTTGCTCAACCAGAACATCGTCGCGCGAAAGTTCTGGCGGGTCACCTTTCTGGTGCCGCTGATGCTGTCGCCGGTCGCCGTCAGCTGGATGGTCGGCAAGTCGATGCTCGAAACACGCTTCGGCCCGATCGCGCGATTTGCCCGTTGGCTCGGCTGGGAAAATCCATCCTTCTTCGGGGACCCCCTGACGGCAAGGCTGTCGATCATGATCATGGACGCCTGGACCTTCATCCCGTTCATGATGATCATGCTGCTCGCCGGGTTGCAGGCTCTGCCGAGAGAAGTCCTCGAGGCAGCCGAGGTCGATGGCGCGACGAAGTGGCAACGTTTCTGGAAGGTGATCTTCCCGCTGATGCTGCCGGTTTCGGTAACGGCCGTCATGATCCGCATCATCTTCAAACTGAAGCTCGCCGACATCATCATCACGGTCACGACCGGGGGGCCGGGCGGTGCGACCGATTCCGTGACGAGCTTCATCTATCGTGAATACCGCGACCGATCGAATGTCGGCTACGGCACCCTGCTGGCGCTCGCCTATCTGGTGATCATCGTGATTGGAATGACGCTCCTGATGAAGATTGCCGACCGTGTCGTGCAACGTATGACGGGAAGGCTATGATGGTTTCTGTTGATCTGGACAAATTCGATCGCCGGCAGCGCATGCGCTGGTGGGCCATGCGCTTCGTCGTCTATGGCCTCCTCGCGATCTGGGCGGTCATCTGCATCTTCCCGGTGTTCTGGACTGTCACGACGTCCTTGAAGATCGCTGCCGATGTGATGCGCGGCAATCTCGTTCCGCTCCTCGACTTTCAGCCGTCCTGGCTCGGCTGGCGTTCGCTCGGGCTTTCTCCCGACACGATTTTCGAGACGTCCACGGTGCGCGCCGAATTCATGCGCCGGTTCTGGAACAGCGTGGTCATATCGGGGATGTCGTCGACGCTGGCGGTCTTTCTCGGAACACTCGCCGCCTATGGTCTTAGCCGCTTCAGCTACAAGTTCGGCTATATGCGGAACTCCGACATCTCCTTCTTCTTCCTGTCGCAGCTCATCATGCCGCCGGTCGTGCTCGCGCTGCCGTTCCTCGTTCTCTACAAGCAGCTTGCGCTTCTCGACACTTACGTCGGCATGATTGCGGTCTATACGCTCATGGTTCTGCCGATCGTGGTCTGGATCATGCGCGACCAGTTCGCCACCATACCCGTGGAGCTTGAAGAAGCCGCCCTGGTTGACGGTCTTTCGATCTGGGGGGCCTTCTCGCGCATCATCGTCCCGCTGGTTCTGCCGGGCATGATCGCGGCGTTCATCCTGGCGTTGATCCTCTGCTGGAACGAGTATTTCTTCGCCGCCCTGCTGACGTCGACCAACACGAACACGCTACCGGTGATGATTGCCAGCCAGACCGGCAGCCAGGGCATCAACTGGTGGTCGATGGCGGCCCTGTCCACGGCCGGCATCCTTCTGCTGGTTTTTGTCGGTGTCCTGCTTGAAAAGCACATCATCGCGGGTATGACTGCCGGGGCCGTCAAGTAAGAGCGGGAGCTGGCATGCGAAAGACGCCCACGGTCAAGGATGTTGCTGTTGAGGCGGGCGTTTCCGTGGGTACGGTCTCGCGTGTTATCGCGGGGGAGGCGGCGGTAAGACCGGCTCTCAGGGAGAAGGTCAACGAGGCGATCGCGAAACTGGGATACCGCCCCAACGTGACCGCGCGTGCCTTGCGTACCAGCAAGACGGACGTGATCGGCCTGGTCGTTCCGGACATCACCAACCCGTTCTTTGCGCAGCTGGCGGCGAGTGTTGAGCGCGCCGCGCTCGAAGCCGGTCACATGGTGATGCTGGCCAGTTCGCATGAGGATCTCGAGGCCGAACAGAGCCACATCCTGGCATTCCTGGACCGCTCGGTGCGCGGAATCATCGTCGTCGCGTCCAACGGCAACTCGGATCTGGAAATCGATGCGCCGGTGCCGATCATATCGCTTGACCGCCGCTTCGGCTCGTACCCGCTGGTCTCGACCGACCACGCGCAGGCCGCGTCGCTGGTCGTCGATCACCTTTACGCGCTGGGGCACCGCCGGATTGCCTATATTGCCGGTCCCCCTGAAACCGAGGCCGGGCGCATGCGCCGGAAAGGCTTCGTGGACCGGGCTCAGCAACTGAGCGAGGCAGGCGAGGAGATCGAGCTCGAAATCGTCGCGGGCCGCTTTGACTACGAATCCGGCGAAAGAGCCGCACGCGCACTGCTGGCGCGGGAGCCCGGCGACCGGCCGACGGCAATAGCCGCCGCCAGCGACCAGCAGGCCATCGGGGCGTTGCGGGCTGCCAGAGACTTCAAGGTCGACGTGCCGGACGAATTGTCGGTGGCCGGGTTCGACGACATCACGCTGGCCAAACTTGTCGTGCCGCGCCTGACGACGGTTCGTCAGCCGACCGAGCGGTTGGCTGCACGCGCCGTCGAGCGTCTCCTGGATCAGAATTCCCCGGACGAGGACGAAATGGTCGAGGGCTCGCTGATTGTTCGCAGATCGACGGGGCCTGCGCCAGGACGCGGGCCGAGCCTCACCTGAAGAACGACCAGAAACATGAAGAAAACCCGATAACTGCGGAAAAAGAGGGACAAAGGACATGTTGAAAGGGATCAGGGCCGAACTGAACGGCGCCATTCTCGAAGCACTGAGCACCATGGGACACGGCGATTTCCTTGTGGTCGCCGATGCGAACTTCCCGTCCGATGCGATTGCCCGGCAAACCCGCATCGGCAAGCTCCTGACGATGGACAACATTCCCGCGCCGCGGGCCATCGACGCGATCCTGTCGGTCTTTCCGCTGGACACGCCGGTTCAGCCGTCGGTCGGCCGCATGGAAGTGATGGGCAAGCCCGACGAGATCCCCGGGGTTCAGGCGGAGGTACAGGCCATCGTCAATCGCGTGGAAGGCCGCCCGTCTCCCATGTACGGCGTCGAGCGGATGGCCTTTTACGAGGTGGCGAAGAAGGCCTATTGCGTGATCGCGACCGGCGAACTGCGTTTCTACGGATGTTTCCTGCTGACGAAGGGGGTCATTCCGGCCGAGGACGTCGTCAGATGAGCGCGCGCCGCGGTATTGTCATTCTCGGAATTTTCGCCGCCGACACGGCCTACAAGGCAAAGCGCCTGCCGCGGATCGCCGAAACGATCATGGGTTCGGGCTTTGCACTGGGGCCCGGTGGCAAGGGCTCCAACCAGTCGATCGCCGCTGCCAAGGCCGGCGGGGAGGTGACCTTCATCTCGCGGGTCGGCAGGGATCCGTTCGGCGAGATGGCGCTCTCGGCCTACAAGGCCGCCGGGGTGAGGGCCAATGTCATTCAGATGGACGACGTGCCGACGGGCGCCGCCTTCATCTTCGTGAACGAGGAGAATGGCGACAACGCCATCATCGTCGCTGCCGGGGCCGCAGGTCTGATCGGCATCGAGGACGTCGATGCCAACCGGCAAGATATCGAGAATGCCGCGATTTTCATGACCCAGCTCGAGCAACCGATCGAAGCGGCCATCCATGGCCTTTCGATCGCCAGGGCGGCAGGCGTGACGACCATTCTCAATCCCGCGCCCGCCCGGCCGCTTCCCGATGACATATACCCCTTGTGCGATTTCTTCGCGCCGAACGAGGTGGAAGCGGCCGAGATCGTCGGCCATCCCGTCGAGACGGATGAACAGGCCCGCGCCGCCGGCGATCTGCTGCTGCGAAAAGGTGTCGGAGCTGCCATCATCACCCTCGGGGCCCGTGGCGCACTCTATCACACGGCGACGACGAGCGAGTTCGTCCCTGCCTTTTCCGCCGGCAAGGTCGTCGATACGACGGGCGCGGGCGATGCATTTCTCGGCGGGTTCGCAACCGCGCTCTCCGAAGGCCGGGATCCGGTGGAGGCCGTGCGCTTCGGCTGCGCAACGGCGGCAATCGCCGTGACGCGGCCGGGCACGGCCCCGGCGATGCCGACGCGCGCCGAGATCGACGCGCTTCTTCCAAGAGTCTAGTCGAACACGTTATCCGCCAAGACACGTGCGCCGCGCCGACGCTTGAGCAAGCGGTCGGCGCGGCGCTCTCTCGGGAGACTTCTTTGATCGTCAGGCGGTCAGAGCCGCCTGCCTGATCCGCTTCTTCGCACGGTACGACAGATACCACGGCAGGATCGCAACGCCTGCGGCCATGAGCCAGAGAACGATCGAGATCGTGCTCTGGAAGAGGATCGAGGGATCACCGCCGCTGATCGCCAGCGCGTTGCGCAGGTTCACCTCCATGACGCGGCCGAGCACGAAACCCAGGATGAGCGGTGCCATGTCGAAGCCCGCCTTGCGCAGGAGCCAGCCGATCATGCCGATGCCGAGCATCAGGAAGATCGAGAAGACCGATGCGTGGGTCGAATAGACGCCGACGATCGAAAGCACCAGGATGCCCGGAACCAGAAGCCAGTTCGGAACGGTCAGGACGCGGGCGAAGATGTTGACCAGCGGCAGGTTGAGGGCGAGCAGGATGAAGTTGCCGACGAAGAGCGAGGCGACGAGACCGCCGACGATCTCTGGCCGTTCGGCAAGCAGCATCGGGCCCGGCTGGATGTTGTAGAGCATCAGCGCGCCGAGCATGACGGCGGTTGTCCCTGAACCCGGAACGCCGAGGGTGAGCATCGGCACGAAGGCGCCGCAGGCGGTCGCGTTGTTGGCCGCTTCCGGGGCCGCCAGGCCGCGGACGTCACCCTTGCCGAAGGTTCCTTCGGTGTCGGAGATGCGCTTTGCGGTGGTGTAGGAGATCGCACTGGAGACCGAGGCGCCGGTTCCCGGCAACACGCCGACGACAAAGCCGATCACCGAGCTTCTGAGTGCGGTGCCGGTGCACTTCACGACATCCGCCCATTGGGCGGTCATCCGGCCGAGATCGCGGATCATGGTGAAGCCGCGCCCCTGGTGTTCCAGGATGATGAGGGCTTCGGAGATCGAGAAGAGGCCGATGACCAGCACGACGAATTCGATGCCGTCACCGAGCTCGGGCTGGTCGAAAGTGAAGCGGTATGCGCCGGAGGTCGCGTCGATGCCGACGGTCGCCAGCATCAGGCCGAGCGTGCAGCCGATCAGCGTCTTGACCGGCTGGTCGCCCACCATCGAGCCGAGGGTGGCAAAGGCGAAGACCATCAGCACGAAATATTCCGCCGGGCCGAAACCGATCGCCAGCCCCGCGAGGAGCGGCGCGAACAGGGCGAGTCCGATCGAGCCGAGGATACCGCCGACGAAGGAGGAGAGGCCTGAAAGCGCCAGCGCCTCGCCGGCGCGGCCCTGTCTCGCCATCGGATAGCCGTCCATCGCGGTCATGACGGCGCCGGCATCGCCGGGGACGTTGAGGAGGATCGAGGAGATGCGGCCGCCGTATTCGGCGCCGCAATAGACGGAGGCGAGCAGGATCATCGTGCTCTCGGGCGGCAGCCCCATGGTGTAGGCGATCGGCAGCAGGAGCGCGATGCCGTTGATCGGCCCGATCGCCGGAAGCGCGCCGACCATGGTGCCGATGAAGCAGCCGACGAAGCCGATCAGCAGGTTCTGCCAGGTCAGCGCGACGCCGAAGCCTTGGGCGAGATATTCGAAGTTCATGACTATGACCTTTCCCGGTTAGGGGAGACGTGTTCGGTGGTGCCGTCGGCTCAGCCGAAGAGCGCGCCGACCGGCAGATAGACCTCGAGCAGCCAGGCGAAAATGACCCACCAGAGCGCGGCATGACCGGCAGCCCCGATCACGGCCTTGAGCGGCGGGGCCCCGAAGATCATCCCGGTGCCGAAGGTTAGGAGGAAGATCGACGCGGCAAAGCCCGCAGGCTCGAAGACCGCAACGCTGGCGATCAGTATGACCGGAACGGCCAGCACCCGCAGCAGAAGTACCCCGGAAGGGAAGCCTTCCGCGCTTCCCGGCGAACGCAGATAGAAGAGCGCGAGCACACCGAGAATGCCGGCGAGGATCAGGGGCACGGCCCGCGGCCCCAGCGGATCGGAGGAGAAGGAATAGTCGATGCGGCTCGCGCCGATGCCGTAGGCGATCGCGAAGGCGAGCACGCAGATCGCGCCGATGCGTCCGGTGAGGAGGGTTGTTCTGCTATGGTCTGACATGGATCGGTCTCCACTCTTCGAGAGGGAACAGCTTGCACGAACGGACCGAATGTGCGTGCGACGGCTCTGCCGTGCGGCACAAACCGTGCCTTCGGGTCGCGGCATTTCGGGCATGACGCTCTCGCGGCGACCAAGCGGGCCGGCCGGAAACGACCTTCCGGGCTTTCTCCCGGAAGGTCCCGTCGTGCGGGTTCAGGCGGCAATTACATGCCGGCTTCCTTGGCGAGGATCTTGAAGCGGGCGACGTCGTCCTTCACGCGCTTGTCGAAATCCTTGCCGAGCAGGGTGAATTCGAACAGGCCGCGGGCTTCACGCTCCTTGGCGAAGTCAGGCGTCTTGCTCATCTTTTCGAAGGTGGAGACCCACCAGTCGTAATCGGCGTCGGATACGTCCTTGCCGACATAGTAACCGCGCCAGACCGGCCAGTCGATATCGAAGCCCTGTTCGCGAGCAGTCGGGACGCCGGAGAGTTCTCCTGACAGACGTTCCGGTGCCATGACGGCGAGGATGCGGACCTTGCCTGCAAGGTGGTGCTTGCCCATTTCGGCGGCGTCACCCGAGCCGACCTTGATGTGGCCGCCTTCGAGCGCGGTCAGAACCGCACCACCGCCTTCGAGCGCGACGTAGCGCATGGCTTTCGGATCCTGACCGGCGGACTTGGCGAGCAGCGAGCCCTTCATCCAGTCCTGCGAGCCGACGGCACCGCCGCCGCCGATGGCGAAGCTGTTCGGATCAGCCTTGTAGGCTTCGACGAGTTCGCCGAGCGTCTTGTAGGGGGAATCGGCCGAGACGACGAGCACGCCGTAGTCTGCGCCGAGAGCGCCGAGCCAACGGACGGCGTTTTCGTCATACTTGCCGAACTTCCCCTGTGCGATGAGGAGTGCCGAGCCGGACGAGGCGGCGGTGATCAGGTTGCCGTCCGTCGCGCGCTTGCCGATGACGTGGTTGTAGGCGACCGCACCGACGCCACCTTCCATGTACGTCACCGCCATCGGCGTTGAAATTTCCTTGGTTTCGAGCAGCGCATTGGCGGCGAGCCGGCAGGTGAGGTCGAAACCGCCGCCGGGCTTGGCGCCGGCAAGGCATTCCGGCTTCGCCGGTTCGGCGAATGCGGCCGTGCCGGCGGCGAGCGTCACCAGTGCGGCTCCCGCCAGGGTCTTGGTCAGAAAACGGATCATCATCTCTCTCCCATGTGATCTTCGGCGCCCGGCGATCCCGTTCCTTTCTCGGGACCGCCTCGCGCGGTTCGTCTTGCGGCGCGTCCCTCGTCGCGTGAAGAAGGTGCTCCATGATCGGGGAAGAGAAACCATATGCCTTCGGTCGCCCGTCTGCGGGGCGTCGTCGCGACGAGGCCTGGCCACGGGCGCATTCGGCAGTCGTTTTTCGGAGTGCTCCTCCCCATACCTGCCCGGCACTCTCTCCCGGATCAGGCACGCCTGTTTTAGGGCGCAAACCTGTCACAATGCTGTCACGGGTGTTAAGAAGCGTTAGGCATGCCCCGGCCCAAGCCTGTGCTTGATCGGCGGGGCCATCCGTGCCACGGTCAGTCATGCGCATTCTGCTGGTGGAAGATACTCACGATGTCGGTGAAGCGATCATCCGTCGTTTCGAGGCGATCGGGCATACGGTCGACTGGGAGACGGACGGTCGTGCGGCCTCCGACATTCTCGATTTCACCGAATACGACCTGGTCATTCTCGACGTGATGCTGCCGGGCCTCGACGGCTTCGAGATACTGAAGCGGTTGCGCCAGAGCCGCAACGCGGTTCCCGTGCTGGTGCTGACGGCCCGTTCCGAGATCGACGACCGGGTGAGCGCGCTCGACCTCGGCGCCGACGACTATCTCGTCAAACCCTTCGATTTCCGTGAACTCGAGGCGCGCGCCCGCGTGCTCATGCGCCGGCGAAGCGGCGGCGAGGCGACCAACATCATCGCCTGCGGCGACATCGTGCTCGACCGCGCCAACAGGAGCGTGCGCGTCGGCAAGCGGGAGGTGCAGCTGAAGCGCCGGGAGATGACGTTGCTCGAAATCCTGGCGACCCGCCCCGGCCGGGTGTTCAGCAAGGATCAGCTTCTCGATCAGCTCTTCGGCTTCGAAGAGCCGGCCGGCCCCAACGCGATCGAGCTTTATGTCGGCCGGTTGCGCAAGAAACTCGAAGGAGCCCACGCGCGCATCGTCACCGTCCGTGGCGTCGGATATCAGCTGGTTGCCGATGTACAGGCCTGAATCGTCCCTCTTCTCCCGCCTTCTGCTGCGTGTCGCCATCGTTCTCACCGTCGGCGCAGCGATCCTGATGAGTGCGGCGTGGCTCTACGTGCGGACGGCCGCCGACGAGGCCTACGACCGCCTTCTGCAGGGAGCCGCGCTGCAGATGCTCGAAGGGCTGACGGTCGAGGACGGCAAGCTCGTCGTCAACCTGCCGTCATCGGCCTTCGAACTGCTCGGGCTTGCCGGGCGCGACCGCATCTTCTACCGCGTCATCGACGCCGGCGGCCAGACGATGACCGGTTACGAAGACCTCACACCTGACGTCGATCTCGCCGGGGCGCGGCCCGGTCCGGTTCTCATCAACATGCGTTACCGTGGCGAGCCGCTCAGGGTGATCGTGGCGGGCAAGGCGATCTCGGACCCATCCACCTCCGGCTGGGCTCACGTCGTGATCGGACAGACGACGCAGGCGCGGCAGGCGCTCGCCTCCGAGCTCTCCACCCGGGCGCTGGCCTTGGTCGCGGCCATGAGTGCGCTTGCGCTGGCCGGCACGGCGCTTGCGATCCGCTATTCGCTCAGGCCGGTCTCTGCCCTCGGAGAAACGCTCGTCGCGCGCGATCCCCAGGATTTGACGCCGCTTGCGGTCGACGTACCGCGCGAGCTTTCGCCCTTCGTGTCCTCGATCAACCATTTCGTGCGGCGGCTCGACGAGCGCGTGAAGCTCCTCCAGCGCTTCATCGCCGACAGCGCTCACCAGATCCGCACGCCGCTCACCGCGCTTTCGGCGCAGGTCAGCCTGATCGACGAGAACAACCTGCCCGACAGCGATCGCCGGCATCTGGAGCGGGTCCGCAATCGCGCCGGCGAGCTTGCCCGCTTCACCAATCAGCTGCTCAACCATGCGATGGTCATCCATCGCTTCGATTCCGCCCAGCTCGTGCCGCTCGACCTGACGCGGGTCGCCCGCAAGGCATTCCGGGCCGCCATCCCGATCACCATAGACCCCGACATCGTCGTCTCCTTCGAGGCACCGGACGAGGATGTCGTCGTGCTCGGCGACGAACTCAGCCTGCGCGAGGCGATCGTCAACGTGATCGACAATTCGCTGCGCCACGGCACGGTCTCGCGGCTGGAGGTGCGGGTGGTCCATATTCCGGAATTCGGGCTGGTCGAGGTCGAGGACGATGGTCCCGGCATCCCGGAAGCGGACTGGGGTCAGGTGACGAGGCGGTTCGTGACCTCGAAATCGGGCGAGGGGAGTGCCGGCCTCGGCTTTGCCATCTCCTCGGAGGTGGCGGCAGCCCTCGGCGGCGAACTCACCTTCCGGTCGAGGAACGAGGAGCACGGTTTCACCGTCGTGCTGAAGCTGCCGCTGCGCGGCAAGGGGAAATCATGAACCGTTTCTCTGCCGCCCTCGTGGCCGCAATCGTCGCCTGCTTCCCGAATGTCGCGGCCTTCGCCATCGAAGGCGAGCGCGCCGTCTTTCCGGCGCCCGCGGGCGAAAAGGCGAAGCTCGTCATCCACGGCGCGACCGACCTCAACGCGATCCGTCCGCTGATCCTCGACTTCCAGGAGACCATGCCGGAGGTCACCGTCGAGTTCACCGATTACGTGACGAACGACCTCTTCCGTGAGGCGGAAGCGGCCTGCCGCGAAGGTCGCGTCAACGGCGATCTCTGGCTGTCCTCGTCCGTCGACCAGCTCGTCAAGCTTGCGAACGATGGCTGCGCCCGGCCGCACCGCTCCTTCGTGACGGCGCAGGTGCCGGACTGGGCGAACTGGCGGGAGGAGGTTTACGGTTTCACCTTCGAGCCCGCCGTCATCGTCTACGACAGTTCGCGCGTGCCGCCGGAGGATGTGCCGCACACCCATGAGGAGCTTTCCGAGCTCCTGCGGCGCAAGCCGGATGTCTACCGCGGGCGCATCGGGACGTATGACGTGCAGGCCTCCGGCATCGGCTATCTGCTCGCCTTCAACGATGCGCGCCAGGCGCCGACGGTCTACGGGCGGCTGCTGGAGAGCTTCAGCCGTGCGGAAGCCGTTACCCGTTGCTGCAACAGCGAGGTGCTCGGCGGGATCGCGAGCGGCAATCTCCGCATCGCATACAATATCCTGGGCTCCTATGCGTATGCAGCTTATCTGCAGAATCCGAATCTGAAGATCGTCGTGCCGCGCGACTACACACTCGTGCTGTCGCGCGGCGTGCTGATCCCGGCGAGGTCCGCTCGCCCGGACCTGGCGGCCCGGTTCCTCGACTACCTGTTGTCCGGCCGCGGCCAGCGCGTCGCCCGCGAGAAGGCTTTCTTCTTTTCCGAGCGGGCACCACTGCCCGCCGGTGTGGATGGTCCGCCGGCACTGATGGAATCAGGCATCGGCCGACCGATCCGCATCGGGCCCGCCCTTCTCGCCGCTCAGGACAAGGCGCAGCGCGAACGCTTCATCGCCGGCTGGATGGACCTCTTCGCACGGCCGGTGCGTTGAGCCAAAATGCCTTCCAAGAAAAATGCCGCGGGAAGCGCCGGCATTTTTACCTCTGGCATGCGGAGGAGGTCGCCTCAGAGCTCGACGCGGACCACCTTGTTCTCTTTCGCCGATTTCAGCGCCGCATCGGCGAGCGCCAGTGCGATCAGCCCATCCTCGGCCGAAGGCGACGGCGCGGTGCCCTTTTCGAGGCTGTCGATGAAGGCGGAGATTTCCGCCGCATAGGCGGCCGTGTAGCGGGTCATGAAGAAGTCGTGCAGCGGCGGCCGGGTATAGCCGTCCTTGGTCGCCACCTCGATCGAGACCGGGCGCTGGTTTTCGGCCGAGACGGCGCCGAGCGAGCCGTGCACCTCGATGCGCTGGTCGTAGCCGTAGGACGCGCGCCGGGAGTTGGAAATGACCGCCTGGCGACCGCTCTTCGTGGTGAGGATCAGCGAGGCGCTGTCATAGTCGCCGAGTTCGCCGATCTTCGGATCGACGAGGACAGAGCCGGTCGCGACGACCGTCTCGATTTCCTCGCCGAGTAGGAAACGGGCCATATCGAAGTCGTGGATCGTCATGTCGCGGAAGATGCCGCCCGAGACCTTGATGTATTCGGCCGGCGGGGCGCCGGGATCGCGGCTGGTGATCGTCACCATCTCGACCTTGCCGATCGTGCCGGCGTCGATCTCCCGGCGCACGGCCTGGAAGTGCGGGTCGAAGCGGCGGTTGAAGCCGAGCATCACCTTGGCGCCGGTCTGGCGCACGGTTTCGAGGCACGCCCTGGCGCGGGCGACGTCGAGGTCGATCGGCTTCTCGCAGAAGATTGCCTTGCCCGCCTTCGCAAAGCGCTCGATGAGGCCGGCATGGGTGTTGGTCGGCGTGCAGATGACGACCGCGTCGATATCCTTGTCGGCCTCGATCTCGTCGATCGTCCTGACGGCGCAGCCGGCGGCGGAGGCGATGGCGTTCGCCGCTTCGGGGAAGGCGTCGGCAACGGCGACGAGCTTCGCCCGCTTGTCCTCGGCGATCGCCTTCGCATGCACCTTGCCGATTCGTCCCGCACCCAGAAGGGCCAGTCTCGTTACCATCTTGCTTTCCTCCCTGCGCCGCGTCCTATAAGCGGGCGGCATCGCTGGTCTGCGGATAGATTCCGTGGCGCGCGACCGCCGCCGAAAATCTCTGTTTGGAATATATGTTCCATTTTGCTAGATTGCGGCATCGTCTATGTCAATAGGCTTATGGGAAAGGATGATGATGGGAGAGACGGGCGCCCCGACCAGTATCAAGGCCTTCGAGGAAAGGCTTCTCCAGGTCTCCGAAAAGCTGCCGAAGCGGTTGCGGCAATGCGCCGATTACGTCGCTTCCAACAAGGACCGGATCGCCGTTTCGACGGTCGCCGAAATGGCAGAAGGTGCAGGCGTGCAGCCGTCGGCATTCATGCGCTTCTGTCAGATTCTCGGCTTTTCCGGCTTCTCCGAAATGCAGAAGCTCTTCCGCGAGTCCTATGTCGGTGGCTGGCCGGATTATTCGACCAGGCTCCATCACCTGCGCGAAAAGGCGGAGGGTAGTCCCTCCGCATTGCTTGCCGAATTCGTCGAAGCGGGCCGCACGTCGCTCGAAGGCCTACTGAAGACCGTCGACCCGGCGGCTCTCGAAGAGGCGGTGAAGACGCTCGCCGCCGCCGACATGGTGCATATCATCGGGATGCGCCGGTCGTTCCCGGTCGCGAGCTACATGGCCTATGCGTTCGAGAAGATGGGCGTGCCGGCCATGCTCCACAGTGCCGTCGGCAAGCTCGATAACCGCCATGCGGTCCGCCCCGGCGATGCGCTGCTCGCCATCACCTTCGCGCCCTATTCGGCCGAGACGCTGGACATCGTCGAAGCGGTTTCCGCGCGCGGCATTCCGGTGGTGGCGATCACCGACACGATCGTCAGTCCGCTGCGGAAATCGAACGCCCAGACGCTGCTCGTCTCCGAGGTCGACTTCGGTGCTTTCCGCTCGCTTTCGGCTACGCTCTGCCTTGCCATCACGCTCTCGGTCGCGGTTGGAACGGCTCGGCAAGAAAATTGAATATCTGTGTTGAAATTTCCAAAAATGGAATATAAAGTTCAAAACCTGTGAGGCAGCGGCCTGTCGGGGAGGGCTGCGTGAACGGCAGGGCGGCCGCACCGTCCGCGAACAGGGAGGCAGGCTTTGACATCACTCGATCTGATCACGATTGGCCGTTCGTCCGTCGATCTCTACGGAGTACAGGTCGGAGGACGGCTTGAGGATATGGCCTCCTTCAACAAGTATATCGGCGGTTCACCGACCAATATAGCCGCCGGTACGGCACGGCTCGGCCTCAGGTCGGCGCTTTTGACTCGCGTCGGCGACGAGCATATGGGGCGTTTCATCCGTGAGCAACTGGTCCGCGAAGGTGTCGACGTACGCGGCGTGAGGACCGATCCCGAGCGCCTGACGGCGCTCGTCATCCTCGGCATCCGCGACCAGGACCAGTTTCCGCTGATCTTCTACCGCGAGAACTGCGCCGACATGGCGCTCTGCGAGGACGACGTCGATCCGGCCTTCATCGCCGATGCACGCTGTGTCTGCGCGACCGGCACGCATCTTTCCCATCCGAACACCGAAAAGGCAGTCCTCAAGGCGCTCGGGCTCGCGCGTGAAAACGGCGCGAAAACCGCGCTCGATATCGACTACCGGCCGAACCTCTGGGGCCTTGCCGGCCACGGCGCCGGCGAAAGCCGCTTTATCGAATCCCGTGCCGTCACTGCCAAGCTGCAGTCGACGCTGCCGCTCTTCGACCTGATCGTCGGTACGGAAGAGGAATTTCATATCGCCGGCGGGTCGACCGACACGCTGGAGGCTCTGCGGGCCGTGCGCCGCATCACGCCGGCGACGCTCGTCTGCAAGCGCGGCCCGATGGGCGCCGTGGTTTTCGAGGGCGAGATCCCCGACAGCCTCGACGCCGGCCAGAAGGGTCAGGGCTTTCCGATCGAGGTTTTCAATGTTCTCGGCGCCGGCGACGGCTTCATGTCGGGCCTCTTGAAGGGCTGGCTCACCGGCGAGGACTGGCCGACGAGCCTCAAATACGCCAATGCCTGCGGCGCCTTCGCCGTCTCCCGCCACGGCTGCACGCCGGCCTATCCGAGCTGGGAGGAGCTCCAGTATTTCTTCGAACGGGGCATCCGCAACAAGGCGCTGCGCAAGGATGCCGCCCTCGAACAGGTGCACTGGTCGACGAACCGCAAGACCGACTGGCCGGTCATGCGCGTCTTCGCCTTCGACCACCGCATGCAGCTCGAAGCCTTGGCCGAGGAAGCGGGTGCCGCGCCGGAACGCATCGGCGCCTTCAAGGAGCTCTGCCTGAAGGCGGCCCAGCAGGTTGCGGGAGGCGGCAGCGGCTACGGCATTCTCTGCGACGGCCGGCTCGGACGCGACACGCTCTACCGTGCCGCCGGCTCGGGTCTCTGGATCGGCCGCCCCGTAGAATGGCCGGGCTCCCGGCCGTTGACACTGGAGGCGGAGATCGGGCCCGACTTCGGTGGCCTTTGCGAGTGGCCGGTCGAGCATGTCGTCAAGGTGCTCTGTTTCTACCATCCTGACGATCCGCCGGAATTGCGGGCAAACCAGGAAGAGACGGTCGCAAGGCTTTTCGCCGCCGCCCGGCGCAACCGGCTGGAGATGCTGCTCGAGGTCATTCCGTCCAAGGTCGGCCCGACCGACGACGATACGGTGGCAAAGATCATCGACCGCTTCTACGAGATCGGCGTCTATCCCGACTGGTGGAAGCTGGAGCCGATGAAGACCGAAGCCTCCTGGGCGAATGCCTGCGAGGCGGTCCGCCGCAACGACCCCTATGCCCGCGGCATCGTCGTGCTGGGGCTCGACGCTCCGGCCGCCGAGCTGGAGGAGAGTTTCGCGCTTGCGGCCGGCTTTGATCTGGTCAAGGGTTTTGCCGTGGGGCGCACGATCTTCGGCGATGCCGCCCGGGGCTGGCTCGCCGGCACGATCACCGATGCCGAGGCGATCGAGGAAATGGCGGCGCGATACAGCAGTCTTTGCGCGGTCTGGGACAAGGCGCGCGCCAAGGGAGGAAAGGCATGAAAACGGTGCGATTGACGGCCGCGCAGGCGATGGTGCGCTACCTCGCCAATCAGATGAACGAGCACGGCGAGACCTATATCGCCGGCGTCTGGGCGATCTTCGGCCACGGCAATGTCGCCGGCATCGGCGAAGCGCTCTACGGGGTCCGGGATCAGCTTCCGACCTATCGCGGCCAGAACGAGCAGTCGATGGCCCATGCGGCGATCGCCTATTCGAAACAGCTTCGCCGCCGCCGCGCCATGGCGGTCACGTCCTCGATCGGGCCGGGTGCCGCCAACATGGTGACGGCCGCCGCACTCGCCCACGTCAACCGCCTGCCGGTCCTTCTGATACCCGGCGACGTCTTCGCCAATCGTGGTCCCGATCCCGTCCTCCAGCAGCTCGAGGATTTCGGCGACGGCACGATGTCGGTCAACGACTGCTTCAGGCCGGTCAGCCGCTATTTCGATCGCATCACCCGCCCGGAACAGTTGCTGACCGCCCTGCCGCGGGCGATGCGCACGATGACCGACCCGGCCGATTGCGGGCCGGTGACGCTCGCCTTCTGCCAGGACGTCCAGGCCGAGGCCTATGACTATCCCGAAAGCTTCTTCGAAAAGCGGGTGTGGCGCCAGCGTCGCCCGGAACCGGATGCAGCGGAATTCGAGGCGGCCGTCGCGGCGCTGAAGGCGGCGAAGAACCCGGTCATCGTCGCCGGCGGCGGCGTGCATTTCTCCGGCGCGACCGAAACGCTCAAGGCCTTCTCCGAAAAGCACGGCATTCCCGTCGTCGAGACGCAGGCCGGAAAGTCGGTGCTCGCCTGGGACCACCCGCTCAATTTCGGTGCCGTCGGCGTGACTGGAACGGGCTGCGCCAACATCGTCGCCGAGAACGCCGATCTCGTCTTCGGCGTCGGCACGCGCTTCCAGGATTTCACCACCGGCTCCTGGGCCCTCTTCAAGAACCCGGCGCGCAAGATCCTCGCCCTCAACGTCCAGCCCTATGACAGCGCCAAGCATGACGCGATCGCACTGACCGCGGATGCGAAGATCGGGCTCGAACGCCTGTCGGCGGCGCTCGGCGACGCGGTCTTCCCCGCACCCGATGCCGACCTCAAGAACGCCTGGTTCGCCAGGGCGGATGCCGTCACTGCTGCGCCGAAGGACGGCAATGCGCTGCCGACCGACATGCAGGTGATCGGCGCCGTGCAGCGTGCCTCGCGCGACAACACGGTCGTCATGTGCGCGGCCGGCACCATGCCGGGCGAGTTGCACCAGCTGTGGAAGGCGAAGCTGCCGCTCTCCTATCACATGGAATACGGCTTTTCCTGCATGGGCTACGAGGTTGCCGGCGGCCTCGGCATCAAGATGGCCGAACCGGATCGCGACGTCGTCGTCATGGTCGGCGACGGCTCCTACATGATGATGAATTCGGAGCTCGCGACCGCCGTCGCGATGGGCGTCAAGATCACCGTCGTGATCACCGACAACCGCGGCTACGGCTGTATCAACCGGCTGCAGATGGGAACCGGCGGCGCGGAGTTCAACAATCTCTATGCGCATACCAACGTGAACCCGATCGCCATCGATTTTGCCGCGCACGCGGCGTCGATGGGCGCCGACGCCCGCAAGGTTTCGTCCATCGCCGAGCTCGAAGAAGCGCTGGAGGCCGCGCGCGAGGCCACGGCTCCGACCGTCATCGTGATCGACACCGATCCGTATCCGACACCCGACGCCGGTGGTTTCTGGTGGGACGTTGCGGTCCCCGAAGTCTCCGCCCGCCGGGAAGTCAACGAAGCCCGTACCCGTTATGAAGCAGCGCTGAAGGAAAGACGCTAGACATGATCCTCTACGGAACCAATCCGATCGCATGGTCCAACGACGACGACCGCACGCTCGGCGCCCATATCAGCCTCGACCAGTGCCTGGACGAGACGGCGAAGATCGGCTTCGACGGTATCGAGAAAGGCCACAAGTTCCCGACTGATCCGGCGGGCCTCAAGGCCGTGCTGGAGCCGCGCGGCCTGCGCTTCGTCTCCGGCTGGCATTCGCTCAACCTGCTGACCAATTCGATCGAAGAGGAAAAGGCGGCGATGCAGCCGGCGCTCGACCTCCTGAAGGCGATGGGTTCCAAGGTCATCATCGTGTGCGAGACCTCGAACGCCATCCACGGCAATGACGCGGTGGCCGTCAATGCCCGGCCGAAGCTCTCCGACGCCGACTGGAAGACCTTCGGCGCCGGGGTCGAGGCACTCGCGGAATACGCCGCGGGGCAGGGCATCACCCTCGTCTACCACCATCATATGGGGACGATCGTCGAGAGCGAGGAAGAGATCGACCGGCTGATGGAGAACACCGGGCCGCACGCCCATCTCCTCCTCGACACCGGTCACTGCCTGTTCGGCGGCGGCAACCCGGAACGGGTCGCGAAGAAGTATATGCACCGCGTCGGCCACATCCATGCCAAGAACGTTCGTCCGGTCGTTGCGAAAGCGGTCCGTGACGAGAACCTCTCCTTCCTCGAAGGTGTTCGCCGCGGCGTCTTCACCGTTCCGGGCGATGCCGAGGGCGGCGTCGATTTCCCGCCGGTCTTGCGGATTGCGGCCGAGCATGGTTACGACGGATGGCTGGTCATCGAAGCCGAGCAGGACCCGGACGTCCGCAATCCCTTCGAATACCAGAGCCTCGGACTGAAATCGCTGAAGGCCATGGCGAAGACCGCCGGCCTGGACAAGGAGACGGCGTGAAATTTCTCGACCCGCAGCATCCGTTCTTCCGGCCGCTCTGGCTACGTATCCTCACGGTCGTTCTTCCGGCGATCTGGGCCGTGGTCGAATGGTCGAACGGCGCGGCGGGCTGGGCGATCATCTTTCTCGCTGCGGCCGGCTATGCCGGCTGGCAGCTGTTCCTGTCGCCGGACGCAAAGGCCCCGTCGACCAACGAAAAGCCTGCCGAAAGCCGGGAAACCGACAAGGGAGACGAGGCATGAGCGATCTTCTGCGCAAACCGCAGGGCACGAACGGCAAGGTTCACGACATCACGCCGGAAAGTGCGGGCTGGGGCTATGTCGGTTTCGGGCTCTACCGCCTGAAGGCCGGCGAAAGGGCAGCCGAGAAAACCGGCGAGACGGAGGTGATCCTCGTGCTGGTCGAGGGCAAGGCCGAGGTTTCGGGCGGCGGCAAGGCCTTCGGCGAACTCGGCGACCGCATGAACGTCTTCGAGCGCAAGCCCCCGCATTGCGTCTACGTCCCGGCCGGCAGCGACTGGTCGGCGACGGCGACGACGGACTGCACGCTCGCCGTCTGCACCGCACCCGCCATGCCGGGCCGCGAGGCGCAGGTGATCGGGCCGGAAGGCATCGCGCTCACCGAACGGGGCAAGGGTGCGAACACCCGCTACATCTATCCTATCGCCATGGAAGACCGCGACGTCGCCGACAGCCTGCTCGTCACCGAGGTCTTCACGCCGTCGGGCAACTGGTCCTCCTATCCGCCGCACCGGCACGACGAAGACAACTATCCCGAGATGACCTATCTCGAAGAGACCTATTATCACCGCCTGAACCCGGCCCAGGGCTTCGGCTTCCAGCGCGTCTTTACCGAGGACGGTTCGCTCGACGAGACCATGGCGGTCTCCGACGGCGACGTCGTCCTGGTGCCGAAGGGTCACCATCCCTGCGGTTCGCCCTACGGCTACGAGATGTATTACCTGAACGTCATGGCGGGACCGCTCCGCAAATGGCGGTTCAAGAACCATCCGGACCACGACTGGATCTTCAAGCGCGACAATCCGTAACCAGGCCTGCATGACGGCGTTCATCTAACCCTGCTTCTGGGAGGAAGGCATGACGGGTCTCGGAATCGGTCTGATCGGCACCGGTTACATGGGCAAATGCCATGCGCTGGCGTGGAACAATGTCGCGAGCGTCTTCGGCGACGTGGCACGGCCGCGGCTGGTGGCGCTCGCCGAGATCAACGTCGAGCTCGCTGCGAAGAGAGCCGCCGAATTCGGCTTCGAGACCGCGACCGGCAATTGGCGCGACCTCCTCGACAATCCGGAAATCGACGTGATCTCGGTGACGACACCCAATGCCTTCCACGCGGACATGGCAATTGCGGCCCTCGACGCCGGCAAGCACGTCTGGTGCGAGAAGCCGATGGCACCCGCCTATGCCGATGCGGTCCGCATGCGGGATGCGGCGGCACGAGCCGGCCGCACCGCCGTCATGGGCTACAACTACATCCAGAACCCGATGATCCGCCATATCCGGCGGCTGATCGACGAGGGTGCGATCGGCACCGTCAACCACGTCCGCGTCGAGATGGACGAGGATTTCATGGCCGATCCTTTCGTGCCGTTCTACTGGAAGAGCGAGGCGGCCTCCGGCTACGGCGCGCTCGACGATTTCGCCGTCCATCCGCTTTCGCTGCTCCTCACCCTCTTCGGCCATGTGGAGACGGTCGTCGCCGATCTCGTAAAGCCGTATGCGGAGCGGCCGCTGAAGGGCGGGGGAACCCGGTCCGTCGAGAACCACGATGTCGCAAGCGTGCTGATGACGCTGCAAGGCGGCCTCTCGGCCGTGCTGATGGCGAACCGTTCGGCCTGGGGCCGCAAGGGGCGCATCGCGCTTCAGGTCTTCGGTTCGGCAGGCTCGATTCTGTTCGACCAGGAGCGGATGAACGAGTTCCAGATCTACGAGACGGGCGGCCGGGCCGAGGAGCAGGGATTCCGCACCGTGCTCGCGGCACCCCACCATCCGCCCTACGACCGCTTCATTCCTGCACCCGGCCATGGCCTCGGCTTCAACGACTTGAAGGTCATCGAATGCCGCGAACTGATCGCGGCGATCGGCGGTGACAAGGCCCATGTGATCGACTTCGAGGACGGTTTGCGCATCGAGCAGTCCGTCCACGCCATGGCGCGCTCCTTCGCCGAGCGGCGCTGGGTCGCCGTCTGACGTCCACTGTCGGAAGATATCTTCGCGCGGCTCACCCCTTGATGCAGACAAGCGGGGAAAGCTTCGCCACGCGGCGGGCAAGGCCGGCCTTCTCGGCGGCCACGACCACGGCGCCCACGTCCTTGTAGGCTCCGGGTGCTTCTTCCGCGACCCCGCGCATCGAAGGGCTGCAAATGATGATGCCGCGGTGGGCCAGCTCGTCGACCACCTGGCGGCCGCCCCACTGTTTGGCTGCCGCATGGCGCGACATGGCCCGCCCGGCGCCGTGGCAGGCGGAGGAGAAGGACTTTTCTTCGCTCGTCGCAAGGCCGGCCAGCACATAGGAATTGGTGCCCATGCTGCCGCCGATCAGCACCGGCTGACCCACCGCCTTCAGTGCTTCAGGCAGGTCGGGATGGCCCGGGCCGAGGGCTCGTGTCGCGCCCTTGCGGTGGACATGCAGGCTGCGGCGCCTGCCGTTGACCTCGTGCTCTTCGGCCTTGCAGGTGTTGTGCGACACGTCGAAAAGCAGTGTGAGTTCGTTGCCGGGGAAGAAATGCCGGAAGACCCTCCGCGTGAAATGGCCGAGGATCTCGCGATTGGCGAGTGCGCAGTTGATGCCGGCGCGCATGGCGCCGAGGTAGCGACGGCCCGCGTCCGAGTTGATCGGCGCGCAGGCGAGTTCCTTGTCCGGCAGGACGATGCCAGCCTCCTTCGCCGCGCCGACCATTTCGAGCAGGAAGTCGCTGCCGATCTGATGACCGAGCCCGCGCGAGCCGCAATGGATCGTAACGACGACCTCACCGACCTGCAGTCCGAAGATGCGTGCCGCTTCCGGGTCGTAGATCTCGTCGATTGCCTGCACTTCGAGATAGTGGTTGCCGGAGCCCAGAGTTCCCATCTCGCGGCGCTGTCGTTCCTTGGCACGGTTGGAGACGAATTCAGGCCGGGCGCCGGCCATGCGGCCGTTCTCCTCGATACGTTCGAGATCGCGTTCCTCGCCCCAGCCCCTGTCGACCGCCCAGCGCGCACCGCCCCGCAGCATGTCGTCCATCTCGATGTCGTCGAGGCTGATCGTGCTTTCACTGCCGACACCGGCCGGGATGTCGCGGTAGAGCGCCTGGGCAAGGCCATGCGCGACCCGTTTCAGGTCTTCGACGGGAATGCTGGTCAGCATGGTGCGCACACCGCAGGAAATGTCGAACCCGACGCCGCCCGCCGAAACGATGCCGCCATGATCGGCATCGAAGGCGGCGACCCCGCCGATCGGGAAACCGTAGCCCCAATGGGCATCCGGCATGGCGTAGGAGGCTCCGACGATGCCCGGCAGCGATGCGACGTTCGAGGCCTGCTGATAGACCTTCTCGTCCATCCCCTCGATCAGCGCCTCGTCGGCATAGATGATCGCCGGAACGCGCATGGCGCCCGTCGGCTCGATGCGCCATGTGAACGGATCGACCTTCGTGAAACGTGCCGGGTCCATCGTCACCTCCCTCAGACATCGACGATGCAGGCGGCCGACCAGCTGCCGTCAGCGGCCTGTTCCACCTGCAACTCGCCATAGGTCGCACCCTTGGGTTCCGCCGCCGGCGCATGCCGCAGCACGTCGACCGGCTCCCCCCAGAGCGTGCCTTTCAGGATGTCTCCGTCGATCCTGACCTCGAAGCGGCTGAAGAGCATTCGGCGGACCGCCATTTCGTAGATGATCGCGTTGAGCCACTCCACGAAGAGCAGGTCGAGGGCCGGCGCCCTGCATTCGACCTCGACCATGGTTCTGGCTTCGACCGGTTCGTCTGTCACAGCCGCCGTCAGCGCAAGGGCCGCCTGTTCGAAGGCTTCCGCCGGGGTCGCGCCGAAACCGCGCACGCCGACATCCGCGTCATGCGGGAATAGCTCCCACATGCGGGCCGGCCCGGTCTTCTGCCCATGCCCTTCCATCGCCGCCTCCCGGCCGGATCGACACCCGACCCCGTGACCTGCACATTCCTTCTATTAGCTCTATCAAAAATAGACGACGGTTCCTACCTTCGCGCATTGATGTCCGTCAAACGTCGACCTCTGCGAAACGGACGCAAAAACAAAAAGGCGGCGCCGGGGCGCCGCCAGTCGGTTTGACGGGGAGGAGTTCGTCAGACCTTGCGCTTCTTCTGGCGATAGACGTCGGCCACGACCGCGGCGACGATGATCATGCCCTTGATGATTTCCTGGTAGTAGGCGTCGACGCGCAGGAAGGTGAAGCCGGAGGTCATCACCCCGAGGATGATGGTGCCGATCACCGTGCCGGTGATGCGGCCGGCGCCGCCCGAGAGCGAGGTGCCGCCGATGACGGCCGCCGCGATCGCGTCGAGCTCGTACATCACGCCCATGCCGGCCTGTGCGGTCTGGGCGCGGGCGGCGGTGACGACGCCTGCGAGACCCGCCAGCATGCCGGCGATCGCATAGACCTTGACCAGGTGTCTTTCGACGTTGATGCCGGAGACGCGGGCCGCCTGCACATTGGCGCCGATCGCATAGGTGAACTTGCCGTAGCGGGTGTAGCGCAGCGCGATATGGAAGATCAGCGCGACGACGAGGAAGACGATGACCGGCCAGACGCCCGTACCGATGAAGTTGAACTGGTCGGTAAGACCCGAAACCGGCTGGCCCTTGGTGTACCACTTCGAAATGCCGCGCGCCGTCACCATCATGCCGAGGGTGGCGATGAAGGGCGGGATCTTTGTTCTGGCGATCAATTGGCCGTTGATGAAGCCGGCTAGAAGCCCGATCAGGATGCCGACGCCGATCGGAATGAAGAAGGGCAGGTCGGTGAGGCTCGGATAGAGTGCGCGCGACCAGGTGGAGGACTGGGCGAGGCTCGCAGTGAACATCGCCGTCATCCCGACGACCGACCCCGAGGAGAGGTCGATACCGCCGGTGATGATGACCTGCGTCACGCCGACGGAGATGATGCCGATCACCGACACCTGCAGGATCATGATGGTCAGGCGCTGCGGGTTCATCAGGAAGCTCTGGCCGACGAAGAGCCAGCCGAGCAGTTCGAAGACGAGCGCGATGCCGATCAGCACGAGGAAGATGTTGGCTTCCGGCGGCATCCGGCGCGCGCGCGGCTGCCCCGTCTTCAGGTCGACATCGCTCTTGGTCGCGGTCTGTTGGTTCATTCTAACCTCCCTGTCGGTCCCCGGACGGCGTCAGCGCGACGCCAGGTCCATGACCTTGATCTGTGTGGCTTCCGCCCGGTCGAGGAAGCCGGTGACGCGTCCCTCGTGCATCACCATGATGCGGTCGCTCATGCCGAGGACCTCGGGCATTTCCGATGAAATCATGATGACCGCGACGCCCTTCCGGGTCATCTCGGAGACCAGGCGGTGGATTTCGGCCTTGGCACCGACGTCGATCCCGCGGGTCGGCTCGTCGAGGATCAGGATTCGCGGGTCCGTCAGCATCCATCGGCCGATCAGCACTTTCTGCTGGTTGCCGCCCGAAAGGTTCTCGATGCGCTCGTCGAGGCTCGGGGTCTTGACCCGGAGCTTGCGGCACATCTCCTCGCAGTCGGCCGAAAGTTCGCTCTGCTGGACGAAGCCGTTCTGGACATAGCGGTCCTGAAGGACCGCGAGCTGCATGTTCTCCAGAACGCTGAGGATCAGGAGGCAGCCCGTGTCCTTGCGGTCCTCGGTCAGGAAGGCCATACGGTTGCGGATCGCTTCCGTCGGGCTGTCGATCGAGACGCGCTTGCCGTCGATCGAGACCTCACCGGAGGAGGCGGGCGTCACGCCGAAGAGCGTCTCGGCGACATTCGACCGGCCCGAGCCGACGAGGCCGGCGACGCCGAGGATTTCGCCGGCGCGCACGTCGAAGGAAACATCCTTGAACACGCCGTCGAGCGTCAGGTTCTTCACCGACAGCACGACCTCGCCGAGGGGAACGTCCTCCTTCGGGAACATCTGGGTGATCTCGCGGCCGACCATCATGCGGATGATGTCGTCGCGGGTGACGTCGCTCGACGCATGCGTGCCGATATACTTGCCGTCGCGGAAGACGGAGAACTCGTCGGCGATCTCGAAGAGCTCGTTCATCTTGTGGGTGATGTAGACGATGCCGATCCCCTGCGCGCGCAGGTCGCGGATGATCCGGAAGAGGTGTTCCACCTCGCGGTCGGTGAGTGCCGAGGTCGGCTCGTCCATGATGAGGACGTCGGATTCATAAGAGACGGCCTTGGCGATCTCGACCATCTGGCGGTTGGCGACGGAAAGCTCCCCGACGGGCGTCTCGGGATGGATCGATATGTTGAGGCGGTTGAAGAGTGCTGCCGTGCGGCGGTTCATCTCGGCATGGTCGATGAAGCCGAACCGGTTCAGCGGCTCGCGGCGGATCCAGATATTCTCGGCGACCGTCATGTAGGACATCAGGTTCAGTTCCTGATGGATCATGGCGATGCCGTTTTCCAGTGCGTCGAGCGGCGAATTGAGCTCGATTTCGGCACCTTTCAGCCGCACCGTTCCCTGGTCGGGCTGGTAGATGCCGGCGAGGATCTTCATGAGCGTCGACTTGCCGGCGCCGTTTTCGCCCATCAGCGCGTGAACGCTGCCGCGCTTCAGGCGGAAGGACACGTCGTCCAGCGCGACGACGCCCGGAAATTCCTTGCGCACGCCTTCGGCGGCCAGAAGATACTCGGCGTTCGGAACCGCACCGCTCTTGCGGACGGCGGCCATGGTGGACGGACTGACCATCGCGACTTCTCCTCCCTAAACATCGGGAATGCGGGCGAACCCGCATTCCCGCACTCTCGCTGGCGAAATCAGTTCTTCGCCTGATAGTCCTTCAGGTTTTCCGGAGTGACGAGTTCGAAGGGAATGTAGACCTTCTTTTCAACCGCTTCGCCCTTGGCGAGCTTCAGGGCGGCATCGACGGAGCCCTTGCCCTGGCCGGCCGCGTTCTGGAACACGGTGGCGTCGAGGTCGCCGGCTTCCATCGCCGCAAGCGCGTCCTGCGTGGCGTCGACACCGGCGACCACGTAGTCCTTCATGTCCTTGCCGGCGGCCTTGAGCGCCTGGATCGCACCGATCGCCATCTCGTCGTTGTTGGCGATGACGGCGTTGAACTCGAGGCCGGCGGAAAGCCAGTTGGTCACGAGGTCGGCGCCCTGGGTGCGCGACCAGTTGGCGGTCTGTTCTTCTACGATCTCGATGCCCTTGCACTCGTCGGTGGCGACGACGTCATGGACGTCCTGGGTCCGCATGCGCGCGGCCTGGTTGGAGAGTTCGCCCATCATCAGGACGGCCTTGCCCTGGCCACCGAGCAGGCGGCAGACTTCCTTGGCTTCGAGCGTGCCGGAATCGGCTTCGTTGGAGGCAACGAAGGCCTGCTTGTCCGGCAGTTCGTTGACGTTGACCGGCTCGCGGTTGACGTAGACGAGCGCAACGCCGGCATCGGCGGCGATCTTCGACATTGCGGCGGTGGCGTCGGTGTCGACCGGGTTGACGATGATGGCGTCGACGCCGGCGGCGATGAAGTTCTGGATCTGGCTCTGCTGCTTGGCGACGTCGTTCTGGGCGTCTTCGATCTGCAGGGTCACGCCGTCGAGCGTCTTGGCATAGTCGGACATGCCGTTGCGCAGGACGGTCAGGAAGTTGTCGTCGAACAGCGCCATGGAGACGCCGATGGTTTCCGCGTGGGCGGCCGTACCCATCAGGACGGACAGCGCAGCGCCAAGAATATACTTCTTCATTTCTTTCCTCCTCAGTGGTGCCCGGCTTCACCTTGCTCCTGCCGGAAGCCGGATTTTCCGGCCCTGTGCATTCGGCCCGCGCTCCCCGCGCGACATGCAAAACGGAATAAACAGACCGTTCGCGTCAAAATGCAGATAATTTATTCCATTTTTTGCGAAGGCCGTCAACGGGCGAAAGCCGGCCTGCGACAAAGAATCCGATGAATCGTGGCAAAGGGAGCATCAGGCGCGGATGATCGCTGGAATTCCTGTTCCATTTTCCTGGGAGTATTGTCGCATCACTCGCGAGTGATGGCTGACGGGCAGAGCCTGCGACGCCGTGCCGAGGCCGCTCCGGCATCGGCTCTTCTTTCCGCCCTTCAGCCGAGTTCGAGCGTCGTGATACCGAAGATGCCGTTCATGACGAGGTCCGGCGCCGGGCCCCGGTACATCCGCTTGGTGGCGAAACCTTCCGCGAACCCGAGCGCCCAGAGGTGTTCGGCGAGAGCTTCCTGGCCGACAGGGACGTCGATATGGAGGGTGCCGCCGCCCGCGGCCGCCGCGCAAGCCGCGACCAGCGCCTTGGCGTCTTCGAGGCCGTCGGCGAAGAGCGGCCCGATCTTGAACCCGTCGTGACACTCCCGGACGACGGCATAGCCGTGCACGCTTCCGTTCCGCAGCACCGCGCGGGCATGGCGGGGGTGTTCGAGCCACGTCCGCAGGAAGCCGTCCCGCTCCGCGGGAAAGAAGGGGCGATCATAGGCGAGGACCTGCGGCACGAGGTCCCCGGTGACGGCGACGACGTTGCCGCCCGCTTGCGGATGCGTCGGGCGGCCGCTCCAGCGCAGCGTGTCGTAGGCGGCGACGAAACCCATGCGGGCATAGTTCGCCTGCTGTGCCGGGACGCCGTCGAGCCCGATCGTGCGGTCGCCGAGACGGGCCATGCCGGCATCCCAGACCAGCTTGCCGTAGCCTTTGCCGCGATGATCGGGGTGGCAGATGTAGAGCCCGATGAAACCGAAGTCCTGCCCGTAGGCGACGGCGGATATGCCGGCGACGAGTTCATCGTCGAGAAAGCAGCCGAGAAAGCCGTCGGGGTCGGCTGTGCGGAAGGCGGCGGCGTCGGCAAGTCCGGGATTCCAGCTTTCGTCTTTCGCCCAGCCGACGAGGCGTTCGACTCCGGCTGCATTGAGAACGCGGACTTGGACACCCGGCTGATCCATCACACCCCCATGGCTGACGGCGCAAAGGCCTCCATCGCCCCGTCATATCGTTTGTCGACCGGCCGAGCATAAGCGCTTCGCTTTGCCGTGGACAAGCCCATGGCCACCAGCGCCTCCGCCTGCTTGACGGCGGCGGCGACGCCATCGACCACCGGCACGGAGAATTCGCGCCAGAGATCGAGGCAGAGATCGGCCATGCCGGCGCAGCCGAGCACGATCGCCTCCGCCCGGTCGTCCTTCAGCGCCGCCGCGATTTCGCTGCGCAGACGGTCGCGGGCGTTCGATTGCGGGTCTTCGAGCGAGAGCACGGGGATGTCCGCGGCGCGCACCCTGCATCGCCCCGTCATTCCGTAGCGGTGGACGAGCGCCTCGATGGGAATGCGCGAGCGTTCCATGGTGGTGACGACCGAGAAGCGCTGGGCGATGAAGGCGGTGGAGGCGAGCGCCGCCTCGCAGATGCCGACGACCGGGATTGCGGCGAGCGCACGCGCTGCGTCGAGACCCGTGTCGTCGAAACAGGCGATGACCGCCGCCGCGGCGCCCTGTTTTTCCGCCCTGGCGATTTCGACCAGGAGCCCGGGCACTGCGAGCGCCTCGTCGTAATAGCCCTCGATCGAGGCCGGCCCCATCGAAGAGGTGATCGCATCGATGACGGTCGAGGGATTGGCGACGCGACGGGCGGCATCGCCGATGGTCGCGGTCATGCTGGCGGTTGTGTTCGGATTGATGACGGCGATGCGCATGAACGGGTAAACCTCAACCGTCGCGACGACGGCGATTGATGAAGGAGATCAGCGCCAGCGTCCCGCCGATCACGAGGAAGGAGAAGAGGGTGGTCACCGTGCCGAGCGCGTAGAGGACTGGCGTGGTGACGTTGGTGGTCATGCCGTAGATTTCGAGCGGCAGCGTGTTGTAGGTGCCCGACGTCATCAGCGATCGGGCGAACTCGTCATAGGAGAGGCTGAAGCCGAAGAGACCGATGCCGACAAGCGAGGGTGCGATCATCGGCAGCACGACATGGCGGAAGGTCTGCCAGGCGCTCGCCCCGAGGTCGCGGGCGGCCTCTTCATAGGCGGGCGAGAAGCGGTTGAAGACGGCGAACATGATCAGGACGCCGAAGGGGAGCGTCCAGGTGAGGTGCGCGCCGAAGGCCGACGAATACCAGGCCGGCTGCAGCCCGATCTGCTGGAAGAGAACACCGATCCCGAGCGAGATGATGATCGAGGGGACGACGAGGCTTGCGACGGCAAGATAGAAGAGCGCCGAGGCGCCGATGAAACGGCGGCGGAAGGCGAGCCCCGCAAGCAGCGAGACGAGGACGGTGACCACCATCACCATCAACCCGAGTGTGAGGGAGCGACGGAAGGAGCCGCCGAAGTCGCCGACGGCCTGCTGCTCGAAGAGATTGACGAACCAGTGAAGCGATATGCCGTTGAGCGGGAAGGTGAGGCCGCCGTTCGGCCCCTGGAAGGAGAGGATGAGGATCGCCGAGAGCGGACCGTAGAGGAAGAGCACGAAGAGGGCGAAGAAGGCGGCGAGGACGTAGAATTCGCGCGAACGCTTTTCCCGGTACATGTCAGAGCTCCTTGCGGATGTCGACGACGCGCAGGATTGCTGCGACCATCAGGAGAACGAGGACGAGCAGGACGACCGCATTCGCCGCGGCGGCCGGGTACTGCAGCAGCGACATCTGGTTCTTCATCATGAGGGCGACGGAAGCGCTCTGGCCGCCGGACATCACCTGCACGGTCGAGAAATCGGCCATCACCAGCGTGACGACGAAGATCGTGCCGATCGCCATGCCGGGTTTTGCGAGCGGAATGACCACGTTCGCCAGCGTCTGCCAGCCGGATGCGCCGGCGTCACGCGCCGCCTCGAGAAGGGACCGGTCGATGCGCATCATGGTGTTGAAGATCGGTGTCACCATGAACAGCGTGTAGAGATGCACCATGGCGAGCACGACGGCGAAATCGGAATAGAGGAGCCATTCCACCGGTTCGGCCACGATGCCGGAGGAGACGAGGGTACTGTTGATCAGCCCGTTTCGCCCGAGAACCGGAATCCACGAGATCATGCGGATGATGTTCGAGGTGAGGAAGGGCACCGTGCAGACGAGGAAAAGCACGGTCTGGATGGCGGCGCTGCGAACATGGAAGGCGAGGAAATAGGCGACCCAGAAGCCGATGAAGAGGGTGATCGCCCAGACGATTGCCGCGAACTTGATGGTGTTGAGATAGGTTTTCCAGGTCACCCAGGAACCGAGCGTTTCCGAATAATTGAAGGTGACGAAATCCGGATACATCTGGGCGAAGTCGTAGTCCCAGAAGCTGACGATGCCGATCATGACGATCGGAACGAGAAGGAAGGCGCCGAGGATGAGCGCGAGCGGCGTGGCCTGCAGATAGGAGGCGAGCCAGCCGGGCAGGCGGATGGAGCGCTTGGGTCTGTCTTCGCCGACACCCAGGAATCGCACTGTGGTCATAGCTCGTCTCACCCTTATACTTCGATGGAATGAAAGACCCCCTCTGGCCTGACGGCCATCTCCCCCACAAGGGGGGAGAAACCACGCCGAAATCTTTCACCTTCCACGGGCGGTGGAGGAAAAGCCCCTCCCCCTTGTGGGGAGGGGTTGGGGAGGGGTGTTCCCTTTACGCCGCGATGAACTCGTTCCAGCGGCGGACCATGTAGCGGTCCTCGTCCATGACGGAGTTCCAGCAGGCGACCTTGCCCATGCGCTCTTCGAACGAGCCGCCGTCACGCACGGCACCGGCCTTCTCCATGACCTTGCCTTCCGGGGACATGATGTCACCGGTCGCCGGCTTGCCCTCGATCCAGTAGCCCCACTCGTCGGCGGACATGAATTCCTTGGCGGTCTCCATGCAGGCGGAATAGTAGCCCTGGCGGTTGAGATAGCCGCCGACCCAGCCGGACGTGTACCAGTTGATGTATTCGTAGGCCGCGTCGAGCTGCGCGCCCGAAAGGTGCGAGGCGAGGCCGAGACCGCCGCCCCACGAGCGGTAGCCTTCCTTGAGCGGCTGATACTTGCAGGCGATGCCCTTCGAGCGGACGGCGGCCACGGCCGGCGACCACATCGACTGGATGACGACTTCGCCCGATGCCATCAGGTTGACGCTCTCGTCGAACGACTTCCAGAAGGCGCGGAACTGGCCGGCCTGCTTGGCCTTGATCAGGAAGTCGATCGTGGTGTCGATCTCGGCCTTCGTCATGTTGCCCTTGTCGGCATATTTGATGATGCCCATGGCTTCGCAGATCATCGCCGCATCCATGATGCCGATCGACGGGATGTTGAGGATCGAGGTCTTGCCCTTGAAGGCCGGATCCATGATGTCGGCCCAGGTGGTGATCTCGCGGCCGACGAGGTCCGGACGGATGCCGAGCGTATCGGCATTGTAGATCGTCGGCATCATCGTGAAGAACTCGGTCTCGCCCTTGGCAAAGGTCTTGGCGTCCTTGCTTTCGACATAGCCGACGGTGTGCGGCGCGGTCCCTTGCGCGATCACGCTGTCGGGCAGGAGCTTGCCGGTTTTGAAGAGCGGCACGACCTTGTCGTAATATTTGAGCTTCTTCGTCTCCATCGGCTGGATCACGCCGGTCGGATAGACCTTCTTCAGGATCCAGTATTCGATGTCGGCGATGTCGTAGGAGTTCGGCTGGGTGACGGCGCGCTGGGCGGCGGCGTCCGAATCCGTCGCCGTCATTTCGAGCGTGATGCCGAGGTCGGCCTTGCACTTCTCGGCGATGGCGTTGATGTTCGAAACACCCGTGCCGAACTGGCGCAGCGTGATCGGGTTCTGCGCCCAGATTGTCGGGAAGCCGGTGATGGCGCCGGAGCCGGCTGCGAGACCGGCCGCGGCGGAGGCGGTCTTGAGCAGGTTGCGGCGGGTGATGCCCGTCTTCTTGGTATTGGTCTCGGTCATGCGCAGTTCTCCTCTGTGGTTTTTTGGTTGCTCAGGGATTGCGGTGTTGCGGGCGGCCGAGGACGATCACGTCGCCCGGGTCCCAGGAGAGCGGAACGGCCTCGCCGACCTTCGGCTGGCGGGTGAAGAAATCGGTATCCCGCGCCACCACGGTGAATTCATCGAGGCCGGCCCCGGTGATCGAAAGCCGTACGGTCGCGCCGAGATATTCGATGTTGCCGACGATCCCCTGGAAGCCGTAGCCCTCCGCGATCGGATCGCCGAGGCGGATACGGTCGGTGCGGACCGCAATGTCGGCCGGCGCTCCGATTTCCGTCGCCGGTCCATTTGCGTGGAAGCGGCCGCCGCTCGGCACCTCGATTACCGGTCCCGAGGGATCGGAGGCGACGACGCGGCCGGAAATCACGTTATGATCGCCCATGAAGCGGGCGACGAACGCGGTCGCGGGCCGCTCGAAGACGGTGCGCGGCGGCGCGGCCTGCTCGATCCGGCCCTCGTTCATCACCACGATGAGGTCGGCGAGCGCCATCGCCTCTTCCTGGCTGTGGGTGACGTGGACGAAGGTGATGCCGAGCGAGGTCTGCAGCTTCTTCAGTTCCGCGCGCATGCGCACCTTGAGGAAGGGGTCGAGCGCCGAAAGCGGTTCGTCGAGGAGCAACACCGCCGGATCGGTGATCAGGGCGCGGGCGAGCGCCACGCGCTGCTGCTGGCCGCCGGAGAGTTGCGCCGGCTTGCGCCCCGCATACGGTTCGAGCTGCATGAGCGCCAGCATCTCCAGCGCCTTCGCACGGCGTGCCTCCCGCCCCATCCCCTTCATCTTGAGGCTGAAGGCGACGTTGTCGACGAGATCGAGATGGGGAAAGAGCGCGTAGGACTGGAACATCATCGCCGTTCCGCGCCGGGCGGGCGGCAGGTCGGTCACCATCGTGTTGCCGAGCAGGATGTCGCCGCTGGTGACCGTCTCGTGGCCGGCGATCATGCGCAGCGTCGAGGTCTTGCCGCATCCCGAAGGGCCGAGCAGGCAGCAATAGGTGCCGGCACGGATTTTCAGGCTGACGGCATCCACGGCCGTGGTGGTGCCGTAGATCTTGGTGATCGATGCGATGTCTATGTCTGCCGCTTTGCTCATGCACGCCCTCTCCAGGTCCGCAAAAGAGCATGCATCGTGCGTGCCAGTTCTTGTCGGCGTGCGTCAACCGATTGAAACGGAAAGACTATTCCGCTTCGATTAACGCATCTCGCGCCGCCGGCCGGACGCTGTGCGCAGATTCTGGGCGAATGGTGGCGATCTTATGGGCAGATTGTACACAATCTTGTGCGGTCTTTGCATTCACTGTCGGATCAGCTAGTCTGGGGCGAAATGCGAAGCGGGACACAGGCCATGGATGCAACGGAAAAAGCGGGTGCGATCGAGAGTGCCCAGGACGACCGGTCGGCAGCGATCCGGGAGTCGCTGAGGAGTGCGATTATCGACAGGCGTCTCGCGCCGGGCACCAAGCTGACCGAGAGCGAGGTTGGCGCCCTGTTCGACGCGAGCCGGACGGTCGCACGGGCTGCGCTGCAGATGCTCGCCTTCGAGGGACTGGTGAAAATGGAGCGCAATCGCGGCGCCTTCGTCTCCAGCCCGTCGCCGGAAGAGGCCCGTCAGGTCTTCGCCTCGCGCCGGCTGATCGAACCGGGGATCGCGATTGCCGCCGCCGCGCGTATCACTTCCGGGGATGTCGAGCATTTCCGGCGGCATCTCGAGGACGAAACCACCCATATGAACGAGCGTGGCCCCGCCGCCCGCCGGGCGGAGATCAAGGCCTCCGGTGATTTTCATCTGATGGTGGCCTCGATTTCCGGAAACCAGATCCTCAAGCGCTTCATGGAGGAACTGATCGCGCGTTCCTCGCTGGTCATCGCCCTTTACGGACGCACCGGGGTTTCGAGCTGCGGACACAACGAGCACGCCGACATCCTCGACGCCCTGGAGCGGCGCGACGGGGAGAAGGCAGCGCATCTGATGCTGCATCACATCGACCACATCGAGGCCGATCTCGATTTCCGCACCCCGGAGGGACTTGCGCTGCGCGACGCGCTCGGCATCTGAGCCTTCTCGCGGCGTTGACGTCGCTTCTTGGAACATGACTCACGAAACCCTTCCCCTTTCCGCGAGAAAATCGAGGAGGGCGCGCACGCGCGACGAAACGCAACTTGGCCAGATACTCGGCGCCGTCGGCTGAACCTTCCGCCGGACAGGTCGCCCGCCCCGCCGATGGCGGGGTGAGCCGGCCACTCGTCACGGCGACGTGTGCGGGAACCGCTGCCTCTCCTCCAGCACGTTGAGATCCATGTGGTTGCGCATGTAGCGCTCCGAGGCCTTCTGCAGCGGCTGGTAGTCCCAGGGGTAGTAGGAGCCGTTGCGCAGGGCGGTGTAGACCACCCATCGCCGGGCCTGGCTTTCCCGCACGGCGGCGTCGAAGGTTCGAAGGTTCCAGCGCCTCTCGCATTCGGCGGTCAGGCCGGCGAGCGTTTCGCCGTGACGCGGGTCCGCGGCGAGGTTCCGCAACTCGTCGGGGTCCGCCTCCACATCGAAGAGAAGCGGAGGGTCCTTCTCGCAAAGCGTCAGCTTGAAGGCGCCGGCGCGGAGCCCGACGAGCGGCGCCTCGGAGCCCTCGGCGGCATATTCCATCGGCACGGGCCCACGGCTTCTTTCGCCTTGGACGACGGGACCGAGGTCCTCGCCGTCGGTCCAGGGGCGCACGGAGGCGATGTCAATGCCGGCCAACGCCGCGATGGTCGGGGTGACGTCGAGCGTCGAGACGGGCGTTTCGACGAGGGCGGGCTCCCAGCCGGCGGCCGATATCATCAGCGGCACGCGCGCCGATCCTTCGAAGAAGCTCATCTTGAACCAGAGGCCGCGTTCTCCCAGCATGTCGCCGTGATCGGATACGAAGAGGACGACCGTGTCGTCACGCATGCCGGTCCGTTCCAGTACGTCGATGATCTCGCCGATCTTCTCGTCGACATAGGTGATATTGGCGAAATAGCCGCGGCGGGCGCGCCGCACATCCTCGTCGGTAATCTCGAACGCGTCGTGGTCGCAGGCGACGAGGAGGCGTTGCGAATGGGGATCCTGTTCGTCGAAGGGGATCGCGCCGACTTTCGGGTCGAGCGCCGGGCAATCCTCGTAGATATCCCAGAAGCGCTTGCGGGCGACGTAAGGATCGTGCGGGTGGGTGAAACTCACCGTCAGGCACCACGGACGGCCGTCGTTGCCGCGCGCGAGATCGTAGAGCTTGCGGGTCGCGTGATAGGCGACCTCGTCATCATATTCCATCTGGTTGGTGATCTCGGCCGTCCCGGCCCCGGTGACGGAGCCGAGATTGTGATACCACCAGTCGATCCGCTCGCCGGGCTTCCGATAGTCGGGCGTCCAGCCGAAGTCGGCCGGGTAGATGTCCGTCGTCAGCCTTTCCTCGAAGCCGTGCAGCTGGTCGGGCCCGACGAAATGCATCTTCCCCGAAAGGCAGGTCTGGTAGCCCGCCGCCCGGAGATGATGGGCAAAGGTCGGAATGTCGGAGGCAAACTCGGCGGCGTTGTCGTAGACGCGCGTGCGACTGGGCAACTGGCCCGACATGAAGGATGCCCTTGCCGGCGCGCAGAGCGGGCTTGCCGTGTAGGTGTTGGCGAAGCGCACGGAGCGCTCCGCCAAAGCCTTCAGGTTCGGCGCGTGCAGGAAGTCGGCGGGACCGTCCGGAAACAGCGTTCCGTTCAGCTGATCCACCATGAGGACGAGAATGTTCGGTCGCGCCATGATGTCTTTCCTGCTCAGAGCCCGAGGGACGCCTTGACGGCCTCGAGGCCGGGAGCGCCGTCGAATGTCGTCACGCCGTCAAGCCAGGGTCCGAGAGACTGCGGATTGTCCTTCAGCCAGGTGACTGCGGCAGCCTTGGAGTCCTCACCTTCGAGGATCTTCCCCATCAGCGTATTCTCCATGGCGATGTCGAACGAGAGCTGCTTGAACAGACGTGCGGCGTTGGGGCACATCTCCGTCCAGCCGGTCCGCGCCAACGTGTAGACCTCGGCCCCGCCGTAATTCGGGCCGAAATAGGCGTCACCGCCGGAGAGATAGGTGAGTTCGAACTGGTTGTTCATCGGATGCGGCGCCCAGGCGAGGAAGACGATCGCCGCCTTTTTCTCGGCGGCCCGCTCCACCTGGGCCAGCATCGCCTGTTCGCTCGACTCGACGAGCTTCCAGCCGCTGAGACCGAACTCGCCGGCATCGATCATCTTCTGGATATTGCCGTTGGCAGGAGCGCCCGGCTCGATGCCGTAGATCGAATGGTCGAATTCGCCGGCGTGCTTCTGAAGGTCGGCGAAGTCCTTGACGCCCTCGGCGGCGACGTAGGACGGCACGGCAAGCGTGAATTTCGCGCCCTCGAGGTTCCGGCCGACGATCTCGATGGCATCGGCCTTCTTCAGATCGTCGATGAACGCCTTCTGCGCCGGCATCCAGTTGCCGAGGAAGACGTCGATCTCCTTGTTCTTCATCGCCTCGTAGCCGATCGGCACCGAAAGCGTCTTGACCTCGGCTTCGTAGCCGAGGCCCGAGAGCAGGACGCCGGCGACGCCGTTCGTCGCGGTGATGTCGGTCCAGCCGGGATCCGACATCCGGATGGTCTTGCAGGCCGCGTCTTCACCGGCACGGGCTGTCCCCGCGACGGAAACCGAGACAAGGATCGCCAGCGTGACGCCGGCAGCAACAGGAGTCTTCCTCATTTTCATTCCCCTTGTTATTTGATTTCCGTATTCGTGGGTCTATTTTCCTTCCCCGTGAAGATGGGCTTTCTCGATGCTTGCCATAAGGATTTTCGATGCGAAGGCGACCGGTTGACCTCGGCTGGATGCGTGTGTTCGTCGAGGCGACGAGACAGGGCAGTCTGACCGCGGCGGCAAACGTGCTGAACATGTCGCAACCGGCGATCAGCTATCACATCCGGCGCGCCGAGGAGGACGTCGGGGTCGCGCTCTTCGAGCGCGTTCACCGTGGTGTCGAACTCACGCCGGCGGGGCGGGCTCTTTACGAGATCGCCCGGCGGGCGGTCGGAGACATCGACGACGCGGTGCACGGATTTCACGCCGAGCGCGACCGCGCCACGATCCGGCTGTTGACGGACTATGCCTTCTCCTCGCTCTGGCTGATGCCACGGATGCAGGTGGTTCGGCGGCTCCATCCCGAGCTGGACATCCAGATCGTCGCGACGCAGCGGTTCCAGCAGGCCCGCCTCGCCGAAAACGAGATTGCCGTCGTCTTCGGTGCGAAAAGCGATGTGAAGGCGGACGCGCTTCTGCTCGTGCCGGAGGTCGTCACGCCAGTGTGCACGCCCGCGTTCGCCGAGAGGAACGGACCATTCGACGACCCGTCCTCGCTCGCGCGATCGACGCTGATCCATCTCGACAGTCCTTCGCAGGCGCCGTGGTTTAAATGGACTTCCTATCTGTCGCACTTTGGCGCGAAGCGGGAGGCGCAGGCCGGTCATGTCGACCTGACCTTCAATACCTATTCGCTCGTCGTGCAGGCCGCGATTGCGGGTCAGGGCATTGCCATCGGATGGGAGGGTCTCGTCGATGCCTCCATGATGTCGGGCGTTCTCGCCGCCGCCGGACCGACGCTCCAGGCGCCGGGGCGCGGCTACTGGCTGATGCAGCCGGACCAGCCCGGCCGTCATGTCGAATGGCTGGCGAGGTGGCTGGTGAGCGAGGCAAAGGACAATGGCTGGTGTGCCGGCGTCTGAGGGGAACGGCTGCAATCGCATCTCGGCCTCCTTTGCCCGGCTGGCGTCCACTGCCACGGGAAAGACCGGTGACGGTCCGGGGCCCCGCCAGATTGTCAAAAATCCCCCAAAGCTTCGCCGCCGGTCGGGATCGCTCCCTCCGGGTCGGGTCATTTCAGTCTCGGACGCGGCGCCGCAGGGGGCCTGTCAGAGTATGAGTATGTGGCTCCTTGCGGCGCCCCGTTCGGCGTTCTTTCCCGCTGCATGCGTCTCTCTGGCAAGGCGGCGCCTTTGCCGAAACTTGGCGTTTCGACATCGGCCGGCGCGGATCGGCATCGAGCGCGCATCCGTCCGGTGACGGACCTTCGCTGACGCCTGGCCGGTGGCCCGGGAAGATCCCGCCGGATGGTACCGTCCGGCCTGACCCTCGCCGGCAGATGAGCCGGAACCATTCACGATCCTCGGGCT
>NZ_JAMXLD010000001.1:2750626-2808691 GCF_024054295.1 Ciceribacter sp. RN22
CCGGTCCGGACCGTTTCGCCTTCCGCCTCCCGCGGAGGGAGACCGTTGCAGCGGCCGGAGCTTTCGACCTGCGACAGTCGTCCACCCCGGCGCCGGTCCCGCCTCGCCGGACTTCGCATGGCCCGGTGTATCCGATGGCGGAACGGCAGTGATTCTACGACAGGTCGGAAGGGGGTGAATGAAAATGGGGTGCGGGGATTGATTTTGTTGGGGAATTTTCGTCGAAGCGGGCAACGATGGCAAAAGTGAGGGAGGCATCTTTGCGCCAATACCGGCGCAGAGCCGCTCGACCGTATCAATCGATATGCTCTTCGCGTCTCTGCTTGATCTTGCCGCAAATTCGCGCCGTCAGAACGACTCCAAATTAGCCGGAAATGCTCTGACCGCTCCGGCCGCAGATTGTTCCCTCATGCCGCGTTGCGCGGCGTTTGCGGTCCCGTGCGGGTGTCAGGAGAGCACATCGCAGGTGTCGTTCCGGCGAATGTTACTTGCAAGCATAACTTGCAATATTTCGTTCTTTCATGACGGCCGTCGAGCCGCAGGAAGCACAATCGCGTCCTTACGGATTTTTGTCTCGATCTGAGGCAGTAAACATCTCAGTTCCAGCGCGCCGGAAACCATGTGCATGTTTACTCCGGCTGCGTCTTCGGTTAAAAATCCCCTAAGAATGTGGGGAACACTACTGAGTGAGCCCGGACTTATGCCGAGATTTTGCTTTCATGTGGCCGAGGGAAAATAGCCCGTTTTAGGTTGTTCCGCACGGTCGACCCGCCAAAGTAGGTATAAGTTGCCCCTGCGCATTTGGGGGGTTTTTGCGATATGCTGTTCCCGTCACAATGCTCGGGCCTTCCAGACGCAGTATTCGTCTCACCCATGAGGGTTAGCTCCATCGAATATATAACCCAATATAGTCGTTTTCTTTACGGACAATTCATATTATTGTCTGTTGCTAATATAAGAGAGCTGAGGGGGCGACGTGCGTGCCCAAAGGCCGAGAGTACCGAGTAATTGTGTGAAAAGGGAGCAGACCATGCAGATGATGGAGACGAGAGCGGCACACTCCGCGCATATCCCAAAGAGTGAACTTCGTCCGCAAACGATACTCATGATCGCCAAGAAGGACCTCCTCTCTGAATGCCTGGCGGAAGTTCTTTCAAAGAAATTTCCGGGCTATGACGTGGTCATTCACGGGCGTGACGACGCCGTCACGAAGGATGTCGAGGGTTTTGCGACGCTCGTCCTTCTCTATCGTCTTCCGTTCGAAGACATAATGGCGGTCTTGCAGCGGCTGAAGATCAAGAATTCCGACACCTCCGTCGGCATCGTGGTGGAATCGATCAGCAAACTCGAATGCCAGCTCGCGACACTGGCGGAGTCCCGCGAGATCGCGGGGGTTCTTCCGGCCAATCTGCGACTGGACGTGTTCGTTGCCGCGGTCGAACTGCTGGTCAAGGGGGGAGAGCATTTCCCTTCGGCCCTGCTGCACCTCCTGAGCAGCGAGCCACAATCTGCCGTCGACCCAGACTTCGACGGCCGGCTCGTCGCCACCACCAGACCCGTCCATGAGGCGTCTGCCACGGGTAGTACGTCTGCGCTCACCACCCGCGAGGTGCAGATCCTCGACCTCATCTGCGACGGCACGCAGAACAAGATCATCGCCGGCCGTCTCGGGCTCTCCGAAAACACCGTCAAGGTGCACGTCCGGAACATCTACAAGAAGATGAAGGTTCGGAACCGCACCGAGGCAGCCTCTTATTTCTTCGGCGCCGGCCGTATCGGCGGTGCCGTACGACAGAACTAGCCGGGAAATCCAGCGTCGCTAGCGCAAGAAACAGCGCGACTTCCGTCCGAAACCGCTCGCCGAACAGATATAGGGAGCGGATCCGAGATAGCTCGTCATCTGGGCCTTGGCCGGAGCCGGCTTTCTCGGCGCTTCGGCCGTGCGTCCCAGCGGAACGGTCTCACTATAGCCATAGCTGGCCTTTGCCACCGGCGTCGTGCCGGGGATTACTCCCCCGCGTTGTGCCAACGGCGCGCGTGGGGCGTCCTCACCCGCCACGAAGGCGCAGGATGTCGGTACGGTCACGCTCACACATACCGTAGCGATGAGCCCTGTGCCGCGGGCGCGGCTCTTCAGGATGGTCCAAAAGTTCGTCGTCACCTCATTCCTCCGACGCTGATGATGTCCCTTTCGGATTAACTATCCCACTCAAAGGTTACCGAATATCGCTATATTAGGAAATTCTGTGGATAACCCTCTGCGTCGACGGAGGGGCATGGGGGTTAGGCGGGTTAGCAACCAAGTGTAATCCTTAAGTAATACCTGTAATCAATTCGTACTTTATGCTTAAAAAAGATTGACGATTTATTAAAATTGACGCGTAATTGCTATGAAACGAGAGGCGGCCAAAGAGTTTTGCGTGGACGGTACAAGCTGATCGCGCAAGAATTCCGCCAGTTCCTTTCCTTTCCAAAGATGTTGTTTTCACGCTGCGCTCTCATCGATAGCGCAGGCGGAGGGAGTGTGTGCAATGCGCAAGTTGTTTCCGAGTATTTCCCCGTCGCTCGATATGGCCTCCCAGGCCGTTCCGCGCGTGGTCCTGGTCAATGGTGGGGCCGGTTTCCTGGGCTCTCACCTCTGCGAACGGCTGCTCGCCGCCGGCGACACCGTGATCTGTGCCGACAACTTCCTCACCGGCCGTCGCGAGAATGTCGCGCATCTGATGGCAGACAGCCGTTTTCGCGTCGTCGAACAGGACGTGCGTAATCCCTATGACTTCGATGTCTCGCTGATCTTCAATTTCGCGTCACCGGCTTCCCCGCCCGACTACCAGCGCGATCCGGTCGGGACGCTGCTCACCAGCGTCATCGGCGCGGTCAACGCCCTTGATCTCGCACGCCGCACCGGCGCGACCGTCGTGCAGTCGTCGACCTCCGAGGTCTATGGCGATCCGCTCCAGCATCCGCAGCGGGAGAGCTATCTCGGCAACGTCAATCCGATCGGCCCGCGCGCTTGCTACGACGAAGGCAAACGCTGCGCCGAGACGCTGTTCTTCGACTACAATCGCAAATACGGCGTCGACATCCGTGTCGCCCGCATCTTCAACACCTACGGCCCGCGCATGCGTCTCGACGACGGCCGCGTGGTGTCGAACTTCATCGTCCAGGCGCTGCAGAACAAGGACATGACCGTCTACGGCGACGGGCGGCAGACGCGCTCGCTCTGCTATGTCGACGATCTCGTCGAAGCCTTCATGCGGTTCGCCCGCGCCGACGGCCGCTCAACCGGCCCGATCAATCTCGGCAATCCGACGGAAATCCCGGTCATTCACCTGGCCGAGATGGTGCGCGAGCTCACCGGATCGCGGTCGCGGATCGTGCATCTGCCGGCCGTCGTCGACGATCCGAAGCAGCGGCGCCCCGACATCAGCCTCGCGGCGGAAGAACTCGGCTGGGCGCCACGCGTGCCGCTGACAGCCGGGCTCGCGAAGACGATCCGCTACTTCGACGCACTGCTCTCACGCACCGAAGCGGACGCCCGAAAGGCGATGGAGGCCGTCTGACATGTCACGCACCGTTCTCGTCACCGGAGGGGCTGGCTTCATCGGCAGCCACATCAGCAAGGCGCTCTTCAGGGCCGCCTACCAGCCCGTGGTCTACGACAATCTCTCCACCGGTCACGCCGATGCGGTCAGATGGGGGCCCCTGGTGGTCGGCGATGTCGCCGACGCCAGAACCCTTCGCCGGGCGATCGAGGAATTCGCCCCGGCCTGCATCGTCCATTGCGCGGCCGATGCCTATGTCGGCGAGTCCGTCGAGAACCCGCGCAAATACTACGCCAATAATGTCGGCGGCGGTCTCACCCTGCTCGAGACCGCCCTCGACATGGGGCTGACGAACATCGTCTTCTCGAGCAGCTGCGCGACCTACGGTGTGCCCGAGCGCCTGCCGATCGACGAGGAAAGCCCGCAGGTGCCGATCAACCCCTATGGCCGCACCAAGCTGGTCTTCGAGATGATGCTCGAGGATTTCGCCGCCGCGCACGGCGTCCGCTTCGTCGCGCTTCGCTACTTCAATGCCGCCGGCGCCGATCCGGACGGCGAGCTTCGCGAGCGTCACGATCCGGAGACCCACATCATTCCGCGGGCATTGCTCGCCGCCGTCGGGCACCTGCCGCACTTCGAGGTCTTCGGCCGGGACTATCCGACGTCGGACGGCACCTGTGTGCGCGACTTCATCCATGTGAGCGATCTCGCCGAGGCGCATGTCGCGGCGGTGGATCACCTTCTCTTCGGAGGAGAGACGCTGCGTCTCAATCTCGGCTCCGGTCGAGGGACGTCCGTCGGCGAGATCATCGAGGCGATCGGCCGCATCACCGGCCGCAACGTGCCCGTCGAATACGGGCCGCGCCGTCCGGGCGACCCGCCGATCCTCTTTGCCGAAACCGGCCGGGCGAGCGAACGCCTGGGCTTCCGGCCGCAGCTCTCCGACATCGACACGATCATACGGACCGCCTGCCCGACCTTCGGCCTGGAGGCACGGATATGAGCGAGGGCCTGACGAGAACCAAGAGGGAGGCGCCGGCGGCGCCCGCAATCATGGAGCCGATCTTCACCGGCCGACGCCGGTTCGGCTACTGGATGGGCATTCTCGCCTGGCTCGTCGCGCTCGGTTTCTTCTGGACGTGGTGGCTCGATCCCGCCCATGTGATCGGATGGGGCGCCTGGCTCATCGTCACGCTGGTCGTCGCCTGGGTGACGCTGCTGCCGGCCTATTTCATCTTCATCTTTCTCGGCGCCCGACGGGTGAGCAAGACGGCACCGCTACCGCAGGGGCGGGTGGCGATGGTCGCCACCAAGGCGCCCTCCGAACCCTTCGAGGTCGTCCAGAAGACCCTGCTCGCCATGCTGGCACAGGAGGGACTCTCCTTCGATGTGTGGCTGGCGGACGAAGATCCCGACGAGGAGACCCGGCGCTGGTGCGCGGAGCACGGCATCCGGATTTCGAGCCGCAAGGGCGTCGAGGCCTATCACCGCAGCGAATGGCCGCGCCGCACGCGCTGCAAGGAAGGCAATCTCGCCTATTTCTACGATCAGTACGGCTATGACGCCTACGAATTCGTCGCCCAGTTCGATGCCGATCACGTGCCCGATCCCACTTACCTGCGGGAGGTGATCCGACCTTTTTCCGACCCGCGGGTCGGCTATGTCTCGGCGCCGAGCATCTGCGACGCCAATGCTGCGCAAAGCTGGGCGGCGCGCGGGCGCCTCTATGCCGAAGCGAGCCTGCACGGCTCGCTGCAGGCCGGCTACAACAACGGCTGGGCGCCGCTCTGCATCGGCTCGCATTACGCGGTGCGCACGGAAGCGCTGAAGGAGATCGGCGGCCTCGGCCCGGAACTCGCCGAAGACCATTCGACCACGCTGATGATGAATGCCGCCGGCTGGCGTGGCGTGCACGCGCTCGACGCGATCGCCCACGGCGACGGGCCGGCAACCTTCGCCGACCTCGCCGTCCAGGAATTCCAGTGGTCGCGAAGCCTCGTCACCATCCTGTTGCAGTATTCCCGTCCGCTCGTCCGGCGCCTGCCGCTGCGGCTCAAGTTCCAGTTCCTGTTCTCGCAGCTCTGGTATCCGCTCTTTTCGGGCATGATGGCGCTGATGTTCCTGCTGCCGCTCGTCGCGCTCGTCGATGGACGCGTCTTCGTCAACGTCACCTATCCGGCCTTCCTCCTGCATTTCGCGCCGCTGTCGCTGGTGCTGATCGTGCTGGCCTTCTTCTGGAGACGGACCGAGACCTACCGCCCGCACGACGCCAAACTGTTCGGCTGGGAGGGGATTGCCTTCATCCTTCTGCGCTGGCCGTGGTCGCTGGCGGGCGTCATCGCCGCCGTCCGCGATGCGATCGCCAGGAGTTTCGTCGACTTCCGCATCACGCCGAAAGGAAGGCAGGAGCGCGCCCTGCTGCCGGTCCGTGTCATTACGCCGTATGCCGTGCTGACGGTGGCATCCGCAGCGGCGATCGCACTCGCGCCACAGCAGAATTCTGCCGCGGGCTTCTATCTCTTCGTCGGGATCAACGTCGCGCTCTACGCGCTGCTCGGACTGATGGTCGTGGTGCGCCACGCAATCGAGAACGGGCTTGCAGCCATTCCGGTTTCCCGCGGGCTTGCCGCGACACTCGCGAGCACCGTGTTCGCCGTCGTCGTCGGCGGTGCGGAACTCGGTCGGCACGGCGTCGGCTCGATCGAGGCGCTTGCCTCCGGGCAGGACGTCGTCAGCTTCACGGAAACCCGTTTCACCGTCGCCGGAGCCGGTTTCGCCGGCAAGACAACCGTAACGCGCTTGCGCATCCGCTGGCACGGCTTCGAAGCCGTGCGCGCTGCGGGAGCAGAGAAATCCGATGTGTAGCACCGGGCAATGCCGCTCCGTGTGTCGTGTTCAAAGGAGGGTGCAAATGAAAGGATTCTTCAAAACCGCAACGGCCGCGTGCCTGTTGCTCGGCCTCGTCTCGCCTTTCGCCGTGTCGGCGGGAGAGCGGGCGCCGAAGATGAAGGTCGAGCCGTTGACCGCGCGCGAGCTCACACAGATCTATGGTGACAAGACCTGGACCTGGAACACCGGCGGTGGCCGCTTCAACGGCAGGCAGCATGGTTTCGTCGCCTGGACGAACGAGAAGAACAAGCCGTCCTTCGGCGAGGGTCGCTGGGCCGTCGACGACAACGGCAAGCTCTGCATCTTCGCCAAGTGGACTGCCGCCGATGGCGCTGGCCGCGCCGCCACCTGCTTCGGCCACGCCAAGGTCGGCGCCACCATCTACCAGCGACGTCACCCGTTCGGCAACTGGTACGTCTTCCGTCATGCCAAGCCGCGCGCGAGCGACGAGTTCCGCAAGCTCGTCGATGCAGACACGGTCGGCCCAAAGGCCGCCCGCCTGAAGAAGACACTCGCCGCGACGAGATGAACGAGAAAGGACAACACGATGAAAACGCTGAAACAGAAAGCACTCGCAGCAACCGCCATGGTGCTGCTGCTGGCCGGCGCATCCGTTCCGATGAGCCAGGCGCAGAATGCCGGCGGGATGGCGGGCAGCGCCGTACAGTCCATCATGGACAAGCGGCCGGTCGTTCACCCCGGCGGGCTGACCTTCGGTGCCTATGATCCCCACGGCGACTTCGCCGAACAGAAGGACCTCGGCATCGAGGGTCTCTTCCTGCCCTGGGAAGACGTCGACCTGGAATCGTTGAGGGCGGCGGACGGATACGCACTGGCGAGAAACCGTACGCTGCTGATCACCATCGAACCGTGGTCGTGGGACGTCAATTGGCGGCTCACCGCAAATCAACTGCGGATGAAGGTGCTGAACGGCGATTATGACGTCAACATGCGCACGATCGCCGCGATCATCGGCCAGATGAAGAGCCCGGTGATCGTCCGCTGGGGGCAGGAGATGGAGGATACCTCCGGTCGCTTCTCCTGGGCCGGATGGGACCCGCAGTCCTATCTCACCGCCTATCACCGGATGATGGACATCGTCCGCAAGGAGGCTCCGCAGGCGAAGATCATGTGGTCGCCCAAGGGCTTGCCCAATCTCAAGAACTACTACCCCGGTGACGACTACGCCGACTATATCGGTCTTTCGGTCTTCGGGCTGGAGGGGTACGACGAGCGTGCCTACGGAGCGCCACGCACCGTCCCGGAAAGCGTGAAGCAGGGCTACGATCTCGTTCAGGGCTACGGCAAGCCGGTATGGATCGCCGAGTTCGGCTACGAGGGCGGAGACAACTATCTGCGCTCGTGGATGCAGGATGCGACCGTCAAGCGTCCGGAATTCCCGAGGCTCGAGGCTGTCGTCTACTTCAATGACAAGGAGGTCCACCCCTGGCCGTATGACCTCGGCCGTCCGAACTGGCGCGTCGTCCGGGAGCCGGCTGTCAACTAACCCGTTGCGTCGCTTTGCGGGCGCAACGCAAGGCGGCGTGTGCTGGAAGCTTGCGGTCCTTCCCCCACCTTTGGCCCTCGCTTCCTCCCGGCGGCTGGAGGCCGCAGTGTTTCGAGAGAACGCCCCGTCCTCGGAACACAGGTTGCCTCCAGTCGCTGCCTTTCGGCGCCTCCACGCCTGTAACGTCGTTCCCGGACAAAGACCCCGGCAGCAAGGGAGAGTGCGAGGATCAACTCGCGCGTTTTCATGGTATACGTATCATTCCGGCGACCGAAACGGGCCAACCCCGGCGTTGTCGTGATGCGGGCGGCGACATGCCGCCCGGGCCCGCTGCCCGGCCCGGAGACGAAAAGGGGAAACAGGATGAACACCGCCAATCCGCAGCTCGAAGGCCTCTACCTCGCCTTGTCGGCTCTTTGCGACCTACTGGTCGACAAGGGCGTGGTCGACCGCGAGGAATTGCACGACGCCTTGCAGAAGGCGGAACGAACCGCAGTCGCCGAGAGCCATGTCGACGGAGATACCGAATCCCGCCGCAAGGCAATCGCCTTTCCGATCCATTTTCTGCTTCTCGCAAGCAAGTGCACGGCGCGCGGTGAGGTTCCGAGCTTCCACGAGCTCACGCGGCAGATCGGCCGGGGCGGCTGACGAAGCCTGGCCTCGGATACGCGAACATGGCCGGGCGGCACGTTGTTCTGCCCGGTGAGCACCGGCGGCTCGGTGGTGTCTGGCGGACCGGCGGAACCCTGCAAACGGATGAAAAGGAGTGTTCACATGCCTCTCACCCTGATCAGCCCTGCCTTCGCCGACGGCGAGAAAATCCCCGACAAGCATGCGCGCCGCGGCGAAAACATCATGCCGCCGCTGAAGTGGAGCGGGGTGCCGCAAGGAACCCGCAGCTTCGTGCTGGTCATCGAAGACCCCGATGCGCCGAACGGCACGTTCCATCATCTCGGCATGTTCAACATTCCGGCCGACTGGGTCTCCCTGCAGGAGAGCGCCGATACCGCGCCCGGCGGGCGGCCGCGTTTTGTCGCCAACGACTTCGGCCACGCCCGCTATGACGGGCCGCAGCCGCCGGCGGGCCACGGCGTCCACCGCTATTTCTTCCGGCTTGCGGCGCTCGACGTGCCGACGCTGTCGCCGATGAGTTCGGCGAAGGTGGGCGAGCTCTGGCGGGAGGCGAAGAAGCACGCGCTCGCCGAGGCGAGCGTGATGGGCACCTACGAGACGCGGGGGTGAGGGCGGAGGTCTCCGCTCCTCAGGCACCGCCGAAGCGGCCGAGGCCGATCTCGGAGAGCTTGCCGTCCTTCCGCAGGACGAAGAGCGCGTCGAGCTGACGGGAAAGCGCGAATGCGACGCCCTTCTTCTCGCCGAGCACCATCAGCGCGGTTGCGAGTGCGTCGGCCTCCATGCAGGTGCGGGCAAGCACGGTGACGGAGGCGACCGGGTTCTTCACCGGCCGGCCTTCCGACGGATCGATGGTGTGCGAGACCATCTCGCCGTTCACCTCGGCGAAGTGCCGGTAATCCCCGGAGGTTGCAATCGCGCCGTCCTCCAGTGTCATGACGCCGAGGACGTCGCGGTGCTCCCGGTCGGGTCGTTCGACGGCGACCGCCCAGGGCTCGCGCCCCGGCTTTTCGCCACGCGCCCGCATCTCGCCGTCGATGCCGACGAGGTAGGAGGTGATGCCGAAGCGGTCGAGGCAGCGCGCCATCTCGTCGACGCCGAAGCCCTTGGCGATGCCGCACAGATCGAGCGTGAGCGGTGCGTGCTTGCGCACACGCGAGGCGGCGACATCGAGTTCCAGCACTTCGCCGGAACCCGGCCGTTCGCCGGAGGCCGGTGCCAGGCCCGCATCGGTCGCCTGCCGTCCGCCGGGGCCGAAACCCCAGGCGTTGACGGCATCGCCGACGCCGATGTCGAAGGCGCCACCGGAGAGCTTGCCGATGTGCAGCGCCGTCTTCAGGACCTCGAACATTTCCTGCGGCACCTCGACCCATTCGTCGACGGGTGCGCGGTTGAGGCGGGAGAGGTCGGACTCCGACTTCCAGTTCGACATCTGCCGGTCCACGGTGTCGACGGCGGCAAACAGCGCCGCGGGCAGGGCGGGATCGACGCGATCCGGGCCGTAGAAGATCGCCGAATAGCGCGTGCCCATCGTCGTGCCGTTCAGTACGTGGCGGCGGGGGGCGTCCGCCGCGGTCGCGTCAGTAGACGTCTTCGACATAGAGGCCTTGCTCCTTGAGGGTTCCGACATCGAGGCCGAGGGGGTGGAGAACCTTTTCCAGTGCCGCGACGACGCCCTGGGCCATGTCGCGACCGCCGCAGACCATGACCTGCGCACCGCGGGAGATCATGTGGCGCAGCACGTCGGCATCGGCCGCGAGCTTGTGCTGGACATAGGCGCGTTCCTCGCTGCGGGAGAAGGCTGTCCGAACACCGGAGAGGCGGCGGTCGGTGAGCCACATCCTGAGATCCTCGCGGTAGAGGAAGTCGGAATTCGGGCTGCGTCCGCCGAAGTAGAGGTGGATCGGACGCCGGCCGCTGTTGTTGCGGATGAAGCCGGTGAGCGGGCCGATGCCGGTGCCGGCACCGATCAGGATCAGCGGCTCCTTGCCGCGGCGCGGACGGAAGGCGGGATTCGGCTTGACGAAGGCCTCGATCGCATCGCCGGGCCGCAGGCCGTGAAGGTAGCCGGAGCAGAGGCCGCCGGGCTGCTTGCGCACGCAGATTTCCAGAACGCCGTCGCGCGAGGAACTGGCGAGCGAATAAAAGCGCGGCAGGTCGCTTCCGGGCGGCAGGATGCCGACCAGGTCGCCGGCATGAAAGCGCGGCAGGGACCGGCGGAAGAGGCGGGCGAGAAGGCCCTTTCTCTCTCCTTGGGCCGCGGCAAAGCGGAGCACCGAGGTCGGAGCCTGCACTTTAGTGCCGTAGTCGATGCGCTCGACGAGGACCATGCGGGCCGTCTTCGGGCGGGCGGCGACGTGGACGAGCGAAAGCGGCGTACCGATGCGCTGGCCGATTTCATCGCCCCAGCGGGCGAACTCCTGCGCCGACTGGCGGTCGATCGTGGCGATCGGGGCGAACTGACGCCAGCCTTTGGCGACGAGGGCTTCCTCGACGTCGCGGGCGAAGCCGCAGAAACGGGGGAACTGGCGGTCGCCGAAGCCGAGCACGGCGACGGGAAACGCCGGAGCCGTCGTAATCGCCTCGAGCTTGTCGAGGAACTGGCGGGCCGAGGCGGGAGCGGCGCCGTCGCCATAGGTGGCGGCCAGCACGAACATCCGTTCGGCATGCTTGTAGGACTTGGCAAGGTCGTTCATGGCGCCGGTGTGGACCTTGTGACCGGCGGCGGTGAGCGCCTCGTGCAGGGTCTTGGCGAAGCCCCAGGTCGTGTTGCCCTCGCTGCCGACCAGGATCACCGTGTCGGCGGACTGCGCGCCGTGATTATCGGCGATCTTCGGGGTTGCGGCACGCCGCCGCCACCAGATCAGCACGCCCGTCGCGGCAAAGAAGGGAACTGCGAGCGCCGACGGACCGAGGAGGAGGGCGAACCACCACAGGCCCTGGCCCGTATGCAGCATGAAGATGGTCTCGTAGACCGTCTTCACCATGCCGTTCGGCATGTAGTTCAGAAGTTCGCCGGTCGCCTGGTCGACATAGCCCATGCCGTCGGCCGTCGTCAGCGTGAAGGCGTCGTTGAGGTCGCCCTGATAGGGAAAGCGCAGCTCCCGGAGATTGTCGATGCTCGTCGCCTTGAGCGGAGCGATGTCGCTGATCGCCATGGCTTCCGTGCCGGCGACGGCGTCGGGAAAGTCGGGTTCCGCGTCCGAACCGTCGGAGATCATGCCGAAGGTCGCGAGCGACATGTAGAGGCCGGTCAGGGCGGACACGGTGAGGCCGGGGAGCGCGAGGCGCCCGAGTTCGGCGTGCCAGCGCCTGATGCCGTCGCCGCGGATCGGCGAGAAGAGCTTGCGCCAGCCGCCGAGCCGGCTCGCAAGCAGCATGATGCCGGTGATGCTGAGCAGCAGCATCGCCGCGGCACCGACGCCGGCGGTCACGCGGCCGGCATTGCCCGCGAAGAAGCTGCGGTGCAGCTGCGTCACGGTCCGGGCGAAGCCCGAGGGCTCGTAAGGCTCGATCTTGTCGCCCGTCCGGGGATCGACGACATCGGCACCCGGAACGTCGCCTTCGAAATAGTAGACCACGACGGCGCCGGAGGGCTTGCGCTCGATGCGCTCGACGCCCGGATATTTCTCCGCCACCGCCTCGGCCAGACCGGCGACGCTGATCGCGGACGAGGACCCGGCCGACCGGGCATGTTCCCATGCGGGAAGGACGGCCAGCATTGCGCCCGTCGCTGCGATGACGGTGACGACGAGGGCGACGATCAGGCCCGGAATGGAATGGAGGTGACGGAGCATTGCGAGAGGTCCCGGTCTGTTACATGTTGTAGGTGAAGGCTTTCACGTAGCCGCGGCCCTTGACGGGCTTGCCGGCCCCGGCGGAGGTCAGCGGCACGGTCACGTCGGAGGGGTTCTCGCGCATGTCCTCGACGGCGGTATCGATGTGGATCTCGTAGCCGGCGTCGATCAGCGTGTCGGCGAGGTCGAGCGTGATCCCGAGCGTCTGCCCGCTGCCGACGCTGGCACCGGTGATGCCGTCGATCTCGGAGCGGTTGCCGCCGCTCAGCCGGCGCCAGTCGGTCAGGTGGCGGTAGTACTTGGACTTGCCGCCGGCCATCCACAGCGTGCCGGCATACTTTCCGGAGGCGTCGGTCACGTAGATGACGACATAGGCGCCGTTGCCGCCATAGCTCTTGAGCTGCGTCTTGAAGGTGACCTGGCGGGCCTCCGCCATGGCGGGGGTCGCGACGACGGCGGCGAGGGCAAGCGCGGATGCAATCTTGTTCATGTCTTGTCTCCAGTGATGGATCGTGAAGGGATGATGGCGTGTGATGGCCGCGGGCAGGGGGTGCCCATTCCGCGGACCACCGAGGTGGTCCGCCGGCCGAAGAGGTAGAAAAGGGGAGCGGCTCGTTACTGGATGATCACTTTCGGCGTGGCCCCGGTCTTGAAGAGGCCGTTTGCCGGGGGCGTTGCCTTGATCGGGGTCGGAACCGCCTCGCTGGCGGCAGCGCCGCGGAGGCCGACGTGATCTTCGTCCTCCTCCTCTTCGCGATCGCCGTCATGGCTCTCACGCTTGTGGTCGCGGAGGCTTTCGTTTTCCATTTCCACGATCTCGAGGCTCGAAGGATTGACCTTCACCTCGATCTGCCTGCCGGAGGCGTCGGTTGCGAAGATCTGGTAGCAACCGTCGTCGGTGCGGATCTTGCGGACGGTCCAGCCGCGCTCTTCCGCCATCTTCTGGATGACGTTTCGCGGCTGCCAGTCTGCCATGGGCACGTCGCAGTCTTCTTCGGCAAACGCGATGCCGCCGCCGAGACCGGCACAAAACAGGACGGCTGCAAGGGCGTGATATTTCATTCTCGGTGTCCTCTGACTATTGTCTGGCTGGAACATGCATCGTCATCCTGACAGCGACCTGAAAGGCGGAAACTTTTTCTTTCAGCTTGCTGTCAGCTTTGGCTGATAGCGCGTTCATGTAAATGCCAAGGTGGAAGAGGGCCGGGAATCGTGCGCGTGCTGCTGATAGAGGATGACGGTGGGCTGGGTGCGGCGGTGCGCGACCAGATTGCTGCCGACGGACATGTCGTCGACTGGGCGCGGCGTCTCGATCTTGCGGAGGACTACATGCGCACGACCGGCTACGACCTCGTCCTGCTCGACCTGATGCTGCCGGACGGCCGGGGCATTCCCTTCCTGCGCATGCGGCGGGGTGGCGGCGATACGACGCCGGTCATCATCCTGACTGCGCTCGACCAGATCTCCGATCGTATCGAGGGACTTGACGCCGGCGCTGACGACTATCTCGTGAAACCCTTCGACCTCAGCGAGCTCTCCGCCCGCGTGAAGGCGGTTGCCCGCCGCTATACCGGCAACCCCAATCCGCTCGTCGCCGTCGGCGAGCTGCAGGTCGACCTCGCCGCCCGCAGCGTGACCCGCAAGGGCAAGCCCGTGCCGCTGACGGCCCGCGAATGGGTGCTCTTCGAGGCCTTCCTCCAGCATCCGGGCATGCTGCTGTCCAAGCCGCAGCTCGAGGAGCGGCTCTATTCCTTCGACGACGAGATCGAAAGCAATGCCATCGAGGTTTATGTGAGCCGGCTTCGCCGCAAGCTCGGGCATGACGTGGTCGAGACCGTGCGCGGCATGGGCTACCGGTTGCGCCAGTCATGAGGAAGCGGGCGAGCCTTCAACGACATCTCTCGCTCGGGCTCGCGATCGGCGTGAGCGTGATGTGGATCGCCGCGACAGCCGCCGCGGCGCTCATCGTGCGTGCGGAACTCGACGAGGTCTTCGACAGCGCCATGCAGGAGACCGCCCAGCGGCTCCTGCCGCTCGCGGTGATCGACATCATCGGCCAGGGCGACGAACGCCCGCCGCAGCGGATACTCTCGATCCGCCATCACGACGAGCACCTGAACTATGTCGTGCGCGACGAGAACGGCAATGTCCTGATGCGATCGCACGATGCCGAGCTCAACATCTTCCCGCCCTTCGAAAAGACCGGCTTCTCGACCACCGAAACGCACCGGCTGTACTCGGAAGCGGCCGTGCGCGGCACCGTCACCATCACCATCGCCGAACCGCTCGGCGACCGGCTCAAGGCAACGCTCGATGCGGCGATGGCGCTCGCCCTGCCGCTCGGCGCGCTGATCCCGGCAAGCTTCGTCGGTGTATGGTGGCTGGTCAGGCGCAACATGCGGCCCGTCCATGTCTTCGGCGACCAGATCGAGCGGCGCGGCAGCGGCGATCTGACCCCCGTCGACACGGCCTCGCTGCCGCGCGAGATCACCCCGATCGCGGACGGCGTCAACCGGCTGATGGAACGGCTGAGGCGGGCGCTCGAGGCGGAACGGACCTTCACCGCCAACAGCGCGCACGAGTTGCGCACGCCGATCGCCGCAGCCCTTGCGCAGACCCAGCGGCTGGTCGCCGAGGCGCCGCGGGGCCCGCTGCAGGACCGGGCCAGGGACATCGAGGGGGCACTGCATTCGCTCGCGCGTCTCGGGGAGAAGCTGATGCAGCTCGCCAAGGCGGAGGGCGGCGGGCTCATCGCCGCCAAGCCTCACAATCTGGTGCCCATTCTCTCGCTCGTCGCCAACGATTTCACCCGTGCCGCGGCGACGGCGGACCGGCTCGACCTTCATCTGCCGAAGGAGCCGGTGATGTCGCGCATGGATGCGGATGTCTTCGCGATCCTTGCACGCAACCTCATCGAGAACGGCCTGAAGCACGCCCCCGCAGACACCCGGGTCGAGGTTTCCCTGACGTCCGGACGGGTGTTTTCCGTCAGCAATGCCGGGCCGTCGGTCGCGCCCGAGGTGCTGAAGACCCTGACGCGGCGCTTTGCGCGCGGTGAGACCTCGGCCGACGGAACCGGGCTCGGCCTGGCGATAGCGGAATCCATCGCCGCCGGCGCCGGCGCCCGGCTCGAACTGCTGTCGCCGGCAAGCGGCCGGGAAGACGGGTTCGAGGCGAGGGTCTATCTCGAGGAATCCTGACAGACCAGACTCCGCGTAGCGAGTCCCGAGGGCCAGTCTCCAGAGCATTTCCGACTAATTCGGGGTCGGTTCTGTTTCTCGATTGGTGCGTGCGATCCGGTGGTGAGCCGGTCGCGGCGCGATGCCCGCCATCGGGCAAGACCGGATCGCTGGATATGCTCTTCGCGTCTTCGCTTGGTCCTGCCGCAAAATCGCTCCGTCAGAACGACTCCGAATTGGCCGGAAATGATCCAGCGCCCGGGTTGTCCCGCCGGCCCGGGTGATCGCTTTCGGCGATTGTACCATTCTGAATTTCAGGCTACGCTAAAATACGTTCAGGTTTTCGAGATGGTGAGCGTCGTCTGTCCGGTATTGCGGGAGGAGAAAATGGCCTATCACGTCGACAATCGCCAGGTACGCGTACCCGGCAAGAAGCCAGTCTATGACGTCTCCGAATATTGCCGGCGCAACGGCATCGACAAGGCCGAAGCCCGCAAGCTTGTGAAGGCGCTCGGCCAGTTCGCGACCCACCAGGAGCTGACGATGAACGCCGTGGCTCGCCCGCCGAAATATCGGTGAGCCCGGAGCGTCTCGCGCCCGCGGAGGGTGCTTCTCAGAGCGCGTCGAGTTCGGCGCGGTGCCTTTGCATTGCCAGGAAGCGGGCGAAGTCGCGATCGTAAAGCGATCTCGTCGCCGGATTGGGACGCATGACAGTGACGGGTCGCGCCATGGCCACACCCGCTTCCGCCAGCGCGGAAAAAAGACCGGCGGCGGTCGCGGCATTCATCGCCGTGCCGAGAAGGACGGCGTCCTCGCTGCGGGTAACCGCGATCTCGAGCCGGGTGACATCGGCATAAAGTTCGATGAGAAGCGGATTCCGGACATGCCCGCCGGTCAGGTGCAGCCGTTCCGGCCTGAAGCCGCTCGTTTCCAGCGTCTCCAGGATCTGGCGCAGGCCGAGCGCGATCGACACGCATGCCCGCCAGTAGATCCGGCACAAACCGTCGAACGAGGCATCGAGGGTCAGCCCGGCGATCGTTCCCGTCAGCCTGTCATCTGCAAACGGCGACCGGTTTCCGTGAAAATCTGGAAGAATGTTGATCCGCTCGCCGAAGCTTGCACCTTCTTCCGCGCGCATCTCCATGATGCGCGCGATCACCCGCTGGTGCGCGGCCGTCGTCGCACCGCCGCCCTCGGCATGGGCGAGCAACAGATGGCCGAGGAGCCCGCCCGTCGCCGATTGCCCCGCCTCGACCAGCCACTGGCCCGGAAAGATCGCCTCGAAGAAAGGCCCCCAAATGCTACGCCCGAACCGTGGCTCGGGTGCAAAGGCGACGAGGCAGCTCGACGTGCCGGCAATCAGCGCGGCCTGCCGCGACAGATCGCCGGGGTCAGCTGCCACCGGGCCGAGGACACCCAAGGCGCCGGCATAGGCGTCCACCATGCCGGCGGCGACCGCGATGCCGGGATCGAGACCCATTTCAGCCGCCGCCCAGGGCGACAGCACGCCGACCGGGCGGCCGACGGCAACGCCTTGCTCCGGCAACCCTCCGCGGGCGACGAGATCATCAAGGCCGATCGCCGAGAAAAAGTCCGGCTTCCAACCCTTTCCCTCGTGGGCGAGATAGTTCCATTTGGCCGTCAGCGTACACAGCGAGCGGGCAGGGGAGCCGGTCGCGCGCCAGGTGAGGAAGTCCGCGAGGTCGAAGAAGAGCCCGGCGCTCGCCCAGAGATCCGGCCTCTGCCGTTTCAGCCACATGAGCTTCGGCACCTGCATTTCCGGCGACATGACCTCGCCGCAATGGGCAAGCGCCGGATGGCTGGTCCGGGTGCATTCCTCCGCCTCCGCCGAGGCACGGTGATCGAGCCAGGACATGGTATCAAAAACGATGCCGTCTTCCTCGGCCAGCGCAATCTTCGAACCGTTTTCCGCGCGCAGCACCAGCGAACAGGTGGCGTCGAAGCCGACGGCCGCAACCTGCCCGGCCGTTATGCCGGAGGCTGCGAGCGCCTCGGCCACGGCCTTGCAGCTCGCCCGCCAGATGTCTTCGGAATCGTGTTCCCCGCGCTCGGCACCCGGCCGGCGGAGCAGGATCGGGCATTCGCGCCGCGCCAGCAGGTTTCCAGCCGCATCGAAGACGCCGGCTCGCGCGCTGGCGGTCCCCACATCGACCGCAATCACGTGATCGCGCATTCTGGCCTGTTTCCGTCCCTATTCTTTTGCGACAAGGTGGATCAAATCGGCCATGGCGTCAAACGTGGCGTCGGGTGCCAGTGCTTCGAGCGCCCCCCGATGGGACGCGAAATGCGCGTGCGAGCCGCCGGTGAAGGCGAAGACCGTCATGCCGGCCGCCTTGGCAGCCTCGATGCCCGCTGGGCTGTCCTCGATCACGATGCAGTCGGACGGTCGGCGCCCCATCTGTCCGGCGGCATAGAGGAAGAGGTCGGGCGCGGGCTTGCCACGGGCGACCATCGCCGCGCTGAAGATGTTCGGGGCGAAGCGGTCGAGGAGCCCGGTGACCATGAGCGACAGGCGGATGCGTTCCATGTGGCTCGACGAGGCGACGCACCAGCCGATGCCATGGGCCTCCAGCGCCTCTAACGTTTCTGCGATGCCGGGGATCGGGCGAAGGTCCGCCCTGAAGCGGGCGAAAAGGTCCTGGCGCAGGCGTTCGAGGAAGGCCTCGTCCATGTCGAGGCCGAACTCCTGACGGGCGGCGGCGATCACGGTGGAGAGGCTCCGTCCGAGAAAGCGGCGATAGGCGCCGGCTTCGTCGATCAGTACGCCGGCGCGGGCGAAGGAGGCGACGAGCACCTCGATCGAAATCGGCTCGCTGTCGACGAGAACGCCGTCGCAATCGAAGATGACGAGCCTCGTTGCCTGAGCCATCGGACCTCCCCTTTTGTCTCAGGCAAGCTTACCGTCGATATATTGCTGCAGGGTTGCCGCCGTTCCGTTCTGCCGCAGGCTCGCCAGCGCTTCGGTGAAGCGCGTGACGAAGCGCGGATTTGTGCCGACGCCGCCGAAGATGTCGCCCAGCGCGAGAAAGGCCTTCGGGTCCTGCCGGGAGGCAAGTGCGGCCTTCTGAAGCCGGTCGGCGTTGACGTCGTTGAAGACGATCGCCTTGCCACTGTCCGACACGCCCTCGAAATACCGGCACCAGAGCGCGGAGACGAGGGCGAGACCGACGACGTCGAGCCCCTTGGCCAGGCGGTCGGCGGTCGAGGGAAGGATGAATTTCGGCTGGCGGTTCGATCCGTCCTGGGCGAGCCGCGGGATCGTGTCGCCGATCTTCGGATTGGCGAAGCGGCGTTCGATCAGGGAATAGTAGTCGGCGAGGCTGGTATCGGGAACCGGTGGTACGACGGGGATGATCTCCTCGTTTTCGAGCTTGGCGAGGAAGCCGCGGATCAGCGGGGTCTCCATCGCCTCGTGGACGTAGTGGATATCCATCAGCGCCGCCGGGTAGGCGATGGCCGCGTGCCCCCCGTTCAGGATGCGAAGCTTCATCAGCTCGTAGGGCGCGACGTCGGGCACGAAGGTGACGCCCACCTCTTCGAGCGCCGGGCGGCCGAGCGGGAACCTGTCCTCCAGCACCCACTGCGTGAACTCCTCGCAGAAGACCGGCCAGCCGTCCTCGATGCCGTAGGTGTCGCGGGCGATCGCAATCTCCCGTTCGCCGGTCGCCGGCGTGATCCGGTCGACCATCGCATTCGGGAAGGCGACGTTTTGATGGATCCAGTGGGCAAAGTCGGCGTCGGAGAGCCTGGCGAGTCCGCAGACGGTCGCCTCCGTCACCTCGCCATTGCCGGGGATGTTGTCGCAGCACATGACGGTGAACGGCGGAAGACCCGCGGCGCGGCGGGCTTTCAGCCCCGCGATGATGAGGCCGAACACGGTCTTCGGATGGTCGGGATCGGCCGCATCGGCGGTGATCGCCGGATGGGTGGGGTCGAACTTGCCGGTCGCCGGGTCGATGAAGTAGCCGCCCTCGGTGATCGTCATGGAGACGATGCGGATTGCCGGGTCGGCCAGCGTCGCGACGATCCGGTCGAAATCGGGCGCCGTGATGATGTCCACCATCGGGCCGGTGACGGTCGCGGCGGAGCGGGCGACATCCTGTTCAACGACGGTGGTCAGGAAATCCTGCGCCTTCAACGTATCCCGCATCTTCCGGTCCGACGGCATTACGCCGGCGCCGATGATCGCCCAGTCGAGATCGCGCCCGCGATTGAAGAGCTCGTGAAGGTAGACGGCCATGTGGGCACGGTGGAAGTTGCCCACGCCGAAATGCACGATGCCGGCCTTCAGGCTCGCCCTGTCATAGGCGGGAACGGAGGCCCTCGCTGAAATGGCGGACAGGTTGGCGAGCGAGAGTTTGAAGGTCATGGGGAAGTCCTCGAATTGACGTGCCGGCCAAGCGTTCAGCTCATCCAGTTGCCGCCGTCGACATTGTAGGTCTGGGCGACGATGTAGTCGGCCTCGGGAGTGGCGAGGAAGATCGCCATGCCGGTCAGGTCTTCGGCCCTCCCCATCCGCCCGAAGGGGACGGCCTCTCCGACCAGCTTCTTCTTCTCGCCCCGCGAGCGGTTCTCGTATTTCGCAAAGAGGGCGTCGACGCCGTCCCAGTGCTCGCCGTCGACGACGCCGGGGGCGATCGCGTTGACGTTGATGCCGTGCTTGATGAGGTCGAGCCCGGCCGACTGCGTCAGCGAGATGACCGCGGCCTTGGTGGCACAGTAGACGGCGACGAGCGCCTCGCCACGGCGGCCCGCCTGGCTTGCCATGTTGATGATCTTGCCGCCCTTTCCTCTGGCGATCATCGACTTCGCCGCCGCCTGCAGCATGAAGAGCGTGCCGGCGACGTTGATCGAGAAGAGCCTGTCGAAGCTTTCGCGGCTGATCTCGACGATCGGCGCAAGGTCGAAAAGGGCGGCGTTGTTGACGAGAATGTCGAGTCCGCCGGCGCGATCCTCGACGGCCTTCACCGCGGCATCGATGGAGGCCTGGTCGGTCACATCGAGGCGGACGGCATAGGCGGCAGGGCCGATCTCTTCGGCGGTGCGTGTCGCACGATCGAGGTCGATGTCGGCGATTGCGACCGTTGCCCCTTCGCGGACATAGGCCTCTGCGAAGGCACGGCCGATGCCGCGGGCCGAGCCGGTGATCAGGGCCGACTTGCCTTGAAGTCGTCCCGTCATAGGGCAAGCCCCTTCGCGTCGAACTTGTGGAGATGGCCGGGCTCGGGGGTGACGAAGACCTCGTCGCCATGGCGGACCGGCACGTCGCCGCCGGTGCGCGTCGTGAGTGTGCCGATGCCCGGAACGTCGACGTGCAGGAAGGTGTCGGAGCCGAGATGTTCGGCCACCGTGACCTTGCCCTTCCAGCGGCCCGTCTCGGTCGAAAGGGTGAGGTGCTCCGGGCGGATGCCGACCGTATGTGCGCCTTCGTCGGTCGCCGTCCGGCCGGAGATCAGGTTCATCTTCGGAGAGCCGATGAAGCCGGCGACGAAGATATTGGCAGGCCGGCGATAGAGGTCGAGCGGAGAGCCGACCTGTTCGATGCGGCCCTTGTTGAGCACGACGATCTTGTCGGCCATGGTCATCGCCTCGACCTGGTCGTGGGTGACGTAGATCGAGGTGGCGCCAAGCTTGTGGTGGAGTTCGGTGATTTCGAGGCGCATGGCGACGCGCAGCGCCGCATCGAGGTTGGAGAGCGGCTCGTCGAAGAGGAAGCAGCGGGGCGAGCGGACGATCGCCCGGCCGATCGCGACACGCTGGCGCTGGCCGCCGGAAAGGGCGCGGGGCTTCCGGTCGAGATAGTCCCCGAGGTTGAGGATGCGGGCGGCTTCCTCGACCTTGCGGTCGATTTCGGCCTTGTCGACGTTCGCCATCTTCAGCGGGAAGCCGATATTGGAGCGCACGCTCATATGCGGGTAGAGGGCGTAGGACTGGAAGACCATGGCGAGCCCGCGCCGTGCCGGCGCTGTTGCCGTCTCGTCCTTGCCGTCGATGATGATCCTGCCGCCGCTCGCATCCTCGAGCCCCGCGATCAGCCGCAGCAGCGTGGACTTGCCGCAGCCCGAGGGGCCCACGAAGACGACGAACTCGCCGTCGTTGATTTCGAGATCGATCGAGGGGATGACCGCGTGCTCGCCGAAGGATTTGGAGAGCTGTTCCAGTCTGATGCTTCCCATGATGGTCGTTCCTTACTTGACGGCGCCGAAGGTCAGCCCGCGTACCAGTTGCCTTTGACTGAACCAGCCGAGAATGACGATCGGCGCGATGGCGAGCGTCGACGCGGCCGAGAGCTTGGCCCAGAACAGGCCTTGCGGGCTCGAGAAGGAGGCGATGAAGGCGGTGAGCGGCGCGGCGTTGGTGGTGGTCAGCCGGATGGTCCAGAAGGACTCGTTCCAGGCGAGAATGATGTTGAGGAGCAGCGTCGAGGCGATACCGGGAACCGCCATCGGCGTCAGCACGTAGACGATCTCGCCGAAGAGCGTCGCCCCGTCCATGCGGGCGGCCTCGAGGATCTCGCCGGGGATCTCCCGGAAATAGGTGTAGAGCATCCAGACGACGATCGGCAGGTTGATGAGCATCAGCATGACGGTGAGCCCGATCCGGGTGTCGAGCAGGCCGAAATCCCGGAAGAGGAGATAGATCGGGACGAGGACGGCGACGGCTGGCATCATCTTGGTGGAGAGCATCCACATCAGGATGTCCTTGGTCCGCTTCGTCGGCGAGAAGGCCATCGCCCAGGCGGCGGGAATGCCGACGAGAAGGGCAAGCAGCGTCGAGCCGACCGAGAGCACGACCGAGTTCATGAACGGCTTCAGGTAGTCGCGCTGGGTCTGGACCGTCACGTAGCTTTCGAGCGTGAAGGAGGGCACGAGGTTGAAACCCTGGATCGCCTCGGTCTCGGTCTTCAGGCTGGTGATGATCGTGTAGAGGATCGGAAAGAAGATCAGCAGCGCGACGACCCAGGCGAGGGCAGTGACGGCGATCTTGCGGCGAGTGGTGATACTGCGTGCCATGGTCGTCTCCTCAGCGGTCGAGATTCTTGCCCACGGCGCGCATCAGGAAGAAGGCGACGACGTTGGCGAGCACGACGGCGATGATGCCCCCCGCCGAGGCGCCGCCAACGTCGTAGCCGAGGAGCGCCGTGCGGTAGATCAGGAAGGCGAGATTGGTGGAAGCGTAGCCCGGCCCGCCGTTCGTCGTGACCAGGATTTCCGCGTAGACCCCGAGCAGGAAGATCGTCTGGATCAGGATGACCACGGTGATCGCGCGGGCGAGATGCGGCAGTGTCAGATAGATGAACTGGTTCAGCGCATTCGCGCCGTCCATTTCGGCGGCCTCCTTCTGCTCGACATCCATCGACTGGAGCGCGGTGAGCAGGATGAGGGTGGCGAAGGGCAGCCACTGCCAGGCGACGATGATGACGATCGACACCAGCGGATACTGCGCGAACCAGTCGACCGGCGTGAGCCCGAGCGCTCGGCTCATGTCGGCGAGCACGCCGTAGCCCGGATGCATGATCATGTTCTTCCAGACGAGGGCGGCGACCGGCGGCATCACGAAGAACGGCGAAATGACCATGATCCGCACCAGTCCCTGGCCGAAGATCGGCTGGTCGAGGAGCAGTGCCACCGCGATGCCGCCGACGACGGTGACGAGGAGCACACCGCCGACGATCAGAAGCGTGTTCCATAGTGACTGGAAGAAGGCCGGGTCGGTGTAGAAATAGCGGTAGTTGAAGAGACCCGCGAAGCTGACATTGGCCGGGTTCAGGAGATTGTAGTTCTGGAACGAGAACCAGAGCGTCATCGCCAGCGGCACGATCATCCAGATCAGCAGGAGCCCGACCGACGGCGCCATCATCATGCGCGCCAATCCTCGTGTGTTTTCCGTTGCCATGGCGCAGCCACCCTGAATTCCGAGGGAGAGGGCAGTCCCTGTCCGTCGGTTCGTTGATCCTCGATCGGGCTGTTCTCCCCCGCGAGCGGGGGAGAACAGTGCCGATGTCCGCACCGCCCGGACCGCAATCCGGGCGGCGTTGCTTTCGGGAGGTCGAATTACTTGATGTAACCGGCGCGGGTCATTTCGCGCTCGGTGAGGCTCTGCGCCTGGGCAAGCGCATCATCCACCGACATCTGGCCGGCGAGTGCTGCCGAGAAGAGCTGGCCGACCGAGGTGCCGAGGCTCTGGAACTCGGGGATCGCCACGAACTGGACGCCGACATAGGGCACCGGCTTGACGCTCGGGTTCTTCGGGTCGGCCGCGTTGATGGAGTCGAGCGTCATCTTCGCGAAGGGCGCCGCCTTCTGGTATTCCGGGTTCTCGTAGAGCGAGGTGCGGGTGCCGGGAGGAACGTTCGCCCAGCCTTCCTTGGAAGCGACGAGATCGAGATAGCCTTTGCCGGTCGCCCAGGCGATGAACTTTTCCGCGGCTTCCGCCTTCTGCGAGCCTGCCGGGATCGCGAGGTTCCAGGCCCAAAGCCAGTTGCCGCGCTTGCCGAGACCGGTATCCGGGGCGAGGGCGAAGCCGACCTTGTCGGCGACGGTCGAATCCTTCGGATTGGTGACGAAGGACGCAGCCACCGTGGCGTCGATCCACATGCCGCACTTGCCCTGCTGGAAGAGGGCGAGGTTCTCGTTGAAGCCGTTCGAGGAGGCGCCCTGCGGGCCGGCGTCGTTCATCAGCTTGACGTAGAAGTCGAGCGTGTTCTTCCATTCCGGCTGGTCGAACTGCGGCTTCCAGTTTTCGTCGAACCAGCGGGCGCCGAAGGCGTTGGCGGTCGCCGTCAGGAAAGCCATGTTCTCGCCCCAGCCGGCCTTGCCGCGCAGGCAGATGCCGTTGATGCCGTTCTCACGGTCGGTCATCTTGCGCGCCGCATCGGCCACGAAGTCCCAGGTCGGGGCGTCCGGCATGGTGAGCCCGGCCTTCTCCATCAGGTCCTTGCGGTACATGACCATCGAGCTTTCGCCGTAGAAGGGTGCAGCATAGAGCTTGCCGTCGTCGCCGGTGAGACCCGAGCGGATCGCCGGCAGCAGGTCGTTGACGTCATAGTCGGCGCCGAGATTGTCGAGCGGCAGCAGCCAGCCCTGCTTGGCCCAGATCGGAACCTCGTAGGTGCCGATGGTCATGATGTCGTACTGGCCGCCCTTGGTGGCGATGTCGGTCGTCACGCGCTCGCGTAGCACGTTTTCCTCGAGCGTGACCCACTCGACCTTAATGTCGGGGTTCTTGCTGGTGAAATCGTCCGTCAGCCCCTGCATGCGGATCATGTCGCCGTTGTTCACGGTCGCGATCGTCAGCGTCTCGGCCGAGGCGATCCCGGCGAGAGCAAGGGCCGAGCAGGCGCCCAGCAACAAGGTCTTCAATGTCATGTCTTCCTCCCAAATTGAGCATTTGCGCTGTTGATGGGCAAATACTCACTTTGGTGACGAAAAATGTCAATGCAGATTCCATGCTGCAGTGCCGCACGGATCGGTCAACCCGTTGCCGGGACATGAGGATTTTTCCCGGCAGGCATGGGTGGAGGGTGCCCGGAAAAGAGGCTCCTCACCTGCCCGGCGTGGGTCAGGTGCCGAGTTGAGTCCCGAAGATCTGCAGGATGACGGTCAGCGTCAGCACGGTTACCAGCAGCGAAAGGATGATCGCGACGGAGGTCTCCTCGCCGAAATAGCCGTAGCGGCTGGCGAACACATAGGCGCCCGCGCCGATCGGCTGGGCGGCCATGACGACGGCGGTCGCAAACCAGATATCGACGCCGGTTCCGACCAGTGCAAGCAGGACCGCCAGCGTGACAACCGGCTGCAGGACGATCTTGATCAGGGCGGTCGGGCCGACCCATCCGAATTTGGCGGAAAGCGCCTTCCTGGAGATCGGGATGCGGGCGAGCCCGAGACCGAGGGCGAAAAGCGCGGTCGACCCGGCGGCATTCGCGAGGAACTGGGTGAACGACACGGCGACACCCGGCAGGGGAATGCGCAGGAGCGCGAAGGCCGCGCCCGCGAGCACCGCCAGCGTGAGCGGATTCTTGAGCGTCGTCGTCAGGGCGCGCTTCAGGCTGGAGAGCAGCCCTACATTCGTGCGGCCGGCGATGTCGTGGGTGACGATGACCGTCATGATCGCCGGAATGTTGTGGAGGATGGTGGCGATCGCCGCCGGCACCGCCGCCTGCGGGCCGAAGGCAGCGACGAGGATCGGAATGCCCATGTAGCCGGTCGTTCCGTAGCACGACGCCATGCCGACGAGCGAGGATTGCGGCGAGCGGACACCGCGCGTCCAGGCAAGCACGTTGCCGGCGACATAGGCCGCGGCGATGCCAGCGAGGGTGGCGAGCACGAAGCGCCACTGCGCGAGGTCGTTCGGATCGGCACGCGCGACCGCGAGGAAGAGCAGCGCCGGAAGGGCGATGTAGAGGACGTACTCGTTGATCAGCTTTTCGGCTTCCGCGCTGAACTGGTTCCGGCGGCCGAAGAGATAGCCGACCAGGATGACGAGGAAGACCGGGATGACGATCTCAATCATGCAACTCATGCCTTTTTTGGTTCGTCGGAAACCGGCCGCCGCGATGACGCGACGGCCGGATGAAGCGGGCGGTCAGGCGGCGACCGGCCGGGCGCCGCGGCCGTCGAGGAACTGCCGGGCCATGTCGTAGACCCGGTCGGAGAACAACACGTCGTCGTCATAGAAGGTCTCGACCATCCGGCGCAGCGCGCGGTACTCGAAGGCCTTCCTCACGGTGACCTCGTGCATCAGCCCTTCGAGATGGTCGCGGAAACCGGTGGCCATCTCCGAAATGCTGCCCTGGTCGTTGACGCCGAGGTCATGGAAGAGCCGCTCGAGCGTCGGCATGTGCAGGCCGATCCGGTTCAGGAAGTAGCGCGACGCGCTGCTCGCGCCGAGATAGTCGGGAATATTGGTGACCCCCATGTTTTCGCAGTCGACGATATGGCCGCTCGCCGGACGGAAGAGGCTCGGCACCAGGAGGAAGGTCTCCTCGGCGAGCCGGGCCGTTTCCGAAACGGTCTCGTCGTTCAGGTCGCCGCCGGTGATGTGGATGTTCTTCTCGGCGAAGATCTTGCACAGAAGTTCGATGGCCGGCAGGCCGGAGCGGTTGCCGAACTCGGCGAACCCGCCCTCGATCAGGTTGAAGCCGTGATAGATCGAGGCGAGCGCGTTCTGGAGGCCGAAACCGCGGTCGTTGTGGGCGTGCAGGCAGAAATTGGTTTCCGGGTAGTCGTGGCGCAGGTTCGCCGCGAGCACCGCCATCGCCTCGGGATAGATCGTCCCGAGGGAATCGTTGATCCGGACGGTCTCGATCCCCAGTGCCCGCGACCGGTCGATCTGCCGCGTGATGTTGGCGTATGCCGCTTCGCCGATCTCGCCGCCGAAATTGTTGAGGAGGGAGACGCGGAGGCTGTCGAAGCCGAGGCTGCGGAACCGGTCGACCGTTTTCTCGAACAGGCTATGCTCGCTGTCATGGGTGATCATGCCGAAGCTGATGGTGACGTGCCGGCGGAGCGCCTCGGGAAAACGCTCGAACTGTACCATCAGCGGCTCGAAGCAGTTGAGCAGCAGGATGAAGGAGAACTTCTGCCCGTCGATCGCATGCTCTCCTTCGAGCCTTGCCAACACGGCGGCGAGATCGTCCGGATCGTCGGGACCGCTCCCGAAGACCAGATCCCGCACGCCGGACTTCATGATGCTGCGGATCAACGGCAGCTTGTCGATGGTCGGGATGGAAAACATGCAGCGTTCAGCCCCTTCGCGCAGGGTCTCGTCGAGCACGCCGTCAATGCTGAAGTTCGAAAAACGCGGCTTGTGACCAGCCGGAAATGTCATTCCCATGATGGGCTCCTTGGCTATGTAACGTTCGGTGGTACGATCGAAACCATCCTCCCGCATGAAGGGTATTGCGCATTGCAGCATGACGAAAATGAATTATGCTGTGCCAATATGCGAAGGAGGCATTACGATGATCGATTTGCGCAGGCTGACGCTCGAACAGATAAGGGCTTTCGTCGCGGTGGCCGAACACCAAAGCTTCACGAATGCCGCACGATCGCGGATGCGCACGCAGACGGCGCTCACGCGGCAGATCAGGAGCATGGAGGACGCGCTCGGCGAGCGCCTGCTCAAGCGTTCGCGTGGCCATGTCGAAGGGCTGACCGACGCCGGCCAGCGGCTTCTGCCCTTCGCGCTGAAGATCCTTGCCACCGTGGACGACGCCTGGACGAGCCTGCAGCGACCCTCCGTCTCCGGCAGCATCCGGGTCGGCATCATGGATGATATCGACGTCGGCTGGCTGAACGAGCTCGTCAGCCGGTTCAAGGCGAGCCATCCCGACTGCGACGTCCGCGCGATCTCGGACTTCTCCGCCCGGCTGGAACGGCGTCTCGAAAACGGTGAGGTCGACATCGCGATCGTAAAGCAGCTTGTCCCGCCCGAAGCCGCGCCTTCCGCAGGCGTTCTGCGGCGGGAAGCGCTGGTCTGGGCCGCCGGTCCCGGGTTCCGCCCCGACCCGGAACAGCTCCTGCCGCTCGTCGTCTTCCACGAGGGATGCGCCTACCGGCGCCACCTTTTGGAGAGCCTCGAGGACAAGGGCATCCGTTCGCAGGTGGTCTACGAAGGCCAGAGCTATGCGAATGTGCTCGCCGCCGTCCGGGCCGGCTTCGGCATCACCGCACTCGCGGAGAGCCAGGTCGAGGGGGGAGGGCTTCTGCGACTGCAGAGGCTCGACGAGGTGGAACTGGCCGAACTCGGCATGGTCGAGATCGTGCTTCGCCAGGCCTCCGGCCGGTCGAACGCGGCCTTGAAGGCCTTCGCGCGGGCGATCGAGCATCACATGCCGGAAGGCGCAGCCTCCACCGTCTCCGGTTTCCCGCCTTCGGTTTCACAGTTCATCGGCCGTCCGGCTCCGGGCGGGCAGAGCCTCGCGCCGTAGCCGGCGCCGACCGCCTCCGCGGCACAGACGAAAAGACCCCGCGGCAGGAGAGCGCCGCGGGGTCTCACCCCGGAGGTCTGCGGCAGGGGGTGTGCCGCGCGCTCGGGAGGGAGGTTTCAGACGGTCAGTTCGCGCCGTTCGAGCTCGGTGACCATGGCGAGATCGAGGATCTTCTGCAGGTTGGCGGCGTGGCGGAAATTCGGCTCCTGACCACGCCCCTCCTGGATCGCCGCGATGAACTTCTGGTAGTTGGTGGCGACCGGATCGACCGCGATCTCCTTCCACACCGCGAGTTCGACATCCTCCTGCAGACAGGCCCGCAGAACCGAACGATCCGGCCGGTGGATGACCTCGAGCGCGCCTTTGTCGCCGTGAATGCGCAGCCTCAATTCGTTGAGATGGCCCGTCGCCCAGCGGCTTGCGTGGATCACGCCCATCGCACCATTGGTGAACTCGGCCGTCATCGTGAAGCTGTCATTGGCATCGAGATCGTACTCGCCGATCCTGTTGCCGGGCGCCTTCTCGAAGGTCTTCAGCCGCGCGAAGATGTGGTCGATATCGGTCGCTGCACCGTAACCGGCGAAATCGAGGATGTGGATGCCGACATCGCCGAGCACGCCGTTGGAACCGTGCTTCGTCGAGAGACGCCAGAGCCACTGGCTCTCCGTCGACCAGTCGCCCCAGGCCTTGGAGACGAGCCAGCTCTGGAGATAGGAAGCCTCGATGTGGCGTACCTTGCCGATCTCGCCGGCAAGCACCATCTGGCGTGCCTTCTGGACCTGCGCGACGTTGCGGTAGGTGAGGTTCACCATGTTGACGAGGCCGGCGCGTTCGGCGGCCGTCGCCATCTCGTCGGCCTTGCCGTAGGTCTCGGCGAGCGGCTTTTCGCACATCACGTGCTTGCCGGCGGCAATCAGGGGAAGCGTCGTCGGATAGTGGGCGCAATCCGGCGTGACGTTGGTCACGGCATCGAACTCGCCCCAGGCAAGGGCTTCCTCCAGCGAGGTGAAGGTGTTCGGGATGTCGTGGCGGGCGGCGAAGGCACGCGCCTTCGCGAGATCGACGTCAACCGCGGCGACGAGCTGGACATCCGGGATCGTCGCGAAGTTCATGGCATGGGTATTGGCCATGCCGCCGGTTCCGAGGACGAGAAGACGAACGGGCGCCATCAGCGGTATCCTTCCTCGCCGGCCTTGTGGAGTCTCGGGCCGCGTTCGGTGATCGGTTCGAGCGCCTTGTCGACCGGCACGTTCGGCGCCTCGTGGATACCGGCGAACGCCGGCTGCGGATTGTAGGCCCAGCGGACGGCGTTCCCAATCACCTTCTGCACCGTCGCGTCGTGATAGGTGGGGTAGGTTTCGTGACCGGGACGGAAGTAAAAGATATTGCCGGCGCCGCGCCGCCAGGTGAGACCGGAGCGAAAGACCTCGCCGCCGGCGAACCAGGAGATGAAGACCGTTTCCAGCGGCTCCGGCACGGAGAAGAACTCGCCGTACATCTCCTCGTTCTCCAGCACGAAGTTTTCCGGGACGCCGGCGGCGATCGGATGGCCCGGATTGACCGTCCAGATGCGCTCGCGCTCGCCGGCTTCGCGCCATTTCAGGGCGCAGGGCGTGCCCATCAGCCGCTTGAAGGGTTTCGAGAAATGGGCGGAATGCAGGACGATGAGCCCCATGCCTTCCCATACGCGCCTGGCAACGCGCTCGACCACTTCGTCCGCCACCGCGCCGTGATCCTTGTGCCCCCACCAGACGAGCACGTCCGTCTCCTTGAGCCGCGCCTCGGTCAACCCGTGCTCTGGTTCCTGCAGGGTCGCCGTCGACGCGGTGATCGCGTCGTCCGCGTTCAGTGCGGCGGCGATGGTCGTATGCATTCCGTCCGGGTAGATGGCGCGTACCACCTCGTTGACGCGCTCATGGATATTCTCTCCCCAGACAACTGTCCTGATCGTCACGTGACTTCTCCTTGTTCCCGGAACGCCGCCACGGCGCCCCGCATTGCTCTATCTGCCGTTCAGGCGGCACCCTTCATCAGGTTGCGGTGAAGGGCGCGACCGTTGCTGTCGAACCGGTGCAACTCGCTCTCCTGCGGCGATACCGCGACGGTCTCTCCCGGTTTCGGGGTGACGGTGCCCTCCTGCCGGACAACCAGCGGCTCGGCGGCGCCAATGTCGACATAGACATAGCTGTCGGAACCGAGCATCTCCGAATGGACGACCGATCCCCGCCAGCGACCCTCCTCACCGAGCGACAGGTGCTCCGCGCGGATGCCGATCGTGTGGACGCCGAAGTCCTCCGAAAGGCCCCCCGAAAGGAAGTTCATCTTCGGCGAGCCGATGAAGCCGGCGACGAAGAGCGAGTTCGGCCTCTCGTAGAGTTCGAGCGGCGTGCCGATCTGTTCGACCACGCCGTCGCGCAGCACGCAGATGCGGTCGGCGAGCGTCATCGCTTCCACCTGGTCGTGGGTGACGTAGATCATCGTCGTGCCGTGCATGCTGCGATGGAGCTTGGCGATTTCGAGGCGGGTTGCGACCCGCAACGCCGCATCGAGATTGGAGAGCGGCTCGTCGAACAGAAAGACGCGGGGATCGCGCACGATCGCCCGGCCGATCGCCACGCGCTGGCGCCGACCGCCGGAAAGCTGGCGCGGCAGCCGCTCGAGATAGGGCGTCAGCTGCAGCATCTCGGCGGCGTCGCGCACCCTCCGGTCCCGCTCGGCCTTGTCCTGGCCGGCGAGCTTCATGCCGAATGCCATGTTGTCGAACACGGTCATGTGCGGATAGAGCGCGTAGGACTGGAAGACCATGGCGATGCCGCGTCTGGCCGGCGGCAGGCGGTTCATCTCCTCGCCGTCGAAGGCGAGCGTGCCCGAGCTGATATCCTCGAGCCCGGCGATCAGGCGCAGCAGGGTGGACTTGCCGCAGCCAGAGGGGCCGACGAAGACCATGAATTCGCCGGAGCGGACCTCCAGGTCGACACCTTTGATGACTTCGAGCGCGCCGAAGGACTTGCGGACATCGGCAAGCTGGATGTGGGCCATGGGTTCTCCTCCTATCCCTTGACGCCGCCGGCGGTGAGGCCGGAAATGATCCGCCGCTGGAAGATCAGCACGAGAACGACCAGCGGCAGGGTGACGATGACCGAGGCGGCCATGATGCTGCCCCAGGGAATTTCGAACTGGCTGTCGCCCGACAGCATCGCGATGGCGACCGGGACGGTGCGCTGGCTGTCGGACGAGGTGAAGGTCAAAGCGAACAGGAATTCGTTCCAGGCGGCGATGAAGGCGAGAAGGCCGGTGGTAACAAGGGCCGGCCACATCAGCGGCATGAAGACCTGTGTGACGATCACCCACGACGAGGCGCCGTCGACGATCGCCGCCTCCTCGATCTCGATCGGCAGTTCTCGCATGAAGGTGGTGAGCACCCAGACCGTGAAGGGCAGGGTGAAGATCATGTAGGAGAAGACGAGCGCGATCGGCGTGTTGAACACCCCGAACCAGCGGACGAGCTCGAAGAGACCGGCGAGTACGGCGATCTGCGGGAACATCGAAACGCCGAGGATGGTCAGCAGAAGCAGGCCGCGCCCACGGAACCGCACCCTCGCAAGCGCGTAGGCCGCGGTGATGGCGAGCAGCAGCGAGATCATCACCACCAGTGTCGAGATCAGCAGCGAATTGCCGAGATTGCGCAGGAAGCTGCCGCGCGACAGCACGGCGACATAGTTGGACAACGTGATGGACCGCGGCCAGTAGCTGACGTCGAAGAGGGAACTGCCGGGTTTGAGGCTGGTGATGACGGCATAGTAGAACGGAAAGACCGAGACCACGACGATGACAGTGACGAGAAGGTAGAAGGCGGATTGCCGGACGATGGTGGGCATCAGCGTTCACCTCCCGACAGATTGACGCGACCGAAACGGATGTAGAGCACGGTGATCGTCGCGATGATCAGGAAGAGCATGGTCGAGGCGGCCGCGCCGTAGGCGAACTTGTCGAACTCGAAGAGGTTCTCGCGCGCCATGACCGACATGGTCTTGGTGCGGGCGTTGTTCGGCGTCAGCACGTAGATGAGGTCGAAGATCCGCATCGCGTCGAGCATGCGGAAGATGACGGCGACCATCAGCGCGGGGCGGATGAGCGGCAGCGTGATGCGCCAGAAGACTTTGACCGGATGGACGCCGTCGATCTTCGCGGCCTCGTAGATGTCCTGCGGCACCATCTGCAGGCCGGCGAGGATGAGGAGCGCCATGAACGGTGTCGTCTTCCAGACGTCGACGATCAGCACGGCGACCATGGCCGTCTGCGGATCGGCGGTCCAGGCGATCTTCTGGCTGATCAGGCCGAGGCTCAGGAAGATCTCGTTGAGAATGCCGAACTGGTCGTTGAGCATCCAGGCCCACATCTTCGCCGAGACGATCGTCGGGATGGCCCAGGGAATGAGGATGGCCGCGCGGACGATCCCGCGTCCGGGAAAGCGCGCGTTGAGGACGAGGGCGACGACGAGGCCGAGCATCGTTTCGACGGTGACGGAGATCAGCGTGAAGCGCAACGTGTTCCAGACGGCACCCCACCAAGCGGGATCGACGAGCAGTCCGCGATAGATGGTGCGGCCGCTCTTCAGGGTGGTCCAGCTCAGGTAATTGTCGAAGCCGACGAATTCCGCCGCGCCGAGATTGGTGAGGGTGGCGTTGGTGAAGCTGAAGGAAATGGTCCGGATCAGCGGCCAGCCAGCGACGAGGGCAAGCACCAGAAGCGTCGGCGCCAGAAAGGTCCATGCGGAACGGATGCGCTGGGCGCTGAGATCGGAACCGGCGGCAGCCCTGGCGGGCCGATGCAGCGCGGGGCGGTCGAGCGTGAGATTGGTCATGAGCGATCCTCGGGAACAGCCAAAGTCAGGCCGGGCGGCGGGGACGGCCGCCCGGCCCGCGGATCACCAGGAACTGCCCTTCAGTTCCGTCAGTTCGACCTCGAGCAATTCGAGATTTTCAGCCGCCGAGCCCGATCCCGACAACGTGTTGTGGACCGCGCTCCAGAACCGCGAGGAGACTTCGTTGTACTTCATCTTGGTGGCCGCCGACGGCCGCGGCACGGCATCCTGGAAGATCGGCTTCCAGTTCGGCATGAAGGGCTGGGCCGCGGCGATGTCCGGGTCGTCGTAAAGGGCCTTCAAGGTCGGAAGCAACGAATTCTCGACCGCGCGGCGCTTCTGCACCTCCGCCGAGGTCAGAAACTTGACGAGAGCAATCGCCGCCTCCTGCTCGTGGGAATATTTCGAGACGGCGAGGTTCCAGCCGCCGAGGGTGGAGGAGGGCTTGTCGCCGATGGCTGCCACCGGCAGCGGGGCAACGTCGAACTTGCCCTTCACCGCGCTGTCGTCGCCGTTGCCGAGGGCGTAGGCGTAGGGCCAGTTGCGCATGAAGACCGCATTGCCGGTCTGCCAGACGCCACGGGCCTCCTCCTCCTGGTAGGAGAGGACGCCGGGCGGCGAAATGGTGCCGATCCAAGATTTCGCCTGTTCGAGCGCGGCCGCCGCCTTCTCGTTGTTGACGGAAATTGTACCGTCCGGCTCGACGATCTGGCCGCCGCCGGAGGACTTGATCCATTCGAGCGCATCGCAGGTGAGACCTTCATAGGCATTCGCCTGGAAGACGAAGCCCCACATGTCCTTCCGGCCCGCCGCGCGTTCCTTGTCCTGGACTTCCTGCGCGGTGGCGGCGAGTTCCTCCCAGGTCTTCGGAACGGCCTTGCCGTATTTCTCCAGCAGGTCCTTGCGGTAGTAGAGCGCCGGCGCGTCGGTGAACATCGGCATGGCGACGAGCCGGCCGTCGACGGTCTGCGAGGCGATGATCGAGGGGAAGAACTGGTCGGCAATGTCGCTCGCCGCCGGCTTGAGGTCGATGAACTGGTCAGCGAGCTGTGGCGCCCAGACGACGTCGATCTGGTAGACGTCGACGTCGGAATTGCCGGCGGCGAGCCACAGGCGGAACTGCGCGAACTGTTCCGAACTCGAGGGCGGCATGGTCACCAGCGTGACCTTGTGGCCGGTCTGCTGCTCGAACTCCCCGAAGAGCTTCTGCAGGAAATCGAGATTCTTGCCGGTGGAATGGGCCGCAACCGTGACGTCGGCGGCCTGCGCGGCACCGCATAGTGCCATGGCTGCAACCACGGCGGCACTCAACAGCTTTTTCATGCGTTTCTCCTCCCAGAAAAACCAGATGCCAAGGCTGCATCTCAGCAAAATTGAAAGCGCTTTGGTCTCGCGACTGTGGCAAAAATCATGACTGGAGTCAAATGAGGGGAGCGCCGTCGCTGCATGGGAATGCCAAACAATTGATTTTAGGCGGATTTACTCGCTCAGAGAAGTATGGCGTCGTCCGTGGGCGATGCGATGCAAAAGTCCCTCCCCTTCTATTTGTATGGGTTTTTGTAACCGCTTTCGATTCCTTGCTGCCGCCATCTTGCGTGGGGCCGCGGGAGCGTGGGATAAGCCCTTTGACGGACGCCGATGCGAGCGGCGCCGACGCGATGTCTCCGGAGGAACCTGCCGCGGAATGAAGCTCAAGGAATTTGCCGAACACATAGGGCTTTCGCCGACCACCGTCAGCCGGGCGCTCGGCGGCTATCCGGAGGTGAACGCGGAAACCCGCGCCCGCGTCGTCGAGGAGGCGGCCCGGCTCGGCTACCGCCCCAACATCAACGCCGTCAGGCTTGCGACCGGCCGGGTGGGCGCGATCGGCGTCGTCATGAGCAAGACAGGCGAATACCAGTTCACGGAATTCATGAGCGGGATTGCGGAACGGCTGAGCGACGAGGATATCGACATCCTGGTGACGCCGATGGCGGAGCAGGACCTGCAGAGCGAGCTGCAGGTCTTCCGGCGGCTGGCGGAAAGCCGGCGTGTCGACGCGGTGATCGTCCACGCGCCGCGGCCAAAGGACGAGCGCATCGCCCTGCTGCACAAGATGCAGATGCCCTTCATCGTGCATGGCCGGTCGGAAACGACCGTGCCGCACGCCTGGCTCGACATCGACAACGAGGGCGCCGTCCGCCGGGCAACCGAGCACCTGCTCGACCTCGGGCACCGGCGGATCGCCATGATCAACGGACGCGAGGGCCTCACCTTCACGCTCCACCGCGACGCCGGCTACCGCAAGGCGCTCGAGGCGCGGGGGATCGCCTTCGATCCCAAGCTCGTGTCGCACGGCATCTTCACCGACGAAGTGGGCTTCCGCTTCGCCCGCTCCGCGCTCGAGCAGACACCGCGCCCGACCGCCTTCGTCGCCGGCTCGATGATGACGGCGCTCGGCGTCTATCGTGCCGCACGCTCGCTGAACCTGAGGGTCGGCGAGGACATCTCCGTCATCGCCCACGACGACGTCTTTCCCTATCTCACCGCCGACAATATGGCGCCGTCGCTGTCGACCACCCGCTCATCGATCCGGGCAGCGGGCACGCGGGTCGCCGATCTCCTGCTCCAGATGCTCGGCGGGCGCGACCCGACCGATATCCACGAGCTCTGGCCGGTCGAGCTCATCCTGCGGGAATCGACAAGACCGAGGAACGCCTGATGGACATCGTCGTCGTCGGCAACGTGAACCACGACCACATCTGGCGGATCACCGAGCCGCTGCGCCCCGGCGGGCGGATTTCCTTCAGCGACCGCAGCCTGCGCCTCGGGGGCGGCGGCTATTATACCGGACGGCGGCTGATCGACTTCGGGCACCGGGTGACGCTGGTCGCCTCGCTTGCGCATGACGCGCACGGCCTCGATGCGTTGCGGGAACTTGCGGCACTCGGCTTCGTCACCGATCACGTGACGTTGACGGAAGGCAGGACCGAGTTCGCCGAAATCCTCCTCGATCCGGCGGGCGAGCGCACGATCCTCGGAAGCATCCACAAGGCGGCGCGGACCGTCGAGCTCTCCGAACCACTCCCGGGGGATGCCTTCTACGTCAACGGGACGCAATTGCCGGACACCCTGATCACCGCGCTCAGGCAGGCGCCGCTCGTCGTGTCGCAGTTTCCGCTGCGCTCAGTGACGCCGCGTCCTGCGGACGTCATCGTCGGCTCGATCGCCGATTTCCCGGGCGAGCGCCTCGACGAAGTCTGGGAGCGGGCGCGGGGAATTGCCGGCGAACGGCTGAAAAATCTGCTGCTGACCGACGGCCCGAACAGCATCACCATTCACGATGGGCGGCAGACGACCGAAGTCCGCCTGACGGACGCGGTGACGACGGCCGATACCATCGGCGCCGGCGACAGCTTCAGCGGCGCGCTCCTGCACTATCTGCTGCTCGGTCGATCGATTTACGAGGCGGCCTCCGAGGCGGGCCGCGCGACTGCCGACTGGTTGCGGCGGCGTGACGCAGAGCGTGCCAAAATCCCCGGAATGCCGGCCTTCGAGTCCTGACAGGCCACCCGACGTCTCTTGCAGGGGCGCTTGCGTTTGATCGCGGTCAAAGCGACGACTCGTCTTTGCCTCCACGACAGTCCTCGCGAACCGGAGGACAAGATGAGCATCTACGATCTCTACTGGACGAAGCCCGTCGAAATCAGAATGCAGTGCGGGCTGAAACGAAGCTTCCGTCACCCCTACGACGCTCTCGACTTCCTCGAATCCGAATGGCCGACACGGCATGGCGCTGCCTATCGCCGCGCCGTGCTCTGGTGCGGCCAATCGCTCGAAACGGAGCAACTGGCGGGCCTCGCGCGCTGCTCCTTCATGACGGCGGCCCGTGAGGCCGGAATGCTGGTTCCCGGCAAGCCCGAGCGGCGGTGCGGCACGGTCGCAGCACCGCATCACTGGTGACGTTCGACGCTTCCGGTGCGGGAGGGTGGATGCAGTCAGGATTGTGCGCACACTGATCAAGAGCAGGTACGGCGGCTTGCCGGCAGCATGACGTCAATTGCAGCATATATTAGCTAATGCTTTCGGGCGACTTCTGCGACCACCGCGAAAGGTGTAGACTTCTCCTTTACGGCAAAAACCTGCCAACCGGCATGGGAGCGTGTTGCGCGTCCTGTCGAGCACGATCCACGAACCAGCGTCCGATCCGATCCCATTGGATCTGAAGGACACATATGGCCAGTTCAACGCCATACATCATACCGGCAGGGGAGCGGTCCGCCAGAACATGTAAATCAAGAAAGGGAGGCGACAATGACCGAGACAAAATGGGCCATCAAAGGCCGCGAATTCATCCACTGCAACTGTGATTACGGGTGTCCGTGCCAGTTCAATTCTCGTCCCACCAAAGGCGGCTGTGACGCTGTCGGCTTTGTCGATATCGAAGAGGGATATCATGGGGATACGAAGCTCGGCGGACTGACGATCGGCATCATCGCCTCGTGGCCCGGCGCCATTCATGAGGGCAGGGGGCAGGTCGTGCCCATCGTCGACGAGCGTGCATCGCCCGAACAGCGAGAAGCGCTGTTGCGCATCATGAGCGGTCTGGACACCGAGCCCGGCGCCACCTTTTTCCAGGTCTTTTCGGCGACGTTTGAAAAGGTCCACGAACCGGTTTTCGCAAAAATCGATTTCGAGATCGACGTCGACGGTCGCACCGCGAGAGTGGCCGTTCCGGGTTGGGTCGAGGCGCGCGGCGAACCGATCCGCAATCCCGTGACCGGCGATGCGCATCGTGCGCGGATCAACCTGCCGCAGGGCTTCGAGTACGATGTGTGCGAGGTCGGGCGAGGCTGGGGCGAGACAAAGGGACCTCTGGCGCTTTCGCTGAATGACTCGCACGCACACTTCTCGCGGTTGAACATGACCGAAAGCGGTGTTGTCCATTGAGTACGACGACGGATACGCCGCTCGAGGCTGTGCTACGGCGCGATGGACTGATCATCGCAACGTCCATCGCCGCCCTTACCGTGCTCGCATGGGCCTATATCCTGCGGCTTGCCGCGGGCATGACCATGGGCGGCATGGACATGATGGGCTATCGCATGATCTCGAACGGCTTCGAGATGGCGATGGCGCCGGCGCAGCAGGCGTGGACGGCCGGCGATTTCGCTTTGATGTTCGCCATGTGGACGGTGATGATGATCGGCATGATGACGCCGTCGGCGGCGCCGATGATCCTCATCTACGCACGCACGGGCAGGATGGCCGCCGCGTCTGCCAAGCCCTTTGCCGCAACCGGTTGGTTCGTGACCGGATACCTGGCTGTGTGGAGCGGGTTTGCTCTCGCGGCAACGACGGCCCAATGGGCGCTTGAACGGCTGGCTCTGCTCAGTCCGGACATGGCGAGCACGAACAACGTTCTGGGCGGCGTGATCCTGATCGCAGCCGGGCTTTACCAGTGGCTGCCGCTGAAGCAGGCCTGCCTGTCGCAATGCCAGTCGCCCCTGCTGTTCATTCAGCGTTTCGGCGGATTTCGCCGCGGCGCGACCGGAGCCTTCAAGATGGGCGCCACGCACGGGGTCTATTGCCTCGGCTGCTGCTGGGCGCTGATGGCTCTCCTCTTCGTCGGCGGCGTGATGAATCTCGTGTGGATCGCGGCGCTCGCCGTCTTCGCCCTCGCGGAGAAGCTCATGCCGGCGGGGCGGCTGCTCTCGCGGGTGGCGGGGATCGGCCTGCTGGCGGCCGGTCTGCGCCTGCTCGTCATGTGAGCTTGCGATCCATTTCTCGTGTCCCTGGCTCTCAGCGCATGTGAGGCCGATTGCCTGCCATCGCCGGCGGCACGGCACTTCCGTGCCACCATCGCCCGAGCAAGTGGTCCAGCGAAACGACGCCCGGGCCGCGGAGGACGATCACCAGCAGGCAGACCGCCCATGTTCCATGCGTCGGCCAAGCGCCGGGATAGACGAAGATCTGGATGACCGTCGTCATCGCGAGAAGCGCGAGTGCCGAGAGCCGGCTCAAGAAGCCGACGACCAGCAGCAGGGGAAAGAAATGCTCCGCCGCCGCTGCAAGATGGGCGGCAAGCCAGGGGTCGATCAGCGGCAGCCGGTATTCGTTCTCGAAGAGGTAGACGGCGCTGTCGGTGACCGTCCAGCCGTCGACCTTGGTCTGGCCCGATTGCCAGAAGACCGCAGCGATCGAGACCCGGGCGAGGAGAGCAAGGAACGAGTGGGGGATCATCTCGGCGAGAGAGACCGCCCGCGCATGGAGCGCGACGGCAGATGCGACGAATGTCATGGCAATTCCTCCGGGGCCTCTATGGCCGTGAAAAGACCGGCTTCGAAGAGGCCGGCGAGATTGGCAGGAAGATCGAAATCAGCGCTTGCTTCCAGGGCCCGGACCGCCGCTTCGCCGAGCGGGGCGCCGTCGGCAAGGCTCTGCAGGAAGACGGCGCCGCCGGGGGGCAGCCGCCGTACTTCGACGAGCATTTCCGGCCGGACGACGACGGCATCCTCGCCAATCCAGACGGTGATCGGCGCAGGTTCGGCCTCTCCCACGTTCATCGTCCAGATGGTGACGACCGGATGGGACGAGCGCAGGATCGCGAGCGACGGGTGAGGCCGGAAACGCAGTGACACCAGCCTTTCCGGCGGGACTGCGGCCAGTGTGGCCGGATCGAGAGGCTCGGCATCCGCCGCGTGATAGGCGCGGGAGCGGGCGATCTCCAGCCGCGCGACATCGGCGAGATAGGGCAGCGATGCCGCCGGTTCGAAATCTTCGATGAAGGCCGGCAGGTCGTCGCCGTAGGCGAGCAGAAGCGGGCTCAGGGGTGGATGAGCGGCGATGAACGCGCGCGCCATGGCAGCGAAGAAGTCCGCGCCGACAAGCTTCTCCACGACCGGGAAACGGCTCTGCAGGGCCGCGGTCAATCCGACCATGACATTGTTGCGGTAGACGCCGAAGCGGCGGTCCGGCGCGCCGTTCCAGGACGTCAGCCCGTCGGGAGCGGAGGGATCGGTCGAGACCAGCGCGGCCGAGAAGATGGCTTGTGACGTCATGGCAGCCTCACGACGCTCTGGCGAGCGCGGCGTGATCGAGGATGCACCCCGCCGCTTCCGCCTCGGCGCGCAGGGTTGCCCAGTCCGGCACGTCGTTGTCCCATTCGATGAGGGTCGCGACGGGTCCGGTGCGGGCGATCGTCCGCGCGTAGAGGGCCCAGACCGGGTCATGGACCGGCGTGTCGTGGCTGTCGATCAACAGCGGGGCGCCATGGTCGTCGACGGTCGCGGAATGGCCGCTCAGATGAATCTCGCGCACATGGGCGAGCGGAAAGCGGTCGAGGTAGTCCCGCGCATCGAGATTGTGGTTGGTCGCGGCGACGAAGACGTTGTTGATGTCGAGCAGGAGACCGCAACCGGTGCGGCGCACGACCTCGGCGAGGAACGCCGTCTCCTCGATCGTGCTCTCCTCGAACAGAAGATAGGTCGCCGGGTTTTCGAGCAGCATCTGGCGCCCGAGTGCTTCCTGTACCTGCGAGACGTGTTCGGCGGCGGTCGCGAGCGTCGCTTCCGTGTAGGGGAGGGGAAGGAGATCGTTGTAGAAATTCTCGCCGTGGCTCGACCAGGCGAGATGTTCGGAGAAACTCTCCGGTTCGTAGCGGTCGCAGAGCGTCCTGAGCCGCGCGAGGTGATCGCGGTCGAGCGGCTGCGTTGCACCGATCGACAGGCCCACGCCGTGGATCGACAGGGCGTAATCGGCCCTGAGCTTGCCGAGGCGGGCATGCGGCGGCCCGCCGGCGCCCATGTAGTTCTCGGCATGGACCTCGAAGAAGCCCAGAGGCTGCCGGGCGGTGTCGATGTCGTGAAAGTGCTCCGGCTTGAAGCCGACGCCGGGGCGGGGCGGTAGTCGTGAGGCTCGCATCGGTCAGACTCCTTTGATATCGACGAAACCTGCCCCTCACCGGTGCTTTCGGATCGTGTCCGTCGGAGGACGGGCGGCAACCGGCGAGGGGCGGGATGCAAGGCTTAGACGGGGGCAGGGCCCTGGGTCAGCGTGCCGTGACCGCCGGGCGTCTTGATCGTCTCGCAGGTTCCGGCAGGCACCAGCTTCCAGGCATTCTGCTGGTAATCGATCTTGGACGTGCCGGCACAGGTGGTGCCGGGGCCGGCGGCGCAGTCGTTCTGGCCCTTGAGGGCGACGCCGTAGCATTTCTCCTTCGCGTCGGCGGCCGCGGCCGGTGCAGCGGACGCGGCAGCAATGGCGGCGGCGACGGAGGCTGCAAGAAGCGTGGGGGTAAGCAGATTCATGTCGGGACTTCCTTGTCGTAGATTGTTGGAGACGTCGGGACGCTCATCAGGCCGGGGTGACGGAACCCATGCCGGCGGGCGTCTTGATCGTCGTGCAGGTGCCGGCCGGCACGAGCTTGAAGGATGCCTTGTCGTAGTCGATCGACTGCTGACCGGCGCAGTCGTGCTTGCCGGCGGCGCAGTCGTTCTGGCCCTTGAGCGCGATGCCGTAGCACTTCTCCGTGGTCTCGGCGGCGGACGCCGGTACGGCAATCGATGCGAGAGCCGAAGCAATCGCGCCGGTCAGTGCAAGTGTTGCGATAGACTTTTTCATCGTTCTGTCTCCTTTGAGGGTGCTGGCCGAGGATCGGCTGCAAAAGGGACTACGGTGCGGTTCGTCGCATTGTTACAGGAGGGTGCCGTTTTTTCGTGAGGGAGGGAAATTTTCCGGCGACGCACGGGAAGTTGACCGGGACGAGAGGAAATTTGACGAATTTTCTCTTCCGATCTGTAATAAAGGCGCTGGCCGCTGCGTAGGGGGAATGAGAAGGCTTGTCGACCAGAGCAAGAGAAGAGCAATGGGCCGAATGGATGCGGGCAGCGATCGCCGGCGACGGCCGTGCCTATCAGGCGTTCCTGACGGGCGTGACCCCGCATCTCAGGGCGCTGGCGCTCAACGGATGCGACCGGTTCGGTGCGCCGAAGGGCGAGGCGGAGGATGTGGTGCAGGAAGTGTTGCTCGCCGTGCATCTGAAGCGCGGCACATGGGATCCGGACCGGCCGATCGGTCCGTGGCTTTCGGCGATCGTCCGCAACAAGCTGATCGACGCCCTGAGGCGGCGGGGCAGGCGAACGAATGTGCCGATCGAGCACGTGGTGGACATTCTGACCGCAAACGAGACTGCCGACGCAACGACCGACCTCGGCGATGCGGAACGGCTGATTGCCAGGTTGCGGCCGCCCCAGGACGAAATCGTGCGCCTGTCGCTCCAGGGGAAGGATGCCCGCGAGATGGCAGGCCGGCTCGATATGTCGGAAGGGGCCGTGCGCGTCGCCCTCCACCGGGCGCTCAAGACGCTGGCGAAGCTATACCGGAGTGGTGTCGATGAAGACGAGTGAACTCATCTCCCTGATTGCGGCGGACGCGCCGAGCGTCCGGCCACTCGGCCGCGCCGTGTGGCTGGCCGTTGCCGCGGGGATCTGCGCCTCGCTTCTGCTGATGCTCGCCACGATCGGTCTTCGCGACGATATCGCAACCGCGATCGAGACCGCGCGGGTCGCCTTCAAGATCGGCATGACCTTGCTGCTCGCTGCCCTTTCGACCGCGCTCGTCTTCCGCGTCGGCCGGCCGGGCGCCTCGCTCGGCGTGCAGCTGTCGGCGTTGCTTCTGCCTCTCTTCCTGCTCGCCGGCGCCGTCGGCGCCGAACTCTACGTGTCTCCGGCAAGCACCTGGGGCCGGAAGCTGGTCGGCGAAAACGCCGCCTTCTGCATCTTCTTCATCCCGGTGCTTTCTGCCGCTCCGCTGGTCGGCCTGATGGCCGCACTCAAGCGGGGAGCCCCTGACAATCCGACCTTCGCAGGCGCGGCGGCGGGCCTCGCCTCCGGCTCGATCGCGGCGGCGATCTATGCCTGGCACTGCCCGGACGACAGCCCGCTCTTCGGCGCCACCTGGTACATGCTGGCAATCGCGATCGTCGTCCTTGCCGGGGCATTCCTAGGCCGGCGGCTTCTTCGCTGGTAGGACTGAGACCGTATCGGCTATTTCGCAAGCGGGAAGCTGCCGGGGAGCGTTTCGAGCGCATCCTTCGATACAGGACGGCTGAACAGGTAACCTTGCGCCAGCCGGCAGTGGAAGTTCCTGAGGATCGCAGCCTGCTCAGAGGTTTCGACGCCTTCGGCCACGACCTCGAGATCGAGACTGTGGGCGAGGGAGAGAATGGCTTTCAACAGGTTCATCGAACGCCCGTCGCTCGTCATGCGGGAGACGAACGAACGGTCGATCTTCAGGACGTCGATCGGGAACCGGGTGAGATAGCTGAGCGCCGAGTAGCCCGTACCGAAATCGTCGATGGCGATGGTGAAGCCCATTTTCCTGAGTGCGGTCAGCGTTTCCAGAACGTGCTCATGCTCCTCCAGCAGAAGGCTTTCGGTGATCTCCAGTTCGATCCATTCCGCGCGGCAACGCGTCTCCTCGAGAACGCTTTCGGCCAGTGCCAGCAGCCCGCGGGTCTGGAATTGCCGCACTGACAGATTGACCGCCACCTTCTGGACCGGCCTGTCGGGTCCGTTCCATTCCGCCGCGGCGAAGCAGGCCTCGCGGAGCACCCAGGCGCCGATGTCGACGATGAGGCCTGTGTCTTCCGCCACTGCCATGAACCGGTCCGGTGAGATCATGCCGAGGCGGGGATGGTTCCACCGCAACAGAGCCTCGGCGCCGGAGCGCCGGCCGTTCTTCAGGCACACCTTCGGCTGATAGTGCAGGCACATCTCGCCTCTCCGCACGGCATGACGGAGATCCAGTTCCAGCATCAGGCGCTCGCGCGCGTGGGCGGTCAGTTCCTTCGTATAGAAACGGAAGGCGTTTCGGCCGTTGCCCTTCGCCGAATAGAGGGCGGTATCCGCGTACTGCACCAGCTCGTCCGGTTCGGTGCCGTGGTCGGGCGACATCGCGATGCCGACGCTGCACGATACGAAGACTTCCTTCCCCTGCACGACGAAACGCTTGTCGCATTTGCGCAGGATGCGCTCGGCAATCTGTTCGAGATCGTCCCTGCAGCGGATATCCGGCACGAGGACGGCGAACTCGTCTCCTCCCAGCCGGGCTACCGTGTCGACGGCGCGCACACAGGAGGAGAGCCTTTGTGCCACCTCGTGCAGCAGGGCGTCACCCGCGGGATGCCCCATGGTGTCGTTGACCGCCTTGAAGCGGTCGAGATCGATCACCATCACACCGGCCATCTGCCCGGAGATCGCCGCATCCGAGATCATTCGGCGCAAGCGTTCGTTGAACAGTGCCCGATTGGGCAATCGCGTGAGCTGATCGTAATAGGCGATCTGCCGGATCTTCTGGCGGGAGGTGTGAAGCTCGCTGATGTCGCGGCCGACGGCGAGCACGCTCGTCACCTTGCCCTCCGTGCTGAATTCGGGGGTCAGTTTGACGAGATGGCAGAAACGGTTGCCCGCGTCGTCCTTCCAGACGGCCTCGAATTCCTGCTCGCCGCCGGTCGTCAGCACATCCGAAAGGAACCGTTCGAAGATTTCCCCGTTCTCGCGGACGAGCAGTTGCGAAGGCCGGAGACCAAGGAGGCCGTCCGCCTGATTTCGGAGCAAGGCGCCGGCCGCGGGATTGGCGTACCGGCAGCGCAGGTCGGGCCCGTAGCGCAGGATCGGGTCCGAAGAGTGTTCGACGAGCGTGCGGAATTCCTGCTCACGCTTGGCGAGCATCTCCTCGATACGCTTGCGTTCAGTAACGTCGCGGGCAAGGCCGAGCACGCCAATCGCCGCTCCGACCGAGTCGAGGATCGGCACCTTGCGGGTCTCGATGAGCCTCTCCTCGCCGGTTTCTGGATAGGTCACCCACTCTTCATTTATGCACACCTTGCCGGCTTCGGTCGCCTCCCGATCCTTCTGCACGAAGGAAGCCGCGAGCTCCGGTTCGTAGAGATCGAAGTCACTCCTGCCGATGATTTCCGCCTCGGTCTTGCAGCTTCGTCGCTCGAAGGCGTGATTGCACATCTTGTACATCCCGGACTTGTCCTTCAGCCAGACCATATCGGGAATGGTGCGCAGTACGCTCAGGAGCCGGGCGTTTGTCTCATCCAGCTCCCGTGTGATCTTCCGGGTTTCAGTCAGGTCACGCATCATGCCGATCCAGAGAACGGTGCCGTCGGGCTGGCGTTGGGGGACAGCCTTGATTTCGAGCTGTCTCTCGCCCTTGCCGGGATGCAGGATGCGTATTTCCGTGCTGCAGGGATCGAGGGTGCGGGCGGATGCCGTCAGGCAGGCCCGCATCGCCGCCTGATCGTCCGGATGGCACCGGGCGAACAAGAGCTCGGCAACCCGCCCCACATCCTTCGGCAAGGGACCGATGGCGTCCGCGATCTTCTCGCTTGCGTAGACGCAGGAGAGCTCTCCGTCGTCCCCTATGCGGGCGGCGAAAAGGGCGGCCGACATCATATCGGCCAACGAGGCAAGCTGCTCCTGGAATGGAAGGCCCGGACAGGATGCCGCGTCCAGCTCCAGCGTCCGCTCGCCCAGAAGGCGCGCGTAGTCGCCGAGGCATCTGGCGAGACCGCTGACGTCCCTGCACGTCGGCGGGGCGGCCGCTGCGTCGCACCCACAGGCATTCGCGGACATGGTTTGGCATTTGATCATGACGCTTGCTCCCCCCGGCACCGGACCGTCAATTTCCGGCTATCGTCGTCAGTAATCTCGAAGAGATCGCGCCAGAGCCGCTCCTGCCGCTTCGGCCTTGCGATCCGCCTTCGGGATGGATGACTGGTGCCGCTTCAAAACAGGATGTCATCGAGTTCACCCGCCGCTTCCGCCTGTGCCGGTTCGCAACGCTCTTTTTCGGCAATATGGCCGAAGAGCCCGTCATAGATCCGGCGTTCCGCCTCCATCGTGTAGCTCGCGCGCAATCGGCAAAGGAAATCGGCGTCCAGGTCCTGTCCCCCATCCTGTGCGACTGCCGAGGACGCAAGCACCGCCAGTTCCTTGCGTGCGCTGCTCCAGCGGTCGGCGAAGTCCTGGCGTTCGACGGCGCTTTCGGCGGCGGCACCGAGTTCATAGAGTGCTCGCGGACCGCTTGCCGCCATGCCGGTTGCCCGCTCGCTCAAGCGCTCGATGACGGCTTCGAAGAGGCCGATCGCCGCGTTGGCGTCCTGCTCGATCGCCGCGATGCCCTCGGCCGGGCCCGTTGAGCGGGCCGTCATCAGGGCCCGCGCGATATCACCGGCGCCGTCGAGTGCGGTGACAATCGTTCCCGCGGCGGTCGCCGTCTGTCCGGCCAGTTCACGGAGATCGTGGGTGATGACGCGGAGCGCGTGGCCTTCCGCTCCGAGCTTGCCGCACTGGATGGCAGTGTTGAGACTGAGAAGATGGATCTGGTGTTCGATGTCCGTGATCGCGCGGACGCGGTCGAGCATGGCCTCGAGAGCCTCGGCGACGTGGTTGACGGCCGCCTCGGTCTTGTCGCGGGTGTCCCGGAAATCCCTGAACAGGGAAGAGATTTCCCGCAGGTCTTCGACCATGCCGTGCAACGCCGTTCCGCCGGACGACAGAAGTATCTCCGCTTCCTCGCTGCCGGAGTGGAGCACCGACGAGGCATCGAGGGAAAGCTGCCGGAGCGAATGGATGATGTCGCCGATCTTCTGGGCGAAATCCGCCATGGTCTCGTCAAGCTGGCTCACCTGCAAATTGCAGACCGCCGCGAAGGTTGCGTCCGCAACAGGAACATCGGGCAGGCGCCCGCCAAGGAGGTCCAGCGCTTGTTCGATATGCTCGATGCGCTGGCGAGTGACGTCGCCCGTCTGCAGGCCGGCGATCGCCGCGCCGATCCGGCTTCTGATCTGCAGCGTCAGCGACGCATGTTCCTGTGCCCGCGCCTGTGCGCTCGTGCGGTGTTCGACGATGGTTGCCAGATGCTCGCGAATGCGGCCGGAGATGGTGCTCGTTGTGGCGCCGTGGCGCCGCGCGAGTGCGGCGTTCGCGAGATGGGCTTCCGATAGCGTCTCGGCAAATCTCCGGTGCGCCTGGCCGAGCGTCGTGATCGCGTTTTCCACGCTCTGCGCGAGTTCGACCATGTCGATCGTGAAGGCGCCGAGATCCACCTGGTCGCTCAAGATGCCGGCGGCGGCGATGCGCGCGTTCACGGCAACGAAGCGGATCGCGCGAACGGCATTGCGAAGTCCCGCGACAGGCGTGTCCAGGCTGGTCGCCATGGCCGTGAGCTGCGCGATTTGCTCCTGTTCGTCCGCATGTGAGGCGGTGAGTTCGCCCAGCTGCTCCCGTACCGTTTCGAGGCTCGCTGCCGCGGCAAGAAAATCGGCGCTTTCGAGTTCGGCCGGCATCGCCTGGTGGAGGTTCGAAATTTCGTTCAGCAGGCCGGCGCAGGTGCCGAGATGCTCGCCCATTTCGAGGAAGGTCTTTTCGATCGCCTTTCTCGGCTCGGCGAGCTCACGCGCGAGGTCGATGAGCCGGCCCGCCAGGTGGTCCGCACCCGGTTCGTCCGGCGTCGGCCGGAGTGCGATGGCGGTATTGTGGTGTCTCATGCTGCGCCTGCCGCGGATCTGGGACGCGTCCCGTTGATGATGTCGTCGGCAATGCGGTCGAGCGGCAAGACCCGCTGGACGCCGCCGAGTGCGATTGCTTCCTTGGGCATGCCGAAGACGACACAGCTCGCCTCGTCCTGGGCGATGGTCAGGGCACCTGCGGTCCGCATCTCCAGGAGCCCGTGAGCGCCGTCGTCCCCCATGCCCGTCAGAAGGACACCGGTCGCGTTCGCCCCGGCGCTCTGGGCGGCGGAGCGGAAAAGGACGTCGACGGAGGGACGGTGGCGGGAGACGTGCGGGCCATCCTTGATCGTCACGCGATAGTGCTTGCCGACGCGCTCGAGCAGCATGTGGCGATTACCGGGCGCTATGAGCGCCTGGCCGGCGACGACGGCGTCGCCATGGGCGGCCTCCTTGACGGAGATGGCGCAAAGGCTGTCGAGGCGTCGCGCGAAGGCTGCCGTGAACTTTTCCGGCATGTGCTGGACGATGACGATCCCCGGGGAATCGGCAGGGAGCTCGCCAAGCAGTTGCCGCAACGCCTCGGTCCCGCCGGTCGAGGCACCGATGCAGATGATCCTGTCGGTCAGCACGCCGTTCGCGCGCACCGGAGCCATGGCGGGCAGAATGGCGTCGGCGCTGAGCTTCGCCTCGGCCTTCACGGGCGGGGCAGGACGGCGTCGATTGCCGATGCGGGAGTGCGCCGCCGCACGCGCGACGTCGCAGATCCGCATCTGCGACTCGGCAAGGGCATGGGCGGTGTCGTATCGCGGCTTGGTGATGACATCGACGGCCCCGGCCTCGAGCGCCTGCACGAGGGTGTCCGAGCCCTCCTCCGTCAGTGACGAACAGATGACGACGGGGATCGGCCGCTGGCTCATGATCTTGCGCAGGAAAGTGAGCCCGTCCATGCGCGGCATCTCGACGTCAAGGAAAATGACGTCGGGAACCTGATGGCGCATGCGCTCGACCGCCACGTAGGGATCGGATGCGGTTGCCATCACCTCGAGATCGGGCGTGCTGCTGATGATGTCGGCAAGGGCTTGGCGTACCGCGGCGGAGTCGTCCACGATCAGCACGCGGATCTTTGCCGCCGGGTTGCTGGGGGATAAGCCGGGCACGGAATGTTACCTCAGTCCTGACGTGTTTTCGAAGACACCCGGCGCCCATTGCTTGAGCTGCAGGTTCGTGCCGATCATCGATTCCGAGTGGCCGAGGATCAGGAAACCGCCGGGGCGCAGATGGCCCACAAGCCGCGACACCACCGCTTCTTGCGTTGGTTTATCGAAATAGATCAAAACGTTACGCAGGAATATCACATCGACGTCGCGGTCGACGGGATAGGTTTCTTCCATGAGGTTGAGGCGCTGGAAGCGCACGAGCCGCCGGAGCTCGGGAACGATGCGGACCTCCCCATGCCAGGAGGTGGTACGCCCGCGCATGAGATAGCGCTCCTGCATGTCGAGCGGCACGGGCGCGATCATCTCTGAAGGGTAGGTGGCCTGCTTACCCGCCGCGAGCATTTCCGTCGAGATGTCCGTTCCGAGAATGGCGAACTGGAAATCGTCGCCGCGTTCGACCATGTCGGCCAGTACCATGGCGATGGTATAGGCTTCCGCGCCGTTTGAACTTGCGGCGCTCCACAGCTTCAGCCGCGGCTTCGCGCCCGCGGGGCGTCGTGCCGTCAGCGACGGTATCAGCTTCTGCCGCAGCAAGACGAAATGCTCGTTTTCGCGAAAGAAGTCGGTCTTGTTCGTCGTGACGGCGTCGATGACGTGAACCAGTTCGTTTTCGAGGCCGTTCTCGTGGAACAGGTACCGGCAGTAGTCGGTGAGCGATGCGCAATTGAGGCTGCGCATGCGCTTGCGCAGGCGACCCTCCACCATCAGCCGTTTGGCCGGCGGCAGCTTGATTCCGACATGGCCGCCGATCAGCGTCGCGATACGGCTGAAATCGGCGTCGCTGAGGCGGTCCTGTCCTGTCCGGGCCGGTGTTTCTGTAACGCGAAGTAAGGCTTGAGACATCAGGAGGTCCGATTTCGTGGGTGTGGGATGGGATCGGCGGCGGCCGCAAGCAGCTCGCGGCCAGTGGTGCGGGAAACCGCCCTCAGGCGGCGTGCGCGGGCGATGAAATCAGCATCGCCTCGCCCGAGCTGAAAAGGCGCCCGAGGTCCAGAACCGTGACGAAATTGCCGTTTCGGCGGCCAATCCCGGCGATGAATTCGGAGCGCCATTTGACGCCGATCTCCGGCGGGGCGTCGAGCTGCTCCTCATCGAGAACGCTGACCTCGAAGACCCGGTCCGTCTTGAGGCCGAAGGTAAGTTCGCGCTCGCCGACCGGAACGTTGAGCACGATGATGCGGGTGTCGGGTGTGTCGTCGCTCTTCTCAAAGCCCAGCTTCAGGCGCAGGTCGACGACCGGCACACCCTGGCCGCGCACATCGATCATTCCGAGAAGATGAGGCGGAGCGTGGGGAAGTCGCGAAATCGGATGAACTTCGAGTATCTCTCTGACCCGCTCCACCGGCACACCGAGAAGTTCGCCGGCGATGCCGAGGGTCACGTATTGCCGTATGTCAGCCATGGGGCACGCTTCTTTCGTGTAAGTCGTTCGTCGGTCCGGCCTCTCCCCCCAAAGACTGGCAAAGAAGGGGGGAGAGGCGGCCGCCCGTGCCGTCGGCATCGGGCGGAAAGGTGGCGGAGCGGATCAGGCCGAGCGCTTGAATTCCGCGTCGAGCTTGTCTCCGGCGTCCCCGAGATCGAAGGCGAAGCCGCCGTTCGATTTCGACGGCCGGGTCGCGGCGAGCTGCGGGGCGGCTGCCTTCACCTTCTTCTGCAGACCGGCAACCGAATGTTCCGGAGCCGCATGCTGCGTCTGGCGCACGGCGCGGGCGGAGGAGCCTGCCGTCTCATCGAGGCGGAAGTAGCTGATCGAGGACTGCAGCTGCTCGGCCTGGGTGGCGAGCTCTTCCGAAGTCGAGGACATTTCCTCGGCGGCGGAGGTGTTCTGCTGGGTCACCTTGTCGAGCTGCTGGATCGCTGCGTTGATCTGGCTGGCGCCGGCGTTCTGTTCGTTGGAGGCCGCCGAGATTTCTGCGACGAGTTCCGCGGTCTTCTGGATGTCGGGGACCAGCTTCGAGAGCATTTCGCCTGCCGACTGGGCCGCCTTGACGGTATCGCCGGAAAGGCCGGAGATTTCCTGGGCGGCAGCCTGGCTGCGTTCGGCGAGCTTGCGTACTTCGGACGCGACGACTGCAAAGCCGCGGCCGTGTTCGCCGGCCCGGGCCGCCTCGACGGCAGCGTTGAGGGCGAGCAGGTCGGTCTGGCGAGCGATTTCCTGAACGATCAGGATCTTCTCGGCGATCGTTTCCATGGCCTTGACGGCTTCGCCCACGGCCTTGCCGGAGGTCTCGGCGTCGACGGCAGCCTGGCGGGCGATCGCCTGCGTCTGGCCCGCATTGTCGGCGTTCTGCTTGATGTTGGCGGCCATCTGTTCGACGGATGCCGAAGCTTCCTCCGTCGAGGACGACTGTTCGACCGCGCCTTGGCTCAACTGCTCGGCCGCAGCCGACAGTTCCTGGCTGCCGGCAGCCACGTTGCGAGTGGCGGAGACCACTTCGCCGACCACTTCCTTGAGCTTGCCGACCATCTGGTTGAGGGCGTCGACCAGGTCCTTGATCTCGTCGTTCGACTTGACGGTGGCCGTCGCGTTCAGATCACCGTCGGCGACCGCACGGGCAAGGTTGACTGCACTGGTGACCCCGCGGGAAATGTTGAGCACGATCCAGGTTGCTGAAGCCGCTGCGATCAGGGTGATGAGAGCAAGCGCCCCGATCAGCGTCATGCGCGCCGTTTCATAGGCTGCCGCGGAATCGGCCTGGCCCTGATTGACGTCATCGCGTAGCCGGGTGGTCATGTCGTTGAGGATGGCCATGGCCGCACGCCGGGAGTCAGCTCCCTGCGCACTCGCCACAGCGGCCTGATAGCCCCCGTTTTCGAGGCCCTTCGATACGGCTTCCTTGACCAGGGGCAACCAGGCTCCAACGCTCGTCTTGATATCCTGGAACGCCGCGTAGTCCGCACCGACCAGCAAGCCATCGGCCTTGGCGATCTGCGCCTCGAGGTCACCGATGCGGGTGTCCACTTTAGCGGCGTCGTTTTTCTGGGCCTCAGGATCGGTCCGGTCGGTCAGGACTTTCAGAGTGTTGGCACGAATGCGCAAGATCAGGTCAGACATGTCGGTCAAAGCGATGTACCGGTTCATCGCGATGTTGTCCGTCGACACAGCCGCGGCGCTCTCAAGGCTTTGCCTCAGCTCATCCACCTGGCTAACCATGTTATTGTAGGCCTTGAGGGCTTCGTCCTGCAAGAGATCGTTTGCCTGCTCGATGGACTGAAGCGCGGCAAATTCCTGCACCTTGACATCAGCCTCGAGGAACTTGGCCCATGGCTCCTTGAAGGAGTCGATATTGGACCTGCCCTCGGCGCCAGACAGATCGTAGATCTTGGCAACGAGCTCATCGAGCGTCTTCTTGTTCTGCTCGATGGACGCCGACAGCTTTGCCACTTCGCTCTTGTCGGATGCGAGAACGAGCTGCTTTTCGTCCCTGTCGATACGCACTGCGGTCGCATCGATCTGGTTGGCAAATCTGATGCGCGCGATTTGGTTGTCGATCAATCCGTCATAGGTGCCACGAAGGGTTGCGAGGTTGTTGATGCCCAGGAACATACCCCCGGCCGACAACAAGACGACGGTAGTAAATACCGCACCCAATTTAACTTTCAGTGTCAATCTCATAGAGTTTTTCCTTCTTCCAATTCGAGTTCGAGGACCTTGCGACCCTCGGATCCAAAAATTCTTTCCATATCGGGGATGATGATGAACTCGTCCTCGCGCTTGCCGATGCCCCGAACGTATTCGGGACGCCACCGCATGCCGACCTTCGGCGCTTCCTCGATCGAGGCCGACTCGATGTCGGTGACGTCATGCACCCTGTCGGCCAGGATGGCGGCGATGGTCGGTTCGCCGTCGAGATTGATCTCGATGACGACGATGCGGGTATCGAGGTCCGGCGGCGGCCGGTCCATGCCGAACATGACGCGGAGGTCGGCGAGCGGGACCACGCGGCCGCGGACGTTGATCAGTCCACTGACGAAGGGTCGTGCGTTCGGCACTTCGGTGATCGGCACGACATCGAGGATCTCGCGCACGCTTTCGGCTTCGATGGCGAAGAGCTCGCCCTGCAGTCCGAGCGTCAGTGCCTGCATCGAGGTGGCGGGTATCCGCGAACGTTCGCCGCTGGCGTTTGCAGCTGCACTCTTCATGCCGCTCTCCCCGCTTGCGCTGCCCTGAGGCGGTTCTCGAAGCTCTGGCCGAACCGCACGAGATGGGTGACGTCGAGGATCAGGGCCACCGTGCCGTCTCCGAGGATCGTGGCGCCGGAGAAGGTTTCGACGTCGGCGTGCAGCTTCGACAGCGACTTGATGACCGTCTGGTTGTTGCCGAGGATCTGGTCGACGACGAGACCGACCCGCTGTTCTCCGACGGCGACGATGACGACCTTCTGGTGAAGATCCGGCGGAGCCTCGGTCCTGAACAGCTCGCGCAGTCTGAGGAACGGAACCAGCGAGCCGCGGATATTGAGAAGGCTTCGGCCCTTTCCGACGGTTTCCGCCGTGATCGGCAGTTCGACGCATTCCTCGACCGCAGAGAGGGGAATGCAGTAGCGGCCGTTGCCGACACGCACCAGCATGCCTTCGATGATGGCGAGCGTGAGCGGCAGCCTCAACGTGACCGTCGTTCCCTCGCCCGGCTTCGAGGCGACGTCAATCGATCCGCGGAGCATGTCGATCGTCCGCTTCACCACGTCCATGCCGACGCCGCGGCCGGACACGGAGGTGATCTCCCTCGCCGTCGAAAAGCCGGGATGGAAGATGAACCGGAAGAGATCCTGTTCGGGAAGTTTCGCGTCCGGCGCAAGGAGACCCGCTTCCTCGGCCTTGGCGCGGATGCGTTCCGCATTCAGGCCCGCGCCGTCGTCGGTGATCGAAATCGCGACCTCCGCTCCGGTGTGGCTCGCGGCGAGGCGAACCCGCCCGACAGCCGGCTTGCCAGACGCACTGCGGCGGTCGGGCCTTTCCAGGCCGTGGTCGACCGCATTGCGGATGATGTGAACCAGCGGGTCGGCAAGCCGTTCGATCATCGTCTTGTCGAGTTCGGTCTCCTCGCCCGTGGTGAGGAATTCCACCTCCTTGCCAAGGTCGCGTGAAAGATCGTGGACGAGCCGCCGGAAGCGGCCGAACAGCGTTCCGATCGGCACCATCCGGATTCCCATCGTCGTGTCGCGCAGGCCGGACGAGAGCCGTTCCAGTTCCTCGGCGATGGTCTTCAGGTTGACGTCGTTACTGGCGTCGGCGAGCTGCGACAGCCGCGCCTGGGCGATCACCAGTTCGCCGACACGGTCCATCAACTCGTCGAGACGTTCGGCGGGCACGCGCAGCGAGGAGCTTGCTTTTTCGCGAGCCTCCGTCGTGCGTGCCGACTTCGCAGCAGCAGGTGCGACAACCTCGTTCGTGTCTGAGGGTATCGCGGTCGCTTCGGACAGCGGAGCAAGTCCCCGGTTGTCGATCGTCTTTTCCGTATCGGCCCCAAGGGCCTCGATCGACAAATCCATTCCATCCTTCAGGAAAATGAAGACGTCGTCGATGGCGTCCCGCGGGGCGGCGGTGGTCAGTTTCACATCCCAGGCGAGGTAACAGACCTCCGGGTCGATCACCTCGACCGGCGGAACGGCGTCGGCGTTGGCGGTTACCACGCATTCACCGAGACCACGCAGTTCGTCGAGCAGCAGGAGGGGATTGGCGCCGAGCGCAAGCGCATCCTCGGGCAGCCGGAAGCGGATGTGCCAGAGGCGAAGGGAGGCAGAGGGTTCCGTCACCATCGGAGCCGTTTGTGCGGCATTGCGGTTCGCCGCCGGGACGTTGCTGACGATCTCTTCCAGCCGTGCGAGGATCGGGGAGCCCTTGGCTGCGTGGCGGCCCGGTTCGGCAATGAGCTCGCTGACGTGGTCCTTTGCGGCGAGCGCGACGGCGATCAGCGGGGCCGTGATGGCGGTCTCGCCCTTGCGGACGCGATCGAAGGCGGTTTCGAAGGCGTGGACGAAGCCTGCGACCTCGGTGAACCCGAACATGGCGCCCGAGCCTTTGAGCGTGTGCAGGGCGCGGAAGGCGCTGTTGACCAGGTCGGTATCCTGCGGCGACTGGCCGAGGTCGAGCAGGGACTGCTCGAGCTGCTCGAGCAGGTCGCGCGCCTCCTGGCGGAATGTTTCGACGGGATCGTTGGACAGCATCAGCCGGCAACCTTTCGGATGACCGACAGGAGTTGGTCGGGCATGAACGGCTTGACGATCCAGCCCGTCGCACCGGCGTCCTTCGCCTGCCGCTTGAGCTCTCCATCCGATTCCGTCGTGAGGAAGATGACCGGCACGCCGACCGAGCCGGGGTGAGCGCGGTATTTGCGGATGAAGTCGATGCCGTTCATCACCGGCATGTTGAGGTCGGTGACGACGGCGTCGACCTGGTTCGCCGTCGCTTTGGCATAGCCATCGGCGCCGTCAGCGGCCTCGATCACCTTGTAGCCGGCACCCGTCAGAGTCATTTCGACCAGCTGTCTCACGGAGGCGGAGTCGTCGATGGTTAGGATGGTCTTGCTCATGCGTCCTGCCTTTCTTTGAAGTTCGATGCCAACCCGAACGCATCGCGTCGTTCACCGTCGTCGCCTCCGTGACCAGCCAGCCCGGATTCGATGAGGATCGTCTGCAGCGCCTCGGAGGGGAGGGGGTAAATCGACAGGGACTTGTGCTGCTGCTCGGCGCTCTTGCGCGCCGCAAGCAGGAGCTGCACGACGGCGACGTCGAGGCTCTTCAAATCCTGGATATCGATCGTTATGCGGTTGGAGCCCGCCATGGCCTCGCGCAGTCTCGCGCAGATGGCACGGGCATCGCGCAGTGTAAGCCGGCCAGAAAGGGGGATCACTTCGCCCGTTTCCTGCGATGGGATAGTCGAGTGGTCTGCTTTGCTTTCCATGCTCTCTTCAATGCTTTGTGGGTCAGCGAATGAGGTCGCCGATCCAAGTGGCCAAGGGCGCTATCTTCGGGAAGATACACGCATAGATTGTTGTTGCGGCCGAACGATGCCGTCTGAATGACGGCAGCACCGGCGATAAAGGGGGGGAAAGGCCACGGGATCTGTGTCGACGACGAGCGCAACTGGCTCCGGCGGCATCATGCCACGCCCGCGATGGATCTCGCGTGCTCAACGTTGGCGGCTGGGGTTCCCTTCGTGGATCGGCCGATCTGCCGACCGATCCACGAAGCGGAACAAAGTACTCAGGTTATTTCAAAATCGGAACGGAATTTCTATTTTCTTCAATACTTACATTAGGCTCTGCAAATTATTACTACAGTTTGCGTGGTCCAATTTTCGCCAGCCCCCTGAAGAAATCCTTAATCGGATTGATCTAGCGCAAAACGGCTTCGCAGAATGGATACGAAAATACCTATGTGGATATCGATCGCACCTTCCGGAGGTCAGTGCAGCAGTCTGCAGGCGCGGATCGCAACCTGATGCGGACACATGTTCGACGCGCCGATGCGCGGACCGGGGAAGCAGGACAGGGAAGGGGTCTTCAGCGGTTACGCGCCACGGCCATCGTCGCGGACAGACGAGATGCGTCCGCGCGCCGCCTTCGCCTCCTGCAACGTTTCAGTCGGAAGCTCTCCGAACGCTTCCCTATAGATAGAAGAGAAGCGTCCCATGTGGGTGAAACCCCATTTGCGGGCGATCGCGGCAATGGTGTTGCCGTCGGAGGCTTCCGAAATCTCCCGCCTGACTTCCTCCAGGCGAGCCTTCCGCAAGTATTCAAGAGGGGAGCATCCCCTGAACTTCTGGAAGGCGACCTGTAGCGAACGGGTGCTCGTACCGGCATTCCTGGCAATCTCGCCGATGCCCATCTGCGACGAAATATTGGCCATCATGAATTCGATCGCTCGCTTCACATGCCTTGGCGCCGCCGGCGAGACTGGCCGCACGAGTTGGTCGGAATATCGATGCGGGAATATCTCCAGGAGGGTGACGAGTGCCGCACGGAAAAGGCCTCTGATCAATGAATCGGGCGGGGTGCCGGTCGAAAGGTCTGCCAGTCGCGCCCAGATGAAGGTGGCGAGCTTGATAACGTCGCGTGCCTTGCCGGCGTCGATCTCTCCGACGACTTCGAAATCCTGAAGTACGGGCGCATCCAGCAACTCGCTCAACTCACGGACCACCGCGGAGCGGGCGAACGCGAGGCCGAGGTGCCCGCAGTTGCCCTGGAGAAAGATCGAATCCGCCGGCTGGAAATCCGTTGCGACGAGCGAACCGGGCACGGCCGCCAGTCGAACGCCCCTGGCGGTCACCGCGAGCGCGCCCGTGAGAGGCGTGAGGATGCACAGCGACTCCGTCGGCGCGACAAACGAAACCTCGAGATCGTGACGGTTGATGTCGCTCCAGAGATCATAAGGGCCGGCCTTGACGTGCAGGCGATCGACGGAAACGGGAGCGCCAGCTTGGGTCGATTGAACGGCCACGGGCGCGATCGTCCGCCCGTAGAACTCGCTGACCTCGTTGATATCGGCATCGGTGACGCTGAAGCGCGAGAGACTTACCGTCAAATTCTTACTCTTCGTATATCTGCTGGAAGCCGCAATCGGGATGCTGGCAATCTGCCCGCCGGCAGGACCGCGCATCGTGCCGAGCGGAATTCTCTTGTTTCCGATATGTGTGGTGGAACCTGCCGTCGGCGCTCTTCGTCCAAAAACGAAATGCGCTTCTTACTGATACAGCTCGTCGGTATGGGGTCAATTTGCGTCTGGACACGTCGCCGTTGGATCAATCAAATGCTGAGAGGGCTTTAGCCCGGGAAGCTTGCGCGGTGCTCGCCATCCGTGTGGCCGGTCAGTAGGCCGCCGAACTGATCCCGGCGCACCGGCTTTGCAGAAACAGGACATTCTAGCTTTGCGGCTACAAACATTGTGGCGGCCAGATTGAAATGTCCGTTCCGGCGCAAAGTTGAAATGTCACTTTGGGCTGCCGCACGGCACTCCGACCAGCCCCGATCTGACCGGC
>NZ_JAMXLD010000001.1:2808791-2887625 GCF_024054295.1 Ciceribacter sp. RN22
TGTTCCATGCTGCGAATATCAAGGCCGGACACATGTGAGCACTCTACCGGAGTTCATTTTTATCAAATCAGGCCTTGACCGAAGGGGTGTCCACACATCACCGCGAGGAACTGGAGGCCGGCCGCCTGATCATGCCCTTCGACATCTTCAAAGAGGACGACAGGACCTACTGGCTTATCTCGCCAAAAAGCCGGCGCAGGTCGGCCAAGGTCATCGCCTTCCACCAATGGATGAAAGAAGCGCTGCCACCCTGGGCCGCACCCGCCGCATCATCCGATCACTAGGCCATGTCCCGCGCATAGAAGCGGCGGAAAGCATACTCGTTATGATCGCAGAAGAGAGCTTCGTATTTCCATCTGGACATGGCCTCATTGGGCGCCAAGGATGGATGGGAACGCAAATCTTTGTGCAATCATCACAGGGGTTGGAACGCTTTGCATCGTCATAGTTTCCGTCGCTGAATGCCTTTCATCTCAGGTGAAGCCGGAAGACTCACCGTCATCGGCTGTCTTGCGTCCATCAATCAGCGGGGCTGCAGACTTCTGCAAACCGGTGAGCTTTCGCAATGCTCCGAAGATCCGGGCCTTCGCGGCCTGGATCACTGCGGCGCTGTCCAATGGAAAAGCGCCTTGATTTCACAGACTTCGGGACGAACAAAGAATCTTCGCATAAACCCCCTTTGCCATGCCCCTCGCCATGGCCAGGGGCTTCCCTTGGCGGCCAATATTTTCCACAGTGTCTAGCCGGGAGGACAAACGGGGAAGTTTTTCAATGTATGAATTCGCCATTGCCTGGGAATGGCTGTCGTTCGCGGCGCGCTGGTTGCACGTCGTCACGGCCATCGCCTGGATCGGTTCGTCCTTCTATTTCATCGCGCTCGACCTCGGGCTGGTGAAGCGGCCGCATCTGCCGGTCGGTGCCTATGGCGAGGAATGGCAGGTCCATGGCGGCGGCTTCTACCATATCCAGAAATACCTGGTCGCACCGGCCACCATGCCGGAACACCTGACCTGGTTCAAATGGGAATCTTACGCGACCTGGCTTTCCGGCTTCGCGATGCTCTGCATCGTCTATTACGGCGGCGCCGATCTCTTCCTCATCGATCGTCACGTGCTCGACCTCACCCAATGGCAGGCGATCGGCCTTTCCGCCGGGTCGCTCGCGGTCGGCTGGATCATTTACGATCTCCTCTGCAAGTCGCCGCTCGGCAGGAACATCTGGGTGCTGATGGGCGTGCTCTACGTCGCGCTGGTCGCCATGGCCTGGGGGTACACGCAGGTCTTCACCGGCCGCGCCGCCTTCCTGCATCTCGGCGCCTTCACTGCGACGATCATGTCGGCCAACGTCTTCCTGATCATCATCCCGAACCAGAAGATCGTGGTCGCGGACCTGATCGCCGGCCGCACGCCCGACCCGAAATACGGCGTCATCGCCAAGCAGCGCTCGCTGCACAACAACTACCTGACGCTGCCCGTCATCTTCTTCATGCTGTCTAACCATTATCCGCTGGCCTTCGCCACGGCCTACAACTGGGTGATCGCCGCGCTGGTCTTCCTGATGGGCGTCACCATCCGACACTGGTTCAACACCGTGCATGCCCGCAAAGGTCGCCCGCTCTGGACCTGGATGCTGACGACGGTGATCTTCATCGTCATCATGTGGCTCTCGACCGTCCAGAAGCCGCCGGCGAACGAGGAAAGCTCTGTCGCGCCGGCCTTCCGGCAATTTGCCGAGAACGCGCATTTCTCCGCCGCCCGCGATGTCGTGCAGTCGCGCTGTTCGATGTGCCACGCCGAGCAGCCCGTCTGGGAGGGTATCCCGCGGCCGCCGAAGGGCGTGAAGCTTGAAACGGATGCGGACATCGCGGCCCATGCGCGGGAAATCTACTTGCAGGCGGGGCGCACCCATGCCATGCCGCCCGGCAACATAACCGAGGTGAGCGGCGAGGAACGCGCGCTGCTCGTCGCCTGGTTCGAAAGCGCCGTGGAGGAAAACAGGACCCGATGAGCGACAGGACGATTATCCGCGGCCGGCTTCTCTCCTTCCTCCGCAAGCCGGAATCGGCGAGCGATGAAGGATGCTATCGTTACGAGAGCGACGGCGCGCTGATCGTCGAGGGCGGCCGGATCGTCGCCTGCGGCGCCTATGCAGACGTGAAGGACAAGGCGCCGGAGGGGACGCGCGAGATCGACCATCGACCCCATCTGCTGATGCCCGGTTTCATCGACACTCACCTGCACTTCCCGCAGATGCAGGTGATCGGCTCCTATGCCGGCGGCCTTCTCGAATGGCTGAACACCTATACCTTCCCGGAGGAGCGCCGGTTCGCCGACGCGGCTCACGCCTCGCGGATCGCGAGTGAATTTTTCGACGAGCTGCTGCGCAACGGTACGACGACCGCGGTCGCCTACTGCACAGTGCACAAGACCTCCGCCGACGCCTATTTCGCCGAAAGCCTCAGGCGCGGCACGCTGATGCTCGGCGGCAAGGTGATGATGGACCGCAATGCTCCGGAGGGTCTCCTCGATACGCCGGAACAGGCCTACGAGGAAACGAAGGCGGTGATCGCTGCCTGGCATGGCCGCGGCCGCAACCTCGTCGCAATCACGCCGCGCTTTGCCATCACCTCGACGCCGGAGCAGATGGAGGTCGCCCGCGTCCTCGCCGGCGAATTCCCGGATCTTCACATCCAGACCCACCTGTCGGAAAATCACGACGAGATCCGCTACACCTGCGAGCTCTTTCCCGAGGCGAAGGACTATACGGACATCTACGCCCGCTACGGCCTGCTCGGACCGAAAAGCCTGTTCGGGCACGCAATTCATCTATCGGAGCGAGAGGCGGACGCGATGAGCGAAACCCGCTCGGTCGCCGTGCACTGCCCGACCTCCAACCTCTTCCTCGGTTCCGGGCTCTTTCCCTGGCGGACGTACGAGCGGCGCGGCAAGCCGCTCAGAATCGCGGTCGCAACCGACGTCGGCGGCGGTACGAGCTATTCCATGCTCTCCACCATGGCCGAGGCCTACAAGATCCAGCAATTGCTGGGCGAGCGCCTCAATCCGCTCGAGAGCTTCTACCACATGACGCTCGGCAATGCGGAAGCCCTGTCGCTCTCCGACCGGATCGGTACGCTGGAGCCGGGCACCGATGCCGACTTCATCGTCCTCGATGCTGCGGCCACGCCGGTGATGAAGCTCCGGATGGAAACGGTGAGCACGCTCACGGAAGAGCTGTTCCTCCTGCAAACGCTCGGCGACGACCGCTCCGTCATCGAAACCTATGTGGCCGGCAAACCGATGAAGCCGGCGACATCGCCGGCCTGAACTTCACCCGGGAGATAGATCATGGGCTTGCTGTTTCTGAACCTCTTCGTCGGAACCGTGATGATCTCCCTCAATGTGGTCATCCACAGCTTCGGGCTGATCTGGGTGACCCATGCCATGGGCTGGATAACGGATCGGATGCGGCTGCATCGCCGCCGTAGTCACCTGCTCGCAATGAACAGCGTCGTGATCGGCGTCTTCGCCGTTCTGACCTGCGAAGTCTGGCTCTGGGCGATCTGTTACAGCCTCATCGGCGTCATTTCGGACTTCCCTACCGCCCTCTACTTCTCCACGATAACCTTTGCCACCGTCGGCTACGGCGACATCGTCGCCCATTCCGACTGGCGGATGCTCTCGGCCCTGGAGGGCGTGTGCGGCTTCCTGCTGATCGGCTGGTCGACAGCCTATCTCGTTGCCGCCGGCATCCGCGTCGGCCCGTTCCGCTCGGGCGAGCACTTCTGACCGGTAGCGCGGTGAGCGCCCGTTTCCGCCCTACCGGATGAAGCCCGTGGCGAGAGCGCTTGCCCAGTCCGATCGGCCGTTCGCCGCGGCAAGCTCCGCCATAGCCATATGATCGTAGGGCACCTGCCGGAACGTGACCGCCCAGGCGTCGCCACGCTTCTCGCAGACGGCGTAACAGGCATGCACGTTGCGGGCTTCCACCTTGTGCGGATAGGGCCGGTCGTCGGTATACGCCGGGCAGCCGACGCTGCCGGGATTGACGACGAGGCGCCCGTCCGCAAGCCGCACGGTGCGGGGCAGATGGGTGTGGCCGCAGAGAATGAGCGGCTGCGAAACGCCCGCCGCCGACGCTTCGATTTCGGTAGCCGGACGCGGCACGACGTGCCCACCGGACGTGACCGTTTCCAGCCAGTACGTGCTGTCGTCCTTCGGCGTTGCGTGGCAGAGATAGACCTCGTCCCGCCAGATCATGTTGGACGGCAAGGCTCTGATCCAGTCCCGGCTGCGCTCGTCGAGCTGCCGGAAAGCGTGAGCATCCGACGGCCCCATGGCTTCCACGGGCTGCTCGACGAGATAGCGATCATGGTTGCCGCGCACGGTCGGAAGACCGAGTCCGAGCAGGATTTCTGCCGTTTTCCCGGCCTCCAGAGGTCCGGAAAAGCAATCGCCGAGATTGACGATCGCGTCGATACCGAGCCGGCGGATATCCTTCAACACCGCCTCGAGGGCGAGATGATTGCCGTGGATGTCGGCGATCGCGGCGAAGATCATCGCTCAGCTGCCCCGGTAGGTCGAATATCCGTAGGGCGAAAGCAGGAGCGGGACGTGATAGTGCGCCTGCGGATCGCAGACGCCGAACCGGATCGGTATCACGTCGAGGAAGGGGGGAACCGTCAGCGGCGCGCCCTGTCCGTGCAGGTAGTCGCCGGCATGGAAGAGCAGTTCGTACTGGCCGACCTTGAAATTCTCGCCCGAAAGGATCGCGCCTCCGTCGATCCGTCCGTCGGCATTGGTGAACACGGTGCGGATGATCTCCGCCTCCTCGCCGTTCATGCGCAGAAGCTGGATCTTCATGCCCTCGGCGGGTTTTCCAAGCGCTGTGTCGAGAACATGGGTGGTGAGACCGGTCATAAATGCGGCTCCAGTATCGTGAACGGGGAATCGAAAAAATACTCTTCCAGATTGTTGCCGGGCCCGTCCCGGTCGACAACCAGAAAATCGCTCACCTCCCCGACGGCCATCAGCGGATGGTGCCAGACATTGCGGCGATAGTTGACGCCCTGGTCCGGTCGCGCGAGGAAGACCTGCGGGCGCCCCGGCCTGCCGCCCTCGTCTGGCGAAACGGCGACCAGAAAGGGCCGCCCGGAAAGGGGAGAAAAGCTCTGGCTGCCGAACGGATGACGCTCCATCATGCCGATCGCATAAGGGAAGGCGCGCGGCTGCCCACGGAAAATGTTGACGATCACCCGCGCGCCCTCGCCCGCGACTTCCGGCGAAAACAGCGCGTGGAAGCGTTCCGTCGTGCCGCCGTTGATGAGACGCATGGTCGAGGGATCGGCCTCGATCACCTCGCCGAAGGGGGAAAAGGTTTCGGCGGTGAGAGGCTGGACCGTGAGGGCCTGAGACAATCCTATTCCCCTTGCGCGTATCGGTTGAGAATACCGTCCAGCGTCGCGGCCAAAGCCGGCGCCTCGACGAGAGCGGCCTCGTATACCACACGTAGATTGACCGAAAGATAACCGTGCGCCATGCGGTTTCTCATACCGCGCATAGCCGTCCAGGGTATATCCGGGTGCTCGGCGACAAATTCGGGAGCCTTCACTGTTACCTGGCTTGCGGCTTCCGCGACGATGAGCAGGGTCATGTCGATGGCCCGCTGCAGCACCAGATCACGCTCAAACTCTTCGAACGACCGGTCTCCCAGCATCTGCCTGGCCTCGCCGGCAGCCTGCCTCATCTCCCGCAGCAGTAACGGCAGGCGTTCTGAGGCATTCATACCGGTCTCGCCTCGGCTAATACTCGCGATCGGATCTCCGGCGGGAGATCACCCGGGGTAAGTAGATTCACAGGGACGCCCTGCAGAAGGTCTTCCAGCGCCGACTGTAGTCCCCCGAGAGTAAACAACGTAGAGCCCGGAAGATCGTCTACCAGAATATCCAGGTCACTGTCCGGCCGATCCTCGCCGCGGGCGACGGAGCCGAAGACACGCGGGTTCGCCGCGTTGAAGCGCTTCGTCGCTTCGCGGATCGCCTGCCTGTTCTTCTCCAATGCTTCCGAGGGGCGCATCTCTTTGTCTCCTTTCGCCAATATAGCGAAGACCCGCGCAAACGAAAACAGCGCCGGCTTTCGCCGGCGCTGCCGCAATGTCAGTTCGTTCGTCGGGCTTCAGGCCGCGGCAGAAGCCGCCAGCGGAACTTCCGAGATCGTCTTCAGAACCTGCGAGGCGATCGCATAGGGGTCGCCCTGGGAGTTCGGACGGCGGTCTTCGAGATAGCCGCGGTAGCCGTTGTTGACGAAGGAATGCGGAACGCGGATCGAAGCGCCGCGGTCGGCAATGCCGTAGGAGAACTTGTTCCACGGAGCCGTCTCGTGCTTGCCGGTCAGGCGCATATGGTTGTCCGGACCGTAGACGTCGATGTGCTCCTTCCAGTTCTTGGCGAAGGCAGCCATGAGGGCTTCGAAGTATTCCTTGCCGCCCACTTCGCGCATGTACTTGGTCGAGAAGTTGCAGTGCATGCCCGAGCCGTTCCAGTCGGTGTCGCCGAGCGGCTTGCAGTGGAACTCGACGTCGATGCCGTACTTTTCGCAGAGACGGAGAAGCAGGTAGCGCGCCATCCAGATCTGGTCGGCGGCTTTCTTGGAGCCCTTGCCGAAGACCTGGAATTCCCACTGGCCCTTGGCCACTTCGGCGTTGATGCCTTCATGGTTGATGCCAGCGGCGAGGCAGAGGTCGAGGTGCTCTTCGACGATCTCGCGGGCGATCGCGCCGACGTTCTTGTAGCCGACGCCGGTGTAATACGGGCCCTGCGGCGCCGGGAAACCCTGTTCCGGGAAGCCGAGCGGACGGCCGTTTTCGTAGAAGAAGTACTCCTGCTCGAAGCCGAACCAGGCATCCTCGTCATCGAGAATGGTGGCGCGGGTGTTCGACGCATGCGGCGTGACGCCGTCCGGCATCATGACTTCGCACATGACGAGAACGCCGTTCGTGCGGGCCGGGTCCGGGTAGACGGCGACGGGCTTCAGAACGCAGTCCGAGCTGTGGCCTTCGGCCTGCATCGTCGAAGAGCCGTCGAAGCCCCAGAGCGGGAGCTGTTCGAGGGTCGGGAAGTTGTCGAATTCCTTGACCTGCGTCTTGCCGCGGAGGTTCGCTACCGGCTTGTAACCGTCGAGCCAGATATACTCGAGTTTGTACTTGGTCATCCTTGGTCTCTCTTCAGTGGGCACTCATCTGACGCACCACAAAGGTGAAACCTCCGGGCGACGCCATTCCGCGTCTAATAAAGCAGGAACCGTGCCAACTGCGACCGACCACGCTCCGGCCGGCACGTTTTGTCGCAGGCACGGGTTCGCGGGCACGTCTGAGATATGAAGATTCCTTAACAATTTCGGCCGATCTCGTGGACGCTGACCTGCCTCACTTTTGACCGCCGGCGGAAGAGCGCGATGATGAATTCGTGCTCAGTACCGCCCCTGATGCATAATTGCCCACTTTTTATGCAATTAGCACATTTGGTGTGCATTCGCTTTCAAAAACTGCTAGAAACGAATTATCGCGCCCGGGCGTTCTCAGCCCGGAGCAGAATGGAAAACGAGAGGCAGCAGCATGGCGACGAACATTGTTCGGGAATCTGCGAAGATCTACGAATTCCCGGTTCGCAACATCCAGAGACTGAAGGACGCGCAGGAGAACCGCGCCCGCCCGCTGATCTACGACAGCGGCTGCGGCAGCTGGTATCACGAGGAAGCCATCCGCGAAGAGGAAGAGGCGCGCAAGCAGTAGCGCGCCCCGGATTCGGAATCAGGCCTTCACACCGAAGAGCCGCAGGCGCATGACGCCACCGTCGGGATGCATGGCGAAGCGCACATGGGTGACCGGCCCGATATCGGCGATCACTTCGCCGGCATACTCGTGGACCTTGTCCATCTCCAGCTTCTGGCGGGGAAGAACCGGTCTCCAGGCCTCCGATGCCGCGATGTCGGCTTCCGACAGCGTGTCGCCGAGCTCCGGCAGATAGGCGCCGAGCAACTCGCAAGTGTCGGGATAATTTCCCTTGAAGAAGTGCGTGTCGACGACCACCCGGCGGATGATGCCCGGATGGCCGAGGCGGATCACCGCCCAGTCGTGCCCCGGACCGCGGCGGCGCTTGGTCTCCCAGCCGTCGCCCATGTTGAGGCCACGCTCCGGTCCGAGCATCTTGTCGGGATGACCGTAATGGGCATCCGACCAGGCGAGCGATTTCGCACCGTGAAAGATATAAGCGAGATCGATTTCCTCGTCTGATCCGACCTTGGACCAGTCGAAATAGGCCGTGCCGTAGACGCGGAGACGGGCAACGCCACCGTCCGGATAGATGTGCAGGCGAAGATGCGTCCACACCCGCTCGCGATCGGCATTCTCGAAGAAATGCTGCGCCGAAGGGCCGAGCGGGCTCTTGGGCAAAAGTTCGGACCATTCGGTCGCATCTGTCGGATCGCCGTCCGCCACGAAGGCTGCCTCAATCGAGCAGTGCGGCGGATAATTGCCGGTGAAGAAGTGCGTGTCGACGTCGAAGCCGGTGATCCGGCCCGGCATGGCAAGGCGGATCACCGACCAGTCGTGGCCGGGCACGCGCTTGCGACGGCTTTCCCAGCCGTCCATGTACTTGCCGTTGTCGTCGTAGAGTTCAGGATCGAAGGTGGCCGGCGCGTCATTCAACATACGCTCCAGCGGCGCGAAGAACTCGTCGGTCGCAAAGACGCCCTTCGCCCCGAGGCGAGCCGAGGCGAGGTTGACGCAGCCTGCCGCGAAACCGGGCAGGAGGACGGTCGAAATTTCGGGCATGTCAGTCGTTCTCCGGAATGAGGCTTTCGAGTCGAAGCCGGGCAATCTTCTCGACCTGCGCGCAGGCGGTCTCGAACTCCTGCTCTCGGCTGTTGGCGATACGGGTTTCGAAGGCAGACAGGATGTCGTCCCTGGTCAGCCCCTTGACGGCAATGATGAAGGGAAAGCCGAACTTTTCCGTATAGGCCTCGTTGAGCGCGGTGAAACGGGCGTGCTGCGCAGGCGACAGCCGGTCGAGGCCGGCGCCGGCCTGTTCCTTGCGACTGTCCTCGGTCAGTTCGCCGGCGATCGCCAGCCGCCCCGCGAGGTCCGGGTGCGCGCGCAGCACGCCGAGCCGTTCCGCTTCGCTCGCTGCACGGAATGCCGCGCACATGGGCGCGTGCACGCCGGAGGCGGTGAGAGGTCCGCGAATGGCTCCCGCGTCGAAAGCACGCTCGGCAATGAAGGGGGAATGCTCGAATACGCCGCCAAAGCGGGCGATGAAGTCGTCTCTGGCCACCATGTCAGATGCTGTCCGGCTTGTGGTGTTCGTGCCAGTGGCGGGCGATCTCGATCCGACGCGGGATCCAGACCTTCTCGTGCGAGAGCACGTAGTCGATGAAGCGGGCGAGCGCCGCGGCGCGGCCCGGCCTGCCGACGAGGCGGCAGTGCAGGCCGACATTCATCATCTTCGGCGCGCCGCTCTTCCCCTCCGCATAGAGCACGTCGAACGCATCCTTCAGATAGGTGAAGAACTGGTCGCCGGAATTGAAGCCCTGCGGCGTCGCGAACCGCATGTCGTTGGTTTCGAGCGTATAGGGGATGATGAGGAAGGGCTTTCCGTCCAGGCCCTTCACCCAATAGGGCAGATCGTCGGCATAGCTGTCGGAGGAATAGAGGAAGCCGCCCTCCTCCATGACGAGCCTGAGCGTGTTCTCGGAGGGCTTGCCCTGGTACATGCCGAGCGGGTGCGAGCCGGTCAGTTCCTTGTGAAGGCGCACCGCTTCGAGAATATGCTGGCGCTCGACCTCTTCCGGGAAATCCTTGTATTCCAGCCAGCGATACCCGTGGCTGGCGATCTCCCAGCCGGCTTCCTTCATGGCGGCGACCGCTTCCGGGTTGCGGGCCATGGCAAGCGTCACGCCATAGACGGTCACCGGCACCTTGCGTTCGGTGAACATCCGCCAGAGCCGCCAGAAACCGGCCCGCGAACCGTATTCGTAGATCGATTCCATGTTGAGATTGCGCTGGCCTGGCCAGGGTTGCGCCCCGACGATCTCGGAAAGCAGGTTTTCCGACGCCGGATCACCGTCGAGGATCGAGCTTTCGCCGCCCTCCTCGTAATTGACTACGAATTGCACGGCAATGCGGGCGTCGTTCGGCCATTTCGGATCGGGAGCGGCACGGCCGTAGCCAACGAGATCACGCGGATAATCGTCCTTCAGCATCAAATCACCTTCGTCATGCGGATGCCGAACGGTAAGCACGGAGACCGGCGATGTCGAGACGGAAAAGATGCGCGGAGCGCTGCCTTTCCGGCAGCGGTGACGACCGCCCGGTCAGGCGATCTTGCGCACCGAAATTCGGCCGAGCGGGTGCAGCGAATGCACCTGGAAGGGCGCGCCCGGCTCCCGCTCGACAAAGAGCGCGAGATTGGCGACGACCAGCCGGTCCTGCAGCACAGGATCGAAATGGCGACGCAGTGCCGCTTCGACCCTCTGAAAATCCTTGGCGAGCAGCGGCCCCGTCAGCGTCATGTGAAAGCGAAACTCGTCCATCACGTAAGGATGGCCCCAGCGGTAGAGATTGGCGAACTGCGGCGCCGACAGTCCTTCCGGACTGCGCCGTTCGATCTCCGCCTCGCTGAACGGCGCACGGAAGGCATCGAACTCCTGGACGACGGACGCAGCGAGATGGTCGAGCGGCGGGCAGGCATTCGACAGCAGGAGACCGTAGAAATCGCCGAGCCGGGCGACCTCCAGCCGCGGAAGCGCGATCGGTTCGACGGTGCCGGCAAAGCGCATGAGGCGATTGAGAAGCGAGGCCTCCGTCTGCCCCTCGGCCAGCCGGAACGGTGCCTTGAAGGTCGCATGGAAGCCGGCGCGGCGCGGCAGCGCCGTATGGAAAGCAATCTCGTGCAGACCGAGCCCGGGCACCACCGGATGGTCGACGGGAAGGTCCGAAAAGACGTTCCGCCCGAGCCATGCCGAAGCGGCGTGGGTCAGAGGATCGCCCGGAGGCGGCGTGAAATAGATCGCATACCGCATCGCAACTTCTCCGCGTGACTGCTGACGGCGAACTTTAGCAATCGCCGTTACACGCAAGCTGATAGGTGATTTGCGTGACAGTATGACGACGGGAGGTCGTTGAAATTTCTCGTTTAACGAGAGGCGACGGCGACGTGGCTCGAAAGGTGGAAGGATGTCGGAAGAACAGGAGTGCCGCCTTCGACGGCCTGCAGCGCGGCGTCGGCGAGCCGGTGCGCGAGACCGAAACTGACCTTGAAACCGCCCGTCAGCGCGATCACGTTGCGGTGATCGGGATGCTCTCCCACCATCGGATCGCGGTCGATCGCCTTCGGCCGCAGGCCGGCCCAACGCTCGACCACCTCGGCGTTTTCGAGCACCGGCGCGAGGACGCGCGCACGCGCGACGACCTCGTCCAGTTGCGCGTCGGTCGAGAAGGGGTCGGCAAAGCGGTTCTCGCTGGTGCTGCCGACGGCAACGCGCCCGCCTTCGTGCGGGACGACGTAGAGTCCGTCCAAATAGAGGAGCGGAAGATCAGGATCGATATCGGCAGCAAGCAGGGCCGCCTGCCCCTTCACCGGCTGGCCGAGCGGGCGGGGAAGCGGCGCGCCAAGCGCCTCCAGGATCGGGAACGACCGGTATCCGGCCGCGACGATCGCGTGACCGAAAGCCACCTCTTCTCCGGTGGAGAGCGTTGCAATGCCGCGGGCGGCGTCGAAGCGGTCGAGTTCGGCGCCTTCGCGAATTCGCACATGCCGTGCCGAACGCAGGAAGGCTCCGAGAAGAGCAGAGACGCGACGCGGGAAGACATGGGCGGCCAGCGTGTCGAAGACCAGGCCCGATGCGGCGTGCTCGGCGGCCGGCCAGTCGTTTCCGCAGGGCGATGCGTCACGCACGCTCCAGGCGAAACTGCGGCCTCCCGCAATCCAGCGCTCGCCGGCCTCCTTCTCGTGCTTTTCGGCGATCACCCGCAAATGCGGCTTCGGCAACGGGATCAGCCGGCCGCTGCGCCGATAGCCCGCCAAGACACCGGTCTCACGCTCCAGCGATGCGATCTCCTCCTCCAGCGAGACGAGCGCCTCGAACTGGAACTGCTTCTTGTCCGACCAGTTGTCCGGCATATGCGGCATCAGCGCACCCATGAGGCCGCCGCTCGCGCCGCGGCCGATCTGGCCGCTGTCGATCAGCAGGGTGTCAATGCCGCGGCGCTCGGCCCGAACGGCCGCCCAGAGGCCCATGACGCCGCCGCCGACGATCAGGAGGCCGACGCGCGATTGACCCGCGCGGACAGGAGCAGTATCGGCTACGTGCATGACAGGATCCAGTTCGATACCGACGGCCGGCGACAGCGGCACGCTCTTGTGGCACGAGGGCGATATGCCCTATTCGGCCGCCTTTGGCGATCACTTTTATTGCCAGACGGACGGCCGCCTCGAATGCGGCCATGTCTTCCTCTCGGGCAACGGGCTGCCGGCGCGCTGGGAGACGGACGGGCTCTTCCGGATCGGCGAACTCGGCTTCGGCACCGGCCTCAACGCCTGCGAGACCTGGCGGCAGTGGAAGCTCACCCGCAGGCCCGGCGGCGCACTGCACCTCGTCTCCTTCGAGCTTTATCCGATGTCGACAAACGATCTTTCGCGCGCTCTCTCCCGCTGGCCGGAGATCGAAGCCGAGCGCGAGATGCTGACGGCGCTCTGGCCGCCGGAACCCGGCGGCACCATCGACCTCGCGCTTGACGAGGCGACGAGACTGACGGTCGTCTGCGGCGACGCATTCGCGTCCGTCTCAGCCACCGAACTCGCCTTCGACGCCTGGTACCTCGATGGCTTTGCGCCCTCCCGCAACAGCGCCATGTGGTCGGCCGAACTGATGAGCGCCGTCTTCGCGAAAACCGTGGAGGGCGGCACGTTCGCGACCTATGCGGCGGCGGGCTTCGTCAGGCGGAACCTGATTGCCGCAGGCTTCGAGGTCGAGCGGCGAAAGGGCTTCGCCGGCAAGCGGGAAATGCTCTGCGGCGTGAAGCCGGCCCGTTCAGGCGCCTGAAACGGCGGCCTTGGTCCCGTCCCCGGACCCCGCGAGCCAACGCCCCATCTTGGCGGCGAGTTGTTCCGGTCCGACCGGCTTGGAGAGATAGTCGTCCATGCCGGCACCGAGGCAGATGTCCCGGTCGCTGTCGAGTGCATGGGCGGTAACGCCGATGATCGGGACGTGCCGGCCGTCTCCCGCGGCCCTCTCGCGCTCGCGGATCGTCTGCGTCGCCTGAAGCCCGTTCATGACCGGCATCGAGACATCCATCAGGATGAGACGCGGGCAATGCCACTCCCAGGCGTTCACGGCGGCCTGCCCGTCGGTGACGATGGCAAAGCTCAGGCCGGCGGCCTGCAGGATCTGGGTAAAGACGATCTGGTTGACCTCGTTGTCCTCCGCCACCAGGATTTCGTAGCCGGCTGCGGCAACACCGGTTTCCTTCTCCGCCTCACCGGCGGGCAAGGCTCCTGACAAATCCGGAAGGGCGGACGTTGCCTCCGAGGCAGAATTGCCATGGCGCAGGCGCGCCGCGCGCACTACGTCGATGATCGCATTCCGCAGGAGATTGCTGCGCGCCGGCTTCATCAGATGGGCATCGACCTTCAACTGCTCAAAGGCGCGCTCGTCGCCCACCGCATCCATCGACGTGAGGAAGATGATCGCCACATCGCAGAAGCGCGCGTCTTCGCGAATCCTGCGCGCCAGATCGACACCGCTCATGCCCGGCATCTGATCGTCGATGATCAGGGCATCGACAGTCACACCGACGCGGAAGGCCTCCTCGATGATCGCGAAGGCGGCCGGACCGCCATCGACGGCCAGGCCATCGAAACCCCAGCCGACGAGCTGTTCGGCAAGAATGTTCCGGTTGAGGGCGTTGTCGTCGACGACGAGCACTCGCGCGCCCTCGACATTCGGAGGCAGTGCGCGATGCTGAAGGCGGGTGCCTGCCGTCTTGAACGGCAGTCGGACCGTGAAAACCGAACCTCGCCCGAGTTCGCTGCCGACCTCGACGCTGCCCCCGAAGAGCCCGACGAGGCCGGCGGTGATCGCCAGTCCGAGCCCGGTCCCTTCGTGCCGGCGGGTCGAGGATGCGTCGGCCTGCGAGAACTTCTCGAAAATCGTCCGTCGCTTGTCTTCCGGAATACCGATGCCGGTGTCCTCGATCCTCACCGTCATCATGACCTCGCCGTCGGCGGCGGGCTCGCTGGAAAGGGCGACGAGCACATGCCCCTTCTCGGTGAACTTGATGGCGTTGCCGACCAGATTGGTGACGATCTGCCGGAACCGCCCGGCATCGCCGATGATCAGATGGCGGGCGGCGGCATCTCCTTCCACGACGAGTTCAATGTCCTTTTCTGCTGCCGCCGTAGAAAGCAGCGTCGCCACGTCTTCGACCGCGTCGATCGGATCGAACGCCATCTTGCGCAACTGCATCTGCCCGGCGTCGATCTTCGAGAAATCGAGAATGTCGTTGATGATGGTCAGCAGGGCCTTGCCGGATTTCACGATGATATCGACGAAGGTCTTCTGGCGGGTGTCGAGATTGGAGCCGGCCAGCAGCTCCGCCATGCCGAGCACCCCGTTCATCGGTGTGCGGATTTCATGACTCATGTTGGCCAGGAACTCCGACTTCGCCCGGTCTGCCGCTTCGCTCCGCGCGAGCAGGACCGTGAGCTCATGCTCGCGCTTCTTCATCTCCGTTATGTCCGAATAGACGAGCATCCAGTGTCCGCGGCCGCTCACCGTCGCATCGACCTGGACCCAAGTCCGGCCGTCGGCGAGGAAGACCTCGGAGAAACCCTTCTGCGCCTCGATCTTCTCCTGCCACTTGCCGAGCCGCTCCATCGGATCGGCGCCGAAATCCCCGCGCCTGGCGCAATAGGCGAAGGAGGCATGCCAGCTCTGGCCTGGCTCCACAAGCCGCGCCGGGACATTCAGGATTCGCGCCAGCGCCTCGTTCGACTGCAGGATCACGCCGTCCTCGACGAAGGCTAGGCCCTGCGACATGACCCGCGTTGCATCGTGCATGAACTGGCCGAGCCGCTCCAGTTGCAGGCGCGCCTCGGTGATTTCCTGCTCCTGCCTGCGGAAGGCAGTGAGGTCGGAATAGGTAATCAGGATCTTGTTGTCGAACAGCTTCGTCGTGGTAATCAGCACCTGCTTGCCGTCCGGGTAGACGACCTCATGCTGCATCGTGCCGTCGAGGGCCTGCAACTCCGCAATGCGCGCGACGAGACCGGTCTCGAAGGGCTGGTTGTCCGGCCAGCCCCAACCGCGATCGAAGTTCGCCTTCGTATAACTTCTGAACGAGAGACCCTCGAGCGGTGCCCCATCCGGCCAAGCCCAGATCTCGCGGCTCCGCGGGTTGGAAAACTCCACGACGAGATTCTGGTTCAGCACGACGACGCCGACCGGCATGGTTTGCAGCACGGATTCGAGCCCGTGATAGAGCTTTTCGGTCCGTGCCTGCGCATCCAGCAACTGCTGCTCGCGTGCCTTGAGCAGCGTCACATCCGAGATGGAGCCGACGAGGTAGGGCGTCTGGTTCGGCGTGATGATCCGGCTCACCCGCGTGACGACGGCAGCGGGACGGCCGTCCGGAAGGGTCACGTCGGCAGCTCGTTCGATCAACTCTCCGGTCCGCAGCACTTCGACATTGTCCCGATGAAACTCCGCGCCGAGTTCGGGAATCATCTGCTCCTCGTCGAGCCCGTACACGCTTTCCAGCGTGCACTGATGCATCTCCTCGTAAGCCTTGTTGGCAAAGATGAAGCGATGTTCCTTGTCGCGAATGAACACGGGAACCGGTAGCTGTTCGATGGTCGTGCGGTAAAGGACGCTTTCCTGCTCGCGCCTGTGCAGGGTCGTCACGTCCGAGTAGGTAACGAGAATCTCGCCGCTTTCCAGATACTGGGCCACGACCGACAGCACCATTCCCCGCGTCGTCTCGAACTGTGCAGTACCGCCCTGCCCGTCGTTGCTCAGGATCTGTGCGAGCCGACGGGTATAGAAGGTTTCGAAATCCTCCTCCCCGTGCTGGTAGACACCCCGGCAGTAGTTGCTACGGACGAAATCCCGGTAGCTCATGCCAACGAGTCGCGCTGGCCGATCGGCGCCGAGCATGGCGCCGAGAGCCTCGTTGAAATACTCGATGACGAGCTGGTCGCTGAGCAACAGGACACCGACCGGCAGGAACCGCAGCAGGCTTTCGACATGACGATCCAGGGAGGCCACGCCCTCTTTCGCCTCCGGTACAGATGTCGGTGGCGCGACGGTGACCGCCTGGCCCGAGATATCGCTCGCCTCGGCTCCCTCGGCGAAAAGGTAGGAGCGGCCGTCTTCGTTCGAGAATCGCTCGATTGTCAGGCGGTACGCCCGTCCGGAGCAACCCGAGACCAGAACCGTCTCTTCTTCCCCGAAGACGATCGCCCGCCGCTCGCGGTCGTCACGTCCACCGGCGTCCACACGGTCGAAGAGCTCCTGATCGGTCTTGCCGACAAGATCCTCGGGATGGAGGCCGAAGAGCCGCGCATAGGCCTCGTTGACGGCGACGTAGCGAAGCTCGCTGTCCTTGATGCATGCGGGATCGGCCAGATCGGAGATCTTGGTGCACGCCCTTTCCAGCAAATCACTAACACGCGTCATCGCTCATCCCCCGAAGCGAAGATGCCGATCAATGGTAAAGGGTCCGTCACCAGCCCACCCGAACGGCCGGCACGCACATCGGGATGTGTGCTCATTGTCGACCGGGCGGGGAAAGACGAAGAAAAGGGCAAGAGAATCAGGACCGGAGAACGGGTTCAAAACGAAGTGACATCAAAATACGCCGCAAGACTTGCCCCAGCCTGAAAGCCGCGCGACCGGCCGCCCCTTCAACCGGCGACGCCGTCCAGATAGCGCTCGAAACTCCGTTCCTCGTCGGGCGGAAAGGTTTCATCGAGCAGGATCGCACCTTCGAGACGGTCGAGACGAAAATCCCGGAAGCCGTCACGCAGCTCGCACCAGGCCGTCAGCAACCAGAGATTTCCGAAGGCGCTGAGGCCGAGTGGCCGAACGACGCGCCGGGTCACCCCTCCGGAGAGACTGTGATAGCCGATCTCGATCTTGCGACGGGCGGAGATCGCCTTTCGGACGAGATCAAAAGAAGTCGGAACGCCCGCATGGCTGCCGCTGCGGAACGCCCGGAGCGGCGCCCGCCGCAGCCTCTCGACATGCTCCTTCGGCAGCGAGGCCTCGAGCTTTTCCAGCGCCTCGCGCGCCGCGCGGCCGAGCGAATCATTGCCGAGCATCTGTACCGCCCGCACGCCGAAGGCGAGCGCCTCCAGTTGCTCGAAGGTGAAGACCAGCGGCGGCGCGTCGAAATCCTCCCGCAGCAGGTAACCGACGCCGGGTTCGCCATCGATCGGCGCCCCCGATCCGACGAGATGCTCCATGTCGCGGTAGATCGTGCGCCGGGAGACCTCCATCTTCTCGGCGATCTCGGCGGCGGTCATCGCCCGGCCGGTGGCGCGCATCAACTGGATGATTCGGAAGAGGCGGTCGGCAGGACGCATGAATCGGTACTCAGCTGAGCGATTGTGGCCACAAGGCTGTCAGCAGCACTGTGCTTAAACCTCGCCATCCGGTCAACCGGCCGGCAGTCAAGACAAGGAGCACGACATGGAAAAGGCATACGAACTGGTGGTCTACGACGTCGCGGACCGGGAGAGCGCGATCGCGGCGCGGGAAAGCATCAAGGCGGTTCTCTCCACCTTTCCCGGCTATCTCGGCTGGACGACGCTCGCCGCCGCCGACGGCAGCGCCAAGCTCGCCGACATGGTGACATGGCGTTCGCTCGAAGAGGCGAAATCGGCGGCAAAGAAGTTCGAGAGCGATCCGGCCTTCGCGCCGTTCATGGCGCACGTCGCCGGAATCAATCTGATGGGGCATTTTTCCGAGGTCTGAACTCCGGAAAAGAACATCCGGCGCCAGGCGAAGGCCTGCCGCCGGTCTTCTTTCATTCGGCTCTTTTCCAGCCGGTGATCATGGCGCGCACGAGGTTTTCCTTGTGCTCCAGACTGGCGAGAACGACGCCGCAGATGTGGAGAGCGACCAGCGCGAGCGTCGCATAGACGAACGTCTCGTGCGCTTCCTCTACCCACTCGACGCCCCAGAAGGTGTCGGTGGTCATCATGTAGCCGCTCGTGGCAATCCCCGCGATCATCAGGAGAAGAGCCACCACCATCGCGCCGCCGGCCGGATTGTGGCCGATGTAGCGCTTGGCACGCATGCGGGCGGTATCGAGAAGGAACGACAGGACCGTGAGCGGGCTGTAGACGAAGCTCGAAAACCGGGCATGGTGGCTACCGAAGAGCCCCCACAGCACCCTGAACGCGATCAGTCCGGCGATCACGTAACCGGAAATGATGTGGGCCGATTTCCACTCGTCCCCGGTCAGGTACGAAAAGGCGAAGAAGCCGACCAGCGACCAGTGGAACAACCGCACCAGCGGGTCCCAGACTTTCACAACCCCCGGCCGCGATTCGCGGCCGGAAGCGGTGCCGGGCATTTTCCGCACGGCTTCGTTCATCAGTCGGCTCCGGCAGTGCCGGCCTGCTCACCGGTTTCCGGGTTGTAGAGCGCTTCGACCTTGCCGCCCTTCGAGTCGATGCCGTAGACTTCGTAGCAGCCGTTCTCGACCTTGATCTTGCGGACTTCCATGCCTTCGCCGGTCAGCTTCGCCTTCAGGGCGTCCTCGGCCATCCACTTGTCCTTCGCAACGTCGCAGGAGGTGCTTTCTTCCGCGTGAGCGACAGCGCCGAGGGCGGAAAGAGCGAAGATCGAAGCGATAAAGGTCTTTTTCATGGGAACATCCTTTTGCAACCGGCCGCAGCACCATTGCCGCCGACCGTTGATGCGGAACCTAGTCGACCGATGCTGATCGATAACTGACAGAGATTGTCAGTGAAATGTCAGCTTCACGGTGTTACATCGCTCCCATGAGTAAGAGACTTGGAGACTGGCTGTCGCGACTCTCGCTCGCGGGGCTGGTCGTCACGGTTCTGCTGGCGACGACTCCGCATGTGTATGCGGACGACGACGGTCACGATGATGGGCACGAGAGTTCAGACAGCGATTCTGGCGACGGCGGACACGACGACGGCGGCGGTGATGACGGCGGCGACGGCGGTAGTGGTGGTGGTGGTAGTAGCGGCGGCGGTAGCTCGAGCGGCAGAAGCGGCGGCAGCTCCTCGTCCGGTGACCGCGACGACAGCCGCGATCGTATCCAGAAGGCGGTCGCCCTCGGCAAGATGAAGTCTCTGGCGACGCTCCAGAAGATTCTCCGCCAGCGTGTCAGCGGCGACATCGTATCCGTCGAGCTCCTCCGCCGGGGCCGGCGCCCCGTGTACGAGTTCCGCGTGCTGAAACCGAACGGTCGGGTCGTCGAAGTCAATATAGACGCCGCGACCGGCAGTATCCTGCAGATCGAGAATAACTGATGCGTCTCCTGCTTGTCGAAGATGACCGGCTCATCGCCCGGAACGTGATCGCCCATCTGGAGCGCGAAGGTTTCGTCGTGACCCATGAAACCGACGGCGAATGCGGCTGGTTCACCGGCGATTCGGAGGAGTTCGCCGCCGTGGTGCTCGACCTCGGCCTGCCCGGCATGGACGGGCTTTCGGTCCTCAAGCGCTGGCGAAGCGGTGGACGGGCAATGCCCGTCCTGATCCTCACCGCCCGAGGCAACTGGCAGGAGCGTGTCGAAGGCATCGACGCCGGCGCCGACGACTACCTCACCAAGCCCTTCCAGATCCCGGAGCTTCTTGCACGCCTGCGCGCCATCATTCGCCGCAGTTGCGGTCAGTCGACACCGGTCATGCTCATCGGCAGCATCGAGATCGATCCGAGGACCAAGTCTGTCAAGCGCGACGGACTGCCGGTGAGCCTGACGCCGCTCGAATATCGCTGTCTGGTCCATCTGGCGCACAACCGCCAGCGCAACGTCTCGCAGGCGGAGCTCACCGAACAGCTCTACGCACAGGACTTCGAACGGGAGAGCAATTCGGTCGAGGTGTTGATCGGCCGCCTGCGCCGCAAGCTCGGACGCGAAATCATCGAGACCAGGCGCGGCTACGGCTATCGCATCGCCGGAGATGACGGCTGATGCATTCCATCCGCAGCCGCTTCTTTCTCGTCTCGGTTGCCAGCGTGCTGCTGGCCCTGACGATGGCGAGCCTCGCCTTCATCGAACTCTTCAGGAGCAATCTGGAGCGACGCGTCGATCAGGAACTGACCAACCACATCAACAACATCGCCGGCGCCCTGCGGGTGACCGGGGAAGGCAATCTGGCGCTGCCCAAGACCCCGACCGACCTCCGCTTCCAGATGCCCTATGGCGGGCTCTACTGGCAGGCGGAGGATGACATTCGCAAGCAGACGCTACGCTCGCCTTCGCTGTGGGACTACGTGCTGGCCCTTCCGGTCGATGTCCACGAAAGCGGAGAGATCCACAGGTATCACCTGAGGGGGCCGGATGAATCGGATCTCATTGTCCAGGAGCGCAAGGTGATCCTGACGGCACCGGAAGGAGAACGCGAGATCCGGATTGCCGCCGCGATCGACGCCGCGGTGGTCGCGAAGGCCGGCGGCGAGTTCGCCCGCGACATGCTGCCCTACGCGGCAGCGCTCGCAATCTTCCTGATCGCCGCCTCGCTTGCTCAGCTCACCTACGGCCTGCGTCCGATCTCTTCCGTCAGCGAAGGGTTGAACCGTATCCGGGAGCGCAAGGCCGACCGGCTGACGGGCCGGTTTCCGGAGGAGCTTCGCCCCGTCGTCGAAGCGGTCAACCGGCTGCTCGATTCGCAGTCCGATATCCTCACGCGGGCACGCGCCGCCGCCGGTGATCTCGCGCATGGATTGAAGACCCCGCTCACCATTCTCGCAAACGATGCCGAAACCCTGCGTGAAAAGGGTGAAACCGAGCTCGCCCACGAACTCGCGCACATCGCGACCGTCATGCAGGCCCACGTCGACCGCGAACTGACCCGCAGTCGCCTCGCCGTCAATGCGGAGCTGCATCGTTCCGTCTCCGATCTCCGCAACACCGTCCAGACCATCGTGAGAACGTTGAAACGGACACCGCTCGGCGAGCACCTCGACTGGAGAATCTCGATACCGCCGGACGTCGTGCTCGACGTCGACCCGCATGACCTGCACGAACTGATCGGCAACATCCTCGAGAATGCATCGAAATGGAGCCGCAACTGGGTCTCGATCCGTCACGTCGAGACGGGCGGCAAGCTCATGCTCATCGTGGAGGACGACGGTCCCGGGGCCGACGCAGAAGGCATAAGCCTGATGACGGAACGTGGGATGCGGCTCGACACGCAGAAGCCGGGTACGGGCCTCGGACTGGCCATCGTCCGCGATATCGCGACCGCCTACGAGATCGATTTGCTCATCGAAAACCGTGAGGAAGGCGGGCTGCGGGTGACGCTCGGCTTCGGTCCGGCACGCTGCGCTGCAAAATAACTGCTTGACTTTCCTGACCGCAGGCCCCACATCCGGTGTGCTTTCACCTTCCGGCCGCCGCGTGAGCGAGCCCAGCGACATCTGAGACGCGAAGAAGGCAAGGCGCAGAGAGAATGCGGCGATCACCATCGCCGATGCGCTGGAAAGTTCTTCCAACTTACAAGTTCCCAAATCACGCGGGGTTCTTGACGCCAATGCCAACCGGTTCGCAAACCCGCGATCCGGACGAATGGTTTTTGGCGCCCCCGAAAGGCAAATGCTTTGACCACTTTCGACGACCTTGGCTTGTCCAAGAAAATCGTGAAGACCCTCGGCCATCTCGGCTTCGAGACGCCCACCCCCATCCAGGCCCAGGCCATCCCGATCGTCATGGAAGGCCGCGACCTGATCGGCCTCGCCCAGACCGGCACCGGCAAGACGGCCGCCTTCGGCCTGCCGATCATCGAGGCGCTGATGGCGAGCGAAGCTCGTCCCCAGAGCCGCTCCACCCGCGTTCTCATCCTCGCACCGACCCGCGAACTGGTGAACCAGATCGGCGACAACCTGCGCGCCTTCTGCCAGAAGCTTCCGCTCAAGATCATCCAGGTCGTCGGCGGCGCCTCGATCAACAAGCAGCAGTTCCAGCTGGAGCGCGGCACCGACATCCTCGTCGCCACCCCCGGCCGCCTGCTTGACCTGATCAGCCGCGAAGCCGTGACGCTGCGTCACGTCACGCACCTCGTCCTCGACGAGGCCGACCAGATGCTCGACCTCGGCTTCATCCATGATCTTCGCAAGATCGCCAAGATGGTTCCGACGAAGCGCCAGACGCTCCTGTTCTCGGCCACCATGCCGAAGACGATCGCCGACCTCTCCGCCCAGTTCCTCTCGAACCCGGCCAAGGTCGAAGTGACCCCGCCCGGGAAGGCTGCCGACAAGATCGAACAGCACGTCCATTTCGTCGCCGGGCAGAACGCCAAGACCGAGATGCTGAAGAAGATCCTGACGGAAAATCCGGACGGCCGCTCCATCGTCTTCCTGCGCACCAAGCACGGTGCGGAAAAGCTGATGAAGCACCTCGACATCACCGGCTATTCGGTCGCCTCGATCCACGGCAACAAGAGCCAGGGTCAGCGCGAGCGGGCGCTGAAGGGCTTCCGCGACGGCGAGATCAAGACGCTGATCGCCACCGACGTTGCCGCCCGCGGCATCGACATCCCGGCTGTCAGCCACGTCTTCAACTACGATCTTCCGGAAGTCCCGGACGCCTACGTCCACCGCATCGGCCGTACCGCACGTGCCGGCCGCGACGGCATCGCCATCGCGTTTTGTGGCCCGGATGAAGGCCGCCTGCTGCGCGACATCGAAAAGCTGATGGGCATCGAGATCGCCGTCGCCTCGGGTGAACCGCCGGCGAACCTTTCCCGGCCCGTCCGTCCGCAGCGCCGTGGCGGCGCCGGTGGCGGTGGCAACAACCGCAACCACCAGGGCGGCCAGGGTCGCGGCAAGTCCGAAGGCGGCGCCAAGGCCGACGGTCGCCCCGCCGGCAAGCCGGGCCACCGCAAGGGCGGCAACCGCCCGGGCAACGGCTTCGGCCAGGGCCGTCCCGCACGCTCCGGCAACGCCGGTGGACGCCGCCGCGAGGCGTGATGCTCCGCTACGAGCAAGAAAAGTTGAATGGCGTGGCTTCGGCCGCGCCATTTTCGTTTGGGCAGGTTCACGCCCCTTTCGGCACGGCCTTGCGGTTGGTGAGGTAGACGCCGGCGACGGCGAGCGCCGTTCCGGTCATCATCCAGACGGTCAATTGTTCACCGAAGGCGATCGCCGCCTCGACGGCGGCAAGCGGCGGGACGAGATAGATGAGCGAGGCGGCTTTCGACACGTCCCCGCGGCGGATCAGGTAGAGGAGCAGCATCACAGCTCCCATCGAGATTCCGAGCACCGACCAGCCGAGCGTCGCAAAGAGACCGAGGCCCCATTCGACCCGCATGTCCTCGATCAGGTAGGCGGCGGGCAGTGTGACGGCAAGCGCGCCGACATATTGCAGCGTGGCGACCGTGCGGATGTCGCCTTCGTGCAGGTAGCGCTTCTGGTAGATCGTGCCACCGCTGACGAAGGCCATGCCGATGATGTTGACCACGACCGCAAAAGCGGGAATGGCAGAGGCGTCGACGGCGAAGACCTTCGGCAGCACGGCGATCGCGATGCCAACGAAGCCGAGCAGCAGCCCCAGCCGCTGCGACGGGCTGAGCCGTTCGCCGACCAGGCGGGTCGCCGCGATGCCGGTCATCAGCGGCTGCAGTCCGGCGATGATACCCGAGAGCGCTGCCGGGACGCCCTGCCCGATCGCCCACCACAAAGCGCCGAGATAGAGACCGTGAAGAAGAATTCCGGAAACCAGGGCATGGAAGAATGCCTCCGGCCTCTTCGGCCATGCCGCGCCGGTCGAACGGCAGACGATGTAGAACAGCGCCGCCGCCACGGCGTAGCGCAATGCGAGAAATGTCAGCGGATCGGCAAACCGGTCGGCGAACTTCGCGACCACCCAGCCCGTCGACCAGAGAAACACGAAGAGGATGGGCGCAAGGCGGGCAAGTGTCACGGGTCTCTCCGGATCGGGAGATTACGGGTTAGCGGGCGGGAGGGGCAAGCTCAACGGAGTTTTGTTGATCGCTGTCATCAATTCCGCTAATCGGCAGAGATGCCCAAAAGTTACGCACTCGCCAATGCCCAAATTTCAGGCAGCCGAGAGCAGATCCAGGCCGCAACCGTTCGTCGCGCCGCCCGCATCCCGGCGCCTGCCCTGAATATTCGCCGAAAAAGCGCAAGCGATGTCGCGCAGCGAAAGGAGAACGACCACCGAAAAAAGTAGGTATTCCCGATTGTGCACGCTTCTTGCATCGTTGAAGATGCTGTTGCGGAACGAAGAACGACAAAGGGGGGCGCATTGACGTTCGATGAAATGCTGACCGCGGACAAGGATCCGCGGACGCCGTACCGGACCTACCACGAGTGGTACTCCGGACAGGATCCCGTAAGGCTGGTGGCGAAGTCCAGGGACGCGGAGAACATCTTCCGCAAGACCGGCATCACCTTCGCCGTCTACGGCCACGCCGATTCCTCGGAGAAACTGATCCCCTTCGACATCATTCCGCGCATCATTTCCGGCCGGGAATGGCGCCGTCTCGCCCAGGGCATCGAGCAGCGCGTGCTGGCGCTCAACGCCTTTCTCGACGACATCTACCACAAGCAGGAGATCGTTCGCGCCGGCCGCATTCCCGCCCGGCTCATCGAGCGGAACGAGGCCTTCCTGCCGGAGATGATCGGTTTCCGCCCGCCGGGCGGCGTCTACACCCACATCGTCGGCACCGACATCGTACGCACCGGCGAGGACCAGTTCTACGTGCTGGAGGACAATGCCCGCACGCCCTCCGGCGTCAGCTACATGCTGGAAAACCGGGAAACCATGATGCAGATGTTTCCCGAGCTCTTCCAGCTCAACAAGGTCCGACGCGTCGAGGACTACCCGCACCTGCTGCGCCAGAGCCTCGCCTCGCTCGCCCCGCCCGGATGCAAGGGCAAGCCGCGCGTCGCCGTCCTCACGCCGGGCATCTACAATTCCGCCTATTACGAGCATTCCTTCCTGGCGGACATGATGGGCGTCGAGCTCGTCGAGAGCTCGGACCTGCGCGTCATTGACGGAAAGGTGAAGATGCGCACCACCCGCGGCTACGAGGCGATCGACGTGCTCTATCGCCGCGTCGACGACGACTTCCTCGATCCTTTGACGTTCCGGCCGGACTCCTGCCTCGGGGTTGCGGGAATCATGGACGTCTACCGCGCCGGCAACATCACGATCGCCAACGCGCCCGGCACCGGGATTGCCGACGACAAGGCGATCTATTCCTACATGCCGGAAATCGTCGAGTTCTACACCGGCCGCAAGGCGCTTCTCGAAAACGTGCCGACCTGGCGCTGCTCCGAGCCCGACAGCCTGAAATACGTGCTGGAGCATCTCGAGGAACTGGTCGTCAAGGAGGTGCACGGCTCCGGCGGCTACGGTATGCTGGTCGGGCCCGCCGCCTCCAGGAAGGAGCGGGCCGCCTTCGCCGCCAAGCTCAAGGCGCAGCCCTCGAACTACATCGCCCAGCCGACGCTTTCGCTTTCCACGGTACCGATCTTCGTCAACAAGGGCATGGCGCCGCGCCATGTCGACCTGCGGCCCTACGTGCTCGTCTCCGACAAGGTGCAGATCATCCCCGGCGGGCTGACGCGCGTGGCCCTGAAACAGGGATCGCTCGTCGTCAATTCGAGCCAGGGCGGCGGCACCAAGGACACCTGGGTTCTGGAGGACTGACGGAATGCTCGGAAGAACTGCCAACGGCCTTTACTGGATGTTCCGCTACATCGAGCGGGCGGAAAACGTCGCCCGCCTCGTCGATGCCGGCCTCAGGGTTTCGCTCACCCGCAGCAGCGCCTCGGAGGAGGACTGGGATGCGGTGTTGCACAGCGCCGGCGTGCGCGACGCCTTCGGCGCCGGGCGCGACAGGCTCACCGCGGCCGACGCGATCGATTTCATGCTGCGCGATCCGGCCAATCCCTCGAGCGTCGCCGCCTCGATCGACGCGGCCCGCAACAATGCCCGCATGGTGCGCACGGCGCTCACCCGCGAGACGTGGGAGGCGACCAACGAGTGCTGGATCAGCCTCAGGCAGACGCTTGCCCGCCGGCTGAAACCCGCCGACCTCCCCGAGGCGATCGACGCGATCAAGAACCGGACCGGCCTGATCCGCGGCGCCTTCCACGGGTCGATGCTGAGGAACGAGATCTACAACTTCGCGCGCATCGGCACCTTCATCGAGCGGGCGGACAATACGAGCCGCATCCTCGACGTGAAGTACTACGTGCTGCTGCCGGCAGTGAGCCACGTCGGCTCCTCGCTCGACAACATGCAGTGGGAATCGATCCTGCGCTCGGTCTCGGCCCACCGGTCCTACCGCTGGGTCTACGACGGCGATCACCGCGCCGCCAACATTGCCGACTTCCTGATCCTCAACGTGCAGATGCCGCGTTCGCTCGCCTATTCCTACGAGAAGATCACCAGCAATCTCGACTATATCGCCCGCGACTACGGCGAGCGGCTACCGGCCCACGACACGGCCGAGGACGTGCGCCGGTGCCTGCGCTCGACCTCCGTCGCCGAGATCATGGATCAGGGACTGCACGAGTTCCTCGGCAATTTCATCGCCCGCAACAGCCAGCTCGGGCGGGAGATATCCGACGGATACCGGTTCTACAGCTAATTCGAACGGATGGAACACGCCATGCGGCTGAAGATCACCCACACGACCGAATACCGCTACGACCAGCCGGTCTTCTACTCGCTGCAAAGGCTGCGGCTCACTCCGCAGACCTCGCCCGGCCAGACGGTCCTCTCCTGGCAGGTCGCCGTCGACGGTGCCGCGGTCGAGGTCGGCTACGACGATCACTTCGGCAACCACGTGCAACTGGTCGCCGGAGAGGGCGGCGACAGCCGTCTCCACATCGTCGCCTCGGGAGAGGTCGATACGGAGGACCGCGCCGGTGTCTTCGGGCCGCATGTCGGTGACGCGCCGCTCTGGCTCTTCAATCGCGAGACACCGCGCACCAAGGCCGGCAGACTGGTGCGCGACCTGGCCCGCGGCCTGCCGGAGGATGATCCGCTCGCCCGCATGCATGCGCTGATGAACGCCATCCACGACAGCGTCAGCTACCAGCCGGGAATGACCGGCACGGAGACGACCGCCGAAGAGGCGCTGAAGGCCGGCCACGGCGTCTGCCAGGACCATGCCCACATCTTCATCGCCGCGGCGCGGGTTCTCGACATCCCCGCCCGCTACATCTCCGGCTATCTGATGATGGACGGACAGGAGGAGCAGACGGCGACCCACGCCTGGGCGGAAGTGCACCTGCCGGGGCTCGGCTGGGTCGGCTTCGATGCCGCAAACCGCGTCTGCCCGGATTCCCGCTACGTACGGATCGCCTCCGGCCTCTGCTATGCGGACGCCGCGCCGGTCTCCGGCATGCGGATCGGCCCGGCGGGGGAAAACCTCTCGGTCGCCGTCGTCGTCAGGCGCCAGGAGCAGGCCCAGAGCCAGAACTGACGTTCCCGAAGGCGGGATCGGCGCGGACGAGCTCGACAAGCCAGTCGAGAACGGCCCGGATACGCGGCGTGTGGCGCAGATCCTCGTGCACCACGAGCCACAGCTCCCTCGCGGGCGTCTGCAGGCGGCTCGGCAGGCGGACCAGTGACGTGTACATCCGCGCGACATAGTCCGGCAACAGCGCCACGCCGGCCCCGCCGGCCGCAGCGGCGGCCTGGCTTGCCGCGTCATTGCTGCGCAGGACGAAGGTGCGGCCGCCGAGCTGGGCCTGCAGCCAGGCTTGCTGCGGCAACGGCTCTTCGCCGTCGTCATAGCCGATGAAATCCCACTCCGCCTCCGGCCGGTCGTAGGACGCCGCCGCATAGAAGGAGAACCGCACCTCCCCGAGTTTGCGGACCACGAGTCCCGGCGATACCGGCCGCGAGAGCCGAAGCGCGATGTCGGCGTCCAGACGGTTCAGGTTCGCAAAGGTCTTTTCCCCGATCAGGCTGAGGACGATGCCGGGATGACGCCCGCGAAACGCTGTCGCCTCCGGGGCAAGAACGGCGAGGGTCAGCGACGGTGGCGCCGAAACGCGGACGCCGCCGCGAACTTCCGCGGCGGCGCCGCTTGCCACCCGCGCGACCCTGGCCAGGGCTTCCTCGACGTCGCCGCCGAGTTCGGCAAGGCGCTCGCCCTCTACCGTCAGATGTACGGAACGCGGCAGCCGGTGAACGAGCCGGACATTCAGGTCCGCCTCGAGAGCGGCGACGCGGCGACCGACGGTCGTGTGGTCGAGCTTCAGGAGATCGGCGGCGCGCGACAGGCTGCCTGCCCGCGCCAGGACCAGGAAAATGCGGTAATCATCCCAGTTCATTTGTGCAAATTTCCACATACAACATGCATATTTCTGCAATATTGCACATTCATCGACTATTTTAAAACAGCTCCGGACCGTGAGGACACAGACCTTCAGCACACAGGAGCAGACGATGAACTTGGTCATGGAATTTGCACAACCCGGCACCCCCGACGTTCTTCGAAGCGCCGAACGGCCGGTCATGCCGCCTGCCGCCGGCGAGGTCCGGATCCGTCAGACGATGGCGGGCGTCAACTTCGTCGACATCTATCATCGTTCCGGCCTCTATCCGCTTCCCTTGCCGGCCGTTCCCGGCGTCGAGGCCACTGGCGTCGTTGAGGCGGTCGCGGAAGACGTCACGGACCTGAAGGTCGGCGACCGGGTTGGCTATGCCGGCCTGCCGGCCGGAAGCTACGCCACGGTCCGCACCCTGCCCCGGGGCCGGGTCCTTCGTCTCGGCGACGACCTGCCGGACGAAAAGGTCGCCGGATCGCTGCTGCGGGGCCTGACCGCCCATATGCTGCTCGTCACCGTCGGGCGGGTGAAGGCCGGCGATACCGTGCTCATTCACGCAGCCGCCGGCGGCCTCGGCCTCATCCTCACGCGCTGGGCAAAACGGATCGGCGCGCGCACGATCGGCACCGTCGGTTCGCCAGAAAAGGCGGCGCTCGCCCGCTTCCACGGACTGGATCACGCCATACCCTACAGAGAGACCGACTTCGTCGACGAAACGCTGCGTCTCACCGGCGGGCGTGGCGTCGAGTTCGCGATCGACGGCATCGGGGCGGATACGACGGCGAGGACGCTCAAGGTCCTGCGGCCCTTCGGAACGCTCGCCAATGTCGGTCAGGTTGCGGGTCCGGTGCCGACGATCGAGCCGGCGGCCCTCAACAACCGCTTCTTCACCCGGCCGAGCATCCTCGCGCTGACGCAGGACGGTGAAGCCTATCATGCCGCGGCGCGCGAATGGTTTGCCTTGTTGCGCGACGGCCTTGAGGTCCCCGCCGGCCACACTTACGCGCTTGCCGAGGCCGCGACAGCCCACCGCGACATGGAGGCCGGGCAGACGACCGGCGCCGTGCGTCTCGCGATCCCCGGCTGACGAGGTCAGTCCGGCACCATGCTCACGGCCTAAAATACCACGCGAAACAGGCTTCTCGGGCGGAGAGCAGGGTGTTCGGACGATCGGTTTTCCAGTCGGTGGTGGAACGGCTCGCGGCGGAACGCGCCGCCGAAGGCGACGATGACGTGCCGCGCGCCTACCGCGTTTCGGGGCTCTCGTCCGGCTTTGTTCACGAGGCCGGCGCCGCGCCCGCAACGGACGGCCGGCGGGCGGAAGACCTCTATCGCGACCTGATGGCGGAGGACGGACAGGCGGAGATCGTTGTACCGCCAGCGGAACCGGCGCCGCCGGAAGAGCCGCCCGTCATGCCGGCGCACCTTGCCCGGCTCTCGCCGCAGGAGATCGCCGAGGATCTGGCGCTTTTGGCGAGCGACACCGCCGCGACGCTTGCCGAAAAGCGGCGCCGGTTTGCCCGCGCCAATCACCCGGACGGCGTTCATGAGGCTTTCCGCGATGCCGCCAACATGCGGATGAAGATCGCCAACCTGCTGATCGACGAGGCGCTCGCCCGGCTCGCCTGACGCCGCTCAGTCGCAGAGGCGCTTCAGCAGATCGATAAGCCGGTCCCGCTCTTCGGCGCCGCCGAGCCGCGCGATCAGGCGCTTCTCGTGCGCCGCCCAGATCGGCATCAGTTCCTTGAGATAGTCGCAGCCGGCCCTGGTCGTGTAGAGCGCCTGCACGCGCCGGTCCGTCTCCGACTTCCGGCGTTCGACCAGCCCCTTTCCCTCGAGGCCGTCGACGATCGCGACGAAATTCGCCCGCTGGATGCCGAGCGCTTCGGCGACCTCGCTCTGCTTCAGACCCTGGTTGCCGCTCAAAAGCAGGAGAACGGCAAAGTCCGTCGGGCGCAGGTCCTTGGCGGCGAACGCCTCGTTGAATTGCTGGAAGACCGCCAGTTGCGCCCGGCGCAAACGGTATCCGACCGCGTCTTCCATCATCGAAAAATCGATTGCCGACGATGGATGTGTTTCCCCGGTTTTTGTTTTCGGCATGCTTGCGCCATTCTCCCCCACTCCGCTCCGCAGGAGGATGCCGCACGCATTCCCGACGAAGCCTTGCGTCATAGTACAAGAACACCTGAGCGGCACAAGCCTCACCGTCCAAGTGACTGCGAAACAAATATATTCCGGAAAAGTATGTCTTTTTCACAGATCGCTTTTCCGTTCGGGGAGACCGGGCTCCCTCGCCTTCGCAGGGCGCGATCCCGACGCGGCAGGAGACGCGGGCGAAGACCCGTGCCTTTTCATTTTCGCGATTGCAGGCGAACCGACTCTAGGGTATGACCGCTTCGTCAGCGCTTCGGCCGCACAGGCCGACGGAGCACCCGTAGCTCAGCTGGATAGAGTGTTGGATTCCGATTCCAAAGGTCACAGGTTCGAATCCTGTCGGGTGCGCCAAATTTTGAATGTCCATACCGAAGACATAGGTAACATCGTGTACCTAAGACATGGGTGACAACCTCGTGCCGAACGGGTTGTCGATGGTTTGCAAAGTCCTCTGCTCGTGCAAGCTTGCGCACCAGGAGCTCCCTGATTTTACGCGCTCCCCAGTGCGGCTTGTCCTTCTTCGATGCGGTGATCATCGCCTCGATCTGATCAGGCAACTGATTGGCGTAGCGCACCGGACGGCGTGACCGGTCCGTCAGCGCCTCCAGGCCGTCCTGCCTGTAGCGATTGAAGATCTTGTAGCCAGTCTTGCGGGATATGCCGAAGTCCCGGCACACCTCGCTCATCCCTTCGCCCTCAAGAAGCCGGGCGACAAAACGAAGACGTTCCTCCATCACCGAAGTCTCTCTCCACGGCATCAACACCTCCCGCAAAAAGCGAAAAGTGTTACCCATGTCTCCGGTACAATTCGTCACCTATCTCTCAGCCCGGACAGAAACGCAGCGTTCTTGGGCGAACTACCTTCTATTATCCGTGCTCGATGATGATCCAAATGCGGTCATGGAAAAAGCAATAAAACTACGCAAGCGTGGCGTCATGCGCCGATCGCGTTGGTAGAGAAGCCACATGGGTCGTTCACCCAGTCGCCAATCCGGGAAGAGCCGAACCAGGCAGCCGGTCTCAAGGTCGCGTTTCACGAGGATTTCCGGCTGCATGATGATACCAAGACCTGCGCGTGCTGCGGCACGGACAGCTTGGCCGTTATTAACGGTGATCATCCGTGGAGGTGTAACCGCCTTCTCTTCGCCCTCCCTGGCGAACTTCCATGGCGACCTCGCTGACGGCGTGAAGGCGATGGTATCATGGCCAGTCAGCTCATCGGGGTGAATCGGGACTCCTCGGCGGGAGAGATAGTCGGGGGCGGCGCAGACGGCCATGCGGTAAGGGGCCAAAGGTCTGGCAATCATCGCGCTGTCCTGCATCACGCCGATGCGGAAGGCGATATCGAAGCCTTCCTCCACCAAGTCGACGGTACGATCGGACAAGGCGATGTCGAGTTCTACATCGGGCGCGGACAGTCGGTAGGTGGCGAGTGCCGGCATCAGCGCCTCCGAGCCGAAGGTGGTGGGCGCGGTGATACGCAATCGACCTTGCACCCGCGTCTGCTCAAGCTCTGCAGCCTCTTCTGCAAGCGCGATACGGCCCAGAATATCGCGACACTGCTCAACATAGCTCGCCCCGAAAACCGTCAGGCTTTGTCGCCGTGTCGTGCGATTGAGAAGGCGCGTTCCGAGACGGTTCTCCAAAGCCGCGATCTGCTGACCGACCATGGCCGCAGATTGGCCCAGCGCCGCGGCCGCAGCACTCATCGAACCCGACTGAACCGTTGTGACGAAGGCTTGCATACAGCGCACGACGTCCATTCAATGGTATTCCTTTATAATGATAGCTTTATAATGCCGATTATCATCAAATTTTCCATCAGTTACAACAGCCCCGAAAGTCGTCCTTGAAGGAGTTGGATATGACACTGACGCGATTTGCGGGAAAAACGATTGTCATCACGGGTGCGGGAACAGGCATGGGGCGCGCGGCGGCGATCCGCCTCTCGAAGGAAGGCGCACAGTGCGTTCTCGTCGGCCGCCGTCAGGCACCCCTTGAAGAGGTTGCAGCCGAGATCGTTGCTGAAGGCAGGAAAGCCTTGGCAATTGCCTGCGATATTGGAAACGCCGCTGCGGTTGAGGCGATGGTACGGTTGGCGAAGAGCGCCAACGGTCGCATCGACGGCCTTTTTGCGAATGCTGGCGTCTTGGGCGCGTTCAAGCCTCTCGCCGAGACGGAGACTGCCGACTTCGAGGAGCTTGTCAGTACGAACCTCCTGGGAACCTTCCTATCGATCAAGCACTCTCTGCCACATCTTGAGGGCGGCGCCGTCGTCATCAACGCCTCATGGACCGTCAACAGCGTCATGCCCGGCGCGGGTGCCTATGCGGCGACCAAGGGGGCGTTGATCGCCATGATGCACACGCTTGCCATGGAACAAGGAGCCCGCAACGTTCGCGTCAACAGCATCAGTCCCGGCATCATCCTGACGCCGATGGCCGACGAGGTTCTGGACCCGGCATTCTCCGCCAAGCTTGCCGCCCACGCGCCCTTGGGGCGAAACGGAACTCCCGACGACATTGCCGGCACCGTCGCATGGCTGCTCTCCGACGATGCCCGGTTCATTACAGGTCAGGATATTCTGATTGATGGCGGCTTCACACTCGGAGGACCGCGACTGTGAGCGATGCACTCAACAGACCCCGGAGCGGCCTTTGAGACGCGGATCTGCACGATTTTCTACGAATGCGGACATAAAAGGGGGCTTAGAGGGCTATAGCGTAAACATAGTTCTCGTCATCACCCGGCGCGGTGCGCCAAAACCTCACCATCAGTGAGAGACTTGAGAACTTCGCCGCATGGCCGCCGGCAGCTGACCGCGTTTACGCCTCGCAAACGTAGCTGACCGTACGGATTCGGCGCTCCCGCAGATTGATCACCTGATTGCGCGCCATCGTCGCAAAGTCATTTCCGAGAAAGGCCTGGAAAGTCACGGGTGGGGCTGAGCTTGCCATACGCCCGGCCATCTCTTCGAACCAGTGTTGGCTTGCCTCCGTCGAGTCTTCTATTTTCTTGATTCTGAACCCTGCATTGGACAGGAGCGATGCCATGGCGTCGGGCGTAACCAGATGGCTGATGGAGCGCTCTCGCGCCCAGGGCACCGGATAGATCACCTCGCCACCTTCGCCCTGAAGCACGTCATAGGCACCGAAACGGCCATCCGGCTTCAATATACGCCTTGCTTCCTCATACATCCTGTCCTTGGCAGCTATGTTCATGGCCACATGCATGGTTATTGCCGCGTCGAACGCATTATCGTCAAACGGAAGGTCGGTCGCGTCACCCTGTCGGAAGTCGACACGGTCCGAGAGGCCAACCCAAGCGCTGAGTGTCGTCGCGGCATCGCAGAATGCCTGCGTGAGGTCGATACCCGTAACATGACAGCCAAAGGTCTCGGCCAGCGTTCGCGCCGGCCCTCCAAGCCCGCTGCCGATATCGATCACACGAGAGCGAGCGTCGAGATTCAATGATCCGGCCAGCTCTAGCGTCGCCTTGCGACCACGGATGTGAAACTCGTCAACAGTCCCGAGGTCGGCCGTTGTGAGCTTCGCCATATCCTTGCCGGCCATGCGCAGCCTGTCAGCGATCGTACTGGCCAGATCGCCTCCGCCGCCATAGTGACTTGCCACCTCGTCTGTCATGATCGCTCCTTCCCCGATCACCCGATGAGCCATTCCGGCGAGAACACTGCTTTGCGTAGTGAAGCATGTTTGCTTCTTTAAGTCGATCCGACAACAGCATCCTTCAAAGGGAGATACCCGACAGGCGCATCAGAGTTCCACAGGAACGACAAGGAGATAGGGGCGCATTTTCACCCTCATGGCTGCGCCATCTAGATCAGGAGGTTGCCATATCCGCTCAAAGTCACGAAATCAGGAGGAAGCGTATAGGAAGCAGGCGAAAAGCCTAGGGCTCCCAATGGCGCCGCCCATAGCCGGCGACCTCAATCCTATCCAGCTTTGTGAATGCCGGGAGAGCTACGTCGCGACAGAGGATGTCCAAGTCAACGCAGCACTTCTCCACCTGCCTGGCCCGACAAGTCTCCCCCCTCACTCACATTTCCCCGGAACCTCGACCCGATAAGTCGTCTTGCCCGGTCCTTCGGGCAGGATGGGCACGAGGTAGACGGTGAGGTCGCATTCCTGCGTCCGCACCTGCCATTCGCTGGCGCCGTCCTTGCGCGTGCCGGTGTTGGAGATCGCGCCGACCGGCGCCTGGCGGACGGCGTTCGCGACGTCGCTGCTGGCGAGGATCGTGTTGATCCGCTCGGCGCTGTCGTAAAACCCTGAAAGCGCGGCGGCGGCCGGCGTTGCGAGGGCGGTGGCCATGACGGCGGCGATCATGCGTCTCATGTGTTCCCCCTGACGAAATTCGTGCAAAGCGTCCCATGACGCGCGCAATCCGCGCAAGGCCCGGCCGGCGACCGAGGCGGAAAAAACGGGAGAAAGCCCCAAAAAGGCCGGAGACGGTTCGCGTCAGGGAAGCGAGGCACACGGAGGGCAAGGGATAGCCGTACGGGCGCTCTCGCCTACGGTCGCGATGCCACCCGGCCGGTCAGGCGAGCGCTTCTCCCAGCAGGTCCAGTGCGCCGCACTCGCCCTTGCGGCGCTTGCGTCCCATCGCCCGGTAGAGCGTGGCACGGCTGACCCCGAGCTCGCGGGCGGCATCGGTGGCCGAGAGTTCGCCGGCCCCGATCGCCTGCATCGCGTCGGCGACGCTGTCGGGCCGAAGTTTCACCGGCCGGCCGATCTGCCGGCCGCGGGCGCGTGCCGCCGACATGCCGGCCTTGGTCCGCTCCGAGATCAGCGTCCGCTCGAATTCCGCAAGCGCCCCCATGATGTGGAAGATCAGGATGCCGCCGGCGGACGCCGTGTTGATCGCCTCGGTGATCGAGTAGAGGCCGATGTTACGACGCCCGAGCTCGCTCACCACCTCGATGAGATGCGAGAGCGAACGCCCCAGCCGGTCGAGCCGCCAGATGACGAGCGTGTCGCCCGGTTTCAGCCGGCGCATGGACTGCACCAGGCCCGGGCGGTTGCGCGAGGCGCCGGAATGGCCCTGGTCGGTGAAGACATGGTCGCATCCGGCCTCCGAGAGCGCCTGCAGCTGCAGGTCTATGTTCTGGTCAGACGTCGATACACGCGCATAGCCTATCCGCATCGTCGAAAGCGCATCCGTTTCTAGGTCGCCCGCCGGCATCGAAGCCTCCGAAAACACCCGGGCCCCGAAGGCGATATGTATCATAAACGTTCCCTTTTGAGCACATCCTTAAGTACAGGTCAACAAGAAAATACATCTATAAGTATACATATCATGACACCGAGAGGACCGGCGGATTTGTTGCCATCCGTCTCGCATAGATACTACACAATTGAAAAACAAAGACAATTTCGCCATATCGGCCACAACACCCGTCTCCCGCCCGGGAAAGGCTCGCAACCTCAGCAAAATCACGAGTTGCAAACTGGATTTCGGCGATTGCGCAAATAGGAACGCTTTCGAGACGCAGACGGCGCCTTCCGAAGCGCATCGTTCACCCCGAGAAAAAGGATATGGGAAATGCCCAACTATAGCTTGACCCTGAACATCGCACCGGACGACCTGAAGAACATCAAGGCCGCCCAGCAGCGCATCACGCTCGCAAAGCCGGTCGGCAGCGGCGACCCGAACGTCATCTGGCTGTCGATCGACCCGTTCCAGTCCACCACGGTCGAATGGACCGAAGACTATTGGGTCTTCGCCTCCACCACCGCGGTCGCCCAGGGGGCGAGCATCACCAAGCTCTCCGAGGTGACGCCCGGCCCGGCGCTTGACGCCGGCTACTATCCGTTCACCTCGGCGGCCGTCTTCAACCCCTTCCAGAAGGACGCCTCGATCCCCGGTGGCACCTTTGCCGCCAACAACGACATGCCGAACTCGCAGTACCCCTATCTCACCTTCGGCCTGTCGCAGTCGGCGCTCATCAACAAGAAGCCGGCGGAGCGCAAGCCGATCTCCGCCCAGACGGTGCTCGCCACCCAGCAGATCCAGATGACGCCGTTCACCACGATCTACATCTGGCTGCAGAGCCAGTTCTCCAGCGAGACGATCATCACCAAGATCATCGGTCATACGGCGGTCGCCAAGTTCGGCGGCGGCGTCAATTCCATGACGCTGAAATACGATCCGGACCGCGGCGTCTTCGTCCCCGAAGCCTCGTCGAAGGGCCTGCTCGAGCAGGGGCTCATCGAGCTGCGGACGCCGCTGCTGCTCTGATCGCCCCCGCCCCGGCGGCCGGTTCCATCCGGGCCGGCCGCCGGGCACCCGAAAGGTCACGCTTTCCACGACACCGAAGGTCAAAGGCGCCGTCTCCCGCCATCGCGAGGAGCCGAAGGCCTTGCCCGACGAGAAAGGCCAAGGTCATGAAACGCATATCCATTCGCTTTGCCGGGGCGAGCCTGGCGGCCACCGCCCTCCTTGTCGTCGCGCCAGCCGCCGCGGCGAACGGGCTGAAGATCGAGAACCTGAAGAACACCGGCGCCGACATGCTCACCGCGGAGGACGTCGAGACCGCCGTTCCCTTGCCTGAGAGGACCGTGAGCCCGGAAGCGCTCGAGGAAATGAAAGAGCGCTTCCGCGAACTGAGCCCCGGCGCCCCGGAGATCGAACGAAAATCAAACCTCAGGCAGCAGGGCGTGCCGGAGCGGGTCGACAACCCCAATGCCGCCAATCCCTACTGGAGTACGGGGCGGCTCATCTTCCGCAAGGCCGACGGCAACCTCTACGCCTGCACGGCGCAGTTCACCGAGGATTTCAAGGTGGTGCTGACCGCAGCGCATTGTGTCTACGACACCGACGACGCCCACGACTGGAACAGCGACTTCCTCTTCCAGCGTGGCTACACGAACGGCGTCTCCACGCAGGACGTCGGCTGGAAATGCATGTCGCTCTTCACTTCCTATCACACGCCGTCGGAGAACTTCGCCTACGACTACGCCTTCATCCTGACAGATGTCGACGACGGGCGCCCGCCGCTCGCCCTTCGCACCGGCGAGCCCGAGGACGATGCGATCACCGCCGTCGGCTATCCGAACAACTACGACCAGGGGCGCTATCTCTACAAGGTTGACGGCCAGTGGTCGTCGATCTCCGGCGGCATCGTCACCATGAAGGGCAATCCGATGCGCAGCGGCAACAGCGGCGGCGCCTGGTTTGCCAGCTTCAAGGTCGACGGCGGCGTCGATGACAACCTCGTCGTCAGCCTCAACTCGCACCATCTCGAAGGCGTCGACGACGAGGAAAACGGCCCCCTCTTCACTGCCGACACCGAGCGGCTGATGGAGCACGTGCGCCAGGCCAAGTGCGACAACTGATCCGGCCACGCCGGATACTCCGACCCGGCGCCACCCCGGGGTCGGCGTCGATCGCCTGCCACCGCCCTCGTCTCCGTGCCGCCGGGCATCCGCAGACGAAGGCAGGCGATCGACGACGTTTACCCTGCGCGCCGGACATGTGCCCGATCGCCGCATGGCCGTCCGCACGGTTGCGCTACCGCTTCAAACCCGCCATGTAGAGCATGGCGGCTCCTTGAGGTTCTATCAGTGACTGAAGACGTAATCACGCTCTATGAAGCGATCGGCGGCGACGCCACTGTCCGCGCGCTGGTCCGGCATTTCTACCATCTCATGGACACGCTGCCGGAAGCGGCCCACTGCCGCGCCGTCCACCCGAAGGATCTGAGCGGCAGCGAAGAGAAGTTCTACGAATATCTGACCGGCTATCTCGGTGGCCCGCCCATTTACATGGAGAAGCGCGGCCATCCGATGCTGCGCCGGCGGCACATGTTTGCAGAAATCGGCCCGGTCGAGCGTGACGAATGGCTCCTCTGCTTCCGCCGCGCACTCGACGAGACCGTCGAGAGCGAAATGCTGCGGAACATCATCTGGGATCCGGTCGAACGGCTCGCCCATCACATGCAGAACAAGGAATAGCGATCCGGATGAACCGCATTCGCCCCCTCCTCCTGCTGCTCGCGGGATTGATCGGCGCCGCCGGCGTCGGGCTCGCCGCGGCCGCCACCCATCTCGGTTCGGAGGGCCTGCTGCGTCCCGCCTCGATGATGTGCCTCGCCCATGCCCCGGCGCTGCTTGCGCTCTATGCGGGCCACCGGCAGATCCGCACGGCGACCGCCGCCGGGCTGGTGCTCGCCATCGGCACGCTGCTCTTTGCCGGAGATCTGTCGATGAAGCAGTTCGCCGGTGCCAGCCTCTTTCCGATGGCCGCCCCGACGGGCGGCATCCTGATGATGCTCGGCTGGCTCATTGCCGGGTTCGGTGCGTTCTTCCGTACGCGGGCGGAATAGGCTTACGCCACCGCCGTCGTCCGCGACGACGGATCAGTTCCGCCGCCGCTTCTCGTTGCGCTTCCAGCGCGGCAGCGGAAACGGGATGACGTTTGCCGCGCCGCGTCCGTTTTCGCCGCCGCTATAGGCGCCGTGCGGCAGGCGGGTGACCGGCCGCTGGTGCAGCCCCGGAATGGCGACCACCTCGGCACCCGCCTCGTTCCTTTCGGCCTGCTCGGCCAGCCGCTCGCCGAGTTCCGTGGCGAGGCCGTCGCCATGTCGTCCGGCGTGTTTCTGGAGACCGATCAGCAGAGCGGGATCGAAACCATCATGGTTCATGAGACATCATTCCTTTCGCTCATCGTCTGGAGCGCTCGCTCCAGGCTGGACTTCGAGCCATTGCGCAGAGGAATGAATGTCTTGCCGAACTTCTTGCAGCCGGTCTTCACCCTCAGACATGCGTCGTGGCTGATACAGTCGATCGGGCAGAACACGCAGTCGACCGAGGGAAGCACCGTGTCGATGCGCGACACCGCCTCCCGCAAACCGCCGTCGTGGTGGATAAGTTCCGCGCCGTAGCTGCTGGCGATCTGGCGAAGATGGGCGACCTGGCAATCGCGCCCGCCGACATAGAGAAAGCTGCGCACCTCGCCTGCGGACCGGCCGCCCGCTTCCGGCACGGCGGCCGTCTCGGAGGTGTTTCGAGGGCTGCTCTTCCTGTTCTTCTTCGCCATGCGTCACCTTGTATCGGTTGCGTCTGCCCGGTGGCGCCCGGAGTTTCCGGGCGCTGCGACACGCAACCTACAAAACTTGAGTTTCACAGTAAAGAATAAACTTGAGCCTTATGCTCATCTTTGTTTTCGAAATGAAAGCGGCGGGGTTTTGCCCCGCCGCCGTTCCTCGCGCTGCCCTCAACCTCAGTAGGGAAGGCCGACATAGTTCTCCGCCATCGCAGTCTGTGCGGCTTGCGAGGAGGAGAGGTAGTCGAGCTCCGCCTCCTGCACCCGGCTGCCGAAGTCGCCGTCCTCGGGAAAGCGATGGAGCAGCATGGTCATCGACCAGGAGAAGCGCTCCGCCTTCCAGATGCGCGACAGTGCCCGGCCGGAATAGGCGTCGAGCCCGGCGGCTTTCCTGTCGGCATAATATTCCCGAAGCCCCTCGAAAAGGTAGTGAACGTCGGAGGCGGCGAGATTGAGGCCCTTTGCGCCGGTCGGCGGCACGATGTGGCCGGCGTCGCCGACGAGAAAGAGCCGCCCGAACCGCAGGGGCTCGGCCACGAAGGACCGCAGCGGCGCGATCGATTTTTCGATCGACGGTCCGGTCACCATCGCCTCGGCCACGTCCTGCGGCAGCCGCCGGCGGATTTCGTCCCAGAACGCATCGTCCGACCAGTCCTCCACCTTGTCCGTCAGCGGCACCTGCACATAGTAGCGGCTGCGCGTATGGGAACGCTGCGAACAGAGCGCAAAGCCACGCACATGATTGGCGTAGATGAGTTCGTGGTGGACGGGCGGAACGTCCGCGAGAAGGCCGAGCCAGCCGAAGGGATAGACCTTCTCGAAGGTGCGGAGGCCCTTTCCCTCGACCGATGCGCGGCAGACCCCGTGAAAGCCGTCGCAGCCGGCGATGTAGTCGCAGTCGATACGGTGCGTGACCCCGTCCTGCTCGTAGGTGACATAGGGTGAGGCACCGTCGAAATCGTGTGGCGTGACGTTGGCGGCATTGTAGATCGTCGTTCCGCCGGTCGCGGCACGATGGTCCATCAGATCGCGGGTGAGTTCCGTCTGGCCGTAGACCATGACCGACGTACCGGTCAGGCCTTTCAGGTGAATGCGGTGGCGACGTCCCGCGAAGGAAAGCTCGAAGCCGTCGTGAACGAGACCTTCCTTGTGCATCCGATCGCCGCAGCCGGCACGGTCGAGCAGGTCGACGGCGCCGACCTCCAGCACCCCGGCACGGATACGTCCGAGAATGTAATCGCGGTCGACGCGGTCGAGGATGATATTGTCTATGCCCGCATTGGCGAGCAATTGGCCGAGCAGCAGCCCGGACGGACCGGAGCCGACGATGACGACTTGAGTGCGCATGGAAATCCTCCCTGATTTCTTGCCAAATGATAAGCGCGCGGCGCTTGCCCACAATGGAAAATTCCGGCAAATACTTGGACGTTTCGAACATCACGCCGGCGACCCAGAATGAATACGCGCGTTCCGACCTATGCCCTCTACGGCGAAGACACCGCCGAAATCCCGGAATTTTGGGTTCATGCGGAATCAATCGCCAGCCGAAGCCGCCTCCACGGCTGGGAGATCAAACGGCACCGCCACGCATGCCTTTTTCAAATTTTGCACATCCGCCACGGCAAGGGCGAGGCGTTGATCGGCAACGGATGGCACGCCTTCACGGCGCCGGCGGCGATCGTCGTGCCGGAGCGGCATGAGCACGGCTTTCGCTTCTCGACCGACGTCGACGGCGCCGTCATCACCCTGATGTCGAAACGGCTTCCCGCCCGGCTGCCGGCACACAAGGGGATCGCGGAATGGCTGGCCCACCCTCGCCTGACACAGATGCCGGCGGATCATCCGGATACTCCCTACATCGGAGAAACCCTGAACCACATCGAGCGCGAGATCATCCAGGCGGGCGCCAGCCCCTCGCCGCTTCTGGAAGCGATGCTCGTCACGGCGCTCCTCCTCGTCTTCCGGATGGGCGGAACGACGGAAGCGATGGAGGCCGGCCGGGATCAGGTGCGTTTCGAGCAACTGAACGCGCTCATCAACGACGGCTTTCGCGCGCACCGTCCCGTGACGTTCTATGCACGCGAACTCGGCGTCTCGGTCACCCACCTCAACCGCATCGCGCGCGCAATCGCCGGAAAGCCGGTGAGCCGTCTCATCGCCGAACGGATCATCTCGGAAGCGAAGCGAGACCTCGTCTTCGCGGGCATCACCATCCAGCAGGTCGCCGACGGCCTGGGTTTCGAGGACCAGGCCTATTTCAGCCGATTCTTTTCCCGTCATGCGGGCCTCTCCCCTGCCCGTTACCGGGACCGCGAACGCGCCCTCCTCGGCGGCTGAAACCCTTGCATCGCCGGCATTGCACGATACGCCGACGAAGAACTTTTACCGTTTGATAAATTTTTTGTCTTGAGTTACCGTCATGGCAATCGCGCCATAAAAAAGAGGGAACTGCGATGCGAAGACTGGAACCGGGCCTGAAGGCCGGGCGGCTCGACGCTGCCGAATATGCGAAGAATTTCTCCGACCTGCACCCGCGCCTGGGCGACCACGAAGCACTGGTTGCCTCGGACCGCTGCTATTTCTGTCACGACGCGCCATGCATGACGGCCTGTCCCACCTCGATCGACATCCCGATGTTCATCCGCCAGATCGCGACCGGCAATGCGACCGGCGCGGCGAAGACGATCTTCGACCAGAACATCCTCGGCGGCATGTGCGCTCGCGTCTGTCCCACCGAAACGCTCTGCGAAGAGGCCTGCGTGCGGAATACGGCCGAGGAGCGCCCGGTCGAGATCGGCCGGCTGCAGCGCTACGCCACCGATCTCGCGATCGATGAGGGCCGCCAGTTCTACCAGCCCGCGGCCTCCAGCGGCAAAAGCGTCGCCGTCGTCGGCGCCGGTCCGGCAGGCCTCGCCTGCGCCCACCGGCTTGCGATGCACGGCCACCGCGTGACCATCTACGACCACCGCGAGAAGGCGGGCGGCCTCAACGAATACGGTATCGCCGCCTACAAGGCGACCAACGACTTCGCCCAGGCGGAAGTCGATTACGTGCTCTCCATCGGCAATATCGACGTCATCAACGGCGAGATGCTCGGCCGCGACTTCACGCTGGCCGATCTCCAGGCGAAGTACGACGCCGTCTTCCTCGGCACCGGCCTCGGCAACGTCAACATGCTCGGCATTCCGGGCGCCGACATCAACGGCGTGGCGGACGCGGTCGAGTTCATCTCCAACCTGCGCGAAGCCACGAACAAGGCCGATGTCCCCGTCGGCCGCGATGTGGTCGTGATCGGCGGCGGCATGACCGCGATCGATGCCGGCGTGCAGGCCAAGGCACTCGGCGCCGAAAATGTTACGATCTGCTACCGCCGCGGCAAGGAGCACATGAACGCCTCGGAGTTCGAGCAGGATCTCGCCGCTTCGAAGGGCGTCACCATCCGCCACTGGCTGCAGCCGAAGGAGGTCGCCCACCATCACGGGCACGTCTCCGCCATCACCTTCGAATACACCCACGTCGAAAACGGCATGATGAAGGGCACCGGCCACACCGCCGAGATCAAGGCCGATCAGGTCCTGGTGGCGATCGGCCAGAAGCTCGATCCGCTCGGCCTCGACGGGCTGAAGCTCGAGGGCGGCAAGATCGCGATCGACGCCGACGGTCGCACCTCCGTTCCGGGCGTCTGGGCCGGCGGTGACTGCGCGACCGGCGGCAAGGACCTGACGGTTTCCGCCGTCGCCATGGGCCGCGACGCGGCCGAAAGCATCAACCGGTCTCTCGCCGCTGCTGCGGCGGGCGTCACTGCTGTCGCTTAAAGGATCGGGAGAGATATCATGGCTGATCTTCGCAACAACTTCGTCGGCATCAAGTCTCCGAACCCGTTCTGGCTGGCTTCCGCACCGCCGACCGACAAGGCCTACAACGTCGAGCGCGCCTTCAAGGCCGGCTGGGGTGGCGTCGTCTGGAAGACGCTGGGCTCGGAAGGGCCGCCGGTCGTCAACGTCAACGGCCCGCGCTACGGCGCAATCTGGGGTGCCGACCGCCGCCTGCTCGGCCTCAACAACATCGAGCTCATCACCGACCGTCCGCTGCAGGTGAACCTGCAGGAGATGAAGATGGTCAAGAAGAATTGGCCCGACCGCGCACTGATCGCCTCGATCATGGTCCCCTGCGTCGAGGAAGAGTGGAAGGCGATCCTGCCGCTCGTGGAAGAGACCGGTGCCGACGGCATCGAGCTCAATTTCGGCTGCCCGCACGGCATGTCCGAGCGCGGCATGGGTGCAGCAGTCGGACAGGTGCCGGAATATATCGAAATGGTGGTGCGCTGGTGCAAGCAATACACCCGCATGCCGGTGATCACCAAGCTGACACCGAACATCACCGACATCCGCAAGCCCGCGCGCGCCGCAAAGGCCGGCGGTACCGACGCCGTATCGCTGATCAACACCATCAACTCGATCGTGTCGGTCGACCTCGACAGCTTCGCGCCGAACCCGACCGTCGGCGGCAAGGGTACGCACGGCGGCTATTGCGGTCCGGCGGTGAAGCCGATTGCGCTCAACATGGTGGCCGAAATCGCCCGCGATCCGGAGACCTACGGCCTGCCGATCTCCGGCATCGGCGGCGTCACCACCTGGCGCGACGCGGCGGAGTTCCTGGCGCTCGGCGCCGGCAATGTCCAGGTCTGCACCGCGGCGATGACCTACGGCTTCAAGATCGTGCAGGAGATGATCACCGGGCTCTCCGACTGGATGGACGCCAAGGGACATCGGACCCTCGACGACGTCTGCGGCCGTGCGGTGCCGAACGTCACCGACTGGAAATACCTGAACCTCAACTATATAGCCAAGGCGCATATCGATCAGGAAGCCTGCATCAAGTGCGGCCGCTGTCACATCGCCTGCGAGGACACCTCGCACCAGGCGATCACGAACATGGTCGACGGCGTTCGCCACTTCGAAGTCAAGGAAGAGGAATGCGTCGGCTGCAATCTCTGCGTCAACGTCTGTCCGGTCGAGAACTGCATCACCATGGTCGGCCTCGAGCCCGGCACGATCGACCAGCGCACCGGCAAGCCCGTCGATCCGAACTACGCCAACTGGACGACCCATCCGAACAACCCGATGGCGGTGCAGGCGGCGGAATAATCGTCAACGCTTCCCGTCCCTCGGAAATCTGATCGTCTTGCAGGGCCGCGCGAACCGCGGCCCTCTTTTTTCGCGCCGTGACATCGGGCGCGAAGGAGTGCCGCCGCGCGTCTCCCCATATCCGCCGCAAAGCGCATGCGGCCGGGCAAAGCGCCCACTGTTCGAGTTCTCTCGTCAGCTTTTAGTATGTCTTAAGTAGATCGCCCGTAGAATTGGAGAATTACATGACTTTAGAAAATACGAAATAATTGAACTTTTTATTCTGTTAGAAAACGTCGGACTTTATCCAGGGCTCCTGATCGTCTCAGGCGCGGGAAGAGGAATTTTCTTGGAATGACCAGGGCACCGTCGCTCTCGGTTGAACGCTATATCAGTTCGATCGCACGACTTTACATGAATGCGGCCATCGTCATGACGCTCCTCATCGGCGCGGGCTATGTCACCGTCAAGGTCGCTCTCGATCGCCATGCGCTGCAGCAAAGCGTCAGCTTCGCGACGAGCAGCCAGTTCATCAGCTTTCAGCAGCTCGCCAATCAGACGCGGGCGTTGATGCGGGCATCGGGCGACCGGGATCTGCCGGACAGCCTCTTGCAGCCGATGATCAAGGAGATCCGGCGCAACATCGCCCATATCAGGGCGCTCGGCGGGGAGCTTCGGCAGCTCAATCAGGCTCTCGGCGACAACGCTCTCGAACGGCTGAGGCCGCGGGACACGGAGTACGAGAGGCTCCGCGAGGAACTCAACGAGCGCCTCGAGGACTTTCTGTCGCGTGCCGAACGGGTGACAGGCACGTCGAGCAAAGAGCGCAGGCTGCGCTACAGCTTCTGGGGACCGATCGATTTCGCAACGTCGTCGGACGGTGCACTCATGCAGCAGTTCGGTGATCTGATTTCGAGAGTGCACGATCGGAGCGACATCAGCATCAACAATGCGGCCACGCTCTACACGCTTCTGGCGTTGCTGCTCGAGGCAACCCTCCTCTTTGCCAGCTTCTTCCTGTTCAAGCCGCTGCTGAAGAAACTGAAGCAGGAGCACGGGCAATCGAAGGAATACGAAGCGCAACTCGCGCATCAGGCACATACGGATGCACTGACCGGATTGAACAATCGCGCGGCTTTCCACGAGGAGCTGGAAGAAACGCTTGCCCTCCTGCCGGCAAACGGCGGCGGCTTCTCCCTGTTGCTGCTTGATCTCGACCGCTTCAAGGACATCAACGACAGCTATGGGCACCCGGCCGGCGATGCCGTTCTCTGCCACGTCGCGAAGGCCATAAGGGGAGCGGTCCGCGCGCAGGACGTCGCTGCGCGCCTCGGCGGCGACGAATTTGCCATCCTGGTACACGGCATCACCGACCCCGTCGTCCTTCAGGGCATCGCGGCGAGAATCCTTGAAGGAATTCGTGCCGACGTCTCGGTCGACGGGCATTTGGTGCACGTCTCAGCCAGCATCGGCGGGGCGATTGCCCCGGTGCATGCGGCGAGCAAGCAGGATCTGATCCGCATCGCCGACATTGCCCTTTACGCATCGAAGGGCCTGCGCGGCAAGGCCGTCATCTTCGACGAGGCATCCTGGGCGGAGAGGATGAAGCAGAATCAGCTCATGCTTGAACTCGTGACAGCGCCGGAGCGCGGCGAGTTCGTGGTGCACTACCAGCCGAAAGTGGACCTCGTGTCCGGGACGCCGCTCGGCTTCGAGGCGGTCGTTCGATGGCAACACCCCCAGCGCGGTTTGCTGCCTCCGATACAATTCCTGCCTCTCGTGGAGGGGGCCGGCGTCATGCGCCAGATGACGAGGGCAGTGATCGACGCCACCTGCAAGGACATCCGCAAGTGGAAGGACGCGGGGATTGCACCGGGACCGGTCGCGATCAACCTGCCGGAATCGTTGCTCGTCTGCGATGACGGGTTCCAGATGTTTGCCGACGCCATTCAGGCTAACGGCATCTGCTGGAGCGACCTTACCGTCGAAGTCACCGAGAACGTCTTCTTCGACCAGGGTTCGGACCGGATCTACAGGTCCGCCGATCGCTTCCGCGAGCACGGCGCGTCGGTCTCGCTCGACGACTTCGGCACGGGCTTTGCCTCGCTCCTGCATCTGCGCGACTTCCCGTTCGACGAGATGAAGATAGACCGCAGTTTTGTCTCCGGCATCGGTCACGACCCGCGTTCGGAACAGATCACCCGTTCCATGCTCGATCTTTCCCGTAGCCTCGGCAAAAACTGCGTCGCCGAAGGCGTGGAGACCGAAGTGCAGCGTACCTTCCTGGCTGCACATGGGTGCTCCGTCGCACAGGGCTATCTGTTCGCCAAACCGATGCCCGTCAACGAGGCGACTTCCTATCTCGAAACGTTCATCACGCGTGTTCCGCTGCGGCGAGAAGCCCGGCGCTGAAAGCGCGGCCATCCAGGCAAAAACAACACACGAGGGAACTGAAAGATACATGACAGAACTACGTAACACGGTGCGAAAGGCCACCCTTTCCCTAGCCCTCCTCGCCGGAGCCGCGTGGCCGGCGCAAACCGCCAAGGCCGACCCGATGACGATCGACGTCGTGCATTTCTGGATATCGCAGAGCGAGAGCAAGGCGCTCGACGTATTTCGCACGGCCTGGCGTAAGGACGGCCACGAGTGGATCGACCTTCCTGCTGAAAACAAGGTCGCGGTGCAACGCGTCGTCGCCGAACGCATCTCTTCGAGCTACCCTCCCGCCGTCATGCAGTGGAATGCAAACGAGGGCTCGCGCGAACTGCCGGAAATGGGCATCGCACTCTCGATCGACAGGATTGCGGAAGAGGAGAACTGGCGCGAGGTCCTTCCCAAATCCGTGTTTGAGCGAATTTCCTACAAGAAGCATGTCTACTTCGCACCGACCAACATTCATGCGGAAAACTGGCTGTGGACCAGCCGCAAGGCTTTCGCCAAAGCCGGCATCGCCGCACCCGAGACCTGGGGCGACGTGTTCGAGGCGGCCGACAAGCTGAAGGCGCAGGGCATACTTCCGATCGCGATTGGTGGCGGATCCTGGGAAATCTCCCTGATCTTCAACAATCTCGTGTATTACGCGCTGGGTGCGGAGGGATATGCAAGGGCCCTGCGAGCCGATGCCGCGGTCATGGACGAGCCCGGGATGACGGAAGCCTTACAGATGCTGCGCCGCATCTCGCAGCATGTCGAGCCCGAAGAGACTCGCAAGAGCAAGACGTGGGCCGATGCCTCCAACATGGTCGGCAGCGGCGAGGCCGGCATGCAGTTCATGGGAGACTGGGCGAAGGGAGAATTGTACGCACGCGGGTACGATGCCGAGGCCGACTTCGATTGCAAGCTGGCGCCCGGTACATCCATCGCCTATTTCATGGTCATCGACGCTTTCGCCTTCCCCCTGACCAATCGGGAGGAGACCGCCGCGGCACAGTACGCCTTCGCAAAGATGGTGCTCGATCCCCTCAACCAGTTGGAGTTCAGCAAGCTGAAGGGCTCGCTTCCAGTGCGCATGGACGTGAATCCGGAAGGTCTGGATCGTTGCGGCAAGCTCGGACTCCGGATGATCTCCGAACAAAACAAGGTCGTCAGCGCCCAGTCCATGGCCATGCCATCGCAGATGTCGGAAGGCTGGATCAGCGTGCTCGCAGACTTTTTCAACGACGAAAGCATATCGGTAGAGGAGGCACGAAAACGGCTGCGTCGGATCCTGGAACAGAAATAGGCGCTCGTTGCGGCGGCCCGTCGGGCGCCCGTTCGCGCCATCCACCCAAGGTAAGGCGTCCGGGCGTACACAGCTCGATTCAGAAATTCTTCAAGGGTTTCCTTCATTCTGCGGACTGCAAGGGGAGAACTGCTCAGCCTTTGTCGCCATTCAATCCGTTTCTTGATCCGTTTCGAATATGAGCCCCATCGACGATACACGTCCGAACTGGAAATACTTGCGTTCGGTTCTTCCATATTATTTGCCGGCGATCATCGTCGTTGCCGGGCTCGCGGTGTCGATGATTTATGCGGAAAAGCAGCGCCAGCGTATCGGATTGGACAACCTCCGGGCCGAAGTGACGGAAAATCTCGGTCTCGTCAGGGCGAAGCTCGAAGGCAATATGAGCGGCAACATCCAACTACTCAAGGGTCTCGTCGCGGCGCTCGAGACGCAACCGACAATCGACGAGGCACGGTTCTCGGCCCTTTCCGAGAGAATCCTGAGCGCCAAGTCGCAACTGCGTAATGTGGTCGGCGCGCCCGACCTGAAGGTCGCCTACGTCTACCCTTACGAAGCCAACAAGGCGGTCATCGGCCTCGATTACCGCACCAACCCTGCCCAGCGCGACGGTGCCATGAAGGCCGCACAAACCGGGAACTTCGTCGTCACCGGCCCTGTCAATCTCGTCCAGGGTGGACGCGGGCTCGTGGTGCGTTATCCGGTCAAGATCGAGAGGGAGGGCTCCTCTCCCATGCTGTGGGGCATCGTCTCGGGGGTCGTGGACATCGAAAAGCTGTTCGCCGACAGCGGCCTCTTCGGCAAGCCCACGAACATCGACGTGGCCATTGCGACAACCGAAGGCGGTCGGCTGATCGAGACCTTCTACGGCGACTCCGCGATATTCGCGAAAACGCCGGTCAGCATGCTCATCAATTTCGGCCATGAAAGCTGGAAGATCGCCGCGATCCCGAAAGGCGGCTGGGACCAGCCTCAGGAGGACATGTGGCTCTCGCGTCTGCTGATGCTGGCGGTGGGCGCCATGATCCTGGCACCCGTTCTCTGGGTCGCGCGCCTCTTGGCGGAGCGGCAAAAGAACATTGCCGTGCTCTCCCGCCACCAGGAAGAGCTGCACGCGCTCTCGCACCGGCTCGACATCGCGCTCGAAGCCTCCAAGATCGGGGTATGGGAACTCGACCTGACGACCGGCGCACTCAACTGGGACGGTCGCATGGCACAACTCTACGGCGTCGAAATATCCGCCTTCGGCAGCACCTACGAAACGTGGAGGAATGCGCTCCATCCTGACGATCTGGAAGAGGCCGAGAGGGTCTTTCGTGGCTGCATCGCCGAAGGCACGGACTACGCAACCGAGTTCCGCATCATCACGCCGTCGGGTCAGGTTCGCCATATCCGCGCACTCGGCACCACGTATCGTGACTCCTTCCTTCACCGCAAGATGGTGGGGGTCAACTGGAACGTGACGGCAGACATCACCCTGCAACAGGAGCTGCGCGAAGCAAAGGCACGCGCGGAGTTGCAGAACCGCGAGCTCGAGCTTGCCCGCCAGCATATGGAGCACAACTCGCTCCACGATGCGCTGACCAGCCTGCCGAACAGGCGCTATCTCGATCAGTATCTCGCCAAGCTGAGTGAGAAGGCGGGAGAAGCGGAACACTTCACGCTGCTTCACATCGATCTCGACCGCTTCAAGGATATCAACGACACGCTCGGACATGCCGCTGGCGACCACATCCTGCGGCAAGCGGCACTTCGGTTGCGCGCAAGCATCCGCGCGGACGATTTTGTCGCCCGCATCGGCGGGGACGAGTTCGTCGTCGTCTGCGCAGGTGTGTTCAACGAGCGGGAGCACCTCGATCTCGCCAAGCGGCTCATCGATGCGATCAACCTGCCCCTCACCTATGCCGGACACGAATGCCGCATCGGCGCCAGCATCGGGCTCGCGTCGCGTGCCGACTCCGGCATGCAGATCGAACAGTTGCTCGTCAACGCCGACATCGCCCTCTACGAGGCGAAGCGGCATGGCCGCAATCGCGTCGAACGCTACAACGACGACCTGAAGTCGCTGACCATCCATACCAAGAAGACCGCGGACGCCATCCTCCGTTCGCTCGAACAGAACGGCTTCGTCTCTTACTTCCAGCCCCAATTCTGCGCCCATACACTGGAGATCACCGGCGTGGAGGCGCTCGCCCGCTGGGATCACCCCGAGCACGGCATCCTCGGACCCGATACATTCCTGAAGGTCGCCGAGAACCTCAATGTGGTCTCGCAGATCGACGCGATGATCCTCGATCAGGCGCTGTTCCAGCTCGCACGCTGGCGTGCCAACGATCTCGACATCCGCAAGGTGTCGGTCAACATCTCGGCGCAGCGTCTCTTCGACGAAAGCCTGTTCCAGCACCTCGACCGGCTGGAGCTTCTGCCCGGAAGCCTGTCCTTCGAGCTCCTCGAGTCGATCTCCTTCGATGACAAGGGTTCGGCGGTCGTCGAAAGCATCGAGCGGATAAGGCGCCACGGCATCGACATCGAGATCGACGATTTCGGGACCGGCTATGCTTCGATCCTGTCGCTGCTGAAGATTTCTCCGCGTCGCTTGAAGATCGATCGCCAGCTGGTCTATCCGATCATCGAGGCGCCGGCACAGCGCCGCCTGATCAGCTCGATCGTCGAAATCGGCCGCTCGCTCGGCATCGAGATCGTCGCCGAAGGTGTGGAAACGATGGAGCACGCGGCGATCCTCCGCGACCTCGGTTGCCAATCCCTGCAGGGCTATGCCCTCGCCCGTCCGATGGACGGGGCGACCTTCCTGCGCTTTGCGAAGGAACGGGCTTGCGTGGCGGCAGAAAACAACCGATCGGCATAGCCCTTGGCCCTTTCCGTCTTCGCGATCGTTCTCTTCGCAGCCGCGCTGCACGCGACGTGGAACGCGCTCGTCAAGGGCGCCGGAGACAAGCTTCTGACGACGGTGCTCGTCGCAGCCTCCGCCTCGCTGATCGCCGCCGTGGTCCTCCCCTTCCTCCCTCAGCCCGCATCTGCGAGCTGGCCCTTCATCGCCACGTCGACCGTCCTGCAGGTCGGGTATTTCGTGCTGGTCGCCCGTGCCTATCACGCTGCCGACATGAGCCAGACCTATCCGCTGATGCGTGGAACGGCGCCCCTGCTGGTCGCGGTCGCAAGCACGGCCTGGATCGGCGAACCCCTTTCGACGGCCGGCTGGATCGGCGTCGCCGTCATCTGCGCCGGCATCCTCAGCATGATGGGCGGAATTCCCGGACGCGACAGCAGGACGGGCGTCCTGCTCGCCCTCATGAACGCCGTCGTCATCGCCGGCTACACACTGGTGGACGGTGTCGGCGTCCGGCTCTCCGGATCGCCGGCCGCCTACACGCTCTGGCTTTCGCTCCTCACCGGCCCGCCGCTGGTGCTCTGGGCTCTCCTCACCCGCCGCGAGGTCTTCCGGCGCTACACCGCCGGCAACTGGCATCTCGGCCTGATCGGCGGTGTCGGAACGGTATCCTCCTACGGCATCGCGCTCTGGGCGATGACGCTCGCGCCCGTTGCGGTCGTTGCAGCGCTCCGGGAGACGTCGATCCTGTTCGGCGCGGCGATATCCGGGCTAGTACTCAAGGAAAAGGTCGGCCGCACGAGAATCGCCGCCGCACTCATCATCGCCGCCGGCGCGATGATCCTGCGCATGCGCTGACCGGCGTTCGCCAGCCGCCAGGACGAGCCTCGCCCCGAAATCGGTTCTTCCGACCACCGCCGCACCATGCTACGGCGGTGCCGCGACATCGGTCGCAGTCGGTAAGGAATAATCATGACGAACGAGCGAACGTCCGCAAACAGGCACAATGTCCACGCCACGGGACGGCAGAAGCTGCTCGCCCATCTCGCCATGCTGCTCTTTGCCATGCTGATCGCCTCGTCCTTCTCGATCGGCGGGCTGGCGACCCGTTCCATGCCGCCGGTCGCGCTGCAGGCGGTCCGCTATGCGGCAACGGTCGCCGTCATCGGCGTCTTGTGTTTCGGCGTATTCCGCCACCGGTTCCGCGCCCCCTCCGAGCCGGCACGCTTCCTCGTCCTCGGCCTGCTGATGGCCGTCTACATGGTCACCATGTTCATCGCGCTGCAGTTCACCGCACCCATAGCGACCGGCGCGGTGTTCACGCTGATGCCGCTGGCAAGCGCCGTCTTCGCCTGGATGCTCATGCGTCAGCGCACCCGGCCCGACGTGCTGCTGAGCCTGCTGCTTGCCGCCGTCGGCGCCATCTGGGTGATCTTTCGCGGCGACCTCGCGGCACTCCTCGCCTTCGACGTCGGTCGCGGCGAACTCATCTATTTCGTCGGCGTGCTCTGCCACGCGGCCTATGTGCCGCTGCTCCGCCGCTTCAATCGCGGCGAACCGGCGATCGTCTTCGTCTTCTGGGCGACCGTTTGCACGCTCTTCTTCATCCTGATTCCGGCGACGCCGCAGCTCCTGAGCATCGATTACGCCGCCCTGCCCGGCTTTGTCTGGTTTGCCGCGATCTATCTCGCGGTCGTCACCACCGGCATCACCTTCTTCCTGCTGCAGTTCGCCTCGATGCGCCTGCCCGCGCCGAAGGTGCTCGGCTACGGTTACCTGACGCCGACCTTCATCATCATTCTGGAAGGACTGATCGGCCACGGTTGGGCGTCCGCGTCCGTCTTTGCCGGCGCGCTGGTGACGGCGGGCGGTCTCCTCCTGATGGCGCGACTGCCGGACTGATCAGCGGCTCGCTGCAGGAATCAACCCGCGCGTGAAAAAGGCTTCGAGGAAGCGTGCCGCGTCCTCGAAGCGGTCGTCGCAAGCCCAGCCCTCGCCGAGAACCGCCCGGACCTGGACGTCGAAATCCGCATAGTGCTGGGTCGTCGACCAGATCGAGAAAATCAGGTGATAGGGATCGCAGTCGTAGACCTTGCCGGCCCTTATCCAGGAGCGGATGACCTCGACCTTCTCGTCGACCAGCGCCTTCAGCGAGCCCTTGAGCACGTCCTCGATATTCGGGGCGCCCTGCAGGATCTCGTTGGCGAAGAGACGGCTCTCGCGCGGAAAATCGCGCGCCATTTCGAGCTTCCGCCGGATATAGGAGCGCACCTCCTCCTCCGGGTCCCCGTCTGCGTCGAAGGCGCGAAGTGGCTCGAGCCAGGTGTCGAGCACCCGGTCGATCAGGGTGCGGTGCATCGCCTCCTTGGTGCGGAAATAGTAGAGCAGGTTCGGCTTCGACATGCCGGCGACCTCGGCGATCTGATCGATGGTCGCACCGCGGAACCCCCGTCGGGAAAACACGTCCAGAGCCGCTTCGAGGATGATCTCCTCCTTCTCCTCCTGGATGCGTGTCCGGCGCTGGGTCTGTGCTGCCCTCGGTATCGCCATGCCGTCCCTCCTGTCGCCTGTCGGCCGTCGCTTTTTTTGCCTTTTTCCGCCGCACATCTTTTTGGCAATTGCCTGCCAAATTGTCGTGTCTTTTTTTGTTTTTTCCGGCTTGAGTGCGGCGACGGAAGTAGTAATGTTTACCAATCGGTCAAATTATCTGCCAGTTGTCTGACAAAGGCAACCGGCATGTGACACCGGACAAGGCACGAAGAGGCCGCCGGGGACCACGGGAACAAGAAAGAGGGCATGCGCCTTGCATGGCCCTGTCGAAAAACTGGTGAGGACTTTGCAATGACGGCTGCACCCGGCGAGAATCTGCGCATTAACGGCGATCGCCTGTGGGATTCACTCATGGAAATGGCGAAGATCGGCCCCGGCGTTGCCGGCGGCAACAATCGCCAGACGCTGACGGACGCTGACGGCGAAGGCCGCCATCTCTTCAAGAAGTGGTGCGACGACGCCGGGCTCACCATGGGTGTCGACAAGATGGGCACCATGTTCATGACCCGCCCCGGCACCGATCCGGATGCGCTTCCCGTCTATGTCGGTTCGCATCTCGACACCCAGCCGACCGGCGGCAAGTTCGACGGCGTGCTCGGCGTGCTCTCCGCTCTCGAAGTCGTCCGCTCGATGAACGACTTGGGCATCAAGACCAAGCATCCGATCGTCGTCACCAACTGGGCCAACGAGGAAGGCGCGCGCTTCGCACCGGCCATGCTCGCCTCCGGCGTCTTCGCCGGCGTCCACACCCTGGATTATGCCTATGACCGCAAGGACCCTGAGGGCAAGACCTACGGCGAGGAGTTGAAGCGCATCGGCTGGCAGGGCGACGAGGAGGTCGGCGCCAGAAAGATGCACGCCTATTTCGAGTATCACATCGAACAGGGGCCGATCCTCGAGGCCGAGAACAAGCAGATTGGTGTCGTCACGCACTGTCAGGGCCTCTGGTGGCTGGAATTCACGCTGACCGGCCGCGAGGCCCATACCGGCTCGACGCCGATGACGATGCGCGTCAATGCCGGGCTCGCCATGTCCCGCATCATGGAAATGGTGCAGACGGTCGCCATGGAAAACCAGCCGGGCGCCGTCGGCGGCGTCGGGCAGGTCTTCTTCTCTCCCAATTCCCGCAATGTGCTGCCGGGCAAGGTCGTCTTCACCGTCGACATCCGCACCCCCGACCTCGCCAAGCTCAACGCCATGCGCGCGCGGATCGAGAAGGAGGCGGCCGTGATCTGCGAAGGACTGGGCGTCGGCTGCTCGGTCGAGGCCGTCGGACATTTCGATCCGGTCACCTTCGACCCGGTTCTGGTGGAGCGTGTCCGCAAGGCCGCCGAACGGCTCGGCTACAGCCACATGAACATCATCTCCGGCGCCGGCCATGACGCCTGCTGGGCGGCCAAGGTCGCGCCCGCAACCATGGTCATGTGCCCCTGCGTCGGCGGCCTCAGCCACAACGAGGCCGAGGACATCTCCAGGGCATGGGCCGCCGCCGGCGCCGACGTGCTCTTCCACGCGGTGCTGGAAACCGCGGAGATTGTGGGGTGACGGCTTTCGTCCCATACTTGCGGAGATTGGCTGGCCCGGAGAAACAACCGTCCCGCTCGCAACGAAGAAACTCGTTCTCGACTATCTGCGAGCTGTGGGGGACCGGTTTTTCCGGAAGGAGAGGCGACCGGCTGAGTGAGGTAGCACCATGCCGTTGACGCGCCTGCTCGTCCTATGCCTGCTTATGGCTGCACACGGTTCCCTGGCCGAAGCCAGAACCCGTTTTTCGGCCGGCGAGCCTTGGGACTGGCAGTTGACCGCGCCGCTTGATCTGACCCGCAAGGTGAATGTGTACGACCTCCACCCGGGACTCGTGACGCAGAAAGCCATCGACCGGCTCAGGGCGCGCGGCGTCAAGACGATCTGCTACGTCAGTGTCGGCACGCTGGAGAAAACCGCCCCGGATCGGAAGGCATTTCCGGCGAAGGTCATCGGCAAGGTCTATGGCGACTGGCCCGACGAGAAGTTTCTGGACATCCGCCAGCGCGACATCCTCCTGCCGCTGATGAAGAAGCGCTTCGAGGTCTGCAAGGCCAAGGGATTCCAGGCGATCGAGCCGGACAATATGGACGTCCACTACGCCGATTCAGGGTTTCCCATCACCAAAGCGCACACCAAATCCTATGTGCTGGCATTGGCGAAGATCGCCCATGGCCTCGGCCTCGCCATAGGCCAGAAAAACGTGCCGGACATGACCGGCCATTTCGTGAACGTCCTGGATTTTGCCATCACGGAAAGCTGCCATCAGGACGGCTGGTGTGGTGATGTGGCCGTCTATTCGAAGAAGGGCAAGGCAATCTTTGACGCCGAGTACACCGACCGCAAGATCAACTTTTCCGCCGCCTGCCACGCGGCGAAGTCCATGCGCATCTCTATGATCCTGAAAGACAGGGACCTGACAAAGGACGTGAAATTCTGCCCGAACTGAAAGCGGACGGGCGGTCCGACGCCCCGGCAACGAAAACGACAGAGGGAAACGAAAATGAGCACAGTCATCAAGGGCGGCACGGTCGTTACCGCCGATCTCACCTACAAGGCGGACGTCAGGATCGAGGGCGGCGTGATCGTCGAGATCGGCCCGAACCTTGCCGGCGACGAGGTGCTGGACGCCTCCGGCTGCTACGTCATGCCGGGTGGCATCGATCCGCACGTTCACCTCGAAATGCCGTTCATGGGCACCTATTCCTCCGACGATTTCGAGAGCGGCACGCGCGCGGGCCTTGCCGGCGGCACGACCATGGTCGTCGATTTCTGTCTGCCGGCACCTGACCAGTCGCTCCTCGACGCGCTGCAGATGTGGCACAATAAGACCAGCCGCGCCAACGCCGACTACTCCTTCCACATGGCGATCACCGGCTGGAACGAGCGCGTCTTCGACGAAATGAAGACGATCGTTCAGGACAAGGGCATCAACACCTTCAAGCACTTCATGGCCTACAAGGGCGCGCTGATGGTGAACGACGACGAGATGTTCGCCTCCTTCTCGCGCTGCGCCGAACTCGGGGCGCTGCCGCTGGTCCATGCGGAAAACGGCGACGTGGTCGCCGCCATGTGCGCCAAGCTCTTGTCGGAAGGCAACAACGGACCGGAGGCGCACGCCTATTCGAGACCGGCCGAGGTCGAAGGCGAAGCGACCAACCGTGCCATCATGCTGGCCGACATGGCGGGCGTTCCGCTCTACGTCGTCCACACCTCCTGCGAACAGGCCCATGAAGCGATCCGCCGGGCCCGCCAGAAAGGCATGCGCGTTTACGGCGAGCCGCTGATCCAGCACCTGACGCTCGACGAGAGCGAGTACTTCAACAAGGACTGGGACCACGCGGCGCGGCGCGTGATGAGCCCGCCCTTCCGCAACAAGCAGCATCAGGACTCGCTCTGGGCCGGCCTGCAGTCGGGCTCGCTCTCCTGTGTCGCGACCGACCACTGCGCCTTCACCACCGACCAAAAGCGCTTCGGCGTCGGCGACTTCACCAAGATCCCGAACGGCACCGGCGGCCTCGAAGACCGCATGCCGATGCTCTGGACCTACGGTGTTGCGACCGGCCGCCTGACCATGAACGAATTCGTCGCCGTCACCTCGACCAACATCGCCAAGATCCTAAACATCTATCCGAAGAAGGGCGCGATCCTCGTCGGCGCCGACGCCGATATAGTGGTCTGGGATCCGAAGCGCTCGAAGACGATCTCGGCCAAGAGCCAGCAGTCGGCGATCGACTACAACGTCTTCGAAGGCAAGGAAGTGACCGGCCTGCCGCGTTTCACGCTCACTCGCGGCATGGTCGCGATCGAGGAAGCGACGGTCAAGACCCGCGAGGGCCATGGCGAGTTCGTCAGGCGCGAGCCGTTCCAGGCGGTCAACAAGGCGCTCTCCACCTGGAAAGAACTGGTCGCCCCCCGCAAGGTCGAGCGCACCGGCATTCCGGCGACAGGGGTGTAAGGCGAAGGATGGCGTTCCCGGTGCGATCCACCCCCCTCTGCCCTGCCGGGCATCTCCCCCTCAAGGGGGGAGATCGGGAGCGACTGGCCGCTTGCCCTGCGACAGACGGTGGAAACGGTACTGGTACAAGAGGCAGACTCGATCTGCCTGCGCACGTCACCGCAAATTCCACAGGCACACAAGAATACGCGCATGAGCGCATTGACATTGACCGTCGGGCAAAAGGTGCAATGGGTCCGATCTCCCCCCTTGTGGGGGAGATGTCCGGCAGGACAGAGGGGGGTACCCCACCCACCGACGTCAGCGCAAAAACGAACGCGACAGAACAGCCCACTCGCTCCGCCCCCCCTCATCCCGCGCTACGCGCCACCTTCTCCCCGCCGGGGAGAAGGGCATCCTCAGACCTCCACCAGCGCATCCAGCTCCGGCAGGAGAATGACGCTCTCCTGCTCGTTGGGATCGGTGCGGGCGATGATCGCCGTGCACGGCGTGCTGGAAAGGTTCGCCGGCAAGTGCGGCACGCCGGCCGGGATGTACATCATCTCGCCGGCGTGCAGGATCACGTGGTTTTCCAGCCGGTCGCCGTACCAGGTATGCGCCTGTCCGGAGAGGCAGTAGATCGCGGTTTCATGGCTCTCGTGCAGATGCGCCTTGGCGCGCGCACCGGGCGGCATGGTCAGAAGATGCATGCAGATGCCCTTCGAGCCGACCGTCTCCGCCGCAATTCCCTCGAAATAGCTCAGGCCCTGCTTGCCGTCATAGGTGTTGCCGGGCTTGACGATGCGGCAGGTGGGTTTCGATGATGCCTCCATGGTCGCGACCTCTTCTCCCTGGCGGCGGGGCCGCCGTTTTCCTTCCGCCGCGGCTTCGCGGCGCCTCATTGACAGAATGCAAGAGGCCTGATGCCTTTGCAAGAAAGCCGATTGGTTCCAACGAATGAATGCACCCTCCTCCGTCGTCTCCGCCAAGGACCTCAGTCTGGTCTTCCAGACCAATGACGGCCCCGTCCATGCCCTGTCGAACGTCGATCTCGAGGTCGAGAAGGGCGATTTCGTCTCCTTCATCGGCCCCTCCGGCTGCGGCAAGACGACCTTTCTGAGGGTGATCGCCGACCTCGAAAAGCACACCTCCGGCACAATCACCGTCAACGGCATGACGCCGGAGAACGCCCGCAAGGACCGCTCCTACGGCTACGTCTTCCAGGCGGCCGCCCTCTATCCGTGGCGGACGATTGAGAAGAACATCGCCCTGCCGCTGGAGATCATGGGATACGGCAGAGAGGAGCAGCAGCGGCGCATCGAGGAGACGCTGAAGCTCGTCAACCTGACCGGCTTCGGCAAGAAGTTTCCCTGGCAGCTCTCCGGCGGCATGCAGCAACGCGCCTCGATCGCCCGCGCGCTCGCCTTCGACGCCGACCTCCTGCTGATGGACGAGCCCTTCGGCGCTCTCGACGAAATCGTCCGCGACCACCTCAATGAACAACTGCTGAAGCTCTGGGCCGCGACCAACAAGACCATCTGTTTCGTCACCCATTCGATCCCTGAAGCCGTCTATCTCTCGACCAAGATCGTCGTCATGAGCCCGCGCCCCGGCCGCGTCACCGACATCATTCACTCGACGCTGCCGAAGGAGCGCCCGCTCGACATTCGCGAGACGCCGGAGTTCCTCGAAATCGCCCACCGCGTCCGCGAGGGCCTGAAGGCAGGGCACAGCTATGAGGAATAGTGTTCATTTAAGAGTGAAGACCCCTCCCCAACCCCTCCCCACGAGGGGGAGGGGCTCGGCCGCCCGACCCGCGCCCTTCGACGCTGGCAGGACAATGCCGCGGGTCTTCTCCCCCCTTGTGGGGGAGATGGCCGGCAGGCCAGAGGGGGTTCGCGTTCTGGAACAATCCTTCTTCGTGGAGTGTCCCATGCCGCATTCCAATATCGATCCGAAGACCAGAGATCGTGCAAAGACCTTGCGTCGGGAACTCACAAGGGCGGAACAGGAGATGTGGAACCTGCTACGGGACTTCCGACCCCGTGGCGCTCGTTTCCGCCGGGAAACGCCAATTGGGCCATACATCGCTGACTTTGCGTGGCTTTCCGCCCGCGTGATCGTCGAGGTCGATGGTGACAGTCACGAAACGGATCAAGGGCGCGCACATGATCTGCGGCGTGACGCATTTCTCCGCGGCCAGGGTTTTAAGGTGATCCGCTTCGACAATCGTCAAGTCATCGACAATCCCGACTATGTATTCGTGACCTTGGAGACGAGCCTAAAGCGGTTCCTGGCCCCGGAGCCGCGCCCATGACCGCCCCCTCCCTCTTCCGCGACCGCGTCCTGCCCATCCTCACCGTCCTCTTCGCGATCCTCGTCGTCTGGCACCTTTTCGTCGTCTACCTGAACGCGCCCTTCGTGCGCGACCAGGCCGCACGCGCCGGCGAGACGGTGACCTTCGGACAGGTGGTGGAGCGCACCTTCAGCCAGGAACGGCCGGTCCTGCCCGCGCCGCACCAGATCGCCGTCGAGCTTTGGGACACCACCGTCGGCAAGGCGATCACCTCCAAGCGCAGCCTCGTCTATCACGCCTGGATCACGCTCTCGGCGACGCTCGCCGGCTTCGGCATCGGCACGCTGCTGGGCGTCGTGCTTGCGGTCGCCATCGTGCACAACCGCGCCATGGACCGCTCCTTCATGCCGTGGGTCATCGCCAGCCAGACGATCCCGATCCTCGCGGTGGCGCCGATGATCATCGTCGTTTTGAACTCGATCGGCGTTTCCGGCCTGCTGCCGAAGGCGCTGATTTCGACCTACCTCTCCTTCTTCCCGATCGTCGTCGGCATGGTGAAGGGGTTGAGAAGCCCGGATACGATCCTGCTCGACCTGATGCACACCTATAATGCCAGCCGTTCGCAGATCTTCTGGAAGCTGCGCTGGCCGGCCTCGATGCCCTATCTCTTCACCTCGCTGAAGGTGGCAATCGCCATCTCGCTCGTCGGGGCGATCGTCGGCGAGCTGCCGACCGGGGCGGTAGCCGGGCTCGGTGCCCGCCTGCTCTCCGGTTCCTATTACGGGCAGACGATCCAGATCTGGGCCGCCCTCTTCATGGCCTCCGGCCTTGCCGCCGTCCTCGTCACCATCGTCGGCATGGCTCATTCCGCCGTCCTGAAGCGCATGGGGGAAAAGCCGTGAACAGCGCCTACCTGATCTTCGCCGTCCTGTTCTGGCTCGGTGCCTGGGGCCTCAATGAATGGCTGGTGCGCCAGCATTTTGCCGCACCGACAGCAAGACGGGCAACCCGCATCGCCGTCCCGCTGATCTTCGGCATCACGCTCGTGGTCGTCTGGGAATGCGTCGTGCGCGGCTTTGCGATCCCCTCTATCCTGCTGCCGGCGCCCTCGGCGATCTGGACGCGGCTCGTCGGCTCGGTGCCGACCCTCTGGGCGGACTTCCGCCAGACATTCCTGAAGTCGGTACTGACCGGCTACGTCTTCGGCTGCGGCCTCGGCTTTGCGGTCGCGATCCTCATCGATCGTTCGCCCTTCCTCCAGAAGGGCCTGCTGCCGATCGGTAATTTCGTGTCGGCGCTCCCCATCGTCGGCGTCGCGCCGATCATGGTGATGTGGTTCGGCTTCGACTGGCAGTCGAAGGTCGCCGTCGTCGTCATCATGACCTTCTTCCCGATGCTGGTGAACACGGTCCAGGGCCTTGCCTCGGCAAGCCACATGGAGCGCGACCTGATGCGCACCTATGCCGCGAGTTGGTGGCAGACGCTGGTGAAACTCAGGCTGCCCGCCGCCGGGCCGTTCATCTTCACGGCCCTCAAGATCAATTCCACGCTGGCGCTCATCGGGGCGATCGTGGCAGAATTTTTCGGCACCCCGATCGTCGGCATGGGGTTCCGGATTTCCACGGAAGTGGGGCGCAGCAATGTCGACATGGTCTGGGCCGAGATCGCGGTCGCCGCGATCGCCGGTTCGGTCTTCTACGGAGTGGTGGCGCTGGCAGAGCGCGCCGTCACCTTCTGGCATCCGTCTGTCCGCGGTGGACAGGCCTGAACAAAAAAGAGGGAACAGGAATGAAAACGAAAATCGCATCTCTGCTGCTGGCCGGCGCCGTCTCGCTGATGGCGATGCAGGCCGCGGCCGCCGACAAGGTGACCCTGCAGCTCAAATGGGTGACGCAGGCGCAGTTCGCCGGCTATTACGTCGCCAAGGACAAGGGCTTCTACGAAGAGGAAGGCCTCGACGTCGAGATCAAGCCGGGCGGCCCGGACATCGCCCCGCCGCAGGTGCTGGTCGGAGGCGGCGCCGACGTGATCGTCGACTGGATGCCCTCGGCACTCGCCACCCGCGAAAAGGGTGTGGCGCTCGTCAACATCGCCCAGCCGTTCAAGTCCTCCGGCATGATGCTGACCTGTCTCAAGGAAACCGGCATCACCAAGCCGGAAGACTTCAAGGGCAAGACGCTCGGCGTCTGGTTCTTCGGCAACGAATATCCGTTCCTCTCCTGGATGGCCCATCTCGGCATCAAGACCGACGGATCGCCGGACGGCGTGACCGTGCTCAAGCAGGGCTTCAATGTCGATCCGCTCCTGCAGAAGCAGGCCGCCTGCATCTCCACCATGACCTACAACGAGTACTGGCAGGTCATCGACGCCGGCATCAAGGCGGAAGACCTCGTCACCTTCAAATATGAGGACGAAGGCGTGGCAACCCTCGAGGACGGCCTCTACGTCCTCGAAGACAAGCTGAAGGACCCGGCCTTCAAGGACAAGATGGTCAAGTTCGTCCGCGCATCGATGAAGGGCTGGAAATGGGCCGAGGAAAACCCGGATGACGCAGCCGGGATCGTTCTCGACAACGACGCCTCCGGTGCCCAGACTGAAAGCCACCAGAAGCGCATGATGGGCGAAGTCGCCAAGCTCACCGCCGGCTCGAACGGCGCCCTCGACGAGGCCGACTACAAACGCACGGTTGCAACCCTGCTCGGCGGCGGCTCTGATCCGGTCATCACCAAGGAGCCGGAAGGCGCCTTCACCCACGAGATCACCGACGCCGCGCTGAAGTAGTCTTCGGCCCCACGCAAACGACGAGGACGCACGGGTCACCGCCCGTGCGTCTTTCTGTTGCCAGACGGGCACATTCCGGCCGTTCCTCCGCAAAAACCGGAAATCGCTGCGGCAGCAGGCGTACCAAGCGTTGATTTACCAGGACGGCCAGCCTAATATTTCGCGCGTAAAGCGCTTTGGAGGGCCTTGCAAGCAGTCTTTACCAAACCCACGTAAGCCGCTTGAAGTGCCTTCGGGAAGAATTGTCGGTCGCGTTCAGAGAAGATATACGGCTTCCGTACAGAGGTACGGAACTCCCGCCGGACTTTTACGGCCATTCTTCAATTTTAGAACAGTGAATTTCTTGAAGTTAAACCTCGGAAGGGACAGATGATTCGATACCCGAACACGACGGCCGCGCTTCTGGCTCTGGGCACCATTCTCGCGCCGCTGACCGCAACCGCCGAGGAAGCACCGGCAGCCAAGACCGAGCAGATCCTGCCCTCCATCGTCGTCACCGAAGCGACGGTCAGAAAGCTCGTGGATCGCGTTGTGGCGACGGGCACCATCAAGCCGGTCGAGGAGATCTACGTCCAGCCGCAGGTCGAGGGGCTCTCGATCCGCTCGCTCGAGGCAGATGTCGGGGATCGGGTCGAGGCCGGCGGCGTGCTGGCGCGTCTCTCCGACGACAGCCTGCTTCTCCAGAAGAGCCAGCTCGTCGCGACCAAGGCCAAGGCGGAAGCAGCGCTCGCCCAGTACAAGGCTCAACTGACGGATGCCGAAGCGAACGCCGCCGAAGCCGAACGGCAGTACAAGCGCGCGACGACGCTCGGCAAGTCCGGCACCGTCTCGACCTCTCAGATCGAACAGGCGGAAACCGCCGCAACCAGCGCAAGGGCCAAGGTCAACAGCACCGAACAGGCGATCGCGATTGCCGACGCCGACATCAAGGTCGTCGATAGCCAGATCGCCGATATCGACCTGAAGCTCGCCCGCACCGACATCAAGACGCCGGCAGCAGGCCTCGTCGCCTCGCGCACCGCCAAGGTCGGCGCTATCGCGAGCGGCGCCGGCCAGCCGCTCTTCACGGTGATCCGCGAAGGCCAGATCGAGCTAGTCGCCGACGTTTCGGAAACCGATGTCCTGAAGATGAAGGTCGGCCAGAAGGCCAACATCACCGTCGCCGGCGGCGCTTCCAGGCTCGCCGGCACCATCCGCCTGATTTCGCCCGTCGTCGACCAGCAGACCCGTCTCGGGGCCGTCCATATCGCAATCGACGACGACGACAAGGCGCTTGCGGGCATGTTTGCGACCGCCGAGATCGTGATCGCCGAGGCCGAAGCCGTAGCGCTGCCCGTTTCCGCCATCACTACCGGCAAAGAAGGCTCGACAACCCGTCTCGTCGCCGATGGCGTGGTGAAGCAGGTCGGCATCGAAACCGGTATCCAGGACGGCGCCTTCATCGCGATCACCAAGGGCCTGAAGGCCGGAGACGCCGTGGTCGCCAAGGCAGGGGCCTTCGTCCGTGACGGCGACCACATCAGGCCCGTGCAGGAACAATCGGCATTGTCGAATTGAGAAGGTCGGCGTCATGAATTTCTCTGCCTGGTCCATCCGCAATCCGATCGCACCTCTGCTTGGCTTCTTCCTGCTGATGGTGGTCGGCCTGCAGTCGTTCAATGCGCTGCCGGTCACACGCTTCCCCAACATCGACGTGCCTCTGGTGGCAATCACGGTCACGCAGAGCGGCGCCTCCCCCGCCGAACTCGAAGCGCAGGTGACGAAGGAGATCGAGGACGCCGTCGCCAGCATCACCGGCGTCGACGAGCTCACATCGACCGTCACCGACGGGCAGTCTCAGACAGTCGTCATGTTCCGCATGGAGGTCCAGACCGAGCAGGCGGTCCAGGATGTCAAGGATGCCATCGACCGCATCCGCGGCGATTTGCCGGCAACCGTCGACGAGCCGATCGTCTCGAAGATCGACGTCGAAGGTCAGGCGATCCAGACATTTGCGGTCTCTGCGCCCAACATGACGCTGGAGGAGCTTTCCTGGTTCGTCGACGACACGATCAAGCGCGCGCTGCAGGGACAGAGCGGCATCGGCCGCGTGGACCGTTACGGCGGCGCCGACCGGGAAATCCGGATCGAACTCAATCCGGATCGCCTGAACGCCTACGGCATCACCGCGGCCGACGTGAACCGGCAACTGCGCGGCACCAACCTCGATCTCGGCTCCGGCCGCGGACAGGTCGCGGGTGCGGAACAGACGATCCGCACGCTTGGCGACAGCCGCAATGTCGAGACGCTTTCCAACCGCATGATCGCGCTTTCGGGCGGCCGTTTCGTGCGCCTCGCCGACCTCGGCAAGATCGAGGACACCTACGAGGAACAAAAGTCGTTCTCCCGCTTCAACGGCACGCCGGTCGTCACCTTCGCGGTCTTCCGCGCCAAGGGTGCGAGCGAGGTCACAGTCGCGGAGACGGTTGCCAAGAGTCTCGACCAGGTCCGGGCGGAGAACCCGAATGTGCAGATCGAACTCATCAACGATTCCGTTTACTTCACCTATGGCAACTACGAAGCGGCGATGCACACGCTGCTCGAAGGCGCCATCCTCGCCGTCATCGTCGTCTTCCTGTTCCTGAGAAACTGGCGCGCGACGCTCATCTCGGCGATCGCGCTGCCGCTTTCGGCGATCCCGACCTTCTGGATCATGGATCTGATGGGGTTCTCGCTGAACCTTGTCAGCTTCCTGGCGCTTACGCTTGCGACCGGCATCCTCGTCGATGACGCGATCGTCGAGATCGAGAATATCGCCCGCCACATCAAGCTCGGCAAGACGCCCTACCGGGCGGCGATCGAGGCGGCGGACGAGATCGGGCTTGCGGTCATCGCCACGACCTTCACCATCATCGCCGTCTTCGTGCCGGTGTCGTTCATGCCGGGCATTCCCGGCCAGTACTTCATCCAGTTCGGCCTCACCGTCGCCTTCTCGGTCTTCTTCTCGCTGATGGTTGCCCGCCTCATTACGCCGCTGATGGCGGCGTACCTGATGCGGGCCGAAGACGCGATGGACGACCATGCCGACAACGACAGCGCCTTCATGAAAGGCTACACCCGGCTGGTTCGCGGCACGACCACCCATTGGTACTCGCGCTATGCGACGCTGCTCGGAGCCGTTCTGTTTCTCATTGCCTCGATGGCGCTGCTGTTTCAGGTCCCCGGCAGTTTCCTGCCACCGGAGGACGCCGGACGGATCGTGCTTTCGGTGGAGCTGCCGCCGAATGCTACGCTTGCCGAAACCGAGCGCAAGAGCGATGCGATCTACGAGGCCGTGAAGGACCTCGACGGGGTCGAGAGCGTCTTCGTGCTCGGTGGCGCCTCGCCGAAGGGCGAACTCGAACTGCGCCGCGCCACGGTGACCCTCAATCTGGTAAAGATCGAGCATTCGCTGCTGAAGACCCTCGTGAACAAGGGCATCGGCAACATTCCGCTCATCGGTTCCTATCTTCCCAAGATGTCCGTCGAAGGCCGCACACGCCCGCAATGGGACATCGAGCAGGAGGTCTTCGAGAAGGTGCAGCCGATCGCCGACGTGCGCGTTCTGAAGCTCAATGACCGCGGCGAGCGCGACATCTCGTTCAATTTCCTCTCCAAGGACGAGGAGGAATTGAACGCCGCCACCGGGCTGTTGGAGGCGAAGCTCCGGACTGTACCGCAACTCGCCAATGTCAGCGCGGAAGGCGCCCTGCCCCGCCCGGAATTGCAGATTCGGCCGCTCAACGACGAAGCCGCCCGCCTCGGCATCACGCCGCAACAGATTTCTGAGACGGTGCGTGTCGCAACGATCGGCGATACCGCCGCGGCGCTGTCGAAGATCTCGCTCGACAGCCGTCTGATCCCGATCCGCGTTCAGGCCTCTCTCGATCTGCGCAGCGACCTTGCAGCCATCCGCGCGATGAAGATCCAGACCGCGACCGGCGCCTCCGTGCCGCTCTCGACGGTCGCCGACATCGACTACTCGGAAGGCGTGAGCTCGATCAAGCGCAGCGATCGCCGGCGCGTGGTCACCATTGGTGCCGACCTGCCCCGCGGCGTGGCGCTCGACACGGCCTCCGCCGCCTTCCGCGAGGCGGTCGCGGAGACGAAAGTCCCCCCGACGGTGCGGCTTGCCGAAAGCGGCGACACCAAGGTGCAGAACGAGATGCAGCAGAGCTTCCTGAATGCCATGCTGCTCGGCCTATTGCTGGTGCTGACCGTGCTGATCTTGCTGTTCAAGGATGTCATCCAGCCCTTCACCATCCTGTTCTCGCTGCCGCTTGCGATCGGCGGCGTGGCGGTGGCGCTGATCATAACCGGCAATGCGCTTTCCATGCCCGTACTGATCGGCATTCTGATGCTGATGGGTATCGTCACGAAGAACGCGATCCTGCTCGTGGACTTCGCGATCGAAATGCGCAACCGCGGCATGAACCGCGTCGAGGCCATGGTGGAAGCCGGGCGCAAGCGCGCCCGGCCGATCATCATGACGTCGATCGCCATGTCCGCCGGCATGTTGCCGTCCGCCATGGGCGTCGGCGAGGGCGGTTCGTTCCGCGCCCCGATGGCGACCGCGGTGATCGGCGGCATCATCGTCTCCACCGCCCTCAGCCTGCTGGTCGTACCCGCTTTCTTCCTGATCATGGACGACCTGTCCCGCCTGCTCGGCTGGATCTTCGGCCGCCTCGTCGGCAGGAAGGAAGAGGAAAGCGAGACGCTGAGCCGCGAAGAGCTCAGCGAGCGCACCCGCAAGAACGACGAGGCTTTGGCTGCGATCGAACAACGCCTCTCCAGCATAGAGAAGCGCTCGTCCGGCGGCACGCCGGCGCCTGCGGATTCAAACAGGCTGGTGCCGATCCGCCCGCTCGCCGCCGAGTGAGGGTCGAGGCGCAACCGCAAACGGGAAGAGAGCCGGGAAACCGGCTCTTTTTCGTTGAGAAACAGGGCGTAACCGCCGCATTTTCGCAATTGCCTGCAGGGTGATTGATCGAAATCAAATCGTCATTTCCCGCCCTTGCTTATCTTGGCTCGTACTGGGGAATGAGTGCAGCGTAGGTCGTTTCCCGGGTTTTGGGAGTGAGCGTGGTCGACTGCGCGCCGCGGGTATTCCGTGGCCACGGAACGGCGGAGCGGACGGGAAAGACCATGGCCGAAGGCCGCCGATGGCGTGCGCCGTTCGGATCGAGACGACTCCCAGCAAAGCCGGATCAACGACCATCTCCCAAGAACCGGCAACGGGCCCTGCGTCTGCCACGCAAGGTCGGCAGGAATGGTGATACCTGTGAACAAGACATTGAAGCTGAACACACGCGACAAGAACATTTTGCTGAAGAGTTCCTTCATGGAGCCACTCGGCCCTGCATCGATGGCGCGGATGCTCGACCTTGCGACCGTCACCAGTTTCGAGGCCCGCGACATCCTCTTCCGCGAAGGTGAGGTGGCGGAATACTTCTACTGCGTCCTCACCGGCTATATTCGCCTCTACCGCCTGAACAGGGACGGTCGGGAGGCCGACATCCGGATCTGCGGACCGGGAGACACCTTCGCCGAATGCCTGCTCTCCTGCGGTGATCGCTACCTCTACAACGCCCAGGCGGCGGAAAACGTCATGGTGGCGCGTTTCGAGCTACAGAAGGTGCGGCAGCTCGCCGAGCAGGAAAAGGACGTGGCGAAGGCCGTGATCCAATGCCTGTCAGCGCATCTGCGCAGCAGCATGGACTGCATCGCCAACGACCGGCTGCAGACGGCGCCGCAGCGCGTCGCCCACTACCTGCTCGACAACTGCCCGGAGGACGGCAGCTCCGCCTCGATCCGCCTGCCATTCCAGAAGAGCCTGCTCGCCGGCAAGCTCGGGCTGGCTCCCGAGGCCCTGTCGCGTGCCTTCTCGTCGCTCCGCCGGGCGGGCGTGACGGTCCGCGGGCGCATCATCCAGATCAACGACATCGGCGCGCTGAAACAGATCTGAACCGGGACCTGTCAGGCACGACAGCCGGCGGTCAGAGGCCGCCGGTTTGTTTGATGAACTGCACGATATCCTCGACGCCCGCTCCTCGCTTCATGTCGGAGAAGACATAAGGCTTGGCGTTGCGCATCCGGTGTGCGTCACGATCCATCACGTCCAGATCGACCTCGACGTAAGGGGCGAGATCCTTCTTGTTGATCACCAGGAGGTCCGAGCGGGTAATGCCCGGTCCGCCCTTGCGCGGGATTTCCTCGCCCTGGCAGACCGAGATCACATAGATCGTCAGGTCGGCGAGATCGGGCGAGAATGTCGCCGCCAGATTGTCGCCGCCCGATTCGATGAAGACGACATCGAGATCGGGAAAGCGGCGATTGAGGTCGGCGATCGCCTGCAGGTTGATCGTCGCATCCTCGCGGATCGCGGTATGCGGACAGCCACCGGTCTCGACGCCGACCACGCGGTCGGAGGAGAGCGCCTGCATGCGCACGAGCGCATCGGCATCCTCGCGCGTATAGATGTCGTTGGTGACGACGGCGACGGAATAGTCTCCCCTCAGCGCCTTGCAGAGCTTTTCGGTGAGCGCGGTCTTGCCGGAACCCACAGGGCCTCCGATACCGATGCGCAAGGGTCCGTTTGCCGATTTCATGCCATGGTTCCTGTTGCAAGAAGAGTGAAGCCCGCGCCGATCACGAGACAGAGCGGCCCATAGTAGCGCCGGTCGAGCCTCGCGAAAGGCTGCTGCGGAACCCGCATCCGCCACGCGGGCAGATAGGCGGCGACACCGCGGGCAAGAAAGACGAAAGCAAGGACCATGCCAGCGGATGTGAGCGACCAGCCCCCGAGCGGCCAGACGCACAGGGAGGCAAGGGCCAGCGCAACATAGGCGGCGAAGGCGAGCGCAACCGCAACCAGCACGGCGGCCGCCGGCGGCGGCATGTGTTCCTGTCCCTTGAAGCCGACCACCATCCGCACGAGCTCCCGCTCGCTCGCGGCCGGAAAGGTAGAGCCCGCGGCCCAGGCAAGATGCAGCGCCGCGATCGCCAGAAGCACGACGGCGAGGAGAACGGCGAGCGCGGTCATGATAGGAACAGCCTCGAATGTTGGGTCTCATGCCTGAGGCTCATCTGATCGGCGATCAGCGTTGCGCTGCCGAGATCGTCGAGGCTGGATGAAGCAGCCCTCCCGGCCTCGTCGGCGATGACGTCCTCGATCCGCGAGAGCAGCGTGACGCCCCGGCTCTGCCCGAGGACGCCGAGACGGATCGCTGCCGAAACGAGTTGCGAGACGGCGGCGTGAAGAAAGGCGGAAAGCGTCTCTGCAAGGCCGACGCCGTTCGATGCGGCGACGGCGCCGATGGCGACGCTGTAGGCCGTCTCGTCGCCAAGCACTTCCGGAACCGCACCGGGCCAGGCGCTCGCGGCCGCAAGAAAGGCGCCGCCCTGCCGGGAGATTTCGAGATGCCGTTCGGCCGATCCGGCGAGCGCCGCCGCTAGCTCCGTCACCGCCCGCAGGCGTTCATCGTCCTCGACGGAGCGGTAGGCCTCGGCGAGCAGCACCGCGTCGTTACGCAGGCTGCCACAGCGAAGCAGAGTGACGAGCCAGTCCTCCAGCGCCTCGGCCGACGATACGTGTCCCGACTGGACCGCGGCCTCGAGCCCACCGGAATAGGCAAAGCCGCCCACCGGGAAGGCCGGAGAAAGCCAGGCCATGAGCCGCAACAGGGCCTGCACTGCGGAGGCTTCACGCATCGGCGCTCATTCGCGTCCGCCATGGGCATGGCCGTGGTTGTCGCCGTGGGTGTGATAGGCGCCTCGCATCGGCTGGAACGCTTCGACGATCTCCACCACCCTCGCCCCGAGCAGCTCGATCATCTCCCGGATCACCCGGTCGCGCAGGATGAGGATGCGATCCGCCTCAATCTGCGCCGACATGTGCCGGTTGCCGAGATGCCAGGCGAGTTCCGCCAGATGAAGCGGGTCGCGCGGAACGATCTCGTAGAGAGGCTCCTTCGCCGCCCGGATTTCCACCTGGTCGCCATTGTCGAGGACCAACCGGTCGCCGTCGCCGAAGACAACCGGTTCCTTGAGGTCCAGCATGACCATGTCGCCGTCGGTGAGATGAAGAAGCTTCCGCCTCAGGTGCCGCTCGTCATGCGCAAGCACCACCGTGCCGATGGGAAGAGCGGCCGATGTGCCGGCCGAGAGATAGGTCGTGATACGCTGCATGGCTAATCCGAACTGACTATCCCGGGAAAATGCAGAATTTGAGCGTCAACGGCAACACTGAAGTTGTAATCACAATTAGTGATAGCACATCTTGTCGCTACACACCAAAAAGGGCGCCGACCAGCCGGACGACGCCCTCGAAACGAGAGAACGCGAAAGCCTTACGCGGCCTTCTTCTCCTGGAGCTTGGCCAGAATGTTCTGCGGCGAAGAAACGCCGTAGGGATCGCTCTCGCAATTGTCCGAATAGCCTTCTTCCTCGAACCACTGCTCGACCAGGCCATCATTGATGATGGCGGCGTAGCGCCAGGAGCGCATGCCGAAACCGAGATTATCCTTGCGGACCAGCATGCCCATCTTGCGGGTGAACTCGCCGGAACCGTCGGGGATCAGCTTGACGTTTTCGAGGTTCTGCGACTTGCCCCAGGCGTTCATCACGAAGGCGTCGTTGACGGAGATGCAGTAGATCTCGTCGATGCCTTCGGCCTTGAACTCGTTGTACATCTTCTCGAAGTCGGGAAGCTGGTAGGTCGAGCAGGTCGGGGTGAAGGCACCCGGCAGGGAGAACAGGATGACCCGCTTGCCCTTGAAGTAGTCGTCCGAGGTGACGTCCTGCCAACGATAAGGGTTCGGACCGCCGACGGACTCGTCACGGACGCGGGTACGGAAGGTGACCTGGGGCACTTTCTTGCCGATCAGCATAGCAATCTCCTTGCATGGGAAACACGGTAGCCGGTTCCATACGGGATGGAGCACCGGACTTGCGAATTAGAACTAGCCTAAAATCGGTTGCGACGCAGTATGAAACATCGTCGCAGGACGGATGCATGGCTGGATTGCAAGAAACGCATAGCAGAAACGCCGCCGATCGGCACTTCTGCACAACGCTTGGTCAGGCTGCCGTCAGAACAGGAAATACCGCTGCGCCATCGGCAGTTTCGTCGCCGGCTCGCAGGTGAGCAACTCGCCGTCGGCGCGCACTTCGTAGGTTTCCGGATCGACTTCGATCTCCGGCGTCAGGTCGTTATGGATCATCGACGCCTTGGAAATGCCGCCGCGCGTGTTCTTGACCGCCACCAACTGCTTGGCGACGCCGAGCCTGTTTGCAAGCCCGGCATCGAGCGAGGCCTGGGAAACGAAGGTGACGGAGGAATTGGTCCGCGCCTTGCCGTAGGCGCCGAACATCGGCCGGTAATGCACCGGCTGCGGCGTCGGGATCGAGGCGTTCGGATCGCCCATCGGGGCGGCGACGATCGTCCCGCCCATCAGCACCATGTCCGGCTTGACGCCGAAGAAGGCGGGATTCCAGAGGACGAGGTCGGCCCGCTTGCCGATCTCAACGGACCCGATCTCGTGGCTGACGCCGTGGGCGATCGCCGGATTGATCGTGTACTTGGCGATGTAGCGCTTCACCCGGGCGTTGTCGTTGTCGCCGGTCTCCTGCGGCAGCCGCCCGCGCTGGCGCTTCATCTTGTCGGCGGTCTGCCACGTGCGGATCGCCACCTCTCCGACGCGGCCCATGGCCTGGCTGTCGGACGAGATGATCGAGAAGGCACCGATGTCGTGCAGGATGTCTTCCGCCGCGATCGTTTCCTTGCGGATGCGGCTTTCGGCAAAGGCGATGTCCTCCGGGATCGACGCCGATAGGTGATGGCACACCATCAGCATGTCGAGGTGCTCGGCGATCGTGTTGACCGTATAGGGCCGCGTCGGATTGGTCGAAGACGGGATGACGTTCGCCTGCCCGCAGATGCGGATGATGTCGGGCGCATGCCCGCCGCCTGCCCCTTCGGTGTGGAAGGCGTGGATGGTCCGGCCCTTGATGGCACCGATCGAATCCTCGACGAAGCCCGACTCGTTCAGCGTGTCGGTGTGGATCATCACCTGCACGTCGTACTGGTCGGCGACCGAGAGGCAGCAATCGATCGCCGCCGGCGTCGTTCCCCAGTCCTCATGCAGTTTCAGCGACGAGGCCCCGCCCAGCACCATCTCTTCGAGCGCCCCCGGCAGCGAGGCATTGCCCTTGCCGGCGAAGGCGAGGTTCATCGGGAAGGCATCCGCCGCCTCGATCATCCGCGCGATGTGCCAGGGCCCGGGCGTGCAGGTGGTGGCGAGCGTCCCGTGGGCCGGTCCGGTGCCGCCCCCGAGCATGCAGGTGATGCCGGACATCAGCGCCTCCTCGATCTGCTGCGGGCAGATAAAGTGGATGTGGCTGTCCATGCCGCCGGCGGTGACGATCTTGCCCTCGCCGGCGATCGCTTCGGTTCCCGGCCCGACGATGATCGTGACGTCCGGCTGGGTATCCGGGTTACCGGCCTTGCCGATCGCGACGATGCGCCCGTCTTTCAGCCCGATGTCCGCCTTGACGATGCCCCAGTGATCGACGATCAGCGCATTGGTGATGACCGTGTCGACGGCACCCGCCGCGCGCGTCACCTGGCTCTGGCCCATGCCGTCGCGGATAACCTTGCCGCCGCCGAATTTCACCTCGTCGCCGTAGGTTGTGAAGTCCTTCTCGACCTCGACGAAGAGTTCGGTATCGGCGAGCCGCACCTTGTCGCCGGTCGTCGGACCGAACATCGAGGCGTAGGCGGCGCGGGACATCTTGTAGGACATCGGATCAGGCTCCTTCCGGGGGAGAGATGAAATTGGTCTGCGGCAGGCGGCTGAGCCTGCCCGCTGCAATGTAGGAATCCACGAGACGCCGCTCGGCGGCGAAGGGATGGCCATCCCAGCCTTCATGCGAAAAACCGGTCAGGGCGACGGCATCACCGGCCTCTTCGGCCTGCGCAAGGATGCTTGCGACGACGACCATGCCGCTGCTCGGAACGACATAGTCGCCCGCATCGAACGGCACGAGCGCAGCGTCGACGGCTTCGTGCACAGACCGGGAGATGACCGCGTGGGTCTTGCCGGCGTCATTCGCGAAGGCCGCAAGCGCATCGGTATAATCGTCGCAAAAGTCCCCAAGCTCCGGATGGGTCGCCATCAACGCTGGACGAAGCTCCCGGAACTTCTCCGGATCGCGGACCGACCAGATTTCCCGGCAGTCGTTCACCGGCTGGCTCGCTCGCCATTCGGGCGAGGAGAGCATCATGAGCGGCGGCCTGCCGGTGTTGCAGACGGCGACCACATCCGTGCGCGTGCCTCCGGCTCCGAAGGTGCGACACTCGTTGAAGCGGATGACGAGGTCGGCCGCGTCGATGACCGGGGCAAGCCCGGGCTCGATCTCGCCATTGCCGACAATCACGATCTGCTGTGCTCTCGCCACGACGTCAATTCTCCGGAGGTTCGCCGAGCGCGTCGAGCTCGCCACGCCGCACGCGGGTCAGCTCGAGCCGGCAGGAAATGTCGTGCAGCGCCGCCTGCGAGCCGCCGCGCCAGCTCCAGCTGTCGACTTCACATTTGCGGTCGCGATAGGCGATCCAGGTGCGCTGCGCGTCCGTCAGCGCCTCCAGATAGCCGGTAGCATAGCCCTCGACCTTGCCCTCCCGCTCACCGATCACCCTGCGCGCCTGCTGATAGGCGGCGTTCAACCTGGCATCCTCGCGGGCGAGTTCGCTCTCGGCACATTCCGCAAGCTCCACCGTGTCGAGGATCTCGTCGCACGCCTCGGATACATCCACCTGCGCGAAGGCGGCAGCCGGCGCAAGGCAGATTAACGCCAGCGCCGCCGCGACCTGCAGCGACGACGACGTCAACCGGAAGAGGAAAAGCGCGCGCATCGGGCCAGTTACACTCCTGCTAATTCTCGACCATGTTTTTCAGCTCTTCGGTCCGCTTGCGGGTAAGGTCGGCAAGGCAGGAAGAAACGATCATCGGATACATGCTTCCGCCCCAGACGCTGTAGCCGACGGCGTCGCACTGATTGTCGCGGTACTGGATCCATGCGCGCTGCGCACCGACCAGCGACTCGACCGCGCCCTTGTTCTCGGCATCGAGCTCGGCATCCCAGTCGGCCATCACCTTCTTGGTCTTGGCCCACTGGGCATTCAGCTCCTTGTCGGCCTTCTCGTAATCCTGCTGCGAGCAGACATTCATGTCGAACTGGGTCATCGCGTTTTCGCAATCGACCTCGGGCTCATCCTCGGCCGCCGCCGGCGCGGCGAAAGCGAGGCCGGAGAGAAGGACCGCTGCAACACCGCGGCAGGAAAATATCGAAAAACTCATGACTGTTGAAAACCCCGGCTGAAAATGCAGTTAGACCGACGCGCCGTCAAAAGCCTGCGACGGAAGCGAGCGGGCATCGACACCGTCGAGCGTATTGACGTTCACCGCCACCATCTCCTCGCCGTCGGGCGTCGTCCCGAAGGAGAAACTCTGAATGCCGCAGGTCTTGCAGAACAGATGATGGATCAGGTGCTTGTTGAACTGGTATTCGGTGAGATTGCCTTCGCCGGAGTTCAGCGTGAAGGCCTCTCGCGGAACAAAGGCCAATACCGATCCGAGACGCCGGCAGCGCGAGCAGTTGCACACGATCGTGTGCCCGAGATCGACGTCGACGTCGAAATCCACCGCGCCGCACTGGCAACTTCCGTGATAATGCAAAACCGCCATCAGAGTGCTCCCATGACCTTCTGGCGAAAACCGTAGACCTCGCGCTTGCCCGAAAGCGGGATCAGCGTGACCTGCCGGGTCTGGCCCGGCTCGAAGCGCACAGCCGTTCCGGCCGGAATATCGAGCCGCATGCCCCTTGCCTTCTCGCGATCGAAGGAAAGGCCGGCATTGGCCTCGAAGAAGTGATAGTGGCTGCCGACCTGCACCGGCCGGTCGCCTGTGTTGGACACCTCGACCGTCACCGTCGGAAGGCCGGCATTCAGTTCGATTTCGCCTTTTGCGGCAATGATTTCACCGGGGATCATGAATCAGTCCTCCAACGACTTAACGTATCGGTTCATGCACGGTCACGAGCTTCGTGCCGTCCGGGAAAGTCGCCTCGACCTGAACGTCGTGGATCATCTCGGCGATGCCCTCCATCACCTGGTCGCGGGTGATCACGTGCGCCCCCGCCTCCATGAGGTCGGCGACCGAACGTCCATCGCGCGCGCCTTCCACCACGAAGTCGGTGATGAGCGCGATCGCTTCCGGATAGTTGAGCTTCACCCCCCGTTCGAGCCGGCGGCGCGCCACCATGGCGGCCATGGCGATCAGGAGTTTGTCTTTTTCTCTCGGCGTGAGGTTCATGCCCGCTCCACTCTTCTTGACGACTGTCAGAGATTCCAGACTTTCGGCATAGTTGCGCTTCCGCGCAAGGCCGAAACGACTGGAACCAGTTTTTGTCTGAGCTGGAAGCCGTCGGCAGCGGTCATCCGCACGACGAGCTTGCCGTCCCACTGGCTCGCACCGCCCGAGCCGTCACCGAGGATCGCGCGCACCTGCGGTAGCAGCGCCTCCGCGAGCGGCCCGACATAGAGCACGGTGGCAAAGGCGAGAGCACCACCGAGGATCGCGCGCACCTGCGGTAGCAGCGCCTCCGCGAGCGGCCCGACATAGAGCACGGTGGCAAAGGCGAGAGCACCACCGAGAACCGCGTTCGAGGCGGTCAACCCCGCGATGTCGTCGTCGAGCCGGAGTTCCTCGGCATGGAGAAGCCGCCCGCCGCGACGGATGCGCCAGCGGTCCCGCAGGAGGCCGCGGGAAACGGCCTCCCCCATCGCCTTGCGCCCGAGCAGCACGGCCTCGACGGCGATGAATTCAGTGTCCTCGTCGAGATCGACATCCAATCGCCGGGTCAGCGACGCATTGTCGAAAAGGATCGTCTCCTGCGGCAGCCAGTGGACCTTGGCACCGGCGGCGACGGTGATCCGCGTCTCGACGGCGGCAGTTCCGAACGAGGCCTTGTAGATCTTTTCACAAGCCTGCGTCGTTGCTGTCACGAAAGTGCCGGGGCCGGCGGCGACCGACCAGTCCATACGGTCGCCGCCCGTCAGGCCGCCGCCGGTGTTGATGAATACGGCCTCCATCTCGGCGGAAAAGGTCTCGGGCAGCCGGATCTTGGCCGCCCCTTCCTGGTAGAGCTCGGCGAGGCGCGTGCGGCCGCCGAGCAGCTTCGCTGCAACATGCCCGCGGCCCCACGCCCTTTGCTGTCGGTCCTGCACCAATGCCGTCAAGCTTCCCTCGTCTCCGCTGTCCTGCCGCCGTCCCGGAGCCTTCTCGGCCCGGCGACGGCAAGGAAAGCAAGTTCCGTGCCTTCCCGACCGAGCCGTCGAAGCCATCTGCAGACACACCGCCCGCGGGATGCGCCGCGGACAGGAAACCCGTCCTGCCCTCCCGGCGGGCAATATCACTGCCCAATTTCTGGGCAGCCGTGCATCCCCTTGACCTGACCTCCGTCAGACCGTCAGGTGCCGGCGGACATCGGCCGAGTCGAGCGTCTCGGCCGCGCCCTCGTGTACGATCTCACCGCGATCCATGATGTAGACGTAGTCGGCAAGCTCCCGGCAGAAATCAAGATACTGTTCGACAAGCAGGATCGCCATGCCGGTCGAGTCCCTGAGATAGCGGATGGCACGGCCGATATCCTTGATGATCGACGGCTGGATGCCCTCTGTCGGCTCGTCGAGCACGAGAAGGCGCGGCCGCATGACGAGGGCCCGCCCGATCGCCAGCTGCTGCTGCTGCCCGCCGGAAAGATCGCCGCCACGCCGTCCGAGCATGGATTGCAGCACGGGAAACAGGCTGAAGATGTCATCCGGAATGAAGCGGTCCTTGCGGACGAGCGGCGCATAACCGGTTTCGAGGTTTTCCTTCACCGTCAGCAGCGGAAAAATCTCCCGCCCCTGCGGTACGTAGCCGACGCCGAGCTTGGCGCGCTGATAGGGCGCCATGTTGTTCATCGTTTTTTCGGCGAACCGGATCTCGCCCGCCGACGCCGGATGCTGGCCGGTGATCGCCCGCAACAGCGAGGACTTGCCCACCCCGTTGCGGCCGAGCACGCAGGTGATCTTGCCCATCGGTGCAACGAGACTAACGCCGCGAAGAGCCTGCGCGGCACCGTAGTGGAGGTTGACGTTGTCGACGACGAGTTCGCTCACCGTGCTTTCTCCTCGATGAAACTCTGGATGGCGGAGAAGAGCTCCGCATTGTGGCCGATCCAGACGTGACCGCCGGTCGGGTAGAGGATCAGCCTTGCGCCCGCTACGCGGTCGGCGATGTAGCGCGCAGCGTCGGCGGTCAGGTAGCGGTCGTCTTCGACCGAGATGGCGAGCGTCGGTGCCGTGATCGCCTCCAGCGGCATCGGCTGGGGATCGCCTGCCAGCCGCATGTCGTTCAGAAGTCCCTGCGCCCGCTCGCTGACTGGCAGGATCGCATCGAGAATCGCCTGCACGCGGCTGCGCTCGTCCGGCGTGGCAGCGGCAAACAGAGCCGGATCCGTCGCCAGGACCGAGCCGATCATCAGGTCGGGCATCGCCGACATGGCCGCCCAGAACAGGAAGTCCGACCCGAGCGCCGCCTCGACCAGGTGTTCCTGACCGGGCGACCATGGGCGTGCCGGCGGCCGGTTGGGAGCATAGGCCGCCGGCACGACCGGGATCAGCGCAGCACAACGATCCGGGTGG
>NZ_JAMXLD010000001.1:2887654-2926584 GCF_024054295.1 Ciceribacter sp. RN22
CGATGCCGAGCGCATCGAGCAGATCGACAAACGCATCCGCCTGGTTTTCCGAAGAAGGATCGCGCGGGAAGGCCGAGCCGAGATAACCGAACCGCGATGGCGAAATCACCCGCATGCCGTTTTCGACCAGCGGCGCGGCAAACAGCAGGCCCTGATCGCATCCGCCGCCGCTGCCATGGATCATCAGCACGGGCTTGCCTGTGCCGGCTTCGGCATATTCTAGCGGGCCGAAGCGGCCTTCGATCGTCGTGGCGCGATAGCCCGCGATGTGCGCCCGCGCGGCGCCGAGGGCTACCGCGTAGCGACGGTGCAGCCAACCGGCCCCGACCGCGACCGCTGTACCGCCCGCAGCCAAAGCGAAAAGCGTTCTGCGCGTCAACATCATCCCGATCTCCGCAGCCACGTCCACGACGCCGGGCGTCGGGGAGAGTGAGATCAGACTACCAGCGGAGCGGGCGGCAACATTGACCATGATCAAGTTCACCGCCCCAGATAGTTCTCGATGACCTTCTGGTCGTTCGAGACGAAATCGATCGAGCCCTCGGCCAGCACCGAGCCTTCCGCCAGACACGTCACCTTGACGCCGAGGTCGCGGATGAAGCCCATGTCGTGCTCGACGACGACGACCGAACGGGTCTTGGCGATCTGCTTGAGCAGGATCGCCGTTTCCGCCGTCTCGGCATCGGTCATGCCGGCCACCGGCTCGTCGACCAGCAGAAGCTTGGGCTCCTGCGCGAGCAGCATGCCGATCTCCAGCCACTGCTTCTGGCCATGGCTGAGATTGGCGGCGACGTCGTCCTTGCGACCGGTGAGGCGGATCGTTTCGAGGATTTCCTCGATGCGTGCCTTGTCTTCCACGCTCAGCCGGTAGAACAGCGTCGCGAAGACGCCCCGTTTGCGGTTGAGCGCAAGTTCGAGATTGTCCCAGACCGTATGGCTCTCGAAGACGGTCGGCTTCTGGAACTTGCGGCCAATGCCGAGCTCCGCGATCTCCGCCTCGTCCTTCTTCGTCAAGTCCACCTCGCCGTTGAAGAAGACCTCGCCCTCGTCGGGTCGGGTCTTGCCGGTGATGATGTCCATCATCGTCGTCTTGCCGGCGCCGTTCGGGCCGATGATCGCTCGCAACTCCCCGGGCTCGACGACGAAGGACAGAGAGTTCAGCGCCTTGAAGCCGTCGAAGGAGACGGATACGCCGTCGAGATAGAGAATGCTCGTCGGTTTCTTCTCGTTCATGGCGCTCACTCCGCGGCCTGTTCGAGCGGCAACGCCGCGTCGGATACCTTGTCATGGTTGGTGGCATCATCCGCCGCCTTGCGGTCCCGGCGCGCCGCATGGCGCTGCTGGATCGTGCCGACGATTCCCTTGGGCAGGAACAGCGTGACGCCGATGAAGAGGCCGCCGAGTGCGAAGAGCCAGAGGTCCGGGAAGGCGCCGGTGAAGTAGCTCTTGCCCACGTTGACCAGGATCGCTCCGATGATCGGCCCGATCAGCGTGCCGCGCCCGCCGACTGCGGTCCACACAACCACTTCGATCGAGTTGGCGGGTGCGAACTCGCCCGGATTGATGATGCCGACCTGCGGCACGAAGAGCGCGCCGGCAATGCCCGCCATCATCGCCGAGACGGTGAAGGTGAAGAGCTTGATGTTCTCCACCCGGTAGCCGAGGAAGCGCACGCGGCTTTCGGCATCGCGCACGCCGACCAGTACCTTGCCGAACTTCGAGCGGGTGATTGCCGAAGCAATGACAAGGCAGACGGCGAGGAACAGCGCCGAAAGCGAAAACAGCACCGCACGCGTTCCGTCCGCCTGAACGGAAAAGCCGAGGATTTCCTTGTAATCGGTCAGGCCGTTATTGCCGCCGAAACCCATGTCGTTGCGGAAGAAGGCGAGCATCAGCGCATAGGTCATCGCCTGGGTGATGATCGAGAGATAGACGCCGTTGACGCGGGAGCGGAAGGCGAACCAGCCGAAGACGAAGGCGAGCAGGCCCGGCACGATGAGCACCATCGCCATGGCGACCGGGAACACGTCCATGCCGTACCAGAACCACGGCAGTTCCTTCCAGTTAAGGAAGACCATGAAGTCCGGCAGGATCGGGTCGCCGTAGACGCCGCGGCTGCCGATCTGGCGCATCAGATACATGCCCATGGCATAGCCTCCGAGCGCGAAGAAGGCCCCATGACCGAGCGAAAGTATGCCGCAATAGCCCCAGACGAGGTCGAGCGCGAGTGCGAGCAGCGCATAGCAGAGATACTTGCCGAGCAGCGACATGATGTAGGTCGGTACATGCAGCGGATTGCCCGGCGCCGTCAGCAAATTGAGCGCCGGAATGAGCAGGGCGAAGGCGACGAGAATGCCGACGGCAATGACGATCTTGCCTTCGAGTGCGCGCAGGATGAAGCCGGCAATCATGCTTCCACCGCCCTTCCCTTGAGCGCAAACAGGCCGCGCGGACGTTTCTGGATGAAGAGGATGATGAGAACCAGCACGAGGATCTTGCCGAGAACCGCACCGACCGAAGGTTCGAGGAACTTGTTCAAAACGCCGAGCGAGAGCGCTCCGACCAGCGTGCCCCAGAGATTGCCCACCCCGCCGAAGACCACGACCATGAAGCTGTCGATGATGTAGGACTGGCCGAGGTTCGGGCTCACATTGTCGATCTGGCTGAGCGCCACACCTGCGATGCCGGCAATGCCCGAGCCGAGCGCGAAGGTGAAGGCATCGACGAGAGGGGTGCGGATGCCCATGGAGGACGCCATGCGGCGGTTCTGGGTCACAGCGCGCATCTGCAGACCGAAGGACGAGCGCTTCATGAGCGTCAGCAGCGCGAAGAAAATGGTCAGCGAGAACAAGACGATCCAGAGGCGGTTCCAGGTGATGGTCATGCCGCCGAGCGCGAACGAGCCGGACATCCAGGACGGATTGCCGACTTCCTGGTTGGTCGGGCCGAAGATCGTGCGCACGGACTGCTGGAGGATCAGCGAGATGCCCCAGGTCGCAAGCAGCGTTTCGAGCGGCCGTCCGTAGAGGAAGCGGATGACGCCGCGCTCGATGACGAGGCCGACCGCGGCCGTGATCAGGAAGGCGACGGGCAGCGCGATCGCCAGCGACCAGTCGAACAGTCCCGGATAATTCGTGCGGATCACCTGCTGCACCACGAAGGTGGAATAGGCGCCGATCATCACCATCTCGCCATGCGCCATGTTGATGATGCCCATGACGCCGAACGTGATGGCGAGCCCGATCGCCGCGAGCAGCAGTACCGAGCCGAGCGAGATCCCGTACCAGACGTTCTGGCCGGCATCCCAGAGCAGCAACTGGCCCTCGATGCCGGAGATGGCAGAGTCGAGGTCGGGCCTGAGGCTCTCGTCGATGGTCGAGGACACCGACATCAGGATGCCGATCGCCTCGCGCCCGCCGAGCGAGGCGACGGTTTCGATCGCGGCCCGCTTTTCATCGGCGCTGCGGTCGGAGGCCAGGACCGACACTGCGCGGGCCTCTTCCATGCGCGTCTTGACCTCGGCGTCTGTTTCCTTGGCGAGCGCCGCCTCGACGAGTTCGAGGTTTTCCGCGCTCGGCGACTGCAGGACCGCCTGCGCGGCCGCAAGACGCACGCCGCGATCGGGGCTGAGCAGCGTCAGCCCGCCGAGTGCGGAACGGATCGCGCGGCGGAGATTGTTGTTGACCTTGATCTTGGTAAAGGCGCTCTTCGGCGCCTCGCCGGCGCTTTCCCCGCTGAGCGGATCGATCAGCGCAAAATTGCCCCCCGCCGCCTTGGTGATGAAGACCGCGCCATCGGACTTGCGGGCATAGAGATCGCCTTCGCCAAACGCGTTGAGCGCCGGCACGACCCGTGGGTCGCCCGTCGCCGCAATCTGGCCGATCAGCTCTTCCGCCTGCTTGAAATTCGCCTTGCCGAGCTGGTCGATCAACGCCTTCGGATCGGACTGGGCAAGGGAGGGTGTGGCGATGGATAGAAGGAGAAAAATCAGTGTGATGAAACGGATAAGCATTCTCTTGTCCCCCGGTTGGCGGGCGGCCGTGCCTGAGGCCCCCCTCAGCCGCCTGCCAGCACCTTTTCCTGACGGAACCGGCGTTACGACGAGGCAGGAAAAGCACTACCCCCTCTGGCCTGCCGGCCATCTCCCCCACGAGGGGGGAGACACTTTGCGGCACCCGCCTGGGCTTCAATCGGCTTCGGCGGGTCGGCTGGGTTAAAGCCCTCCCCCTTGTGGGGAGGGTTGGGAGGGGTCTTGGACCCGAATGAGCGATCAGCTGCCCTTGCCGCCGCACTTGCCGGAAGCAACGTTGAAGTTGCCGCAGGACATCGGCTTGCGCCAGTCGGAGATCAGGTCCTTGGAGTCCGGCAGGTAGTCGGACCATTCGTCGCCGACAACGGCCGGAGTTTCCTGCACGACTTCGAACTGGCCGTCGGCCTGGATTTCACCGATCAGCACCGGCTTGGTGATGTGGTGGTTCGGCATGACGGTCGAGGTGCCGCCCGAGAGGTTCGGAACGGAGACGCCGATGATCGAGTCGAGGACGGCATCCGTGTCGGTGGTACCGGCGGACTCGACGGCCTTCACCCAGGCGTTGAAGCCGATATAGGCGGCTTCCATCGGGTCGTTGGTCACGCGCTTGTCGTTCTTGGTGAAGGCGTGCCAGGTCTTGATGAACTCGGCATTGACGTCGGCGTCGACGGACTGGAAGTAGTTCCAGGCGGCGAGATGGCCGACGAGCGGCGCGGTGTCGAGACCGGCGAGTTCTTCTTCACCGACGGAGAAGGCGACGACCGGGATGTCTTCTGCCTTGATGCCCTGGTTGGCGAGTTCCTTGTAGAAGGGAACGTTGGCGTCACCGTTGATGGTCGAGACGACGGCGGTCTTCTTGCCGGCCGAACCGAACTTCTTGATGTCCGAGACGATCGTCTGCCAGTCGGAATGACCGAACGGCGTGTAGTTGATCATGATGTCCTCTTCCTTGACGCCCTTCGACATCAGGTAGGCCTTCAGGATCTTGTTGGTCGTCTGCGGATAGACGTAGTCGGTGCCGGCGAGCACCCAGCGTTCGACGCCTTCCTCGTTGGCGAGGTAGTCGACGGCCGGGATCGCCTGCTGGTTCGGCGCGGCACCGGTGTAGAAGATGTTGCGCGAGGATTCCTCACCCTCGTACTGGACCGGGTAGAAGAGGATCGAGTTCAGCTCTTCGAAGACCGGCAGGACCGACTTGCGCGACGACGAGGTCCAGCAACCGAAGACGGCGGCGACCTTGTCCTTCTCGATCAGCTCGCGGGCCTTTTCGGCAAACAGCGGCCAGTCTGAAGCCGGGTCGACGACCACGGCTTCGAGCTTCTTGCCGAGAACGCCGCCCTTCTTGTTCTGCTCTTCGACGAGCATCAGCATGGCGTCCTTGAGCGTCGTTTCCGAGATCGCCATCGTGCCGGACAGCGAGTGCAGGACGCCGATCTTGATGGTATCGTCAGCCGCAAAGACGCCGGTGAACGCCGTCGTAGACAGCATGGCGCCGAGCAGAGCGCTGGAAAGATGTGCCTTCAGTCTCATCTGATTTTTCCCCTCTTCGTGAGTTCAGCAACCGCGCCTTCCGGCGCTCGCTGTTGCTTGGGGAACTATCGGCTGCTGCAATGCAAAACGGCATACGTCGTTTGACGTATGCCGAGGGGGAAAGCGCGCGCCGCATGATCGCGGTCGCGTTCTGCAACAAAGGTGAGGCCGTCACATTTCAGGGAATGTGACGGCCTCTTGCTCGCCCGGATCCTGCATCGACGGAGCGCAATGGGGGTGTCGCTCCTGGCGGCAGACTGAGCGAGACATTCCCTTGGCGATGGCGCGGCGATCGGACGGCGGGCGGCAACTTCAGCGGAAAGGACGACCCTCGTTTCCGGCGCGCAGGACGGGGTACCTCCTCCGGCTTTCGACCCCGATCCCTTTCATCGCTCTCTCCTCCCGGCTCTCGTGAAGCGTGGTCGCTTCGTTTCGATGGAAAGAGTTCTAGCAGGACGACACTGACAGAAAGCTGACCGGAAACGGCGCGATCACCATCCGGAGCCGGGGACCGGGAAACGGAAAACGCCGGCCACCTTTCGGCGACCGGCGCGTACTGACGCCAAAAACGCGCAACGGGCGATTAGCCGAGATAGCCGAGAGCGACCGGCCAGACCTCCAGGAACCCGTGATAGATCATGCTGACCGTCACGTAGCTGATGACGCCGAGGCCGACATAGGCGATCCAGCGGTGGCGATGCAGCAGGGTCGCGACGAGGTTGGCGGCAAGCCCCATCAGCGTGATCGAGAGGATGAGCCCGAAGGCGAGGATGATCATGTGCTCCTTGGCCGCACCGGCGACCGCGAGCACGTTGTCGAGCGACATCGAGACATCAGCGACGACGATTTCCACTGCCGCCACGAGGAAGGTCTTCTCCTTGATGGTGAGCTCGGTGTCGTCGGTCTCCCCCAGCTTGTGCGGTTGGTGCGCGACGCTGCGCAGCTCGGACCACATCTTCCAGCAGACCCAGGCGAGCATCAGCCCGCCGAGAAGCTGCAGACCGACGACCGTCAGGAGGAAGGCGGTTGCGGTCGCGAAACTGATGCGCAGGACGGTGGCGGCGAGAATGCCGACGAAAATTGCGTTTCGCCGCTGCGCCGCCGGCAGGCCTGCGGCAGCAAGCCCGATCACGATCGCATTGTCGCCCGCCAGCACGAGATCGATGGCCACGACCTCGAAAAACGCCGCCAATCCGGCTGCGGTGAAAAGCTCCATCATCTCGGCCGACCCATTCCGCTGAGTTTCCCTGCCACCTCGCTTAGCGGACGGGCTGACAACTCGAAAGGAGAATCTCGCTGGCCGGGCCGTTTCGCGCAGAAGAATCGGAAGGCGAGCGGAAAATCCAGCGCACCCGCAGGCATCCGGGCGATGATCCTGGCCGGGGACAGACATCCAAGGCGAAACGCTCGCGCTCAAATCGCCCTTGCCATTCGCGCAATTCCCATGAAAATGCCTAGGCAATAGTCATTTCAAAGAAGGCGCCAGTTTTTAGGCATGGCCGCACGCCAACGCATCATCCCCGTCCGCCGCGAATACAACCGCTGGGTCGCCGACCAGACGCTCGAGGACTATGCGCTCCGCTTCACGGCCAAGGGTGCCCGGCGCTTTTCGTCGTCGCGGATCTCGCAGACGGCGATCGGCGCCATCTCCTTCCTGGCGCTCGAGGCCATCGGCGGCACGATCACCCTTTCCTACGGCACCACCAACGCTTCTCTCGCGATCCTCGCGGCGGCGCTGGTCATGCTGCTCGTCGGCGTGCCGATCACCCGCTACGCCATCCGCCACGGCGTCGACATCGACCTCCTGACCCGCGGCGCCGGCTTCGGCTATATCGGATCCACCATCACCTCGCTGATCTATGCGAGCTTCACCTTCATGCTCTTCGCCATCGAGGCGTCGATCATGACCGGGGCGCTCGACCTCGCCTTCGGCGTGCCGCCCTGGATCGGCTACATCGTCTCCGCGGCGGTCGTCATTCCACTCGTCACCTATGGCGTCCGGTTGATCTCCAAATTCCAGCTGGTCACACAGCCATTCTGGATCGTGCTCAACATCCTGCCCTTCGTCTTCATCGCCGTCATGGACTGGGAGAAGATCGACCTCTGGCGGGCCTTTGCCGGTATCGGCCATCCGGCCGCGGCGATGGGCGAGAGCGCGCCCTTCGATCTCGTCGATTTCGGTGCTGCCTCCGCCGTCATCCTGGCGCTGATGCCGCAGATCGGTGAGCAGGTCGACTTCCTGCGCTTCCTGCCGCCGGAGGGCGGGCGCCGGTGGCATCACCGCATCGCCGTCTTCCTCGCCGGCGCCGGCTGGGTCGTGCTCGGCGTGCCGAAACTGCTGGCGGGCTCCTTCCTCGCCGTGCTGACGCTCTCGACCGGCGTGCCCGTGGGCGAAGCCGCCGATCCGGCGCGGATGTATGTGACGGCCTTCGGCTACATGATCCCGAACCACACCGCCGCCCTGCTGCTGATGGCCGGCTTCGTGGTGATCTCGCAACTGAAGATCAACGTGATGAACGCCTATGCCGGGTCGCTCGCCTGGTCGAATTTCTTCTCGCGGCTCACCCACAGCCATCCCGGCCGCGTCGTCTGGCTGGTGTTCAACGTGGCGATCGCGCTGCTGCTGATGGAGCTCGGAATCTACAGGCTGCTCGAGGAGACGCTCGGCATCTTCTCGATCGTCGCCATGTCCTGGCTCTGCACCGTCTCCGCCGACCTCTTCGTCAACAAGCCGCTCGGGCTTGCGCCGCCCGGCATCGAGTTCAAGCGCGCCCACCTCTACGACGTCAACCCGGTCGGGCTCGGCACGCTCCTCGCTTCGGGCGGTCTCGCCCTTGCCGCACATTTCGGGCTGTTCGGCCCGCTGATGGCCTCGCTCGCCACCTATGTGACGCTCGTCGCCTTCGTGATCGCGCCGCTGATCGCCTGGGCGACGGCCGGCCGCTACTATCTCGCCCGCAAGCCGCGGCAAAGCTGGAAGAACCTGACCGCAATCACCTGCTCGATCTGCGAACACCCCTTCGAGCCGGAGGACATGGCATGGTGCCCGGCCTATGCCGCGCCCATCTGCTCGCTCTGCTGCTCGCTCGACAGCCGTTGCCACGACATGTGCAAGCCGCATGCACGGCTCGACGCGCAGACCGCGGCCGTCGCCAGCTCGTTTCTGCCGGAGGGCATCATCGCGAGACTCTCGACGCGGCTCGGCCGCTACGCCATGACCGCCGTCGTCGCGATCACCGGCATCGGCGCCATCCTGACGCTCATCGCCCATCAGGTCGGCGCGGCGTCGCCGCAGACCGCCGCAGTGGTCGATCGCACGGCGATGATCGTCTTCTTTGTCTTCTCGGTGATTGCCGGCGTCGCAAGCTGGTTCTACGTGCTCGCCCACGACAGCCGGGTCGTGGCTGAGGAGGAATCCTCCCGCCAGAACACGCTGCTGCTGAAGGAAATCGCCGCCCACCGCAAGACCGACGCCGCCCTCCAGGCGGCCAAGGAGACGGCAGAAGCCGCCAACCGCGCCAAGAGCCGCTATGTCGTCGGCCTCTCCCACGAGCTGCGCACGCCGCTCAACGCGGTGCTCGGCTACGCACAAATCCTGGAGCGTGACGAAACGATCCCGCCGAAGCGGCAGTCGGCGATCAAGGTCATCCGCCGTTCCGCCGATCACCTCTCCGGCCTCATCGACGGTCTCCTCGACATCTCCAAGATCGAGGCCGGCCGCCTGCAGGTCTATTCGAACGAACTCGACATCCAGGATTTTCTCGACCAGATCACCGACATGTTCCGCCCGCAGGCGGAGGCCAAGGGGCTCGCCTTCGTGCACGAGCGCGCCCGCGGGCTGCCGCAATATGTCCGCACCGACGAGAAACGGCTGCGCCAGATCCTCGTCAACCTGCTCTCGAACGCGATCAAGTTCACCGACCGCGGCAGCGTCACCTTCAAGGTCGATTATCGCAGCCAGGTGGCGACCTTCACGGTCTCCGACACCGGGCGGGGCATCGCCGAAAAGGAGCTCACGCGCATTTTCGAACCCTTCCAGCGCGGCGAGGCCGACAGTGTTCGCCCCCTGCCCGGCCTCGGCCTCGGCCTGACGATCACCAAGCTGCTCACCAATACGCTCGGCGGTGAGATCGGCGTCTTGAGCGAGCGCGACAGGGGATCGACCTTCCGCGTGCGACTGATGCTCTCGGCCGTTGACCGGCCGAACACCGCGCCGGCGCCCGAGCGGAAGATCGTCTCCTATACCGGGCCGCGCCGGACGATTGTCGTGGTCGACGACAACGAGGACCACCGCGACCTGATGCGCGAGGTGCTGGCGCCGCTCGACTTCGTGGTGCTGACCGCCGCCGGCGGGCCGGAATGTCTGACCCTGACCGAGGGTGTGAAGGCCGACCTCTTCCTCGTGGATATCTCCATGCCCGGCATGAACGGCTGGCAGCTCGTGGAGCGGCTACGCGAAGCCGGTCAAACCGCCCCGATTCTGATGCTCTCGGCCAATATCGGCGACGGCTCGGTGTCGAACGGCGGCAGCGACGCCCACAACGACACCATCGCCAAGCCGGTCGACGTGCGCCGGCTGCGCGACAAGCTCGCGAAATATCTCGGCCTCGACTGGACCTACGCCGACGAGCAGGTGGCGACGAAAAGGGCCGAAGCGCCGGCACGACCGAAGCCGCCCGCGGCCGGACACGTCGACGAACTCGTGCGGCTGGGAGAAATCGGCTATATCCGGGGGATAGAGGCCAAGCTCGCCGAGATCGGCGCCAATCCGGACCATCTCGCCTTCACCGAGGCGCTGCGCGTTCATGTGCAGTCCTTCGACATTCCGGGCTACCTCGCTCTCCTGAAGACCTACGAGACGGAAAGGGCCGAAATCCGTGGCTGACGCACTCGAACCCCGCGACATCGTGCTGCTCGTCGACGACAGCCCGGACGCGCTCGGCTTCCTCACCGAAGCGCTCGAACAGTCGGGTTTCTCCGTGTTGATCGCGACCTCCGGGCAGGCGGCACTCGCGATCGTCGGGCGCATCAGCCCCGACCTGATCCTTCTCGATGCGGTGATGCCCACGATGGACGGTTTCGAGACCTGCCGCAGGCTGAAGGCCGACCCGGCCGTAGCGCAGGTGCCGGTGATCTTCATGACGGGCCTCACCGAAACCGAGCACGTCGTGCATGCGCTGGAATCGGGCGGCGTCGACTACCTGACGAAGCCGATCAACATCGACGAGCTGCGCGCCCGCATCCGGGTGCATCTCGCCAATGCCCGCTCCGCCCGCAGCGCCCGCGTGGCGCTCGACGCCACCGGTCGCCATCTCGTGGCCTTCCGCGCCGATGGTGGCATCCGCTGGTCGACGCCGCAGGCTTCTCGACTGATCGGCGAGGCGATTGGCCGCGACGACGGTGCCGATCTCGTGGCACCCGCCGTCGCCGCATGGATGGCAATCCGCGGGAAGCAGGGTCAGGGCGGGGAAGCCGCCTTTTCGTATCCGCCGTCCGGCGACGCCTTGCTGCACTTTGCGTTTCTCGGCGTGATCGGACCCGACGAATATCTCTTCCGCCTGACGGCCGGCACGAAGAACAGCGACGAGGCCCTGCGCCGCACCTTCGGCCTGACCGCGCGCGAATCCGAGGTTCTCGCCTGGATCGCCAAGGGCAAGTCCAACCGCGACATCGGCGAAATTCTCGGCCTGTCCGCCCGAACCGTCAACAAGCATCTCGAGCAGATCTACGTGAAGCTCGGCGTCGAGAACCGCGCCTCCGCCGCAGTCAAGGCAGCGAACGTGCTGCACGAGGCGTGAGCAGGAGAGGCAATGGGCGAATAGCCGCGATTGAGGCTCGCCCCGTGTCAACGCCCCCCGAGAGCCCGCTCCCTTTTCCCCTATTCCCTATTCCCTACTCGCTATTCGGCTCACCAAACGCAGAAAGCCCGGCACGAGGCCGGGCTTTCCGTCAATCCGGTGAGGGATCGAATTAATCCTGGAAGTACGAGTACTTGCCGTCCTCGCCCTTCTTCCAGGTGTACATGACGTAGTCCGGACGCGTGATGTCGCCCTTCTCGTTCCAGCCGAGTTCGCCGATAACGGTCGTGTACGGACCCTTTTCCTTGAGCGCGGCAGCGACAGCTTCCGGATCGTTCGTGCCGGCCTTATTGGCAGCCTCTGCGATTACCTGCAGGGCAGCGTAGGAATAGAGGGTGTAGGCTTCCGGTTCGAAGCCGGCGTCGCGGAACTTCTTGACGGCGTCAGCTGCGTTCGGGTTCTTGCGCGGATCCGGCGGGAAGGTCATCAGCGTGCCGTTGACGGCGTCACCGGCGATCGAGGCCAGTTCGTTCGAGGTGATGCCATCGCCCGACATCAGGGTCGCCTTGAGGCCACCATCGGCCATCTGGCGCATGATCAGGCCGGCTTCGGTGTGCAGACCGCCGAAGTAGACGACGCCGACGCCGGCTTCCTTCATCTTGGAGATCAGGGCCGAGTAGTCCTTGTCGCCGGCGGTGATGCCTTCGTACATGACTTCGGTGATGCCAAGGCTGTTCATTGCCTTCTTGGTTTCGTCGGCGAGACCCTGGCCATACGGGGTCTTGTCGTGAACGACGGCGACCTTGGTATCCTTGAACTTCTCGGCGATATAGGCGCCGGCTACCGCGCCCTGCTGGTCGTCACGGCCGCAGGTACGGAAGGTATTCCACATGCCCCGTTCGGTGAACTGCGGGTTGGTGGAGGCCGGGGTGATCTGCAGGATGCCGTTTTCGGCGTAGACTTCAGAAGCCGGGATCGAAACGCCGGAGTTGAAGTGACCAACCACGAACTTCACGCCGTCAGCGACGAACTTGTTGGCAACCGAAACGCCCTGCTTGGCGTCGGAAACGTCGTCGCCGAGAACGATCTTGATCTGTTCGCCGTTGATGCCGCCGGCAGCGTTGATGTCGGCTGCGGCCTGTTCAGCACCCTTCTGGAGCTGAGCACCGAAAGCGGCGTTCGGACCCGTCAGCGGACCGCCGACGCCGACGAGCACTTCGGCCCAGGCACTGCCGCCGTAGGCCACCATGGCCGTCAGCGCAACAGCAGAAAGAAGAAGCTTCTTCATATTGTTACTCCCAATTTTTTAGGCAGGTTAGGTTTCTGAAACCGTGCGCAATACCCACCATCACTGCGCCGGAAATCTGTTCCACTCTGTATTGAGAGCCAAGCCCTTCTTGTCGGCAATCTGTGACAAGAAAAACGTGGCTGTCAATCTTTCTTCTTCCACGAGAAGGCCGAGGTCTTCTCGTAAAGCCAATAGTAATTATCGACCATCTGACGGGTCCGGCGGACCCGGTATCCGGCCGTTGCAAAGATCAACAGCAGAACGACGTCGATGACATAATAGAAGGGGCTGATGAACGGCCCCTGAAAGAGCGCGTAATGCAGAAAGCGCATCACCACTCCCAGCAGCAGCGTATAGACGATCACCGTCGGATAGTGCTGCCAGCCTTCGGCGACGGCCTTGCCCGTCCGCCACGCGGTCCAGAAACCGAGCAGCAGGACCAGGAACCGCAGGACGTAGCGGACGCCGGTGTCGGTCTCGAAAAACAATCCTTGCATGTCAAATTCCCCCTAACCCGATCAGTGATGGCCGCCTTCAAGGTAGGCCGCGCGAACCTGCGGGTCCGCGAGGAGTTCCTTGCCGGTGCCGCTCATGGTGACCTGGCCGTTGACCATCACATAGGCGCGGTCGGACAGCTTGAGCGCCGCGAAGGCGTTCTGCTCGACGAGGAAGACGGTAAGCCCGTCTTCCTTGTTGAGCTTCTTGATCGCCTCGAAGATGCCTTTGACGATCAGCGGAGCGAGGCCGAGCGAGGGTTCGTCGAGGAGGAGGAGCTTCGGACGCGCCATCAGGGCGCGGCCGATCGACAGCATCTGCTGCTCGCCGCCCGAAAGCGTGCCGCCACGCTGGTGCTGGCGTTCCTTCAGGCGCGGGAAGAGCGTGAAGATCTTCTCGACGTCCTCGTTGAAATACTTGAGGTTGTCGAGCCCGGCGCCCATCTGCAGGTTTTCGAAGACGGTCATGCGCGGGAAGATGCGACGACCTTCCGGCGACTGGGCGATGCGGCGGCGCGCAATCAGGTGCGTCGGCATCCGGGTGATGTCGGTACCGTCGAAGATGACCTGGCCGGAACGCGCCTGCGGGCTGCCGCAGATCGTCATCATCAGCGTCGACTTGCCGGCACCGTTGGCACCGATCAGCGACACGATCTCGCCCTGCCGGACCTCGACATTCACCCCGCCGAGCGCGCGGATGTTGCCGTAGTAGGTCTCGACGTCTGTTACCTTGAGAAGCGGTTCAGTGGACATCAGTTCTGCCCTCCCGATACGGCTTCGACCTCAGAAATCGCTTCATCCAACTCTTCATCCTCGACACCCAGATAGGCCGCGATGACCTTCGGGTCGTTCTTCACGTGATCCGGCGTGCCGTCCGAGATCTTCTGACCGTATTCGAGCACCACGATGTGGTCGGAAATCTCCATGACCACCGACATGTCGTGCTCGATCAGCAGGATCGAGGTCCCGGTATCGCCCCGGATGCTGTGAAGAAGGGTGTTGAGAGCCGCCGATTCACGCGGGTTGAGGCCGGCTGCGGGCTCGTCGAGGCAGAGGAGCTCCGGATCGGTGCACATGGCACGGGCAATCTCGAGACGCCGCTGGGCACCGTAGGGCAGATCGCCCGCCGGATCGTCGGCGCGGTCGACGAGATCGGCCTTCTCGAGCCAGTGCGCCGCCTTCTCGACCGACTCCTTGGCCGCCCGCTTGTAGGCCGGCAGACCGAGCAGGCCGAGAACGGTGTAGCCCGACGCCCGCATGAGGGCGTTGTGCTGCGCGACCAGCAGGTTTTCGAGCACCGTCAGCCCCGAGAAGAGGCGGATGTTCTGGAAGGTACGCGCCACCTTGGCGTGCTTGGTGATCTCGAAGTCCGGCAGGCGCTCGAGCAGGTACTGCTTGCCCGAACGCTGGGTCAGCGTGAGCATCCCCATCGTCGGCTTGTAGAAGCCGGTGATGCAGTTGAACACGGTCGTCTTGCCGGCGCCGTTCGGTCCGATCAGGGCGGTGATGTCGCCCCGCCGGACGTCGAAGGAGAGATCGTTGATGGCCATCAGTCCGCCGAATTTCATCGACAGATGTTCCACCTTCAGGATGTTGTCATTCGTCATGTGTTCGGTTCCGGAGGTCATCAGCCGTGACCCTCCTTGGTAAAGCTTCCGGATACCGCCTTGCGCTCCTTGAGGAAGGCGGTGGGTTCACGCGAGCCTACGAAGCCGCGGGGCTTGAAGAGCATAACGATGATCATCGCAAGGCCGAAGAGCAGCATGCGATAGAGCTCGGGCGTGAAGTCCGGTCCGAAGATCTGCTTCAGGAACTCCATTTCGCGCAGCAGTTCGGTACCGCCAACCATGACGATCGCGGCAACCGCGATACCCGTCAGCGAACCCATGCCGCCGAGAACGACGATCGCCAGGATCACCGCCGATTCGAGGAACACGAAGGATTCCGGAGAGACGAAGCCCTGACGGGCCGCGAAGAAGGAGCCGGCGAAGCCGCCGAACATCGCACCGATGGCGAAGGCGGTCAGCTTGGTCGTCACCGTGTTGATGCCGAGCGAACGGCAGGCGGTTTCGTCTTCGCGCAGCGCTTCCCAGGCCCGACCGATCGGCATGCGGCGCAGGCGGATGGTCACATAGGCCGTCAGCAGGCAGAGCGCGAGGATCAGGTAGAAGAGGAAGATCTTGTAGTAGGCCGAGGACATCGGCAGACCGAAGAGCTTGGCGAAACCGTCGGGCGAAGCGTCGAACTTGATGCCGAACAGTGTCGCCTTCGGGATGCCCGAGACGCCGAAGGTGCCCCTGGTGACGTCGGTCCAGTTGATCAGCACCAGACGGATGATTTCACCGAAGGCGAGCGTCACGATCGCGAGGTAGTCGCCGCGAAGCCTGAGGACAGGGAAGCCCAGCATGATGCCCCAGAAGGCCGCCAGGATACCGGAGATCGGCAGGAGGACCCAGAAGGAGAGCCCGAACTGCTGCGACAGCAGCGCATAGGAATAGGCGCCGACCGCATAGAAGGCGACATAGCCGAGGTCGAGCAGGCCGGCGAGGCCCACCACGATGTTGAGGCCCCAGGCGAGCATCACGTAGATCAGGATCTGGATGCCGAAGTTGTCGACGAACTTCAGCGAGCCCTGGACCCCGAAGGTCGACACGATGACCGGCGGGTAGAGAACCAGCGCCAGCAGGGCGATCTTCAGGAAGTGCCTATGGAAGAAGGACGCTTTGGCCTCGACCTCGTGGACAGGAACCTGCGAACGGCTCGCCTTGCGCTGGGCGACCCAGGGCGAGAAGAAGCCGACGATCAGGAAGCGGCCGACTGCGGCGATCGCGACGAAGATGGCGAGCAGGCCCCAGCGCGGATACCAGATCAGCGTGTTGGAAATGTCCTGGTCGGTCTTGATGCCGATATAGAGGATGAACATGCCGAGCGCGATCACGCCGGCGAAGATGCCTTCCTTGAAGGCCTTCACGAGATGACCCGACTGGGCGGTATTGTGCACGGTTGCAGTATTCGCCATCGGATCACACCTTCTCGACTTCAGGACGGCCCAGAATGCCGGTCGGCTTGAAGATCAGCACGAAAGCCAGGATCGCGAAGGTCGCGACATCCTTGTAGGCGATCGTAAAGTAGGCCGACCAGAGCGACTCGATGAGGCCGATCAGCAACCCGCCGAGAACCGCGCCGGGAAGAGAACCGATACCGCCGAGAACCGCGGCCGTGAAGGCCTTGACGCCGGGAGTGAAGCCGTCGGCGAACGAGGCGACGCCGTAATACATCAGGTACATGGTGCCGGCGACCGCTGCCAGCGCCGCCCCCATGACGAAGGTGATCGAGATGGTGCGGTCGACGTCCACGCCGAGGAGCGCCGCCATCTTGCGGTCCTGCTCGGTCGCCCTTTGCGCACGGCCGAGCGGCGTCTTGTTGACGATGTACCAGAAGATCGACAAAAGCACCGCCGTGACGACGACGATGATGATCTGTTTCAGGGAAACGGTGACCGCGCCCAGATGATAGACGTCGCTGACGAGCGACGGAATGGGCTTGTTGCGGGGACCCTGCGCGACCTGGATGAAGTTCGACAGCACGATCGACATGCCGATTGCGGTGATGAGCGGCGCAAGCCGGAAGGAACCGCGCAACGGGCGGTATGCGACGCGCTCGATCACCCAGTTCCAGAGACCCGTCATCAGCATCGCGATGATCAGCATCACCAGCAGCGCGAGCGCAACCGGAATGCCTGCGAAGAACGATGTCAGGATGAGGAAGACGATCAGGGCGGCGAAGCCGCCGAGCATGAAAATGTCACCATGGGCAAAGTTGATCATGCCGATGATGCCGTAAACCATGGTGTAGCCGATGGCCACCAGGCCATAGATAGACCCGAGAGTCAGCCCGTTTATGAGCTGCTGGACGAAATACTCCATATGTTATCCCCCAGACGCGGTCGTCAACGCGTCCCTTTTTTCGTTTCCCCGTTCAGGGTTTTTTGGCGTGACGGGATTTGATAGCGTTTTCGCTGAAAATGTGAAGCGCAAAAGCTTTCTCGCGCACATTTTGTTGGTTTCCCCCACAGATTTGGTGATTTCCGCGGCAAACCACCCAAAAAAGCGACGTAAATTGCTTCGGAAATAGTCATCGCCGGGAATCTCGCGGAATTGCCGGAGAGGAAATGTCGCCATGCGGCCAGTCCGCGGCGGTGGCGATGACCGCGCGTGGCGCCCGGAGGAAGCGGTGGACCACCGGTTCCGATGAAAACGGCAGCCGAGAACACCCATCGGCTTTTCATCAATCCTGCCATAGCTTAACGCTGACGGCCAGCCGCATTCTCGCACTGCGGCTTGTCCCGGAGCGCGGCGGAGAAGGAGAACGCGGGATGCAGATACTGGACACCTTCGAAAAGGCGGCGATCACGGCCGGTCGGGCGATCATGGAGGTCTTCGAAGCCGGGGCGACCATCAGGCTGAAGAGTGACGCCTCGCCGGTGACCGAGGCCGACGAGCGCGCCGAGCGGATCATTCTGGCGGCACTCCGCGAGGCCTTGCCGGACGTGCCGGTCGTCGCGGAGGAATCCGTTGCGGCTGGAGAGGTGCCGCAGATCGCGGGCAGAATGTTCATCCTGGTCGACCCGCTCGACGGGACGAAGGAGTTCGTCAACGGCCGCGAAGACTTCACCGTCAACATCGCCCTCGTCGTCGAGGGCGTTCCGGTTGCAGGCGTGGTCTACGCTCCGGCCAAGGGGATCGCCTACAGCGGATCGTCCGCAGGCGCGGAGAAGCTCGTCGTCGGGCCCGACTTCACCATATCCGCCCGCAAGGTCATCCGCGCCCGCCCGGTCGCGGAAGACATGGTCGCCGTCGCCAGCCGCTCGCACAGCACCCCGGAGACTGAAGCCTTCCTCGATCGGCACCGAGTCTCGTCGCGCACGTCCGTCGGCTCGTCCCTCAAGTTCTGTCTGTTGGCGGAAGGGGTCGCCGACGTCTATCCTCGCTTCGGCCGCACGATGGAGTGGGACACGGCCGCAGGCGACGCTGTTCTGAGAGCCGCCGGCGGCGCGACGCTCGACCTCGACGGCCTGCCGCTCCGCTACGGCAAGGTGGCACAGGCGGCCGATAGCGATTTCGCCAATCCCTCCTTCGTCGCCTGGGGCAAACGCCAGCCGGTATAATTGCGCGATCCCTGTGGTGATACGGGGCGAAAAGTCCTTTTCTTTCAAAGAAGGGAACCCGTTTTCGTTCACCCTCCCACAGGCCATGGGACAATGCTCCGAACCTGCGTCGCGGCCCGTGCCGGCATCAGCCCGTCATCGGCCCGGCGCATCAACCGGAGAAGCACGACCATGACCGACGCCACAGCCAATCTCGCCCTGCCCTACCTCCTCGCCGCGCAAGCCCAGAAGCACGTCACCCACAACGAGGCGCTGCAGCGGCTCGACGCGCTCGTCCAGTTGGTGATCGCCGGCACGCCATCGTCGCCGCCGGCGGATGCTGCCGAAGGGGAATGCTACTGGCCGACGGCACCTGCGGCCGGCGAGTGGACCGGCAAAGAGGGCAGGCTTGCCTTTCGCCAGGACGGCGCATGGATCTTCATCGCGCCCCGCGCCGGCTGGCGTGCCTTCGACCTTCAGCGTGGGCGACTGGTCATTTTTTCTGGGGGCGCCTGGATCGACCTGCCGCTGCCGCCGGATGCCATAGTCGAGACGCTCGGTGTCAACACGGCGGCCGACGGTTACAACAGGCTCGCCGTCGCGGCCGATGCCAGCCTCTTCAGCCATGCCGGCCACGGCCATCAGGTAAAGATCAACAAGGCCGCCACCGCCGATACTGCCTCGCTGCTCTTCCAGTCCGGCTGGCAGGGACGCGCCGAGATGGGACTTGCGGGCTCCGACGCCTTCGCAATCAAGGTAAGTCCCGATGGCGGCACCTGGACAACAGCTCTCGCGATCTCCCCGAGCGGCGTCGTCGAGATGACCGGACGTCCGGCCGTGCGCGCCTCGCTTGCCGCCTCGACGTTCACACCGGCCGACGGAAGCCATACCGGCTTCGACGATATTCACGTCGTCCAGGGCGGGTTCGCGCTCGGACCGGCCCTCGGTTCCGGCCACGGCCACGCGCTCACCGTTCCGGCGACGGGCATCTATCAGGTGAGCATCAGTGCCGACCTGCTGTCTTCGTCCGGACATGAGATCGCGCTCAGCGTCAACGGAACCACCAGCGTCGCCACGATCCGGGGCCCTGCCCTCTCGGCCGAGACGCTCCAGTCCGTCACCGCCCTGACCTGGTTCTCGGCGGGAGACGAACTCTCGCTCCGGCACGGGGGCAGCGCTGCGCTCCAGTTCGGCTACGGCCGGACGGAGCTTTCGGCGGTGATGATCTAGATCAGTCCGAGACGGCAGGCGCGGGCGATCGCCTGCATGCGGTTGACCGCGTCGAGCTTGCGCAGCGCGTTCTTGAGATAGCTGACGACCGTGTGGGCGGAAATGTCGAGGATGACGGCGATCTCATCGCTGCTCTTGCCCTCGGCCGCCCACCGCAGGCAGTCGAGTTCGCGCCCGCTCAGCGGCTCCGTCGGCAGCGACGGCCGGCGCAAGCGGCCGAGGCCGTCGTCGACGAGTGTGAGACAGGAAAGATAGAGCGTGGCGATCTCGTTTTCATCGAGGGGGCGCCGCCTTCCGGAAAAGGCAAAGATCAGCCGCTGGTGATCATGGTCCCGGATAGCGAAGGCGAGCGTTCTTTCGAAGCTCTCCGACACGTCGATCGCGGCAGCCTTGCCGGACGGATGCCGGTCGGCAAACGGCCACTCCGAAAAGGAAACCGGCCGCATTGTCTCTCCGAGCCGCCGAACGAGCTCACTCTCCTTGTACAATCCGCTCAGGTCGTAGGTCTCGACCAGGCTGGCAGGCCAGTTCGAGATGACAACACCCGCGGCGAACGTCGGGACGAGCGAGCCGGGAAACGCGGAAACGAGATAGAAGTCCAGCCCGAAGCGCCGCGACATGCCGGAAAGCTTTTCCTCGACGGAATGCTCTTTCTCGACGGGCGTCTCGTCTGACATGCGGTATGCGTGATTGTGGCTTCTGAACATGATGTCCTTATGCCCTCGCGGGCATTTTTTGAAAATGGCTGTCGATGACGAAATTCAGTTGGCCCGCGCGACCGAGGCTCAAGAACGATCCGTCTGCATGGACGGATGAAGGAGCACGCGTCGAAACGAAGGTCTCGCGGCGAAGAAAATGCACTTCCTTCCGCGTTGTTGCAGGCCTTCTACACGATTTAGCGAGAACGAATACTGTTCTTTAGGAATGACTCCTATGCATTCCGCTCAAATTTACGCAACGGCAGCCGCGGAAACACGCAGCGAATGCCGCAGCCGGAGGAATGGTAGAATTCTTATCAAATCGTAACTGCCTGCTTAGGCAATTTTTAAAGATGCCCGGCTAGCATGCGCTCGTGTGGTCTTGAGTATGTGTAGAGAGTCCAATGACCGATATGATCCGCCCGCGAGTAAAATACGTCATCGGCCCCGATGGCAGTCCACTGACCATCGCCGATCTACCCCCGGCCAATACGCGCCGCTGGGTCATACGGCGAAAGGCGGAAGTCGTCGCCGCGGTACGTGGTGGCCTTTTGAGCCTCGAGGAAGCTTGTGAGCGCTATACGCTGACGGTCGAGGAGTTCCTTTCCTGGCAGTCTTCGATCAACGACCACGGCCTGCCGGGCCTTCGCACCACCCGCATCCAGCAGTACCGCCACTGAGCGACACCAGGCGGCCCCTCCGGGCCGAAGCACTCCTCCCACGATCCGGCGTTCGACCACATCGAGCGCCTTTTCGTTTTGCAATCCACCTCCCATATTGAAACGCGGGCGGCCGGTCGACGTGCCAGCGCGGCGCCGTCATACGGCACCGTCACGCGGCGAGGAACAGGAAGATGGATTTCAGCCACGAAGAAAGTGGATCAGGTGGTCGCTACCGCGCGACGCTGGACGGTGCCGATGCCGTCATGACCTATTCGCGGACCTCCCCTCGCCTCATCATCGTCGATCACACCGAGGTCGCGGACGCTCTTCGCGGCAAGGGCGTCGGTCAGGCGCTGGCGGCCCACGTGGTCGAGGCGGCCCGCACGGGAGGCTGGAAGATCATCCCGCTCTGCCCCTTCTTCCGCGCCCAGGCGAACCGCCATCCCGAATGGAAGGACGTCATTCAGTTCTGATCTTCCCAATCTCCAGTCGTTGAACCTCCCTCGTGATGTTAGGCCGCCCGACATCACAAAGCTCGGCCGCCTTGCGGAAACTGCCAGTTTGCGCACTCGTGGCCACATAGCGATAGTGTTCGATCGCCCGACGCACCCCGACCTCCGCATCAGGCCAAGGCCGTCGCTTGCACCCGCGCTCGGGATGCAGTCTCCAGCCCCTGCAGATCGCGGAGCCAAAGCTGTCCGCATGCTGCATCGATATCCATCCCTTGCGTGTCACGGACCACGACTGGAATGCCCGCGCGCTCCAGCCGGTGCCGGAAATACTGGGTTTGACGATCGTTCGTCCGGCCGAAGGCGACCCCATCCACTGGGCTCCAACGCATCAGGTTCACCCGGGCAGGCTTATAAGAGAGCATCCTGACAAGCCGATCAGCGTCGACCCGAGCATCGTTGACCCCTGGAAGTAGCAAGTACACGAAGGTCACCATGCGGTTATGGCGCTCTGCCCATGACACCGCGCGGCCGATAACATCTCTGATGTCGTGCTTTCGACTTCCCGGAATGAGTTTGTCCCGAGTCTCCTGGGTAGTCGCGTGCAGCGAGATGGTGAGGTTGATGCCCAAATGCTCCTCACGCAGCCGCGCAAGAGCCTTGGGGATCCCAATCGTAGAGATGGTAATACCTGTGGTTGGCAGGTTCAGGCCATCCCGGTCTCGCATTATGCGGACAGCGCCCAGGACGTTCTCATAATTGTTCAGTGGCTCGCCGATCCCCATGAATACGACATGATTTACTTTCGAGCCCAGTTGAACGACCTGCTCGACAATTTCGGAGGTATCCAAGTTCCGCTTGAGACCAGCTTGTCCGGACGCACAAAACTGGCAGGCGAATGCGCAGCCGACCTGCGATGAAATGCACGCTGTAAATCCATCCCGCCGCCGAATGAGGACGCTTTCGACTGCGTAACCATCGGCAAGGCCAAACAAGACCTTCTGAGAGCATTTGCCTCGCTCCACCTTGACCCTGTCGAGAGTGCGGAGTTGAACACTGTTTTCCTCGGCCCATCGCTTCAGCCTCCGTGGCAGGTCCTGATGCGACAGGAAGAGATCGCGATAGGCGAGATTGGTCGGCGTCGACCCCACGATCGCGTCGAAGTCGGCCGCAGTAAGGCCTAGGGCCGGCACCCTTCGCTCGGCTGCGGGCGCGAAAAGTCTAGTCGTTACGGTACTCACGTTACAGCTCACAGATGGATTGGTGGGGTGCTAGGCATGCTCTTTTTACATAAATAACCGACGCGACGGTTATATTCAAGTCATAGCTGCTTTTCGGTCGGTAGAGACCTTTGACGACCCGACCTTCTCGTCCCTAAGGGCTAGTGAGCCAAGGTTTCATCTGGGTAGAGCACAGTCAGGAGATGGTGAACCTCGGAGACCATGAACTCTGAAAGCCGACCCTGTTTGCAAACCATCCAGCGCATGTACGAGCCTTGGATGACCGACTGGATCAGTCCTGACGCACGCTCTGGATCATGCGGGGTCGGGGGCATCCGCGCCGCGATCGCCTTTCGGACCAGTTCGTTTCTCTCGAGCGCTAGCCTGCAGAGGTGAGGATCGACGATGTCGCCCCAAAACAGGAGCAAATAGGACTCTTCGCCCACTTCCGCGTCCATCCCGGTGATCATATCCCTTAGGAACGTCCAAAGGCTCTGCACGTGTCGCTCGCCCGACGAGGATGCGAAGAACTCTCTAACCTCTTTGGTCAGTTCCTCCATAATCCGCCGATGAATTGTGGCTTTGTCCTGGAAGCGCTGGATAAGTGCGGCCCGGGACATGCCCACTGCTTTTGCTACATCGGATAGCGTGAATGCAGCGGGGCCCTCTTGCAGGAGAACGGCCTTGGCCTTTCGGAGAACTTCTTCGTCAGAATGGAGTTTAGGGCGAGACATGAGGGTGCATCCAACTGAGATACGGATGCGAAATGCCCCAGCGTTGCGGCAAATCCGGCGTTTCGCGACAAGCCGTCGCCGCGCACCTGCAACCGTTGATAACCATGTCGTCGGTTATAATCGGTTGCTCAGCGATCTAGCAACCTCCCTGTCGCTCATTGTCATATTGACGCCTTCAGCCGATATCCCGATCCGAAAAAGAAAATGCCGCGACCAGAAGTCGCGGCACTGCGAACTCGTTCAGGAACGCCCCGAAGGCGAATGCCTATGCCCGGGCGCGCATCTGGCTGTCGCGCTCCCCGAGCGCGGCTGCCTTCGCCATTTCGGCCTCGGCCTCCTCCAGCGCCAGTTCGGCTGCGTCCTGCTGGACCTTCAGTTCCCGGATCGAGATCTGGAGATTGTCCGCGCGCTGGCGTGCCGCCTTGGCAAAGGTGGGGTAGGCGAAATGGTTCGGATCGGAAATGCCGGACTTCTTTTCCTCGACGATGATCTGGTTCTCGAGTTCCTTCGCCATGCGATCGAATTCGGACATCATAGTCTGCAGCTGTTGCAATTGCCGACGCTTCTCGGCGACCTGAAATTCCTTCAGGCGCAATAGGCTCTCACGCGACTTCATACGCAATACTCCCGTGATGCGAGACCCCCCGCCACACATGCTCAAAACGAACTGCCCATGCCGCGCGGACGAATCAGTGCCTGCAAAAGTCCGCCGGGGTTAACAAAAAACTACCGCTGGTAACCTTTCGTTTACGGGCATCGTTAATGATAGGGACGATCATTTAAGGGTCGGTAAATGCCAGGGTCTGAAAATGACCTGCGACAATGATGAGTCAAATGAATCGGTTAGCGCGTTTTCCTCGCAAGTTGATTCACTTATGGCGATGCCCGAAATCTGTGAAAAAACAGGAGACTGGTATCTTTGCTTAATAAATTCGATACTCCTTGCCAGAGGGAATCAGAATTTGTTAACCATTTGGTGGCAGCCTTCAAATCAGGCAACGACTGGATCCGTATCGCGTAGGGGGCCAACTCGACCTTTCGGCGGCGGTAAAGGGGATAATTATGCGGGTTCTACTCATTGAAGACGACAGCGCCACAGCGCAGAGCATCGAGTTGATGCTCAAATCCGAAAGCTTCAACGTCTATACCACCGACCTCGGTGAAGAAGGCGTCGATCTCGGTAAGCTCTACGATTACGACATTATTCTGCTCGACCTGAACCTGCCCGACATGTCCGGCTACGAGGTCCTGCGCACACTGCGTCTTTCAAAGGTCAAGACCCCGATCCTCATTCTCTCCGGCATGGCCGGCATCGAAGACAAGGTCCGCGGCCTCGGCTTCGGCGCTGACGACTACATGACCAAGCCGTTCCACAAGGACGAGCTCGTCGCCCGCATTCATGCCATCGTTCGCCGCTCCAAGGGCCACGCCCAGTCGATCATCATCACCGGCGAACTGATCGTGAACCTGGACGCCAAGACCGTCGAAGTCGGCGGCCAGCGCGTGCACCTCACCGGCAAGGAATACCAGATGCTGGAGCTTCTCTCGCTCCGCAAGGGTACGACGCTCACCAAGGAAATGTTCCTGAACCATCTCTATGGCGGCATGGATGAGCCGGAACTGAAGATCATCGACGTCTTCATCTGCAAGCTTCGCAAGAAGCTCGCCAACGCCGCCGGCGGCGCCAACTACATCGAAACGGTCTGGGGCCGCGGCTACGTCCTGCGCGAGCCGGACGGTTCGGAATACATGGAAACGGCCTGACAAGGCCCTCCCGTTCCCGCATTCCTGGAACCTGCCCTTCGGGGCAGGTTTTTTTGTTGCCTGCAATTGCCGCGACTCCCCCACGCTCGAAAGAATTCGTCCGCCGCGGCGGGACCGGGCGGACGGGCAGATGCGCGAATATGTTCCGGGTCAGGTCAGGCGGCGATCGCCTTGCCGGTGAAGATCTGCGTCAGGATCTGGCGGTCGAACGGCTTCAGCAGGAATTCGTTGGCTCCGGCGCGTTTGCCGGCCATCATCGTCTTCAGGTCGGCCTCGATCACGCAGTAGTAGATGAGCACGCTCTTGCCGTCCGGCAGGGCACGGATGTTGGTGATGAGATCGAGCGCGCCGTCGAGGCCCGCATCGACGATGATGATGTTGGGAAGCTCGGTCTCGCAGCGCAGCAACGCATCGCGGGCGGAGGCCGCCTCGAGAACGAGGAAGCCGATCTCCGAGAGGATACGCTTGCCGACCTTGCGGACGATATCCGAACTGTCTGCGATCATCAGACGTTGCATCAGAGACTCCCGTTTTTCCACCCCGAATTGCAGCACTGGGCCAATAGGTAGTTTAACGCGAGACCGCTAAGGAAAGGTTACCGTCCTTTGTCCCGCTGTGGAGCAGGTTCGTCGACGTCCCGCCGAGGCAAGCGCCCCGGCGCGACCACCGATTTGGCAGCGTACTGGCCAATCAGGCAGCCGGCACGAGCTCGGCCGTGAAGACGACTTCCTCGTCCGTCTGGTAGTACTTGATCTCCATGCCGCATTCCTCGGCAAGCAGTACCGTGTAGTAGGGCTGGATCGAATGGGCGTCGATCGCCTCCTCGATGGTGCCGGAGCAGATTTCCGCGAACTTCGCGGGAATGCGCATCATCCGCCCCTTGGCGACAATGCGGAACTTCACCTCGAATTCGGGGTCTTCGAGCGTCACATCGATCGAGCCGCCGCGCGGAATGGCGCCGTAGGCGACGAGGAAGAGGTTGAGGAGAAGCTTGACGCGGTTCTTGGCGATGATCGCCCGCGGGCCGTTCCAGGTGAGTTCGGTCTTCTTCTCTGCGGCAACGAAGTCGCGCGCGGCCTTTTCCGCCTCGCCGGTATCGATCGAGGCGCCCACCGAGCCGGAAGCGCCGAAGGCAAGCCGGGCGAACTTGAGACGCACCGAGGCGTTGAGCGCACTGGTGCGGATGAGTTCCATCGCGTCTTCGTCGGCGCCGCCCTCGTCGAGGAGTTCCAACCCGTTGTTGATCGCTCCGACCGGCGAGATGACATCATGGCAGACGCGGCTGCACAGCAGCGCTGCCAGATCGGGGCCGGCGAGAGTGAGGTTGGCGTTCTTCGGCATCGGTATCTCCTGGAGGCGCGGTCGCCCGTTCAGAACCAGGGCGCCATGAGCATGCGGCCTTCCCGTTCGCACGGGAATCCTCGCGCCATAATGACACCATATTTGGTAAACCGATTATTAAGACGATCACGACTAAATAGTTTTACTCGGCATAGTGATGCACGCGCATCGAAAAGTTTGGAGGAACCCATGCGCCTTGACTTCATCCGCGAGATCGCAGGCCTTCGTGCGCTGATGGCGGCGATCGTCCTTCTTGTCGGCGTGGGCTACCAGGCCGGTTCGGCCGCGGCTGCAGGCGACGAGTACACCGCCCAGGAAATCGTCGACGCCGGCCACAGCTTCTTCGGTGAAACCAGCGGTGCGCTCGCCAAGGTTATCGAGAAGGCCTTTTCCCAATACGGACTGCCGAACGGATATATCCTCGGCCAGGAGGGTTCCGGCGCCTTCATCGCCGGCCTGACCTACGGCGAGGGCATGCTCTACACGAAGAATGCCGGCCAGCACGACGTCTTCTGGCAGGGACCGTCTCTGGGCCTCGACTATGGCGGCAACGGCACGCGCGCGATGATGCTGGTCTACGACCTGCCGAGCATCGACAGCCTCTATGCCCGCTATGGCGGCGTCAGCGGCTCGGCCTACGTCGTCGCCGGCCTCGGCATGACCGTCCTGAAGAACCAGAATGTCGTCCTCGTCCCGATCCGCACCGGCATCGGCGCCCGCCTCGGGGTCAACGTCGGCTATTTGAAGCTCACCCGCCAGCCCACCTGGAACCCCTTCTGAGCAGCCAGACGCGTGGTGCCGGAACGGCGCCCTCCGGTGACTTTCTCGGGCCACTGCCTCCCCGCCGGCTTGTTCTGCGTGGAGCCCCATGTTTAATGACAGACTTGGTGTCCGCAATACCTCAGTCGAGATGGCGCGATCGTGATTGAATATGCACTGCTATTCGGATTGGGCTTCCTCTCGGCAGTTCTCCTGGTGATGCTGATCGCTCCTGCGGTTCACAAGCGGATCGTGCGCTACACAGAGAAGCGGATGAAGGCGACGACACCGCTCAGCCCGCGCGAAGTACGCGCCCAGAAGGACATGGCGCGCGCCGTCTACGCCGCCGAAAATGCGCGGATGTCGCAGGACTTGAAGCGCGAGCGCGACAAGTCGGTCGATCTGAAGCTCAAGAACGAGGCGCTCGCCGCCGAGGCCGGCCGGCTGTCCGCGGAAACCCAGGACCTTCGCACCCAGATCGACGAGATGAGCATCGAGGCCGCGAATTTCCGCGCGGAGATCCGCCGCGCCGAAAGCGAGACGCTGCATCTCCACGCCACGCTGAAGCGCACCGAGGAGGCCGCCGTCGCCAAGGACCTCGAAATCGAACGCCTCGTCGTGCGCATCTCCAGGATGAATCGCGAAGTCGACGACCTGAAGATCGAGAAAAGCGCACGCGACACCGAAATCGAAAACCTCAAGATGCGGGTGCAGACGCTGCGGGCCGAGCGCGACGAGCTGGCGCAGGAGACGAAACTGGCCACCCGCCGCGCCAAGGACGCGGAGATGCGGCTGGCGCAGGAGGAAGACAAGCTCCTGCGGCTCGACGACCGGCTGGCGCGGCTGATGGCCGAGGCGGTCGACAAGGATGCCGTCATCGAGCGCCGCACGAAGGAAATCGCGACGCTGCGGGAGAACCTGAAGGCCGGCAATCGCCAGGTGCGTGCGGCGCTCCGCGCGCTGCGTGCCGCCAATATTTCCGCGCCGGACATCAAGGAGATCGACATTCCCGAGCAAGCCACCGAAGACCCGCTGGTGCTGATGCAGCCGGCGGCCGCGATCGACACCGATCTGCTCGCCGACGAACTGCGCCACCGTCACACGGCGCTGACCGAACGGCTGATGAAGGCGACCTCGCCTGCGAACGACGAGGCGTTGCGGGAAGAGATTGCCGAGATCGCCGCCAAGATGATCGCCCTCACCGCTCGCAAGGAAGGCGCCGGTTCGCCCATCCGCGCGCTCATGTCGAGAGTTCCCGCTCGCAGCCCCGAGGCTCGCAAGTCGCTAGCCGAGCGGGCCGTGGCGTTCGATCCGTCGCTGCCGGCGACGGTCACGCCCACGACGTCCGAATAACGACTTTTCAGAGGATGCGCTTGGCCATCGCCGCACTGTAGAGGGCAATCCCGCTCGCCGTCCCGACATTCAGGCTGTCGAGGTCCGGGGACTGGGCGATGCGGGCGGTGTGGAACCGCGACAGCACGGCGGGCGGCAGCCCCTCGCCTTCCGTCCCCATGACGAGCGCCAGGCGCGGCGATGGTGCGATGTCGCGGATTTCCGTCTCGCCCTTCGGCGAGAGCGCCCAGATCGCAAAGCCTGCTTCGGCGAGTGCCCCGAGCATGTCGAGGATCGAGCCCTCCCGCGCGTAGGGCATTGTGAGCACCGATCCGACCGACACCCGGAGCGCCTTGCGGTAGAGCGGATCGCAACAGGTCTCGTCGAGGATCACCGCACGCGCGCCGAAGGCCGCGGCATTGCGGAACATCGCGCCGATATTGTCGTGATTGGAAATGCCGCAGGCGACGAGCACGAGTGCGTCTTCCGGCAGTGCCCGCAGCAGTTCCTTCAGCGGAGGTGCGGTGTCGCGAACGCCGAGCGCCAGCACGCCGCGATGCAGGTGGAAGCCGGCGATCGCGTCGATCACCGGGGCCTCCGCCTCGTAGATGGGGACGTCGTCCGGGAAGAGCGAAAGGACGTCCGAAAGGCCGGCGGCACGGTTGCGCAGGAGCAGGATCTTTTCCGCCCGGATGGCGCGGCCCGCCCGGTGCGCGGCCGCCAGCATGCGCAGGACGACCGTGCCTTCGGCGACGAACCGGCCTTCGCGTCCCGTGAGATCGCGCTCCCGGATGTGCCGGAACTCCGCGATGCGCGGATCGTCCGGATCGGTGATCTCCGTTCTTTCGCGCGCCTGCGTCATACGGCTGGGATCACTGCCCGGCGACCGTCACGTCCGCGACGACGCGGCCGATCGCGATATCGAAGACGAGCGCCTTGCGCGTGCCGTCGGCCATCTGGCCGAAGAACAGGATCTGGCTGCCCGAAAGCGCGGTCGACTGGACGGTGAAGCCTTGCGGCAGGCTGGCCGTCGCCGTCACCGGCTGGTCGGCCGGAATCGCAAGCGTCGCAGACGCCTGCGGCTCGCGGGTCTCGCTCTTGGTCGCCTTGTAGACAACGGCGCCCAACACGGCCATAAGGCTGACGAACATGATGCCCGCGGAGACCAGTTGCAGACGCACCATCTTTCGGCGGACATTCTCCAGCGCCGGATCGAGCGGTTTTTCTTCCTGTTCTTCTGGCTCGAAATTCGTCATATACGCTTGCCTTTCCTTCGGAGCGACCGGCCATGGCCCGTTCTGATCGAGAGCGAACCGGGCGGAAAACCGCCGTTACGCAGGATCGCAGGGATGAACGACCCCTTTAACCAACCCGAAAGCGCAAGGAAAGAGCTGATTGCCGGCGACGATGCCGAGGGCCGCATTGACGCCTGGCTCGCGGCGCATCTCGAAGGCAGTCTCTCGCGCAGTCGCGTCAAGGCGCTGATCGAGCAGGGCGCGGTCACGCTGAACGGCAATCCGACCACCGAACCGAAACGCAAGATCCACCCCGGTGACCGCCTGGCGATCGTGATGCCGGAGCCGGAAGATCCGGAGCCGAAGGGTGAGGATATCCCCCTCGACGTCGTCTACGAGGACAAGGACCTGATCGTCGTCGTCAAGCCGCCGGGGCTCGTCGTCCATCCGGCGGCGGGGAACTGGACCGGCACGCTCGTCAACGCGCTGATCCACCATTGTGGCGAGAGCCTTTCGGGAATCGGCGGCGTCAAGCGGCCGGGCATCGTCCACCGGCTCGACAAGGATACGTCCGGCGTCATGGTCGTCGCCAAGAACGATCTTTCCCATCGCCGCCTCGCCGACCAGTTCGCCGACCACGGCCGCACCGGTCCGCTGGAACGCGCCTACCAGGCGATCGTCTGGGGCCGGCCGCGGAGCCTGCACGGAACGATCGACGCGCCGCTCGGCCGCGCCGGCGACCGCACCAAGCGCGCCGTCAAGCGCGAGGAGAGCGACGACGCGCGGGAAGCGATCACCCACTACGAGATCCTCGAGCGCTACGGCGAGAAGCCGGACGCCACCTGCATCGCCTCCCTCGTCGAGTGCCGCCTGGAGACCGGACGCACCCACCAGATCCGCGTCCACATGGCCCATATCGGACATCCGCTGGTCGGCGACGTCGACTACGGCGCCGCCTTCCGCACCAAGGCAAACCTGCTGCCCGAACCGGCCCGGACCATCGTCAACCGCTTCCCCCGCCAGGCATTGCACGCCTATCTCCTGCAGTTCGAGCATCCGTCGACCGGCGAGGTCATGCGCTTCGAAGTGCCGTTGCCGAAAGACATGGTCAGGGTGATTGAGGCCCTGCGCGCGATCTGAGCGCTGGTTCCGGACGGCGATTAGGTATCGGTCGATTTTCTCAAGAATCGGGTGGCGGAACGCGAATGTTCGCGTTACGTTCCGATTCCTGAACTGGAGAACCGGCCATGGTCTTCGTGGTAAACCTGCTGCTCGAGACGGGGAGCGTCGCCGTTCGCGACGTGATCTGCGACGGCGCGTGCCGCGAGATGGGTGAAGAAGAACGAGCGTCGCAGACCTGTCTCGTCTTTCCCTACCGGGGTGTCTTCGTTCGGCGAATCGGGGACGAGGACGTCGTCGCCGAGCCGAACCAGGTGCTCCTCTTCAACCGCGACGAGGCCTATCGGGTCAGCCATCCGGTCGCCGGCGGCGATGCCTGCCTGAGCGTTGCGATGCCGGAAGCCCTGCTCGCCGAACTCGTTCCCGACACCCACTGCACGAAGGCGCCGGCCTTCGCCTTTGACAGGCAGAAGCTGCAGATCGACGCGCGCGCCCAAGCCCTCGTCGCCCTGCTGCGCCACGGCCTCGCCACGGGCACCGCCGAGATGCTGGAGGGCGAGACACTGGCACTCACGCTCGTGCGCCGCGCCCTCGGACGGCGCACCGCCAGCGTTTCCTCGTCGAGCTACGGCCGCAGGAAGCTCGCGGACCGGGCGAAGCTCGTGCTCTCCTCGGACCTCGCCCGCCGCTGGACGCTCGGCGAGATCGCCGCGGAAACGGGCGTCTCCCCCGTCTACCTCACCCAGGTGTTCCAGCAGGTCGAGGGCGTGCCGCTCTATCGCTATCAGTTGCGCCTCCGGCTCGCCAAGGCGCTCGACCTTCTGGGGGACTACGACGACCTGACGGCGCTCGGCCTCGAACTCGGCTTTTCCAGCCACAGCCACTTCAGCGCGGCGTTCCGTCAGGCCTATGGCCGCACCCCGGCGGAATTCCAGCGGTTCGTCGGTTTGCGCTGAATCGCCGACGATGTGGAGCGAGGCAGATCGCTAAAGAATCTGACAGCGGCGGACCGGAGCAAGATGCACTCTGGGACCGTCGACAACAGCCGATGCAAAGGAGCGGATAATGAAGAACGACACATGTGCTGCCTGTGACTGCAAACTCGACGATGGACGTATCGCCGTGCGGATCGGCGGCAAGACCGTGGAGGTCTGCTGCCAGGAATGTGCGGACGCCCTGCGGGAAGCCTATCAGGCGATCGGCCGCCAGCCTGCGGCACACATGCAGAACTGAGGCAAACCGAACGACCACTGCTTGACGGCCGGCTCTGACGAGCCGGCCTTTTCTGACAGGAGAACAGTGATGGACAATTTTGATCCGGGGCGGACACGCCCGCGGCAGGATGTGCTCGCCCTTTTACCGCCCGGGCGTGAAGCCTCGACCGATACGGCGACCGACGGCACGGCAGCGGAATGTCCGGTGGACGGTTCCGCGCGAGCAGGATCGTGGCTCGCCGGCGTGGTGGCCTTCTTTCGACGGGTGCGGGAACGGCGGCGCAACAGGAACGCGCTCCTTGGCCTTTCCGACCAGACGTTGAAGGACATCGGCGTATCGCGCGGCCAGATCGACGGCGATTTCGACCGCTATCGCAGGAGGCAGTCTTACGGTCTGGAGCGTCTCACGCGCTTGTGACCCGCGGACCGGTCGAGGTTACCGAATTGTAATGATATAACACGGTAACGATAGCTTGAATCACTGTTTTGCCGTACTTATCTGGCATATGGCTTGGCATGGGCTTCGTCCAGAAGCCATGCCGGCGGTTTGCCTATGGGCTGGGGTTACTCAAGGGGACCGTCGCGACACAAGAAAAGGGGGTGCTTGATGGCCCGCAATACTCTGCCTACCATCGCCGCCGGCGAGGCCGGCCTCAGCCGGTATCTCGACGAAATCCGTAAATTTCCGATGCTTGAGCCGCAGGAAGAGTACATGCTGGCCAAGCGTTATGCCGAGCATGGCGACCGCGATGCGGCCCATAGGCTCGTAACCAGCCACCTGCGTCTCGTCGCCAAGATCGCCATGGGCTATCGCGGCTACGGCCTGCCGATCGGCGAAGTCGTCTCCGAGGGCAATGTCGGCCTGATGCAGGCGGTCAAGAAGTTTGATCCGGAGCGCGGCTTCCGCCTGGCGACCTATGCCATGTGGTGGATCAAGGCGGCGATCCAGGAATACATCCTGCGCTCGTGGTCGCTGGTGAAGATGGGCACGACCGCCAACCAGAAGCGGCTGTTCTTCAACCTTCGCCGCCTCAAGGGCAAGATCCAGGCGATTGAGGAAGGCGATCTGAAACCCGAGCAGGTGACGGAGATCGCCACCAAGCTGAACGTCTCCGAGGACGAGGTCATCTCGATGAACCGCCGCCTCTCCGGTGACGCGTCGCTGAACGCCCCGATCCGTGCCGCCGAGGGCGAATCCGGCCAGTGGCAGGATTGGCTGGTCGACGAGCACGACAGCCAGGAAGATGTCCTCATCGAACAGGACGAGCTCGAAACGCGCCGGCGCATGCTGGCCCGCGCCATGAGCGTCCTCAACGACCGTGAACGGCGAATCTTCGAGGCCCGCCGTCTGGCGGAAGATCCGGTGACGCTCGAGGACCTGTCGGCGGAGTTCGACATCAGCCGCGAGCGCGTCCGCCAGATCGAGGTCCGGGCCTTCGAGAAGGTCCAGGAAGCCGTCCAGAAGGAGGCACTCGAGCGCGCCTCCGCTCTCCGCGTGGTCGAAGCCTGATCCTTGGAATTTCCGGAGCGTGGCCACAATCTGAGCCCTGACGGGCGGGCGGCGTGACAGTCATCTTCGCGGCGGCGTGGTCGCCTCTCCGCCTTTTGCGATACTGGGTTTCGGGCTATCGCCCGAAACCCTTTTTCTTTGTCGTCAGCCGCCGCCGTTGCCGTTGTCGAGCGCGGCCCACTGCTTCATGACCTCGTCGAAGACCGCCACGCCGGCCGTACCCTTGTCGAGGGTCAGCAGCGCCCGGCGACCGTTGCGATAGGTGACCGGGATATCGATCCAGTTGCGGGTGCGCAGCAGGTCGAGGTTACGGGCGACCACGTCCTGGAAGTCGTTGAGCGCGATCAGGTAGCTGTCGTCCGTGATCTTCGCCGAAACGGCCACCAGCGGATCGCCGCGGTCCTGTTCCGTCCGCTTCATCGCGATGCGCTGGACATTGTCGATCGCGCCGCCTTCGAAATCCGCCGGCACCGAGAACACCACCTCGATCAGGTGGCTCGCGGGCAGCGAATTGTCGGCGTTCCGCCTGATGGTGATCAGCGCCGACAGGCCGCGATCGGGTATCGAGAGCTTACCCTGGATCGCCGGATTGGGGCGACCGTTCTCGCTCGTGTCGTTGAGCGCCGTCCACTCGACGGCGCCGGTGATCGCAGTCGGCGAGGTCTGGCCGAGCTTTTCCTCGTAGAGGAAGGCCTTCTCGCCTGCGATCGGCTTGCTCATGTCAACCGGCGGCGTCGTGGTCGCGCCCGGCGCGGTTCCCCCGGCCGTCGCCCCTGCCTCGCCGTCCGGCTGTGTGCCGGCAACGTTCTGTTCGGAGACCGAGCGCCCTTCGCCGCCGGTGTTTGCGCCGGCAGTACCGGCGCCTTCATCGACTTCCGTCCCGTCCGCCATCAGGCGCTGGGTGAACTTCTGCCCGGTCACGGCGCCCTCTTCCGGAGGCATCGGCACCTTGGCATCGGGAGCCTTGGTCTCGGCACCGGCCTCGGGCTTTGTGTCCGCGGCGGGCGGCGTTCCGTTCGCAGCGTTTTCGGCGGGCGGCGTCGTCGGTTCCGTCCCGTCGCCGGCAACCATCGCCGTCAGCGAATTGACGGAGTCACTGACGAAGGTGCTCACCGCGTCGCGGTTCGCCCAGAGTTCGTAGCCGCCGCCGGCAAGCGCCGCCACGACGAGCACGCCGACCGCGATCGGGGCATAGTTGCGCCGCTTGGTCTGTTCGATACGGTACGGCTTGCCTGCGGTCTTCGCCGCCGGAGGAACCGTCCCGGCCGCCTTCGACGCGGTTTCGGACGCCGTCTGGTCGGCCTTCCGGCCTTCGGCGGCTTCGCAGGCCTCGACCGCCGCGCCCGCCGCCGGTGTCGCGACCGCCGCGTACCAGTCCGCGAAATCGTCGAAGTTCTGCGCCTCGCCACCCTTGCTTCCGTCGACGCCGGCCGGCGGCTGATAGGCCGTGGTGTCCCAGTCGAGCAGATCGATGTCGTGCGACGGCGCCTTGCCGGCAGGCGCTTCCGCCGCCGGCGGCTCCACCGGTTGAGGCTGCTCGGCGGCCGGCCAGGGCCCGACGGTCACCTCGGGCATGGCCGAAGCCGGCATTGCAGCAGCAGCCGTTTCCGGCGCTTCGTATTCGTGCGGCTTTTCTTCCTCGCGCGCGGTTTCCGCCCAGTCACCGTAAGTACGGTCGTATTCCGGAATGCTCTCCGACCAGACGGCCGGCGCGACGGCCGACGGCTCTTCGGCTACCGGTTCCTCGACCTCGGGCTCCGCGGTCGTGACGGGCTGCGGGCTTTCCGGCTCGGCAGGGATGGCCGGCTCTGACACGGGTTCCGCCGGCGTTTCCTCGCCTGCATGCAGCCAAGGCTCGCCATGATCCGCTTCCTCCGCCGCAGGCTCGGCGGCGGCGTGTTCGCCTTCCGCGCCCCAGGCGACATGCTCCGGCTCAGCTTCCTCGTAGTGATAGGCGGGCTCGGCGGGCTCCTCGGCCGGATGCTCCACCTCTTCCTCCCGCGCAGCCTCGACCGGATATACCGGATAGCTCGGCGCGGCAGGTTCTTCGTAGGCTTCTTCCTCTGCCTGCTCCTCTACCGGTTCCTCATGGACCGCGTGGACATCATGGGCTGCTTCGGCGGCAGGCTCCTGACGGGCCTCCGGCTCCTCTTCAGGCTCCGGTTCGGGTTCAGGCTCCGGTTCCGCATGGGCGCTGGCGGCCGGCGCGATCCCCAGCTCCTCCTCCAGCAAGGCGGCTTCCGGTTCTTCCGGCAAAGCTTCGATATGCTCGGCTTCGACTTCCTGGATGGCGGCTTCCAGCTTGTCCATCTGGCGGCGCAGCATCTCTTCCGGCGGACGCGGCGACATGTTCTCCAGCTGCCGCGCCACCGCGCTCCGAGCCTTTTCATAGACCTTCGCACGCATCTCCGGTGTGTTGTTCGACAGGCCGTCGACGGCACGCCGGATAACCGAAATGAAATCAGCCATGGGCACTTTCTCTTGGGCGCCGACCCGGGCCGGCGGACAATTCGTTAAAGAATTCCGACATTAATCCTCAAACGGGTCGGTCACAAGTATGGTATCGTCACGTTCGGGACTGGTCGAAAGCAGGGCCACCGGCGCGCCGATCAGCTCTTCGACCTGGCGTACATACTTGATCGCCTGCGCCGGCAGGTCGGCCCACCGGCGCGCGCCGACGGTCGAATCCTTCCAGCCTTCGAGCGTGATGTAGACGGGCTCGACACGGGCCTGGTCGCCCTGGCTTGCCGGCAGATGGTCGATTTCCTTGCCGTCGAGCGTGTAGCCGACGCAGATCTTGATCTCGTCGAGACCGTCGAGGACATCGAGCTTCGTCAAGGCGATGCCGGAGATGCCGTTGGTGGCGACCGACTGGCGCACCAGGGCCGCATCGAACCAGCCACAGCGGCGCTTGCGGCCCGTGACGGTGCCGAATTCATGGCCCTTTTCGCCAAGGAACTGGCCGATCTCGTCGTGAAGCTCGGTCGGGAACGGTCCCTCGCCGACGCGGGTCGTATAAGCCTTGGTGATGCCGAGAATATAGCCGAGCGCGCCCGGCCCCATGCCGGAGCCTGCGGCCGCCTGGCCGGCGACAGTGTTCGACGAGGTCACGAAGGGATAGGTGCCGTGGTCGATGTCGAGCAGCGACCCTTGAGCGCCTTCGAAGAGGATGCGCGAACCCTTGCGACGTTCCTTGTCGAGGTAGCTCCAGACGGTATCCATGAAGGGCAGGATGCGGTCGGCCACATCCGTCAGTTCCTTCATGATCGTCTCGTGGCTGATTTCCGGAACGCCGAAACCGCGACGCAACGCGTTGTGGTGAGTGAGAATGCGGTCGACCTTGCCCGACAACGCTTCGGTGTTCGCGAGATCCATGACGCGGATCGCACGACGACCGACCTTGTCTTCATAGGCCGGGCCGATGCCGCGGCGGGTGGTGCCGATCTTGGTGCCGGAGTTGGAGGCCGCATCTTCGCGCATGCCGTCGAGCTCCCGGTGCAGCGAGAGAATCAGCGTCGCGTTGTCGGCGATCTTCAGGTTTTCCGGCGTAACCTTGACGCCCTGCGCCTCCAGCCTGCCGATTTCAGCGATGAGCGCATGCGGGTCGACGACGACGCCGTTGCCGATGACGGCCATCTTGCCGGGCCGGACGACGCCGGAGGGCAGAAGCGAAAGCTTGTAGCTGACGCCGTCGATCACCAGCGTATGGCCGGCATTGTGTCCGCCCTGGTAACGCACCACGACATCGGCGCGCTCGGAGAGCCAGTCGACAATCTTGCCCTTACCCTCGTCACCCCATTGCGACCCGACCACCACGACGTTCGTCATTTCGAAATCCTGCCTATCTGCGCTGGCTGCGCCCTGTCCAAACCCGCGCATCTATACTGTGTTGCTTTTTTAAAATCGACCTGTTTGTGAAAGGCGATTTGGCTTTTTGCGTGACAATGCCCGTTGGCTCGCCTATCCCGAGGGCCAAATCAACGCACAGCACCACCCATTCCCGTCCCAAGCCGAAGGTAAGCCGCTTGCCTTTTCGATCCTATATTCTGCTCACCGTCTGCACGCTTTTCTGGGGCGGCAACACCATCGTCGGCAAGCTCGCGATCGGCCACATAAGCCCGATGGCGCTCAATCTTTCCCGCTGGGCGATCGCCGCCATCCTGATCTCGGCGATCTCCGTGCCGCAGCTCAGGACCGACTGGCCGGTGCTCCGGCGCAACTGGCTGCTCCTCCTCGCCTACGGCGCCATCGGCTATACCGCGTTCAACGGCTTCCTCTACACCGCCCTGCAATATACGAGCGCGGTCAACGGCGCGATCGAGCAGGGCGGCATCCCTGTTCTGATCTTCGTGCTGAACTTCGCCTTCTTTCGCATACCGGTCTCCTTCGTCCAGATCGTCGGCTTCCTCATCAGCTTCATCGGCGTCGCGCTGACGGCCGGACACGGTGATCTTGCGGCTCTTCTCGCGCTGACCCTCAACTACGGTGACGCCCTGCTGCTGCTGGCGGTGGTCGCCTATGCGATCTACACGGTCGGCCTGCGGTGGAAGCCGCGCGTACACTGGAAGAGCATGATGGCGGGCGCCGCCCTCGGCGCGACCCTGACCGCCTTGCCTCTCGTCTTATGGGAAGCGTCGTCCGGAAACCTGGTCGTGCCCGACCTCACCGGCTGGGCGCTGATCGCCTATGCGGCGCTCTTCCCGTCCCTCATCTCGCAGATCTTCTATATCAAGGGCGTCGAGGGCATCGGCGCCAACCGTGCCGGGCTCTTCATCAACCTCGTGCCGGTTTTCGGCACCCTGCTCTCCGTCACCCTCATCTCCGAGCCGGTACAGCTCTTCCACGTCATCGCCCTCGTCCTCGTGCTCGGCGGGATCGCGATTGCCGAGTGGGGCAAGCCGGCGACGGCAGGCAAGTAAAGATCAGGAAACGAGGGATACAGCAGCTGCGGCCTTGGCCGGTGCCGGCCGCAGATCGACATCGGTGACGACTTCAGGTGGCGGCGGAGCGACGGCCGTCCCGACGAGCGCCGGAAGCCGCCGAAACGGCAAAAGACCGGCAATCTCTGGAACGGGCGCCTATTCCCCGTAGCCGATGACCGCCTTGACCTCGAGGAAGTCGTGAAGGCCCCATTCGCCGTATTCGCGGCCGTTGCCCGACTGCTTGTAGCCGCCGAACGGCGCGTAAGGGTCCCACGCCGGATAGTTGATGTGGACGCAACCGGCTCTCAGCCGCGCGGCCACCTTGCGGGCGTGGCCGATATCCCCCGACTGGACATAGGCGGCGAGCCCGTAGACGGTGTCGTTGGCGATCGCGATCGCCTCTTCCTCGTCCCTGTAGGGCAGGATCGACAGGACCGGTCCGAAGACTTCTTCCC
>NZ_JAMXLD010000001.1:2926598-2936465 GCF_024054295.1 Ciceribacter sp. RN22
TGCCGAACACCGTCGGCCGCACATAGTAGCCGCGGTTGAGGTGCTCCGGCCGTCCCGGCCCGCCCGCGACCAGTGTCGCCCCCTCGCGAATGCCGGCTTCGATCAGCTGCTGGATCTTGTCGAACTGCATGCCACTGACCACCGGACCGAGCCGGGTATCCGGCGAACGGGGATCGCCGACGACGAAGGTACCTGCCGCCGTCTTGGCGATCGCCAGAGCCTCGTCATGCCGGTCGGCCGGCACCAGCATCCGCGTCGGCGCATTGCAGGACTGACCGGAATTGCCGAAACAGCCGGCGACGCCCTTGCTCACTGCAATCTCCAGATCGGCATCCGGCAGGATGATGTTGGCGGACTTTCCGCCGAGTTCCTGCGCCACCCGCTTCACCGTGTCGGCCGCAGCCTTGGCGACAACGACACCGGCGCGGGTCGATCCGGTGAAGGAAACCATGTCGACATCCGGGTGGCTCGCCATCGGCTGGCCAACGTCCGGACCGGTTCCGTGCACGAGATTGAAGACGCCCTTCGGCGTGCCCGCGGCCTCCATGATTTCGGCGAAAATGACGCCGGTGATCGGCGCGATCTCGGACGGCTTCAGCACCATGGTGCAGCCGGCGGCGATCGCCGGCGCCACCTTGCAGGCGATCTGGTTGAGCGGCCAGTTCCACGGCGTGATGAGGGCACAGACACCGACCGGCTCGCGCACGATCATCGTCGTGCCGCGCTTCTCGCTGAAGGCGAAAGTCTTCAACGCCGCGATGGTCGTTTCGAGATGCGCCGAACCGGAGGTGGCCTGCGAATCGTGGGCGAAGGGAAGCGGCGCGCCCATCTCCCGGCTGGCCGCCTCGGCGATGTCGTCGATGCGCTCGTTGTAGGCGGCGAGGATACGCTCGAGAAGCGCCAGCCGCTCCTCCCGCGACGAGATCGAAAAGGCCGGGAACGCCGCCTTTGCCGCCGCTACCGCCCGGTCGACGTCGGCCGCCGATCCGATGGCAATCTGCGTGAACGCCTCTTCGGTCGAAGGATCGATGACGTCGAGCAGTGCCGGCCGGACCGGATCGACCCACTGGCCATCGATGAAGAATTTCAGGCGATTGCTCATGTGTGGGCTCCCCGGACTTGGACAACAGGGCCGCACTATCCAACAGGCCGGCGGTAGTCGCAAGCGCCGCAAAGGGCAACCGGCGGCAGTTTATTGCGCCAGCACGGGATCGGCCGGCAGTTGCCAGTCGATCGGCGCCAGCCCGCGCGAGCGCAGGAACTCGTTCGCCTTGGAGAAGTGCCGGCAGCCGAAGAAGCCGTTATGCGCCGAAAGCGGCGAGGGATGCGGCGCCCTCAGCACCAGATGGCGCTCCCGATCGACGAAGGCCGCCTTCTTCTGGGCATAGGAGCCCCAGAGCATGAAGACGACCGAGGAACATTCGTCGTTGACGGCGCGGATCACCGCGTCGGTGAAGCGTTCCCAGCCGCGACCCTGATGCGAGGCGGCGCGGGCCTCCTCGACGGTCAGAACGCTGTTCAAGAGCAGCACCCCCTGTTTCGCCCAGTTTTCGAGGAAGCCGTGGCGGACCGGCCGTATGCCGAGGTCGGTTTCCAGTTCCTTGTAGATGTTGACGAGCGACGGCGGCACACGCACGCCCGGCTGCACGCTGAAGCAGAGCCCGTGCGCCTGGCCGGCGCCATGGTAAGGGTCCTGGCCGAGGATCACCACCCGCACCTTGCCGAGCGGCGTCAGGTCGAGCGCCCGGAAGTACTCCGCGCCCTTCGGGAAGATGCGCTTGCCGTTCGCTCTTTCGGCAACCAGAAATTCCCGCAATTGCTGCATGTAAGGACTGGAAAACTCCGGCCCGAGGACCCGTTTCCAGCTCTCCTCCAGTCTGACCTCTGCTGCACTCATTGTCGGCCATCGCCTTTTGCGGTTAACTCGCCCTTGAATGAAAGAGGACGACGGACCGAGTCAAGTGCGGCGATCCTCGCAGACGGGATGAGGCACGACCGGACATGAAGAGAGCGGCAATCCTCTGGCGCGAACACCGCTTGCTGCTTCTCGCCTTCCTCGCGACTTCGGCGCTTGCGCTTTTCTTTGCCGCACGCTTCGCCTTCTACGTCGTTTACTGGAACGCGCCGGAACACCGCAACCAGCCGATCGAGACCTGGATGACGATCGGCTATATCGCCCGCTCCTACGACTTGCCGCGCGAGGCGCTGGCGGATGCGCTGGGGGTTGGGCCGCTCGGCACCGGCCGGCGCCCGACGGTGGAACAGCTCGCTCGCGACCGCGGCATGAGCCCGGAGGAGTTCCGCGCCGAAATCGAGCGGGCGATTACAAGGCTCCGGGAAGGCGGCCCCGTTCGATGAGCGACGCCATCCTCGCTCTCGTCCCGGTTTACGGGCTACCCTTGCTTGCGGCAGTGGCGAGCCTGAGCTGCCTCGGGCTACCGCTTCCCGCCTCTCTGGTGATGATGCTGATGGGCTCCTTCGCCGCCGCCGGCGATTTCGGCCTGGTCCCGGTCTTCGTAACCGCGTTTGCCGCGGCCGTCGGCGGCGACCAGATCGGCTACTTCGTCGGGCGCTTCGCAGGCCAGGCAGTCACCACCCGCATTGCGAGGAAGCCGGCCGGCAAGGCCGCACTCGACCGTGCGACGCAGGAGATCGCCCGCCATGCGACGATCGGCATCTTTCTCACCCGCTGGCTGTTCAGCCCGCTCGGCCCCTACATGAACCTGGTGACCGGAGCGACCGGCTTTTCCTGGGCGCACTTCACCGCCGCCGGCGTCGCCGGCGAGGCGGTGTGGGTCATCCTGCATGTCGGCCTCGGAATCCTCTTCAGCGACAACGTGCTCGCCATTGCCGAGATCGTCGGCGATGCGAGCGGCTTTCTCGCCGCCGGGATCGTGGCGCTTCTCCTCGGCTGGCGGCTCGTCACCGTCCTTGGTCGCGGCAAATCCGGCCGCGCCTGACCGGCAGGCCTCTCAGGCACAAGACCCCGGCATTCGCGCCGGTCCCCATCTTTCGTCGCAGAACGGCAATTCCCTTTTGCAGAATTGTCATGAGGCGATAGTATCAGGCAGCGGATGGTACAAGGATCGTGACCATGTTGATCATGACGTTCTGCGCGACTGCCCTGCTTATCCACCTCGTCAGCCTCGGCTGGATCTACCGCCGGAAGACAAGAACACGACCGAAGGCGCACCCGGCGCAGACCGCCCGGCCCGCCGTCAGCATCCTGCGGCCCTTCTGCGGCATCGAGAACAATCTCGAAGCGACGCTGCGCTCGACCTTTCTTCTCGACTGGCCGGTCTACGAAGTCGTCTTCTGCGTCGAAGATGCCGATGATCCGGCCGTTCCGCTGGTCCGGCGGCTTATGGCCGAACACCCGGACGTTCCCTCGACACTGCTCGTCGGCAACAGCCAGGTGAGCATCAATCCGAAGCTCAACAACCTCGTCAAGGGTTGGGACGCCGCGCGCTACCCGTGGATCGTGATCGCCGACAGCAACGTGCTTGCGCCGAAGGACTATCTCTCGCAGCTCTTCGCGCGCTGGGAACCCGACACCGGCATGGTGTGCTCGCCGCCGGCCGGCACGGAACCCGTCGGTTTCGCAGCCGAAATCGAGGCCGCCTGGCTCGACAGCTTCCAGGCGCGCTGGCAGATGCTCGCCGACGAAATCGGTCTCGGCTTCGCCCAGGGCAAGACCATGCTCTTCCATCGTGGCCTGATCGACCGCGCCGGCGGATTTGCCCGTCTCGCCGACGAGGTCGCCGAGGACGCAGCCTCCACCAAGATCGTGCGCGAGGCCGGGCTTTCGGTCCGCCTCGTCGACATTCCCTTCCCGCAGCCGCTCGGACGCCGCACATGGCAGGGCATCTGGCGGCGGCAGCTCCGCTGGGCGCGTCTGCGACGGGTATCGTTCCCGCTGTTTTTCGTGCCGGAAATCCTGGTCGGCGGCGCCTTTCCGCTCGCCGCCGCGATTGCCGGCAGCATGGCGGGCCTCTGGTCGCCCGCGGCCGTGCTCGCCTATGCCGCCGTCTGGTACGGTTGCGAGCTTCTCGTCATCCGCGCCTTTGGCTGGCCGCTCGGTCGCAACACGCCGCTCGCGCTCGTGCTGCGTGACCTCGCGCTGCCGGTTCTCTGGGTTTCCGCATGGTTCGGCAATGGCTTCGTCTGGCGCGGCCATGCGATGGCCGTGCAGCACCACCTGTCTCCACGCAACGCCTACCGCCTGCGCCATGCGATCGACCGGACCAAGGCCAAGGCGCGTGCTCTGAGATCGGCCTGGCACTGAGGGCAGGAACCGAAGCCGCGACGCATCGCCCCGGCGCCGGTCCCTGCAACTTACTTGAAGCGCCCGTGACGCTGCAGGACCTCGATCTTGTAGCCGTCCGGATCGGTCACGAAGAAGAACCGGGCGAAGAGCGCGCCGTCGCGGTTGAACTCGACGACTTTGCCGGGGTTCAGCCCGAGACCGGTGAAGCGCGCGTGTTCTGCGTCGAGATCGTCGACCGACACGGCGAGATGACCGTAACCATCCCCGAGGGCGTAGCCCTCCTCGCGGCCCTTGTTGACGGTCAGTTCGAGCTCGAATTCGCTCTCCGGATTGCTGAGATAGACGAGCGTGAAGCTGTCGAAGTCGAGCCTTTCGGCGACTTCGAGCCCGAACGCCTCACGGTAGAAATCCGTCGCCCGCGCCTCGTCGAGCACGCGGATCATCGAGTGTATCATCTTTGCCAAGGTCAACTCCTGTGTGGCTGAGAACTGTTGTGCGGACACCCGTGGGGCTGGAGCGGACGGCTCACGTCTCGTCTTTCTCGTCGGGAATCCGGCGATCTTCAAGACCGTTCACGACGGCCTCGAGCTCCTCGAGAAGCCTTTGCAGCTCGCGCATCCGCTCGGAGCCGAAGGCATGCGTGATCTCGGCATAGATCTCTTCGGATTGCGGTGAGACCTTTTCGATGAGTGCCAGACCCGTCTTGCTGATGACGATCCGGGAGCGCCGGAGATCGTTCTCGTCCTGACGACGTTCAATGAGTTGCCGCGCCTCCAGATCCTTCAGAATGCGCGACAGGCTCGGCCCGAGCAGGAACGTCGCCCGGGCGAGTTCCGTCACCTCGATGTCCGGCATCGTCACCAGCGCGCGAAGGATGCGCCACTGCTGCTCGGTAATGTCGTGCATGCGCAGCGAATTGCGGAAGTGCCGCATCATCGCTTCCCGCGCGCGAAGCAGCAACATCGGCAGCGAACGGGAGAAATGCCGCAGGCGGACGCGCTGCTGCCCGCCATCCTTCGCCCTGTCCCGCTCAACCGTTTCGTCCGCCATTCTCTTACCGCCCCGGAACCTTTCGAACCCACCGCGCCGCGCCTCGCAACCGTGCGCGGCAGCACATCATTTCAGACTGCGGGCAACATCGGTGATCGTCGCGAACGCCACGTCCATGTCGTCGCGGGTCATGTCGAACTGTCCGGCCTGGAAGCGGATGGCGATCGCCCCTCCGACGCGCGTCTGCGTGAGATAGATGCGGCCGTCGTCGTTGATCGCCTGCACCAGCGCGAGATTGTGCCGGTCCGCATCCTTACCGCCCCTGTGGCGGAAGGAAAAGAGCGACAGCACCGGCTCCGTGACGATCTCGAAGTCCGGCTCGGCCGCGAGCCGGCCGGCGAGTGCGACCGACCACGCGACGTGGTTGCGGATCATCGTTCTCAGGCCTTCGAGGCCGTGGTGGCGCATGAGGAACCAGAGTTTCAGCGCCCGGAAGCGGCGCCCGAGCGGCACCGACCATTCCGAATAGTTGATGATGCCGTCATGGCCGTGCGTCTTCAGGTATTCCGGATGGATGGCGAGCGTGCGGACCTGCTCCTCGGGGTATTTGAGGAACTGGACCGAGCAATCGAACTGGGCGCCGAGCCACTTATGCGGATTGAAGACGATGGAATCGGCCTCACCGATCCCCTGCCACAGCGTGCGGAATTCCGGGCAGATCATCGCCGAGCCGGCCCAGGCCGCATCCACATGCACATAGAGGCCGTGCGCATGGGCGACCTCGGCCACCCGGTCGATCGGATCGCAGGCGCCGATCGAGGTGCCGCCGGTGCAGGCAACGACGCCCGCGGGCAGAAGGCCGCTTGCGAGATCGGCGCGGATTGCCGCATCGAGCGCCTCCGGGTCCATGCCGTAAAGCGCGCCCCTGGTCGGGATGCGGACGAGATTGTCCGCGCCAATGCCGGAAATCCAAATTGCCCTGTCGACCGAGGTATGGACCTGCTCCGAGGCGTAGACGCGCACCGCCGGGTGCGCGGACAATCCCTCGCGATTGCCTGCCCATTTCAGCGCACGCTCGCGCATCACCAGGACGGCGGCAAGCGTGGCGGTCGAGGCGGAATCCTGAATGACGCCCGAAAAGCCGGCCGGCAGGCCGAGCGCCTGACGCAGCCAGTCGACCACCCGCGTCTCCATCTCGGTCGCCGCCGGCGAGGTCTGCCAGAGCATGCATTGCGCGGCGATCGCCGTCACCAGATAATCGGCAACGACGGAGGCCGGCGCCGCATTGGCCGGAAAATAGGCGAAAAAGCGCGGATGCTGCCAGTGCGTCAGCCCGTCCGGGACGATCCGCTCGAAATCAGCGAAGATCGCCTCCATCGGCTCGCCTGTCTCCGGCGCGGAATCGGCGATCTGCCGGGCGATGTCGCCGGGCTTCGTTCTGGCGCGCACCGGCCGCTCGCGCAGGCTCTCGCGGTAGTCGACGCCCCAGTCCGCCACTCGCCGCGACCACATGCGGAATTCGTCGCTGTCCATGTTCCTGTCCTCGTTTCCTTGTCGTCGATGCCCGCACGCGCCCCTCAGCCCCAGAGCGCCGGATCTGGCGCCTGCATCAGCGAGCCCTCGTAGCGGATCGGGTCGTCGCGGTCGGCGGCGAGCAGCAGCGGCCCGTCGAGATCGACGTAGGGCGCGCCCTGCGCCACGAGGAAGGCCGGCGCCATGGCGAGCGAGGTGCCGAGCATGCAGCCGACCATGATGTCGAACCCCTGACGGATCGCCTCATCCCTGAGCGCCAGCGCCTCCGTGAGGCCGCCGGTCTTGTCGAGCTTGATGTTCACCGCGTCGTACTTGCCGGCAAGATGCGAAAGCGAGGTCCGGTCGTGGCAGCTCTCGTCGGCGCAGACCGGCAACACCCGCTCGATCTCGGCAAGCGCATCGTCCTTTCCCGCGGCCAGCGGCTGCTCGACCAGCGCGACGCCGAGCCGGACAAGGGTCGGTGCGAGCGCGAGATACTGCTCGACCGTCCAGCCCTCGTTGGCGTCGACGATGATCTTCGACCGCGGCGCGCCCTGCCGCACCGCCTCGATGCGTTCCAGATCGCCCTCGCCCCCGAGCTTCACCTTGAGGAGCGGCCGGCCGGCATTGCGCGCGGCGGCTTCGGCCATCTTCTGCGGCGCGTCGAGCGAGAGCGTATAGGCCGTCTCGACGGGCAGAGGTGCGGCAAGCCCGGCGCATTGCCAGACGGGCCGGCCTGCACGCTTGGCTTCCAGATCCCAGAAGGCGCAGTCGAGCCCGTTTCGTGCGGCCCCCGCCGGCAGGCGCGATTGCAGGGCGGAACGATCGAGCCCCCGGCGGAGGTCGGTCTCGAGCGAGCGGATCACTTCGATGACGCCCTCCACCGTCTCGCCGTAGCGGGCATAGGGCACGCATTCGCCACGCCCGCGGAAGGTACCGCCGGAAAGCTCGACGGTGACGACACGGATTTCCGTGCGCGAGCCGCGCGAGATGGTGAAGGCGCCGGCGACGGGAAAACGCTCCTCCGTCACGGCGAGGGAAAGGGCCGGCTTCATCGCGTCGCATGTCTCCGAACAGCTGTCGCGGAATGCCCGCGAATCACCGCCCCCTTGCGTGCAGGGGCATTCCTTTCTATATCCCTGCGACGATCGGGTTAAGATCCCGGACTTGCCGAACGAGCGCGATTGCGCGCCCCGGCGGCAGGCGACAAAGGCCTGCCAGAGACACCCGTTACCGATTTCGAGACTGGCGGAACGCCCGTGAATACACTGGATTTTGACAAAAGGCCCGAAGATACGCGCGTCGTCGTCGCCATGTCGGGCGGCGTGGATTCCTCCGTCGTCGCCGGCATCCTGAAGCGCGAGGGTTATGACGTCCTCGGCATCACGCTGCAGCTTTACGACCACGGCGCTGCCGTCCACCGCGCCGGCTCCTGCTGCGCCGGTCAGGATATCGACGATGCGCGCCGCGTCTGCGAAACGCTCGGCATTCCCCATTACGTGCTCGACTACGAACAGCGTTTTCGCGACACGGTGATCAACCCGTTCATGGAAAGCTATGTCGCCGGTGAAACGCCGATCCCCTGTGTGGCCTGCAACCAGACGGTCAAGTTCGCCGACCTGCTCGCGACCGCCAAGGAACTCGGCGCCGATGCGCTAGCGACCGGCCATTACATCCGCTCGCGGGCGATGCCGCTGCCGAACGATCCCGGCCATCGGGCGCTCTTCCGTCCGGTCGACAGCGAGCGCGACCAGAGCTACTTCCTGTTCGCGACGACGCAGGAGCAGATCGACTACCTGCGCTTTCCGCTCGGCGGCCTCTCCAAGGCCGAGACGCGCGCGCTCGCCGAGGAGATGGGGCTCGTCGTCGCCAAGAAGGCCGACAGCCAGGACATCTGCTTCGTGCCGCAGGGCAAGTATGCCGACATCATCACCAAGCTCAGGCCGGATTCGGCGCTCGGCGGCGACATCGTGCACATGGACGGCCGCGTGCTTGGCCATCACGAGGGCATCCTCCACTACACGATCGGACAGCGGAAGGGTCTGGGTGTCGCGACCGGCGAGCCGCTCTACGTCGTCTATCTCGACGCCCGCTCGCGGCGCGTGATCGTCGGTCCGAAGGAGGCGCTCGACACCCGCCGGGTGTATCTGCGCGACATCAACTGGCTCGGCGACCGGACGCTTCAGGAGGAGGCAGCCGACGGCTTCGCCTGCTTCGCCAAGGTCCGCTCGACCCGCCCGCCGACCCCGGCGGTGCTGCACGCCGACGACAGGGGTGTCTATGTCGACCTCGAAATCGGCGAAGCCGGCGTCGCACCGGGACAGGCCTGCGTGCTCTATTCGGCCCCCGGCCCCGACGCCCGCGTCTACGGCGGCGGCTTCATCGAGCGCTCCGAACGTTCGGCTCCGGCCGAGGCCTCGCTGAAGGCGCTGCTTTCCAATCCGGTCGCCGCCTGAGGGGCAAGGGCCGGGGAAAGCCGCACCGGATGGCCGAAAAAGGCCGCCGGTGGGCGAGATTGCAAAAGCGCTTCAAAAAGATGATCGGGCGCTTGACACCAACGGGAGCGGCACCTTATAAGCCGCTCATCCTGACGCCGGGGTGGTCGAAACGACCGCTTCACGGTGCCTGTGGCGGGGTAGCTCAGGTGGTTAGAGCAGCGGAATCATAATCCGCGTGTCGGGGGTTCAAGTCCCTCTCCCGCTACCACCATTACAGTGCTAAGCACAGCATGCGGCTTCTTCTTCGGAAGGTCCAAAAGATCCGCTATTGCTCCCTTCACGAAAAGCTCGACCTGACCTCGTTCCTCGCAAGGATGAACCTCGATAGAGGTCACCAGGGAGCGGATTTCGCAAGCCATCTGCATCGAGTCGTTCGATTGCAACCCGAGTTGCAGCTCCTCGATCTTGGTACGATAGGAGTCGATTGATGCGGGCCGAAGCTCTACTACCTTTGTCGACGCGCGCAGGAAGTCGAGACTGGCGACCAGCCGTGCCTTCTCCACTTCCAGTTCGCGCAACTTTGCCTTCAGCGAGATCGTCGCTGCTCCGTCGGCGATAGCATCGACAATATTCCGGATCTGCTTGTCCAGCTTGGCGAGT
>NZ_JAMXLD010000001.1:2936475-2948104 GCF_024054295.1 Ciceribacter sp. RN22
GCTCGCGATCAGCGCCGGCATTTAACCGCTTCTGCTCCGCCTGGTATTCGCTCAGGAACTCCGCGATCGCCTCCGGCGCCAGCAATCGGCGCTTTATCCCCCCGAGAACACGCTGCTCCAGGTCCGGCATGCGAATGGTGCGATTGTTATCGCACGTTCCTTTCTCGCGATGAGCTGCACAAGACAACCGATCCTGAAACTTGACGGTGTAAGCCGCTCCGCAACATCCGCACCTGATCAGCCCGGAGAATATCCTTTTGGGGCGTCTGCGCTCATGGACGCGCGTTCCACCATACGCCCTCTTCCGAAGCTGTACCGCGTCCCAGACATCGTCGGCGATGATGCGCAACTGCGGCGCGTCGACGACCTGCCACTGATCTGGAGGATTGGGCCGCGAAATCCTCTTGCCGGTATCCGGATCCTTCATCATTTGAAGACGATTGAACACCAGCAATCCGACGTAGGCTTCGTTGTAGAGCATTCCACTGCGGCGCTTCAGATTCCCGTTGATGGTCGAGGCGGCCCACTCGCCGCCGAAAGGCGACGGAATTCCATCGCGGTTGAGTGCGGCAGCAATCGTGCGACCGGAACGCCCCGACGCGAACTCACTAAATATCCGGCGCACCACCTCCGCCTGTTCGGGATCGATCTCGCGAAGCCCCCTGATCGGTTCGCCCCGCTCGTCGAATTTGCGCACCACGCGGTAGCCGTATGACAAGCCACCGGCGGAAAAGCCTTTCGTCACGCGGCCGATCTGGCCACGGCGTATTTTTGCAGCCAGATCTCGGAGAAAGAGCGCGTTCATCGTGCCCTTCAGCCCGACATGCAGCTCATCGATTTGTCCCTCGCTCAACGTCACGATTGTCACACCGGCGAACCGCAGTCGTTTGAACAAGCCCGCTATGTCTTCCTGATCCCTGGACAGTCGGTCGAGCGCCTCCGCGACGACGACCTCGAACTGTCCAGATTGGGCGTCAGTAACAAGCTGTCTGATGCCCGGGCGGAGGAGCATGCTCGCTCCGGAGACCGCGGCATCCGAATATGTTTCGGCGAAGTCCCATCCTTCCCTCAGAACGCGCTCACGGCACAATCGCAATTGGTCCTCTATCGAGGCCTCTCTCTGGTTATCTGAGGAATAGCGGGCGTAGAGGGCAGCACGAGTCATCGGCATGTCTCCTTGTTGAGTCTCGTCTTCAGCGTTCATGGGCATCCAGCAACGCGCTGCATTTGCGTGCGAGACGGGCGCGGGACGCGCCACCACCTCAGCGGCATGCCCTTGAGGGGACGGCTTTGTTCTGGCCGACGTCAGTGGAACGAGGCAAAGGCCTCAGTCGGCTCCGACGCCGCAGGCGACGGAATCGCCCTGCCCTGCCCCGACCTGCGGCTCGGTGATCACCTCGACCACTTCCCGCAAGCGGATGAAGTCACCCAACCGGCCGTCGAGGTCGTTGAAGAGTGAGGCGAGCGCCTGCGGCGTCACCGGCACCGTCTCCATGCGGACGATCTTCATGTCCGGCAGCGGATCATAGCGGCCCTTCTCGGCAAGCAACTCCCTGCGAAAGGTCACGATATCCCGCCGCGCCGTATCCTGCGTGTCATAGAAGCGGCGGCTGGTCCTCGTGAGGTCGTCGCCATAGACATAGGTGTAGAAACTGCAACTCGATGCCTGCTGTGTGTCCGACATGACGGTTTCCCCTTGTTGCAATGGCAAGGGATCGCGGATGCTGATCGGATAAGGGAACGGGCCTGTCTGTCCTCGTGTTGTTCGATCGGCTTCCTGGGAGCATTCGCGGTTCGCCCCCGCGTCCATGCTCATTGACCCCTGGTGATCGGGGAGTTCGAAACCGTGTGTTACGGCCCTGTGGCCTTTGGTTCGGGTGAACCTGTTGCATACGCCACAGGCTCCCCGACCATAAAGGTCAAGGAGTGTGGTGTTGTAACGGCCAACACCAACCGAACACAGAGGTTTCGACGCCCCAAGGCAGTTGCGTTTCTGCCTCAAGGGGAATCCTAGTCGCAAACGGGACGACGGTGCAAGGCGTCTGCTGCGTGATCCGACAGTTTGGATCGCTCTCGCGTCAGTCATCGTCTACACTTGGATCACAGTTGTCGCTGACCGGAGCTCGGCGTTCATAATCATCGCGTGCCATTTGGCGGCCGATCAGGCGGGCAATGTCGAATACGAGGTGATCGAGTCTCTCGACGGATGAAACAGCTTCAACAGAAGAGGGCGGGACCGTTTTGTCCTCATGGTCCGGGTCCGCATTGTGGTTTGCGGGCGTCTTGTCCCTTTCCGCTCGATCCTCTTCCCGGTCCATGCCGCACCCGCACTTGCCTCGTGCCGACCATCAAAGACCGTCGAAGTATCCGTGGAAAGGGCGAGTTCCCCGTGCGTCGTAGAACCGGCAAGCGGATGCGGAGAAGACTTGTAGGATGCGGGACTGGCCGAGGCGGAGTTGGGGCCGGATGCGGACCGTCTGCTATTGTCGATACCAGAGAGAAAGCTGACATCCGAGCCAACGCCCAGTCCGAGCGTAATAGGGACGTGCTCACTTCACAATGGGGCTTGCCCCCGGCAGCGGGGCCGCGCAAAATCAGACTTCGGTACGCTCCGCTAACTCCATCTTCGATATCGACGCCGAGATACCTGACCGTGTTCTCGGTCCTGGTATGCCCAAGCAGGATTTGGATGGCCCATAGGTTGCCGGTCGCTTTGTAGATCATCCCTGCCTTTGTGCGTCGGAGCGAGTGAGTGCCGTAGTCTTCGCGGCGTAGCCCGATTGCTGTCACCCACTCATCGACCAATCCAACATATTGGCGGGGGCTGAGATGGTTGGCATGATCGACCCGACAGGGAAAGGCGTAGTCATCAACGGTTCCGCTTCTTCACACCGCGGCCGTTTCACCGCCTCGCCCTCGCGCAGCAGCTCTCTCAGTGCAATCCGAACAGCCCGAGCAGTTCTTCGCGCTGGCGCACGAAGCCGGCTGCGCTGCGATCGCGTGGACGGGGGAGGTCGATGTCGATCAGCCGGGGCTCGGCGCCCTTTTCGCGGGGCAGGATCAGGATGCGGTCGGCGAGGAAGATCGCCTCTTCGAGGTCGTGGGTGACCAGCACCGTGGTCACATCCTCGTCCCTCCATATCCGTGCCAGTTCCTGCTGCATGCCGATCTTGGTCATCGCGTCGAGTGCGCCCAGAGGTTCGTCGAGAAGGAGGATTTCCGGCCGGACGGCGAGCGCCCGGGCGATCCCGACGCGCTGCGCCATTCCGCCTGACAGCTGCCGTGGCAAGGCTCTCTCAAAGCCCTTCAGGCCGACGAGATCGACGTATCTCTGAGCGACAGCCCGGGCCTCCTGCCGGGACAGGCCCTTCGTCTCCAGACCGAAGCCGATATTGTCGATCACCGCGAGCCAGGGCAGCAGCCTCGGCTCCTGGAAAATGACGGCCCGTTCGGCACCGACGCCCCGAACTCGCCTGCCGTCGATCAATACGTCGCCGGCGTCTGCCTCTTCGAGGCCCGCGAGGATCCGCAGAAGCGTCGTCTTGCCGGAGCCGCTGGCGCCGACGATCGCCAGGCTCTCACCGGAGCGGATGGTGAGGTTCAGGTCCTTGAGGACCGGCAGAGGCCGGCCGTCGAGGGTGAAGCTCTTGGAGAGGCGACGGACCGTCACCTCTCCGCGGATGGCGTTTGCGACAGCCATGGCCAGTTCCTCAGTTGCTCGCCGTATCGGCGGTGTAGAGGATGTCTTCGGCGGACAGTTGCCCTTCCTTCAGCTTGCCTTCGCGCACCAGGACGTCGATCCAGAACTGGAGATCACGCCCCACCGCCTTGCCGCCCGGACGCACCCCATAGCCCCGGAAATACCGGGCGATGTCGGGATTTTCCCCGCGTTCGGCGAGCGCTTTGGCGAAGATCGTTCTGGTTTCCTCCGGATGCTCACGGGCGTAATCCAGTGCGCGCTGCGACTGCTCGACGAAGACCCTGGCGGCCCCCGGATGCTTTTCGATGAAATCGCGGCGCAGCACGACGAAACCGCCGGCGATGTCACCGAGCACGTCGGTATCGTCGAAGATCGCACGCAGGCCGCCGTTCTGCCGCGCGGCCCCTTCGAAAGTGGTCTGCCAATAGCCGAAGGCGGATACATCGACCTGACCCGAGCGCAGGACCTGCTCGAGCTGCGGCCCGGGAACGACGATCTGGTTGGCAGCATCGGAGGGCAGGCCGACGGAATGGAGTGCTTCCCGGATCGTGTAGTCGAGATGTGCCCCGAGCGTATTCACGGCAATGCTCTTGCCGGCGATATCCTTGATCTCCCTGATCGGACTGTCCTCGAGGACGTAGAAGATCGACTGGACCTCGTCGTTGATGCCGTTCGACGGATAGGCGGCGACGAAGTCGTTTCCGCCGATGATCGAATTCAGCACGGCAGACGTTGCGGCACCGCCGATCTCGACGTCGCCCGAGGCGAGCGCGATCAGGGACGCCGGACCGCCCGTGGCGTAACCGACATTTTCGACCGTGATGCCGGACCCTTCGAAATAGCCGAGTTCGGCGGCAAGTTCATGGGCCGACAGCCCGCCCTGGCTGGCGAGATAGCGGAGCTTGACCTCTTCGGCGGCAGAGGCGGAGCCGGAAAAGCCGATTGCCAAGGCGACCGAAAGGAAGAGTCTGCGGGAATGCAGGGTCATGGGACGTATCCTTTATGGAAATGGTGTCGTGTGGAGGCCGCGTTTCGACGCCCACGTTCAGGCCCAGCGGCAGAGCCGCCGCTGGAGAAGGACGAGAGCGGCATTGGCCGCGAGGCCGAGGAGTGCCAGAAGCAGGATCGCCGCGAACATCAGCGGGATCTGGAAATTGTACTGGGCGTTCATCACCTGGAAGCCGATGCCCTTGTTTGCGCCGATCATTTCCGCCGCGATCAGGAGCAGCAGGGCGGTGGTTGCCGAAAGCCGCAGTCCGACGAAGATCGCGGGCACGGAGGCCGGCAGAACGACCCTCCGAAAGATCGCAAGCGAGCCGGCGCCATAGGTGCGCGCCATCTCGATCAGCCTGGTATCCACTTCCTTCACACCGCCGATCGTCGACAACAGGATCGGGAAGAGGGTGGCCCAGAAGATCACGAACACCTTCGACGTCTCGCCGAGACCGAGCAGCAGGATGAACACCGGATAGAGGGCGAGCGCCGAGGTCTGGCGAAAGAACTGCAGCAGCGGGTCGAGTGCCTGCTCGACGGCGCGTATCTGCCCCATGAAGAGACCGAGCGGAATGCCGAACCCGACCGCCGCGACGAAGGCGATTCCCGACCGCTGCAGGCTGATCGCGATGTCGTCGACCAGCGCACCCGTGGAAATGCCCTTCCACAGAGCTGCGATGATCTGGTCCAGAGGCGGAAATACCGAGGGGTTCACCCAGCCGAGCTTGGCGGACACCTGCCAGGCGACCAGAAAGCCGATGATGAGCCCGTAGCGGGAGAGGATTGGCGCGACGGCCGTTGCCGTCTGTGTCAGCCAGCGCGGCGCCCGGTTTTCCGCCCCGGAGAGGCCGAGGCCATAGGCCCGGCCCCGATCGACATCTTCGTAGGACATGAAGACCCCCTCACTCTGCGGCCTGAACGACCGAGCCGGCCCCGGCCCAACGGTTGACGGGGAATGGAAGGCCGAGGTTTTCGCGGAGCGTGCGGCCCTCGTAAGCGGTGCGGAACAGCCCGCGGCGCTGCAACTCCGGGATCACCAGATCGACGAAGTCGTCGAGCCCGGTCGGCAGCCACGGCGGCAGGATGTTGAAGCCGTCGGCAGCTTCGTTCTCGAACCACTCCTGCAGCGTGTCTGCGATCTGTACGGCGGTCCCGACGACGGTGAAGTGGCCGCGTGCCGAGGCGACCCATTGATAGAGCTGGCGGATCGAGAAATTGTTCTCGTCGGCGATCTGGCGGATCAGCGCCTGCCGGCTTTTCAAGCCCTCCGTCGGCGGCGCCGGCGGCAGAGGACCGTCGAGATCGTATCCGTGCAGATCGAGCGTGCCGCCGGTCAGGCCGTTCAGCAACCCGACGCCGTCCTCTTCGAGAATAAGCGAGGTCAACCGGTCGTACTTCTCGCGTGCTTCCGCCTCGGTCCGCCCGACGAACGGTGATACGCCGGGCATGATGAGGACATGGTCCGGATTGCGGCCGAGGCCGCGTGCACGGCTCTTGATGTCGCGGTAGAACTCTTGCGCCGTTTCGATGTGCTGGTGCGCGGTAAAGATCACCTCGGCCGTCGCGGCGGCAAGACCGCGTCCGTCCTCGGATTGACCGGCCTGGACGATGACCGGGTGTCCCTGGCGCGAGCGAGAGACGTTCAGCGGACCCTTGACCCTGAAGTGCTCGCCCTTGTGATCCGCATCGTGAAGCTTGGCGGGATCGAAGAAGACACCTGTCTCCTTGTTGCGAATGAAGGCGTCGTCCTCGAAGCTGTCCCATAGCTTCTTCACCACCTCGACGTGCTCGACGGCGCGCTTGTAACGCTCGGCATGTGGCAGCTGGGTGTCGCGATTGAAGTTCTGCGCGGTTGCATCGCCGGTCGTCGTGACGACATTCCAGCCCGCGCGCCCACCGGAGATCAGATCGAGCGAGGCGAACTTGCGGGCGGTTTTGTAGGGTTCCTCGTAGGTCGTCGACGCGGTCGCGATGAAGCCAAGATGCGTGGTGAAGGGTGCGAGTGCCGCAAAGAGGGTCACCGGCTCGAAGCCGGCCACCCGCGCATTGCCGCCCTCACGCGCGCCGCCAAAGCCGACAGCCAGGCCGTCCGCCAGGAAGTAGGCGTCGAAGAGGCCACGTTCCGCCGTCAACGCCAGCTGCTTGTGGAACTCGAGACTGACGGCCCCGTCCGCCGGCTGATCGGGATGCCGCCAGGATGCGATGTGCTGGCCGCCTCCGGGCAGGAATGCTCCAAGTCTGATTTTGCGTGTCATGGCTGGTCCTCACTGTCGGTTGGATCGAATGAAGTCAGCCTATATTTTCTATAATTTATATAGAGAAATAGAATTGCGAAGATTCCCGCAAACGGCGAATTGATTTCCGGCGGGCGCGAACAAGGAGAACAAGCCTGCTGCGGGGCCACGAAAGGCGGTTCCTCGCCAGCGACAGGCGAGGAAACACGCTTGAACGCTTAGTTCAGAAAAACTATGTAATTTGGCAGAAAGTCACTCGCGATGGCCATCGGCCGGGTTCCGGAAATGCTCACCAACAAAGGCAAGTATGGTCTGAAGGCACTGGTCGACCTCGCGGGTCTCGAGCCGGGGCAGACGGCGTTCGTGACCGACATCGCCGCACGCAACAACATTCCGAAGAAGTTTCTCGATACGATCCTTCTGGAACTGCGCAACAACGGGTTCCTGCGTTCGAAGAAGGGGCCGAACGGGGGATACGCCCTGTCGAAGCCCGCCGACGAAATCATGATCGGGCAGGTCATCCGGGCCCTCGACGGGCCGCTCGCACCGATTCGCTGCGCCAGCCGGACCGCGTTCGAAGCCTGCGACGACTGCCGGGATCCGGCAGCATGTCAGGTCCGCATCTCGATGACGCAGGTCCGGGACGCCATCGCCTCTATCCTCGACAACATGACGTTGTCGCAGTTCGCCGCCCGAGAGAATTCCGTCGGAGATCTTATTGCCGGCGAGTGATCTCGCCTGAGCAACGGGCGCAGGCCGTCGTCAACGCGTGAAAGAGCCGATCGATGTGCGTTTCGGAAACAGGTCGCAGATCGACCTGAATGCCGTCGATGACGGATGCAGTCTTCAGAACGATCGCGTCCAGGAGCTCGTATTCGACGGCAGATGCCGCGCCGGCGTCCCCGTTCATGCCTTCCAGATGACCCGGGTCACATTTCCCGCGACAGCTCGCGCCATGAAGAAAGGCCTGCATGAGCGCGGCAAGCCGAGGTGCCTCCGGCCCGAGCTCCAGAACATTGTCCGGGGAAACAGACATCCTGTTCGAACGGGTCCGTTCGGGATCGTGCCGCGCGTCGGCCGCGACGATTGCCGCAACATCACCGATCCCGGCGGCCCGCGCAACCAGCACTTGCCAGGCCGCGGCTCGCGCCGCGTCGGTGGCAGAGAAGGGCTCGATCGCGAAAGACAATCCGGATCGATCGAGGCGCGGCAGGGGATGGTCTCCCGCCTGAGAAAGACGTTCAAACACGTCGCCGAGGACGACGCGGCTATAGACCGCCTTGCGCTGCTCGGTCGTGCCGCTCGTGCGCAGGAGCTCCAGTGCAATCAGATGCTGAACCAACAGATCCGCCGTCTTCTCGTGCCAGGCCGACAGCCGGCTGACCGCGTCGGCAACGACGGCATTGGAGATGTCGGCGCCGCCGAACGCTGCCGGAATGGAAACAGCCAGGAGTCCCGATGTAATCAGGGTAGCCGTCGTTGCCCGAACGTCGGAACATGGGCCATGAATGATCGCATCGAGCGCCGCGATGACCTCGCTCTCCGTCGAGAGCGCTGCGGGAACGGGACGCAATCGATCGGCAGCTGATGTCATCGTTCAGAACCTCTTCGGAAGCCGACCGGCACCGTCAAGTGAGAGAATGGTATCGGCCGTTCTGGTAGAGCAGGGAACTTCCCCGACCCAGCCGGATCGCAAGGACCCTGCCGATGACGATTACGTGGCTGTGTCTTTCGATCGCTTCCTCAACCTCGCAGTCGAGGGCGGCGACGGCAGTTTCCAGCACCGGAGCGCCGCTGGCAAGTCTCGTCCACTCCGCCCCCTGGTAACGTTCGGCTCCCCGAACTCCACCGACGCCGGCAAAACGGTTCGCGATATCCCGGTGGTCGTCGCCGACGACGTTGACGGCGAAGTGACGGAACCTGTCGACCACCGGCCATGTGGAGGACGACCTGTTGAGAGACACCAGCATTCGCGGCGGATCGACGGAGAGGGCCGTTGCGGAGGTAACGGTCGCTCCCGACCGCAGGTCGCCTTCACCTGCGGTAACGACGCTGACGCCGCCACCCAGGGATCTGAGCGCCTCTTTCAGGCCCCGCGCGTCTGCGGGCCGGTCCAAAACGGGGTGGAGCCGCGGCTCGGAAAACTCTGTCGCGATGAAGGTGCTCATGTCCTGGCTCCGTTCGTGCTGATTTGAGCAAGAGATAGCAGCCGCGGAACCCACCCCGTAGACAAGCGTTTTTATTTTCCATATATTTTATAGAAAATATGTTCAGCATCTCCGAACGTCTGCCGGAAGGAGGACTGCCATGTTGAAGATCAGGATTTCGTCTCCACCGTTGAAAGGCCCTGTCAGCCCTTCAGGCTCGCGGGTCGTCGTCATCGGAGGCGGCTACACCGGGGCGACCGTCGCGAAGCTTTTCGCCGAGAGAGGCTTCGGACACATCGAAGAGATCACGGTCTTCGAGCCCCGAGAGCACCTCGGCGCCGGCCTTGCCTACGACGCGGCCGATCTCGACGTCCGCCTCAACGTCGCAGCCCATCGGATGCGCGCCGTTCCCGGCTCTCCCTCGGCGTTTCCGGACTGGCTGCAGGCGAGCGGCACCCTGTTGGTGGACCCGGAGGCGATCACATCGGAGGGCGTGTTCGCACGCCGCCGCGACTTTGGGCGATTCATGCAGACGCAGATCTCCTCCTTGATCGAAAACGGGGTAGTCCGGCACGTCCGCGAGGCTGCGCAGTCTGTCTCCCGCATCAACGAACAGTGGCGCGTGACAGGCGCGGAGGGGGCGGTTGTCATGGCCGATGTGCTGATCCTCGCGACGGGTCATCCGGCAGCATCGAGGCCGCCGGCTCTCGCCAATCTGGACGTGCGCGCCGCGAGGCAAATCAGAGACGCTCTTGCACCGGACGCCTTCGGCGATATCGACCCCGAAAGCGACATCCTGGTAGTCGGCTCCGGCTTGACAGCGCTTGACGCACTGGCACGCCTCCGCGCTCGCAACCATCGCGGCCGGGTGTCCCTTCTGTCTCGTTCGGGCCTGCTGCCGAGACCCCATGCCGGCGGGGGCTTCGGTCCCTATGGCGAGTTTCAGGACGAAACCCTGACCTCAGCCAGGCGGATACTGGCAAGGGTCCGCGCGACGATCGCGGAAGCCGAAGCGCAAGGCATTCCGTGGCAATCCGTATACGATGCCCTGCGACAGCATTCCCAGTTCCTCTGGCAGCACCTGCCGCCGGGCGAGCGGGGCAAATTTCTCCGCCGCCTGCGCCGCTGGTACGAAGTCCACCGCTATCGCATGCCCCCACAGGTCTCGACCGTGCTGGCAGAGGGCCTTGCTACCGGACGCGTGGACATCCTCCTCGGCAATCTGGCGTCCGTACAGCGAGACGGGCAAGATCTGGTGGCAAGGGTCACGACGCGCAATGGCACGACCGAACACCGCGGCACCTACATTCTGCTCGCGACAGGACCCGATTTCCGCGACTACTGTTCCCACCAGCGATTGCTGCTTGCGCTGCACCGGGACGGTTTCCTTCAATCGGATCCGCTGGGCCTGGGGCTTGTCTGCGACAACGCAGGTCGGACGATTGCCGTGGACGGCACTCCGAACACCGGCCTTTTCGTAGCGGGCCCTCCCGCTCGCTCTGCATTTGGCGAGCTCACTGGCGTACCTGAGATCGCGACCCAGGCTGCGAGCATGGTGGACAGGATCATCCGCTGCTGCGCCCGTGAGACAAGGACCATCGTCATTAGGCAACGGGGGTGAGGGAGTTGGCGTCTGCTTCTGGATGGCGAATGAACGAGGCTCGATGGCTGAAAAGAGGGCGCGAACCTGCCGCTAAGAGCCAGATGAGTCGACGCAACCGCCGGGGCCAAGTGCGGGGCGACGCGAATTTGCTGAAACACGCGTTCCGACATGAGCGTTCACGTTGTCGCCAGCGGCAGCGCCGCGATAACCGCCTCACAATTCATGCCACATGTCGTCAGTGCCCGCGACGATATCCCGGAGAATGGCGCTCATCTGCGGCCAGGGGAACTCGTCGTCGGGACAGTCTTCCCTGCCCATGCAGAGGAGCGCGTGGAGCTTGGCCGCGACACCTGCGCGCGACCGTGCCGGCTCGTCCCACAGCGCATGCGCGCGCTCGTCCCGAGCGGCAACTGCGCTCCTCTCGGCATGCTTTGCGCGGCTGTACCCCAGCCTCTCATCCAAGGCGTCCCACTTGCTCTGCTGTTCAGCAAGAGCCGCCCTCGCCTGCGCGCGTGCGCCTGCCCGTTCCGGTCCGTCACCGAAAAGCGCATCGATTTCGTCCACCGAGAAGGCCGACACCGGAGCCTCACGGTCCCCGCCAGTAACCACGACACGGGGAAAGCCAATTTCCGAGACCATCCTGCTCTCCAGCCGCTGCTGAAGCTCGCAAAGCCTCTCAGCTTCGGCCTGCGCGGTCATCCATTGCCGCCACAGAACGAGCAACGGATCGCTGTCGCCTCTTATGTCGCCGTCGCTGGAGAGCGTCGCCTCTGCACTCGCCATTTGTGCCGCCAGCCAAGCTGCCGAAACGGAAAGCAAGCGTCGCCGCGTGACGGCAAGCAAAGTTCTGCTATTGTCGGAATCAGATGGGGTATTCGGCTTCGAGCCCCATCTTCACGGTGGAGAAGGTGTGTCGTTTCGAGTTGATGGTAATGTAGTCTGAGCAATCAGT
>NZ_JAMXLD010000001.1:2948204-2949599 GCF_024054295.1 Ciceribacter sp. RN22
ATCGGTGGTGTCCTTCAGGTTGGATCTAAGCAACCCGACCCTACCGGAAATCACCGATGGCTATGAAATCCAGCTACACCACGCGCTGGGACACGATCGAACGCGAGGCGAACCCTAGTCTATTCTCCAAGAATGCGGAGAGTAATCAGATGGTTTTGACCAATGTTGCCTTGGTGAGCCCCGACAACATCCATTCCCGGATCAGCTATGTCACCGACCTGATCCAGAGTGGCGAAGCCGAAAAATACGACTTCCATTCGGGAAACGGCGAGCAGGCGACCAATTCAATCCACCAGTATCTCTACTGGCTCCAGCAGCGCGCTGCCGACCTCGACAGCGACGGCACCTACTCGCCGGAGATGTTCAGGTGATGTTCCTCGCTCCGGTGGTGGCGCACCCTCCGGAGTGAGGCCCTATTCCTTCACTCTTCCCTCCGCCAACGAGACGACACCAGCTGCGCCTGCTCTGAGACCAGAACTTGGACCGTCGCAAGCCGAAGTTTTCCGGCTCCGGCTGGGTTCCCTTACGTTTGCTCACGAAGTGTATGGGCGATCGCTGCCCACATGCTTTCGCGGCGCCTCAAATGAGCCGTCGAGGAAAAAGTCGAGGTACTCGACCAAGAAGAACCGAACTGGCTGTGGGCGCGCAGCCAAGCGCCTCGCGGTACCAATTCAGCATTTGATATCGACCGTCGCACGGTATTGAGGGTAACGCTCTCCCGCTACCACCATTACAGTGCTAAGCACAGCATGCGGCTTCTTCTTCGGAAGGTCCAAAAGATCCGCTATTGCTCCCTTCACGAAAAGCTCGACCTGACCTCGTTCCTCGCACGGGTGGACCTCGATTGAGGTCACCAGGGAGCGGATTTCGCAAGCCATCTGCATCGAGTCGTTTGATTGCAGCCCGAGTTGCAGTTCCTCGATCTTGATACGATACGCATCGATTGATGCGGGCCGAAGCTCGACTACCTTTGTCGACGCGCGCAGGAAATCGAGGCTGGCGACCAGCCGCGCCTTCTCCGATTCGAATTCGCGCAGCTTTGCCTTCAGGGAAATCGTCGCTGCCCCGTCGGCGATGGCATCAACGATATTGCGGATCTGCCTTTCCAGTCTGGCGAGTTGCCTCTCGCCTTCGCGCAGCTCGCGATCAGCACCGGGCATTCAACCGCTTCTGCTCCGCCTGGTATTCGCTCAGGAACTCCGCGATCACCTCCGGCGCTAGCAATCGGCGCTTTATCCCCCCGAGAACACGCTGCTCCAGGTCCGGCATGCGAATGGTGCGGTTGTTATCGCAGGTCCCTTTCTCGCGATGAGCTGCACAAGACAACCGATCCTGAAACTTGACGGTGTAAGCCGCTCCGCAACATCCGCACCTGATCAGCCCGGAGAATATCCT
>NZ_JAMXLD010000001.1:2949638-3092512 GCF_024054295.1 Ciceribacter sp. RN22
CGCGATGATACGCAAATGCGGCGCTTCAACGACCTGCCACTGATCCGGAGGATTGGGCCGCGAAATCCTCTTGCCGGTGTCTGGATCTTTCATCATTTGAAGACGATTGAACACCAGCAATCCGACGTAGGCTTCGTTGTAGAGCATTCCACTGCGGCGCTTCAGAGTTCCGTTGATGGTCGACGCGGCCCACTCGCCGCCGAAAGGCGACGGAATGCCGTCGCGGTTGAGGGCGGCAGCAATCGTGCGACCGGAACGCCCCGACGCGAACTCACTGAAGATCCGACGCACCACGTCCGCCTGTTCAGGATCGATCTCGCGAAGCCCCCTGATCGGTTCGCCCCGCTCGTCGAATTTCCGCACCACGCGGTAGCCGTATGACAAGCCACCGGCGGAAAAGCCTTTCGTCACGCGGCCGATCTGGCCACGCCGTATTTTTGCAGCCAGATCTCGGAGAAAGAGCGCGTTCATCGTGCCCTTCAGCCCGACATGCAGCTCATCGATTTGTCCCTCGCTCAACGTCACGATTGTCACACCGGCGAACCGCAGTCGCTTGAACAAGCCCGCTATGTCTTCCTGATCCCTGGACAGTCGGTCGAGCGCCTCCGCGACGACGACCTCGAACTGTCCCGATTGGGCGTCAGTAACAAGCTGTCTGATGCCCGGGCGGAGGAGCATGCTCGCTCCGGATACCGCGGCATCCGAATATGTTTCGGCGAAGTCCCATCCTTCCCTCAGAACGCGCTCACGGCACAATCGCAATTGGTCCTCGATCGAGGCCTCCCTCTGGTTATCCGAGGAATAGCGGGCGTAGAGGGCAGCACGAGTCATCGGCATGTCTCCTTGTTGAGTCTCGTCTTCAGCGTTCATGGGCATCCAGCAACGCGCTGTATTTACGTAAGAGACGGGCGCGGGACGCGCCACCACGTCAGCGGCATGCCCTTGAGGGGACGGCTTTGTTCTGGCCGACGTCAGTGGAACGAGGCAAAGGCCTCAGTCGGCTCCGACGCATCAGTCGACGGGATTGGCTCGCCCGGCCCCGACCTGCGGCTCGGTGATCACCTCGACGACTTCCCGCAAGCGGATGAAGTCGCCGAGCCGGCCGTCAAGATCGTTGAAAAGGGAGGCGAGCGCCTTTGGCGTCAGCGGCACAGTCTCCATCCGGACAATCCTCATGTCCGGAAGCGGGTCGCTACGGTTTTTCTCCGCAAGCAATTTCCGGCGAAAGGTCACGACATCCCGCCGCGCCGTATCCTGCGTATCGTAGAAACGGCGGCTGGTCCTCGTAAGGTCGTCGCCGTAAACATAGGTGTAGAAACTGCAACTCGATGCCTGCTGTGTATCCGACATGACGGTTTCCCCTTTGCAATGGCAAGGGGTCGCGGATGCTGGTCGCATAGGGAAACGGGGCTGTCTGCCCTCGTGTCGTTCGATCGGCTTCCTGGGAGCATTCGCGGTTCGCCCCCGCGTCCATGCTCAATGACCCCTGGTGATCGGGGAGTTCGAAACCGTCACGAAACGGCCCTGTAGCCTTTAGCCGGAGGCCTGTTGCATACGCCACAGGCTCCCCGACCATAAGGTCAACGAGTACGATGCCATATCAGCTGGCATCAGCTTTCGTGAGGGGTTTCGACGCCCCAAGGCAGCGCGTATCTGCCTCAAGCGGAATCCTAGTCGCAAACCGGACGACGGTGCAAGGCGTTTGGCACACAATCCAATAGCGAGGGTTGCGATCGCTCTCTCGTCAATCACCGTCGCCGTCCGCCTCCGGACCACGATTGTCGTTGGTCGCGGCGCGGCGCTTGTAGTCTTCACGCGCCAACTGCCGGCCAATCAGGCGCGCGATATCAGACACGAGGCGATTAGGCCCTTCAGGGGCTAACACGGCTTTCGTGTCAGTACTGGGGCCGGGGTTGGTCTTGCCCCCGGGGTTCGGGACCCCTTCGCCGCTTGCGGGCGTCATATCCCTTTCCATTCGCTCCTCTTCACGATCCATTTCGCACCTGCATCTGTGTCGTGCCGGCCATCAAAGACCGTCGAAACACCGGTGGGAAGGGAGAACTTCCCCTGCATCGTACGGCCGACAAGCGCGTGCGGAAAAGACTTGTAAGATGCGCCAATCGTTACGATGCCTACAGGAACGGTAGCGATCTGCGGCAAGGGATCCTCGCCGGGCGGAAGTCTCCCCGATCAAGAACGCTGCAAAGAGCCTCGCCGCGCGCCTTCACGTGCCGTGAGGCGTGCTTACCAGCGCGGCGGTGGCCCGGTTCGCCGAAACCAGCGCCGAACGGATATCCTTTCCACACGCAAGATCAGCCGCGAGGACACCTGTGAACTCGTCGCCCGCGCCGCGGGTGCTCACCAGTCTTGCCTTGACCGCCTCAACTGAAAATTCTTCGCCTTTCTTCGTCGCATGCCACCCCTTGCCCGCCCGCCGTCACGACAACGACGGGGACCGGCCGGCCAGCTGCTTGGCTGCACCAAGCGCTCCCGCCAAGGTATCGATCACCGGGACCTGGGCCAGTTGTTCGGCCTCGATGGCGTTTACGACGATCACATCGACGATCTGCCCGTGATCGTCCGACAACGTCCGCGCCGTTGCCGCATTGAGCACGAGCTGACCTCCGGCGGCTTTCATCGCCCGGGCGGCCGAGACGCTTATGATATCGTCAGCCACGTACCGTTTCCTCCGCCGCGACTGCGATCGACAGGAGATGTTCGTCAGTGTTCGGCAGGCCTGAAAGCAGGCAGCCGACGGGCATGCCGGCGTCGCCCGTGCCGCAGGGGATGGAAACGCCGCACCAGTCGAGGAAATTGCCGATCTGGGTGTTGCGCAGCGTCTTGCCGTTGGCCGCGAAGAAGGCCGCATCGTCGGTGAGAAGGCTTTCGATGGTCGGCGCGACATGGGGGAGCGTCGGGGAAACGAGGATATCTCCCGGTGCAACTGAGCGGGCCATTTCCGCGATCATGCGCTGGCGGACCTGAAGGATATGGATGTAGTCGGGGGCGGTGATCTTCTGGCCAGTCAGCGAGCGCGAGACGACGCGCGGGTCCATGCCGCGGGCGTCCTCGCCGTGCAGCCGCTCGCCATGCAGCGCATAGGCTTCGGCCGTGACGAGGGCGCCCCTTTCGGTGATCATTTCGAAGAGTTGCGCAAAGATCGGGAAGGCCTGCCGGCGGATGCGCGCGCCGGCCCTGGAAAGCCTTTCGAGCGTGGCTTCGAAGGCCATGGCGACACCGTCCTCGATGCCGTCGAAGAAGACGGTTTCCGGCACGACGAGCGACTGTCCCTCAAGCGTTCCCCTGATGACCTCGGAGGATGTCCGCCCGCGCATGGCGGCATCGACCCAGACCGCGTCCTGCACGGTGTGGCAGAGGGGTCCGAGCGCATCGAGGTTGGTTGCGAGCGGAAATACGCCGTCCATGGCGTAGCGCCCGCGGGTTCCCTTGTAGCCGACGATGCCGTTGAAAGCCGCGGGGATGCGGATCGATCCGCCCGTATCCGTGCCCATGGCGACCGGCACGAGGCCTGCGGCGACGGAAACGCCGGCCCCCGAGGAGGAGCCGCCGGGAACGCGGGGAACGTCGGTGGAGGCGGGGTTCTTCGGCGTGCCGTAATGCGGGTTGATGCCGATGCCCGAAAAGGCGAATTCGCTCATATTAGTGCGGCCGACGGCGATCATGCCGGCCTGTTTCAGCGTGGTGACGATGGCGGCATCCGTGGTTGCCGGCGGGTTCTTTGCCAGCACCGTCGATCCCGCCGTGGTGGTGAGGCCTTCCATGTCGAAAAGGTCTTTCCAGGCGACCGGGATGCCGTCGAGAATGCCGAGCGAACGGCCCTCGGCAAGCCGCTTTGCAGACTGGTCCGCCTCGGCGAGAGCCCTTTCAGGCGTCAGTACGGTGAAGATCGACTGGTCCGCATGGGTGCGGATACCATCCAGCGTCTCCTCGGCAAGCGCGCGCGGATCGAGCGCGCCCGTCTGGATAAGTGCGGAAAGCTGCGCGACCGATTTGCCAAGATGCCCCATATCCATGCCCTTTTTTCAAGCTTATCGACCGACGAGCTGCATCCAGCGCCGGACGAGATAGTTATGTTCGTCCATCGTGGTGTTCCACACCGCGATGGAGTTGGCTCTTTGCCAGTAGGAACCGCCGCTGCGCAGCGAGCCCGCCCGAATGCGGATGCCGCCGTCCGGGCCGGGCAGATCCTCGGTCGCGGGACGGCCGGCATACCAGTAGTTCCACTCGGCGTCGCTCATGTAGCTGCGCGAGCGCTCCGGCGTCGAAATGTAATAGCCCTGCCGGGCGACCACCGCACCCGGCCAGCCGGAAAGCCACCAGTTGAGATAGTCGTAGGCCGCATCGAGCGTTCGCCCGACAAGCTGGCGCGAAAGGCAGAGGCCGCCATGCCAGGCGCGGTATCCCTCGGCCGGCACGGCCTGATCGACCGGCAGGCCCTGTCCCTGCAGGATCGTCGTGCCCGTCGACCACATGCTCTGGATTTCCGTCTCGTGCCGTATCATCAGCTGCGCCGCTTCTTCCGCCGTGCGCCAGAAGGCGCGGAAGAAGCCGCAGCGCTTCTTTTCGGCGAGAAGATCGATCAGCCGGTCGATTTCCGCGACCGTCATGTTGCCGATGTTTTCAAAGCGCATCAGCCCGGCGGATTGGGCGGCGAGCGCTGCATCGAAAATGCCGATGGCCGGTTCGTCCACCAGCGCCACCCGCCCGGCCCAGCGCTCGTCGAACAGGCTCGCCCAGCTTTCCACCTCGGAGGGCGCCTTCACCAGATCCGTGCGATAGGCGAAACTGTCGAAGTTATGGTGGGTCGGCAGCATGGAGATGCGCGAGGTCGGGGTCTCGCCGAGCTCGAGGTTCGGCTGCACGAAGAGCTTCTTCACCGGCGCGTCGCCCTGCCCGAGCCGCGCATTCGGCGCGATGCGGCCGGTCTTGGTGAGGTCGGTGATTTCGTCCCACAGCGCGATGCGGTTGATGTCGATCGGCTGGATCGCCCGCCAGTACCAGACGATATCGAGATTGTGGAAGCACTGGTCGTAGATGTCGTAGCCGCCGGGATCCTGCGCCGCCTTGTACTGGGTCGTCAGGAAGTCGTTGTTGTCGAAGGCGATTTCGATGCCGAGGTCCTTTTCCGCGCCGACGCGCAGCTCTTCCAGCAGCGAGATTGCCGTGCCGAGCACTCGAAGCTTCGGCCGGCCGGCCGTTGCCAGCGCGGGCGTGGCGAGTTGGGACATCGCAGATCTGGATTTTCTCATGCGCGCGGACTACCGGTTCTGGCTCATTATCGGCGTCGGGCCATGGGCGGGTTCGGATGAGACGACCGCAAACGCTTCGAAGGACCGTTTCAACAATTTCGGATCGAGACCGTCAACAATAAAGACGATGTGGGAACGGCGATCCTCCGAGGGCCAGCCCCCCATGTGGACCGGGGTGTGCACCAGGTGCTGGACGCCGTGGATGGCGACCGGCCTCTCCTCTCCGGCAATGTTGAGGATGCCCTTCACCCGAAGCACCCGGTCGCCATGGCGGTTGAGCAGCATGGTGAGCCAGATGCCGAAGGCGGTCCAGTCGATGGCGTGGTCGATGGTGACGACGAAGGAGCGGAAGGCGGCGCTGTGGGCCTCGCCGCTCGCCGTCACCAGTTCGCGGCTGCCCTCGCAGTAAAAGCCGCTTATCGATTGCAGGCCGTTGCCACGGGTGGTGTCGGAGGAGCCGACGAGGGCGGCGACCGAGAGATCCTCGTCATGCACGTCGATCACGGTCGCAGCGGGGTTGAGCTGGCGCAGGCGTTTTTCAAGGGCCTCGGCGGCCTCCGCGCCGGCGAGATCGGTCTTCGTCAGCACCAGCCAGTCAGCGATGGCCGCCTGACGGTTGGATTCCACGTAGACGTCGAGATTGCCTTCGCCGTTGACCGCATCGACTGTCGTGATGACGTTTCCGGGTTTGAAGTGATGCCGTAGCACCGGATCGGCCTTGATGGTGGAAAGCGTGGGGAAGGGATCGGCCAGGCCCGTGCTTTCGATCATCACCCGCGAGAAGACGGGGATCAGGCCGCGTTCGCGGCGCGAATGCAGGTCCCGCAGGGCGTCGACCAGTTCGCCGCGCACGGTGCAGCAGATGCAGCCGGATTGCAGCAGCACCATGTTCTCGTCGATGCGCTCGACAAGATGATGGTCGAGCCCGGCCTCGCCGAACTCGTTGATGAGAACGGCGGTATCGGCGAGCGCCGGATCGGCGAGCATCCGGCGAAGCAGCGTGGTTTTGCCGGAGCCTAGGAAACCGGTCAACAAGTTGACAGCTGTAAACTGTGGAATCTCAAACACTTCGCTCAGTCTCCAGCCGGGTGACGAGACCCGGATCGAGAGGGTCGCAGGGCCGGCCGATCATGCGTTCGGCGGCGGGCCAGAGATGGCCGAGATCCTCGACCACTTCGCTCTTGCCGGTCTTGTTGGCAAGCACGAAGGAAGAGCCCTGCCAGTCGTGAAGCGTGAGGCCGTAGGCCGCAAGGATGCGGTTGGCGGCGGCGACGCGGTTCGCCCGTTCCCGGCGGCGATCGATCCGCTCGACATTGCGGGTGAAGACGCCGGGCCTTGCCGCCGCATCGGACCAGTGTTCCGCGCCGCCAAGGACGCCACAAAGCGAGCACATCCTGCTGCCTCCGGTTTGGGATGCGCCGGCCCTTTTAAAGGCCGGCGCGATTATACCTGTTGCCGCCGGGCTTACTTCTTGCGCGGGAAGCGCTTGGCGAAGTCGTCGGCGATTTCGTTCATGGTAACGAATTTCACGCCCGGATGCTTGCTCATGTGTGCGTAAAGACGTTCCAGCATCATCAGAACCTGCGGACGGCCGGCGACATCGGGATGGATGGTGATCGGGAAGACGGCGTAATCCATCTCGCGGTAGACCCAGTCGAACTGGTCGCGCCACATTTGCTCGATATCGCGCGGATTGACGAAGCCGTGGCTGTTCGGCGACTTCTTGATGAACATCATCGGCGGCAGGTCGTCGAGATACCAGCTTGCCGGGATTTCGATCAGGTCCGTCTCGACGCCGCGCTTCAGTGGGATCATCCAGTCGGACGGCTTCTTGGAATAGTCGATCTTGGTCCAGCTGTCGCCGACACGCACGTAATAGGGCGTGAAGTCGTTGTGCATCAGGGAGTGGTCGTACTTGATGCCGCGTTCCAGGAGCAACTCGTTGGTGACGTTGGAGAACTCCCACCACGGCGCGACGTAACCGGTCGGCCGCTTGCCCGAAAGCTGGGTGACGAGATCGATGCACTTGTCGAGGATCTCGATCTCCTGCTCGCGGGTCATGGCGATCGGGTTTTCGTGGCTGTAGCCGTGAATGCCGATTTCATGGCCGGCTTCCGCAACTGCCTTCATCTGCTCCGGGAAGGTCTCGATGGAGTGGCCGGGGATGAACCATGTGGTCTTGATGCCGAAGCGTTCGAAAAGCTTCAGGAGACGCATCGAGCCGACTTCGCCGGCAAACAGGCCGCGCGAGATGTCGTCCGGCGAATCCTCGCCGCCATAGGAGCCGAGCCAGCCGGCGACCGCATCGACGTCGATGCCGAAGCTGCAGAGAATTTCCTTTGCCATGTGAAGAACCTCCTGTGTCGTGTCTTCTGATTGGATGGGTGTGTCAGTGCGCCGGGATCACGGTTGCCTGCTCGGGGCTCCATGAGAGGATGACCTGAGAACCGATGGCGAAGGTGTCCGGGCGGTATTTTTCGACATGTCCTTCCAGCATGATGCTGCGATTGTCGGACAGGGAGACGTTGAGATGCGAGATGTGGCCGACCACGTCGAAACGGTCGATCCGTGCATCGATGAGATTACCGCCGAATTCGCGGGCGAGCCGGTCACGCCGGGCGGCGGCGGCGGGGAAAACCTCGATGGCCTCGGCGGGTACGACGAGGTTGATCGGCACACCACTGGCAAGCGCGATGGAAGACTTGCCAGTCAGCGTACCCGATGCCGTCTCGGCCACGGCCATGCCGCCCTCGCTGCCCTTGACTACGCCGGAGAACATCGTGTTGCGACCGACGAACTGCGCCACGAAGGGGGTATCGGGCCGGGTGTAGAGCTGGTGCGGCGGACTGATCTGCTCGACGCGGCCCTGGTTCATCACCACCACCCGGTCCGAAAGCGCCAGCGCCTCCGACTGGGCATGGGTGACGAAGATGAAGGTGACACCTAGGTTCTTCTGCAGGAGCTTCAGCTCGTTCTGGATCGCCTTGCGCAGGTTGGCGTCGAGCGCGCCGAGCGGTTCGTCGAGAAGCAGGATATCCGGCTCGACCACGAGGCCGCGGGCAAGCGCGATGCGCTGGCGCTGGCCGCCGGAAAGACGTTCGGGCTTGCGGTCGGCGATGTCCTCGAGACCAAGGGTAGCGAGGATGCGGTCCACCTTGGCATCCATTTCCGCCTTGGGCAGGCCCTTGACCGCAAGGCCGTAGCCGACATTGCGGCGCACGGTCATATGCGGAAACAGCGCGTAGTTCTGGAAGATCGTTGAGGTTGGCCGGCGTTGCGCGGGCACGTCGTTCATGCGCACGCCCTTGATCATCATGTCCCCGGACGAGATGCTCTCGAAACCGGCGATCATGCGCAGCGTCGTCGTCTTGCCGCAGCCGGAAGGACCGAGAAACGCGATGAACTCGCCCTTGGTCACGGCCAGATCGAATTCGGCAACCGCGGTGGTGCCGTTGTCGTACACCTTGCCGACCTTCATCAGTTCGAGGTCGTAAATCATCGCAGACTCCGTAGCTTTCCTAATGCCCCTGATGCCAATGGGGTTCCGGCGCCCGCCTTCGCCGGGGTGAGCGAAGGCGGGCGTCAGACGGTTACGCGTTGAGGAATTCGTCCCACTTCTGGACGAGATGGTCGTATTCATCCGGCCACTGGTGCCAGTAGGCGACGTTGCTTGCGCGTTCCTCCAGCGAACCGCCATCACGAAGGTCGCCTTCGTTGATGCCGCGTTCGGGTGCGCCGACCCACGGCTTGCCCTCGTACCAGAAGGCATACTTGTCGGGGTCCATGACGTTCTTGATGTTGGTCGAGGGCGAGTAGTAGCCCTGCTCGGAGACGGTGATGCCTGGTTCGCCCGAGAGCCAGTAGTCGGCATAGGCGATGACGGCTTCCTTGTTGGTGGAGCCGGCAATCATCGCCGGGCCGATGGCCCAGCCGCGATAGCCTTCCTTCGGAACCGCGTACTTGGCGGGCTTGCCCTGTGCCTTGACGGCCATGACGGCAGGCTGCCATGCGTCGCAGACGACCATTTCGCCGGATGCCATGAAGTTGACGAGTTCACCGAAATCACCCCAGAGAGCGCGGAACTGGCCTTCCTTCTTCTTCGACACCAGGAACTTCGCGGCTTCGTCGATCTGGTCCGCCGAGGGATTGCCGGGGTTCTTGACGTCGGAAAGGCCGAGCGAGTTCATCGCCATGATGGCCTGGCCGAAGGCGATCAGCGGGTCGGTGTTGAGGCCGGACTTGCCCTTCCACTTCGGATCGAAGATGCAGGCCCAGGTATTGGCTTCTTCCGCCGTGACGACATCGGGATTGTAGCCGATGGAATCGTAGTTGTAGACGGCGGGAACCATGTTCAGCATGGTTTGGCCTTCGTCGGCCCAGATCTGGCCGACGATCTGGGACTTCAGGTCCCACTTGTCGCTCGGCTTGGTGAAGGTGTCGCGGATGTTCGCCCAGTTCTTTAGCGATGCAGCCGGCAGGGTCTCGACATTGTCGGTCATGACGATCGACGGCAGGCGCTCGGCAATGATTTCCCAGCAATCATAGTCCTTCGAACCGGACAGGATCTTGGTCTGGGCGTCGGGATAGGTGGCTGCGGTGCCCGAGGTCGAGCCGACGCCGGAGGCCTTCTTGAATTCCTCCAGGATGCGTTCCTGAACGGTGACCGAAAGGCCGATGGTGCGCAGCTGCTGGCTGGCGAGATCGCCGGCGGCGGCAAAGGCGGCGCGCGACGACAGGAAGGGCGTGCCGCCACCCATCGCCAGCGCGAAGGCGCCGGCAGAACGCTTCAGAAGCGAACGGCGGTTCATTTCCATGATGGACATGTCTCTTCTCTCCAATTCTTGATTGTTCCCCGAAGCCCGGTCGCGCCGAGACCCCGCTTGTCTTCTCTTCCGTTCCGGCGGTTGTCTCCGCCGGAAACCGGTTCAGTAGCGCCCCACCAGGAGGCCCCCATCCACGACCAGCACCTGGCCGGTCATGTATCTCGCGCCGTGCGACGCCAGAAAGGTGATGACGTCGGCGATGTCTTCGGCCTCGCCGAGACGGCCCATCGGTATGAATTCGGCCGCCTTTTCCGCGCCGGCCGGGCCGAGCGAGTTCTCTTCCGACAGAAGCTGGGCGGTGCGGATGTAGCCGGGCGCGATGCCGTTGACGCGCACGCCATCGCGGGCAAGCTCGACGGCGAGCGCCCTGACCAGTCCGACGACGCCGGCCTTGGCGGTCGAATAATGGACATGCTCGTCCCAGCCATAGGCGACGCCCATGATCGAGGAGAGCGCGACGATCGAACCCGACTTGCGGGTGCGCATGGCAGGCGCTGCCGCCCGCACGAGGCGGAAGATGCCCTTGAGGTCGATATCGAGGGTGAGGTCCCACTTCTCGTCGGTCAGCTCGGCAAGCGGCGTGCGATGCGCGATGCCGGCATTGGCGACGATGATGTCGATCGGGCCGAGACGGGCCTCGACATCGGCGACGATGGCGTCTGCGGCTTCCTTTGCGCCGACGTCGTAGCGGATGAACTCCGCCGAGCCGCCGGCATCGACGATTTCGGAAACGACGGCATTGCCTTCCTTCTCGAGAATGTCGGTGACGACGACATGATCGCCGAGAGCGGCAAAGGCCTTTGCGGTGCCCCGGCCAATGCCGATGCCGGCTCCGGTGACGAGGACGATGCGATTCTTGCTGCTGGACATGTTATCTGTTCCTCAAAGCATGACGTCGCCCGAATTGGGCCCAAGGGTCTGGCCGACGAACAGGCTCGCTGCGTCGGAAGCGAGGAAGGCGACGGTTGCGGCCACTTCCTCCGGTTCGCCGAAGCGGCCGAGCGGCAGTTCCGAACGCTTGCGGGCGCGCCAGTCGTCGGAAAGCTCCATGACGAGGGGAGTGTTGATCGGACCGGGCGCCACCGCATTGACCCGCACGCCGCGGCTCGATACCTCGCGCGCCAGTGCCTTTGTCATGCCGATGATCGCGGCCTTCGCGCCGGAATAGTGGACGAGTTCGATGCCGCCGATCTGGCCGAGCTGAGAGGCGATGTTGACGATGACGCCATGGCCGGCGGCGAGCATGGCCGGCAGCACGGCGCTGGTCATCAGGAAGTTGCCCCTGACATGCACCGCGAACATGCGGTCGAAATCGGCGACCTTGAGGTTTTCGAACAGCGCCTGATGGGCAATGCCGGCATTGTTGACCATAAGCCCGACCTCGCCATGGGTCGCGACCGCTGCGGCGTGGATTGCCGCGACATCCGCCTCGGTGGAGACATCGCCGGCAAAGCCCCTGGCAAGACCGCCGCTGTTGCGGATGCCGGCGGCGACCGCTTCGGCCCGTTCGGCGGAGAGATCGTTGACCAGCACGGCATAACCGTCGGCAGCGAGCCGTTCGGCAATCGCCTTGCCAATGCCGGAACCGGCGCCCGTGACGATGGCGGAGACGGGCTTATGGGCGGAGTTTTCTGCGGACATCATGCGTCTTCCTGAACGGCGATGCGCTTGGCGCGGCGGACGGAGAGACCCATCAGGATCGCGTAGACCGACAGAAGCGCGAAGGAGAAGAGGGTGGTCAGCACGCCGAAGGCGAAGACGTTCGGATGCACTTCCACGGAGAATGTACCGTAGATGGCGAGCGGCAGGGTGAGATCGCGGCCAGAGGCGAAGAGCGTGCGCGAGAACTCGTCATAGGACAGCGTGAAGGCGAACAGCATGGCCGAAAGCACGCCAGGGAAGATCAGCGGGAAGGTGATCTTGCGGAAGGTGCGCGCCGGGCTGACCCCGAGCGACCATGCGGCTTCCTCGACGCTCGGATCGAAGCGGTTGAAGATCGCCAGCATGACCAGGAAGGCGAAGGGGAAGGTATAGACGACGTGCAGCACGAAGGCGGTCGTCCACCAGTGGCGGTCGATGCCGAAGGTGTTGGCGACGAGCGCCATGCCGAGGCCGACGAGCACGCCCGGCACCATCATGCCGAGAACGATCAGGTAGAAGACCACGCCCGAGCCGCGGAACTTGCGACGGAAGGCCTGGGCCGACATCACGCCCAGCACGGTGGAGACAACCGTGGTCATCAGCGCCAGCGCCATCGAGCGGATGAGCGCCTGGTCGATGGGCAGCGGCGCGATGCGCGATGGCGGCGTGAGCCCGAACAGATGCTTGTACCAGTAGGTCGACCATTCGATGATCGGGAACTGCGGACCGCCTTCCGGTCCCGCCTGGAAGGACAGGATGGCCAGCACCACGAGCGGGCCGTAGAGGAAGACGATGAAGAGGGTCGTATAGACCGCAAGGCCGAATTTGATGCCGCCTGCGTTCATGATCAGAGTTCCTTCTTGAGATCGACGACCCGGAGCAGGGCGGCCACGACCGCGCCCATCAGCACGGTGAGCACGACGCCAGCCACGGCGGCGAAGGCCCATTTGAGCGATCCGACCTGGGTGACGATGATATTGCCGAGCAGGTTGACCTTGCGGCCGGAGAGCGCAGCGGAAGTGGCGAACTCGCCAAGCACCATGACGGAGACGAAGATCGCGCCGACCACCACGCCCGGCATGGACAGCGGCAGGATGATGGTGCGGAAGATGCGCCAGAAGCTCGCGCCGAGATCTTCCGCTGCCTCGATGATCGAGGGATCGATACGGCCGAGCATGAAGGCGATCGGGCCGACCATGAAGACGCAGTAGATCTGCGTCATGCCGATGACCACTGACAGTTCGGAAAACAGCAGAACCTCGATCGGCTGGGTGATGATGCCGATCTTCATCAGGATCATGTTGATCGCGCCTTCCTTGCCGAGCATCGGGCGCCAGGCGAGAACGCGGATCAGGAAGGAGGTCCAGAACGGGATGACACACAGCACCAGCAGCACGGTGGAAAGCGTCTTGTTCTTGATGAAAAGCCCGACAAAGAGCGCTGCGGGATAGCCGACGAGCACGGTGGCCAAGAGAACCGTCAGCCAGATCCGGACGGTCGTCCACAGCGCGCCGAGATAGGTGTCGCTGGTGAAGAAGGTGATCCAGCTCTGCAGCGTCAGTTTCGGCTCGATCTTGAAGGTGGTCTGCGTCCAGAACGATACGTAGAGCATCATCAGCATGGGCAGCACGAGGAACAGCACCATCCAGATGACGCCGGGGGCGAGAAGCCACTGGCCCCTGGCAGGTTTGAGCGTGACCGTTGAGCTTTCGCTCGAGGTTTCAGTTATGGCGGTCATGGGTCGAACTTTCCGGGAGGATGGGCAGGGTACGGGCGGTCGGGACGTCACGCGTAAACAATGGCGTCGTCCTTCTTCCAGATGAGGCTGTAACGGCCATGCGGCTCGTAGCTTTCGGGCGCGGCGTGGCTGAGATGGGTCTCCACCTCGAAGACCTTGCCGTCGTCGAGCGTGAAGAAGGAGGTGATCGCCGATCCCGTGTATTCGCTGGCGAGGAAGGCACCCTCGATAGCGATTTCGCCTTCGCCGGCGGGCGTGCCGGCCGGACGGATGGCGATGCGGTCGTAACGGATGGCATAGGCCTGCTGCGCGCAGGGCTGCAGGGTGGCGCCGACCGGAAAGACACCGGCGGCGGTCTTGAAGCCCGCTCCCTCGATGACGCCGGAAAAGATGTTGTAACAGTTGAAGAAGCGGGCGACCGCGGGCGAGACCGGATGATTGTAGACGGTATCGGAATCGCCCTGCTGGGCGATCTTCCTGCCGTCCAGCACCAGAACCGTATCGCCCATGGCCAGCGCTTCCGTCTCGCTGCCGGTGACATGCAGGAAGGTGACGCCGCAGCGTTCGCGGATCGAGCGAAGCTCGCTGCGCATGCGCATGCGCAGGTTCGCATCGAGCGCGCCGAGCGGCTCGTCGAGCAGAACCATCTTCGGTTCGGTGACAAGCGTGCGGGCGAGCGCCACGCGCTGCTTCTGGCCGCCGGAGATCTGCGTGACCGCGCGCTCTTCCAGCCCCGTCAGGCCGACCAGCGCGATCATGTCGCGCACCTTTCGGCGCACGATCCGAGGATCCGTGACCGGATTGTTTTTCCGGTTCTCCAGCCCGAAGGCGATGTTCTTCTCGACCGTCAGATGCGGGAACAGCGCGAAATTCTGGAAGACGAAGCCGATTTCGCGCTCATAGGGCGCAACGCCGCCGATATCCCGGCCGGCAAAGCGGATCGCGCCGCGTTCCGGGGTCTCGAAGCCGGCGATCACCCTGAGCAGGGTCGTCTTGCCGGCACCCGACGGCCCGAGCAGCGACACATAGCTGTCGTCGGGCAGGGAAAGGTCGATGCCGTCGAGTGCCACGGAATCGCCGTAGGACTTCACGACATTCGAAAGTTGCAGCACTGTCGACACTGTTTTTTCCGCCAGTTCAGGGCACGGCTGTCCGTTCGCCGATACGGCCCCAGAACGCCAATTGCGTTGTTCAGGGCGCGTGGAAGCGCTTGCGCCAAGGGCATGGCGCATCGGGTTCAGGACTGTTCCGTGGCGTTTAAATGGTCCACCTCGCCGCGCTTCTTGTCCGGCGCGATCGTTGCGAAAACTATGACATCAATGATTTTTGTATGCAATACTCTTTTTGTGATTTTGCATTCGTTTTGCCTCTGACGGGTGAGCCGGTCATTTGTGACTGCAATGCGGATGCCTGCCGGCTGACGCAAGGGCGCGCCGGCAGCCGCGCAGAGCCTGAATATCAGGACATTGCGCGTGGAAATCCGGAATTTCGGCCATCCGCAACCAATGCGGGATAGCGTCGCATTATTTCTCTGCCCGCCGAGGACGGTCCGCTTGACCTCTGCGACAAGGATCATAAATTCACATTTTGCATTCAATAGTCATTTTATGAAAATCTGGCGCGGCGAATGGAAAATGCCGTAAACAAATCATCCGCTTCGTCGCTCCATCATGAAGGCTTTCCGGGTCCATGGCTGAAAACCGCAAGGGACAAAACGCACAACGCCGGTATGAAATCGCCGAGGATGTGCTCAGAACGAACATCGCCGAAGGCGTGCTGCCGGTCGGCCTCGTGCTGCTCGAGGGGCCGATCGCCGAGATCCTCCAGACCTCCCGCGCGCCGGTGCAGCGCGCCCTGCAGACGCTGGAGGCGGAAGGCCTCGTGCATCGCTTCAAGGGGCGCGGCTATCTCGTCGGTCCGGGCAGCGACGAACCGGAACCCAACCGCACCGACATCAAGACGCTCGGGCTGATCATTCCCCAGCATGCCGACGAGGCCTTGCAGAACCGCGCCTCGTGGGAGCGTATCTACAATATCGTCGAGCGGGACGTCGCCGGCTGCGTCGTTTTCGGGCAGTACCGCATCATCGAGACTGAGCTTGCCGATCATTTCAACGTCAGCCGTACCGTGGTTCGCGATGTGCTGACGCGCCTGCGCGAGCGCGGCCTGGTGCGCAAGAACGCCTCCTCGCACTGGATCGCCGGGCCGCTCACCGCGCAGACGGTCAAGGATCATTTCGTGCTGCGCGGCATTCTGGAGCCTCAGGCGCTGATCGCGTCGGCTCCCCATATCGACCGCGCCGCACTGACCGCGCTTTTCGGCCGGCTGAGCACACTGGAAGGCCGACACACGCTGGATTTCCTGAAAGACCCCTCCGATATCCAGACGCTGTTCATCGACACCTGCGTCCTGGCGACGCCGAACGAGAAGCTGCAGGAACTGATCCGCAACAATCTCCTGCCGGTTACCGCCATCGAGCGGCTGCTCGGTCTTCTCGGTCTGCCGGGCGATCCGATCATCATCACGGAACTGAGGATGATCGTCGAGCTTCTGATGCGCGGCGCGACTGCGGCTGCGGCCTCCATGCTTCAGACGCATCTGGAGGCCTCGGTCAATCGCACTATTGCCCAGATGAAGATCGTGGCGATTATTCCAAGCCCAAGTGCGACCGCCGATTACCTGACGCGCGTGATAGAGGAGTGAGCAGACAGCGCGAGAGCGGTGGCTTTCGCCTTGAATGCAGGGCTATGCTTGCGGCGGGTGGTTCCTTCATCATGGCTCCTGTTCCTCGGCACGCTGCCGTCTTCAAAAGCCGAAGGATCCTTACCTCAACTGTTCAATTTTCCCGACCCAACTCTCATTGTCCGGGCCAGGCGACTTGTCCCAACCGCTCACCATAGTCAGTCCTCCTGGCGGCTCTGGCGTGCACCTTCATGCTCCAGGCCCATTCCAGCGAATGATGCAAAGGCCTCCACCGCCTCAGGCAACGGGATCGGCCTGCCCTGCCCGCATCCGCGGATCGGTGATCACCTCGACCAATTCCCGCGATCGCCTCTTATGAGACCTGTGCGCGGGTTGGCGTACGGCTTTGAAAAGCGATAGATTTCGGCAGCTTCTCGGCTTGCCACCGCTCGATCACTGTGTTGGGCAAGATAGCGGGGGCTCTTAGGCCGCCGTCGTGAGAATATTCATGGTGCGCTTGAGGTTGTAGGCGATGGCAGTGAGGTGGACTTGGGCGGCGGCTTTGGCGAGACCTCGCCATCGCATTCGGCGAAGGTCGTAGCATCGTTTCCATGTTCCGAAGATCTTCTCGATCCGGCCCCGCACGCGATGGATCGGTTGATTCCATTGGTGGAGCCATGCCTGGGCTTCCCCTTCGGTGCACGCCCAGACGCTGGTCGCGACAATGCGGGGAATGCCGCCTTTGGCCCGCACGGCATCGCGAAAATGATTGCCGCGATAAGCGCTGTCGGCGAACACCTCGCCGGGATTGTCGGGCAAGGCTTCCGGGCCTGCCTTGCCGTCATTGATATTGGCGGATGTGACCGAGACTTCCTCGACCAGCGCTGTATCGGCATCGGCGCCAACGTGGGCCTTGAAGCCGTGAACAGCCCGTTTTCCCTTGTGTTTTACCCAGCGTGCATCGTCATCGCCCTCACTGGCAGACGCGATGATGGTGGCATCGACCAGTGTTCCGGTCTTGACCGTCACCGCCTTTGATTTGAGCTGCATGGTCACGGTTTCAAACAGCGCCCGGTCAAGCTTGTGCGCCACGAGCAGCCTGCGAAATCGGACGAAGGCGGTCCGCTCAGGCGTCGCTTCATTCGCGGAAAAGCCGCAGAAGCGGCGAAAGGAGGCTCGATCGTCGAGCGCTTCGGCAAGCTTCACATCGGACAGATCGTACCAGATCGACAGGAGCAGAGCCCTGAACATCGCCAGCGGCGGCCAGGCCGGCTCGCCCTTGGTAGCCGGATAGAGCGGATCGAGCAGTTCCGCGACCTGGCTCCAGTCGATCAGCGAGACCAGCACGTCGAGCGATGAAGCCGCCCGCTCGCGCCCGGCAAAACCAAACTGTTCCTGTCCGATCGAACGTTGTGCCACCTGCCGCTCTCCTTCTGGGAAAGCCCATAGAATCAGCAATCAACCGCCCTGTCTACGCCAACCCGCGCACAGGTCTCCTAGGCAATACTACGGAGCTATCCTCCGTAGCTTCCAGCCTCTGTTGGCACGTGCACGTAGTGCCGATCGAAATAGAGCAGTGCGTGTCCGTCACGACGGCACCTTATGTCTACCACTTCGCCAATGAAGATATTGTGCGTTCCGACTGGACGGGCCTCGGCCAACCGGCAATCGAAGGAAACGATGGCATCCACGAGCGCCTGATTGCCGGAAGGGAGATTGGTCCAGTCGGCCGCGGCGTAACGTGCCTCCATGTCACTTTGCTGACCGGCGAAGAGACCCGCCAGATCGCGGTGTTCCTGGGTCAGGACATTGACGCAGAACTGGCGGTTCTCGACGAAGAGACCGGCCTGCGACGACCGGGAATTCATGCAGACGAGCAGCGTCGGTGGCTCGTCGGTCACCGAACACATGGCGGTGGCGGTGAACCCGCCGCGCCCGGCGGGTCCGTTGGTGGTGATCACGTTGACCGGGGCGCAGACCCTGGCCATCGCATTGCGAAACTCGGTCTTCGAAACGGAGAGCGTCATAACCGTCCTCCTACTCTGCCGCATCGCGCAAGGCACGCAGGTCGTCCTGCGGCGGCATCCAGGTATCGCCGGTCCAGCCGTTCTCGTCGTAATCGGCCATGCACTGGTCGACGAGAGCCTCCATTTCCTTCAGGCGGCCGCCCCGTTCGGCGCCCTTGAGAACCTGCAGGCGGACCTCTTCGGGCGCGCCGGCATAGTTCAGCTCGTAGAGCGCATGGCGCCCGCCGAACTCGGTGCCCGTCGCATCCCACAGGAGCTTCATGATCTTGATGCGCTCGATATGGCCCATGTCGTTCGAGCCACGGACATATTGCGCGAGGTAGCGGTTGATGTCCGGGTTCTGGAAGTCCTTCGCTGACGACGGTAGGTAGATCAGGCCGGAAGCCACGGTCCGCCGCACGATGTCGATAACCTTGGGATAGGCCTCGGACATGAAGGTACGGTAGCAGAGCGCCGCCTCGAGATTCGGCAGGACGGCACCATTGGCCCACGGGATCGGATTGTGCGCCATGGCATTGGAAAACGTCCAGAACTGGTGACGGATCGCGATGACCTCGCCCAGCATTGCCTGGTTGCCACGGAAGGCATCGCCGCCGGTGGCCCGGAGCGCCTTGGCGAGAAGCCCTGCCAGGAAATCCAGCTTCACGGCGAGACGGGTGCAACCCTGGAAGCAGTAGCCGTGCATGAAGCCGGACGCCGGGTGGAAGGACAGGATCTTCGCCGCGTCACGCAACACGAGCACGTCTTCCCAGGGCACGAAGACATTGTCGAGCACGAGGATGGCGTCATTCTCGTCGAAACGCGAGGAAAGCGGGTAGTCGAACGGCTGCCCGACCGAATTCGCGGTCTGTTCGTAGGAGACGCGGCAGAACATCTTGATGCCGGGAGCATTCATCGGGACGATGAACATGACGGAGAGAGACGGATCCTCGGTCACGGTCGCCGAACTCTGGGCAAGGAAGTTGTAGTGGGTCAGGGCCGAGGAAGTCGCCACGACCTTGGCACCCGAGACATAGATGCCGGCATCGGTCTCCTTGGTGATGTGGACGAACACGTCCTTGACCGCATCCGCGGGCTTGTGGCGGTCGATCGGCGGATTGACGATCGCATGGTTCATAAACAGCACGGATTCCTGGGCACGCTTGTGCCAGGCGAGCGCGTTGTCCTTGAACGGTCCGTACCAGTCGGCATTGGCGCCGAGCGTGTTCATCAGCGCCGCCTTGTAGTCGGCCGTGCGCCCCATCCAGCCATAGGACATGCGCGCCCAGTCGGCGATGGCTCCTTGCTGGGCGACCAGTTCTTCCGAGGACTTGGCGACGCGGAAATATTTATGCGTATAGCCCCCGGATCCGGTGTCGGTCGGCGAGGTCAGACGCGCCTTGGTCTTTTCGTCGTGCAACGCATCGTACATGCGCGCGATGGAGCGGGCCGAATTGCGCATCGAAGGATGCGTCGTGACGTCGGCGACGCGCTCGCCGTTGATGTAGACTTCACGGCCGTCTCGGAGGCTCGCGAGGTACTCCGCGCCGGTGAACGGGCGCGTGTTGTCTTTCCGATAATCTTCTGCACGCATGTGCGCTCCTCCCTTTAAATTCTGACAAACGTTAAATCCGGCGCCGGCTCCGGGCCATGGACAAAGAGCCCAATTCACTGGTACTTTTTCCGGCATGACAGACAGACACGACGTCCCCACCTATTTCGTTTACGGCGAACCGACCCGAGTGCTGGATGTTGGCTTCTTCCACGTGGAAGCGGTGATGGAGCGCAGAAACGTGCATTTTGGCCATGTTTCGCCGCACAAGCATCCACAAATGGGACAAATCACTTACTGGTTCAAAGGCGGCGGGACATATCGGATCGAAGATCACACTTGGAATTTTTCTGCTCCGACCGTCAGTTTCGTGCCATCGAGCGTCGTCCATGCCTTCGATGTCGAAGAGCATTCGGATGCCGTCGTGATCTCCATCTCCGACGACCAGCTTCGTTCGCTCGCCGCCAGCGTCGATCTGCCGCTCGACGCGCCTTGCCTTTTCGAAGGCAGCCCGGAGGATCCGGCCTGGATCCGTCTCGACCGCCTCTCCGAAATGGTCGTCGACGAATATCTCGGGACAACCTCGACCAGCCCCCGGCTGCTCGCGGGGCTGATCGGCGTCATGCTTTCCCAGATCGCCCGGTTGGGCGGCGGCAGCGACTTCACGGAGGCCTCCCCTTCGAAGCGGCTGGCGGCCAGTCTTCGCCGTGCGATCGACCTGCACTACCGCGAGGACTGGACCGTCGCGCGTTACGTGACGCTGCTTGCGACCACGCCGCACCTGCTCGACAAGGCGGCGCGGGAAACTTTCGGGCAATCCGTCAAGGAGATGCTGATGGAGCGTCGCCTGCTCGAGGCCAAGCGCCTGCTGATGTTCACCATCCGGTCGGTGGAAGACATCGCCCGCGAAATTGGCTTTGAAGATCCCGCCTACTTCTCCCGCTTCTTTCGCAAAAGAACGGGCATATCCCCAGCAGCCTGGCGGCAGGGCCGTATCGCTTCCCCCGAAGCAGACGACCGGAGCGCGCTGCCTCACCGCCAGACCTCCACCGAAGACCCCGCCAATCCCGAAATTCAGGCCAGATAGGCCTTGTGCAGGATGTCGGGTTCCGCGATCAGTCTCTGAGGCTCGCCGGAGTAGGCGAACCGCCCACGAGACATGACGATGGCGTGATCGGCCAGCGACAGGGCGACGGCGGTGAACTGCTCGATCAGCAGTATGCCCGTGCCTTCCCGGGCTAGCCTTTCCACCACGCCCATCAGCCGCTTGACGATCAGGGGCGCCAGTCCCAGGGACATCTCGTCGGCGAGCACGAATTTGGGCCGGCAGATCAGCGCCTGGCCGAGTGCCAGCATCTGTTGTTGCCCGCCGGACATGGACCCGGCGCGCTGGTTCTTCCGCTCCGCCAACTCGCCGAAGATCGAGTAGATTTCCTCGAGCGCCCGCTCGAGTTCGGCGCGGGAATGGGCATGCCCGGCCGTGCGCAGGTTGTCATCGACGGAAAGCCCAGCTAACACCCGGTGCCCCTCGGGAACGGCAGCCACACCGGCAGCCCGAACCGCCTCCGTCCCCAGACCGGAGAGACGCCGGCCACCGACGTGGACGGAGCCAGCCTCGAGCGGGAGCGCGCCGGCAAGGGCCAAGACGAGCGAACTCTTGCCCGCACCATTCGGCCCCAGCAGCGCCGTGACCGTTCCCGGTCGCAGACTCATCGACACATTGTCCACCACGCGCCTGACGCCTCGGCGGACGATCAGCCCCTCGATCTCAAGAGCCTGCATCACGCTTCCTCCATACCGAGATAGACCGCCCGCACCCTAGGATCGGCCAGCACCGAGGCCGTATCGCCATAGGTGACGAGCGAACCGAAATCGAGAACCATGGTACGGTGGCATGTAGCCTGGATCAGATCGACATCGTGATCAATCAGGAAGGTCCGAGCCCCGACCGTTTCGGAAATCCCATTGATGACGGACCGCAGCGTCGCGACCTCGCTCTGGGAGAAGCCGGCTCCCGGCTCGTCCAGCAGGATGAGTCTGGGCGAACCGGCCACGCAGCGCGCCAGCTCCGTCATGCGCCGTTCGAAGGCGTTAAGCCCGGCCACGGAGCGGCGGCGGACGGCGCTGATCCCCGTGAATTCCAGAGCCCTCGTCAGGGCATCCTCCGCCGCGCCGCGCGACAGAGGGAGAGAATCGAGCACGACCCTGACATTGTCTTCCACCGTCAGTTCGTCGACGGCCTGTTCCTTCTGAAAGGACCGACGTAGGCCCCATTGTGCCCTCTGATGGGGCTGAAATCCGGTGAGTTCCTGGCCAAAGGCACGGATTCGCCCGGCATTCGGCCTGACGAAGCCGGACAACACGTTGAGAAACGTCGTCTTGCCAGCGCCGTTCGGCCCGATGATGCCGACCACCGGCGCATCAAGCTGCACGGTGAGCCCGTTCAGCGCCGTGACACCACCGAAGGAGACGGTCACGCCATCGATCTCGATCATCTGGCACTCCCTCCGTTCGACTTGCCGAGCAACCGGGTCGCGAGATCCTCGATCTGGCCGGCGATGCCTCTGGGTGCGGTGGCGAGCGCGTGGATAAGGGCGGCACCGAAGATGATGTAGGCGGCATTGCCGTTGACGCCGAGATCGTTAAGCAAAGCTGGAACGAGGCGATAGAGTGCGGCTGCAATCAGAGCGCCCATGGGGCTCCAGGCCCCCCCGACGATCGTCAGGGCAAAGATCATCACCGACTCGGCGGCTGGAAAGCTGCGCGCGTCGAGCATCTGCAGATTGCCGGCGAGCAGCACGCCGGCGATCCCGGCAAGGAAGCCCGACAGGGCGAAGGCCCAGATCTTGTAGAAGGGAACATCGACCCCGGTGGACATCGCGGCCGCCTCGGAGCGCCGGATCAGCGCCCAGGCCCGGCCCGCCTTCCCGATCTCGTGCCAGTGAATGAGAGCCATGCCGAGCGCCGCAACCACGACGCAATAGGCATAGTAGCTCACATCACTGGAGGCGACGGCCGGACGCGGCATGTATCCGGCCGACTTCACGGCAAAACCGGACCATCCACCCCCGCCATTGGGAAACTGGATCACATTGACGATGATGGCGAAGGCGCCGGCGATCATGAGGGTAACAAGGGCCAGATAGAGCCCACGCATGCGCAGGGCCGGATAGGCGAACACCATGCCAAGGCACGCAGCGGCGACCCCGCCGGCCAGCATGTTGACCTCGAAGGGCGTGCCGAGACCATAGGCAAGCCTGAGTCCGACCCAGCCACCTGCCCCCATGAGAGCGACATGGGCCAGAGAGACCAGCCCGAGACGCCGATAGAGCAGCGCGATGGCGGCAGCGGTCAGCGTGTAGATCGCGACGCCCGTCAGGACCTTGAGCCAGAGGGAGGCCAGGAACAGCGGCGGCAGAAAGGCGAGAACCGCAACAAGGATGGCGAAACCGACCGGGCGGGAGCGCCAAAGGGCCGGGATAGGAGTGGAAACCGCCGGGGGATTCGATGCCATCATCTCAATCCTCTCCGGCGAACGTCAGCCGTCGGCCGCGCTGCAGCCACATCAGCGCCAGCGTCGCGATGACGAAGGGAGCGGCCACGCGGAATGGAGCAAGCGGCTTCACCAGGGTCAGCATGCTTTCGGTCACTCCGATCAGAAGTCCGGCCACGAAGGTGACCGGAATGGATTTCAGTCGTCCGATGATTGTGGTGGCGATCACCGGGATGACGAGAAAGGTGAGGACCGCCGGATCGAGCCGCACCAGTCCTCCGAAAAGCAGGCCGGTAAAACCGGCCAGCACACCCGAGATCCCCCAGGCGATGGCCTCGACGCGGCGAACCGGGACACCGAGGATGGCGGCGACATCGCGGCTGTCGGCGAGCGCCCGCATCAGCAGGCCCGTACGGGTTCTCGACAGATAGATCCCCATGGCGAGCGTGGCGATCACCCCGCCGGCAAGCGCGATCAGCCGGGTGCCGTTGATGCGGACCCCGATGATGGAAAGGCCGAGGCTGTCCGAGAACAAGCCGAGCTTGCGGGACGTCACCATCCAGACCAGGTTCATCAGGCCGAGCAGACATAGCGCGAAGCCGAGTGTTGCCACCGCCTTGATCACCGGTTCCCGGTGGGCGAGTTGCGGAGCGACCAGCAGACCAAAACCCAGAGAGAGAGCGAGGCTCACCCCCATCGCGGCCGCCCAGGCGAGAGGCTCCGGTAGGTGCCATTCCAGCACCTGCCAGGCCGTCATGGCGCCCACGGCGCCAATGGCGCCATAGGCGAAGTTGAGCACGCCGGTGGCGCGGTTCAGGATCACAAGCCCTACCCCGCCCAGCGCATAGAGGGCGCCGACGGCGAGCCCCGAGACGAGGAACATTCCATAGGCGCCCAGCATCCCCCAGCGACCTCAGTTCACGACACCGAGCGCCTTTTCATCGGCGCGATAAGGATCGAGATAGGCGCTGTCCACGTCCGTGCATTCGCCGACGACCTTGTAGCCACCCTCGACCGTCTGGACCATCATGTTGGCGTGGTTCGGCATATGGCGGTCGCCCGTGCCGACATAATAGGGACCGCACAACAGGTCGGAGCTGTAGTTCTTGATATTGCGGATCGCCTCGGTCACCGTCGCACGATCGAGCTTTGCCGGGTCCTGCTGCAGCATGGCGTCGACGAAGAAGCGGGCAGAGAGGTATCCGGCCTGGCTGAACGTGTCGCGCGGATCATCGGCACTGCCGTGAGCATCGAGAACGGCGCGCCAGTTGCTGGCATCGGGACCCGTCCCGTCGATTGGTGTCAGTTCGATGTTGACATGCATGACACCGGCCCAGTCTGCGCCGAGCATGGCCGGAACATCACGGTCATAAAGCGGCGTGGAGGAAATCCACTTGTAGCTGTCGCGCTGACCCGACTCGAGAGCCGCCTTCAGGAAGGCCGCAGCCATGCCTGCAGGCAGATTGACGAGCACCGTATCGGCCCCGGAGGCGACGGCTTCCAGGAAGGCCGAGTTCATGTCCGCCGCCGAGGGGTCGAGCAGCACGCTCGAACCTGCCAGGTTCTTCGACTGCATGTACTTCTCCGTCCAGCCGCAGGAATACGGACCGACGCTCGGAATGGTGAGACCGATGCACACGACATTGGTTGAGCCGAGGTTGGCGACCGCCCACTGGGCAGCCCCCACGGAAGACGGCAGCGGACCCTCGTTGGTGGAGACGATGTTCTTCGATTCGAAGCACTCGGCTACGGCGCAACCGGAGGCCATGGCCATCACGCCCTGTTCCTCGTAGAGCTTGGCATTGACGCCCATCTCCACGAAGGAAGCGTTGCCGACGAGGGCGACCACCTCTTCGTCCTTGACCAGCTTGGTCGCGACCTGCGCGGCGACTTCCGGATTCCACTGGTCGTCCTCGACGAGGTATTCGATCGGGCGGCCATTGATCCCGCCATTGGCGTTCACGCAGTCGAAATAGGCCTTAGCCGCCCGCGAAGCGGACGAGAAGTCGTCGGGGCCTGTCCGGCCGACGATGGTGCCGACCTTGATCGGTTCGCCGGTCGCCGCCTGACCGTTGTTCAAGCCGCAACTCGGCGCGGCGGCGGCGGAGCCCGCCGATGCCAGGAACAGTGCGGCAATGGCGGCGGAGCCGCACAGAAGATGCGATTTCATGTTTTCCTCCCAATGTGAGCCGGAACCCGGCTTCGTGGCCAAAAGGCCGTTTTTTGATCGCGCGGTCTCCTCAGGCCGCGCGATCCCTCCCCAAGATGAAGCGGCTGGCGCGCTCCCCGATCATGATCGTCGGTGCATTGGTGTTGCCCGAGACGAGCGTCGGCATGATCGAGGCGTCCGCCACCCGCAGCCGGTCGACGCCGAAGACCTTGAGTTCCTCGTCGACAACGGCCATCCGATCCTCCGGAACGCCCATCTTGGCCGTTCCGGAGGGATGGAATACGGTTTTCGAGATGCCTCGGATGTAATCGCGCAAGGCCTCCGGATCTTTCTCTATGCCGGGCGTCGGCAAGACGCGACGCTTGATGATCTTCGCCAGGGACGGCGCCTCGGTAATCTTGATCGCCAGCTCGACGCCGCGGACCAGCGTCTCCAGATCCGCCGGATTGGCAAAGGAATTGGCGTGGAAGAGCGCGGGATCCTCGGGATTGGACGACCGGAGCTTGACCGTGCCGCGCGATTGCGGCCGCAGGAAGCACGGGCCGATCGAGATGCCGTGTCCCGGCTCGGCCAGACGCTCTCCGAAGCCGATGAAGCTCGGCAGCACATGGAACTGGATGTCGGGCTGGCCGAGGCCTGCCGTATCGACGAAGCCGCCGGATTCGACGACAGTCGAGGTCAGCAGACCCGTTTTCATCAGCATGTATTGCAGCATGTGGCTGGCGGCGGCGAGGCCCTTGTCCTGCCCGAACAGGGACATGATGTTGACTTCGGCCTGAACCGTTGCCTCGAGATGGTCCTGATAGTTCTCCCCGACGCCCGGCAGATCGGCCACGACATCGATGCCGTGCGAACGCAGGTGCTCGGCTGCACCAATACCGGACAATTGCAGGATCTTGGGCGTGGCGATCGCGCCTGCCGTCAGGATGACCTCGCCGCGCGCCTTCACCCTTTCGCCGGACGAGAGTTGCACGCCGACCGCGGTCCGCCCCTCGAACAGGACCTTTTCGACCTTGACCCCGGCCATGATCTCGAGATTGGCGCGCCCCTCGGCGTCGCGCAGAAATGCCTGTGCGGCGCTCCAGCGGCGACCATTGTTCGTCGTCGTCTGATAAAATCCGACGCCTTCCTGCTCGGCGCCGTTGAAGTCTTCGTTATACTTGATCCCGACCTCCTGGGCGGCACGGATGAAGGCCCAGGACAGGGGATGGCCGTAGCGGCGGTCGGACACCTTCAACTGACCGTCCGCGCCGTGAAACTCTCCGGAGAGCCGCTGGTTGCCTTCGATGTCACGGAAGACGGGAAGCACCTTGTCGTAGGACCAGGACCGGCATCCCATCTGCGCCCAGGTCTCGTAGTCCTGGCGCTGGCCGCGGATATAGATCATCGCGTTGATCGAACTCCCCCCGCCGAGCACATTGCCCTGCGGAACGACGTTCGGCTTGCCCTTGATGCCGGGATCCGGTTCGGACATGTAGAAATGCACGTCCCGGCCCTTCTCGATCACCTTGAAGAAGGTGGCGGGGATATGAATGAACTTGTCGGTGTCCTTCTGTCCACTCTCGATCAGCAGGACCTTGTTGGATGGATTTTCCGAAAGACGTGCGGCCACCACGGAACCCGAGGACCCGCCACCGACGACGATATAATCAAACTCACGCATTTGAGCCTCCCGCACGGTGTCACAACAGCCGCGCCTTGAAAAAAGCCTGACGAACGGTTCAGCAGAAAACGGTCTGGATGGTGGTGAATTCCTTCAGCCCATCGACGCCGAACTCGACGCCGATCCCGGACTGCTTCACGCCTCCAAAGGGCGCATTGGGCTGGATCGCACCGTGCTTGTTGATCCAGACCGAACCGCATTCGAGCCGCGCCGCGACCTGCCTGGCCTTGGTGACATCCCCCGACCAGACCGAGCCGCCGAGACCGCTCGGATTGTCGTTGGCCTTGGCGATCGCTTCTTCTATGTCATGGTAGCGGATGATCGGCAGGGCCGGTCCGAACTGCTCCAGGTCGACGAGCTTCGCACCATGATCGACATCGGCGACCAGGGTGACGGGATAGAAGTAACCCGGTCCGCCCTGCGGTGCGCCACCCGTCAAAACCCGACCGCCCTTGGCGACCGCATCCTCGACGAAGTCAGAGACGATTCCGAACTGGGCCGAATTCTGAAGCGGCCCGAGAACCACGTCCTCCGCCAGGCCGTCGCCCACCTTGATGGCGGACGCATAGCCGGCGAGTGCCTCACATACGGCATCGTAGATGCTGTCATGCACGTAAAGGCGCTTCAGGCAGGCGCAGGTCTGGCCGCTGTTGATGAAGGCGCCCCAGAACAAGCCTTCGGCGATCGCTTTCGGATCGGCATCGGGAAGAACGATGCCGGCATCGTTGCCGCCCAGCTCGAGCGTCAGCCGCTTCAGCGTATCGGCGGCGGATGCCATCACGCTGCGCCCCGTGGCGGTCGATCCGGTGAAGGTGATCTTGGCGACATCCGGATGGGACGTGAGCGCTGCGCCCAGATCGTTGTCGTCGGCGATGACGTTGACCACGCCGGCCGGCAGCACCTCGTTCATCAGTTCCACGAGACGGATGGTCGTCAGCGGCGTGTTGGGCGACGGCTTGATGACCACCGTATTGCCGGTGCGGATGGCCGGGATGATATGCCAGCAGGCGATCATGACCGGCCAGTTCCACGGCGTGATGGCGGCAACGACGCCGATCGGCTTGCGATGCAGTTCCACCCGGCCTTCCGGTCCGTCCTGCACAACCTCGACCGGCAGATCGAGGGAAGCCGTATGGCGGGTCCAGGCAACAGCACCGCCGATCTCGAAGCGTGAACCGAGGCCGTTGAGCGGCTTGCCCTGCTCCAGCGTCAGAAGCCGCGCCAGTTCCTCGGCATTCGCCTCGATCGTCTCCGCCACGCGGGCGCAGAGCGCGGCACGGTCGGAGGAAGAACGGGCGGCCCAAGCCGGAAAGGCGGCCTTGGCGGCGGATACGGCAGCGTTCAGATCGTCGATGGTGGCCAGCGGGGACATTCCGACGACCTCGCCGGAAGAGGGATTTGTGACCTCTCTATGGCGCGCGGTCGGGGCCGCCTTGCCGCCGATGACAAGTTTGAATTTCTGCATGATACATCCTCCCATGCACTGCGATGGAAGGAGACTAGCCAATGCCCGTCGGTAATTCTTGGATCACGGCGCGGCCTGAATTGGACAAAAGCGCGGCAGGCGCCTCATGCCAAATCAGGCCATCACGACGTCCTTGGGCGAGCAGTCGAACAGCTTGCGGAAGCTGCGATTGAAGTAGGAAATATCGTTGAAACCGACCGAATAGGCGACGTCGGCAATAGCGCCCGGATGATGCGCGCCACGCAGTCTTTCGAGCCTCGCCCGAGCCAGGCGCAGCCGCTTGAGCTTGATCATGCCGGTCACCGTCATGCCCTGGGAGCTCAGATCCTCCTGAAGGGTCCGCAGCGAAACGCCGACACGGCTGGCGAGCCATTGCGGCGTCAGGTAGTCCTCGGTCAGGTTCTCGTCGATCAGCACCTGGACGACCTCGAGCCGTCCCGTGCCGCTGTCGCCACGGACGAAGAGCTCTTCACCCGGATCGAATGAGAAAGCCTGTCGCGTCGTGTTGAACAGCAATTCCCTGAGATGCGGCGCCCGGTTGTCGTCGCTTGAGGTACTCATCATCTTGGCCACGAGTGCGCCGAGCATGATCGACATCGGATCATCCGCCTTGATCTTGCGTGTCACCGAGATACGGACCGCCCGATCCGACAGCAGCATCTGCCTGGGCAGATGCACGGACAGGTGATTGGAAAACGAGCCACCGAAATAGAAGATCGACGGCCTCGTGGAATCGACGAGGATGCACTCGCCCGGATGGAGCTGTTCCTGACGGCCCGACTGCTCGACCCCGCAGGAGCCTTCCAGCTGCAGCAGCAGGAACAGGTTGTCGCCCTGGTCAGCCCGGATGTCGTCGGGATCACGGCGGATGTAATCGAGGTCGTTCGAAACCTGCGCCAGTTCCACTCCGGCGGCGTGAGACAGGGCAGCACCGCCGCGCACGACGTTTGATCCGTCGTATCGGGTGGGATTGAAATGGCCGCAGATGGATTTCAGATCCGACGTCCAGGCGTCGAACTCACGCGTCATCCATTGCGTCGGAACGCAACGTCCCAAGCTCCCCAAGTGCATGTCCGCCTCCTCCCAAAGTCGGTCACCTAGTTATTGAGCATGTTAACAAATCTGATGTTTGTCAAACTCCAGGTGCAGATCCCTTCGCCGTTCAGTAGACCTTCACGCCCGCCGTCGGCTGCGTCGGCTTTGCATCGTTGAAATCCTTGAGCAATCGCGCTGCGGCATTGCTGAGCAATCCCACATCATTGCCGATCCCCACGAACGTGGCTCCGAGCTCAGCATAGCGTTTCGCCAGCCCGAGATCGCCGATCAGGATCCCGGCGGCCTTGCCGGAGGCGAGGATCCGACCAATGGATCGCTCCACCACTTCCTGGACTTCGGGAGCGCCCGGCCGCCCGAGATATCCCATGTCCGCTGCCAGATCGGAGGGGCCGATGAACACGCCATCGACACCACCGACGGCGCAGATCGCGTCGAGATTATCGATCGCGACGCGGCTTTCCACCTGCACCAGCAGGCAGATCTCGTCGTTCGCCGTCTGCAGATAGTCGCCGATACGGTTGAAATCCGAGGCACGCGCCAACGCTGCGCCGACACCGCGAACGCCCTGCGGCGGGTAACGCACGGCCTTGACCATCTCGGCCGCAAGCGCCGCATCGTGCACCATGGGCACGAGGATGGTCTGGGCGCCGATGTCCAGCATCTGCTTGATCACCCAGGTCTCACCGATGGGAGGGCGGATGATCGCATGCGACGGCGAACCGCGCATGGCGCGCAACTGCTCGGCCAGCCGCGGCACGTCGCTCGGCCCGTGCTCGGCATCCAGCAACAGCCAGTCGTAGCCGGCACCGGCGCAGATTTCGACCGTGTTCGGGCTTCCAAGAGCCTGCCACAGGCCGATCTGCAAACGGCCCTCTTTCAAACCACGCTTGAAGCTGTTGACAGGTGCGGGCATCACGGCCTCCGTTCACTTCTATGCCAGACGGCCAGCTTGGTCCGCCTCTGCTCACTCATTCGAAAAACAGGCTGACGGTTCCATAGGGACCGAAGTCGCCGACGATCGTGTCTCCGTGGCGGGCCTCGACGGGACGGATGAACGAGCCGGCGAGCACGATCTGACCCGCTTCGATGCCGTCGCCATACTGGGCCAGCCGGTTGGCGAGCCAGGCAACACCCCGTGCCGGCTGGTTCAGCACACCGGCACCCAGCCCCGTCTCCTCGACTTCCGCATTCCGGCTGACGATGGCGCCCATCCAACGCATGTCCAAGGCATCCGGTCTGACCGCGCGGCCGCCGGTGACGATCGCCGCATTGGCGGCATTGTCAGAAATCGTGTCGAACACCGTCCGCGCCTTTTTCGTCTCCGGATCCACCCGCAGAATGCGGGTATCGAGGATCTCCAGGGCCGGCGTGATGTAATCCGTGGCATTCAGCACGTCGAAGACGGTAACGCCCGGCCCTTTCAGCGGCGCCTTCATGACAAAGGCGATCTCGGCCTCGATGCGCGGCTGGATGAAGCGATCCTTCGGAACGGTGGCGCCATCCTCGAAGACCATGTCATCGAAGAGAACACCGGAGTCCGGGATGTTGATGTTGAGCGCATATTGCATGGCCTTGGAGGTCAGGCCGATCTTCCAGCCGATGACCTTGCGCCCTGCGGCGACCTTCCGCTTCACCCAGGACGCCTGGATGGCATAGGCGTCATCCATGTCGATGCCCGGATGGGCGAGCGACATCAGACCAGTCTGAACTCTCGTGCGCTCTGCCTCGTCGAGCCTGGCGGCGGCGGCTTCGATCTCTTCTTTCGTCAGCATGTCAGGCCTCGTCAGCGATCGTGTTTCGAAGAATCCCAAGTCCATCCGCCTCGACTTCGACGACATCGCCCGGCTTCAGCCAGATCGGCGGATCGAAGCGGGCGCCGGCACCGGTCGGCGTGCCGCAGACGATCACGTCGCCCGGAACGAGTGTGGTGAAGGTCGAGATGTAGTTGATGATCTTGCGGAAGGAAAAGATCATCCGGCTGGTGCGGTCGCTCTGGCGAACCTCGCCATTGACTCGGGTTTCGAGCTTGATGTCAGCGATCTGGCTCTCGTCCACGAACGGAACGAGCCAGGGGCCGATCGATCCGGTCCGGTCGAAATTCTTGCCCTGGGTCACGTTGAATTTGGCGTGTCGTACCCAGTCGCGGATCGTACCCTCGTTGCAGAGCGTCAGCGCCGCGATGTGATCGAGGGCATCCTTTTCCGCGATCCGTCGGCCACCCTTGCCGATGACGACGACAATCTCGCCCTCGTAATCGAGCTGCGGGCTTTCCGGTGGACGGATCAACGGCTGGTCATGGCCGGTAAAGGAGCGAGGAAAGCGGATGAACAGCGACGGATTGGCGGGGGCCGCCTGCCCGTCCTTATATTCCTCGTTGCGGTCCGGGAAATTGACGCCGACGCAGATCAGCTTCTCCGGCGCGGGGATCGGGATTTCGAACGAAACCTCTGTCAGCGCCATGTCCGCCTTGTCGTCCGCGTGCCGCTCTGCCAACGTTGCGAGCGCTCCGTCGGCAATAACCTCGCGCAATGTCGGATACTGCCCGGCATATCGCACGGAAAGATCGACGATGCCGCCCTCGACGAGAAGACCGAAGCCTTGCCGGCCGGTGGGCGTGCTGAAGCTCAGAAAACGGGGATGGGACATGGACGTGCTCCTCACTCGACGCCGCCGAGGCAAACATACTTGATTTCGGTGAATTCCTCGATGCCGTAACGCGATCCCTCGCGTCCGAGGCCCGAGAGCTTGACGCCGCCAAAGGGGGCTTCCGCTGTCGAGATCAGTCCCGTATTGACGCCGACCATCCCATACTCCAGGGCCTCGGCGACACGAAAGACGCGCGCGAGATCCTTGGCGTAGAAATAGGAGGCGAGCCCAAATTCGGTGTCGTTGGCCTGCGCGATCACATCCGCCTCATCGGCAAAACGGAAGAGCGGCGCGACCGGACCAAAGGTTTCCTCGCGGGCGACGGCCATGGCCTTGGTGACATCGGCAACTACCGTCGCCTCGAAAAAGGTGCCGCCGAGGCTATGGCGCTTGCCGCCCTGGATGACGCGGCCACCCTTGGCCACCGCATCCTGGACATGTTCCTCGACCTTTTGGAGTGCGTTTTCGTCGATCAACGGGCCAAGAATGACGCCTTCGTCGAAGCCGTTACCAGTCTTGAGCTTGCCGACGGCCGTTGCCAGCTTCTCCGCGAAGGCCTCGTAGACGCCATCCTGTACATAGATGCGGTTGGCGCACACACAGGTCTGGCCGTTGTTGCGGAATTTCGCGATCAGCGCGCCCTCGACCGCCGCATCGAGATCCGCGTCGTCGAAGACGATGAAGGGCGCGTTGCCGCCGAGTTCCAGCCCCAGTTTCTTGATGGTCGGCGCCGACTGCCTGTAGAGTTCCGCTCCCACTTCGGTGGAGCCGGTAAAGGTCAGCTTACGCACGACCGGGCTCGAGGTCAGTTCCGCACCGATCACGCGGGCCGAGCCGGTCAGTACGCTGAACAGGCCTTTCGGCACACCGGCGCGCTCGGCGAGGATGGCGAGCGCGATGGCCGAGAACGGTGTCTGCGAGGCCGGTTTCAGAACCATGGCGCAACCGGCGGCGAAGGCCGGACCCGCCTTGCGGGTAATCATCGCGTTCGGGAAATTCCACGGCGTGATCGCAGCGACCACACCGACCGGCTGCTTCATGATCAGGATGCGCTTGTCCCTCTGATGACCCGGGACGATATCGCCGTAGACCCGTCTCGCCTCTTCGGCGAACCATTCGATGAAGGAGGCGCCATAGGCGATTTCCCCCTTGGCCTCGGCGAGCGGTTTGCCCTGCTCGAGGGTCAGGATTCGTCCGAGATCGTCCTGGCTGGCCATGACCAGCTCGTACCAGCGGCGCAGGATGACGCTTCGTTCCTTGGCAGTCCGGCCGGCCCATTCGACCTGCGCCACTCTGGCGGCCTCGATCGCGGCACGGGTTTCTGTCGCTCCGAGGTTAGGCACGCGCCCGATGATCTCACCGGTTGCGGGATTGTCCACCGCGATGGAATTGGCCGGATCGGCCTCGATCCAGGCACCCCCGACGAGGGCGGCCTGGCGGAAGAGTGTCGGGTCCTTGAGCTGCATGAACTGGCCTTGCTGAGAGGATCGATCGGGCAGCACGTGTGCCGTGCTGCCCGCAGGATGAGGTCAAGGCGCGATGATCGGCTGCGCCTTCAGGTCGGACTCACGGACAGCAGCTCCTGCAAACAGGCTCCCGTGCTCGAACCACGAACGCGGCGCCGGCGCCCCCCACAGCGTCTGGCGCTGCGGATCCTTCAGGTCCCACTTGATCGGCTCCAGATCGGGATCGACGGTCTGGTAATCCGAGCAATAGATCTCGATGCGATGGCCGTCCGGATCGAGGATGTAGAGGAAGAAGGCGTTCGAGATGCCGTGACGACCCGGACCGCGCTCGATATTGGCGACCCAGCCGGTGGTCGACATCAGGTCGAGCAGGTCGATAATGTTGAGCGGCGTCGGCACCCAGAAGGCCGTATGATGCAGACGGGGACCCTTGCCGTTGGTGAAGGCGATGTCGTGCACGCCCCCCTTGCGGTGGGTCCAGGCGGCCCAGAGACGGCCCGTCTCTTCATCGGCGGTGTATTCGGTGACCCGGAAACCGATCTCGTTGTAGAAGGCGACGCTTTCATCGACATTCGGCGAGAAGCAGTTGAAGTGGTCAATGCGCAGCGGCTTGACGCCGCGATAGAGCGCGTATTTCTGATGGATCGGCGGCAGGCGGTCCATCTTTGCGTAGAATTCCAGCGGCGTGCCGTGCGGGTCGCGGGTGCGGAAGGTCCGCGCCTGGTAGGGCCGCTCGACCCATTCGACACCGAGCCCCTTGCCGTCGAAGAAGCGTGCCGCCTTTTCCAGTTCGGCTTCGTCATAGACCTTGAAGCCGAGATCCCGCGCTTCGGCCTTGTCGGACTTGCGCAGAACGATGCAGTGGTGGCCACGCTCCTCCATCGCACGCAGATAGATCGCATCCGACGTCTCGTCGGTCACCTGCAGGCCGAGCGTGTCAACGTAGAAGGCGCGCGAACGGGCAAGATCGGTCACGCCGAATTCCACGTGGCTGAGCCGCACGATGTTGAAGGGCGGGTACAGATTGGGTTCCGGTAGTGCCATGATGTCCTCCTCCGGCCTGCGGTTGGCGCCGCAGGCGTCGATCGTGTCGTGTGAAATTCAGCCGCCGAGCTTCTGAATGGCGTGCGGCTTCGTGGCGAATGCGATGTTCTTGGTTTCCATGTAGAAATCGAAGGACCAGTCACCGCCGTCGCGGCCGATTCCGGAATTCTTCACGCCGCCGAACGGCGTCGGCAGGTGCCGGACGTTTTCCGAATTCACCCAGATCATCCCGGCCTCGAGATGGTCGGTGAAGCGGAAGGCCCGCGTGACGTCCGATGTCCAGAGATAACCGGTCAGGCCGTACTGGACGTCGTTGGCGAGCGACAGGGCCTCGTCCTCGTCGCGGAACGGGATCGCGGTCAGCACCGGGCCGAAGATTTCCTCCTGTGCTATGCGCATCTGGTTGTTCGCTCCGGTAAACAGCGTCGGCGAGACATAGCAGCCGCCGCCGGGACCTTCGAACTTCGCGCCGCCGGCCGCGACCTTGGCCCCTTCCGACTTGCCGATCTCGATGTATTCCAGCACCTTCTTCTCGTGCACAGGATGGATCAGCGGCCCGATGACCGTCTGCGGATCGAGCGGATGGCCGACCTTGATCCGCTTGGCCTTCTCCGCGACCATGGCGGTGAACTGGTCGTAGATCTTCTCCTCGACCAGCAGTCGCGACGAGGATGTGCAGCGTTCGCCGTTCAGCGAATAGATCATGAAGACGGCCGCATCGGCAGCGCGTTCCAGGTCGGCGTCGGCAAAGACCACGACCGGGTTCTTGCCGCCGAGCTCGAAATGCACCCGCTTCAGCGTGTCGGCACCCTGCTTCATGATCATCGAGCCGGTGCGGCTCTCACCGACGAAACCGATCGCCTTGATCAGCGGATGCTCCGTCAGCGCCTTGCCGGCATCCTCGCCGAAGCCGTTGACCAGGTTCCAGACACCCTTGGGCAGACCCGCCTCTTCGGCGATTTCCACGAGCAGGCGCGCCGTCAACGGGGAAAATTCAGCGGGCTTGTGGACGATCGTGCAGCCAGCTGCCAGCGCCGGCGCGATTTTCCAGGTCGACAGCATGAACGGGGTGTTCCAGGGGGTGATGACACCCACCGGGCCGATCGGCACGCGGGTGGTCAGGTTCACCTGCCCCGGCGCCCGCAACGACTTGCCGTCCCGCGCTTCCGGCGCCCGGTCCGCGAAGAAGCGGAAGTTCTCCGCACCACGCAGCGCCGCTTTGCCCATGAACTTCAGCGATTGTCCGGTGTCCATGCATTCGACGAAGGCGATCTCTTCCGCCCGCGCCTCGATTGCGTCGGCGATCTTGTGCATCAGTTTCCTGCGGGCATCGCCCGGCATCGCGGCCCATTCGGCGAAGGCGGCCTTCGCCGCCTTGGCCGCGAGATCGATGTCCGCGGCCTTGCCGCGCGCAACCTTGGCCAAGACACCGAGATCCACCGGCGAAATGGTCTCGAAGGTCGAGCCGTCGAGAGCGTCGAGATCCTCTCCGCCGATGCGGTTTTTCACGCCGCCCTCGAACTTTTTCAGATAGGCCTTGGCCTTGCTCAGATTGTCTTCAAACGATGCCATGCATCCGTCTCCCTGGACTTGCTGTGCGTCGAGCCGACGCCTTATGTCTTTTGTCAGTTGTCAAATGGTCTTCTGTCGAAGCCGCGGATGAATGGCGTTCTTCTTCCAGCTCAAATCCGCGTCGATCTCACGGATTTCGAGCGACAGCATGAAATGCGGCGTCTCGAAGCGCTCGGCCAAAAAATCGCCGACTGCGGCGAAAATGGCATCGCCCGCGCGCTTGCGATCCGCTTCGCTGCGCCCCTTGCCGATGCGCAACGACATGTCGATGAAGCTGTTTTCCTCGAGCAGATCGGCCACCGCATAGACGTCAGTGCGAAAGCCGCGCACGCGGATCGCCCCGAGCTCGAAGAGGCCCGTTTCCATCATCGTCTGATGGATGAGCTTCGCCAAAGCCTTCAAGTCGACCAAACCCTCGAGATTGGCCGAGTAGTCGAATGTGAAATGCGGCAATGGCTCCTCCGTTGTTTCTATTTAACAGGTTAAGTGTTTTGACGGATCTGTCAAGGAGGGAACGGCGACAGCAAGGAATGTTTGCAAATGGCCTCGAACTTGCTCATAGAGGACGCATGACCATTGCCGAGAATAAGAGACCCGAACTGGAGCAGGACGCGCTGCTGCCGCGCAATGTGAAACGTTCGCTGCCGATTGCATTGCTTCGTGCGCGCGAAGCGGTCATGACGCATTTTCGACCAATGCTGGCGGCGCATGACCTCACGGAACAACAGTGGCGCGTGATCCGCTTTCTCGCAGAAAACGGTGTAGTAGATGCCACCAAAGTGGCCGAACGCACTTTCATCCTTGGCCCTTCATTGACGCGGATGATCAAGACGCTCGAAAGTCACGGCCTGATTAAGAAGGCCCGCGACGAGGCCGATGGTCGGCGCGTGCTGTTGCAGATCACTCCGGCGGGCCTCCGCGTCATTGAGGAAGTCACGCCCGAAAGTCGTCTCATCTATGCGGATCTCGAACGCAAGTTCGGCGAAGAGAAGATGGACCTCCTGCTCCATCTTCTGAGTGAGCTCGCCGATACGACGAATCCTGATTAAGGGCCAATCTCACCCCAGCGCTCCGATTGAGCCCGATTCTGCGCGAGCATCCACCGACCGACACTTGCGGGTCTATGCTCCGCCTCGGACAGGCATCCGTTTTCCAACCGGCAATTGCCAGGACACAAGTCAGAGCGCTGCGAGACCCGCATCCAAAGCCGACAGGATCTTTGCGACATCGGTCGCAGTGATGATCAGCGGCGGAGACAGAATGATGTTGTTGCCGGAAACGCGCACCATGACGCCGGCCTCGTAAGCGACCCGATGCACCTTGCCGATGCTCTTCTTGTCGATCGGCGTCTTGGTGCCGCGATCGGACACGAGTTCTAGCGCACACATCAGGCCTTGCCCGCCGCGCACGTCGCCAACGGCGCCGTGTTTTGTCATGAGAGCCTGCAGGCCGGCAAAAAGCTCGTCCCCGCGCGCCGCGGCATTTGTCGCGACCTGCAGCCGTTCCGTTTCCTTCAGGCAGGCAATGGCCGCCGCCGCACCGACCGGGTGGCCAGAATAGGTGTAACCCGATCCGATGGCACCCTTGCCGGACGTATCCTTCTCGAACACCTCGGCCACTGCATCCGACACCATGACCGCCCCGAAGGGAAAGTAGCCGTTGGTGATGGCCTTGGCCGAGCAAAGCAGGTCGGGCTTCACGCCCCAATGGCGGGAACCGGACCAGCTTCCGGTGCGCCCGAAAGCCGTGATCACCTCGTCCGCGATCAACAGGATGCCGTATTTCGAGCAGATCGCCCGCAGGCCCGGCATGAAGCTCTTGTGCGGCGGGATGACACCTCCGGCACCCAACACCGGCTCCATGATGAAGGCGGCGATCGTCGAGGGATCCTGGAATTTGATCTCGTCCTCGACCGCTGCGAGGCAAAGCTGCGCAAGCCGCTCGGGGTCTGATTCATTGAACGGGTTTCGATAGGTATACGGCGCCGGCGTGTGGAAACAGCCGGGCATCAGCGGCTCGTACTGCGTCCGGAAATTCGAGTTCCCGTTCACCGATGCACCGAGAGTATGGGTGCCGTGGTAGCCCTTCTTCAGGCTGAGGAACTTGACGCGCCCGGCCTCGCCACGGATCTTGTGATACTGACGCGCAAGCCGCAGCGCGATCTCGACGCTGTCCGATCCGCCCGACGTGAAGAACGCCCGCGACAGACCGTCCGGCGCGAAGAATTCCGCCAGCATCTCGGAAAGCTCGATGACATTGTCATTCGTCGTGCCGCGAAAGATCGAGTAGTATGGAAGCCGATCGAGCTGCGCGGCGATCGCCTTTTTCACCGGCTCGCAGGAATAGCCGAGATTGACGTTCCATAGCCCGCCAACGGCATCGAGCAATCGGTGGCCGTCGACATCGACGATTTCGACGCCCTCCCCCTCGACGATGATATCGGGCGGGCTGGCGAGGCTCTCGGCCGGGTGCGCCATCGGATGCCACAGGCGCTTGGCGTTGTTTTCCTTGAGGTAATTGGAGGTCTTCATTCGCTTAGTTTCCCTGTGCGAGCATGTCGAGCGCAAGCGCATAGCTCTCGCCCGGACGCGTGACATCGAAATGGACATACGGCATGCCGACCGCGACGGCGCCGTTTAAGTTCTTGGCCTGGTCATCGACGAAGACACAGTCTTTCGCCTCGATCGCCAATCCGTCAGTCACAAACCGGAAGGCTCGGGGATCGGGTTTCAGTATCCCTGTATAGGTCGCGTCCACGATCAGATCGAAATCCGCTAGAAAGGGCAGTCTGGAGCGGAAATCCTTGCCATAGAAGAGATCAAGCTCGTTCGACAGGATCGCGAGCTTGTAGCCGGACGCCTTGGCCCGTGTGATCGCGTCGAGCGCTTCCGGACGGATGACAGCTTCCGGCTCGGCTCCGCGCAGGCGGCCGACGAACTCCGGAAATTCCGTCCACGCTTCGCCGATGAGGGCGCCGGTCTCGCGCATTCTCAAGGCCCAGTAGTCGCGCTCCGTCATCTCTCCGGCTTGCATCGCGCGCCAGGCATCGTCGCCGTCTGGGTCGAAGGGCCCCCGCCACGTCAGCGTTCCCGAAGGCAGCCCGAGCGCGGCCTCCGACAGTGAATGCGTTTCGAACAGTGTCTTGGAGATCACTCCGCCGAAATCGAGAACCAGTGCGCGCATCACAGCTTTATCCATGCCGTCTTGAGATCCAGGTACTTGTCGAAGGCATGGAGCGATTTGTCGTGTCCATTACCCGACTGCTTGACACCGCCCAACGGAATGGTGAGGTCGGAGCCGCCGTAAGTGTTGACGTGCACCAACCCGGCCCTGATCTTGCGCACCATCCGGTGGGCGCGCGACAGGTTGGATGTCCAGATCGCTGCCGCGAGGCCGTATTTGCTATCGTTGGCGAGAGCCACGGCCTCCGCCTCGGTGTCAAAGGCCGTCACAGCGAGGACGGGACCGAACACCTCTTCCTGGAAGACGCGGTCTTCTCTCGCCGCATCCGCGACGATGGCAGGTGACATGTAGAAACCGCCGGTTTCCTCCAGGATACGCTGGCCGCCGATGACCTTGCGCCCCTGGCCGCGCGCCTCCTCAACGAATTGCAGGTTCTGCCTCAGTTGCCGCTCGGAATTGACCGCACCGGATTGGGTTGCCGTATCGAGCGGATTGCCGACCCTGATCGATGCGGCATGGAAGGCCAGTTTTTCGACGAATTCCTCATGGATCCGGCGCTCGACGAGAAGGCGTGAACCGGCGATGCAAACCTGGCCCGAATTCCGGAAGATGCCGTGTGCCGACACCCTCGCGGCCTCGTCCAGATCGGGAGCGTCCGCGAACACGATGTTCGGCGACTTTCCGCCGAGTTCCAGATAGACCCGTTTGAGGTTCGACCGAGCCGCAGCTTCGAGCAGCCGTCGTCCGGTTGACCCGGAGCCAGTGAACACCAGGACATCGACGTCCATGGATTCCGCGATCCGAGCACCGACGACGGCCCCCTCGCCGGTCACCACGTTGAACACGCCGGCCGGCATGCCTGCCTCCAGGGCCAATTCGGCCAGCCGCACCAGACCGAGCGAAGCGGTTTCCGCCGGCTTGAGCACCATGGTACATCCTGCGGAGAGAGCCGGGCCGAACTTCCAGGCGCCGATCATCAGGGGAAAATTCCAGGGAACGACGGCGCCCACGACACCCGCAGGCTCGCGATGGACGAGCCCGAGGAAAGCGGGATCCGTCGGAGCGACCTCGCCGAACAGCTTGTCGACGGCTTCAGCGTAATAGCGAATCGTGGCAGCCGCCGACAGCGGCTCCGCCTTCAGCGCCATGCCGATTTCCGTGCCGTTTTCGCGCACGCCGAGAACAGCGAGTTCCAGGGCATTTGCTTCGATCAGGGCGGCCCAATTAAGCAGGATCTTCTTGCGCACCGCCGGAGCCAGGTCGGACCAGATGCCGCTGTCGAATGCCTGCCGGGCGGCGGCGATGGCGGCATCGGTATCCTCCCGCGTCCCGCGTGCCATCGTCGTGAGCACCGTCCCGTCGACCGGCGAGATCACGGACATGGCACCACCGTCCGAGGCGGAAACACGGCGTCCGTTAATCACGTGTTGGAAGGCTGCGAGCGGAACCGCGCGAAGCACGTCAATACGGTCTTGGTTCATGGTGGCCCCGATTTGCTTGGTTTGATATTTACACCATCGGTTTATATCATGCGCCGGAGAACGGAATCGGTCAACCCCGCTTGTGGCGGGGCCCAGTCGCATGGCGGAGCAAGTAGGGATGTCAGCGGAACGGGAAGAGTTCAGTGCTGAGCTTGGGCAAATCGGGAAGCCGCCGCCACGAATGCGGCCGGCGGGCGCCCGTCCGTCCCATGATTGACCTTTTCAGCCTCCCGGAACAGCGCGGCAATGGCTTGACGCCGAAGTTCGTTTGTCATCCGGTGAGCGGGCGTGGCAACCGCGAGCGCCCCCACGGGCGCGCCGTCGCGATCGAATACCGGAACGGCGATCCCGTAGACGTCGTCTTCGTTCGTCTGATCTGCCTCGGCGAAACCGGTGAGACGGATCTCTTGAAGGCGTACGTTCAACACGCTCGGATCCGTCAGTGTGCGGGATGTCTTAGCGATCAGCGTCTCACCGAGGATGCGCGCTACCACCTCCGGCTTGGAAAACGCCAGAATCACCAGTCCCGAGGCTGTGCTGTGCATCGGCAGGATTTCCCCGGCAACAAGCGAAACGCGACTGCCGCGATTGCTCTCGGAGACACCGATCGTCGCCAGCGCCCGCCCCGAGATCAGTGAGGCATGAGCAGTCTCCCCAATCTCCCCCGATATTGCGTCGAGCGAGTGCTGAAAGACCGAGGTCACTGGGAAGGCCGTCTCGCGCACACGTGCCAGCCGCAACACGCCCGCACCCAAGCGGTAAAGACGGGCACCGCCACGCTGTTCCACAAGGCCACGATCACACATGACCACGAGCATGCGGTGCACGGTTGCCTTGTCTATACCGGACCGGCGGGCGAGTTCGGACAGTCCGATTTCAGGCTCCGCTTCCGAGAAAAAATCCAACAGAGAGAGAGCTTTGGCTACCGTTGTCGACATGAAACCCATCACCGGACACAGATCCCGCACGCCAAATCGTTCAAAATTGATTGACGACAATAGAGCTGGGAGCTAATATTGAACTAGTGGTGACAATAATAAACCAAAGAGGGGTTGTCAATGCTTAAATCACGCTTGCTTATGGTCGGACTCGCTCTGCTTGCCTTCGCACCACCTGCGATGGCGGAATATCCCGAACGCCCGGTGACCTTTGTCGTGCCGTGGCCTCCAGGCGACCTGGAAGATCAGCTGACGCGCATCATCGCAGACGAATTCACCCAGGAAACCGGGGTACCGGCCAAGGTCGTCAACCGACCCGGCGGTGGCGCCGTGGAAGGCGCGACCTTCGTGTCCCAGGCCAACCCCGACGGCTATACGGTCGGATCTTTCGTGATCGATGTCCCGACGGTTCATGTGATCAAACAGATCGCCCCCTATGATCGGGCCAGTTTCGAGCCGGTCGGCATCTTCCTTACCTATCCCTTCGCTCTGGTCGGTCGCGCCGATGCGCCGTACAGCGACATGGCGAGCCTCGCGGCTTATGCCAAGGACAAGCCGGTCAAGCTCGGCCATTTCGGTTACGACGTTATTCCGACAATGGCGACTTTCGCCGCAGCCGACAAGCTGGGCTTCAAGTTTGCCGCCGACACGCCGGCCGATCTTCTCGACTGCGCCCTGCTGCAGTCGGGTGACGTTGACGTGATGGCGACGTCGATGGCGCTGGTCCTGCCCTGCCTCGACAGTGTCAAGGTCCTCGCCGCCTATACCGACAAGCCGCTTTCGCTCACTCCCGACGTCAAGCTTCTGTCCGAGCAGGTGCCGGGGCTGAAGATCACCTTGTGGAACGGTCTCTTCCTGCCGAAGGGCACGCCGCAGGAGATCGTCGACAAGCTGGCCGCGATTGCCGAGAAGGCCATGGCCTCGGAAAAGGCACAGGAAGTGTCGAAGAATACCGGAGCCGGGGTCTATTGGATCGGACCGACCGAGGCCAAGGCCCGGATCGATGCGGATTATACGGCAGCCGAAGCTCTGGTCGCCGACACCCAGAAATGACGTGACGTGGGGGGTGGCCCTAGCCGCCCCCTTTCCACGTGAGCCGAACTGCAGGCTCCTCCATTCCAGCCGATGTAAACCGATCTCGCGGCAAAAGCCGCAAAGGAGAAACCATGACCACCGAACAGGGGTCTGCCGGTTTCGAGCCGGTGCCGCATGGCGTACCGCTGCCCGACGATCCGGAGCATACCGAGTTCATTCATCCCGAGGCACAGGGCCTGATCGCATTGATCTTCACGCTCCTGGCCGTCGGTTTCCTCCTGCTTCTACCGATCGCGACGCGGTCGGCCCCCATGCAAAAGGGTTGGTGGGTCGAGCCCTCGACATGGCCGATCTTCACCCTGACCGCGACCATAATCGCTGCGCTGTTCCAGGTGGTATCCTGGCTGCGCTCCGGCAGGGCGGCCGGATTTTCGGGCGACTTCTGGAAAAGGTCCTTCTGGGCTTTCGGCGCGCTCGGCCCGGCGCTCTCCTATTCGGCCGTCTTTCTCGTCTATCTCTTTGCTGTCGGCTGGATCGGCTTTGCCCTTTCGTCCTTCATCTTTCTCCAGGTCGTGGTCTGGATGGCCGGACTGCGCGGCACGGCGTGGCGTCTGAAGGCCGCCTTATTCGTCGTCCTCGTCGTGATCGTGTTCCGCGTCGGGATGGACCTGTGGTTCCCGATGGCGCCGCTCTACGAGAACTTCTTTCCTGACTGGTTCGTCCGGTCGATTGCTATCTACCTCTGAGGATCCCCCATGGACAGCATCCTTGCCGGTATCGAACACATCACGACCTACCAGGTTCTCCTGGCCCTGCTTCTCGGCGCGGTCTGCGGCATTACCGTGGGCGCCATTCCCGGGCTGGAACCTGCCGGCGCGATGGCGATCCTCTTGCCGTTCTCGCTGCAACTCGAGCCCCTGGCCGGCATCACCCTCTTGCTCGGCGCCTATGGCGGCGCTTGGTACGGAGGCGCCATTCCGGCAATCCTGATAAAGGTGCCCGGCACACCGGTCAATGTTCTGACCACCTATGACGGCTATCCGATGACCCGCCGAGGCGAGGCCCATCGGGCCTTGTCGCTGGCCTATTCCTCTTCCTTCATCGGCGGCATCTGCTCCGTCCTCGCCCTGGTATTCCTTGCGCCCTACCTGGCCAGGATCGCTGCGAATTTCGGCGCCCCGGAATATGTCGCCATCGCGATCCTGGCGATCTCCTCCGTGATCCTCGCCCATTACAACCAGATCGGCGGCGCGATCATGTCGCTGGGGATGGGCATGTTCCTCGGCACCGTAGGCATGGAAAGCGTCTTCAACACCCAGCGCTACACTTTCAACGAAAGCTGGCTCCTCGGCGGCGTGCCGCTGGTACCGGCGGTCATCGGGCTCTTCGCCATGAGCCAGGGTTTCGTGCTGCTGACCACACCAACCCGAACGGGTCCGGCCGTCAAGATCGAATACACCAACCGCTTCCGCGGTCTTCTGGAGGCCTTGCGCTATCCGAAGGTCCTGGGCCGCTCGGTGGGCCTCGGCCTCACCATGGGCCTTCTGCCCGGCGTTGGTGAATTCGGGGCGCAGTTCCTGAGCTATTCCATCACCAAGCGCCTGTCCAAGACGCCTGAACGTTTCGGCAAGGGCGCTCCGGAAGGTCTGATCGCGTCGGAAAGCTCCATCTCGGCCTGCACCTCGACCGTTCTCATCCCGCTGCTGTCACTCGGCATGCCGACCGATCCGCTGATGGCGATGGTCCTGACTGTCTTCATGATTCACAACATCGTGCCTGGACCCCGGCTGTTTGTCGATCATCCGGATTTCGTCAGCGGCCTCTACGCCTCGCTCTTTCTCGTCAACATCCTGATCCTGGTGATCCTGTTGTTCGCGACGAAATACATAACGCGCCTCGCCAACATCAATCCCCGCTTCATCGGCGCCTGCGTTATGATCCTGGCACTGATCGGCTCCTATACGCAGAACTACCGCATCAGCGATGCGCTGATCATGGTCGTCTTCGCCATCATCGGCCGGATCATGATCCGCAACGACATCCCGGCCTTCCCGATGGTGATCGGCCTGGTGCTCGGCCCGCTCTTCGAATGGCGCTTCGCGCAGTCCATGAGCCTGTCGAACGGCAATCTGCTGGTCTTTTTCGAGCGACCGATCTCCGCCACGCTGATCGGATTGGCCGTGACCGCATTGATCGTGTTCGCGATCACCAGCTTCCGCAAAAGGCGTCAGGAAAGCCCGACCGGCCCTCAGCCATGACGCCGGACGAGGAGGGTACCGCACCCTTGGCAACTGCACGAATACACAGAGAAGGTACGACCATGAATGACCTCGTTGCGCGCCGCCGCGCCCTGCTAGGCCCCAACGTCTCGACATTCTACGACGAACCCGTTCACGTGGTGCGCGGAGAAGGCGTCTGGCTATGGGATAACGACGGCCGCAAGTATCTCGACTGCTACAACAACGTTCCGCATGTCGGGCACTGCAATCCGCGTGTCGTGGAAGCGATCTGCCGGCAGGCGGCGACGCTCAATACACATACCCGCTACCTGCACGAAGGCATTCTCGACTATGTGGAGCGCCTGACCGCGACCTATGACGATCCGCTGAAGACCGCAATCCTGACCTGCACGGGCTCGGAGGCCAACGATATAGCGCTGCGCATGGCCGAGGCGGTGACCGGCAAGCGGGGCATCATTGCCACGGATGCCACCTATCATGGCAATACCACGCTCGTGAGCCATCTTTCCAAAAGCAACGTACCGGAAGTGGGCTTCGGCCTCGGCCAGTATTTCCGTCACGTCGAAGCGCCCGACAGCTATCGTATCCCCGATCCGGACGGCCAGCGCTTCGCCGAAAAGGTGCAGGAGGCGATCGACGACCTGGAAAGGAGCGGCATCGGATTTGCGGCGCTCGTTGTGTGCCCGCTCTTCCTGAACGAGGGCTTTCCCGCGCAAGCGCAGGGCTGGTTGAAACCGGCGGCCGAGGCCGTCAAGCGATCTGGCGGTCTTCTAATCTGCGACGAGGTGCAGTCCGGCTTCGGCCGCTGCGGCACGCATTTCTGGGCGCACCAGAAGCAAGGCGTCATCCCTGACGTCGTGACCATGGGCAAGCCGATGGGCAACGGCCATCCCGTCGCCGGTCTCGTCACCAGCGGCGAGATCATGGCGCGCTTTCGCAAGTCCTTCCGCTATTTCAACACTTTCGGCGGCAATCCGGTCAGTTGCGCCGCCGCCATGGCGGTGCTGGAGGAATTGCAGGAGAAGAAGCTTCAGGCGCACGCCGAAAAGATGGGCCTTCTGGCCCATCGACGCCTGACGGAACTGGCCGGCAGGTACCCGATCATTGGGGATGTCCGCCAGTCCGGCATGGTCTTCGGCGCCGAATTCGTGCTCGACCGCGAGAGCAAGGGGCCGGCCATCGCCTTTGTCGACCGCGTCGTCAACCAGATGCGGCATCGCGGCATCATCCTCTCGAAACTGGGGCGTCACAAGAACACCCTGAAGATCCGTCCACCGATGCCGTTCGCAGAGGAGCATCTCGACTTGCTGATGACGACGCTCGATGAAGCCATCGGCGAGGCGGTGGAGTCGATATGAGCGCTGCGTTAGAGGCCTCACTTGCAGTCTGGGGACTGACGGGCGCCGACTGCGAATTCGTGGCCGGCAGGGAAAACCGGGTCTACCATGTGAAATCCGCGCGAGGCGACTTCGCGCTTCGGATCAAGCGGCCCGGCTATCGCGAGATGGACGAACTCGTCGCCGAACTCAATTGGCTGGAAGCCATGGAGAAGGCAGGCCTGCACGTGCCGCGGCCACTGCCGTCACGCAATGGCCGGCTTCTCGAATGCGTCGACACCTTCTTCGTTGACGTCGTCAGCTGGCTGCCGGGCACTCCACTCGGCAAGAGCCGCCAACCGCTCGCCCTAAAGGACCGGTTGGGCGCGTTTCATGCCATCGGTTCGGAAATGGCGGGTCTGCACGCAGCATGTGACGCCTGGAAGCGTCCGCCCGGTTTCAAGCGTTGCCACTGGGACCTGGAAGGTCTCCTGGGCGACACGCCCGTATGGGGGCGTTTCTGGGAAAACCCCACACTCTCCGAGGATACCCGGGAGCTGTTTCTCCGCTTCCGGCAGGCGGCACGGGACCGGGTTGCGGAACTGTGTCCCGACCTGGATTACGGACTGATCCATGCGGATCTCGTCCGCGAAAACGTGCTGCTTGATGGAGAGACGATCAAGATCATCGATTTCGACGACGGCGGCTTCGGCTATCGGCAGTTCGACATGGCGACGGTTCTGCTGAAGAACATGACCGAACCGGACTATCCCGACCTGAAGGCTGCCCTCATTGAAGGCTATCTCAGCCGGCGAGTGCTGGACCTTACGAGCCTTGATGTTTTCATCACGATACGTGCACTGTCTTATGTTGGCTGGATCGTGCCGAGGATACACGAGACGGGTGGGACGCTGCGCAACGAGCGCTTCGTGGCCGAAGCACACAACCTTTGTACTGCCTTTTTCCAATAAGCCCGAATGTCAAAGGGGGAACCATGAAAAAGACAATTCTGGTCATTGGCACGTTCGACACGAAAGCCGCGGAACTCGCTTATCTCATCGAGCGCATCGAGGCCCAGGGCGGCGCCACACTTGCCATGGATGTCAGCATCCTCGGGGACGCCACTTTTCCGGTCGCAGTGAGCAAGCATCAGGTGGCGGAAGCCGTCGGCACGACGATACCCGACCTGATTGCCCTCGGCGAAGAGGGCGAAGCCTTCGAACGCATGAGCGCCGGGGCAGCCGTGATGACGCGGCGCCTCTTCGATGAGGGCCGCTTCGACGGCATGATCGCATTGGGCGGCACCATGGGCACGGATCTTGCGCTCGACTGCGCCCAATCTCTGCCGATCGGCGTACCGAAATATCTCGTCTCGACGGTGGCGGGCTCGCCGCTGATTGCCGCCGAGCGTATGGCGGCCGACGTGCAGTTCATCCTCTGGGCTGGTGGTCTCTATGGTCTCAACCCCTTGTGCAAGTCGTCGCTCAGCCAGGCGGCCGGCGCCGTCCTCGGTTCCGCCCGCGCGGTCGAGGCCCCGTCCTTCGACCGACCCGTCATCGGCATGACCTCGCTCGGATCGTCATGCCTGAAATACATGAAGAGGCTGCATCCGGAACTGATGAAGCGGGGCTATGACGTGGCCGTCTTCCACACGACCGGTATGGGTGGCATGGCTTTCGAGCGGCTCGCGGCCGAGGGCGTCTTTGCCTGTGTGATGGACTTCTCCCTGCAGGAATTCGTCAACGTTCAGCACGGTTCCCTCGTCAGTGCCGGCACCGACCGGCTGTCGGGCGCCGGACGCAGCCGGACACCGCAACTGGTGGCGCCCGGTGCGGCGGACATTCTGGATCTCGCCGGCTGGCAGGATATTCCCGACCGGTTCCAGGATCGCCCCTTCCATCAGCATAATCGGCTGATCAAGAACGTGGCGTTCAATGTCGAGGAGCGCCGCCACCTCGCCCGCGCCATGGCGGAACGCCTCGCCCAAGCAGGTGGCGCCACCCACTTCATTCTTCCGAAAGGCGGCATCGAGGAATGGGACCGTCCCGGAGAAGCGGCGCATGATCCGGAGGGTCTGGCGGCATTCACCGCCGAAATCGAAGCGGCGATGCGTGGACGGGTGGAAATGACGGCACTGGATTGTCACATCAACGATGCCGAGTTCTGCGATGCCGTGCTGGCGAAATTCGACGCATGGGTCGCCGAAGGCATCGTACCGGCGGGGAGTATCGCCCGATGAACGGCCGGTATGCTGGCAAGGTGGCTCTGATTTCGGGTGGCGGGACCGGCATCGGGGCGGCAACGGCGCGACGCTTGGCACAAGAGGGTGCAAAGGTCGTCATCATGGGCAGGCGCCAGGGGCAGTTGGAAACCGTCGCCGAACCGATCGGGGCGGCCATTTTCGTCGGCGATGCGGCAGATCCGGTTCAGGCTCAGTCGGCAGTTGCGCAAGCCGTCGAAGAATTCGGCGGCCTCGACGTGGTGGTGGCAAATGCCGGCGGCCATGGTTTTGCGACAATCGCCGAGACCACCGACCGCGATTGGACGGATGCCTGCCGGGCGAACCTCGACACGGCATTCGTCTTGCTGCGCGCGGCAATGCCGGAACTGGTGCGCCGCAAGGGCGCGATTGCCGTGACCGCCTCCATCGCCAGTCTCGCGGCACCCGCCAGCGCATTCGGCTACACGGTGACCAAACATGCCCAGATCGGGCTCGTTCGCTCCATCGCCCGTGACTTCGGCCGGCAAGGCGTCCGCTGCAACGCGGTCTGCCCCGGCTGGGTTACCACCGAGATGGCCGACGCGGAGATGGATGAGCTGCGGGCGAGGATGAACCTTGCCAGCCGCGAGGAAGCCTATGGCATTGTCACGCGCGATGTCCCTCTCGGTCGCCCCGCCCATCCCGACGAGGTGGCGACCGTGATCGCGTTCCTCTGCTCGTCGGAGGCATCCATGATCACTGGCGCAACCCTGACCGTTGACGGCGGGTCGACGATCGTCGACGTCCCAACCCTGGCCTTCGGCTGACCTTTTCTCACGGCCGCGGGGTGTCCTTCGGCCGACGTCATCCCGACCGCAAGTCGGCATCGAACCCGCGGAACAGGGCAGTCATTCGGCCAGACTGCTGTGCGAGGATCGTAGGGATCGAGCAAGCGGCCTATTCCGCCAACAGCACATCTCGCGCCGATCCGTTCATTTGATTCAGATCAAAGTGACCTCACGGCGCGCAACATATAGATAACACGTTAACGACTTTCTGGGAGGAAATGATGGGCAAACTCGTACTGGCGGCCAAAGTCACACACGTGCCGACAATGCTGCTTTCCGAAATGGAGGGTCCGCTCAAAGGCTTGAGAAAGGCGGCGATAGACGGTCATGCCGAGATCGGTCGACGCGCGATGCTGGCTGGCGCGGACACCGCCATCGTGCTGGATACACACTGGCTGGTGAACGCCGGCTATCACATCAATGCAAACCATCACTTCAAGGGAAGGTTCACCAGCCACGAGTTCCCGCAATTCATCCGGAACCTCGACTACGAATTCGAGGGCAATCCCGCCCTGGGCGATCTGATCGCCGAAAAGGCCAATGCCAAGGGGGTCTCGACCCTTTCACACCAGATCGACAGTCTCGATCTCGAATACGGCACGATCGTTCCCATGCGTTTCATGATGCGCAACCTGGAGCGGAAGATGAAGGTCGTATCCGTGGGCGCAATGTGCACCGTGCACAGCCACGAGTCGTCGCGGCGCCTCGGGGAGGCCATCATGGAAGCCATCGAAGCGAGCGATTCAAACGTCGCCCTGATCGCGTCCGGCTCCCTCTCCCACAAGATCTGGCCCAACGAGCTCTACGCCAAGAACAACGGGACCACCACGATCTCCTCCGAGTTCAACCGGCAGGTCGATCTGCGCGTGCTCGAACTATGGCAGAACGGCGATTTTTCGACTTTCCTCAAGATGTTGCCGGATTATGCCGAGTATTGCGACGGCGAGGGCGACATGCATGACACCGTGATGCTGTTCGGAGCGCTGGGCTGGGACCGGTATCAGGGACGCGGCGAGGTCATCACGGAATACTTCCCCTCATCGGGCACCGGCCAGACAAATGTCGTCTTCAGCCTGCCGCAGTGAACTGCGTCACCCACAGAGGCAAGGCCGCCAATGGGAAAATCGCGCGACCTTGCCTGGTGACGTCGCCGGCGCGACGCTCTCCCTTCCGGATCTCACGCGTCCCAGCAGCGTGATACCGGACATCAATGTCATGGACCTGTGGGGCGAGCCCGTCTCGCAGGCGGGAGTTCAATACGAGACCATCCACCGGTTTGCCGAACTGATGGGGCGCATGCCGCCGCCCCATCGCCACGCCGACTGCCTGCAGATTCATGTCATCGAGTCGGGCATGTTCCATTTCGTTCTCGATGAAGAGCGCCATGCAGGCACGGGTCCCGCCGTCTTCTTCACTCCGCCTGCCGTGCCGCACGCATTTTCATTGTGTGGTGATGCAATCGGGCATGTGCTGACCGTCCGCCAGGACCTGCTGTGGCAGATGGCTCGACACCATGATCTACCGGTTCAACGGGAGGCGCTTCGTCCCTTCTGTGCAGATCTTTCCTGCGAAAAGGGGCAGGAGACGGTCAACGTGATCCTGAGCTGCTTCAGCCTGCTGGCGCCCGAGCTCCGCTCGGCAGCCCCCTCTCGGCAGGGGGCCGTCCGGTTGCTGGCGGCCTTCATTGTCGCCAAGGTACTCGAACTGGGAACGCAAGACGGCCAGGCGTCTGCTTCAGGCAGCGGCCAGCCGTCGCTCTATCGGCGATTTCTCGAATCCGTCGAAATGCATTATCCCGAACACTGGTCCGTCGCCCGATATGCGCAGGACCTCAACATAACGCAGTCGCGCCTTTACGAGCTGTGCCAGGACAGTGCCGGGCGATCACCGAAGGCGGTGCTGAACGATCGCATCGTCCAGGAGGCGCGGCGATATCTTTCGTTCTCCGGGATCAGCATGAAGGAACTCGCGGGCGTTCTCGGCTTCGAGGACGTGAATTACTTCTTCCGCTTCTTCAAACGGTTGACCGGTGAAACCCCGTCGACCTACCGCCACCGGATCCGTGCGGCGTCGAAGGTGGAAAATGTCCAGTAGAAGAGGAAATCCATCCATTGGCGGGGCTGCCGCTGCAGAGCAAGCTCCGGTTCTTATCGGGTTCAGAAGAACGCGCGTCCATGTGAGGAGGAGACCAGAATGGCAGCACGAACGGGAAAAGAGTTCATCGAGGGGCTGAAGGACGATCGGGAGATCTGGCTGGGCAATGAGAGGGTGAAGGACGTTACCACCCATCCGGTTCTCCGCGGCTCTGTCCTGGGGATGGCGGGCTATTTCGACTGGCAGCACCGATACGCAGAGGACTGCCTCGTTCCCGATCCGGTAACGGGCCAGCCGATGAATGCGAGCCTCATTGTACCCCGCAACGCCGACGACCTTCAGCGGCGCCACCGCGCCTTCGAGCGGTTCGCCCGGTATTCCTGCGGCATGCTCGGTCGCACTCCCGACTATGTCAACGTGACGCTGGCCGGCTTCGTCGCCCGCAAGGACATTTTCACCAGCAAGGGGGACACCACATCGTATGACCGTCTTCATGCCTTCTACCGCGAGGTAGTGGAGAAGGATCTGTCGATGACGCACACCATCATCCAGCCCGCCATCGACAAGAGCGTGGGCGAACTGATCGGCCTGAACGGTGAAATCGCGCTGAAGGCCGTCGGTCGCACCGACGAGGGCGTGATTGTGCGTGGCGCCAAGATCCTCGCGACGCTCGGTCCCTTTGCCGACGAGATCTTCGTCTATCCGGCGGGGCCTCTTCCGCCCGGCAGCGCAGCCGAACACGCCCTGATGTTCTCCATCCCCGTCAAGACGAAAGGTGTCATCCAGGTCTGCCGCGACCATTACGGCACGACGGCACCGCAGCAGGATCAGCTTTTTTCCAGCCGCTTCGACGAACAGGACACTTATGTCATCTTCGATGACGTGCTGGTTCCACACGAGCGCATGTTCATCGACTGCGATCTCGACGCCTACAACAATCTCAGGGCCGCGGGATGGGCCGCGAACGTGTTTCAGCAGACCTCGACACGCGCCGCCGTCAAGCTTGAGTTCGCCTATGATCTCTGCACGCGCATGGCCCAAATCATGAATGTCGAGAAAAAGCCGGACGTGGCCATGCGGCTTGGAGAGCTGTGGTCCTACTCCCAACTGACCCGCGCGGCCACCAGGGCCGCGATGATCGACGCCCGCGACTGGGGATCGGGTGCCTTCTTCTGCGATGACAGGCCGCTGCGTGCCGTCCGCGCGCAGATGCCGAGCTGGATGAGCCGCATGGCGGAACTGCTGAAGTCAATCGGCGCGCACAACCTGCTCGCCACCCCCTCTCTGGAAGCCTTCAAGAACCCGGCGATGCAGCCCTTGCTGGACAAGTACATGCCGTCGGCCAATGGCAAGGATGCCGAGCATCGCGCCCGCATCTTCCGTCTTGCCTGGGATTTCGTCGGCTCTGCGCTCGGTGCACGTGTCGATCTCTACGAGCATTTCTATCTCGCCAGTCAGCCGACCAACTTTATTCGTGAGCACATGCAAACGCTGGCCGAGGGTGGCTTCGGCGTGCTGGATGAATTCCTTCACGAAAACGGCGTCAACTGAGTATCTTCCGGGACGCGTTTCCTGCAACAGCGTTGCGTCCCGGCTACTGCCGGGACGTGCGGCTTTTGCGGCTTCGATTACGTTCCGCCGCAATCAACATGTCGAGGAAGATACGCACCTTGGCCGGTCGGAAACGTGCCACGGGAAAAACGGCATGGATGCCACCCTCTGGCAGGGACCATTGCGGCAAGAGATGAACGAGTTTTCCCGCTCGGACATCCGGCTCTACCAGAAAGTCCGGGAAGATCCCCACCCGAAGACAAACCGCAAGGACGGCGTTGTCACATTATTTCCGGTTTAGCGGCTTCGGTCTATTGGTCGGTGATGAGCAAGCCGGTCATCGGCTACAAGAACCATCGGTTTCCTCGACAGGTCATCGCCCGGGCCGTGTGGCTCTATTTTCGGTTTCCGCTAAGCCTGCGATTGGTCGAGGAGATGTTGCTGGAGCGCGGGATTGTCGTCTCCTATGAAACGATCCGCAGGTGGGTCCGGGAATTCGGTCCGGCTTATGCCAAGCAACTGCGCCGCAGGACGGCTTCCCGTAGGGACATCTGGCATCTGGATGAGGTGGTGATTTCCATCGCCGGCAGAAAGCACTGGCTCTGGCGCGCCGTCGATCAGGATGGGTACGTTCTCGACGAAATTGTCCAGAACCGTCGCAACGCCAAGGCCGCCAGGCGATTGCTGATCAGGCTGTTGAAGAAGCAGGGTCTCACGCCGAAGCGTATCGTCACCGACAAACTCCGCTCATATGGCGCAGCAAAGCGCGAGGTCGTGCCGGATGTCGAGCATCGATCGCACAAAGGTCTCAACAACCGGGCGGAAAATTCGCACTTGCCACTGCGAAAGCGGGAGCGAATGCTGCAGGGATTTCGATCGGTAGGAGGCCTGCAACGCTTCGTATCGATTTTCTCGGCAGTCCGGAACATCTTCGTTCCACCGCATCAGAAACGCTCCGCTCTCGCGATCCACATTCATCGCTTGCAAGCCATGGCGCATTGGAACGTCGCGACGGGCACGCTTGCCTGATCTCAAAGAGCGGTGGAATACTTCTATCATCGCTCAACAACCTGACATCTCCCAGCGCGTTTCTCGTCGACAATATGCAACGCCTTGCCGAAGCACTCCGCGAAGTCGATCAGGTGAAGCAGGATCTGGCGAAGGCCAACCGCAAGCGGATGGCGATGACGATCGGCAGTCCGGAAACCGGCATCATACAAGCATCGGCCATCACCGCCGTTGGCCAGGTCCTGGCACCGGGCACTGAGCTGATGCGGATCGTTCCCATGAACCAGAAACTTGAGATCGAGGCCTATCTGCCAAATCGGGATATCGGCTTCGTGCAGGCAGGGCAGGAGGCAGTTATCAAGGTCGAAGCATCTCCCTTCACGCGATACGGCATCCTGCATGGAAAGGTCATCCGGCAATTCCCGAGCCCGACGCCCGCCAATTGGAAGAGATGTCATCGGGCAGTCTGCAGTCGACTGTGCCGATCAGCAACGCCCAGAGGGTTCAGAACCTAGTCTACCCGGTCGTCGTCGAACCGATCCAGGCCGAAATCCTCGTGGACGGTAACCCGGTCCACCTTTCACCCGGCATGGCCGTTAGGTCGAGGTCAAGACTGGTCAGCGTCGCATTCTCGAATATCTGTTCTCGCCGTTGGCAGAGGTGGCCTCCAGTGCGATGAAAGAACGTTGAGATGATACACGCTACGGGGCAGCCGGCGGCCTGAAGCCGCGGCGTCCGCTTGGCTTGCACTCACCGCGGCGCGATCAGGTCGGCATGACGCCTCGCGGCGCGGGCAAGACGGACGTTGGGCGCGGGCGGATCAATCAGCGCCTTCGCAAAGCGCACCCGATCCTCCGTCGCTAAACGTAGCACGTCGGCTTCCTCGCCCGCCATGGCGATGAGATAGCCCGTCAGCGTCATGCCGCGCCGCTTGGCCGCGCGCTGCATCCGCTCATAGATGTGGACGGGAACGCGCGCCTCAAGGCGGCCGGTTTCGATTTCACTTGCGGGTCTGGGCACGACTGATCTCCTTGACAAGATCATATACGGCATGTTGCCGGATGTATCAAAGATCGGATGAGCCAAAGAGTTCATCGAACAGATCCCCCGAACCATCGTTCGATGACCTCGATCTCCGCCTCAGCGACGGGAACGGAGTCGGGCCAATCCTCGGCGACGGGCCATGTGCCGAGGTCGTCTTTGGGCGGCTTGCCGGGAAAGGGCCAAGGATGGCCCAGGAGCTCCTCAATCTGCTTCAACGCCGATCGCGCTCAGCGCCAAGAACCTTGCTATCCGTCGTCTCGTCTCCGATGCAGAACTGGAGAAGAGGCGAGCTTAGCGGAAGATCGAGAAACGGCTGACACCGCGCAGTTACGATTTGCTCTATCGCGATCATGTCCTCCAGGCGGACGAAGGCTGCGACGGCTGCGCCTATCGTCGGCAATGAAGCTGCGGAAGAGATCGACGGCAACTGCGTTGCCGTCACCCGGTCCGTCAGCCGCCCGGTGATATGCAAAACATCGGACCGCCGCGCCAGCGCGGGAAACCGTAGCCGTGGATTTCGACGAGGTCGATGTCCGACGCCCTTTCGGCGACCCCTTCAGCCAGGATTGCCTCGCCTTCGCGCGCCATCGCACTGACCAGGCGATCGGCGATTGCCGCGGCATCCAGGGCAGCCGCAGGCTTGATGTGGCCATGGAGCAGCTGATCAACCTCCTGCGAGGGATGAGCGCGTCGATCGCCGGGCTTGTAGTCATACCAGCCGCCGCCGGTCTTCTGGCCCTTGCGGCCGGCTCTCACGAGGATGTCGCCGAGCGTTTCAGGAACGTCTAGGCCGGCGGCCCGTGCACCTTCTCGCTGCAGAAAGGCGATGTCGAGGCCACCGAGGTCCTGCGCTTCGAAGGGGCCCATGGCGAAGCCGAAGGCTCGCATTGCGGCGTCGACGTCAGCGATCGCGACACCCTGCCGGACCAACGCTTCGGCTTCGGCGCGATAGCGCTTGAGAATGCGGTTGCCGATGAAGCCCTCGCAGATGCCGGCACGGACCGGCACCTTGCCGAGCAGGCGAGCCAGCGCGAAACCCGTGGCGAGGGTCGCGGCGTCCGTCTCCGGCGTCGGCACGATCTCAAGGAGCTTCATGACATTGGCTGGGCTAAAGAAATGCAGGCCGATGAAGCGGCCCGGACGCGGCAGGCCTTGGGCGATTTCCCGCGGGTCGAGATAGGACGTGTTGGTCGCCAGCACCGCGTCGGCGCGGCAGACGCGACCGAGTTCATCGAACACCTGACGCTTAACGGAAAGCTCCTCGAAGACCGCCTCGATCACGAGGTCGCAATCGGCGAGCGCGGCATAGTCGGTCGAACCTATGACCCCGGCAAGCCGAGCCTCGGCGGCCACTTCGGTCAGTCGCCCGCGCTTGACCGCCCCGTCGAAGATCGCCTTCAGGTTGGCAAGACCGCGCTCGACGGCCGCATCGTCCCGCTCGATCAGGATGACCGGGAGACCTGCGTCGCGGAACGCCGCAGCAATCCCCGCCCCCATCGTGCCGCCACCGATCACGGCGGCGTTGCGCAGCGGACGGGTCTCGATGCCTGCAAGGGGCGCCGGCCGTGGGGCTGCCCGTTCGGCGAAAAAGACATGGCGGAGCGCGGCAGCCTGTTTAGAGGCACGCAGGTTCAGGAAAGTGGTCCGCTCGAACGCCATCGCGGAGGCAAAATCGACCTCGGTTGCCCGGCGCAGGCACGCGAGAGCGCGAAGCGGCGCTATCTCACCTCTCACACGTTTGGCAATGGCGCCTTCGGCGTTCTCCCAGAAGGTCTCCGGCATTGACGGCGCCGCTCGTAGAGAGAGTGGAACGGGCAGCTCGTCGGCAAGATTCTCTGCAAAGGTGACGGCACCGGAACGAAGATCGCCCTCGACGATCCGGTCGATGAGCCCGAGTTCGATTGCCCGCAGTGCTCGCACCGGCTTGCCGGTGGTCACCAGATCCACCGCGACCTCGACACCCGCGAGACGCACGGTGCGCACCGTCCCGCCGGCGCCGGGGACGATGCCGAGGGTCACCTCCGGCAGGCCGACCGAGGCCTCCCGCGCAGCCAACCGGAAGCGGCAGCCGAGCGCAACCTCGAAACCACCGCCGAGCGCCGAACCGTGGATTGCTGCAATCCATGGCTTTGCCGCCATTTCGATCGCAGAAATGGCGTCAGGCAGATGCGGCGGTTGCGGCGGCTTGCCGAATTCATTGACGTCGGCGCCGGCGATGAAGGTTCGCCCGGCACAGGTGAGCACCACCGCCGCCACGCCGGGATCAGCGTCGAGGGCGGCGACCGCTTCGCAAAGACCCTGGCGAACGGCCTGGCTCAACGCATTCACGGGCGGATTGTCGACGGTGACGACGGCGATCTTGCCCTCGCGGGCGATGGTGACGACAGTCATATGCTCTCAAATTCCCAGATAAGCTTCTCGAACGCGAGGATCGGCGAGCAGCTCGCCGGCCGGCCCCTCCATGGTGATCCTGCCGGTTTCCATGACGTAGCCCCGATCGGCGACCGACAGCGCGCCGAAGGCGTTTTGCTCGACGAGCAGAACAGTGACCTTCAGGTCCCGCATGCTCCTGACCACATCGAAGATCTGCTGAACCAGAATGGGCGCAAGTCCCATGGAGGGTTCATCGAGCAGCAGGCAGGACGGTCGTCCCATCAGGGCGCGGGCGATCGCGAGCATCTGCTGCTGGCCTCCCGACAGGCCGCCGGCGGCGAGATTGCGCTTCTCCTTCAGGATCGGGAACATCTCGAAGGCATTCTCCATATCCCGATCGACCCGGTCGTCGGTGAAGAGGAAGGCCCCGAGACGCAGGTTTTCTTCGACCGTCAGGTTGGTGAAGATCTGCCGACCCTCGGGAGACTGGGCGAGCCCGCGCTCCAGGCGTTTGAAGGCCGGTGTCGTGGTGAGTGCCTCGCCGCGGAAGATGATCTCGCCGCCGCTCACCGGCTGCAGGCCGGACAGGCAGCGCAAAAGCGTGGTCTTGCCGGCGCCGTTTGCGCCGACGATGGTGACGATCTCGCCGGAATCGATGTGCAGGTCGATGCCGTGCAGCGCTTCGATGCGCCCATAGCGTGATCTCAGTCCCTCAACCGTGAGCATGGGACGGCTCCTGTGCCTTCGTTCCGAGATAGGCCGCAATCACGTTCGGGTCGCGCGAAACGGCGGCAGGCTCGCCCTCGGCGATCTTGACGCCGTGATCGAGGACGACGATGTGGTTGGAGATCCGCATCACCATCTTCATGTCGTGCTCGACAAGAAGAATGGCGACGCCCGAGGCCGCCACCTCGGCGATCAGGTGATCGATCTCCTCTGTTTCTACGGCATTGCAGCCGGCCGCCGGCTCATCGAGCAGCAGGACCTTGGTATCGAGCGCAAGAGCGCGGGCGATTTCGAGCCTCTTCAACGCACCGTAGGAGAGACTGCCGGCCTCGAGTTCGGCCGCATTGGCAAGACCGACGCGCGCCAGGAGTTCGCGCGCACCGGCCTGCGCTTCGCGGGAGCGGCGCCTTGACCCCGGCAGCCCGAGGAGATCGGCAAATACCGAACCTCTTTCCTGCAAATGAAACCCGGCAATGGCGTTTTCCAGCACCGTCATGTTCTGGAAGATCTGCAGGTTCTGGAAGGTGCGCGACATGCCGCGGCGCGCCAGCAGATGCGGCGAGAAGCCGGTCACGTCCTCACCGTTCAGTCTCACCCTCCCCGACCTCGGCATGTAGACGCCCGAGATCATGTTGAACAAGGTGGTCTTGCCGGCACCGTTCGGTCCAATGACGGAGACAATTTCCCCGGAATTGACCGAGAAGCTCACATCATCGACGGCTTTCAGGCCCCCGAAAGCGATTCCCAGTCCTTCGACGCTGAGAAGGCTCATGCTCCCCTCCCAGTGAATTGACGCATCAGCGATGGCAGCAGGCCCTCGCGCAGGAAGATCATCACCAGCATCATCACCAGCCCGAGCACGACCTGCTCGTATTCGGCAAATACGGTCAGCACCTGCGGCAGGAGGGTGAGAATGCCCGCACCGAAGATCGCTCCGAGCACCGATCCGGCGCCACCCAGCACCGCCATGGTGACCAGCTCGATCGAATGCATGTAGCCCGCGACATCCGGCGTGATGAACTTGTTCTGCAGGGCGAGCAGGGAACCCGAGGCCGAGGCATAGACCGCCGAGATGACGAAGGCCTGAAGCTTCGCCCGGGGCACATCGACACCGACCGTGCTCGCGGCGATTTCCGACCCGTGGAGCGCCCGAAGCGCGCGGCCGGTCGGGCTATCGTGCAGATTGAGCGCCAGCCACGCACCGACCAGCAGGCAGAGGCCACAGAAGAAATACCAGAACTCCGGCGCCGAGAGCTCGAGGCCGAGCTTCTTGAGCGCTTGGCGAAGTCCGAGGTCCGCAACCGCAATGCCATCCGGGCCACCGGTCAGCCAGGCCTCGTTCGAGAGCACCATGGAGACCAGGATCCCGAAGCCGAGTGATGCGACGGCGAGATAGTACCCCTTGAGCCGCAGGATCGGCCGGCCGACGACATAGGCGATCACCGCGGAAAGCACGCCACCGAGGATCGCGGCCAAGGCCGGATGAAGGCCGAGATGCACAGGTGCCAACGCCGAGGCATAGGCGCCGATACCGGCAAAACCGGCATGGCCGAGGCTGATCTGTCCGGCGAAGCCGGTCAGGATGACGATGCCGAGCACCGCCACGCCGTTGACGAACACAAGCGAACCGATACGGAAGTAGAATGCGGACGGGAAGAAGAAGGGCGTGGCCGCAATGAGCAGCGCCAGAACGAGAAGTGTGGTCTGTTTTGTCGTGAGCCGCATCGTCACACCCGATTGACCGTGTTGCGCCCGAAGAGGCCTTGCGGCATCGCGAAGAGGACCGCGAGAATGACGATGAAGGCGACCGCGTCCTTATACTGCGAACTGATGAAGCCGGCAGTCAGCGCTTCGAAGAGGCCGAGCAGCAGGCCGCCGACCAGGGCGCCCTTCGGATTGCCCATGCCGCCGAGCATGGCCGCGGCAAAGCCTTTCAGGGCGAGTGCGATGCCGAGATCGTAGCTCGTCAGCGTGATCGGGGTGACGAGCACCCCGGCGAGCGCGCCGATCGCCGCCGACAGTGCGAAGGACAGTGTCATGACCCACTTGGTGTTGATGCCGACGAGCTGGGCTGCCAGGCGATTGTTCGAGGTGGCGAGCACCGCCTTGCCGGTCAGGGTGCGGGTAAAGAAGAGCCAGAGCGCTACGAACACGACAACGGCGCCGGCGATGACCCAAAGGCTCTGCGGCAGGATCGTCGCGGCGAGAATCCTGATCGGCTCGTCGCCGGTGAAAGCCGGGAAGCGGTGCAGCTGCTTGTCGAAGATGAGCTGCGTCACGCCGCGAATGAAGATCGACGCGCCGATGGTGATGATGATCAGCGACACGACGGGGGCGCCACGCGCCGGCTCGATGGCGAGCTTGTTCAGGGCGACGCCGATGGCTGCGGTCGCGGCGATCGCAATCAGCGCCGCCAACGGCAGCGGCAGGCCCGCTTCAAAGGCGAACACCGTGATCATGCCACCCAGCATGACAAATTCGCCCTGGGCGAAATTCACGACATCGGAGGCGTTGTAGATGATGGTGAAGCCCAGCGCCACGAGCGCATAGACCGCACCGACCGTCACGCCGGAAAGGAGAAACTGCATCAGTTCTGGCATCGAAGACCCCGTTGTGGCCGCTTGTTTGCGACGTGGGGCCTGCAGGTGACCTGCGGGCTCCACGCCAGTGCCATGTCCCGCGAGGGGACGGTTCGGGTGCTTACTCGATGATGGTCCAGCCACCGTCCTTGATTTCCAGCATGCGGAATGCCGAGAGATCGAGGCCGAGGTGATTGTCCGCCGACATCGTCACCACGCCGGTGGTACCGACGAGGCCGGACGTGCCTTCGATCGCATCGCGGATCGCTTCGGGTTCTGCCGAACCGGCACGTCCGATGGCATCGACGAGGATGCGCAGGGCGTCGTGGGCATAGCCGCCGAAGGTCGAGACGGCAGAACCCGTCTTCTTCTCGTAGGCTGCCTTGTACTCCGTCACCACGGCCTTCTGGGAATCGCCGTCGGCGAGGATGCCGGCAACCAGCAGCGCGGTGCCTGGAAGGCGAACGCCCTCGGCGGCCTTCGCGCCGGCAAGCTCGATGAAGCCGTCGGAGGCGACACCGTGCGACTGATAGAGCGGCAGGCCGACGGCCAACTGCGAGTAGTTGCGGGTGACGATCGACGGACCCTGTCCGAAGCCTGCATTCAGCACGGCCTGTACGCCGGCCGTGCCCTTGATGTTGGTCAACTGGGGCGTCATGTCGGCATCCTGCGGGCCATAGGTCTCGTCGGCTGCGATTTCGATGCCGTAGTCGCCGGCAACGGCGACGCACTGCTTGTGCATCGAGGCGCCGAAGCCATCGGTGCCGGAAATGACGCCGATCTTGCTGATCGCGTTCTTCTTCATGTCTTCGAAGATCTTCTGGCAGGCCATGCGATCGGTATGGGGGGTCTTGAAGACCCAGTGCTTGACCGGATCGATGATCTCAATGGCGCCGGCGAGCGAGATGAACGGCACCTCGGCGTCCTCGGCGACGGGAATGATCGACATGGTCGTGCCCGTCGTCGTGCCGCCGATGATGGCCACCACCTCGTCGTCCTCGACGAGACGGGTTGCGAAGGTGCGCGCCTTGTTCGGATCGCCGCCATCGTCGTAGAGAACGAGCTTGAGCTGTTCGCCGTTGACCCCGCCCTTCGCATTGATCTCCTCGACCAGCATTTCCAGCGTCTTGGCCTCGGGGTCGCCGAGGAACGAAGCGGGTCCGGTCGCCGATACGGTGGCGCCGATCCTGATCTCGGCCTCGGCCGCCCCTGCGAAACCCATTGCCATCAGTGTGACGAGTGCTGTCGTCGTCTTCATTTGTGTCTCCTCCCTGAGAACATTGAAAGAAAGGCGTTACGCCGCCTTGGGGCGGCGCCACATCGCCAGCCGGAACCGGTTGGCGACGAAGGCGGTGTCAGTCAGGCTGGCATTTCCGGCCGGGTTGGCACCGGTGACGTGAAAATCCGAAAACGCCGCAGACTGGTTGACGAAAATGTTGCCGGTGAGATTGATCGACAGATTGACGCCGGCGCGGGCAAAGACCTTCACCGCGTATGCAATGCGCGCCTCGTCAGTGTCGTAAAGTGCGGCAGTGATCGCGCCCTTGCTGCGGGCGAGGCCGGCCGCCAGGTCGATCGCGGCCTCTGCGCTATCCGCGGCGACGATGAAGGCGATCGGGCCGAAGCACTCTTCCTCATGTGCCTTCGTCCCGCCCGCATCGACGGCAATGATCAACGGGGTTGCGCTGCGACCGCTCGCCAGTGGGGCGGAGTCGCGGATGATGCGTCCGAGACTCCGCGCCTCGTCAAGCCGCGCCAGCGTCGCGGGATTGGCAATTGCACCGCAAACGCCGGAGGCGCGCGCCGGATCGCTCAGAAGCGCGTCGACGGCGGCGGCGATTGCAGTGGCGACCTCATCAAAGCTCTTGTGACCTTCGTTGGTCTCGACGCCGGCGCGCGGAACGAAGATGTCCTGCGGGGCGGTACACATCTGGCCCGAATAGAGCGAGATCGAGAAGGCGATATTGGCGCACATTCCGGCAAAGTCGTCGGTCGCGGCAATCACGATCGAATTGACGCCTGCTTCCTCGGTAAACACCTGAGCCGAACCGGCATTGTCGCGCACCCATTCCCCAAACGCGCTGGAGCCGGTGTAGTCGATGATGGCGATGTCCGGGTGAGTAACGAGATTCTTCGTGATTTCCGCGCCCGCCTCATCGACCGCCAACAGGACGACGTCCGCCGGGAAGCCGGCTTCGACGAGAACCTCGCGCGCCACTCTCACAGTCAGCGCAAGTGGCAGGATCGCGCCGGGATGCGGCTTGACGATCACCGTATTGCCGGTGGCAAGGCTCGCAAAGATGCCGGGATAGCTGTTCCAGGTGGGGAAGGTCTGGCAACCGATCGCAAGAGCAATGCCGCGCGGCACGACCTGCCAGTTCTTTTCGAGGATGATCGCCGGGGCCTTGCCCTGCGGCTTCTCCCAGGTGGCCTGACCCGGCGTGCGGGTCATCTCCACCCAGGCGGTTGCAACCGCTTCGAGGCCGCGGTCCTGTGCATGCGGGCCGCCGGCCTGGAAGGCCATGGGAAAGGCCTGGCCGGTCGTGTGCATGACGGCATTGGCCATCTCGAAGCTCATGCGGTTGAGACGCGTCAGGATTTCGAGACAGACGCCGACCCGTGTCTCCGGCGATGCATCTGCCCAAACTTCACCGGCTGCTTTCGAGGCGGCGACGAGCGTCGCGACATCGCTTGACGGGTAGAGGATGTTCAGATCGAACCCCCAGGGCGAGTTCTCCGACCCGAGCCGTTTGCTCTCCGGATGATCCGGCAGGTCAAACCGGTCGCCAACGAGCGACCGGAAGGCAGCTTCGCCGTCGTCCTTGGCGGTCTCACCATAGATCTTGCCGCTCGGGACTTCCGGAAAGGGTGACCAGAAACCGCGTTCGGACAGGGCCTTGACGGCTGTTTCCAAGAGATCACGATGACGGTTGAACAGGTCAGACATGACAAAATTCTCCTCTGCTGTCGTTTATAATTGACCGTCCGGTCGGTTTATGCAAGAGCTTTTTACGGCCCCGGATTTGGAGTGGGGCAAGGGAGACAGCGATGCACCAATCCGACACTGTTCTGGTGGCGATGGATGGCGGCGTTCTGCGGTTGACGCTGAACCGCCCGGAAAAACTCAATTCGTTCAACGAAGAGATGCACATCGCCTTGCGCGCGGCATTGCAGCGCGCCCACGATGATGCCACCGTGCGGGCGGTGCTGCTGACCGGCGCCGGCCGGGGCTTTTCCGCCGGCCAGGATCTCGGCGATCGCGACCCACGCAAGGGCGAGCCTGCCCCTGATCTCGGGCACACGCTCGAAACCTTCTACAATCCGACACTGCGGTTGATCCGTTCGCTGGAGAAGCCGGTCGTCTGCGCGGTCAACGGGGTCGCCGCAGGGGCCGGCGCCAACATCGCGTTTGCCTGCGATATCGTGCTTGCCGCCCGTTCGGCGAAATTCATCCAGGCCTTTTCCAAGATCGGGCTCATCCCTGATGCCGGCGGCAGCTGGAGCCTCGCCCGCATTCTTGGCGAACCGCGCGCCAAGGCACTCGCCATGACCGCCGAACCGCTGATGGCGGAGCGTGCGGCCGATTGGGGTCTGATCTGGAAGGCGGTCGAAGACGACCAGCTGATGATGGAAGCGGAAACGCTCGCCCGGTCGCTGGCCGAGGGCGCAACCCGCGGGCTCGGCCTCACCAAGCGGCTCATCCAGGCGGCGGCCACCAACAGCCTCGACCAGCAGCTCGACATGGAGCGCGACTGCCAGCGGGAAGCCGGCCGCACAGCGGACTATGCCGAGGGGGTTACCGCCTTCCTCGAAAAGCGCAAGCCGGAGTTTTCGGGCAAATGACCATGAACGCACAGCAAATGGCCGAAGCCTGCGCCGAGGCCATGTGGAAGCTCGACAAGGCGTCGCAGCACCTCGGCATGCGTATCGAGCACATCGCGCCGGGTCAGGCGACACTCTCAATGGCCATCACCGAGGTCATGTCCAACGGCCATGGCAACTGCCATGGCGGCTACATCTTCACCCTCGCCGACAGCGCCTTTGCCTTCGCCTGCAACGGCTACAACCAGGTGACCGTCGCGCAGAACTGCACGATCACCTATATCAGTCCCGGGAGAATAGGCGACCGGTTGATAGCCGAAGCCCGCGAGATATCGCGCAAGGGCCGGTCCGGAATCTACGACATTCGCATTTCAAATCAGAGTGGCGACCTCGTCGCCGAGTTTCGCGGCCTGTCGCGGACGGTGAAGGGCACCCACCTGCCCGATCCCGCCTGAACCAGCGCATTCCAGGGAGGAAATCATGCTCGACTTTGTAACCCGCCCCCAGGATCTGGATCCGATCGAAATCGCCTCGCGTGACGAAATCTCGGCGCTCCAGTTTCACCGGATGAAGCGCTCGCTCAAACATTGCTACGAGAACTCGCCCTTCTATCGGAAACGTTTCGACGAGCACGGCGTGCATCCGGAAGACCTGAAGACCCTATCGGATCTGTCGAAGTTCCCGTTCACCACAAAGACCGATCTGCGCGACACCTATCCCTTCGGCATGTTCGCCGTTCCCCGGGAAAAGCTGGTGCGCATCCACGGATCGTCCGGCACCACCGGCAAGCCGACGGTCGTCGGCTACACCAAGCACGACATCGACGTCTGGGCCGACGTCGTCGCCCGCTCGATCCGGGCGTCCGGCGGCCGTCCGGGCGACATCGTGCATATCGCCTATGGCTACGGCCTGTTCACGGGCGGGCTCGGCGCACATTACGGTGCCGAACGTCTCGGCTGCACAGTCGTACCGATCTCGGGCGGCATGACCGAGCGCCAGGTCACCTTGATGAATGACTTCAAACCGCGCGTCATCATGGTGACGCCTTCCTACATGCTATCGATCCTCGACGAGTTCCGCCGCCAGGGCATCGACCCGCGCGAAAGCCCGATCGAGGTCGGCATCTTCGGCGCCGAGCCCTGGACGAACGCCATGCGAACCGAGATCGAGCAGGCATTCAACATGCATGCGGTCGACATTTACGGTCTCTCCGAGGTCATGGGTCCAGGCGTCGCCAACGAATGCGTGGAAACCAAGGATGGCCTGCACGTCTGGGAGGATCACTTCTATCCGGAGATCATCGATCCGACGACAGGCGAAGTGCTGCCCGACGGAGAGCTCGGCGAACTCGTGTTCACGACACTGACCAAGGAAGGGCTGCCGATGGTGCGCTACCGCACCCGCGACCTCACCCGACTGCTGCCCGGCACGGCGCGCTCGATGCGGCGTATCGAAAAAATCACCGGGCGCAGCGACGACATGATCATCCTGCGCGGCGTCAACGTCTTCCCGACCCAGATCGAGGAGCAGATCCTGAAATGCGGCGGCCTTGCTCCGCACTTCCAGATCGAGCTGACACGTGTCGGCCGTATGGACAACATGACCGTGCATGTCGAATGCGCGGCCGATTACACCGACGCGGCGGCCCGCGCGCAATCAGCCAAGGAACTGGCGCATCACATCAAGAGTGTCGTCGGAATCAGCACCAGGATCGAGGTAAGAGATCCCACCTCGATCGCGCGTTCGGAGGGCAAGGCCAAGCGGGTGGTGGACAACCGCCCGAAGAGCTGACCGGGTACCCGTGACAGTTCAAGGACAATTGTTGTAATGAGGCGGGGGCATAAGTGCCCCCCTTTTGCAGGTGTTCTGCAAGCAGGAAAGCGAAATCATGGCTCGTACCCGGGCAACCGACTTTGAGGAAAAGCGCCGCGGCATTCTGGACCATGCCGCAGCCGTATTTGCCGAACAGGGCATGGAGAAGGCTTCCATGTCCCAGATCGCAACCCATTCGGGCGTCTCTAAGGCTCTGCTCTATCACTACTATCCGAGCAAGGACGCGCTGATCTACGCGATCATTGTCACCCATCTGGACGAGCTCGACCAGGCGATCCAGGCAGCCGATGCTGCGGATGAGCCGGCGGAAAAGCGCTTGCGCCGGCTGGTCGGGGCGGTGCTCGAGAACTATCGTGGCGCCGACAACCAGCACAAGGTGCAGCTCAACGCGACCTCAGCCCTTTCCGATGAGCAGAAGGCGGGGATAACCGAGATCGAACGACGGATCGTCCGCCGCTTCTCCAACCTGCTTCGCGAAATCAACCCCGAACTCGACAGCAAGGAACGGCCGCTGCTGATGCCAGTCACCATGTCACTGTTCGGCATGATGAACTGGGTCTACATGTGGTTTCGCGATGGCGGCCGCATCACGCGGGAAGACTATGCGGATGTCGCCACCACACTGATCCTCGAAGGGATCAAGGCGGTTCACTGAGGTTTCGCTTACCCGAAGTTGCACGACAGTCAGAAGCTTCCCTCGACCCTGTGGGCGAGAGAGCCAACCGAGACGCAGCGTCAGATGTGCCTCGGATCTGCAGGGGGCTTGTCGCAAATTTTCGTAGTTAACGAGCTGTTGACCAAGCCTGGAGAGATTGCCGCTCCCAATGTCGTGGAGCATGCCGATACTTCTGAATGCTATTGCCGAGAAGCTGAGGCGCCAGTCGAAGGACGATTTCAAAGGGCGGCATTTCGAGGCATGGCTCATCGTACAGGCGGTGACCTGGTATCTGCGTTATCCGCTCAGCTACCGAGACTTGGAAGAGATGTTCCGGGAACGCGGCTTCGAGGTCGACCACAGTACCATCAATCGCTGGGTTCTCGCCTATGCACCGATGATGGAGAAGCGGCTGCGACAGTTCCGCAAACCGCATTGCGGATCGGTCCGGATCGATGAGACCTACGTCAAGATCCGCGGCAAATGGCGCTATCTGGACCGAGCCATCGACAAGCATGGCAATCCGGTGGATTTCCTGCTTACCGCAAAGCGCGACCTCGACACCGCCAAGCGCTTCTTCCGCAAAACGCTCAAGGACGAGCCGCTGCTCTCGCCGGGGAAGATCGGCACCGATGGTGCCAACACCTTTCCCTCAACGATCAAGGCGGCGGTCGATGACGGGCACCTGCATCCGGAACCGGTTCACTATGTTACCAAGCATCTCCAGCAAGGCATCGAGAGTGATCATTTCCGAGTGAAGAAGAATATGCCCAAGATCGGCGGCTTCCAATCCTTCAATACGGCGCGCCGAACGATTGCGTTTCGAAGCAATGCTCTGGCTGAGAAAGGGTTTCGGTGGCGAGTGGACCGTCAATGATCAGAATGATCTGCTCGCGCGCCTTTTCGGACTTCAAAAGGTTAACAAAGCGTGAAGTGCACCCCATTCAAGGGCAAACTGCGTGCCGGACCTGACTTTGCGACAAGCCCTCATCGCGCGATCTCGCACGCGATCCCCTGTATCTGTTTCAGCTCGGGGACACTTGCGATCTCCGGCAAATGAGACAGCAGCCAGGCTCTCGCCGGCGTGATCTCCGCCGGTGCGACCTCGACGAGGGGCCCCGCAAAGTCCAGAAGCGAACCCAGGGAAAGCCTCCCCACACTCATGAAAACCGGAATGTCGGCTTCCGTCGCCATGGCGATCGCCTGCCGCATGCCGCCGCCCTCCTCCTCGGCCTTGCCGAACTTGTTCAGCACGAGAAGCTGCGGTGTACCGGTCATGAGGGCCTGTTCGACGTCCAGTGCCGCCCGGGCGATCAGGTCGCGGTCGAGACGGCAGCCGGCCGAGAACTTTCCCCGGTCCTCGGAAATCCTGTACTCGTTGCAACTGTCGATCGAGACCAGATGCATATCGTTGTGCACACGGTCCGTCCGGCGAATGTTCTTTTGGACTACCCCGGTAACGAGGATGCCGAGACTTCTGGCGAAGTCGAGCATGTCCGCGACGATATGATCTGCAGCCTCCGGATCATCGCGCCTGATCGCGTAGATCGGCGTATGCGTTGCCTGCTTCATGACGTTCCTCCTCCCCCAAGACCGACGGGACGCGGGGCTTGCGCGCCCCGCGTCCCCTCGCTCAGACCCGATACTCCATGTCCTTGAAGCTCAGGCCTTTCACGTTGGCCGGGGCCGACGATATCTTGCGGATATCGGCCCAGGTATGCTTGTAGTTCGGGATGACGAGTTCGTTGACGCCTGCGTTGATGACGTTGCCCTGGACGCCCGTCGGATAGCCGAACAACATGAAGGTGTGCTTCCGCTTGGCGGTTGCCGTCGGATAGACGATCGCCTGGGTCGCGCCGGCGTCGTTGTAGATCTCGACGAGATCGCCTTCCGCAAGCGAGAGTTCCTTCATGTCTTCCGGATTCATCTGGAGGACGGGATAGGGCATCCGGTCCATGACGAAGTCGTTCGCCTGATCCATGAACGCGTTCTGCCAAACGATGTTGGCGCGGCCGTTGTTGATCAGGAAGGAATACTTCGCCTGCTGTTCCGCCTTGCCCGGTGCCGCCCAGCCGCGCCAGGGAGCGGCCAGGAACCGCGCCTTGCCGTCGTCGGTTGAGAACTTGCCGTCGGTATAGAGCCGTTTGGTTCCGACGATCTGGCCGTTCTCAAATCCGGTCGCGGGTTCGTGGAAGCCGTTGTTGCCCATGGCCCGCAGGCGGTCGTAGGTCACGAACTCCCCGCCGCCGGCATGCTGCATGTAGCCGTCCTTGAACGCATCCTCCTCTGTCGCCCAGTCGAAGCCCTTGAACTGGTCGGCATAGCCGGCTTTCCCGCTTTCGCGGAACACCCGTTCGAGATTCTGGGCCAGACCGGCCGCGATGAGACAGTCGGGCTTTGCCTGCCCCGGCGGGTCCATATAGCGCTCGGTGAGACGCATACGGCGCTCGCCGTTCATCGAAGTCAGGTTCATTTCGCCTGAAATCGCTGCCGGCAGCCAGACATGGCTTGCCTGCCCGATCTGGCTCGGGACGATATCGATGTCGACGGAGAAGAGGCCGCCCTGGCGGATGGCCTGAACGATCGCCGCAACCATCGCCTCCCGGTCCCCATAGGGAACCGAGTTCATGGCATCTTTCACCATGTCGGTCCGCCGCTTGTAGACCTGCTTGAACTTCATCGCGTTCAGCGTGGTCTTGTAGTGGTCGCAGGCCCAGATGTAGTGAACGCCGCCCCTGCCCTCGATCAACAGCTTGTCGACATAGGCCGCCGGACGTCCGACATGGGCGTCAGACGGCCGCACATAGCCTTCCTGATGCCCGCCGAGGCGGACGACGCCGCCGCCCGGCTGGCCGACATTGCCCGTCGCCAGCGCGATGTTCACCAGCGCACCATTGGTCCGGTAGTTGTCGTTGCCCCAGATGAGGCCCTTTTCATAGCCGATCATGGTCCGGCGGCGCTTGCCACCTTCCTTGGGGCTGGCAATCCATTCTGCCGCCTTGACGATGTCTGCCTCGGCAAGCCCGGTGATCTTCGCCCCTTCGGCAAGCGAAACGCGGTTGGCCTCGAGGGTCTCCTTGAAGCCCGTCAGGGCGTGATCCTTGTCGGCCTCGGCGCTTCCCGGGCGCGCGATAAGTGCCGGACCTTCAGCCGACTCCTGATGCGTGTGGGCGTCGATGAACGCCTTGTCCACCCAGCCCTTGTCGGCGATGTAGGTGAAGAGCGTGTTGAACAGCACCAGGTCGGTGCCCGGCTCGATCGCCAGATGCAGCACGCGGTCCTTGCCCGCCTCCGCCTCGCACGCCGCAACGGTCACCGTCCGTCGTGGATCGACGATGATGATCCGGCCCTGCTCGACGGGTTCGCCCGGGAACTCCTTCTGCTTCTTGTCCACCGTGGTACCGCGCAGGTTCGGTATCCAGTGGTTGAGGAAGTAGTTGGTCTGGGCTTCCAGCGGGTTGGCACCGACGACCATGATCGTGTCGGCGAGCTCTGCGTCCTCATAGCAGTTGTTGAGCTCGCCGACGCCCATGTCGCGCGTCGCATGGACCTCCGAGTTGTAGGCCGGGCGATTGTGGATACGAACGTTCTTGATCTTCATCGCCCCGAAATAGAGCTTGCCCGTGCCCCAGGTGTTTTCATAGCCGCCCGCCGATCCGCCGTGGTCGAACATGGAGACGAACACCCCATCCTCGCCCTGCTCGTCGATCACGGCAGCGGTCACGCGGGCGACGAGATCGAGCGCGTCGTCCCAGCTCGTCGGCTGCATTTCGCCGTAACGCCAGACCATCGGCTCGGTAAGGCGCTGTTGTTGCGTGTTGCGGGCCTGCGACGGATGGTTCTCCGCCATGCGGGCACCGCGGATCGACCCGAGCCCGGAATTGACGTCGCAGGCTCTATCGGGCTTGATCACCAGATGAACGTCGCGGCCGTTCTGCTTGACGATGTTGTACATCGACGGGGCATACCAGGCTTCGGTCTCCGCTTCCTGCTGGCTCGCGAGGTCGACGCCGAACTTGTTCTGCTTCGGGTCGGTGCCGCCCTGACGGTTGATGTCCCAGGTCAGGGCCTTGTAGCCGCATCCGACGATGCAGTAGTGGCAGGTGACGTTGTGCTCCTTGGCATCCACCGGGACGATGGGGAGACGGTCGATTTGACGTTTGAATGTCATGGCTGTTTCTCCTCAGAGCACGTTCGACAGACGGCCGTAGATCAGCTCGTCCACGCCCTCGGCGTAGATGTCGCCCTTGTCGTCGACGCGCAGCGTGAACTGCGGCAGGTTCTGCGTGGCGTGGCCCCACACCTGCTGGCCCGCCTTTTCACAGTCGAAGCGGGAATAGTGTCCCGGACAATTCAGGGTCTTGTCTTCGGCGGAGTAGCTCAGGAAGAACCCCTTGTGCGGGCAGAGCGACGAAAACGCGACAATGTCGCCGTCGGGGCCGACGCCCCCTTCGACCTGCGTGCCGAGCTTCAGCAAGACACCGGGGGAATTCTCGTCGGGATAGGAAATATCCAAGGGCTCGCCGGAAGCGAGATCCTTGACGTTGGCGAGCTTCGCGGACGGATAGTCCACGCGCGCTCCGGGCGTCCCGCCCTTTGCCTCAGCCGGCGCAGGTACGGCAGCACTCGCTGCCGCGGTGGCGGCCGCAACGCCGGCTCCCCGGAGAAACTGACGCCGCCCCATCTGAATGATGTTGTCGCAAACCATGAAATCCTCCTCCTGATGCGATGAGAAGAGGATTGCAAAGGCCGTGCCAGCCCATGCCGGGCTCTAATATGCCGGATTTGCAGGGGTGAGGACCGGTTACCGAGGACTCGTGTCCGAAATCCCGAACATGCCCGGGCCACGGGCGTCCCGGTTTCCGAACATCATACCGCGCGCTCGGTCTCCGGGGCGTCGATATTAAGGCGCCGCATCTTCTCCCACATCGTCGTGCGCGATATGCGCAGCAGCCTGGCTGCAGGCGTGATGGCACCGCCGGTTGCTTCCAGCGCCCGCAGGATGTGGCTTCGCTCCGCCTCGTCTCGCGCCACATCCAGCGGCTCGAAGTCCGCTCCGCCCTGCGGCCACTCGGTCCCGCCTGCCGTTGCAAGCTCGGGAAAGAGGTCTCCCGGCATGATCCAGGGGCCAAGCGCAAGGAGCGTGGCGCGTTCTATGCGATTGCGAAGCTCGCGAACATTGCCGGGCCAGGTGTGCCTCTTCAATGCCCGTGCAGCGAGCTCCGACAGACCGGCGGGACTTTGCTCCTGCTGATCCGCCATCTCGGAAAGGAACTGCTCGGCAAGCCAGATCACGTCGTCCGGGCGGGCGCGGAGCGGTGGGACTTCGACGGCAACGACATTTATCCGATAGAACAGGTCGTCGCGGAACCTGCCGGCCCTGACCGCTTCGCGAAGATCGACGTTGGTGGCGCACAGAAGCCGCCCCTCGAACTGGATCGTGGCCTCGCCGCCGACGCGACTGAAGGTCCGGCTGTCGATCAGGCGAAGCAGTTTCGACTGGAGGCGCGGCGAGAGCTCGCCGATCTCGTCCAGAAACAGCGTGCCACCCTTGGCCCTTTCCGCATAGCCGAGGTGGCGGTTCACCGCACCGGAGAACGCGCCTTTCTCGTGTCCGAATAGCTCGCTTTCCAGAAGCTCTTCCGGGATCGCAGCGCAATTGACCGCGACGAAAGGTCCTTCTGCCACCGCCGAGTTTCGATGCAGGTAGCGGGCGCAGACCTCTTTGCCGACGCCCGTCTCGCCCGTGATCAGGACGTTCGAAGACGACCGCGATATCCGCAGGAGCAGGGTCTCGAGGGATGCCATGGCGGCCGAGACGCCGAGCGTCGGCTGCTGCATGCCGGTCCTGGTTCCGATCAGCCGCATCACACGATCGAGGAAATCGGTCATGTCGAACGGCTTCACCAGATAGTCACCGGCGCCCGAGCGAATGAGCCTCACAGCCTGATCCACATCGGCATATCCCGTCATGAAGAGGAAAGGAGGAGGATTGGTCGCCTCGGCGGCCCCGATAAAGACATCCTCGCCGCAGCCGTCTGGAAGGCGGATATCGCAGATGATCACGTCCTTTGGCGCGCCTTTCTCAATTGCCCGTCTCGCCGCGCCGACCGACCGCCACCACTCGACCGTCGCACCCTCGATCTCGAGCCGCTGGACCAGCGACTCGCCCATCACCGGGTCGTCCTCGATCAAGCCCAGGCTAATTTTCTCAAGCAGCATCTCTTCGTTCCTTCGAGGTAGTCTGAGGCAGGAAGACCGTCACGCGCGTCCCGTCGGCACTCGTGTCGACGCCGACATTGCCCCCCAGTTCGTCGACCAGCCGGCGCGTCGTCCAGAGCCCGAGCCCGTGGCCGCTTGCGAATGGACTCGGAGCAGCGGCGAAATCGACCAGGGTCCTGACCGCGTAGTCCGGCATTCCGGGACCTTCGTCGATGACCTCAACGACGAGGCCCGTTTCCGACAGGCGAACGCGCAGGGTCACACGGCCGCCGGTCTCCGAGGCGCGGCACGCGTTCAGCAGCAAGTTCAGGACGATCTGACGGACCTCGGAAGCGGGAATGTCCACAGTTCCGTCCAATTGCACGTCCCAGTCCAGTTCGAGATCACGATGGCGGCTGTCTGGCCCGGCGAGGATACGCAGATCTTCGAAGTCCTGGATTTCGAGTGGGCGGCTCTCGCGATTGACCTGCCAGGTCATCAGCGTCGACCGGACGACGTCCCGTATTCCCTTCAGTCCGCGCTCGATGAGGGAGAGCGACTTGAGCTGTACCTCGGGCCTGTCGCCGTGATGCTTGAGCGTGTCCAGCGCGTTGAATATGCCACCGAGAGGATTGTTGATCTCGTGCGCCATGCTGGACGCCAGACGGCCGAGGCTCGCAAGGCGCTCCTCTTCGGCGATCTTTCGCTCGAGCTGGTCCCGTTCGTCGAGGCCGGCAACCATCGCGTTATACGCCCGAAACAGACGCCGAAACTCCGAGCCGGCGCGCTTGATCTCGGCATCGGCGATCGGTTCGTGCGTCGGCGAGGCACTGTCCTCCAGATGCCCCGTCAGCACATCGACCGGCCGCATCATGCGCCGGACCGTCAGCCAGGCCACGACGACGGCGATGAGCGTCAGTACCGCGTTCGTCGCGACCAGTGCCGTCAGCACCCGCATTCTGTCGGCGAGCAGTGCGGCAATGTCGAGCTTTGCGAGCACCGTGCCGATCACCTGCCCGTTATAGACAATGTCACGCCGCGCAAAGGCTCGCGCGGATGCTTCGTCCATCAGGAAGCGTTCGGGGTTATCGATGACGCGCCGGTAGTCGGTCGGGATCGTTGCGCCGGTCGAAAGTGCTTTCGGGTCACTCGCGGCGATGACCCTGCCCTCCGTATTGGCGACGACGGTCTCGAGGGCCTTCACCCCCTTCATTCCCTGTCGCGAGCGATCGAGGATCGCAAACGCTTCCCAGACGTCCTCACGCAGGACCGCGTCCGACAATGCCGAGGTCAACCCGTCCAGATGCACGGTCGCCAGGGTTCTCAGGTGCTCGGACTGGATCGTTTCGAGCCTGGCAAGGACCTGCTGCGAGATGAACACGGACACGACAATCAGAAACGCGGCGGCGACCGCGGGCACCTTGAGCGACAGAGGCAAGGCCCGGTTCATCCCCGCGATACCCCCAGGCTTCGCATGAGCTCGGCAATCGGCGCGTAGAGCGTAGCCGGCTCCTCGCGGAAACCGTCGAGCCGCAGCATGGCGAGGACGGCTCGCCCATCCGGATCGTCGGGCATTCCGGCGAGGGCATCGCGCAGCGCCATCGTCACGGGAGCGCGATCGAGGGACGCGGGACAGGCGATCGGCGGAAAGCCGAGCCAGGTGGACTTTCTCACCACCTCCGTCCCGGCCACGAGGTCAGGCTCGGTCTCCTTGAGGACTTCGTAGATGTACCCGTCGACACTGCCGCTGGCAGCCAAGCCGGTGTCCACCGCTCTCACGACGTTCCTGTGACCGTAGGTAAAGAAGGCCCGGCTGAAGAAGCGGTCGGGGCTTGTTCCGAGCGCCGCCATCTCTGCGGCAGTCACGAGGTAGCCCGAGTTCGAGTCCGGGTCGGAGAAGGCATGGATGTCGCCCTTGAGCTCGTTCAGCGAGCGGGCATTCCTGCCTTTGCCGGCAATGAGATAGGACTGGTAAAGCGGTCTGCCTCGCCAGATAGGCACCGCGACCAGAGCCAGTTGCTCGGCATTTGCCACGAAAGGATAGCCGCAGATCCAGGCAGCGTCCAACTCCCGCGAGATCAGCATCGACGTGATCTCCTGGTAGGTTCTGCGGGTAATCATCTTCACCCGCCGGCCCGTTGCCCTTTCCAAGTATATCTTCAGTCTTGAAAGCAGCTCGAGGTCAGACGTCAGGAAGACCGGCGTCAGGCCGAACCGGAGTTCGTCCGCTTCCGCGAAACCCAGGTCGGGCGCGAGCGCACCCGCACATGCGGCGCAACCGCGCAAGAAAGCGCGCCGAGCAAGCGTCGGTTTCATCCTGTTCCTCCCAGCCCCGCCGCTCCCACGGCGGGACATCTACGAGGCTACCACAATGGAATGCTATTTCAAAAGCGTCTGATGGCCGGGCTTGTCCTCCACCGATGGACGCACGGGCGTAGAAAGGGGCTCCACCCCGACAGGAGGGGGCACAGCAGGCAGCGAACCCAAGCCTTGCTGTGATCGTCAAACGAGGTCAGGGATTGGATCGCGACGGAACATTCGCCGGCCCGGCCGATGCCCTGAAGACCAAGGGAATCAATGCGAACGCGCCTGCACCCGCCAGCCCCGCCGCCGTGACGACCCAAAGCGCCCCGCGCACGCCGATCCCCGCCATGGATATCGACATCATGACGGGCGCGACGGCGGACGTCAGTTGCTTGGCCGTCGTGCACCATCCCATTCTGCTGCCGTAGCCCTGGCGTCCGAAGAGTTCGAGTGGCAAGGTTCCGCCGACGATGCTCGTCAGTCCGGAACCCAGTCCCATGCAGATGGCGACGGTCACCGCCCCCGCGAACCATGGCTTCGTGGAAAGGAGTATCACAATCCCGATCGGCATCAACACCGCCGCAATGACCGCGAGCCGGGTCTGTGAGAGGCCACCGCCGAACAACAGGTTTATCAAGCGGCTGGCGACCTGCGCGGGGCCGAACAGGGAGGCGATCAGAAGCCCTGCCGTGCCGAGACCCAGCGCCTGCGTCAGCGGCACCATGTGAACCAGCATGGCCGAGAGCGCGTATCCTTCGATGGCGAAGCCCAGGAGCATCAGGAGAAAAATCAGCGTGCCGTTCCCTGTTGAGCGGACGGCCTCGTCAGGGAGAGCCGTGCGCGCCGCAAAGACGGCCCCGGAGGTAAGGCGGGCAATGCCGACGTGTACAGGAAGGCACACTAGGACATGCATTGCCGCGTACAGCAGCAAGACCTCCCGCCAGGATATCGAGGCACGCAGCCATGTCGTGAGCGGCCAGAAAAGGGATGACGCGAATCCCGCTATCAACGTGAGATGGACGATGGATGTCTGCGCCCTCCTTCCTCCCGCCTGCACGATCGCCGTGAAAGCCATCGAATAGAGGACGCCTGCAGAGATCACCTGCATCATCGTCAGCGCGAGCGCGAAGCTCGTGGGCCCACTCGAAAGCCCAGCCAGGACCAGGGTGAGCGCCGATCCAACCGATCCGTCAGCCATCACCGTTCCCGCACCCGATCGGTCCGCGAGCTTGCCGAACATCGGAGCAGCAAAGGCTCCGATGAGCAGCGCGACGGAGAACATCCCGTAGACCCTTTGCTCCGACACCGCGAGATCGCGCGCGATGTCGGGAACAAGAATGCTGAGGCAATAGTAGAGCGTGCCGTAGCCGACGACCTGCGTGGTGCCGAGTCCGGCGAGCGCCCAGATCGGCAGTTTTCCATCGGACATCTTCACAGGCTCTCGACCACCTTCTCCGCCGAAGGCTTCGAGCCGCAGCCGCAGCCTGTCTTGCCTTCATCCTTCGCCAGCGCATCTGCGGCGCAACACGCGTCCTCACGCGTTTTCGACGGCCCGCCGCAGCAGCCGGAAGAACCCACCGTCTTGACGTCGGCGGAACAGACGCCCGTTTCAGGAAGCACCAATTCTACCCGCCGCGCAGCCTCGCGGTCGCCCGCGATCTCAGCGACGATTGAACGGACCTGCTCGTATCCGGTCTTCATCAGGAACGTCGGCGCGCGTCCGTAAGACTTCATGCCGACAATGTAGAAGTCCTTCTCCGGATGGGTAAGCTCCTCCACGCCATGCGGAGGAACAGTGCCGCACGAATGGAGGTTCGGATCGATGAGCGGAGCCAGCGCGGGTGGCGCCTCGAGCGCGGGATCTATCTCGATGCGGAGTTCGCGAAGGAAGTCGAAGGCCGGCCGGAATCCGGTCGCCACCACGATGTTGTCCACGGCTAGCTGAACCTCCCGGGCCCCGGTTGCTGCAAGCACTGTCACGTGATCACCGTCATCGCGGATGCTACGGGCGGCAAATCCCGTCAACATGTTGAGCCTGCCCTCGTCCATGGCCTTCTTGGCGGCGAGCCCGAGCGCACCGCGCTCGGGGAGCTGGTCGTTCAAGCCACCGCCGAGCAATCGATCGACGCCATCTTGACGAAGCGCCCAGAAGATTTCCGTGTTCGGGTCGACTTGCTGGAGGTCCATGAGAGCGAGTGCCGTGTTGATCGCCGAATGGCCGCTCCCGACGACGAGGGTCCGCCTGCCGGCAAACTCGTTGCGACGCGTCCCCATGACGTCCGGGATGCCGTATGAAATCCTGGTCGACTCTCGCTCTCCCGGAATTGGGAGTCCGTCTACGCCCATCGGGTTCGGCTGGTTCCACGTGCCGGAGGCATCGATAACCGCGCGGACGACGACCTCCCGCTGGACACGCCCATCGGAGTATCGCACGACGAACGCGGCGGCGTCACGCCCGCGTGAGGTCACCTTGTCCAATCCCTTCCGGGTTATTGCCGTCACCGTCATACCCAGCCTGAGCCCCCGGTGAATGGCAGTGACTCTGGACAGAGGGACCAGATACTCCTCGACGATCTCCTTTCCATTCGGCAAACGGTCCTGATCGGGGGCTTTCCAGCCTTCATGTTCGAGAAGGCGGCGGGCGGCATCATCAACATTGTATCGCCACGGGGAGAAAACCCGAACATGGCCCCATTCCAGCAGGCAAGCGCCAACCGAGCCGCCCTTCTCGAAAACGATCGGTTCAATTCCTCGTTCGACAAGGCGCGCGGCCGCCGCAAGCCCGACGGGCCCCGCACCTATTACCGCAACAGGAAGCCCTGATTTGTCAGACATCTCGCTCTCCATTTTATATTTCTAGAAGGATCGAATTATCGAGGCAAAAAAAAGAGGCGTCACACCGTCTCTTTCTTTGACGCTTCGCGACATTGCTCGTCCGCACAGCATTCGTCGACGAGGAAGCCGATCAGCGACTGCATGGTCGGATAGTCCGCCCGGCAGATCAACGTCGTCGCCTGTCTCTCCTGCGAAGCCAGGCCGGCATCCACCAACCGTTTGAGGTGGTGGGACAAAGTCGACGCCGGGATACCGACGCGCTCCTGGAGATGGCCCACGGCGATGCCGTCGCGCCCCGTTCTAACGAGTGTCCGGTAGATATTCAGCCGGGATGGATTGCCCAGCGCTTCCAGTTGCGATGCTGCTTTTTCGATTATCATGGAAATAAGCTACGTCGGCCAAGAGAGCCTGTCAATGACTATTTCGATAATTGTCGAAATATATAATCTTGCCACCACAGACTATGCTCGCCCACCTCATCACCGCTGCTCGTCCGGGTCGAAACTGCGGTTTTCGCGGCACTGCCAGACGCGCAGGATGGAGGTGGTCCTACTCGCGATCTGGTAACGCATCTCGTAGTTGCCAACGATGATCTGTCGCACCTCGCGCGGCTCCTACCCTTCGAATTTCTCGCCGATCCTCGGATAATCAAGCAGCCGATCTGGCGGGTGAATGTGCTGCTGAACAAGGCCCCCTGCCTCGGTGAGACGGGACTTAAATACTCGAAAAAACGCACAAGTCCGACGACCCCTTGCCGGTCCACTGGATCTTCATCTGGCCGGAGGAAAAAGAGGTTCGTCCGTTCCGAGACTGTCGGCCCATGCCCGAATCACATGACGATCGATCACCCGGCTGGCGCGGACGTCCTCCAGGGCTTGGAGCGTCATTCCATGGCGCTCCTCCTCCTCCTGATCAACCCAAGCCGCGAGTGCGAGAGGGACATGTGCGGTCAATACTCTCGTCTTGGTGGCCATATTTGTCATCCGCTGTCAGATTGATGAAAATGCAATCTAAGCATGCGAGAAGGCAAGTTCAGTAGAAGAAATTGGCGCCTCCTTGCGAGACCGCAACACTCCGCTTCGCTTCGACTGAGCCCTTACCGCAATAGCCCGTGCCGGTCACGATCAGCATGGCGTGTCTCGACGCAGAACGCCACCGGACTTCCACGATCGAGCGAGGAAAGCCACTTCACTACACCTTGGCCGTTTTCCACGTCTTGGCGACCATGGTCAGGACGTCGTATTGCGCCACGACCGCACCGTTCTGGTTGGTCACCTGGCAGTCCCATCGCACTTCGCCGTGGTCGGCATTGGCGCGCGGATTGATCTCCTTGCAGGTGAGCCGGACCTGCAGCGTATCGTCTGGATTGACGGGGGTCAGGAAGCGCAGGTTGTCGACGCCGTAATTGGCAAGGACCGGACCGGGTTCCGGATCGACGAACAGGCCAGCCGCGAAAGAAACGATCAGATAGCCGTGAGCCACGCGTCCGTCGAAGAGCGGATTGGCCTTGGCCGCGGCCTCGTCCATATGGGCATAGAAGGTGTCGCCGGTGAAATGGGCGAAGTGCTCGATGTCCTCGAGCGTCACCGTCCGCTTGGCCGTGACGATCTGGTCGCCGATCTTCAGTTCGGCGAGCGACTTGCGGAACGGATGGACGCTCATGTCGCCGGCGCCGGCGCCCTCCATCCAGCGGCCGGTGACGGCCGAGAGGAGCCGCGGCGTACCCTGGACGGCCGTGCGCTGCATGTAGTGCTTGACGCCGCGCATGCCGCCGAGCTCCTCGCCGCCACCGGCGCGACCCGGACCGCCATGCACCAGGCCCGCCAGCGGCGAGCCATGACCGGTCGAGGTCTTGGCGGAGGCGCGGTTGCCGATCAGGATACGGCCGTGACAGGGCGCCATGCCGATCGCCATTTCCTCGGCGACCCTGGGATCGTTGGTGAAGACGGAGGCCGCGAGCGACCCCTTGCCCTTGTGGGCGAGCGCAATCGCTTCCTCGATGCCGTCATAGGGCATCACGGTGGAGACCGGTCCGAATGCCTCGACATCATGGACGGCGGAGGCGGAGAAGGGCTTGTCACAATAGAGAAGCACCGGATTGAGGAAGGCGCCCTTTTCGGCGTCGCCGGAGAAGACGCGGACATTGTCGGGATCGCCGGAGACGATCTCGGCATCGGCAGTCAGGTCGCGGATGCGCTCGCGAACCTCGTCGCGCTGGGCAAGGCTTGCGAGCGGTCCCATGCGCACGCCCTCGTCGGAAGGATTGCCGAGGGTGGTCTTGGCAAGACGATCGCCGAGTGCTTCGACCAGCGCCTGGACATGCGCCCGCGGCACGATCACGCGGCGGATGGCCGTGCATTTCTGCCCGGCCTTCGACGTCATCTCGCGGGCCACTTCCTTGACGAAGAGGTCGAATTCCTCGGTGCCCGGGCCGGCATCGGGGCCGAGCACCGAGGCGTTGAGGCTGTCGGCTTCCATGGTGAAGCGTACCGAATTGGCGACGACCGCCGGGTGCGACTTCAGCTTGCGCCCGGTCCAGGCCGAACCGGTGAAGGTCACGGCGTCTTGGCCTTCGACATGGTCGAGCAGATCGCCGACCGAACCGGACACCAGCTGCAGTGCGCCTTCCGGCAGGATGCCGGTCTCAATGATCCGGCGAACCACGAGTTCGGTCAGATAAGCAGTCTGGCTCGCCGGCTTGACCAGCGAGGGCACGCCGGCGATCAGCGTCGGGGCGACCTTTTCGAGCATGCCCCAGACGGGGAAGTTGAAGGCGTTGATGTGGACCGCGATCCCGTGCAGCGGGGTGAGGATATGCTGGGCGGAAAAGCTGTTGTCCTTGGACAGCAGTTCGACGTCGCCGTCGACCAGCACCCGCGTATTCGGCAGCTCGCGGCGGGCCTTCGACGAATAGGACAGCATCGTGCCGATGCCGCCTTCGATGTCGACCCAGCCATCGGCGCGGGTCGCACCCGTCAGGGCGCTTTCGGCATAGAACTCCTCCTTCAGGTCCATCAGGACTTGGCCGAGGGATTTCAGCATCTGCGCCCGCTCGTGGAACGAGAGCGCACGCAGGTTCGGACCGCCGACTTCGCGGCCATAGGCGAGCGCGGCGGCGAAATCGACACCCGTCGAATCGATGAATGCGACTGCGGCACCCGTCGAGGCATCGAGGAGCGGAACGCCCTGCTTGTCGCCGGGGGTCCAGCGGCCACAGACATAGCTTTCGAGGCGGCGCGGAACGCGAGCCGAAACATTCATGAAGTCATCCTTCCTGGATCGGTTTCTTCAGTGCGGTCGGCGGGGCGCTCTCGGCCCCGCCCGTCCAGAGGTTATTCGTCGTAGGAGAGCACGACCTTCTCGGTCAGCGGGTGACACTGGCAGGTGAGCACGTATCCGGCTTCGACCTCGTAATCTTCGAGCGCATGGTTGGTGTCCATCTCGACCTCGCCTTCGAGAACCTTCGCCCGGCAGGTGGAGCAGACGCCCGCCTTGCAGGAGAAGGGCGCGTCCATGCTCTGGGCGATCGCTGCCTCGAGAAGACTGACGCCGTGCTTCGGCATGTTGAAAGTCCGGGTCGTGCCGTCGAGGGTGACGGTCGTCTCCACCACGGCCGCGGCTTCTTCGGCGCTCACCGACGCGACACGGTTCCTGGCGCGGCCCGGCTGGCCGGAAGCAAAAAGCTCGAACTTGATCTGTTCGTCCTTCAGCCCGTGCTCCTTGAGGCTGGCGACGATCGTCAGCATCATCGGCTCCGGGCCGCAGATGAAGGCGGCGTCGACGGACTTCGGATCGATCCAGGTGCGGAACAGGGCGGCCAGCTTGTTCTCGTCCAGCCGGCCGGTGAAGAGATCGATCTCCTGAGCTTCGCTTTCGAGGATGTGCAGCACCGAGAAACGGCCGAGATAGGTGTTCTTCAGATCCTCGAGTTCCTCGCGGAACATGATCGAGTTGATCTGGCGGTTGGCATAGACGAGCGTGAAGCGTGCCTTCGGTTCGCGGGCGAGCACCGTCTTGATGATCGAGAGAACCGGTGTGATGCCGGAGCCGCCAGCAAAGCCGAGATAGTGTTTGTCGGTCGTCGGATCGATGTCCATGAAGAAGCGGCCCATGGGCGGCATGGCCTCGATGACGTCGCCGGGCGCCAGGTTGGCGTTGGCCCAGTTGCTGAAGGCGCCGCCGTCGACGCGCTTGATGCCGACGCGCAGGATACCCTCGTCCTTGCCGGCGCAGATCGAATAGGACCGACGCAATTCCTCGCCGTCGAAATCGCGACGGAAGGTCAGGTACTGGCCTTGCGTGAACTCGAAGGCCGCACGATCCTCCTCGCGCGGCTTGAGCGTCACAACGACCGCGTCACGGGTCTCGTGGCGGATATCAGTCACGGTCAGGGAATGAAAACGTGCCATGAGTTATGTCCTCCGCATCCTCAGATGCACTTGAAATAGTCAAAGGGTTCCAAACAGTCCGAGCAACGGTAGCTCGCCTTGCACGGCGTCGAGCCGAACTGGCTCACCTTCTCGGTCCTCGTCGAGCCGCAACGGGGGCAGGCGACGGCGAGGTTCGTACCGGCAAGGCGGCTGGCTCGCGCCATCAATCGCCCGTCAGCCGCGGTCCCGTCGATCGGCGGGGCAATGCCGTAAGCGCGAAGCTTTTCGCGCCCGGCTTCGCTGATCCAGTCGGTCGTCCAGGGCGGCGACAGGCGCCGCTCCAGACGCAGCTTCTCGATCCCGCGGCCCTTGAGTGCCGTCTCGATGTCGAGATTGATCACCGTGGTCGCCGGGCAGCCCGAATAGGTCGGGGTCACGGCGACGACGAGAGTATCGCCGTCCCAGGCGACGTCCCGGATGATGCCGAGATCGGTCAGGCTGATGACCGGGATCTCCGGATCGGGAACCTCGTCCAGCCAGCGCCAGACCTCTTCCGGTTCAGGCAATGTCCTGGCGTCCATGGCACAAACCTCACCAGACCGAATTCGGATAGGCCCGCTGCAGGAACTGCATGTCGGCGAGAATGTAGCCGAGGTGCTCGGTGTGGACGCCGCGCTTGCCGCCCTTGTGCTGGTAGGTGCCTTCCGGAAGAACCAGCGTCGCCTCGGTGAGCACTTCCGCCACCGACTTGTCCCAGGCCGCCCTGAGCGCCGAGGGCAGCGGCGCGATCCCGGCTGCAGCCACCGCTTCGTCGGCGGAATCGTCGAGGAACATTTCGGCTGTATAGGGCCAGAGGTCATCGAGCGCCTTCTGCATGCGGCGGTGGCTCTCCTCGGTGCCGTCGCCGAGACGGATGACGAGGTCGGCCGAGCGTTCGAAGTGGTAGGAAACCTCCTTCAGCGCCTTGCCGGCGATCTCCGCCACGCGCGGATCGTTGGAAGAGACCAGCGCACGCAGCATTTCGAGGTGATAGGCGTCGAACAGGAACTGGCGCATCAGCGTCTTGCCGAAGTCGCCATTCGGACGTTCGACGAGCAGGACGTTACGGAAGGCCGCCGCGTCACGCAGATAGGCGAGATTGTCGGCGGTACGGCCCTTGCCCTCGACCTCGCCGGCCAGGCCGAGCCAGAACTGGGTCTGACCGATCAGGTCGAGCGCCGTGTTGGCGAGCGCGATATCCTCTTCGAGGACCGGCGAATGGCCGCACCATTCGGACACGCGGTGGCCGAGGATCAGCGTATTGTCGCCCATACGCAGGAGCCATTCGAAATATGCGGCCTGATCGACCGCCGGGGTCGCGGTCGCCATCACATGTGCCCCACTTCAGCCGGAATGTCGAAGAAGGTCGGATGACGATAGACCTTGGAGTTCGACGGTTCGAACAGCGGACCCTTTTCCGACGGCGAGGATGCAGTGATGTCGACCGACTTCACCACCCAGATCGAAACGCCCTCGTTGCGGCGGGTATAGACGTCACGGGCGTTACGGATTGCCATTTCGGCGTCCGGAGCATGCAGGCTGCCGACATGACGGTGATTGAGGCCATGCTGGCCGCGGATAAAGACTTCCCAAAGGGGCCATTCGCTGGACATTGCTATTCCTCCCAAGTTCAGGTGACGGAGGGGAGCGGGCGGGCCGCTCCCGAATTGGATTGCTCAGGCAGCCCTGCGGCCGGCGCGGCGCGCCTCTTGCTTTTCGGCATGGGCCATAAGGCCGTCGCGGAACCACGCGCCTTCTTCCCAGGCGGTGACGCGGGCACCGAGGCGCTCGGCATTGCAGGGGCCGTTGCCGGCGATGACGTTGAAGAACTCTTCCCAGTCCGGCTCGGAGAAGTCGTGACAGCCCTTCTCGTCGTTCCAGCGCAGGTTCTCGTCGGGAATGGTCAGGCCGAGATACTTGGCCTGCGGCACCGTCTGGTCGACGAATTTCTGGCGCAGCTCGTCGTTGGTGTTGATCTTGATCTTCCACTGCATCGACTGGGCCGAATGGACCGAATCCTTGTCGGACGGACCGAACATCATCAGGGCCGGGTACCAGAAGCGGTTCAGCGCATCTTGCGCCATCGCCTTCTGCTCCTCGGAGCCGAAGGCCATCTTCATCATGATGTCGTAGCCTTGGCGCTGGTGGAAGCTCTCCTCCTTGCAGATGCGGATCATCGCCCGGCTATAGGGGCCGTAGGACGTCTTCTGCAGCTGGACCTGGTTCATGATCGCCGCGCCGTCGACCAGCCAGCCAACCGCGCCGATGTCCGCCCAGTTGAGCGTCGGATAGTTGAAGATCGAGGAATATTTCATCTTGCCGGAATGCAGGAGCGCCAGAAGCTCGTCGCGGCTGACGCCGAGCGTTTCGGCGGCGGAATAGAGGTAGAGACCGTGTCCCGCCTCGTCCTGCACCTTGGCGAGCAGGATCGCCTTGCGCTCGAGCGTCGGCGCGCGAGTGATCCAGTTGCCCTCCGGCAGCTGGCCGACGATCTCCGAATGGGCATGCTGGCCGATCTGGCGGATCAGCGTCTTACGGTAGTTCTCGGGCATCCACTCCTTGGGCTCGATCTTCTCGCCCCGGTCGATGCGATCCTGAAAGGCCCGTTCCTCCGCGGACATTTCGTTCAGCGACTTCACCCGATCGCTGTCGGTCTTGACCATTTGCGCATACATGGTGGGCTCCTCCCTGCTCAGATCCGTTCAATGATGATGGCGATGCCCTGCCCGACCCCGATACACATCGTGCAGAGCGCATAGCGCCCGCCGGTGCGGTGGAGCTGGTACATGGCGGTGGTGACGAGGCGCGCGCCGGACATGCCGAGCGGATGGCCGAGCGCGATGGCGCCGCCATTCGGATTGACGTGTGCGGCATCGTCCGGAAGCTTGAGCTCCCGAAGAACGGCGAGCGCCTGTGCGGCAAAGGCCTCGTTGAGTTCGACCACGTCCATTTGCGACAGCGACAGGCCGGCGCGTTCGAGAACCTTGCGAACCGCCGGTACCGGCCCTATGCCCATGATCCGAGGTTCGACGCCGGCTGCCGCCATTGCGACGATCCTTGCCCGCGGCGTGAGCCCCTGCTCCCTGGCCGTCGCCTCGGAAGCGATCACAAGGGCGGCGGCACCATCGTTGACGCCCGAAGCATTGCCGGCAGTGACCGTGAGATCGGGACCGTTGACGCCCTTCAGCCTCGCCAGTTGTTCTGCGGTGGTGCCGGGACGGGGATGCTCGTCGACCGAGACGACCAGCGGCTCACCCTTCTTCTGTGGGATCGTGACGGGGACGATCTCGTCGGCGAAGACGCCGGCGGTCTGGGCGGCCGCCCAGCGTGCCTGGCTGCGGGCGGCAAACGCGTCCTGGTCGGCACGGCTGACATTGTACTGCTCGGCGACATTGTCCGCCGTCTCCGGCATGGAATGGGTGCCGAACTTCTTCTTCAGTTCCGGATTGGGAAAGCGCCAGCCGATCGTGGTGTCGTAGACCGCGTTGGATCGGGAAAAGGCCGTTTCCGCCTTCGGCATGACGAAGGGTGCACGCGTCATGCTCTCGACGCCACCCGCAATCACCAGATCGCAATCGCCGCCGCGGATCGCCCGCGCGGCCATCCCGACGGCGTCCATGCCCGAACCGCAGAGGCGGTTGACGGTGGTCGCGGGCACGTTGATCGGCATGCCCGACAGGAGAACGGCCATGCGGGCAACATTACGGTTGTCTTCGCCGGCCTGGTTTGCGCAGCCGAAAATGAGATCATCGACCTTGGACCAGTCGACACCGGGATTGCGCTCCATCAGCGCGACGAGCGGCAATGCAGCGAGATCATCTGCCCGAACGGATGCGAGGGCCCCGCCATAGCGACCAATGGGCGTACGCACCGCGTCACAGATAAAGGCTTGCTGCATGACTTCACTCCTCCTCGAGCACACTTACGGCCAACGCCAGCTCACATTAACCAACCGACCGGTCAATCTATAGCCTTAAAGCATCACATTTCAAAGGCTTTTTGTGTCTTTCGTGTGATGTTTTGGCGTAAATCTACGCTGTCACACGCAATTTCATTTTATTTCAGAGACTTAGATGACCGCTTCAGGTTCCAGCGACCGCAGCCGGGTGAGGACCTCGTCCGTTCGGGTAGGCAGACGGCCGTCGCGCCCCTCGAAATGAGCGCCGATGTAGTCGTCCGCCAACGGCGATATCTCCCGATAAAGCGCGCTGAACAGCCGACGGGCCGCATGCCCCGGCCAGTCCTTCGGGAGCGCCTCGTCCGGGAGACGCGGATCCCGAAGGAGCACCGCGCGGTAGGCCTGCACCAGCAGGAGCCGCGCACTGATCGCATCGGCGGGAGGCAGGTCCGCCCCCTGTTTCAATAGCTCCGCCAGCGGCGAAAAGAGGTCAATGACCGTCCTGTACCCGTCAGCAAAGGACTGCAGGTTCCAGAGCGTTGCCGCGTAGTCGGACAGCAGGGCCACCTCCTTCACCACTTCGGCGCGGAAGGTAAGTCCCGGTATCGGCGCGTTCTCAGGATGATCGGCGCGCAAATAGAGATCCGGTCCCATGCGTCCGAGCCCGGCACGACGGACCGTTTCGTCATCGACGCCCGGGGCGTGATGGATCAAGAAGCCACTTGCGGAGGATTGCGGTCCGTAGAGCAGCCTTGCAGCCGCCGCAAATTCGGTCTGCGCGCCCGCTGCCAGGCCGTAATAGGAGCGACGCCCGTCACGCTCACCCACCAGTTGGCCGGCGGCGACGAGGCGCGAAACTGCAGTACGCACAAGGGTTTCACTGATCCCGAGCCGCGCGCAAATCTCGACAAGGGTGCCCATCCACAGCACGCCACCACGCGGCACGACGATGTCACCGTAAATCGTGACGATCATCGCCGGAGCTCGCACTGCAAGGCGCGCCTGAATGTCCGAAAGTATTTCGGTTACCCGCATTGCCGAGGAATTCCGCCTCTCAACATACGCTGCCCAGATCCTGGCGCGCATCGGTAGGCGCGCGATCCGTGAATGTCAAATCGCCACGGTCCGCAATGTCGCTCGGCCGCCCACGCGAGACAAAATCAGTTCCTCCGCCTGACGAAGGCGCCTATCGTCAGGCCGCCCTTCCGGGTGCGCCGGCCGTCTGCCGGTCGGTCAGGGCACGAAGTTCAAGACGATACCTGTCGATCGCGCCTGCCTTCACATGACCGAAACCGCGGATCATGTCGGCGAGTCCGGCAGCTTCCACGGCATCGTGATGAGACGCCGCGGAGAGCCCGGGCAACAGATCTTCCACGAAGTGCCTGTACTCGGAAACCAGCCGGCGTTCCTCGCGTCGCTCCCGCGTGAATCCGAAGGGATCAAACACCGTGCCGCGCAAGGGTCGCATGAGGCGCAACAGCCTCAGCACGGGCAGAGCGATCCGCCCCGGGATCGCAATCTTGCGCGGCTTTCCGTCCGTCGATCGGATGAATGAAAGGAGCGGCGGCGCCATGTGGAAACTGACCTTCGCACCGGGTGTGAAGCGCTGCCTTGCATTCGCAAGCGCCGGGCTTTCGAGATGAAGCCTCGCCACTTCATACTCGTCCTTGTAGGCCATCAGGCGGGAAAGATTGCTTGCGACGGTTCGGGCGAGTTCGTCGGCCCCGAGCGGCGCCTCCGCCCGACGGACCTTTTCGATGAACGCCGTGAAATCTGCCGCATAAGCGGTATCCTGGTAATCGGTCAGAAATGCAGCCCGCGAAGCGATGAGTTCGTCCAGGCTTTCCGCCACCGGCTCGGTTCTGCCCCTTTCATCCTCGAACGCCTCAGGCATTTCGGCGTGCAAGCGCCCGAGCTTGAAGGCATCGAGATTGGCGCCCACCGCCTGCCCATTGAGTTCGATCGCGCGTTCCACCGCCTGGAGGGAGAGAGGCAAAAGGCCCTTCTGCCATGCATAGCCCGCCAACAGCATGTTGGCGTAGACGCTATCGCCGAAGAGTCTCACCGCAACCGTGTTTGCCCGGATTTCGTGAAGCGATCGGGACTTTCCCCGGAGCGCCTTCAGGCGCTTCCCTTCTTCGAAGTCAAAAATCCCCTGACTCACGAAATCTCCTGTCGGGGTCACGTTCGTGCTGACGACGGTGCAGGTGCGATGTTCAGAGAGAATAGCGAATACATCGGGCATGGTGGCGACGATCATGTCACTGGCGATAAGCGCGCTCGCACTCCCCTGCCCGACCCTTGCCGGACGGCTCTGCATTCGCGTCTTGGCGACCTTGAGGTGGCTGACGACGGCGCCGCCCTTTTGTGCAAATCCCGTGAAGTCGAGGAGCGTGCTCCCCTTGCCCTCCAGGTGGGCGGCCATCGCCAGCACCGCACCGATCGTCACGACCCCCGTGCCACCGATGCCGCAAATCACGACTTCGCCGGTTTCCGGGACCGCCGGAACGGGCAGTCGCTCGGCGCGAGCCAGCAACGCCGTCCGACGTTTGCTGTCACCGGCTTCTTTCAGTTCCACTCCGGACACGGTGACGAAACTGGGACAGAAGCCGTCGGCGCAGGAGAAATCCTTGTTGCAGGAGGATTGATCAATCTGCCGCTGGACACCCCAGGCCGTCTTCACCGGCACGATCGAAACGCAGTTCGATTTGGCCGAACAGTCGCCGCATCCCTCGCACACGGCTTCGTTGATGAAGACGCGCTTGCCCGGATCGGCAATCATCGCACGCTTTCGCTTGCGCCGCTTCTCGGCGGCACACCCCTGGTCATAGATGATGGCGGTGACACCAGTGGTCGACTGTAGTTCGTTCTGGATGGCCATCAATTCATCGCGCGGGCTGAGTGTGACCCCCGACATTCCTCTGAACGCCTTGCCGAAGCGAGAGGGATTTTCGGACACCACCGCGATGCGGCGAACGCCTTCGCCGCGCAACTGCGTGACGATGTCCTCGACGCTGAGGCTGCCGTCGATCGGCTGGCCACCGGTCATCGCCACCGCGTCGTTGTAGAGGATCTTGTAGGTGATGTTGACACCCGCGGCGACAGCCGCGCGGATCGCCATCAGGCCGGAGTGAAAATAGGTCCCATCCCCGAGATTCTGGAACATATGCTCCCGACCGGAATAGAGACTCCGGCCGATCCAGTTCACACCCTCGCCGCCCATCTGCACGAGTCCGGTCGTGTTGCGCGGCATCCAGTTTGCCATGAAGTGGCAGCCGATCCCCGCAAAAGCCTCCGCTCCCTCCGGGACTTTGGTCGACCGGTTGTGAGGACAGCCGGAGCAGAAGAACGGCGCACGCTTCTGCACGACAAGTTCCGGCAGCTGCGCCGTTGCGGCTCGAGTGTTGTCCGTTTTGGAAACCAGGGCATTGAGCCCAAAGGCGCTGATCAGTGCTTCTGCTACTAGCGCCGGACGCAGCTCCCCTGCCTCCGGCAGCAAGGCGCCCCTCGATGCATCCCGTTTTCCCATCATTTGCAGCGGCTTTTCCCGCCCGAACAACAGAGCCCGCAGCTGGGTTTCCACGAGATCGCGTTTTTCCTCCACGACCAGAACCTTCTTGGCCTTCACCAGGAAGGCCGAGAACCCCGAAGGTTCAATCGGCCAGGCCAGTCCGACTTTGTAGACGCCAAGCCCCAGGCGGATAGCATTGGCTTCGGGGATGCCCAAGCCTGCGAGTGCATCCATGACGTCGAGAAAGGCTTTCCCGACCGCGATGATCGCCAGTTGCGGTTCCGGCGCTCCAAATGCGTGCCGATCGATCGGATTGGCTTTGGCAAATGCCCGGAAGGCGTCCAGGCGCTCCAGCATGCGCCGCTCCATGACCGGCCCGAAACACTTTGTTGGATCATAACCAAGTCCACTGCGTGGAAACCGGTAGTCTGCCGGCACTTTGAAGGAGACATCACGATCCACCGTGACTGTCGCCCCGCTTTCCAGTACCTCGGAGATTGTCTTCATACCCACCCAGGCGCCGGAGAAGCGCGAGGCGGCGATGGCGAACAGGCCGAATGGAATGTAGTCGCCGACCATCGCCGGATGAATGACCGGCATCATGAAGCTTGCAAGCGCGTGGTCCGACTGATGCGGCATACTGGAAGAAACGCATCCGTGGTCATCACCGAGAAGTGCCAGAACACCGCCTTTCTCGGATGCACCAAAGGCATTCCCGTGTTTCAGCGCATCCCCTGCCCTGTCCACACCCGGACCCTTGCCGTACCAGATGCCGAAGACGCCATCCCTGGTCCGCTGAGGATCGGTGGAGACTTCCTGAGTGCCGAAGAGAGCGGTCGCGGCGAGGTCTTCGTTCACGGCGGGTTTGAAGGTGACCCCGGCTTGCTGCAGCCTCTTGTGTGCGGACATCAGCGCACTGTCGTAGGCGGCCAAAGGCGACCCACGATAGCCGGTGATGAAGCCGGCGGTATTCAGTCCGGCAGCCCTGTCGAGCCGCGCCTGCTCCAGCGGCAGGCGCACGAGCGCCTGTGTTCCGGTCAGGAACACATCCTGCCCGTCATAACAGTCGTCCAGCTTGTATTCCCTGTTGATGTCGCTGGCGGTCGGCAGCGCGGTGACGACGTTCATAGGCTCCTCCATTTGTGAAGAGCCTAGACCTTCTCGTTTGACAGATCTGACCAGAATTGCGTAGCTATGTCGAAGAAAATGAAATGCATGTGTCAAGCAAGAGCACTTACATGGATAAATCGTTCGAACTTCTGGCGCTCGACCGCAGGATTCTCGACGTCCTGCAGGACGATGCCCGCCTGTCGAGCCAGGATATCGCCCAACGGGTCAACAGTTCGCCGTCGTCGGTCTGGCGGCGCATTCGGGCGATGGAGGATGCCGGTGTGATCAATGGTTTCCGCATAACGGTGGACGCGGAAAAATTGGGCATGCGCGAGACAATCCTGGTCAATGTCAGTCTTGATCGACATACCCCGGAGACGACGGCGGCCTTTGCGGAGTTCGTGCGAAATTCACCACAGGTGCTCGAGTGTTATGTGGGAACCGGCGGACACGACTACACGCTGAAGGTCGTAGCCGCGGACATGAGAAGCCATTTCGATTTTCTCCAGAAAGGCATGATCCAGCTCGGCTTCATCGGCAAGACGGACTCGACGGTCGTGATGAGCAAGATCAAGGAGACGTCCAAGATCGCCAGCGAGATCATCCCGCGCCGGCTGCGATAATACCCGAGCGAAGAGCTTCCGAGATATCGCGGATCACGGCCTACGGATCTCCGAACCGCACCGCCATGGTCAGGTGACGCACCATTTTGCCTTGCCAGCAGCAGCGCGCGGCTGTCTACTTCGCAGGGAAGGGACGACCTGAAAATTGACCGAGGTCAAGGTCAGTGTCCCGGACGCGTGTTCTCCTGCGAAGCCGATCCAGGAAGGACGGAAGCCGCATGACCACCAGCGTGACCATCGAAGGCAGGGTGATTGCCATTCGCGGCGCGGTCGTCGACGTCGCCTTTTCGAGCCATGCGTTGCCGGCGATCGAAGACGCCCTGCTCATCACCGACAGCGCCACGAGAACGGTTATCGCGGAGGTCCAGGCTCATCTCGATACGGAGACGGTACGCGCCATCGCCCTACAGGCGACAACGGGCTTGCGGCGCGGAGATCGCGTTCTCGGCACCGGTCGGCCAATCACCGTTCCGGTCGGCGAAGCGGTTCTGGGCCGGCTCCTTGACGCGACAGGCAAGACCGGCGACGACGGCAAGGCATTGCCGGACGACACGCCGCGGAGGCCGATCCATCGCGCGCCGCCAGATCTTGCCCGGCTGGCCGGCTCCTCGACGATCTTTGCCACCGGCATCAAGGTCATCGACCTGCTGACGCCGCTTGCCCGCGGCGGCAAGGCCGCCATGTTCGGCGGAGCCGGTGTCGGCAAGACGGTACTGGTCATGGAACTGATCCACGCGATGGTGGAGAGTTACAAGGGGATTTCGGTCTTCGCCGGGGTCGGTGAACGGTCGCGCGAAGGTCATGAGATGCTGCTCGACATGACGAGCTCCGGCGTTCTCGCGCGCACGGCGCTCGTCTACGGCCAGATGAACGAACCGCCAGGTGCGCGATGGCGCGTGCCGATGACGGCGCTCACGATCGCGGAATATTTCCGCGACGAGCGGCACCAGAATGTGCTGCTCCTCATGGACAACGTGTTCCGCTTCGTACAGGCCGGCGCCGAGGTTTCCGGTCTGCTCGGTCGGCTGCCCTCCCGTGTCGGCTACCAGCCGACGCTCGCAAGCGAGGTCGCCGCGCTGCAGGAAAGGATTGCCTCGGTCGGCGACGCCTCCATCACTGCGATCGAAGCCGTCTACGTGCCGGCCGACGACTTCACCGATCCCGCAGTCACGACGATCGCCACCCATGTCGACAGCATGGTGGTGCTTTCGCGCGACATGGCCGCCGAAGGGATTTATCCCGCCGTCGATCCGATCGCCTCCTCCTCCATCCTTCTCGACCCCATGGTGGTCGGGCAGGAACATGCCGATATCGCCATGGAGGTCCGCAAGACGATCGAGCACTATCGCGAACTGCAGGACGTCATCTCGCTTCTCGGCGTCGAGGAACTCGGTAGCGACGATCGCCGCATCGTCGAGCGGGCACGGCGGCTTCAGCGTTTCCTGACCCAGCCCTTCGCCGTGACGGAGGGCTTCACCGGCGTCCCCGGCCGTTCCGTGGCGGTCGCCGACACGATCGACGGCTGTCGCGCCATCCTGTCCGGAGCCTGCGACGACTGGCAGGAGAGTTCGCTCTACATGGTCGGCACGCTCGCCGAAGCACAGGAGAAGGAAATGGCGGTTCGCAGGACGAGCGGAGAAGCCGCGAAATGACAACAGGCCTTCATCTCGTCATCAGCACCCCCGCGACCGTCCTCGTCGATCTCGATGCCGTCAGATCGGTGCGTGCCGAGGACGAAAGCGGCAGTTTCGGCATTCTGGCAGGTCATGCGGATCTGCTGACGGTCCTGCCGGCATCCGTCGTGCGGTGGCGGGACCACGAGCAGCGCATGCATTACTGCGCGCAGAGCGGCGGCGTGTTTACAATCTCCGGCGGCCGCGAGGTGCGCATTGCCTGCCGGCGGGCGACAGTCGGCGATGATCTTTCGCGATTGGAGGCGGAAGTGGAGGCGATGCGTTCGGCGCTTGTCGATACCGGTCGTCAATCGCGCGTCCAACACATGCGCCTGCACGCCAACGCGGTTCGCCAGCTCGCTCGGCTTCTCGGCGCCGACGCGGGCAGCGCCAACAGGTTCAACCCGTCCCGAGAGGAGGCGCCATGACATCGCCGCACGAACCTCCTCGCGACGAACGGCTCGCCGGCGCTGCCCGTCGAGCCGCCCAGCGGCAACAGCAGGGTGCCGAGGATCCGGAACCGTCGCTCGGGACGAGGCTCGGCCAGATCGGGATCCTCGGCTGGAGCATCGTCGTGCCGACCCTGCTGGCGCTGCTTCTCGGCCGTTGGCTCGACCGAACCTTTTCGACGGGCGTCTTCTTCTCCGCACCGATGATCATGATCGGGGCGGCGCTCGGTTTCCGCTCCGCCTGGAAATGGATGCATCGCCAATGATCGACATGTTTCTCTCCGCCCTCGACGGCATGTTTCTTCTCAAGGCGGCATTGGGTCTCACGCTCGGCGGCCTCCTCGGCCTCGCCCATTTCAGCCTCCTCGGCTGGAATACGCGCTTCTTCGCTTCCGGGGACGTCGCACGCGCCTTCTTCCTCCAGGCGGCTCGTTTCGCCGTCCTGGCGGCGGCACTCTTCGGCATTTCTCGCCTCGGAGCCACCGCACTCCTGAGTGCTGCGGCCGGCATCGTGATCGGCCGGGGCCTGATCCTCAGGCGCGCGCGGAGCATGTCATGAAGTCGCCACTCGTTCTCGAACCGCTGTTCTTCGTCGGTCCGGTGCCCCTGACCCAGCCGGTCCTCGTCACCTGGGCGATCATGGCGGCGCTCGGCCTGCTGTTCTTCTTCGCCACGCGCAGGCTTTCGGTGAAGCCGTCACGGATGCAGGCCGCACTCGAAATCCTGGTTGAGGCGATCGACGGCCAGATCCGTGACACGATGCAGGTCGATCCCCGCCCCTACCGTCCCCTGATCGGCACCCTGTTCCTCTACGTGCTGGTCGCCAACTGGTCGTCGCTGGTTCCCGGCATTGAGCCGCCGACGGCGCATATCGAGACCGATGCCGCGCTCGCGCTCATCGTTCTCGCCGCCACCATCGGCTACGGGATCGGCGCACGGGGGATCGCCGGCTACCTCAAGACCTTCGCCGAACCGAGCTGGGTGATGATCCCGCTCAATGTCGTCGAGCAGATCACCCGGACCTTCTCGCTGATCGTGCGCCTCTTCGGCAACATCATGAGCGGCGTTTTCGTCATCGGCATCGTGCTGTCGCTCGCGGGCCTCATCGTGCCCATCCCGTTGATGGCACTCGATCTGCTGACGGGCGCAGTACAAGCCTACATCTTCGCGGTTCTCGCAACCGTCTTCATCGGCGCGGCCGTCGGGGAGCGCCGGCCCCCATCCTCATCCCTGAAGGAGGAAAAAAGCCCATGAACGTCATCGGAATCGTCAGTATCATCGCCGCAGCACTCGCCGTTTCCTTCGGTGCGATCGGTCCGGCACTTGCGGAAGGACGTGCCGTGGCTGCCGCCATGGACGCCATCGCCCGCCAGCCGGAAGCGGCCGGAACCCTTTCCCGCACCCTGTTCGTTGGCCTGGCGATGATCGAGACCATGGCGATCTACTGCCTCGTCATCGCCCTGCTCGTGCTGTTCGCCAATCCCTACGCCGCCTGAGGGGCATCCGGTCATGCACATCGACTGGTGGACACTCGGGCTGCAGACCATCAACGTCCTGATCCTCGTCTGGCTCCTGCAGCGCTTCCTGCTGAAGCCCGTCACCGCGATCATCGAGGCGAGACGCGCCGAGGCCGCAAGCGTGATGAGCCTGGCAGAACAGGCGCGCGCCGACGCCGAGGCGGAGCGGCAGAAGGCTGCCGAGGAGGTGCAACGGATCACCGAAAGCCGAGGAGAGGCTCTGAAAGCCGCGGCGGCCGACGCCGAGGTGGCGAAGGCGAAGCTCCTTGCGCAGGCGCGTGACGAGGCCGAGACGCTGAGACGCACCGCCGACGCCGAAATCGACCGGAAGCGCCGAGAGGCCGCGGCCTCCGATGCCGAGCACGCAAAGGCGCTCGCCGTCGAGATCGCCCGCAAGCTCTTCACCCGCCTCCCGGACGAGGCAAAGGTCTCCGGCTTCATCGACGGCCTTGTCGACGCCATCGTCGCACTCCCCGAAGAGAGCCGGTCCGACATCGGCAAGGGCACGCCGCTGACCCTCAAGACCGCACGACCGCTCACTGCCGGCGAAGACGAGACCCTGCACACCAGGCTTTCCAGCGCACTCGGCCGTCCGGTCGATCTCACCGTCGTTTGCGACACCGATCTCATCGCCGGCCTGGAGATCGACACGCCGCATGCTTTGGTGCGCAACAGTTTTCGCGGCGATCTCGACCGCATAGCCCGGGAGCTGGCGCACGAATGACGGAGAACGGGAAGAAGAGATCGGACTGGTTCGCCGAAAGCAGCACCGAGATCGTGCAGTTGCAGCTCGGTCCTTCCGCCGAAGCTGTGGGCCGGGTCGAGCATGTCGCCGACAATGTCGCGGCCGTTTCGGGCCTGCCCGACGTCCGCCTGAACGAATTGCTGCTCTTCGAGGGCGGACGCACCGGTTTTGCGCTCACGCTGGACGAGGATACCATCAGCGCCGTCCTGCTCGACGACGGGGCGGCGATCCAGTCCGGCTCCCGTGTGCGGGGCACCGGCGAAGTGGTGCGGGTTCCTGTCGGACGCGCGCTCCTCGGCCGGATCGTCGATCCCCTCGGCCGACCACTCGACGGCGGGCCGCCCATTGCCGCAGAGGCACAAGAACCCATTGAACGGCCGGCTCCAGCCATCATTGACCGCGACCTCGTCTCGCGCCCCGTCGAAACCGGCATTCTCGTTGTCGACGCATTGTTTGCCCTCGGCCGTGGTCAGCGCGAACTGATCATCGGCGACCGGGCGACGGGAAAGACCTCGATCGCTGTCGACACGATTATCAACCAGAAGGACGCCGACATCATCAGCGTCTATGTGGCCGTCGGACAGCGGGCGACCGCCGTCGAGCGCGTCATTGAAGCCATCCGCAATCACGGCGCCATGGACCGGTGCATCTTCGTGGTCGCGTCCGCCGCGGCTTCGCCGGGACTGCAGTGGATCGCGCCGTTCACCGGCTTCACCATGGCGGAATATTTCCGCGACCGGGGCGAGCATGCACTGATCGTGATCGATGATCTCAGCAAGCACGCCGCGACGCATCGCGAACTGGCGCTTTTGACGCGCGAACCGCCGGGTCGGGAAGCTTATCCCGGTGACGTCTTCTACTTGCATGCGCGCCTCTTGGAGCGCGCGGCAAAGCTCTCCGGCAAACTCGGAGGGGGGTCTCTCACGGCGTTGCCGATCGCCGAAACGGATGCGGGCAATCTGTCGGCCTATATTCCGACGAACCTGATCTCGATCACGGACGGACAGATCGTCCTCAATTCGCACCTTTTCACCGCCGACCAACGGCCGGCCGTCGATGTCGGCCTCAGCGTCAGCCGCGTGGGCGGCAAGGCGCAGCATCCGGCTCTGCGACAGGTGTCCGGCGAGGTTCGCCTGCAGTATTCGCAGTTCCAGGAGCTCGAAATGTTCACCCGCTTCGGCGGCATTTCCGACAACCGCGTCAAGGCGCAGATGTCGCGCGGGAGGCACATCCGCGCCCTGCTCTCGCAGCAGCGCTTCGCGACCTTGCGGATGATCGACCAGATCGCCCTGCTTGCCGCCCTGAACGCCGGGACGCTCGACGCGCTTTCGCCGGAAGACCTCGCGACGTTGCGCACACGCGTCGCCGCTTTCCTCGACGCGAACCCGACATCCGCGACAGCGGCTATCGCAGAAGGAAAGCGGCTCGACGAGAGCCAGCTCGCCGATCTCGTGGCCGTGGTCGCGAGGCTTGCAGCGGAGCTCGCCTCCACTGCGGCAAACGCGGAGTCGTGAACGATGGTCGAGCGGCTCAGCGGCGTCGAGGCGAGAATAGGCTCCGTCCGGCAGCTATCCACGATCGTGACCGCCATGCGCGGCATCGCCGTCGCCCATTCGCGGGAGGCACGCCAGCACCTCGCCGGTGTGCGAACCTACGCCGATGCGATCGGCGTCGCGATCGGTGAGGCTCTCTCGCTGCTGCCGGCCTCACCGGCCACCGTCAACGCCTCCGGTGGCGAGGCGGTCGTCGCGTTCTGCACGGAACAGGGCTTTGCCGGTACGTTCAACGAGAGAGTGCTGGATGCAGTGGAGGCCTTCAGCAATGAGCGCGCCGGACATCCGCCGGCGCTGCTTCTCGTCGGCGACCGCGGACTGATGATCGCCGGCGAGCGGGGGCTTGCGGTCGAGTGGTCGGCGCCGATGATCGCCCATGTCGACGAGGCGGCACAGCTTGCCGAACGGATCATCGACGCGCTCTACGATCGCCTGGAAGCGGGTGCGATATCCGAGGTCACCGTCATCCACACGGCGCTCGCGCCTGCCGGCCGGATCGACATTGTCACAAAGCGCCTGATACCCTTCGACTACCAAAGGTTTCAGCTTGCGCGGCTGACGGAGGCGCCCTTGATCACGCTTCCGCCACAGCGCCTCCTCGAGGGGCTCGCCCAGGAATACGTGTTTGCCGAGTTGTGCGAGGCGGTCATCATCTCCTTCGCAGCGGAGAACGAGGCGCGCACACGCGCCATGATCGCGGCAAAGGACAATGTCTCCAGGAAGCTCGACGACCTGACGGCCCTTGCCCGCCAGCTTCGTCAGGAGGAGATCACCAACGAGGTCATCGAGCTGGCCGACCAGGCGGATGATCCCGCCGGACCGACCGGCGCGCGGGCCTCGTCCGGGCGTAGCCGGAGAACAGCGCAGGATCGCGCTGGCCCGGAGTAGTCGGAGGCGCTCGGCGGCCGAGGTTCGACGCCCTATCCAACCCGGCCGGTGTGCCTCTCGCGGTTGGCGAGGTTTGCAACAAGATCGCCGAAACGGTCGCCTTGAACCGCCACGTGGCTGCGCAGACGCTCTCGCGCTGCGTTTGCATCGCCGGCAAGAATGGCCTCGACGATTTCCCCATGCTCGCTGAACGAGGTCTTCATGCGGTTGCGCACCCTGAGCTGGAGACGACGATAAGGGCGAAGGCGGCGATGCAGCGCGATGCACTGCTCCTCCAGGAAGCCGCTGTGGCTTGCTGCGTAGATCGCCTGATGAAAGCTCTCGTTTTCGTAGTAGTAGCGGTCAGGGTCTTCGCTCGCAGCGGCCTCCTTGCACTTCTCGTGGGCGGAGAGAAGGGCGGCGCCATCTTCCCTGGTATGCCGGCGCGCGGCAAGCGCCCCCGCCATGGCTTCCAGTTCGGCCATCACCTCGAACATTTCAAAGACGCGCTGCGGCCCAGGATCAACCACGACGGCACCCCGCCGCGGCCTGATTTCGACGAGCCCGATCGCGCTCAATTGCAGCAAGGCTTCCCGGATCGGAGTGCGGGAAACCCCGAAGCGGGTTGCAAGCTGGGTTTCATCAAGGCGCTCTCCCGGCGCGAACTCGCCGGTCACGATGCCGTTCTCGATGCTGTCGCGCAGCTTGTAGAAGATATTCTCGCTCATTCCCTGCCCATTTCACCCCAGATATACACTGCCTTGCTTCTTGTATACAATATTGTTGACATTGTGCGCAAGATAGCTTCATTCTTATACCACCGGCGGGAGGGCCGGAATACCAGGGAGGAAGAGATGAGCATTTTTCTACGGACGCTGATGGCATCCGCAGTCGTCGCCGTCGGCAGCCTGGCCGTGACCTCGGCCGATGCCCAAACGGTGCTGAAGGCTTCGCACCAGTTCCCCGGGGGCAAGGGCGACATCCGCGACGAGATGGTCCAGCTGATCGCCAAGGAGGTGGCGGCAGCCAATGTCGGCCTCGAGATCCAGGTCTTTCCGGGATCCTCGCTCTACAAGGCGAATGACCAGTGGAACGCCGTCACTCGCGGTCTCCTCGACATGACGTCGTTTCCCCTGGACTATGCCTCGGGCCGCCATCCGGAATTCTCCGCGACGTTGATGCCCGGGCTTGTCGGAAACTTCGACCGCGCAATGCGGCTCAACGATTCCGAGTTCATGCAGGACATCAAGAAGATCATCGAGGACGCCGGTGCGATCGTGATCTCCGACGCCTGGCTTTCCGGCGCGTTCGCGTCGAAGAAGAGCTGCATCACCTCACCCGACACGATCAAGGGCCAGGTCATCCGTGCAGCCGGGCCGGCTTTCGAGGAAATGCTCGTGGACGCGGGTGCCTCGATCGCGTCCATGCCGTCTTCGGAGATATACTCCGGCATGCAGACCGGTGTGCTCGATGCGGCGAACACGTCGTCTGCGAGCTTCGTCTCCTATCGCCTGTTCGAACAGGCCAAGTGCCTGACGGCGCCCGGTGAAAACGCTCTCTGGTTCATGTACGAGCCGGTGCTGGTGTCGAAGCGCGTCTTCGAAGGCCTGACGGAAGAACAGCAAAAGGCGATCCTTGCGGCCGGAGAAAAGGCAGAGGCCTATTTCAACGAGGAGGTTCGCAAGGGAGACCAGGTGATGATCGACACCTACAAGAAGGCGGGTGTCGAAGTCGTCCAGATGTCGAAGGACGATTTCGACGCCTGGCTCGAGGTCGCCAAGAAGTCGTCCTACAAGAACTTCGCCGCCAACGTGCCCGGCGGTGACAAGCTGATCGAAAAGGCCCTTGCCGTGAAGTGAGAAAGGTGACTGAGGGGCGCGCGACAGCGCGCCCTCCCGCTGCTTCTCGCAACTCGAGGATAATCGCATGCTCAAGGCCTATGTAACGGCTGTCGGCAACGCTTCGCGCGGGCTCGCGATCGTTGCGACGGCTCTGGTCATCACGTCCATGCTGGTAATTTGCCAGATGATTGCGATGCGCTACGTGCTGCGCCAGCCGACGATCTGGCAGACGGATTTCGTCGTCTTCTCCGCAACGGCGGCAATGTTCCTCGGCGCGCCTTACGTCTTGTTGAAGGGCGGACATGTCGGTGTCGACGTCGTCGAGATGATGGTCGGCAACCGCATCCGGGCGGTGCTGCGGGTCATGGCGAGCCTGCTCGGTCTCCTCTTCTGCGTCATCATGCTCATTGCGACCTGGATCCAGTTCCACGACGCATGGGCGGGCAACTGGAGACATTCGAGCGTCTGGGCGCCGCCACTCTGGGTACCACTTGCCGCCCTGCCGGCGAGCTTCGCCATGCTGTGCCTGCAATATGTCGCCCAGATCATGACGCTCGTCTCCGCGCTCGCGGCACCGGTAGCGAACGGCCGTCGCAGCGTCGAGCGGAAGCCCGATACCAATCCGCATCCCCGGGAGATCGCCCAATGAGCCCCACCGTCTCCGGCCTGATGATCGTCGGCTGCCTGTTCGCACTGCTCGCGACAGGCATGCCGATCGCCTTCGCCCTCGGCCTTGCAGCCTTTGCGGCGCTCTACGCGCAAAGCGGCGGCGCCATCTTCTACGTGCTCGGCGACACGATGTTCTCCGGCATCGCCAATCTCGCCTACGTATCCATTCCGATGTTCGTCCTCATGGGGGCGGCGGTCGCCTCGTCTCCGGCGGGATCGGACCTCTATACTTCGCTCGACCGCTGGCTGAACCGCATTCCGGGCGGACTCATCCTTTCGAATATCGGAGCTTGTGCGATCTTTTCCGGCATGACCGGCTCCTCGCCGGCGACTTGCGCGGCAATCGGCAAGATGGGCATTCCGGAGATGCTGAAGCGTGGATACCCGACCTCGGTGGCGAGCGGCTCGATCGCCGCCGGTGGCACGCTCGGGATTCTCATTCCCCCGTCGGTGACGCTGATCGTCTACGGGATTGCGACCGAAACATCGATCGGTCGCCTGTTCATGGCAGGCGTCGTTCCAGGGCTCCTGCTGACGGTCATGTTCATGACCTGGGCGATCATCGACTGCAAGCGCAAGGGCTACGAATTCGATGCACGCCTCGTCCGCTATTCGATGAGGGAAAGGCTGACCGGCCTGCCGCGCATCCTGCCATTCCTGCTGATCATCGCCGGAACGCTCTACGTGCTCTACGGCGGGATCGCCACGCCGTCGGAAGCGGCCGGGGCCGGTGCGCTGCTCACATTGCTGGTGGTGATCATCGCCTACCGCTTGTTCCGTTTCCGATCCGTCGCCGGCATCTTCGGTTCGGCGATGAAAGAAAGCGTCATGATCATGATGATCATGGCCGCCGCCGAGCTCTTCGCCTTCGCACTGTCTTCTTTGTTCATTACGCAGACCGTCGCCGCCGCCATCGCCGACATGGAAGTGAACCGGTGGGTGCTGATGGTGGTCATCAACGTCTTCCTGTTGATCTGCGGCATGTTTCTGCCGCCGGTCGCCGTGATCGTGATGACGGCGCCGATGCTTTTTCCGATCGTCACCCAGGCGGGCTTCGACCCCTACTGGTTCGCGATCGTGCTGACGATCAACATGGAGGTGGGGCTGATTACCCCACCCATCGGCCTCAATCTCTTCGTCATCAACGCCATCGCACCGCAGATTCAGACACGGGACATCCTCTGGGGTTCGCTGCCTTACGTGCTCGTCATGTTCCTGGCGATCCTCATCCTTTGCATCTTCCCGGGAATCGCAACCTGGTTGCCGAACCACATGCTGGGGACGATCCAATGAACACGACGTCATTCTTCAGCGACATGCTGCAGAGCATCACCGATCGCGGTCGCCGTTTCTTGTCGCTCGGTGCCGCCCAGGACGACGAAGCCGATGCCATCGGCACGACGGAAGAGCTCTGCGAAACCTTGCTGTCCAGTCGGGGCGAAGCCTCCGGCATGGCCCTCGCCAAGAGCATTCTCGACCGCTGGCAGGGTTTCGACCAGCAGAGGCGGCGCGACTTCATGTTTGCGCTGCTCTCGCGCTTCGGCCCGAACATCGAGCGGCTCGAGCGGGCGATCGCGGCCTATCGTACCGACCCCAGCCCGAAGGCACTGCTCGAGTTGAGCGAGGCGGCGGAGCCGCGCCGGCAGGAACTCATCCGCAGGCTCAATCTCGCGCCGAACGGTACGGCCACGCTCGTCGGGATGCGGGAGGTCCTGCTCGCCCTCAAGGGCGACAACCCCGACCTCGAGGCGGTCGATGCTGACTTTGCCCATCTCTTCGGGTCATGGTTCAATCGCGGCTTTCTCGTGCTCCGGCCGATCAGCTGGTCCACACCGGCGGACATCCTGGAGAAGATCATCCGCTACGAGGCTGTCCATCATATCGGCGGCTGGGACGAGTTGCGGCGACGCCTGGCGCCGGAGGACCGGCGCTGCTTCGCCTTCTTCCATCCGCAACTCGTCGACGACCCGCTGATCTTCGTGGAGGTGGCGTTGACGCGCGAAATGCCCTCGACCATCTCCGATCTCTTGAGGGAGGATCGCGCAACGATCCGTGCTGCGGACGCGACGACAGCGGTCTTCTATTCCATCTCGAACTGTCAGGAAGGGCTGCGGGGCATCTCGTTCGGCAATTTTCTGATCAAGCAGGTGGTGGAGGATCTGCGGCGCGAACTTCCCCGACTCGACACCTTCGCGACCCTGTCACCGGTGCCCGGTTTTGCCGACTGGCTGTCGCGCGAACGCGCGGCGGAAGTCTCCGACGCCCTTACCCCCGCCGATCGCGCCGGGCTCGCCGTGCTCGCCGTGCTCGACGAGCCGGACTGGGCCGATCGACCGGAGGCGGCGGCAAGTGCCCAATCCGCCATGACTGCCGCGGCCGCGTGGTACTTCCTCAGAGCCCGCAACAGAAGCGGCAAACCCCTCGATCCGGTCGCGCGATTCCACCTCGGAAACGGCGCACGACTCGAGCGCATCAATTTCCTCGCCGACCGTTCCGAGCGCGCGATGCGGCAGGCCCACGGGCTCATGGTCAACTATCTCTACAAGCTCGAAGACATCGAAACAAATCACGAGGCGTTCGCGAGCCGCGGCGAGGTCGTTGCCGCGCCCGCCGTCCGGCGCCTGGTTCCGACCGACAGAGGCCCCCGCGCCACCGCAGCGGGCAGGCTCCCGCCGAAGGGCGAGCCGCACGACGCAGCAAAGAAGCATGACAGCAAGGAGTTCACCTCATGAGCAATCACCTGTTCGACGCGATCCGCCATGCCGCACGCCCGGAAGCCACCTTCATTCTGACGACCGACGGCCGTTCCTGGACCTACGGGGATATGCTGGCCCATTCGGGCCGCATCGCATCGGCGCTTGATACGCTCGGCGTGAGGCCCGGCGACCGGGTGGCCGTGCAGGTGGAGAAGAGCCCGGAAGCGCTGATGCTCTATCTCGCCTGCGTTCGCGTCGGCGCGGTCTACCTTCCGCTCAACACCGCCTATACCCTTGCGGAACTCGACTATTTCATCGGTGATGCCGAGCCGCGGGTGGTGGTCTGCGCGCCGGCGGCGAAGGAGGGCGTCGCGAAGCTCGCGGCCGGTCACGGCGCCCATGTGGAAACCCTTGATGACAAAGGCGGAGGCTCCCTGATCGAGCTTGCCAACGGGGAAACATCCGATTTTTCCGACGCGCATCGCGGGCCGGACGACCTCGCCGCAATCCTCTACACTTCGGGCACGACAGGCCGCTCCAAGGGAGCCATGCTGACGCACGACAACCTTCTGTCGAACGCCGCGACGCTTCGCGACTACTGGCACTTCACCGCCGACGACCGGCTCATTCACGCGCTGCCGATCTTCCATACGCACGGCCTTTTCGTCGCATCGAACGTCACGCTCCTCGCCGGCGCCTCGATGTACTTCCTCCCCAAGTTCGATGCGGACGAGGTTCTGCGGCTCATGCCTCAGGCGACGGTGATGATGGGCGTTCCCACCTTCTACGTCCGGCTGATCCAGCATCCGGGGCTGACGCGCGAGGCGACGGCCAACATGCGTCTCTTCGTGTCCGGTTCGGCCCCCCTGCTTGCCGAGACCCACAGGACGTTCCACGCCTTGACCGGTCATGCGATCCTCGAGCGATACGGCATGACCGAGACCAACATGAACACCTCGAACCCCCATGACGGCGAGCGCATCGCTGGAACCGTGGGCTACCCCCTTCCTGGCGTTTCGCTGCGCGTGACCGACCCCGAAAGCGGAAAGCCACTTCCCGACGGTGAGACCGGCATGATCGAGGTGAAAGGTCCCAACGTCTTCAAGGGTTACTGGCGCATGCCCGAGAAGACGCAGGCCGAGTTCCGCACCGACGGCTTCTTCATCACCGGCGATCTCGGCAAGATCGACGAACGAGGCTACGTGCATATCGTCGGCCGCGGCAAGGATCTCGTGATCTCCGGCGGGTACAACATCTATCCGAAAGAGGTGGAGACCGAGATCGACCAGATGCCGGGCGTCGTCGAAACCGCCGTCATCGGCGTACCGCATCCGGATTTCGGCGAGGGCGTGACCGCGGTCGTCGTGCGGAAGGCGGGCGCAACGATCGATGAGCGCGCCGTTCTCGACGGATTGAAGGACCGCCTGGCGCGCTACAAGCAACCCAAGCGCGTGATCTTCGTGGACGACCTGCCGCGCAACACGATGGGCAAGGTCCAGAAGAACGTGCTTCGCGAGAGATATGCCGGGATCTACGCGCCGGCGGGTGCGTCGGCAAACGGTTAGGACTCAATCGGTCGAACCGCGCAAGCAACCCATCGGAGCCAATGCCCGCCCACCTCGTCCGGATTGTCGGCATCTCCATCTTCGTAGTGCGGATGCTGAAATCGGCTGGTCAGCCGACGAGACGAACAGGCGTCGCCCTGAAACGAGGGCGACAGACGGACGTGGGTAACGTTGGCCGGTATCCAAAATCGAGGCGCTGAAACTTCAATCTGACGCTATCGCCCAACCGCTTACGCAAGGTCGATGGAGTCCTCGAACAAAGGGGCGTGGATGCTGCACGACGGTTCATCTCGACAGCGATGGTCCTTGAACACGCTATCATCATCTGGGCTCGCTTGGGCAAGGCAGGCGTCACATAGCTCGGTCTGTGGCTTTGTAAGGCGTATGTCGGTTAGGTATTCGGCTCCGCGACCCTCGTGGGCGCCCCCCAACACACCTCTGCTCCTACTGATTGGACTCGAGGTGTTCCTCCTTTCCTCGGAACCGTATCTCGGCCCTAGCCGCCGTGGGATATGGACACGCTCTCGGCACGAGCCTGGCCTCACCGGCGAGCTGCAGTCTTGCTCATCTCTCTCCGCTCGCGGGCGGCAGAATCCCGGACTTCAGCGGGTGTTCGATCAAAGGTCCGCCGAAATTCCCTCGTGAAATGGGAGGTGCTCGCAAAGCCGACGTCCAAGGCGACTTCGATGATGGGCTTCTCGCTGGCAAGCAGGATCTGTCGCGCACGCTCCATGCGAAGACGGCGGAATGCCATAGCGGGCGACATCTTCGCCTTCTCCTGGAACACGCGCTCGAGTTGCCGTCTGGAAAGACCGACCGATGCCGCGAGTTTCTCAATCGCGATCCCCGCCTCGATGTGCTGCTCCATGGTTATCAGGACGGCCGCGACGCGCGGATCACTGATATGCTCGCGCAGCGGCTGCCGCGTCTGGATGTCGAACTGGGTGCGGGCTTTCTCGATCTGCAGGACCTCGAGCGCATTGCGCTCCGCATCCCGGCTGATGTGCCGCCTCACAAGGGCGGCAGCGAGGTCGGCGGCGCTGCTTCCTCCCGCACACGAGCCGCGCCTGCGGTCCAGGTTGAACAACCGGTCCGCCCGGACCTCGAGATCGGGGAAACGTTCGCGGAATTCCTGGTAGTGAAGCCAGCTCACGCAGGTCGGATGTCCCTTCATCAGGCCGGCATCCGCCAGGATGAAGGTTCCCGTGCAGAGACCGATCAACGGCACCCGCTTTGCCGCGGCGTTCTTGAGAAACTGCACGGTCTCGTTGTCGACCGGTTGTTTGACGCTCAAAAGCCCGCCCACCACCGCGATATAGTCGAATTGACGCGGGTCGACGAAGTCGGAGGTGGGAGCGACCTGAATTCCGCAACTCGAGCTGATCAGGTGCCGCGTGCTGCCGAGAACCTGCCAGTCCGCCAGAACCCTGCCCGACCGGTCGAGCTGATCGCTCGCCAGTCGAAGGGTGTCGACAAAGAGTGCAAAGGCCGACAGGGTGAACGACCTCGCGAGAACAAAGCCAATTCTCAGGCGCGGCACCGGCGATGCCCTGTCCGACGCGCGGAGCTGACCGGTCTGTCCCATCACATCTTCTCTTGCTGGCGATGCGTGCGGAGGAGCAGTGATCAATGGTTCGTTCCGTCCTTCAAATCCAGCTTTTCCGTTCATCGCTCACCGCCTCCCAAATCCATGCGCCCGGAGATGGCGGTCGTCAATACGGACGGCGCCGGGGTCGGAGGACATCCAAGCAGTCAACCAGCCGTTCATCGCAGCATCGCTCCCGGATCGACCTCAGAAATTCTTGGCAAGGCGTAGCCCATCGTAGATCGCGGCATGGGTGTTGCGGGCCGCAATCGCATCGCCGATCCGGAAGAGCCGGTAGCTGCCCACGGGGTTCCGCTCGACGGTCTGGGACGCTCCGGGGTCATGATCTCGGCCTTGCCGCCAGCCTTGGCAATGATCTCTGCAGCCTGCAGGCCGGCATGATCGCCGGCATCGTCATAGACGAGTACGTTGGTGCCCGGCGTGCCGGCGCACCCCGGGCGCCATCAGGAACACGATGGTCCCTGAGCGGAGCCGGAAGGACTGACCATCGCACTGGCAAGCTGGCGCAGACTGACGGAGCCGAGCGCCTCCCCGCCCACGCCGACCACCACGGCCACGTCACTTTCGGAAGTTGTGGCAATCAGGCGGACAGCCTCCTCGACGGTGGTGCCGGCCGGGATCATCGTTCCGTTCGGCGCCTGACCCGGCGGCAGCGTCGTCATGACGGCCTCAACGGTCACGACCCGCCCCCGATTGACCTCCTTGACGAAGTTCGCGACATACTCGTCGGCCGGCGAGAGCACGATGTCCTGGCGCGTGCCCTGCTGAATGACTTCCCCGTCGCGAAGGATCGCGATCTGGTCTCCGAGCCGGAGCGCTTCGTCGAGATCGTGCGTGATAAAGACGATCGTCTTCTTGATCTCCTTTTGCAGGTCCAGGAGAACCGTCTGCATGTCGGTGCGGATTAGGGGATCGAGCGCCGAATACGCCTCGTCCATGAGCAGTACCGGGGCGTCGTTCGAAAGGGCGCGCGCCAGACCGACACGCTGCTGCATGCCGCCGGAGAGCTGGTTCGGATACTTGCTTTCGAAGCCCTTGAGGCCGACGCGGTCGATCCATCGCATGGCGATGTCGACCGCCTTGGAGCGGGCAACACCCTGCACTTCGAGCCCGTAGAGCGTATTGTCGAGGACGTTACGATGCGGAAGCAGTGCGAATTTCTGAAACACCATCGCCGTCTGGTGCCGGCGAAACTCCCGCAGCTCCCGGTCGTTCATCTTCACGACGTCGATGCCGTTCACCAGCAACTCACCGGCGGTCGGGTCGATCAGACGGTTGATATGCCGGATCAGGGTCGACTTTCCCGAGCCGGACAGGCCCATGATGACCTGTATGCAGCCGGAGGGCATCTCGATATTGATGTCCTTGAGGCCCAGCACATGGCCGAACTTCTCGTTCAGCTCGGACTTGGAGAGGCCATTGCGGACGGCCTCGACGTGCGTCGCGGCATTGGGCCCGAAGATCTTGTAAAGGTGGCGGATCTTGATGCCGTCGAAATGATGATCAGCCATGGACAACCTCCAGGTGCTGCTGGAGCCGTTTGCCGAAAGCCTGGCTGACGCGATCGAAGATGATCGCGATACCGACGATCGCCAGCCCGTTGAAAATGCCGAGCGTGAAGTACTGGTTGGAGATCGCCTTCAGGACCGGCTGCCCGAGGCCCTGCACGCCGATCATCGACGCGATGACGACCATGGCAAGCGCCATCATGATCGTCTGGTTGATCCCGGCCATGATGGTTGGAAGCGCCAGCGGCATCTGAACCTTCTTCAACTTCTGCCAGCTTGATGACCCGAAGGCGTCGGCGGCCTCCAGCACATCCTTGTCGACGAGGCGTATGCCGAGATTCGTGAGGCGGATCATCGGCGGAATGGCGTAGATGACCACCGCGATGAGGCCCGGCACCTTGCCGATACCGAGCAGCATGACGACGGGGATCAGGTAGACGAAGCTCGGCATCGTCTGCATGACGTCGAGGACCGGGTTCACGGCGTTCTGCACACGGTCCGACCGTGACATGAGGATACCGATCGGAATGCCGATCACGATGGAGAGGACCGTACAGACGAAAATCATCGAGACCGTCTTCATCGTATCGTCCCACATGTCGAAATAGCCGATCACGAGAAGGGTGGCGACGGTCCCGGCGACGATCTTCCAGTTGCGGCTGGCAAACCAGGCAAAGACGGCGATGAGCAGGAGGATGATCGGCCACGGCGTACGCGTCATGAAACGCTCCGACCAGATCAGAAAGTGTTGCAGCGGTTCGAAGACGGATTCGATGCCGTCGCCATAGGCGCGGGTGAAACTGCGAAATCCCTCGTCGATTGCCTTCTTGAGGTCACGCAGTGAATCCGGGTTCATTGCCGGAAACTTGTTGAACCATTCCATGTCGATCCCCTTCCAGCCTCTGCCGATCTAGCGCCGGCTTTCGGGCTCAAAACGTCAATCCCGCCGCGAACGTTCTTTGCGGCGTATCTCGAGACAGACGAGAAGGACGGCACGTCGCAGGACGTGCCGTCCTCTCCCGTAGATCGGGGCGGTCAGAGCGCCGCCTTGACCTTCTCCGCGACCTCCGGCGAGACCCATTCCTTCCAGAGAGCTTCGTTCTCTTTGAGGAAGTGCTTCGCGCCGTCGTCACCGCTCGATTGGTTGTCGGTCATCCAGGCCATCAGCTTGTTGACCGTGTCGTTGCTCCAGGCGCGCGTGTTGAGATAGCCCATCACGTCCTCGCCCGCCCGCTCGGCGAAGGCTTTGGTCACCAGCGTCTGGACCTTGTCCTTCGGCCAGTCGTTCTTCTTCGGATCCGGGCAATCGGCAACGGTGTTGCAGCGCTTCCATTCCGCCGCGTCATAGGGAACGCCATGCTCGAGCTTCACCATCTCGTACTTGCCGAGCAAGGCCGTCGGAGCCCAGTAATAGCCGAGCCAGCCTTCCTTGCGTTCGTAGGCCTTGGCAATCGAACCGTCGAGACCGGCCGCCGAGCCAGTGTCGACCAGCGTAAAGTTTGCGGCTTCCCCACCATAGGCCTTGTAGAGCTGACTGGTCACGACGGTGCCACCCCAACCCTGCGGGCCATTGTGAACGGCACCCTTGCTCTTGTCTTCCGGATCCGGGAACAATTCGGGATGCTTGAAGGCGTCGTCGATCGTCTTGATGTCCGGGTTGGCATCGGCGACATATTTCGGCATCCACCAGCCCTGGACGGCGGCGTCGGAAAGCGCGACGGCGGCGCCAACGAGCTTGCCTTCCTCGAGTCCTCGGTTGACGACGTCCGGCAACAGATCGACCCAGCCTTCGGGAGCCAGATCCGGATCGCCCTTTTCCACCATCGAGGTGATGGTCGGCACAGTATCACCGACGATGACTTCGGCGTTGCAACCGTAACCCTCCGTCAGGATGAACTTGTCGACCGCAGCAAGCACCTCGGCGCTCTGCCAGTTCATGCTGGCAATGGTCACGTCGCCGCATTCGGCGCGCGCCGCTCCCGTCATGGCCAACAAGCCCGCGACAAGGCAGGTGGAAGCAAGAAGATGTTTCATGTCCGTTCCCTCTTTATTGCGGCATTTGTTTCGCAACGGGGTGCCGCCTGGACCCGCTGCTCTGCACGCGCGCAAACTACAACTCTCGGCTCGTCTGCAGCCGCGGGTCGTGTTTTGCGGGTGACCAGTGCACCACCATTGACAGGAGGTTTCAAGAGAATGGCGTCGGTCACAGATGACCGCGCATGTGGCTTGCAGGACGAGCTCCGGGTCCGGCACATTTCCCGGCCGAGGCGTACATGCGCCGACCGGGAGAGGGGATATATCTGCTCAACGCGTGCCTGTTCCAGATAAGGAGCTCCGAAAATAGGAAATCCCAGGCAGTCCTCCACCTGGTCGGTAGCAGCAGGACCCAAGATCCCGCCCCGGAAACGTCATCTTGTTCGAAATTCCGATTTGTCGGTTGCCTCTGATCGTCGTTTGAGGGGTGGAATTGCGACGCCCCCTCCCCCGGGAAAAGCAGGAGGTACCAGCCTGCATTCGCGCTGATCGCGCGGGCTGTTCGAGCGTCGGCCAAGCTCGCTGCCAGTCCACAACCGCGCAGCGCCCGTCAGAGCAGCCGACGCATCAGAACGGCCAACTGCGCGAACAGTTGCTGGTCGCCACTTGAGGACGGCATCAGCCGCCGAAAGAAGCTCTGCGTCGAGATGACTGCGCCGATCATGGACATTGCCGCAATCAGCGAGAGGCCCATATCGACGTCCGCGGGGCCTTCATCCGGCCCCCGGATCGTCCTGACGCACCCGAGGAGCAGATCAAAAACGGGTCGGGCGAGCCGCTCTTCGATCAGCGCTTTTCGCTCGCTGTCCGCGTTCGTCATGATTTCGCTGATCAGGAGCTGCGCGAAGAGCGGGCGGGCGCCGACGAGATCGACCATCTCCCTGCAGAGACGCTCCATCTGTTCATTCGGCGGAAGTCCGCGACAGAGTTCCTGCGACTCACGGATGCGGGTGATGGCCTCCTCTGCGACGGCATCGACCACTGCCGTCCAAAGCCCCAGTTTCGAGCCATAGCGGTAGGAAATCAGCGCGACATCGACGCCGGCCTGTCCGGCGATCTTTCTGAGCGACGCGCGTTCGAAACCCCATTCCGCGAAATTGGCGACCGCAGCGTCGAACAGCGCAGCAACGTCCAGTTCCTTGCCCTTCTTCGGCCGACCGCGCCTGCGTTCCGAAGGTTTCTGCCCATCTGTCAATGCTCTCTCCTCTTGATGCTTGACAAGGATAGCGCATTCACGGATTATATTCAACAATTGATGAATAAAATATCCTTCACCCCCAGTCCTCCCGGGAAACAGACATGCCACAGACGTCACCCAAGGCGCCGGAACGCGCCAGATGGCACCGTAGATTCGCAGCGGCATCGATCCTCGCCGCGCTCTCGGTTCTTGCACTCACCGCTTGCGACGCAAAAGACAAGCAGACGGCGACCAATGCCTCCCATGTGAGGGTCGAGGCCGCGGCGATGACGAGTGATGTCGTCCGCGCTTCGGCGACGGGCGAGATCAAGGCGCGCGTCGAAGGCGACCTCTCCTTCAAGATCAGCGGCCGCGTCATCTCCCGCACCGCCGGCGTCGGTGACCATGTAAGAGCTGGCCAGGTGCTGGCGACGCTCGATCCAACCGAGCAGAAGGCCGATCTGGAGTCGGCGCAGGCAGCAGTCGCTTCGCAGGAGGCCACGCTGCGCATGACAAGCTCGGTTCTCGCCCGCCGCAAGGCGTTGACCCGGACCGGTGCCATGTCACAGCAGAATCTCGACAGCGCCCTGCAGGAGTACCAATCTGCGGAGAAGGACCTGGTTGCTGCGCGTGCCGAGCTCGAGACCGCGATGGAAGCCCTGCAGCAGACCGAGTTGCGCGCCGACGCCGATGGCACCATCACTGCCCGGGACGTCGAGACCGGCCAAGTGGTCCAGGCCTCCACCACCGTCTTCACCCTGGCTCACGACGGTGAGCGCGATGCCATCTTCAACGTGCAGGAATCGGCCCTCAGTGGCAAGACGGCGCCGCTCTCACTCGAGGTCGCGCTTGTCTCGAACCCGACGGTCAGGGCACTCGCGAGGCCGCGCGAGGTCAGTCCCGCTCTCGACACCTCACTCGGCACGGTACGCGTGAAGCTTTCCATCATCGATCCACCGCCGGAAATGACACTCGGCTCGGCCATTATCGCCGATGTGGTCCTAGACCGGCGGGAGCGCGTTTCCATTCCGTGGCAATCGATGTTCTCCAAGGCAGGCAGGCCGGCGGTCTGGGTCGTGGATCCGGAGACGAAGACCGCCCGGATGAAGCCGGTTGTCATCGAGCGGTATGATGCCTCGAAGGTCGTGCTCGCCGACGGTCTGCAAGACGGCGAACTGATCGTTGTCGACGGCGGCCAGTTCCTCCGCGAGAACCAGTCCGTTTCCTATTCCGAGGAGTCGACCCGATGACGTTCAAGTTCCTCCTTCCTCTCGTTCTGTTGTCGGCCGGCCTCAGCGCTTGCTCGGATGAAAAGGCGCCGGAAGCGCCGGTGCGCCCCGTGCTCTCCATGCTGGCCAAGCCGCGCGAGGCAACCGCCTTCGGCTTTGCCGGAACGGTCGAGGCGAAGTTCAGTACGGATCTCGGTTTCCAGGTCTTGGGCCGCATCGTCTCGCGCGACGTCAGCATCGGCGATCTCGTGCACAAGGGGCAGGAACTCGCCCGCGTGGATGCCACCAGCCTCGAGCTGGCTGTCAAGCAGGCGGAGGCCGACATCGCCTCCTCCGATGCCAAGCTTGATCTGGCCCGCGTGAACGAGCAGCGCCAACTGACGCTCCTTGCCTCCAACGCCACGACGCGAGAACAGCTTGAAGAGGCTGTCCAGTCACGCGAGGCAGCGGAAGCAACCATGCAGCAGTTGCGGGCCAGCCTGACGAAGGCACGTGAACAGCTGGACTATGCAGTCCTGAATGCGGAATCGGACGGGGTCGTCTCATCCCTCTCGGCGGAAGTCGGGCAGGTGGTGACGGCAGGCCAGACCGTACTGACGATCGCGCGCCTGGAGGCACGCGATGCCGTGGTGGACATTCCCGACAGCTACGGTCAGTTGACGACGATCGGCACACCCTTCGAGGTCATCCTGCAGGCCAACCCGGAGGTGAAGGTCACGGGCACGGTGCGCGAGGTATCACCGCAGGCGGACGCCGCCACACGCAGCCGCCGCACCAAGATCGCCCTGGAGAACCCGCCGGACAGCTTCAGGCTCGGAAGCACGATCACCGCGACACCCGTCGCACCGAGCGAAGGCCACCTCTGGCTGCCGGAAACTGCGATCGGTGGCAATGATGGCGACCGTTTCGTCTGGGTGGTCGATCCGGCCGCCAGGAAGGTTCAGCGCCGCACCGTCACGACCCGGCCATCCGCAGCCGGCGGCGTCGACGTTCTCAGCGGCCTTAGCGAAGGAGAGCGTGTCGTGACGGCGGGTGTCAATTCACTCGCCGATGATCAACCTGTCAGAATTCCAGACGAGATGCCGCAATGAACACGAAATTCAATCTTTCCGAATGGGCGCTCCAGCACAAGTCGCTCGTCTGGTATTTCATGATCCTCGCCAGTGTCGCGGGCATCCTGTCCTACATCAATCTCGGTCGCGAGGAGGATCCGGACTTTACCATCAAGACCATGTTGATCCAGGCCTCCTGGCCTGGCGCCTCCGTGGACGAGATGACGAGCCAGGTCACCGACCGGATCGAGAAGAAGCTGCAGGAACTTGAATCGCTCGACTACACGAAGAGCATCAACACGCCCGGGCAGGCGACGATCTACGTCAACCTGCGGGAGAACACCAAGGCTGCGGACGTGAAGCCGACCTGGGTCAAGGTCCGCAACATGATCGGTGACATCACGCCCAACCTGCCTCAGGGTGTCCAGGGTCCCTATTTCGTCGACAGTTTCGGAGACGTCTACGGCAATATCTACGCATTCACTGCCGACGGGCTGAGCCAGCGCCAGCTGCGCGATTATCTCGAGGCTGCCCGCCAGGAGATCCTGTCCGTGCCGAATGTCGGCAAGGTGGACCTGATCGGTGCGCAGGACGAGGTTGTCTATCTCGAATTCTCGACCAAGCAGATGGCGGCACTCGGCCTCAGCCAGAGTGACATCATCGATACGCTTCAGAACCAGAACGCCGTCGTCGCCTCAGGCACGTTGCGCACCGGTGCGGAAAGCATCAACCTGCGCGTCTCCGGCCAGTTCGCCACCGAAGATGCGCTGCGTGACATCAACCTGCGCGTCAACGACCGCTTCTTCCGATTGAGCGACGTCGCCAAGATCACGCGCGGCTATTCCGATCCCGAGCAGGCGCTTTTCCGTGTCAACGGCAAGCCCGCCATCGGACTGGCGATCGGGATGAAGCCCGGCGCCAACCTGCTGAACTTCGGCGAGGCGCTGTCGGAAAAGATGGAAAAGGTCGTCGCCGGCATGCCCATCGGCATCGGCGTGCATCACGTGGCAGACCAGGCGGTCGTCGTGGATGAGGCCGTCGGCGGATTCACCAAGGCCCTCTTCGAAGCCATCGCCATCGTTCTCGTCGTCAGCTTCCTCAGCCTTGGCATGCGCGCCGGCCTGGTCGTCGCCGTCTCGATCCCGCTGGTTCTGGCGATCACCTTCGTCTTCATGGGATATCTCGGCATCTCGCTGCAGCGTATTTCCCTCGGCGCACTCATCATCGCACTCGGCCTGCTGGTGGATGACGCCATGATCGCGATTGAGATGATGGTGTCCAAGCTGGAACACGGCCAACCCCTGTCCAAGGCGGCAACGGCCGTGTGGACCTCGACCGCCTTTCCGATGCTCACCGGCACGCTCGTGACCGTCGCAAGCTTCATACCCGTCGGCCTCAACGACAGTGCGGCGGGTGAATTCACCTTCTCGCTCTTTGTGGTCATCGCGATCTCGCTGATCGTCTCGTGGATCGTCGCGGTCTTGTTTGCGCCCCTGCTCGGCGTGTTGATGCTGCCGAAGACGATGAAGGCGCATCACGAACAGAAGAGCCTGCTGGCGCGCGTGTTTTCGAGGATTCTCGCCACCTGCATGCAATGGCCCAAGACAACGATCCTGGCCACCGTGGCGATGTTCGGTCTCTCCGTCTACGGCATGGGCTTCGTGCAGCAGCAGTTCTTCCCGGCGTCCGACCGGCCTGAGCTGATCATCGACTGGACGGCCCGCCAGAACTATACCATCGCCCAGACCAAGGCGGATATGGATGCCTTCGAGGCCAAGCATATCGCCGGCGACCCCGACGTCGACCATTGGACCTCCTATGTCGGGCAGGGCGCCAAGCGCTTCGTGCTTTCATTCGACGTCCAGCCTTCGACGAACAATTTCGGACAAATGGTCGTCGTCGCGAAGGATATCGACGCGCGTGACCGCCTGATGGCCAAGCTGAAGACCGCCGCCGAAGAGGAATATCCGGGAACGGACGTCTTCGTGAAGCAGATGGAACTCGGGCCCCCGGTCGGTCGTCCCGTCCAGTATCGCGTGGGGGGGGCCGACCCGCAGATGGTGCGCACCTATGCCCAGGAATTGGCCGGCATCATGGGCCAGGACCCGCGCCTCACCAGTATCGTCTTCGACTGGAACGAGCCGGCCCGCGTGGTGAAGGTGGATGTCCTGCAGGACAAGGCCCGCCAGCTCGGCGTCAGCTCATCCGACATCGCGACGTCGCTCAACAACATAACGGGCGGTTCGACCATCACCCAGATCCGCGACAGCATCTATCTGGTCAATGTGGTGGCTCGCGCCACGAAGGATGAGCGGGAGTCGATCGAAACGCTGCGCAACCTGCAACTGCCCGGCAGCAACGGCCAATCGGTTCCGCTCGCCTCGATCGCCAACTTCCGCTACGAACTGGAGCAACCGGTGATCTGGCGCCGTGACCGCATCCCGACGATCACGGTCAAGGCGGCGATTACGGACGAAACCCAGCCGGCCACCATCGACCAGCGACTGAAGCCCTCCATCGACGCCTTCGCGGCCAAGCTGCCGAGCGGCTACAGCGTGGAGACCGGCGGCTCCGTCGAAAGCAGCGCAACGAGCCAGGCGCCGATCGCCGCCGTCGTCCCGCTGATGCTGCTCACGATGGCGACGATCCTGATGTTCCAGCTGCAAAGCTTCCAGCGTCTGTTGATGGTGGTGATCGTCGCCCCTCTCGGTCTGATCGGCGTTGTGGGCGCGCTGCTGCCGAGCCATGCACCCCTGGGGTTCGTCGCGATCCTCGGCGTGCTGGCACTGATCGGCATTCTGATCCGCAACTCGGTCATTCTGGTGGTCGAGATCGACACGCTGCGCAAATCCGGCAGACATGCCTGGGACGCGGTCCGCGAAGCCGCCGAACACCGCATGCGTCCGATCATGCTGACGGCCGCCGCCGCCTCTCTCGCGCTCATCCCGATTGCCCGCGAGATCTTCTGGGGGCCGATGGCCTACGCGATGATGGGCGGCATCATCGTCGGGACGGTGCTGACGCTGCTCTTCCTGCCGGCGCTCTATGTCGTCTGGTTCCGCATTCGCAAGCCCGACGAGGCGCCCGGCGAGGTCACTCCGTGAGAGGACGCCCGGGTACGACCTGGGCGTTCCGTATTCCTGTACCCCACACAAGACCCGCACCCCGCGAAAAGGCCCGCAGATGCTAAGTTTCCGCCCCGAAGCCTGGCGACTCCTTTTGGTCGCGACATTGATGCTGCTGGTCACGGGATGCGTCTCCCGTCCCTCGGAGGAAGTCCTGACGCCACGCGTGCTCAAGCAGCCGCCGGCTCAAGAAGTCACGGTCCTTGCTGCGACAAACCGGAAATTGAAGTCAAAGGACGACGGTCCACTGGGCCGGAGATCAGACAATCTGAGCTTTGAGCGGTATCGGTTTTCGGTTCCCGCGAACCGACCCGCCGCCAGCCTCGTTTATCCCACGGTTCCCGCCGATCCGCGACGACAATTCGTCGTCACGGATCACCGTGATCTGACACCGTCGCAGTTCTCGGCCGAGATCGAGCGCACCGTTGACGACGACGGGACTGTTGCCGTCTTTGTGCATGGTTACAACTACAGCCATCAGGAGGCGCTTTTTCGTACCGCCCAGCTTGGCGCCGACGCCGAGACGCTACCACCGCCGATCCTTTTTTCCTGGCCGTCGCAGGCAAGCCTCACCGGCTATGTCGCAGACAAGGACGAAGCACTGGCTTCACGGACGGAGCTCACCAGGTTGCTCGTCCTGATCAGTCGCACGCGTGGCGTCAAACACATCGTTCTCTTCGCCCACAGCATGGGGTCATTGCTGGCCATCGAGGCGGTGCGCCAGCTGGAACTCGAGAACCAGTCTAGCACCACCCGAAAACTCGATATCGTTCTGGCAGCGGCAGATATCGACGTTGATCTCTTCCTTTCCCAGTTGAACGACATCAGCCGGCTGCCTCACCCCATTACCTTGCTGGTCTCGAAACAGGACAGGGTACTCGGCGTATCGAGCTTCCTCGGTCGCGAGCGTCCGCGGGTCGGGATGTCCGATGTCGACGATGCAAGAGTCGTCGCGGTGGCAAAAGCTCATAACCTTCGGCTGGTCGACATCACCGACATCAGTGACAATGACGGCCTCGGGCACGACAGGTATGTGAATCTCGCCAAATCCGCCGGCGAGATCAAGAGAGAGTACGAGTCGCACTCCGAAACTCCGGACAACGCCAGCATCCTCGTCTTCGACGCCGTCGGTCATCTCCTCACGAGACCTCCGGGCGCGACGGCAGCCCCCTATCTCGCCACCACCGAGGTGAATACCGCAACTTACCGCTGAATCTCAGGCCCTCGGAGCGCCCCCTTGTCGTTGACAAGGGGGCGAGATCGGGTCGGCCGCGTGCCCCCTATGACGTGCTTTCCGCTCCCGACTCGCCGCCTGCCGCCATCGGCTCCTTCGACCTGCTGAACGCCGTTCCGGTACTGGTCGAGACGCTCGTCCGCCTGGTCGGGCTCAGCGGTTCAGGCCGCGGGCCAGATGGTGAATGTGCGCCGCACCGATTCCGCAGCAGCCGCCGACCATCGTCGCGCCCGCCTCCGCCCAGTCACAGGCGAAGCGCAGATAGCGGTCGGAGGTCAGGTCCTGCCGCGTCTCGTTCAGCGACTCGTTGGCGGCCTCCTCGTCGGCCTCGGTCTCGAAGGCATTGGCATAGACGCCGATCTCCGTGTCGCTGCCGTTCCGCTCGAACACGGCGCGCGCCGTCCGCACGGCCGCCTCCATCACCTCCGGGCGGCTGCAATTGAAGAGAAGCGCCCGTGCACCGGACCCGACTGCCCATTCCGCGGCCGCTTCCACCGTCTCGCCGGAGCGGAGCCTCGGCACATCGCCCTCGCCCGAAGCATCGTCGGCGAGCGTGAAGGATATCCAGAAGGGCTTGCCGGTTGCGGCAACGGCGCGGCGCACCGCCTCGCCCTCGGCGATCAGGCTGAGGGTTTCGCCGAGCCACACGTCGACGAACGGGGCGAGCCCCTCGACCAGCACGCCGAGATAATCCTGCACGCGGGTGGGGTCGAAATTCTCAGGTTCATAGGAGCCGAAGATCGGTGGCAGCGAGCCTGCAACCGTCACGTCACGCTCCACGGCATCGGCCGCCTGCCGCGCAAGCTGCCCGGCAAGGCGGATGAGCGAAGGGCCTTCGGCGCGGAAGCGCTCCTCTCCGATATGGAAAGGCACCAGCGCGTAACTGTTGGTCGTCACCACATCCGCACCGGCGGCGATGAACTCCGCATGCACCTGCCGCACGATGTCCGGGCTTTCCATCAGGGCGAGCGCCGACCATTCCGGCTGGCGCAGTGGGGCACCCAGCCGGGCCAGTTCGCGGCTCATGCCGCCGTCGAGGATCAAGACATGTTTCACGGACAGGTTCCTTTTTCCATTAGGTCGTTAGCCCCCGAGGGCCTGGTCGATATCCGCCATGATGTCCGGCACCGCCTCCAGTCCGACAGACAGGCGGAAGATGCCGTCGCCGGCAAAGGCGCGGTAGTCGTCGAGTTGCGCCCCTTCGAGACGATAGGTGGATTGCATCATGTCCGCGGTGTCGAGGAGAACGACGATGCTGCGCTGGTGTCCGAGCGAGAAGGCGTAGTGGACCACCTTGAGCCGCTCGGCGAGCCTCTTGGCCACCGCCTGCGGATCGCGGACCTGAAACGTCACCATGCCGCCGGCGATCGCCATCTGGCGCCGGACGAGATCGTGTTGGGGATGCGTCTCAAGCCCCGGATAGGTGACGGCCGTCACGGCGGGATGGCCTGCGAGGAAACGGGCAACCTCGAGCGCAGCGGCGGAGATGATCTGCATACGGGGAAAGATCGTGTCCAGCCCGCGCATGATGAGCCAGGCGTTCTGAGCCGAGAGCGTGGCGCCGAGATAGACGCCGGCCCTGCTGCGGATCGCCTCCACCAGGTTCTTGCGGCCGCAGACGGCTCCGCCCAACGCATCGCCATGACCGTTCATGAACTTGGTGAGCGAATGGATGACGAGATCGACCCCGAGCGAGAGCGGCCGGGTAGCGACGGGCGTCGCGAACGTGGAATCGACCGAGACCAGCGCGCCATGGGCATGGGCGAGAGCGGCCACGGCTTCGAGGTCCGTCAGCCGCAGGATCGGATTGCAGGGGCTCTCGCAGTGGACGAGGCGGGTATTGGGTCGCAGCGCCGCGGCAACGTCATCGAGGCGCGACATGTTCACCGCGCTCACTTCGATGCCGTAGTCCGGCAGAATGCGCCGTGCCAGCTCGTTGGCGCCAGCGTAGCAGACGTCGCTGACCACCAGATGGTCGCCCTGCCGCAGGAAGGTGAAAAAGGTGGCGGCAATGGCAGCAAGGCCGGTAGCGGTCGCCAACGCGTCATCGCCAGCCTCAAGCGCGGCGATCCGCTGCTCGAGCTGCCGTACGGTCGGATTGGTCCAGCGGGCGTAGAGGAAGGGAAGAGCCGTCAGGTCCCCGGCGCCATCGGCCGAAAAGGGCCCGCCCCCCGGTACCAGAGCGTTGTTGACCGACATGGAAATGTTGGGCGCAATCGCCCTCGTCACCGGATCGACAACCAACCCGCCGTCAAGTGCGAGCGTCTGTGGATGAAGATACCCGTCTTTTCCATCCTGCATGACCTACCCCTCGCGATGATCGTCGCCACAAGCTAGCCCGGCCGCCGCACGGAGCGGCCGCGTTCTTCTGTCCACCGCGCCTTGAAGTGACGTCGCAGCGGACATCCGCGCGAAAAAGCCGCGAGACATCCCGCTCATCGCCGGATCGGCACCTGCGCCTCGACCACGCGGAAGGCGCGCACGATGAGCATGGTCACCAGAACGTAGAAGACGGTCACGACTATGAGAGGCTCGTAGACCAGCAACGTGTCCTGCCGGACCTTGTAGGCCACGGCGTAGAGATCCATGACCGTGACGGTGAAGGCGAGCGGCGTCGCCTTCAGCTGCAGCACGACCTCGCCGGCGATCGTCGGCAAGGCGATGCGGATCGCGCGCGGCAGCCAGATACGCCGGAAGAGCTTGCCGGGTGACATGCCGAAGGCTCGGCCGGCCTCCAGCTCTCCCTTCGGCACGGACAGAAGCGCGCCACGCAGCACCTCGGCCTCGTATGCGGCATAGTTCAGCGTGAAGCTGACGGCCGCGAAGAAGAAGCCTTCGCGCAGTACGGGCCAGAGGAAGCTGCCGCGCAGGCCGGGGATCATCGGCATCAGCGAGCCGACGCCGTAATAGAAAAGCCAGAGCTGGATAAGCAGTGGCGTGCCGCGCAGGAAGGTGCAGAAAATCTTGGCCGGCCAGGCCAGCCAGCGTGGGCCGCTGACCTGTGCCCGCGCGAGCCCGACGGCGAGAATGAACCCGAAGACGACCGAAATCACCAGCAGCAGCACGGTCTGCACGGCACCGGCGACGAGAAGCGGCCAATAGGCGGCGATCCAGCCGAAGTTCATCGCGCATCACTCCGGACTGCTTGCCCGCGCCGGAAATGCCGTTCGACCAGTGCAAAGAAGGCGTTCGAAACCAGCGTGATTGCCAGATAGATCAGACAGGCGGCGAAGAAGAAGAGGAAATAGTGCTTGGTATTGCCGGCGGCGAGCCGGGTGGCAAGCGCCAGTTCCTGATAGCCGAGTACGGCAATCAGCGCACTGTCCTTGGTCACCGACATCCACAGGTTGGCCAGCCCCGGCAGGGCGTTGGGAACGAGTGCCGGCAGCACGATCCGGCGAAAGCGCAGCCACGGCCCCATGCCGAAGGCGCAGGCCGCCTCGATCTGGCCGATCGGAACCGCGAGGATGGCCCCGCGCAGGATCTCCGTCGCGTAGGCTCCCTGGACGATGCCGAGAACGAGGATCGCCGCCACATAGGCGTTGATCTCAACGCCGGGCAAACCGACTGCACCGAGCAGGTGGTTCAACCCGTCCGTGCCGGCATAGAAGAGACCGATGATGAGGATGAGCTCGGGGACGGCGCGGATAGCCGTCGTATAGAGGTCGAGGACGGCGCGGATGACCCGGTCGCCTTTCAGCTTGGCCGCCGCGCCAAGAAGACCGATGCCGATGCCGACGAGATAGGCCCCGAGCGAAATCGCCAGCGTGGAGACGGCCCCCGACAACAGGACACCGCCCCAGCCCGGCGGGCTCGGCGAAAGCAGTTCCAGAAGCGAGGGACCGGTGGCCATGGCGAGAGTTCCCGAGGGAGCTGTCTGCGGCGGTCGTCACGGTCTTGCCCGACGACCGCCGCAGAACCGTCCGATCAGTTGCCGTAAGGATCGAAGTCGAAGTACTTCTTCGAGATCTCGGCATATTTGCCGCTGGCGCGGACCGCTGCGATGGCCTTGTTCAGCTTCTCGCGCAAATCGTCCTCGCCCTTTCGAACGCCGCCGGCAACGCCGTAGCCGAGGATCGCCGGATCGTTCGCCACGTCGCCGCGGTCCTCGCAGCAATCTTTGCCGAAATCGGACTTGAGGAATTCGGCAAGCGGCATCGAGTCGGCAAAGACGTAGTCGACGCGGCCGGCAGCGAGATCCTGCAGCGCTTCGTCAAGCGTCTGGTAGGTCTTTTCGGAGGCCTTCTCGGCAAAGTACTTCTTGTAATACTCGGACTGGACCGTGGAGACCTGGATGCCGATGGTTGTTCCGGCTACGTCGTCCGGACCGGCGCCGGTCTTGCCCTCCTTGGGTCCGATCAGCTTGCTCGGCGTGTTGTAGTATTTATCCGTAAAATCGATGGTCTTGCTGCGCTCGTCGGTGATCGACATGGAGGACCAGATGACGTCGAACTTCTTCGCCTGCAGGGCAGGAATGAGGCCGTCCCACGACATCTCGACGATGCTGCAGCTTTCGTGCATCTCGGCGCAGACGGCGTCCATCATGTCGATCTCCCAGCCTTCCCATTTGCCTGAAGCATCCTTGGCAAAGAAAGGCTGGTAGGATTCGTTCATGATGCCGAAGCGGACCTCGGCCTGGGCGGCAGCGCCGGAAAGGGCCAGAACGGCTCCGGCAAGGGCAATGGACAGCACTTTCATTACGGTTTCCTTCTCCTGAAAATACGGGCTCAATGGCGTAGCGAGGCGGTGAATTCCCGGCAGCGGGCGCTCGAAGGGGTACCGAACACCTGTTCTGGCGGTCCCTCTTCCTCCACCCGCCCGTCGTGCAGGAACATCACGTGGCTGGACACATCGCGGGCGAACTTCATCTCGTGGGTGACGAGCAGCATGGTGCGGCCTTCTTCCGCCAGATCGCGGATTACCTTCAGCACTTCGCCCACCAGTTCCGGGTCGAGCGCCGAGGTCGGCTCGTCGAACAGCATGACCGTGGGATTGACGCACAGTGCCCGGGCGATCGCCGCGCGCTGCTGTTGGCCACCGGACAGAAAAGCGGGATAGGCGTCGCGCTTGTCGTAGAGGCCGACCTTAGCAAGCAGAGCCTCGGCCCGTTCCACGGCCTCCTTGCGCTTCATGCCGAACACATGGACCGGCGCCTCGATGACATTGCCCAGCACTGTCATGTGTGCCCAGAGGTTGAAGCTCTGGAAGACCATGGCAACGCCGCTGCGGATGCGCTCCACCTGCCGTCGGTCGGCCGGACGGACGCGGCCGTCGCGACCCGTCCTCATGGCGATCTCCTCGCCATTGACGACGATGCGGCCGCGGTCGGGGATCTCCAGAAGGTTGATGCAGCGCAGGAAGGTACTCTTGCCGGAGCCGGAGGAGCCTATCAGCGAAATGACGTCGCCCTTGTGGGCCGTCAGCGAAATGCCCTTGAGAACCTCATGCGCACCAAAGCTCTTGTGCACGTCTTCCACCTGCAGGGCGGCAGGACCATTCTCCGTCATACTTTCCCGTTTCCGTGGCGCCTCAAGGGTTTATCGATGAAATCTATCGGCAACCGGCGCAGCTTTTCCGCGCAATGGACATGTCTATCGCGGTTTTCCCGCAGGAATTTACAAAAAATGCAGCCGGCCCTACTCCTATTGACAAGTGAGAGGAAACCGGCGAACGCCCCGGAAGGGCCAGAAACAGGAACGAGGGACATGGTAGACGGGCTGGACGACTTCGACCGGAGCATCCTCGACATCGTGCAACGCGATTGCCAGATGAAAGCCGAGGCGATCGGCCACACGGTCGGCCTGTCGGCTTCCGCCGTGCAACGCCGGCTGAAGCGAATGCGCGAGCAGGGCATTATCAAGGCGGAAATCGCGGTGGTGGACCGGCGTGTCACCGGCAATCCCATGACCTTTATCACCGGCATGGAGATCGAACGCGACAATTACGATGCGCTCGCCAAGTTCCGTGCCTGGGTGGACAGGCAGGACCATATCCAACAGGTCTATTACGTCACGGGAGCGGTCGACATCATCGCGATCGTCACGGCACACGACGTCGGCCAATACGACGAGCTGATGGCCCAGCTCATGTCGCAGAACCCGCAAATCAGGCGCATGCATACCAATGTCGTGCTCAAGGACCTGAAGCTCGGCATGATGGTTCCGGTACAGTCCTGAACGCACCAGCACTTCTCGATGATGCGCTTTCCGCCTTCTGGGCGGCAAGGACGGCCTCCGCGACAGCACTCGCTGCGGTCACGTGGTCAAGTGCTGCCTTGGCGGCAGCCTCGCCGTCACCGCGACGGATGGCATCGACGATCCGTGCCATCTCACAGATCCGGGTTTCATATGTCGAGGGTCGTCTCATGCTCCCACGACGTGAACTGGGAGCAATAGGCGTTCCACTCACCGCGCTTCAGCTTGATGTAGGCAGTTGAAAATTCGCCGCCGAGCGCCTCCTGCAGGGCTGTGTCCTTCTCGTACTCGCGAAGCGCGTCGAGGAGGTTGAGCGGAAGCCTCGGAGCATCCTTCACCGTGTGACCGTCGCGATACATGTCGATGTCGTAGTGTGGTCCCGGGTCGGCATTGCCGCGCATGCCGGAAAGACCGGCCGCGATGATGATCGCCTGCAGCAGATAGGGGTTGGCCGCGCCGTCCGGCAGGCGAAGCTCGAAACGGCCCGGTCCCGGCACGCGCACCATATGGGTGCGGTTGTTGCCGGTCCACGTGACGGTATCCGGCGCCCAGGTCGCGCCCGAAACGGTGCGGGGCGCATTGATGCGCTTGTAGGAATTGACGGTCGGGTTGGTGATCGCGGCGAGTGCTGCGGCGTGCCGCATGATACCGCCGAGAAAGGTCTTGCCCTGCGCAGACAAGCCGAACGGCATGTCGGCATCGGCAAAGGCGTTCACCTTTCCGTCCAGATCCCAGACGGAGATATGCGCGTGGCAACCGTTGCCCGTCAGTCCCTTAAATGGCTTCGGCATGAAAGTGGCGCGCAACCCGTGCTTCTCGGCGACGGACTTGACCATGAACTTGAAGAAGGAGTGTTTGTCGGCGGTATTGAGGGCGTCGTCGTATTCCCAGTTCATCTCGAACTGGCCGTTCGCGTCCTCGTGGTCGTTCTGGTACGGCTTCCAGCCGAGTTCGAGCATATAATCGCAAATCTCGGCGATCACGTCGTAACGGCGCATGAGCGCCTGCTGGTCGTAGCAGGGCTTTTCCGCCGTATCGAACACGTCGGAAATCGCCGATCCCTCGGCCGAGATAAGAAAGAACTCTGGCTCCACACCGGTCTTGACGCGCAAACCCTGCTTGGCCGCCTCGCCCACCAGCTTCTTGAGCACGACGCGCGGCGCCTGGGCCACCGGCTTGTCGTCCATGGCGCAGTCGGCGGCAACCCACGCCACCTCCTTCTTCCAGGGCAGCTGGATCACCGAGGACGGATCCGGCATGGCGAAAAGATCGGGATGCGCGGGCGTCAGGTCGAGCCAGGTCGCAAAGCCGGCGAAGCCTGCACCGCCCTCCTGCATCTCGGCGATCGCCTCGGTCGGCACGAGCTTGGCACGCTGGACGCCGAACAGGTCTGTGTAGCTGGTCATGAAATATCGGATGCCCCGCTCCGCAGCGAAGCTTGCAAGATCCTGTGTCACGTCGTTCCCCTATTTTTATGGATTGAGACACATTCGTTGAAAGAAGAATGGCCGTATCCGTGGGAGTCGGATGCGGCCATTCGGGTTTTAGAAACCGCCCTTGCCCGGGTACCAGTTCGTTCCGGCAAGCGGCACCTGCGCCATGGCGGCCGCCTCCATCGTCAGGGCGACGAGATCTTCCGGTTCCAGGTTGTGGACATGGTTCTTGCCGCAGGCGCGGGCGATCGTCTGGGCTTCGAGGGTCATCACTTTGAGGTAGTTCGCCAGCCTGCGGCCGGCGACCACCGGGTCAAGGCGCTGCATCAGGTCCGGGTCTTGCGTCGTGATGCCGGCCGGGTCCTTGCCCTCGTGCCAGTCGTCATAGGCGCCGGCGGTGGTGCCTAGCTTCTGATATTCCTCTTCCCACTTCGGATCGTTGTCGCCGATCGCAACCAGCGCCGCCGTGCCGATCGCAACGGCATCGGCTCCGAGGGCGAGCGCCTTGGCGACATCGGCGCCCGAACGGATGCCGCCCGAGACAATCAATTGAACCTTGCGATGCATGCCGAGATCCTGCAGCGCCTGAACCGCCGGGCGAATGCAGGCGAGCGTCGGCATCCCGACATGTTCGATGAAGACGTCCTGCGTTGCGGCCGTACCGCCCTGCATGCCGTCGAGCACCACGACGTCGGCGCCCGCCTTCACCGCGAGCGCCGTATCGTAATAGGGGCGCGCGCCGCCCACCTTCACATAGATCGGCTTTTCCCAGTCGGTGATCTCGCGAAGCTCCAGGATCTTGATTTCCAGATCGTCGGGACCGGTCCAGTCCGGGTGGCGGCAGGCGGACCGCTGGTCGATGCCCTTCGGCAGATTGCGCATTTCGGCGACGCGGTCGGAAATCTTCTGGCCGAGCAGCATGCCCCCACCGCCGGGTTTGGCGCCCTGCCCAACCACGACCTCAATCGCGTCGGCCCGGCGCAGATCCTTCGGGTTCATGCCGTATCGCGACGGCAGGTACTGGTAGACGAGCGTCTGCGAATGGCCGCGTTCCTCGTCGGTCATGCCGCCGTCGCCGGTGGTCGTCGAGGTTCCCGCCGCCGTCGCACCCCGCCCCAGTGCTTCCTTGGCGCTGCCGGAAAGCGCACCAAAGCTCATCCCGGCGATGGTGATCGGGATCTTCAGCTCGATCGGCTTCCTGGCGAAGCGCGTGCCGAGCACGACGGAGGTGTCGCAACGCTCGCGATACCCCTCGAGCGGGTAGCGGGAGATCGAGGCTCCGAGGAAGAGAAGGTCGTCGAAGTGGGGCACCTTGCGCTTGGTGCCGCCACCACGGATGTCGTAGATGCCGGTCGACGCAGCACGGCGGATTTCGGCGAGCGTGTAGTCGTCGAAGGTGGCGGACTTGCGCGGCGGGGTATGGGGATTGTGATAGCTCATCTGTCTTGCCCTTCGCCGGATCAGTACGCGTCAGCGTTGTCGATGTTGAAATTGTAGAGCTTGCGGGCAGAGCCGTAGCGTTTGAACTCCTCCGGCTTGACGCCGGTGACGTCCGCTTTTTCTAGGAGTTCCGCCAGCGCTTCGAGATGCTCGGGACGCATCTCCTTCTCGATGCAATCGGCGCCGAGGCTCTTGACCTTGCCACGCACGAAGAGCTTCGCCTCGTAGAGGCTGTCGCCCAGCGCGTCGCCGGCATCGCCACAGACCACCAGATGACCCGACTGCGCCATGAAGGCCGACATGTGTCCGATATTGCCGTGCACGACGATATCGATCCCCTTCATGGAGATGCCGCAGCGCGAAGCGGCATTGCCCTTGATGACGAGAAGACCGCCGCGGCCGGTCGCACCGGCATATTGCGAGGCGTCACCTTCGATGACGACGGTGCCGGACATCATGTTCTCGGCGACGCCGGGGCCGGCCGAACCATGGACGGTGACCGCACCGCCGTCATTCATGCCGGCGCAGTAGTATCCGACCGAGCCCTTCACCTCGACGGTGACGGGAGCATCGATGCCGACGGCAACCGCGTGGCTGCCGCGCGGATTGACCACCTCGAAAACGTTGTCGTTGGCGCCTGCACCGAGGTTGTGCAGTGCTTGATTGAGCTCCCGGAGCGGCTGGATGGAGAGATCGAACGTGGGCATCGTGTTTCCTCGATTGGTCAGGCAGCCTGGCTGTGGTCCCAGAAGTAGACGGTCGCCGGCTCCGGCTCCCAGACGCGGGCGTTCTCGATGCCCGGAAGATTGACGAGAGCCCGGTATTCGGAGCCGAAGGCAACGTACTGGTCGGTCTCGGCCATGACGGCGGGCTTGCAGGCGATCGGATCCCGCACCACGCCGAAGCCCGATCTGGTGCCGACGACGAAGGTGAAGAAGCCGTCGAGGTCGTCGAGCGCGCTGGTCAGCGCCTCTCCGAGGTCCTTGCCGCCGGCCATCTCCGCCGTCAGGTAGGCGGCGGCAACCTCGGAGTCGTTCTGCGTCTCGAAGGTCATGCCGACCCTTGTCAGTTCACGGCGCAGGTTATTGTGGTTGGAGAGCGAGCCGTTGTGCACGAGGCACTGGTCGGGTCCGGTGGAAAAGGGATGGGCGCCGAGCGTCGTTACCGCGCTTTCCGTCGCCATGCGGGTGTGCCCGATGCCGTGCGTGCCACCCATGGAGCGCACGCCGAAGCGCGCAACGACATCCTTCGGAAGACCCGTTTCCTTGTAGATCTCGACGCTTTCGCCCGCTCCCATCACGCGAACCGCGGGGCGAACCGACGCAAGGACGCCGCGGATGTCGGCAAGCCTCTCCGCCGGTATGTCGATGACGGCGTGGGTACTCTTGACCTGGACTTTTGCCGCGACGCCGGACGTCACCAGGTCCTTTTCGAGCCCGGCGAAATCGATCGCCGGGTCGGCCGACTGTACGGTCACCTTCGCCCGGCCGGGCTCGAGCGTTCCGTAGATCGCGATACCGGCGGAATCGGGACCGCGATCGGTCATCGTGATCAACATGTCCGACAGCAGCGCACCCAGCTGCGGTTCGAGACCCGGATCCTTCAGGAACAGTCCAACAATGCCGCACATGACGACCACCTCTCCGTTCAGGTTACGGCGGTAGAGCTATCACACGGCTATTTGGACATCAACACGCAGGAATATTTTTTTCCTTACATTAAATTTATCCTTCCGACCCGGGTCGGTTCTGCGGGTAGGAAATGATCGACAGATAACGCGCCGGCAATGTCACGAGTTCTTCGGGTCCGTGCGGTGCGTCGGCATCGAAGAACAGGCTGTCGCCCGGTTGCATCCGGTAGAGCTGCTCCCCGTGTCGATAGACGACCTCGCCTTCCAGCATGTAGAGAAACTCCATGCCTTCGTGCTGGAAAGTCGGAAAGACGTCAGAATCCTTGGTCAGCGTGATCAGATAGGGTTCGACCATCACCCCGCTGGTATTGTTCTCGATATGGCCGAGGAGACTGTACTGATGGCCGGCGCGAGTGCCGCGGCGCTCCATGCTGACCCCCTCGCCTGCCTTGACGAAGGTCGCGCTGCGGGGTTCCTCGAAACGGCGAAAGAAGGCGGTGATCGGCACACCGAGCGCCCGCGACAGGGTCTGCAGCGTCGTCAGCGAAGGCGACGTATTGCCGGTCTCGATCTTCGACAACATGCCGATCGACATGCCCGTCGATGCCGCGAGATCGGCAACGGTAATGCCGAGCTTCTTGCGAAAGGTCCTGACCTCATGGCCGATGGCCATTTCGAGGTTGTTTTCCCGCGGCTCGCGAACCGCATGGGGATCCTGCGAAAGGACGCGCTTATCTTCTCTCGTCATGCTTCTTCCTCCGCTTGTCCTCTGTCTGGCAGGACAGCGTATCTTGAACTCTATGAACGTTCCGCCGCAAGGCAGCCGGCGTGGTGCCGAATAATATCTTGAACGCGTTGGAGAAATGGCCGGCGCTCGAAAAACCCGAGGCAAACGCCACCTCCGAGATGGACAAGGGGCTCTGTTCAACGAGACGACGCGCGTGGGTCAGCCGGATCCGGCGATAGGTGTCCAGAAAACCTTCTTCCATGTGCGCGGCAAACAACCGGTCGAGATGGCGCACGCTCGTTCCGGCAAAACGCGCCATGGCGGCCCGACCGAGCGGCTGCTCGATGCTCGCCTCCATCTTCTCCAGGACGGCGAGCAGAACCGGATGGTGGGTCCCGAACCGCTCGGCGGACGAACCGCGCTGGGGCGCTTCCGGTTCCGCGACGGCCGTGTGCAGGTACCAGTCGGACACGCGGCGAGCGAAATGGGATCCCATGCGCTCGCCGATCAGGGCGTGCATCATGTCGAGGGGTGCGATCCCGCCGGCGCAGGTGATCCGGTCTCCATCGATGACGTAGCGCGCATGGCGGGGGGTGAGATGGCCGAAAGCCTCGCGCAGCACCGGCGCGTGTTCCCAGTGGATGGTGAAGTCGCGATTGTCGAGCAGGCCGGCCGCCGCCAGCACGTAGGCACCGCTCGAAATGCCGCCGACGCGGATGCCCAGACGGGGCAAGCGCCGCAGCCTTCCGAAGTCCGCCTCAGACAGCGCCCAGTCCCGGGGACCGCCACCGGCAACGACGAAGACCGTGTTGCAGGTCCCGCCGGCCTTCCCGAGAGGTTGACACTCGAAAGCCGTCCCCGACGAACTCGTCACCGGTCGCCCGTCCGTCGACAGCGCCACGACCTCGTAAAGATCGACGCCGCTGATCAGGTTCGCCGCACGCAAGGGCTCGGTCGCCGAGGCGAAAGACATCAGCGCAAAATTCGGGATGAGGAGAAAACCGATCCTCTGACTGCCGCGCGGTTCGGAATGAGCCATGGCCCGTTCCTACATCATTATGTCCCCTTGACGCAATGTAACCCGGCGCGCCCGGTCTAAGCTCCCGTCACATCGGAAGGGTTCCAGACGCCATGCGCTATTCAGCTTTCTCAATTCTGCTCAACGGATTGCGCGGCAATGCATCGTGGAAGCCGGCCTGGCGGAAGCCAGCGCCCAAGCCGCATTACGATGTCGTGATCGTCGGCGGTGGCGGCCATGGTCTGGCGACGGCCTATTACCTTGCCAAGACCTTCGGCATCCGCAACGTCGCGGTTCTTGAGAAGAGCTATGTCGGCTCGGGCAATGTCGGCCGCAACACGACGATCATCCGGTCGAACTACCTGCTGCCGGGCAACAACCCGTTCTACGAGCTTTCGATGAAGCTGTGGGAGGGCCTGGAACAGGACTTCAACTTCAATGCCATGGTCTCGCAGCGCGGCGTGTTGAACCTCTTCCATTCCGACGCACAGCGTGACGCCTATACCCGGCGCGGCAACGCCATGCGCCTGCACGGGGTCGATGCGGACCTGCTCGACAGGGCGCAAGTGCGGGCAATGCTGCCCTTCCTCGATTTCGACAATGCCCGTTTCCCGATAAAAGGCGGCCTCCTTCAGCGCCGTGGCGGCACGGTGCGGCACGACGGCGTCGCCTGGGGTTACGCGCGCGGCGCCGACGCCATGGGTGTCGACATCATCCAGAATTGCGAGGTGACCGCGATCCGCCGCGACAACGGCAGGGTGACGGGGGTCGAGACCTCCAGGGGCTTCATCGGCTGCGGCAAGCTCGCGGTGGCGGTCGCCGGCAATTCCTCCCGCGTTGCCGAGATGGTGGACATGAAGCTGCCAATCGAAAGTCATGTCCTCCAGGCCTTCGTGTCGGAGGGACTGAAGCCCTTCATCGATTGCGTCGTCACCTTCGGCGCGGGCCACTTCTATGTTTCGCAGTCGGACAAGGGCGGCCTCGTCTTCGGCGGCGATATCGACGGCTACAACTCCTACGCACAGCGCGGTAATCTTGCGACCGTGGAACATGTGGTCGAAGCCGGCAAGGCGATGATCCCTGCCCTTTCCCGCGTGCGGGTGCTTCGTGCCTGGGGCGGCATCATGGACATGAGCATGGACGGCACGCCGATCATCGACCGCACACCCATCGACAATCTCTATCTCAACGCCGGCTGGTGCTACGGCGGCTTCAAGGCGACGCCTGGCTCCGGCTTCTGCTTCGCCCATCTGATCGCGAAAGACGAACCGCACCAGGTGACGCGCGAGATGCGTCTCGATCGCTTCGCGCGCGGCTACCTCGTCGACGAGAAGGGCCAGGGCGCCCAGCCGAACCTCCATTGATTTTCCGGGAGAACGACGATGGCAAGCCTCATCCCCTGCCCCCACTGCGGCCAGAGACCGAAGGAAGAATTCACGGTGAAGGGCGCCGCGCTCGCCCGCCCCACTCCGGATGCGGGCACCGACGCATGGTTCGACTACGTCTATCTCCGGGAGAACCCACGCGGCCGTTATGACGAATACTGGCACCACACCTCCGGCTGCCGGCGCTGGCTGGTCGTGACCCGCGATACCGCCACCCACGAGATCGAAGGCGCGCGAGACGCCGCCCAGAAACAGGACGCAGCGGAATGACCTCTTATCGTCTCGCAAAGGGTGGTCTCATCGACCGCCTAACGCCGCTCTCCTTCACCTTCGACGGCAAGCCCTACACCGGGTTCGAAGGGGACAGCCTCGCCTCGGCGCTGCTCGCCAATGGCCGAATGCTGATGGGACGCTCGTTCAAGTATCATCGTCCGCGCGGTGTCTTGACGGCAGGTGCTGCCGAACCCAACGCGCTGATGACCATCGGAGAGGGTGGCCGCACCGAGTCCAACACGCGCGCCACCATGCAGGAGCTCTACCAGGGTCTCGTTGCGCAGAGCCAGAACCGCTGGCCCTCGCTCGATTTCGACATCGGCTCTTTCAACGGCCTGCTCTCACCCTTTCTCTCCGCCGGGTTCTACTACAAGACCTTCATGTGGCCGGCAGCGCTCTGGGAAAGGCTCTACGAGCCCTTCATCCGCAAGGCGGCGGGCCTCGGCAAGGCGACCTACGAGGCCGACCCGGACCTCTATGAGAAGCAGTGGGCCCATTGCGACCTGCTCGTCATCGGCGGCGGCGCGACCGGCCTCGCGGCGGCGCTGACCGCCGGCCGTGCCGGTGCTCGCGTGATCCTTCTCGACGAGAGCGCCCGCATCGGCGGCGGCCTGCTGGCCGAAACCGCGACAATCGGCGGAACACTGGCGGCCGACTTCGTCGCCGCGACGCTCGCCGAACTGGAAAGCCTGCCCAATGTCGTCGTGCTTGCCCGGACGACAGCCTTCGGCTGGTACGACGGCAGTGTTTTCGGCGCGGTCGAGCGCGTGCAGAAGCACGTCGCCGACCCGAAGCCCAATCTCCCGGTCGAGCGGCTGTGGCGCATCGTGGCGAAGGAAGCGATCCTTGCTACCGGCGCGGAGGAGCGGCCGCTCGTCTTCGGCGGCAACGACACTCCCGGCGTCATGATGGCGGGCGCCGCCCGCACCTACCTCAACTGTTACGGTGTCGCGCCGGGCCGGAGGGTCGCGATCTTCACGACCAATGACAGCGGCTATGCCCTGGCACGGGATCTCGAAGCGGCAGGCGTCACGCTCGCCGCCATCATCGACAGCCGCCCCGTTGGGGCTGCGTCGGACACCTATTCCGGCCCGGCCCGCGTCGTGCACGGCGGTTACGTTTCGGATGCGCAAGGCGGCAAGGCGCTCTCCTCCATCACCATCTTCAAGGATGGCCGGACGGAAAAGCTCTCCGTCGATGCGCTCGCGATGTCCGGCAGCTTCAACCCGGTCATCCACCTCGCCTGCCAGCGTGGCGGCAAGCCGGAATGGTCGGATGAGAGTGGCGCCTTCATCGTGCCCGGCGACAAGAAGGGCCTCGCGCTCGCCGGCGCCGCGGCGACGGTCACCGGCCTTTCCGCCTGCCTCGCCTGCGGCGCGGCCAAGGCGACGGCCCTCCTCGACGGTCTCGGCTTCAAGGCAGAGAAGGCAACGTTCGGCGTGGTCGAGGGCGATATCGCCGCCGCACCGACGAAGCCGGTCTGGAGCATTCCCGGCGTCAAGGGCAAGGCCTTCATCGACTACCAGAACGACGTGCACCGCAAGGATATCGGCCTCGCCGTGCGCGAGGGCTACGGGCATGTCGAGCTTGCCAAGCGCTACACCACCAACGGCATGGCGACGGACCAGGGCAAGCTCTCCAATGTGAACGCCATCGGCCTTCTCGCCGAGGCGCGCGGCATTTCGCCGGGCGATGTCGGTACCACGACCTTCCGCCCCTTCTATACGCCGGTCTCCTTCGGGGCGCTTGCCGGCACATCGCACGGAAGGCATTTCCAGCCGGTGCGCCAGTCGCCGCTGCATGACTGGGCGAGGAAAAACGGCGCGCAATTCGTCGAGACCGGCCTCTGGTACCGATCGAGCTGGTTCCCCCGCGCCGGCGAGACGACGTGGCGCGAAAGCGTCGACCGCGAGGTGAAGACCGTACGATCCAATGCCGGGCTCTGTGACGTCTCGATGCTCGGCAAGATCGAGATCACAGGCAACGACGCCGCGAAATTCCTGACCCGTGTCTATTCCAATTCCGTTCTGAACCTGCCCGCCGGCAAGGCGCGCTACGGTCTGATGCTGCGCGAGGACGGCTTCATCTACGATGACGGGACGGTGAGCCGGCTCGAGGAATGCCGCTTCTTTGTGACGACGACCACCGCCTATGCCGCGGGCGCGATGAACCATCTCGAATTCTGCGCCCAGGTGCTGTGGCCGGAACTCGACGTCCGGCTCGCCTCAGTCACCGACCAGTGGGCACAAATGGCGATCGCCGGACCGAAGTCGCGCCTCATCCTTCAGTCGATCGTCGACGAGGATATTTCCAACGACGCCTTCCCCTTCTTGGCTGTCCGGGAAGTCTCCCTCTTCGGCGGCAGGCTTTCCGGCCGTCTCTTCCGTATCTCGTTCTCGGGCGAGCTGGCCTACGAGCTGGCGGTACCGGCCGGCTACGGCGAGAGCACCGCAGACGCTCTGATGGAAGCGGGCAAGGAACACGGCATCTGTGCGTACGGCGTCGAAGCGCTCGGCGTGCTCCGCATCGAGAAGGGACACGTCACCCACAACGAGATCAACGGCACCGTGGTGCCGGCCGACCTCGGTTTCGGCAAGATGGTCTCGGCCGGCAAGGCCGATTTCATCGGCAAGCACATGCTCAGGCGCGAGGGGCTGAACGATCCGGACCGGCCGCAACTGGTGGGCGTCGCGCCGCTCGACCCCGCCACCACTTTCCGCAGCGGCTCGCATATCCTCAACAAGGACGCGGCCGCCACGCTGGAAAACGACCAGGGCTATGTCAGTTCCAGCTGCTTCTCGCCCCATGTCGGCTCGACCATCGGCCTTGCCCTCGTCAAGCGCGGCGCCTCGCGCCACGGCGAAGAGGTCCTCGTCTGGAACGGACTGCGCGACGAATACACTCCCGCCCGCCTTTGTAATCCGGTCTTCTTCGATCCGGCTAACGAACGCTTGAAAGTCTGAGGTTCCGATGCGCGATTTCCCGCTCCAATATCGCAGCGCGCTTGGCGGCAAGCAGATCTCGAGACGCACGGGCGTGACGCTCCGGGTTCTCCCTGAAGGCTGCGTCCTGCACATCCTCGGCAAGGCTTCTGACGGCGATATCTCCGCCGCGATCAGAGCGGCTCTCGGCAGTCAAGCCCATGCCGTGCGGTTCGTTGCGCCGGGCCAGTGGTTCGTGGTTGGCGACAGACCACTTTCAACGGCCGACCTCTCCGAAGTCGCTGCGACGCTCGCTCCGTTCGGCGATGTCGTCGAGCAGAGTCACGGCCGCGTCCGCATCGAGATCGTCGGCGAAAATGCGACCGCCGTCCTCGCCAAGGGCACCGCGGTGGATCTCTCGCTCACCGCCTTCCCGATCGGTAACGCGACATCCACGCTCGTCGGCCACATCAATGGCCACCTGACACGCACGGGCGCAGACGCCTTCGAAGTCCTGGTACTGCGCAGCTTCGCGGAAAGCCTCTGGGAACAGCTCGAAGCGATGAGCGCCGAGTTCAGCTGAATCGACCCGACATCGGTCTGTACCGGCGACGTCCTCGTGCCGTCAGACTTCCTCGTCCTCGATCAGGTCCTCACCGTCCCGGGCGTCCATGCCTCGGTCGGTGTCAACCTCCGCATACCGGTTGAGAAGTCCGGCATCTTCGAGTGCTTCCATATCGGGCAGGTCCCTCAGCGTCTCGAAGCCGAAGGCCGAGAGAAAATGCTTGGTCGTCACATAGGTGTAAGGAGCGCCGGGCGTCGGACTTCGCGGGCCGGAAGCGAGAAAGCCCGCCGCCTTCAGGCTGGCGATCGTATCCCGGGAGATCTCCTTGCCGAAGATCTTCGACAGCTCACCACGCGTCACCGGCTGGAAGTAGCCGACTGCCATGATCACCGCCGCCTCATACTGGGAGAGCGCGGCGCTGGCGGAACGGGTAGGAACGGCTGCAGCGCGGATCGCCGGCCCATAGCTCACCCTCGTACGGTGTTGAAAGCCACCGGCAACGGATACGATCTCATACGGTCGATCACGCAGTTCCTCGCGCAGATCGTCGATCAGCAGGTCGACGCTGCACTCATCGCCGACCACGCGCGCCAGCGTCTCGCGACTGACCGGATCGGTGGAAGCGAAGATGACAGCCTCAACCCGCATCATCCATTCGCGCCAACGCGCCGCCGGCGTGGCATGCGTGAGCTCGCGGTCAAGGGGGCCCGCGTCGCCGCTCTTGCGTCGGCTGGTCGTTCGTTCGGCTGTTGTTGCGTCGGCCATCGTCACAACCCGTAGATCCGGAAGGTTGGACGACCGGAAAGCTCCCGGATGGCTCCAAACGCCTCGAGCCTTTCGAAGAGCCGACGGCCTGCCCAGCGGGAAAGCCCGGTTCCCGGTAGCGAGGCAGCGATGGCATCGTCCGAAAGCAGTCTCTCAACGACGCCGTCCCGACCCTTCGTCCGAAGCTTCGGAGCAACATCGATCAAGTTGCTGGCTCGACGCTCGATCTCCGTTGCAAGCCGCAGCGCATCCGGTACCTGCAAGGCAAGCGCCAGACAGACGGCACGGGCGAAACCCTCGTCACCCGGTCGGCTGCGGCCGCTGCCGCCTGCAGTGCGGAATGCTGCCCCGTAGCGTGCCTGTGTAAAGAGCGGAATTGGCAGTCCCAGATGGACGAGCCGCGCAAGCATCCAGTCCGCCAGCCACCACGCCAGAACCTCGGCATCCGGCCGCATCGCGACGACTCGCTCAACGAGTTCGGCGATGACGAACGGCACGGCCCGACGCGACTGCAACAGGTCGTCGACGAGACCGGGAACGCCGGCGAGCGCCTCGTCCCAGCGAATGGCGAGAAGATCCGCGACTTCCCGGATCAGCACATCGGTCATCACGGGTTTGCGTGATGCCAGTCTCCTGTAGGCGACAAGGACCCGTCCCGCCGGCCCGGGATTTCCCCCCGGAGGGCAGAGAAACACCGCATCGCGGAGTGCCGCTTCGTCCTCCTTTCCGCCCATCAGGCGGACGGCTGCCTGCGCCGAGGCGAGCGCCAGCCGTTTGCGCCAACACCCGGCCCAGACGGGCGGTTCCCGGACACGCTCGTAAAGTGTCGTCAGTGCCGAGCCGGCCATGAAGGCTGCATCCGCCTCGCTTTCGACGGTCCCGCGCGGCTGTGCCCATGCCGGCACGACGGCGGCGCGAGCGGAAGTATTGATCGACGAATCAGCGAGCGAATCCATGGAACGCAGCATAGCTCAGATGTGCGCTTTTCAACACCGCTTCCACTAAAAGCGCACAGCTTGCCGTCGCCAATTTACGAACGATAATCTGATGCCGTTACTTGTTCGTCCGTCATGACGGATATATCGTCATGGCAACGGAGACCGATGACAGCAAAAATGCCTGACAAAGACACCAGCGCGAAGAAACATAGGCCAACCGAGCACGCAGGTCTACGGAATGCCTCGGCATTTGATCCGAATGCGACCTCACGGGCCACGGGGTCGGCTGCCACGCCGAGCGGCCTCGGCGATCAGACGTCCTCCCACACACGTCGCGCTTATGCATCCGACTGGAAGCATTTTGCCGCGTGGTGTCGCCGGGAGGGCCTCTCTCCCCTCCCCGCCGATCCGCAGGTTGTCGGCAGCTACATCCGCGCCTGCGCTTCCGGCGCTGGGCGCGCAGACGGCAGGCCCAATTCGATTTCGACGATCGAGCGGAGGCTCTCCTCGCTCTCATGGAACTACGCACGACGCGGGTTCGCGCTTGCCCGCCAGGATCAGGTGATCACCGAGGCGCTCGCCGATGCCCGCCGCGCCGCCGGCTCATCCGCGCCGCGCAAACAGGCACTGGCGCCGGCCGATCTTGCATTGATGCTGGAGACGCTCGACCGCGGGAGCCTCAAGGGATTGCGCGACAGAGCGATCCTGCTCCTCGGCTTTGCCGGTCGGCTCACTCGGAGCGAGATCACTGGGCTGGATGCCGGACCGGACGAGAGCGAAGACGCCCGTGGCTGGATCGCTCTTGGGCCCCGCGGACTGATGGTTAGCTTGTACGGCAGAACCGGCCAGCGCGAAGTAGAGATCGCGCGACAGCCGAACGAGCTGTCCTGTGCGGTGGCGGCCCTCGAGGCCTGGATCCGGCTCGGCAGGATCACGAAAGGACCAATTTTCCGCCGAGTTCTCCGTGGCGGCAAGACAGTCGGCAAGGCTCGCCTGCACGACCAGGAGGTCGCACGCCTTGTCAAACGCGCCGCGTTGGCCGCGGGCTTGCGAGGCGATCGTGTGGAAGCACCAACGGCCGACCGGTTTTCGAGCCGCTCACTACACGTGAAGGTGACGTCCGGAAGCAGCTGACGACGACCGCACATTGGCCATGCTTATGCCGAACTGATCTGCCACGAGCGACGCGGCGGTCACCACGCCCTCTCGTCGGAACGTGGCAGCGGAGGAGATTTGTCGCTGATGTCGAAGGTCGGTGAGGCTGACTGTGACTGTTCACACCAGCAATCGTAAACCCTTTTGGGGTATAGGGGATCGCTCGCCCAAACGAAGCGTCAATGAAGGAATGGCCATGTCCAACGTCATCGAGTTCAAACGACCGCCGAAGCCGAAGGAAAAGAAGAAGCTGCAGCCGTTTGCCCGGAGGGCCTTGTTGTCTGCCGGCGTCTGTCTGGCCTTTGCTCTCATCTGGGCGTACTACGCCTATCTAGCCTGACGGTGCGATCGGTGGTCGCAGTCGTCGAAAGCCCTTCCCTGCTCTTGCCGGACACCCCATCTACGCGGATGGTAGCGCTTGCAAGTCTTGCAGCTGGCCAATAGCTTCTCATCTGTCCCTCGAGCCCGCCGCAGTTCAACTCCATGCAAGCCTACATAAGAAGTCTCGCCGATCGTCACCGGACCGAAGCCAGTGACCGCCATCTCGCTTTCTATCTGACCTTTGTTGCGGGCGCGGCCAATGCCGGCGGCTTCATGGCCGTCCAACAATACACGTCGCACATGTCCGGCATGGTTTCGTCGATGGCCGACAACCTCATTCTCGGAAACGTAGGGCTATTTCTCGGCGGCGTCTCCGCGCTCCTGGCCTTCATTTTCGGCGCCGCCACGTCGGCAATCCTGATCAACTGGGCAAAGCGCAAGGATCTTCATTCCCAGTATGCCTTGCCGCTCGCCTTCGAAGCTGTGGCCATGGCCGCCTTCGGGCTTTCAGGTCTGCTTGACGGAGTTCTGACAGCCGTTACCGTCGCCCTCCTCTGCTTCATCATGGGTCTACAGAACGCCATGATCACCAAGCTCTCCGGTGCGCGTATCCGAACAACCCACGTGACCGGTCTCGTGACGGACGTTGGGATCGAGATCGGCAAGCTCTTCTATCGAAACAGCGCGGCCGTCCTTGGACGTCCCCCGGTGATGGCAGACCGCGACAAACTCGGCCTGCTTTCGACCCTGATCAGCCTCTTTTTCATCGGCGGCATCTGCGGCGCAGTGCTCTTCAAGACGTTCGGCATCCCTGCGGCGATGGTTCTCGCGTTGCCGCTCATGCTCTTTGCCGCCTTTCCGCTGGTCAGCGATCTCCAATCGATCCGACAGCGCTGGACCTGACCCTCTCGTTCGGTCGTCTCGCGACGGAGACATGTGATCCGCCGTGCAATTGGCATCACCCCTCGCCGTCATAAGTGCTGACAGCATCGGGCCGACCGAAAAGACGCCACGACGTGCTTTTGCGGTCAGGTCCCTCAGATAGCCGCCGGCGGTATTGATATGCCCGGCGCGTTCGAGGATGCAGGCCATGACGGTTGCGGCATTCTCGTGCCCCATGGCCTCGCAGGCCTCCTGATAGGCTGAGGGACTGACGCCGAGCATCGATCGGACAACGATTGCTGCGGAGATGAGATCCCGCCAGCTGCGGATCGTGCCTCCCGGGCCGTACATCGTGATGTCGGGGCAGGCCCTGAGCACCAGACCGAGAGGAAAGATGGCTTGTCGGGCTCGAAGCTCGGTCAAGTGACTTGGCGATTTTTCCCCAGGCGGCGTTTCCAGAGCCTGTTCAGATTCATTGATGGAATCGGATTCTGGATTCTCTATGTGGCGCTCATTCTGGCGGTCATTGGTGCTCGAATTTTCGGGATTCAGATGGATTTCCAGCAGTTTGACGAGATAGATGCGAAATTCGTCGAGTGCATGGACCGTGACCTCCAGTTCGGGAACGGCGGAAGCACGTCCGATCGCGGTGGAGAGCTCCAGATAACGCTGCTCGAGTGTTTGCCAATCACCGGGAGTTCCAGCGGCAATGGCGGCGGACATCAGTTTGGCGATGTCCCTGCGTGCGAGCGAAAACCGCTCCCGCAGGAGACGGAGGCGCTGGCGTTCCGCGACGACGCGTTGGGCCATTTGCGCGAACTCCTCGGCCCTGGCGACGAGCGGCGCGAGGCTGAAGCCGTAGGCCTGCTCGATTGCACCGCTTCTGTCCTTTCGGGCGAAGCGCTTTCCATTCGGGCTGTCCTTGCGGATGACGATCCCTGCATCGACAAGGGCAGCGAGATGCCGGCGCAGCGTGGAACCGGCGATACCGTGGGCTCTGATGCTCAGCTGGGCATTCGAAGGGAATACGACGAGGCGTCCGCCCTCGCTGAGCTGTTGCTCGGGGTAAAAGGAAAGCAACGCATGGAGAACCGCGAGCGCTCTGTCGCCGAGACCCAGCAAGGCGCGTGCCTCGCTGATGTCACGAAAGACATGCCACTTGTCGACTGCATTCTGGTTTGAAGATCTTGCAATATCGAGCTGACCTTTGAGCAAGGCAAGCGTCATCGGCCGCCGGCCGAAAGGCGTCGTCACACTTCCACGTTCCATTTCTTTCACCTTTGATCAGGCAAAAGACGTCCGCTCACCAAAATCGGTGCCAAAGACTCTTGACTATGAATCGTGGAAATGAGAATCTCAGCTTGCTACACCTGAGAAGGGCTTCCACGACGGCAACGTTTGGGGGCCTTTTTCTTTTGCGCACTAATCTCCTTCGTTCGTCATTTCGTCCATGAACTCGGCATAGAACCGGTCCAGGTTATCCGACAGGTACTTGCCGAAGCGCGAGGCGTTCTTCGCCTTCATCGCGAGCGTGAACGCTTTGCCGGTATTCGATATCTGCGCAGAAACACCCTTGTCGGACGGCTGCCAGAGCAGCTTCGCGGCGGGCATCTCCGTCTTCTTGACGGCTTTGCCGGAGCGGTTGAGGGCCGAAAACAGGGCGTTGAACCGTTCATCACTGTCGAGCTTCGCGAAGTCTGCGTCCTGCGTCAGGGCTTGCACCTTCTCGCCGTTCGATGCCTTCCCGACCAGAAGCGAGAGTTCGACCCAGCGCTCGCGTCCGACGGACGGGGCAGGGCCGATACGCTCGACAACATCGGCCGGGATGCGATCGGTGACAGACATCATCTTCGATACGGTCGCCTGATTGGCCGCCAGCGCCGAGCAGATGACGCTGCGGTCGTAGCCGAGATCGAAGAGGCGGCGCGCAAAGAGCGCACGCTCGATGAACGTCAAATTCGCCCGGGCCGAGTTTTCCTGACCTTGGGCGATGACATGGGACTTGTCGTCCAGTTGCTTGATGACGGCCCTGACGGGACGGCCGAGCTCGCGGGCTGCGCGCACACGACGGTGGCCGAAGACCACCTGGTAGTGACCGGAGAGGGTAGGGTGCGGCCGCAGAAGAACAGGCGTATCCTGCCCCCGCTCCGCAATCGCCTGCTTCAGTTCCTCGAACTGTTCGGACGCATCCTCGAGGCGATCGGAGACGAAGGATCCCTCGATCAGCTTGGGATCGATCTCGACAACGGCTTCCCCTTCCAGGAACTTATCGGCCTGTTTTGCCAACTCGTCCAGCGACCGGATCATGTTCTTGGAAGCACCGCGCATGGGGTAGGCGGTGTTGGCAGATTGCGGGCTTGGTGCGCTCTCGGGCGCAACCAGTCCAGCCAAAAGATTCTTGCGTGCCATCTATTCTCTCCGCTTCTCGCGCATCATTCTGAAAACAAACGCGAAAACCTTGTTTTTGTCAGCTGACAACTCAGCGTCCCCACGATTTGTGGATCAGATCGCAGATTTCGCTGTTCACCCCTTCGAGCGATTCCATCGCCCTTTCATAGGTGGAACGAGTCATCTGATTCTTGT
>NZ_JAMXLD010000002.1:0-26594 GCF_024054295.1 Ciceribacter sp. RN22
GGGAGTCGTCGACAGCCAATGAAGGGTTGGTGCTCATTATGCGCTTGCTCTCAAATAACGGTATTCAGGCAATTCTAGCCTCGTAACCGTTATTATCCGCGATTCTCTGCAAGAGACAAGGCAGGCCGCAATATGAGCCGGTCGACGCGATTGCCAACACGGCGGGACGGCGATGCGAAAACGACGGATTCTGCATGTGTTTCCATCGCTTACGAGGATCGCTCGCCGGCGGCGAGGCTCTATAGTATGGCCGGTTTCCGATAGCCGGCGGGCCTGCTCCTGCTGCGATATGATGGCCCGAGCGGACTGAAGCGTTGCGACTCACCCGACTCATCCGGTGCGACTCGGTCGGCGGCTCGCGCTCATTCTGGCGATTTGACCGCGTTTTTCCAGCCGTGTGCCGGCCCTGTTCCGCAAGGATAAGGGAGGGGTTTTACCGGCACCGTTCGGCAGCGAACGCGCTCCAAACAGGTTCTGGATGGCGCTGGTCCCCCGAGGGGGCAAGCCCGATGGCGATCTTGCCCGTCCGCCGCGACGATGCTCGTCGGGATGTGGAGGATCGGGTTGTATTCGATGTGCTCAGCGTGACCGTGCTCCGGGAAAAGCCAGGTCGAGGCTTATCTGCTCTTGCGGTGGCGCGCGAAAAGAGGGATGATTTCATGGCTTGCAGCGGGATGCGATGACAGGGATTTAGCTTGATCCTGGCGCTGACAGGCAAATTCCCCTGAGTAAGGCACATTATCGTTCGTTATTCATTGGCGACGGGCCGTGCGGTTTATGTCGATTTTGGTGGAATAAACTGCACTGCCTAGATGTGCTCCCCGGTATAGATTCGCTCGCCAACCCCGCCGCTTCGATCTTTCTGCTGGGCATCGTCAATTTGACGGAATGTGGAACTTGATGTGCGAATGACGGGCCATGACAGACCGTGATCCACTCTATCGTCGGCATCGCTTCCCCGCTGACGTCATTGCCCACGCTGTGTGGCTCTATTTCCGTTTCCCTCTGAACCTGCGAATGGTTGAGGACTTGCTGGCTGCCCGCGGGATCATCGTCTCCCACCAAACCGTCCGGCTGTGGGCGGAGAAGTTCGGCCGCACTTTTGCCAACGAGATCCGTCGTCGGTCATCCGGTCGGCTTGGGGAAAAGTGGCATCTCGATGAAGCCGTTGTTTCAATCCGCGGCAAGAAGCATTGGCTGTGGCGTGCTGTGGATCAGGGCGGTTTCGTGTTGGACGTTCTCGTGCAAAGCCGCCGAAATGCCAAGGCCGCCAAGCGCCTGATGCGCAAGCTCTTGAAGGGCCAGGGACGATCGCCGCGGGTGATGATTACTGACAAGCTGCGATCCTACGGCGCAGCCAAGCGGGAGATCATGCCCGATGTCGAGCATCGCTCCCACAAAGGGTTGAACAATCGGGCGGAGAATTCTCACCAGCCAGTCCGGCGACGAGAGCGGATCATGAAGCGCTTCAAGTCGCAGCGACATCTACAACGATTTGTCTCTATCCACGATCCGATCGCCAACCTGTTTCACATCCCGCGCCACGACATAACCTCCAGCCATCATCGCGAACTGCGCGCGGAGGCGATGAGCCTGTGGGCGAAGATTGCCCGAGCATGAGAATATCTGCGGATAGCGTCTTTCGCTGGCCCTGCGTCCATTAACTTTACGATGCCTCCACATTCCGTTAAATTGACGATGCCGCTACGGGCCTTGTTACGCTTGGATATGACCGGCTATGTAAAAAGGGCAAACGCCGAATGGGCACAGGTGAAGACACAGCCCGACCCGTGAACGACAACGTCGCGGGGCTTCGACTATAGGCTCGCCGCAGTTTCCGTAGTTTCGGTTCCTTCGGCCTGCGCGGGAAGAAAGACATCCGACAGGGTGTAAAGATGAAACTCCCAAGTTCCCGTTTCCTTCAAGCCGTTATAACGGTCCAGAAATTCCTGGTCCGAGAATATGGACTTGAAATCCTCCTCATTGCGCCATAAGGCGTGATTGATAACGGTTTTGCCGTCGGTACTGCGGTAGAGGCGACTCCAGCGGAAGCCGGGGATCGTGTCGGCAACATATTGTACCGTTTTCCGCAAGACATCCAATGCGGCATCCTGCTTACCCTCATCGACATGAACGACATTGACAAGCATGATGCCGCTTTTATCGTGCAGGAAAAAATTGACCGGGAGATTCATAGGCTTTCTCCTTGTTTATGATGGCAATTCCAGCATTCTCAGAGGATTGTTACGTGTTATGTCGTCGATGCGACCGTGGCTGAGGCCGGCTCTGCCGAACCAGATGCGGGTTAGATCGATCCACTCACCGATATCGGGCTGGCTCGGTTGTCCGAGGTCGGAGCTGTAAATAACATTCCGGACATCCCGCAAAACGGCGAAAAAATCGGCGTCGTCCTGATAACCCAACAGGTAGGTCAGGGCGCATTGCTCGATAAAAACGCCCGAAGCCTGAGAAATCTCGCCCAGGTCATGCGCCGATAATCCGGTCAACGGATTGGCCGGTTGATTGAGCATCAGTCGCGGCACATTCAGCGCGAGCGCGGCGTCGATCAGACGGTAGACTTCGCCGCGACTGGCGTGGCCCGAGGAAACCACGATCGGCGCGTCACACGCCAAGCGCAGAATGTCCATGACTTGCGGAAGAAGACGGCCGGTATCATCTGAAATCGTCAGCGGCTGAATGGCCCTGTCACCGTCGCGCAAAATGGAGTGTCTGAGGTCGCGCGCCAGGCGGCTCTTGTGGGCGCGGCCGGTTACGGTCGGCAGATGAACGATCAGGCGGCCATTGCCCGTGTCGCTCTGGCACAATGAACGTTCGATCACCCGGCGATCTATGCCACCTACGATTTCGTTCAGCACCACGGACCCGGAAACGGGCGCGCCGGCCCGACGAGCCTCCGTGGCCTGGGCCGCCGTGCAGCCGAGATGATTCTTCAGAACCACCCAACCACCGAATTCGCCATAAAGTTGTCCTGCTGCAATGGCCCCATGCCGACGCAGATAGGCGTCCGGATCAGCATGATAGTGAATGTCTATGAAGTTTGCATCGGAAATGTGATGCGTATTTTTTCCAAAATCTGAAGAAACACCCGAGTGCTCTGGATAAAATGGGTTATTTCCCTTCTTTTTTGCGCCATCGCAAACTCGATCAATTTCAATGATGTCGAATTTCATCGAAAGATACCTTCAGTCCCTGTGATTTAAAATAAGATAATCTCCATATTTTGCGCATACGCCTGTATTTTCTTCGTTTTTCTTTCCAAGAGGAGAGAGCCGTGTTTGACCACAGAATTTGAGAGGTATCCAAACAAATACGCGAAAAGTAGCATATCAACGCGCGGAGATTGCGCTATGGCGGTCTTTTTCCGCTCTATCTGGACCGGACATTCCTTAATAAAGGAGGTTTCATGGATAACTTGAGCAGATTCGCATTGTTTGTGCAGGTCGTGGAGACCGGTAGTTTCGTTGCCGCCGGGCGGCAACTCGGTATCTCGGCTTCGGCGGTGGGCAAGAGTGTCACGCGGCTCGAAGAGCGATTGGGCGTCAGCCTGTTCCGCCGCAGCACACGCAGCATAAGCCTGACGGAGGAAGGTGAGATTTTCCTCAATCATTGCCGGCGCATTCTGACGGAAATCGACGACATCGAACTGGAATTGTCGCGACGCATGAAGCAGCCAAAGGGGAAACTCAAGATCACAATGCCGCTCGTGAATCAGTTGCTGCTGCCGGTCCTTGCCAAATTCGGCGAAAGATTTCCGGAAATCGAACTCGATCTGGATTTCAGCGATCGCATTGTCGATGTGGTCAACGAAGGTTTCGATGCCGCGGTTCGCACCGGCGATCTTTCCGACTCCCGCCTGATGACGCGGCGTCTTGGCACCTTTCGCATGATGCTCGTTGCCGCACCGGCCTATCTCGCCGCGCAAGGCAGGCCGGACAGTGCAACGGAACTGGCAGATCACGCGTGCCTGCGGCACAAATGGCTTCATTCCGGCAAACTGGAGGACTGGCCGATTGACAATTGCGATATCCAGATACCCACCACAATTGTCTCCAACAACATCGAAGCTCTGATCTATTTTGTCCGCGACGGCAGGGGCATAGCTTGCCTTCCAGATTTCGCAGTCCGCGACGACATTGCCAACGGCGATCTCGTCCACATTTTGCCTGACGACATCACGAACGTCGGAACCTTCAGGATACTGTGGCCCGCGAGCAAACACATGTCGCCGCGTATCCGGGCGCTCGTGGACTTCATGGTCTCAACGATGGCAACCAGCTTCGTAGCGCAGGGTGAGATGCCATCTACAAGATTAAGAAAACAACAAAAAATGGAAAAATTGCCGTCATGATGCAAAGCATGACAATGCCTGCTCATTGGGGACTCCGTAGTCCACACATAATGAACTCCGAGCCTGTTTCTCACTCTTTGCATCATCGTTAATCTGACTATCAGAGGATGAGAAAGATAAAAATAAGATAAATTTATTAAGAGCATCGCCTGGGAGGAGAGCCCCGTAGTCACGATCGAGGTTCACCATGACGCCTATTTCTAAGACGCCAGTACCCAACGACCAATCGACCTATATCGCGGACTTCGCAAGCCGCTCGACTGCCATAGAAGAGAGGGCAGTCGCAGGACGTTCCAATAGCTGGAGCGCGACGGCGACGACCGATGAGTTCAAAAAAGGTATGCGCCGGCTAGCAGGCGGTGTGTGTCTTATTACCACTTTTGCGCATGATCAGCCCTCCGGTCTTGTCGCCACTTCCGTCAACTCCCTTTCCATGGAACCGCCATCCCTCCTGGTTTGCGTCGGCCGGGGTTCCAATAGCCACGACAGTTTCGTCAATTCCGGCTTTTTCTGTGTCAATCTGTTGAATAGCGCGGATGAAGATCTTGCCCGATTGTTTGGTGATCCTTCAATGCGCGCGCAACGTTTCGCAAAGGGAAACTGGGAACGGCTGATGACAGGCGCTCCCGCCCTTAACGGTGCGCTGGCCAATTTCGACTGCAAACTGGTCCGGCAGTTCGAATATGGTTCGCACTCCATCTTCGTCGGCGAGGTTTGCCAGATCCGTTTGGCCTCCGAAGATATATCGCCATTGATATACTTGAACGGCGCCTACACCTCCTGCGCCTCAGGCGCGCTCACCTAACGTCTCGTCCCGACCGAAAGCTTCGCGAAAACGGGGTCGCAATGCGGCCACGCGGGCCGTCGTACGGCTAAAATAAATAGCGAACTATATTTTACAACGAAAGGAGCTACCAATGAACCCGGTCAAAATACTAGACGTCACCCTGCGTGACGGTGGATATCGCAACAATTTCGGCTTTACCCAAGATTTCGCCGTCAGTGCGGTACGGGCATTGTCCGAGGCGGGAATTCCGTTCATCGAGGTCGGTTATTGGAACGGCCCATTTGTACGCAAACCGGGACTCGGTTTGACAAGCCGCGTTGACGGCGCATACCTGGATACCTTGTCGGAGGCCGCCGGCGGGCGAACAAACCTTTGCGTGATGGTCCACCCACGCAATGTCGATGACGAAGACTTCGCGGAAATCGTCCGCCACGATGTGGAAATGATCCGCGTCTGCCTGCGCGACGACCAGTTGGAAGAAGGGCTGGCGACTATATCGCTCGCGAAAAAACACGGTTTCATGGTCAGCGCGAACATCACGCGGGCAACCGAACTACCGCTGTCGACGATCGCGCTGATTGCTACATTGTCGGAGCGCGCCGGTGCCGACCTCATTTGCATCGCCGATTCCAACGGAAGCATGATCCCCGCTGATGTCCAGCGCATTTTTGCCAGACTGACGTCGACGGTCGGCACGCCGCTGGGTTTTCATGCCCATAACAATCTGTCTCTGGCATTGTCCAACGCCGCAGCCGCTATCGACGCCGGCGTGGAATATATCGACGTCGCGATTTCGGGTATGGGCAAGGGTGCCGGCAATCTGCATCTGGCCATGCTGATCGCCTATCTGGAAAGGGTCGGCAGACGCCACGATTACGATCTGGTCAAGGCGATGCAGTTATCGGCCTATGCCGCTGAAGCCGTCGCGCAAAACAGTGCCCCGGTTCCGCTCGTGGATATCATGCTCGGCGCCTACAATTTTTCCTTCGACATCCGGCAGAAGCTATCGGCTCAGGCGGGCACGGAACAGGCGCTTTTCAGTGCAATGCACGCGCTGCATGAAAGCGAACGCAAGCGCCCTAGACCACCCGCACGCACCGGCTCGCCGGAGGGGCATGCCTTCATGCCTTCACGCGAGATGCTGGCAGCCGTCGGCCATTCCCTCCAGTCCTGAAGGAAAACCGTCATGTTTATGCAGCGTGAAATTGGTCAGGGCCGCACCGCGTCCTTGAAACTATGCGTGTTGCCAGGCGACGGCATCGGCACCGAAGTCACCGAACTTGCATTACCGGTTTTCGACGCCCTGAATATCGGTTGCGTTTTCGATCTCGGCGATATCGGCTGGGAATGCTGGAAGGCAGGGGGCGATCCCGTACCGCCGGAGACATGGCAGAAAATCGCCGACAACGACGTAACTCTGCTCGGGGCCGTCACCAGCAAACCGTTGAGAGAGGCGGAAGCGGCGCTGCCGCCGCATTTACAGGGCAAAGGACACCCTTTCGTTTCACCGGTCGTTCAGTTGCGGCAGAAACTTGGACTTTTCGCCAATATCCGACCGGTGACGGATGTTCTCGGCAATGACCGTTTCCGCTTCACGGTCATCCGGGAAAATACCGAAGGGCTTTATGCGGGACTGGATTTCGGCGAGATCCCGGAGGCATTCGAACCACTGTTAAAAACACGCGAAAGCCGGGGAGCGCCCTGGAGCCGCAACGGCGCCGGCGACGCTTCCATGGCCGTACGGTTGCAGACACGCGCCGGCCTTTTCCGCCTGTTTCGTTTCGCCTTCGACTATGCCCGTCGTCAGGGTTTCGAAAAGGTGACCTGGGCGGACAAACCCAATGTCTTGCGACACAGTGGAGCTTTTGCACGCGAATGCCTCGAAGCCGTTGCCGCGGAATATCCCGACATCGACTGGGCAATCGAAAACATCGATGCGATCGCGCTCTGGATGGTGCGTCGGCCCGAACGCTTCGGCGTTATTGTCGCGGAAAATATGTTCGGCGACATTTTGTCGGATCTGGGCGCTGGCGTCATGGGCGGTCTCGGCTTTGCGCCGAGCGCGAATATCGGCGAAGCGGGCGCCTATTTCGAACCGGTTCACGGCAGTGCTCCCCAATATGTCGGGCAAGGCAAGGTCAATCCCAGCGCCATGTTCCTGACCATTGCGCTTCTGCTTGAACATCTCGGGCGTCGTGCCGAGGCGACCGCGATCGAAAATGCGGTTTCCCAAGTTGCCCGCTCGGAATGCCGTACCTACGACCTGGGCGGGAAGGCGACGACAGATGAAGTCGCCGCCGCCATTCTGGAGCGGGTCCGCGCCTTGCACCCCGCCGTCGCGCAACCGGACTCCGCACGAAAAATCATGGAAAGGACTGCCTGATGGATGCCAATCTGATTGCGCGAGTAAGAAAGCTCGACACCGCCGCCCTGTCCGATGCACTCGACAGCCTGGCCATCGCCGGCACCTTGGAAGGGCTAGCCGCACAGGTGCCCGGCTCGCGTTGTGCCGGCCCAGCTTATACCGTGCTCTACGAGCCCGTTTCTGACCGTGAAGGCTTCAAGAACGCCGCCAACTACATCGACGACGTTCCGGAAGGTGCTGTGATCGTATCCAGCAACAACGGCCGTACGGACTGCACCACGTGGGGCGATATCATGACTCATGTCGCCAGTACGCGCGGGATCGCGGGGACGCTGATCGATGGCGCGGCGCGCGATATCGAAATTGTCAGGCGCTTGAACTACCCGCTTTTCAGCCGCGCCGTCTTCATGCGCTCGGGCAAGAACAGGGTACAAATGAAGGCAGTCCAGGTGCCGCTCGAGATCGCGGGGGTGACGATCAGGCCCGGCGATCTGATCGTCGCCGACAGCAACGGCTGTGTGGCGATCCCCGCTGATCAGGCGCAGGAGGTTATCGCCAGAGCGGAAGCAGTGGAGGCGACGGAGCGCAATATCTTGGCCGCAGTCGAAAACGGAATGAGCCTGGCGCAGGCGCGGAGGCTACATCGCTACGATCAACCCTGGCTGCCTCAGACCGCGGTTGCGTCATAGGCGCGAACCTCGCCGGACCGGCCAACACAGCCAAGGGCGCGTGGCGCGGACATGCCGAAATATTTCCATTGGAGCGTTTCCACTTTCCGATGGATCGCAAAACGCTCCAACCTTTTGTTTTTACGTAAATCCGGACGCGAAGCCGGCATCTGCCTTTCCTGGACTTGCTTGAGGCCAACGGCATTCCCGATTGCTGCCGACTGGAAGCGACCCGCTTAGAACTGGAGATTCCAATGTCCTTTTTTCAATCGCGTGTCACCGATTTGTTCAATATCCGTCACCCGCTCGTTCTCGCGCCGATGGGCGGCGCGTCCGGCGGCTTGCTGGCCAGTTCGGTTTCTGAGGCGGGTGGCCTCGGTCTCGTCGGCGCCAGTTATGGCGATCCCGACTGGATGAAGGTCGAGCTGGCGATGATGGAAGACCTGAACGTGCCATGGGGCGTGGGGCTGGTGATGTTCACTGTTGCCAAGAATTTCGGTCTTCTCGATCTGGCGCTGTCCTATCGGCCCGATGTCGTGGCTCTATCTTTCGGCGATCCCGAACCGTTTATCGGGCCGATCCATAAGGCCGGAGCGCTAGCGGTCGTACAGATCCACGAAATGGAACAGGCTCATGCGGCGATAGCCGCCGGTGCCGACGCCTTGATAGTACAGGGCGCAGAGGCGGGAGGGCATAGCCTGCGCCGGGCCACCCTGCCGTTCATCCCCGCTGTTCGGGATGCCGTGGGCGATGCGGTGCCATTGATCGCAGCCGGCGGAATAGCTGACGGGCGCGGCTTGATGGCTGCGCTGGCGTTGGGCGCGGATGCGGCAATGCTGGGCACCCGTTTCCTGGCCAGCAACGAGGCGTTACCGAGCCGCGAGGTCAAGTGCAAGGTGGTCGAAGCCAAAGCCGGCGCAACCGTCAGAACACGCATCTTCGACATGGTCAGGGGAATCGACTGGCCAGCCGAATATTCAGGCCGCGCTTTGAAGAACGATTTCAGTGCGACATGGGTCGACAGGCCTGAGGAAATGGCGGCTGCCGGTCGTCCGGTGCGCGACGCCTATGCCGAGGCTATCAAGGCCGACGATGTCAATGTCCGTGCCATATGGGCAGGCGAGGTTCTGGATCTGATTCGCGACATACGCCCGGCGGCCGAACTGGTCGACACGATCATGGCCGAAGCCGCGGTGACGTTAGCCGGTCTGAATAAGACCTTCGCCGTCCTCGAACCGACCTGAGAGGCGGTCATGGAAAATAGCCCGGACATGATTTTCTCTTCCACCATAGAGTCTCACCGGAGCTTGAGCCGAGCCGCAACGGTGGCAGCGCATAGCGTGTCGGCGCGGTTCGGTGCTGGAGACCGGCAGGCCGTTCTTCTGTCTCCCATCCTGCCGCAATGGGATGGCGGCGCCTATTTTCAACCGCTTATCCGCCAGCTTGCAGCGGCCGGTTTCGAGGTCACGGTGTTCGACACCCTGTCCCTGCTCGTGGATTCGACCATGACTTTCGGGGACCTTGCTACCGTCTGGGCGGAGCGCCTGGCGGCCGTGCCGCGCATCGATCTTATCGGGGGTGCGGCGCTCGGTGGCAGCATCGTGCAATCGATATTGTTATGCGACGGGATCGCGCAGATCCCGGATGCAATACTCGTTTCCGCGCCGACGGTCACGGATCCGGCGCTCAATGAAAAGCTGCTCGACATGGCGCGGCTGGCCCGTGAGGTCGGCGCAGCCGCTGCACTTAGGAAACTGGCGTTGCTCGTGACCGCCGAGACGAAGGCGGCGGAAATACCCGACAAGGACGCCTTTGTTGCCCTGGAAACGCCACAAGTGCGGTCCCGCTTGACAAATGGCTTCACCATGCTTGCCGGAATCGATCTAAGGCCTCAGGTCGGTGCCTTCGGCGGGCGGCTGCTGCATCTTTATGGTCGGGATTCGCGGCTGGTACGCAGCAGCAATATTGCCGTGGCCCATCACGATGGCCACGCAATGGTGGGTTTCGAGGATTGCGGAATGCGCCCGCTCGGCGACTTTCCCGACCGGGCGGCCCAGGAAATCGCGGTCCATTTCGATCTCCTGGTGCCCTGACGAGCGTTGCCCGGCGCTTGAAGCCGGGCGGTGCATCCCAATGGTCCGGTGTCGAACGGCATTTGGATCTATCGAGGCGACTGCCGCAACCGAGGTAGCCGCGGAGTGCCAAAACGCAACAATATTATTCTTGAAAAGGAGAGGTGGCATGACTGAGCATTTCGTAAAGCCCAATCCCGTCAGAACCAGCAGAAACCGGATGAAACTCGGTGTTTTCGCGCTCAATATCGATGGCGGCTGCACCTTGACCAATGCGCCGGAGCGCTTGCGTGCCGCCAATTGGAACGACAATCTCGCCGTTGCCAAGACCGCAGACAAGGCGGGATTGGAGCTTTTGCTGCCAGTCGGTCGCTGGCGCGGCTACGGCGGCGAGAGCAACCCCATGGGGGTAACCCTCGAGACCTACACCTGGGCTGCCGGTCTTGCTTCCGTGACCGATCAGATTGGCCTTTTCACCACTTCCCACCTGTCCACCGTCAATCCAGTCTTCGCGGCCAAACAGGCCGTCACGATAGACCACATCAGCGGCGGTCGCTTCGGCCTCAACATGATCTGCGGCTGGTATGAAGCGGAAATGCGCATGTTCAATGGCGCGATGATGGAGCACGATACGCGCTACGATTTCGCCGATGAATGGATCGCCATTGCCAAACGAGCTTGGGAAGAACGGGACACGTTCGATTATCATGGTCGTTTCTTCAACGTTTCAGACGTGTTTTCCGAGCCTAAGCCGCTCAACAGGCCGTTTCTGATGAATGCTGGTGGCTCGCCGCGTGGAAAGCGCTTTTGTGCACAACATTGCGACGCCGCCTTTCTGATCCTGAAATACATGGATGGGGAGGAGGCCGTGAGAGCGCAGATCCAAAGCTATCGCGATCTGGCCGCCGAATTCGGCCGTGAATTGCAGGTCTGGTGCTACGCCTATGTGGTGCAGGCCGACAGCGTTACCGAGGCGGAACGCTATCTCGACTATTACGTCAACCAGATGGGCAACGACATCGCCTGCGACAACGTCACGAAGGAAATCGGGATTCAAAGCGGCATGTTTGCCTCGACTGAAGATGCGTTGCGCTCGCGGTATCATTTCAAGGCGGGTTTCGCCGGCCTGCCGCTCGTCGGCACGCCGGAAATGATCGCCAGCGAACTAGAACGCTATTCCGATCTCGGTCTCGACGGCGTTTGCCTGACCTGGCTCGACTATCATGCGGGCATCAACAACTTCGTACGCGACGTGCTGCCGTTGATGGAGCGGCGCGGATTGCGCGAGCGTTATGATCCCGTTGGAAAATATGTCGGCGTGGACGAACCCCTCAGCTTGACGGCATAGAGCGGGGTGGCGAAATCGCCTGCGCCTTTCGCCCGAAATTCCACCATAATTCATTGTTCCTGACCAGGGGTCATGTTTTCGACCAAACAGGTCAAAAAAACCATCGCGAGCCAATGTATCGACCCGAAAATCGACATCGATTCTCGGAAAGCACAATGCTCGACTACAAAATCCCGAGGCGAACCGTTTCTTGGACTTAGAAGCGTCGCAGCAGACCGTCGTGCAATAATCTCCGCGTACCGTCCTGGTACGCGGAGATGCGCGTTGTGTACGTTGACCAGATGTCTGCGACGATAGAGCGCCGTTCGTCCGAACGGACCCGCAAAGCGCTCTATATTATCGAAAACACGATGCGCTGGTCCCGCGCAGGCGCCTGAAAAGCGGTAGCGCTGCCATATGCCCAACCTGCTCACGCGCGCGCGGCATAGAGCACCATTCTGGACAATTCTGTCCTTTTTGAAGGGAATGGCATCTTGTTTATCACCGCAGCCGAGCCGGGTAATGAAACATAGTTCGCGCGGACAATGACGGCAATCGCCAGCCGGACCGGCCGGTTTGGTAGGTCTTTCACAGCTTCAGAAACAAAGGTGAAACATGAACACGACAGTCGCAGACCGGCTGCCGTTGGCGGGGCTTCTTGCCCTGGCGATGGCCAGCTTCATCACGATCTTGACGGAAGCGCTGCCCGCCGGGCTTCTACCCCAGATGTCAGCGAGTCTCGGCGTTTCAAATGCGCTGGTCGGTCAGTTGGTAACGGTTTACGCCATCGGTTCGCTGGTCGCTGCCATCCCTATTACGGCCGCAACGCGAGGCTGGCGTCGCAGGCCGCTCTTGCTAGCGGCCATATTCGGTTTCGCGATCGCCAACAGCGTGACCGCCGTCTCGACGGATTACACATTGACGCTTTGCTTCCGTTTCGTTGCTGGCGTTTCCGCCGGACTTTTGTGGGCGCTGTTAGCCGGTTATGCGAGCCGTATGGCGCCGCTTCACCTGAAAGGACGGGCCATGGCCATCGCCATGGCCGGAACGCCCGTGGCTCTGTCCCTCGGTGTGCCGGCGGGCACGTTTCTCGGCACCGCCGTCGGCTGGCGCTACACTTTCGTGGTCATGAGCATATTCGCAGTGGTGTTGATCGGCTGGATATCGTGGAAAGTGCAAGACTATCCAGGAGAGCCGGCATCCAAGCGCGTGCCGATGGGCAAGGTCGTTACCATACCGGGCATCGCAACCGTGCTTTTCGTAACCTGCGCTTTCGTGCTGGCGCATAATATACTTTACACATACGTCGCTCCCTTTCTGGTGTCCGCAGGGCTCGATGACAAAGTGGATACGGTTTTGCTGATCTTCGGCGTGGCCTCGCTCGCAAGCATTTGGATCACGGGGGTGTTGATCGATCTCTATCTGCGCGAACTGGCGCTCGCAGCCACGGTTTTGTTTCTCACGGTTGCAATCGCCTTCGGATTCGCCGGTCAGCAACCGCTGATCATCTATGTGGGCTGCGCACTCTGGGGATTGTCGTTCGGTGGCGTTGCAACCCTCTTCCAAACAGCCCTGGCCAACGCGGCCGGAGACTCGGCGGATATTGCGCAGTCGATGCTGGTCACGGTTTGGAATGTCGCAATTGCGGCGGGCGGTTTCATCGGAGGGATCCTGCTGGAAGCCACTGGCGTTAGCTCGTTTTTCTGGGCTATTTCCGCTTTGCTATTCGCATCCCTGCTCGTGGTGGCACGGGCAGCCCGGCACGGATTTCCATCCTCCTCGGCCTTCTCCGTCAAAGCGTGATATTTCAGGCATTTGCCAATGAACGGTTCGGGGACGGGTTACTATGGCAGGACAAAAAAGCGCCGCGTGTAAACAACACACGCGGCGCTTTTTCGAGAATCGGAAGCGGTTCATTTCCGTTCCAGCGCTATCGCCGGAGCTGGCCGTTCACGCGCATCAGGTGGCTTGGACTTCGCGGCGAATGGCCGCGGGTCTGCTCCAGCGCTTCATCGCAGGTTGCTCGACGAAGGTGAAAAGACACCACCCGGCCAGGATCGAGGCCAGTAGTGTCGTTGCCACGATGACCGTCGCGGTAAAGAAGGTGAAGTGTTGACCTGCAAGCAGGATGGTCACCGCCGTCATGACGATCAGATGGATCATGTAGAAGCCGAACGATATCTCTCCAAGCTTGACGAAAGTGCGTCCGGCAAAGATGCTGCTCTCGCCGCGTGTATCCCGATCGGCCAGTGCCGTGATGAGGATGGCGATGGGAGCGATGGTCGCCAGGTTGAGGCTGAATTGAAACGGTACGAGGCCGGCGGCGATATAACCTCCGAGCATGATGGCAGACGCGACCGCCATGGGAATACGCGGCCAAAGGCCGGCCTTGAGAATACGCGCCATCAGCATGCCCAGAACGAATTCGAACAGACGAAGCGGCGGCAGGAAATACGCGACCCACCATTGTTCAAGCGAGATCGGATATTCGGCAATCTGCGGTTCACCGGGTACGAAGCGGGCGACGGCAATTTGAGTCAATGCAAGCCCTGCCACCATTGCGACCGCCCAGAACCAGAGCTTTGACGGGCTTATGCGTTCCACGAGCCTGAAGAGAAACGGGAAAGACAGGTAGAAGAACAACTCGCAGCACAAGGACCAGGATGGCCCGTTCATGCCGAGAAAGATGTTGATGTCGGGAATCCAGGAATGGATCAGCAGCAGGTTTGGTATCGCCGCCGAGAGCGCGGTCACCGGGCCGCTGAACACCAGAAGGGCAAGAAGCCAGGCCACGGCATGATTGGGGTAGATCTTGGCGATGCGCCGCCGCCAGAAAGCCGTGGCAGGATCGCCCGGCCGGGCCGACCAGGTGACGACGAAACCGCTCAAAACGAAGAAAAACGAAACGCCGACCCAACCACCGACGCTGAAGAGCCGCTGGAAGACGCTGACAACGGTTTCGTCGGCATAGGGATTGAAGCCGATGATCTTCGTCAGGGATGCGTGGAAGAAGAATACGAAAAGGGCTGCGACGAACCGCAACCCCGTCAGGGAATCCAGTCTGCTCTGCATTCTTTCGGGCTGTACTTGACTATACGACATCGTTGTCACCTCTCTTCTGGTTAAAAAAAGCGAAGGGCGTTCGTCGCGGCTCACCGCCCATGGGCGAGACACGAACAGTCGGGATTGTTTTCGTTTGGCATGCGGACCCGCAGTCCGTGAGCGCGATGTGGTGCGCCCCACGGATTTTTCGGTCTATCGTTGCCACTGGGATTGCTCCCAATCGCTTCAATTTTCGGGTCTGTTTGCTAGAGCCCCGTGCGTTGGAACTGACGCCTAAAGGACGCTCTATCCTATTGAAACGACGGATCGTGCCTTCCGAAAATCGATTTCGGTTTTCGAGCCGATACTCTAGGGTGGCATGCGGATACTCGGCCCAGCGGGCATCAAGTCATCCCGATCTGGATTTCAGCGAGGTTCGCGAAGGCCGGCATAAACCGCTTCGCACAAATCGACCGTAAACTGGCCGTACATGCCTTCGAAGGCCGTATTGGTGAACGCCACCACGGTCAGACGCTCAAAGGGGTCGACGAACCAGGAATGGCCATAGGCACCGCCAAGCCGCCAACTGCCGATCGATTCGGGCGTGCCAGCAGCAGCCGGATCCTTGAGAACGGTGAACCCAAGACCGAAGGCGCGTCCGGGCCAAGCAACAAGTTCAAGATCGCCGGTCTGGGGTCTGGCCATTTCATTGACCAAGGACTTTGGTAACAGATTTCCCCCACCACCGCGAAGCGCTTCAAGAAATCTAAGGAAATCGCCGGCTGAGCCGACCATGCCCGAACCGCCTGAGTGAAAGGCATCCGTATCTAGGGCCCGGTCCGGCTCGAGCTGAATGCCGGCGGTGTTTTCAAAGACCTCCACCGTCTCACATCCCTGCATGCGCCGTGGAACGGGTGTATCGTTGAGATAGGCAGCCGCGAGCCGCGCCGGATCCTTGACGGCGAAACCGGTATCCGAAAGCTGCAGCGGACCCGTCACTAGATCCTCAACAGCCTGTCCAAGGCTCGTGCCATGTGCACGTGCAATCACGCCCCCCAGCACGTCTGTTGCAATGGAATAGCCCCAATTCCGGCCGGGCTCGTATACGAGAGGCGCTTGGCCAAGGCGTTTGAGGTTTTCCTCCAGCGAAAGGCCCGAGCGCTCCATGCCGTCCGAAACCCCCAGCCGGCGATAATCGCCGCCCCTCCCCTCTTCGAGAAAGCCATAGGTAAGACCCGCCATATGGGAGAGCAGATGTCTTACCGTGATCGCCACAACCTGGCCATCCGGCATGACCGGCTGAAACTCGGGCAACCAATTGCTGACCGGATCGTCCAGTCCGATGCGACCCCGCGCCACCAGCGATAGCGCTGCGGCACTGACATAGGGCTTCGATACCGAAGACAAGCGGAACAGGGTGTTCGGCTGCATGGTCTTGCCGTTTTCACGGTCCGCCATGCCCGCGGCGCGCTGGTATAGCAGTTCGCTGTTGCGAGCCACCAGCACAACCGCGCCAACCAGACGCAAATCCGACAATGCTTGTTCGATCACGGCATCGATCTTGCGGCCCAGTTCAGCGCCGCTGGTTGTGGCGCTAAGCTTAAAAGATTGAATGAGTTGACTAATTGCCATCGGTTCGCCGCCTTCATTGTTGCAATGCAGCGATGCTACGGGCGTTATAAAAACAAAAAAAGCGACTCCCCGTCCTGTTTGAAAGGACGGAATGGTCCGTAATTCAGTGCGCCGCCAATGACTCGGTTGCAAGAACTCGTTGACGCCCGATAAAAAGCGGACGCCTCTAAGCGAGATTTTTGGTGAGCGATTTCAAGTGGCGTCATTTGCAGCTGTCGCTTGCCGCTCAAATGTAAGAATGTGCAAATTCCTCCAATTTGCGGCACTTAATTGTGCGGACCTACTACAGCCGTTTCTCAAATTAATCGGATCTGAGTACATCTGAGTACAATGTGTTTCCTACGCTGCGTTTACGATGAATGGGAGCGAAGCGCGTTTGGTTGGTAGCAAATGTGGATTGCGTTGCGCCTTATCGATGGGAAGGGGGCATCCATGGCAACGAGCCCCTGAGACCGCAGGCCATGCCAGAAATCCGCAGGTTCCTTCGCGTTGAGAGCAGCGTGGTTCTCCAAAATGCGATCGGGCTTGCTCGCTCTTGAATGATCACGGCCGCCGCGGTTTGCGCGAGGCAAAAAAAGCAGCGCCGCTGCCTTGATTGGAACGTTGTACTCTGTGTGCAGCGCTTTGATCTTCTCGACTTTGGCCACGATTTCCCTCGGCACCAGCCCATGCTCGAAGTGGGTGCCGCCGGCGATCACGTCGGAGCCTGTAAGGACACCGATCACGATATCAACACCCTTTGCCTCTGCGGCGATTTTTCTGAGAGGGCTTCAGCCGGCCTTTCTGGCGCGGCTTTGGGTGAGACGATAGCTGTCGCCATTCATCTCAAGGATACTGACGTGGTGGGTGATACGATCAAGCAGCGCGCCGGTCAGGCGCTCTGACCCCAGTGTTTCCGTCCATTCGTCGAACGGAAGATTGCTGGTGATCAGCGTGGCACCCCGGTCGTAGCGTTGCGAGATCAGCTCGAACAGCAATTCCGCGCCGGTCTTGGAGAGCGGCACGAAGCCCAGTTCATCGATGATCAGCAGGTTATAGGCGTACAATTGGAGACCTCGAATTACCGTTGAATTGGTGATCTGCGACGCGGCGTGATGGCTGTTGGCGGCTTTGCCTGCGATTTCATGCTGGATTCGTGGTGTCATCGCCCCCTTCGGGGCAGCCGCGTCATGCGGCGGCGCGGCGTCCTTCGTGGAAGACGTATCGGAGCATGTTGTAGGCGATATTGGCCATACCGATCTTCACCGTCGCCCTGCTGATGCCAATCGTGCGAATGAAGAGCTTCATCTTGTCCTTTTGCCTGGCGAAGACATGCTCGACGGCGGACCTGATCTTTGATCGTCGTCCGTTTGCCCGCGACATCGTTTCCGGCATTGGCTTGCCCTTCGGCTTTCGCTGGTGGATGTCCGACTTCAGGCCATTGTCTTTCAGCCATTCCTCGTTGGTCTTCGAGCGGTAGGCGCTGTCGGCCCAGACGGTCGAGGCTGTATTGCCCTTGGTGACGACGTTCCTGAGCTGAGCGCCGTCATGGGCGGCCGCACTCGTCACCGTCCATCCCCGGATGAAGCCGTGCACCCGGTCGATGCCGGCATGGCTCTTGTAACCGAACATCGGAATGGCGATGTCATGCTGGCTGCTCGCGGCTGATGTCGGCGGGGTGGACCGTCCCGCCTGAACCGTTCGCCGCATCGTTCCACCGTGCCTGTGTCGATCTGCTCAAAAAAATAAAAAACATTTGCACCGATCGCAGGATGTCTATAATCATAAAAAACATAATGTCTGGGAGGACAAATGAGCAGTCAATCGACATCGGTCCGTCGCATGGTGAGCGGCGTGTGTGTGGAACCGGGCGAGTTTCGTCTGCTTGAAAGAGATCTGCCGGTCGCCGCGCCTGAGGGGTGGGTTCTCGTAGACCTCGCCGCCGCAGGCCTTTGCGGCACGGACTATCACATCTTTGAGGGCAAGCATCCTTACCTGGAGTATCCGCGTGTCATCGGTCACGAGCTTTCAGGCTATGTGGCGGAGGATGCCGAGGGGTGGAAGAAGGGCCAGCTCGTCACCATCAATCCTTACATAGCCTGCGGCAAGTGTCGCGCCTGCCTGCGCGGCAAGCCGAACTGCTGCATGTCGATCGGCGTTCTCGGCGTCCACCGGGACGGCGGGATGTGCGAACGGATCGCGGTTCCGGCGAGCAACCTCTACGACGCGTCCAGGCTGTCGGAACGGGATGCGGCCCTCGTTGAGTTTCTTGCAATCGGTGCCCATGCGGTCCGCCGCTCCGAAGCCGCCTCCGGCGACCGGGTTCTCGTTACCGGAGCCGGACCGATCGGCCTGGGGGCAGCCCTCTTTGCTCGCCTGGCCGGCGCGGAAGTCCACATTATGGACATGAGCGAAGAGCGTCTCGGGTCGGCGAGATCGCTAGGCTTCTCGCATCTTCATCTGGCCGACCAGCCTCTCCTCGTGGGAGAACTCGAAGACGGTTTTGATGTCGTTTTCGATGCGACCGGAAATCCCAAGGCGATGGAAGCGGGCTTTCTTCATGTCGCCCATGGCGGCACCTATGTGCTGGTGTCCGTCGTCAAGGGTGATCTCACCTTCTCCGACGCCGAGTTCCACAAACGCGAAATGAGACTCGTCGGCAGCCGGAACGCACAGACGCCCGACTTCCTACATGTGATGGAGGCGCTGTCCTCGGGCGCGATCGACGGCAGCAAACTCGTCTCGACCGTCCTGTCCCTCGACGAGTTGCCGAAAAGACTGCCGGAGCTGGCCGCTGATCGGTCAGGGCTCATCAAGGCGCTGGTCGCTTTGCCAGCCTGGAGGTCGGGCCATGCATGAACTCATCAAGCTCGAGGCGATCGACAAGCGTTTCCCCGGCGTTCACGCGTTGAAGGGCGTGAGCTTTGACCTGTTTGCCGGTGAGGTTCACGCCCTGATGGGCGAGAACGGGGCGGGAAAGTCAACGCTGATGAAAGTTCTGTCCGGCATATGGCAGCCGGATGGGGGAACGATCCGTATTGCCGGAGAAGAGGTCACCATCCCCAGTCCGCATGCCGCCCAGGCGCTCGGCATCGGGATGATCCATCAGGAGCTCGCCCTGATGAACGACCTGACCGTCGCCCAGAACATCTTTATCGGTCGCGAGCCGCGCAAGAGCTTCTGGCGCCTCGACGAGGCCGCCCTCAACCAGGCGGCGCAGGACATATTCTCGGCAATGAACATTTCCATCGACCCCAGGGCCGAGGTCCGGACCTTGTCGGTCGCCCAGCAACAGATGGTCGAGATCGCCAAGAGCCTTTCCCACAAGTCTCGCGTGCTCGTCATGGACGAGCCGACCGCCGCACTCAATGACAAGGAGGTCCACGATCTCTTCACGATCATCGAGAGGCTGAAGTCGGAGGGCGTGGGGATCGTCTACATCAGCCACAAGATGGACGAGATCAAGAAGATCGCGGATCGGGTGACGGTGATGCGGGACGGCGCCTATGTCGGCACGGTCAAGGCGTCGGACACACCGATTTCGACGATCATCTCGATGATGGTCGGGCGCGAACTGGAAAATACCGAGGTGGACATTCCCGACCTATCCGATGCGCCGGTCGCATTGGAGGTCCGCGGGCTTTCGCGAGGCAAGGCGGTCCAGGACGTCGGTTTCACTGTAAAGGCGGGCGAGATCCTCGGCTTTGCCGGCCTTATGGGTGCCGGACGGACCGAGGTCGCCAGACTGATCTTCGGCGCCGACCGCAGAGATGCCGGGGAAATCGTCGTCCACGGCAAGACGGCCTCGATCAGCAGTCCGAAGGACGCGGTGGCGGCCGGCATCGGCTATCTCTCCGAGGATCGCAAGCATCTCGGGCTGGCGCTCGGCCTCGACGTCACCGCCAATGTCGGATTGCCCAATCTCGCCCGCTTTTCGAACAGCTTCGGCGTCATCGCGGACGCCAAACTCGGCAGCGTCACGCGCGACTACATCAAGCAGTTGAGCATCCGGACACCGTCCGAACGCCAGGAGGTCCGGCTGTTGTCGGGAGGCAATCAGCAGAAAGTCGTTCTGGCAAAATGGCTCCTGCGCAACTGCGATATCCTGATCTTCGACGAACCGACGCGCGGCATCGACATCGGTGCGAAGTCGGAAATCTACCGGCTGCTGCAATCGCTTGCGCGCGACGGCAAGGCAATCATCGTCATCTCGTCGGAACTTCCCGAGGTGCTCAGGTTGTCACACCGGATCGCGGTGATGTGCGAAGGACGGCTGACGGGCATCCTCCCCGGAGGAAAGGCGACAACACAAGAAGAGATAATGCACCTGGCCACACAGCGCCGGGGAGAGTTGGGGGGAGAGGCGGCATGACGCTGACGGTTCAAAACGAAATAAAGAAGAAGGCATCATCCGGGGTCCATCAGAAGCTTCTGGCTTCCGCCAGCCTGATCGTGATGCTGATCTTCTTCAGCCTCGCCTCCGACAAGTTCCTGCAAACCTCGAACCTCATCGGTATCCTCCAGGCGACCTCCGTCAACGGGGTGCTGGCCGTGGCGGTCACGATGGTGATCATAACCGGCGGCATCGATCTTTCCGTCGGGACATTGATGACGTTCACGGCGGTGATCGCCGGCGTCGTCCTGACCTATCTCGGAATGCCGCTGCCGCTCGGCATCGTCGCTGCGATCGGAACGGGCGCTCTCTGTGGGTTCGTCTCCGGGACGCTCATCGCCCGCATGAAGATCCCGCCCTTCATCGCGACGCTCGGCATGATGCTTATCCTGAAGGGCCTGTCGCTGGTCATCTCCGGAACAAAGCCCATCTACTTCAATGGAACGCCGGGCTTCTCGCAGATCTCGACGGGCTCCTTGATCGGCACCGTGGTTCCTTTCCTCCCGATCCCGAACGGCGTGCTCGTTCTTTTCGTCCTCGCCGTATTCGTGGCGTTCGTCCTCAATCGCACGGCTCTCGGCCGCTATACGTTCGCCCTCGGATCGAACGAAGAGGCTGCCCGACTTTCCGGCGTGAACACCGATTTCTGGAAGGTCTGCGTTTACAGCCTGTCGGGTGGTATCTGCGGGATCGCCGGACTGATCATCGCGTCCCGGCTGAATTCCGCGCAACCCGCGCTGGGTCTCGGCTACGAACTCGACGCCATCGCCGCTGTCGTCATCGGGGGAACGTCCCTTGCGGGTGGGCGGGGTTCGGTCCTCGGCACCATCATCGGCGCTTTCATCATGTCCGTCCTTTTGAACGGGCTCCGGATCCTGTCCGTCGCACAGGAATGGCAGACGGTCGTGACCGGGATGATCATCATATTGGCGGTCTATGCCGACATGGTTCGCCGCCAACGCATGTGAGGAGCATGCAAGTCTTTGCCGAGAAGGGCGGACAACGTCCCGCAAGGCAGTCTCAATCGTAGCAACGGCATATTGCCGAAAAATGGAGGAGTGAAATGATTACGAGACGTAGCATCATGGCAGCGCTGAGCGCGGTTGCCATTCTGAGCGCCGGAGGGGCGGCATATGCTCAGGACAAGACCTACATTCCGCTGATTTCGAAGGGCTTCCAGCACCAGTTCTGGCAGGCCGTGAAGGCGGGTGCCGACAAGGCCGCGGCCGAATTCAACGTCGAAGTGACCTTCGAAGGCCCCGACAACGAAACGCAGGTCGACAAGCAGATCGACATGCTGTCCGCCGCGCTCGCCAAGAACCCGCAGGCGATCGGCTTCGCCGCGCTTGATACCCAGGCCGCCATCCCGCTTCTGAAACAGGCACAGGATGCGAAGATCCCGGTCATCGCATTCGACTCCGGCGTCGACAGCGACATTCCCGCCACGACGGCAACGACCGACAACGTCGCAGCGGCAGCGCTTGCGGCCGACAAGATGGCCGAGCTGATCGGTGATGCGGGCAAGGTCGCCCTGGTGGTCCACGACCAGACCTCGCGGACCGGCATCGACCGTCGCGACGGCTTTGTGAACCAGATGAAGGCGAAGCATCCGAACATCGAGATCGTCGACATCCAGTACGGCGGCGGTGACCAGCTGCAGTCGACCGAAATCGCCAAGGCAATCCTTGCGGCGAACTCGGACCTGAAGGGCTTCTTCGGTGCAAATGAAGGCTCTGCGATCGGCATCGTCAATGCCATCAAGGAAACCGGCACCAAGGGCATAACCGTGATCGGCTACGATTCCGGTACCGCGCAGAAGCAGGCGATCAAGGATGGTGTCATGGCCGGCGCCATCACGCAGAACCCGGTCGGCATCGGCTACGAGACCGTCAAGGCGGCCGTCGCGGCGATCAAGGGAGAGACCCTCCCGAAGACGATCGACACCGGCTTCTACTGGTACGACAAGACCAACATGGACAGCCCGGAAATCTCGGCCGTTCTCTACGATTGATCTAACCGGACCTGCCGGCCTGCCTGTGCGGGCCGGCAGTTTCCCAGTGTGGCAGATATCTCATGAATCTTGGACTTGAAGGCAAAGTCATCGTCGTTACCGGTGGTGCGGCTGGGATCGGCGGGGCGATTACCGAAATGCTGGCGGAAGAAGGGGCTCGCCCCGTCATCTTCGCGCGACGCGCTCCGGACCCCCAGTGGTTCGCCTCTCTCGGCGGAAAGGCAACCTTCGTCGAGGTCGAGCTTTCGCGGGACGAAGAATGCCGCAAGGCGGTCGAGGAGACCCGGGAGCGTTTCGGAACCGTCTACGGTCTCGTCAACAATGCCGGCATCAACGACGGCGTCGGCATCGAGGCCGGGCCGGAAGCCTTCCGCGCCTCGCTCGAAAAGAACCTGATTCATTACTATACGCTCGTCCATCTCTTGGCTGATGATTTCCGCAAGTCCAAGGGTGCGATCGTCAACATCAGTTCCAAGACGGCCGTGACCGGCCAGGGCGGGACATCCGCCTATGTTGCGGCGAAAGCGGCACAGCTCGGCCTGACGCGCGAATGGGCCGCCGCGTTTGCCGGCGATGGTGTCCGCGTCAATGCAGTCCTCCCCGCGGAGGTGATGACGCCGCTTTACGAACGCTGGATTGCGACCTTTGACAATCCGTCGGAAAAGCTGGCGGAGATCACCTCACGCATTCCGCTCGGCCAGCGCATGACGGAGGCCCGCGAAATCGCCGCCATGGCGGTCTTTGCACTCTCGCAGCAGGCCCTGCATCTCACCGGGCAATGGCTCTTCGTCGACGGCGGCTATACACATCTCGACCGGGCACTTGCAGGCGTGTGATGATGCGGCCCCAACCTGGAGCATGAATGGCGCGGACTGACGAACGGTTTCGAGAGGCGTTCAACGAAGCGCTCGACCTTTGCAAGACGATGACCGCAGGCGATCACCTGCCGTCTGAAAACGACCTGGCGAAGCGGCTCGACGTCAGCCGCACGGTCGTGCGCGCCATTCTGGAAAAGCTGCAGGACGCGAAGATCATCACCTGGGTCGGCCGGCAGAAGCAGCTCCTGAGAACGCCGGGAGACAAGGACCGGCTGGAAGTCCAGACCGGCCAGATCACCGAGCAGCAACTCGAACGGCAGTTCCTCGACTGGATTCTTCGCTTCGACGTTGCACCGGGAACGGCACTGAACGTTGCGAAGCTGAGGCGGCAGTTTTCCGTCACGCCCCAGATGCTGCACGAGTTCCTGGCTTCTCTCAGCCGGTTTGGTCTCGTCCGGCGCAGACCGAAAGGGGGCTGGCAACTTCTCGGTTTCACGCCGGAGTTCGCGATCGAACTGTCGGAATTCCGAATGATCCTGGAGCTGAATGCGGTGTCCCATCTGGTGCGTCTGCCGCCTGAAGATCCCATCTGGGCACGGCTCGACGAACTCGAGCGGAAGCATCGAGAGCTCGCCGCCGAAATCGACAAACGCTTCCACGACTTTTCGCTGCTGGACGAAGAATTCCACACACTGATCGGCAGTGCGGTCCGCAACCGCTTTGCCGCGGAGTTCCAGAAGATCGTGGCGCTGATCTTCCATTACCACTTCCAGTGGGACAAGACGCTTGAACGCCAGCGAAACGAGGCGGCCATCGGCGAGCATCTGCGACTGATTGCGGCACTGAAGGCGCGGGATGTGGCCGCCGCGCAGACGGCGATGACCGACCATCTCAGCACGTCCAAACAGACTCTCCTTTCTTCGCTGCGCGTTCACGCCCTGGCCTGAGACGGCATAGGGGGCGGAGGCTGTCCTCCGCCTCCCCTGAAGCCTGTTCAGCCGCCGAAGCGGAATTGCGAGAGCGTTTCGGCCTTCATCTCGATCGAGAAACCGGGCAGCTTCGGCGGCATGTAGGCCGCGTTTTCGATCCGGCAGGGTTCGAGGAAATGCTCGTGGAGATGATCGACATACTCGATGACGCGGCCTTCCTTGGTGCCGGCGACGACGAGATAGTCGATCATCGAGAGGTGCTGGACGTATTCGCAGAGGCCGACACCGCCGGCGTGCGGCCAGACCGGCAGCTGGTACTTCGCGGCCATCAGCAGTACCGCCAGCACCTCGTTCAGTCCGCCCATCCGGCAGCTGTCGATCTGGACGATATCGATGGCGCCGCCCGCGATCATCTGCTTGAAGACGATGCGGTTCTGGCACATCTCGCCGGTCGCGACCTTGATCGGCGCGATCGCCTCGCGGATCTTCTTGTGGCCTGCGATATCGTCGGGGCTCGTCGGCTCCTCGATGAAGTACGGCTTGTAAGGCGCGAGCTCCTTCATCCATTCGATCGCCTGTCCGACTTCCCAGACCTGGTTGGCATCGATCATCATGAAGCGATCGTCGCCGATCACTTCGCGCGCGATCCTGAGACGACGCTTGTCGTCCTCAAGATCTCGACCGACCTTCAGTTTGATGTGGGTGAAGCCCTCGTCGACGGCCTCCTGGCAGAGGCGGCGGAGCTTTTCGTCGGAATAGCCGAGCCAGCCGGCCGAGGTCGTGTAGCAGGGATAACCTTCCTTCTCGAGGAGGGCGATGCGTTCCGCCTTGCCGGTCTCCGCTTTCCGGAGGATGTCGAGAGCCACTTCGGGCGTCAGCGCGTCGGTCAGGTAGCGGAAGTCGACGATCGAGACGATCTCTTCCGGCGACATGTCGGCGACGAGCTGCCAGACCGGCTTACCGGCCTCCTTGGCCCAGAGATCCCAGACGGCGTTGACGACCGCGCCGGTGGCGAGATGCATCGCACCCTTGTCCGGTCCGATCCAGCGCAACTGGCTGTCACCGGTGAGATAATGCCAGAAGCGGCCCGGATTGGCCTTCACCCAGTCGAGGTCCAGTCCGACGACGAGGTGCTCCAGCGCATCGATCGCCGCGCAGCAGATCTCGTTGCCGCGGCCGATCGTGAAGGTGAGGCCGTGACCTTCGAGACCGGGCGTGTCGGTGCCCAGTACCACATAGGCAGCCGAGTAGTCCGGATCCGGGTTCATCGCGTCCGAACCGTCGAGGCTCTGCGAGGTGGGAAAACGCAGGTCGATGCTGCGCAGGCTGGTTATCTTGGTCATGGCAGTCGCCCTGTCTTTCTTCCAATCATCAATCGGCTCTGAAGGTCTGTTTTTGTGTGCCGAGGCCCTGGATACCGAGTTCGACGGTGTCGCCGTCCCTGAGGTAGCGGGGCGGCTTCATGCCCATTCCGACGCCGGGGGGCGTACCGGTGGAGATGACGTCGCCGGGGTGCAGGCTCATGAACTGGCTCAAGTAGGAGACGAGGAAGGCGACGCCGTAGACCATGGTGGCAGAGGTTCCGTTCTGCATGGTCTCGCCGTTGACGGTCAGCCACATGGCAAGGTCCTGCGGGTCGGCGATCTCGTCCCTGGTGACGAGCCAGGGGCCGATCGGCCCGAAGGTGTCGCAGGACTTGCCCTTGGTCCACTGGCCGGCGCGCTCGGTCTGGAAGGCGCGCTCGGAGACGTCGTGGGAGACGCAGTAGCCGGCGACATAGTCGAGGGCGTCGGCCTCGGAGACATATTTTGCGGTCTTGCCGATGACGACGCCGAGCTCGACCTCCCAGTCGGTCTTTTCCGAGCCGCGGGGGATCTGGACATCGTCATTGGGGCCGCAGATGGCCGAGGTCGCCTTCATGAAGATCACCGGCTCGGGTGGCACGGCCATGCCGCTCTCGGCGGCATGGTCGGAATAGTTGAGCCCGATGCAGATGAACTTGCCGGTGCCGGCAACGCAAGCACCGATGCGGTCCACGGCAAGTTCCGGAAGGCTCGCCGGGTCGATCGCTGCGATCTTTTGAAGGCCTTCGGGGGAGATGGCTGCACCGCCGATATCGGCGACATGGGCGGAGAGATCGCGGACCTTGCCGTCCTTGTCGAGGAGGGCCGGCTTTTCCTGGCCGGGCGGGCCGACGCGCAT